>JBMNGX010000008.1:0-76366 GCA_050950065.1 Sphaerochaetaceae bacterium | reverse complement strand
AATTGATCTTTCAGTAGTTGCTACAGCAAACTTTACAGGTGTTATTGCAGCTCTTATTTTAACAAAAGGACCTGCCGCAGGGATGAATCCAATGCTCTCTATTGTGTTGGCAATTGCCGCTACAATCGTAGCTGCCCTTCCTGTAGGTTTAATTAATGGATTTTTAATTGCCTATATTGGTGTCCCTCCAATTTTGGCAACATTGGGAACTCAAGGACTGTTTTTAGGAATTGCTACTGTAATTACTAAAGGATTAAGTGTTGCAAACTTCCCAAAATCGTTTTTTATACATCGGTAGTGGGTCAATTTTTGGAATCCCAATAGTTTTCATCCTATTTATCATAGGAACTATATTTGTTTGGTTATTACTGGGTAAAACTGAACAAGGTTTTAATATGTATATGTTGGGAACTAACCCAATAGTATCACGCTACTCTGGTGTCGATAATGCTAAAATTATAATGCAAACATATATAACAACTGCTCTTTTAGCAGCTGTGTCATCAATCATTATGATTAGTAGAGCTAACTCGATGCGTCCAGGATATGGATCATCTTACTTACTACAAGCAATTTTAGTAGTTGTCTTAGGTGGAGCAGATCCAGATGGCGGATTTGGAAATATTCCAGGTTTGTTGATGGCTATTGTAATGTTACAAGTAACCCAAAGTGGTTTTAACATCTTAGCATTTAGTCCATTCGTCCGTAAGTTTATTTGGGGATTTGCACTGTTGTTGGTAATGACAATCAACTATATCGCCCAACAATATGGAAACTACAAACGGGTTAAAAAAATGCGGCAATCGACTGCTTCTGAAGCAACATAAATTATTATTGAAGGAGAACTAGGTATGAAAAAGTTTTTAAATAAACCAGAAAATTTTGTAGATGAGATGATTAAAGGGATAGTAGCAGCTCACCCTAATCAAGTAACTTATGTTAACGATGATTTAAGATGTTTTGTAACAAAAAATGTTAAGAAAGGCAAAGTTGGAATAGCTACAGGGGGAGGATCAGGCCACTTACCGCTGTTTTTAGGATATGTTGGAGAAAATATGCTCGATGGTTGTTCAGTAGGGGGAGTATTTCAATCTCCAAGTGCTGAGCAAATGTTTGAAGTAACCAAAGCCATCGACAGTGGAGCTGGTGTTTTATATATCTACGGTAACTACGGTGGCGATGTAATGAACTTTGATATGGCTGCTGAGATGGCAGATATGGAAGATATTCGAGTAGAGCAAGTTGTTGCTGGTGAAGATGTAGCCTCTTCTAAAAAGGCGAAGAGCACAAACGACGTGGTGTTGCTGGAATATTTTTTATCTATAAAATTGCAGGTGGCGCTGCTGCTGCAATGAAAGATTTAGATGAAGTTAAAAGAATTGCCCAAAAAGTTGCCGACAACGTTCGTACAATGGGGGTAGCTTTATCTCCTTGTATTGTACCAGAAGTTGGTAAGCCCTCATTCTCCATCGGAGAAGGGGAGATGGAAATTGGAATGGGAATTCATGGAGAGCCTGGAATCGAACGAGGCCCTTTAAAGAGTGCTGATGAAGTTGTTGAGCAAATGTTAAATGCAATTTTAGAAGACCTTCCTTATACCAAAGGGATGAAGTTGCAGTGTTGATGAACGTTTAGGGGCAACTCCAAAAGAGGAGTTGTACATCATGTACCGTAAAGTTGACGAGATGCTTAAAGAGAACGGCATTAAAGTGTTCCACGTCTATGCTGGTGAGTATGCCACCTCAATGGAGATGGCTGGAGCCTCTATCTCATTGCTTAAATTAGATGATGAGTTAAAAGAGTATCTAAGCGTCCCTGCACACACCCCATTTTTGAGCAAAAGCAACTTTAAATAGGAGTTTTACAATGTCTTTGTTACAACTAGATGATTTTAAAGCAATATTTACCAAGTTAAATGAGATGGCTCAAGCCAACAGAGATTACCTCATAGAACTAGATTCAGTTATGGGTGATGGAGATTTAGGATTAACCATGGCAGCAATATTTAAAGCTGGAGATGAGTTTGCCCAATCTTACACCGATGATGATATTGGTTCGATGTTGATGAAAGGGGGGATGGTAATGGCGAAAGCTGCCCCTTCAACGATGGGTACTTTAATGGCCACAGGTTTTATGAGAGGGGGAAAAGCCCTTAGAGATAAAACTGAGATCTCTTTAAACGATATGGCCCTTTTTTGGCGCACATTTACCGACGGTATAGCTGAAAGAGGTAAGTCAAAAGTTGGGGGAGAAGACAATACTGGACTCTTTAGACCCTGCTGCAACTGCATTGGAAAATTCTCAAGCTCCATTGAAAGAGGCTTTTATAGCGGCTAAAGAGGCAGCTAATAAAGGTGTTGAAGCAACTAAAGATATGGTTGCTCAACACGGAAGGGCTGCCTATTATCAAGAGAAGTCGAGAACAGTACAAGACCCAGGTGCTACAGTGGGTGCTTTAATAGTTGCTGTTTTTGCCGACTACATTGCTAAAATGGATAATTAAAAAAATGAGAAAAATTGAATTAAAACTTCTTGATGCAACAGATGTGAGTTTTAATGAGTATGGACAGTTCATCAGTACTTCAACTCGAAGTGCTGATGCTTCTGATACTGAACTCTCTTTTTGGAATAAACTAGCAGTTATGGATCATAGTGGGTTAACAAGTGTCTCAATAGTCCAAACATATGGTAAAAATGGTCTTGAAGAGCACACCTTAGAACAACACACCACTACTAGTGAAGTACTTATTCCTACTGACGACATAATTGTTGTTGCAGCGCTATCAGATAAGAGTAAGGCAGATATGCCCGATTTTGAGAGTGCTAAAGCCTTTAAAGTTCCCAAAGGAAGTGCAATTAGATTTAAAAAAGGGGTGTGGCACCACGCCCCTCTAACTACTAAAGAGTTAACTAAGACATTTGTTTTGTTTTATGAAAACACCCCTGAAGAGGACTTTTTAGCATACGATTTAGATAAAGAATTTAACCTTTATTACGTTGTCACTCCTTAAGGCATTAAATGTTTTGTTGATTCATAAAGATTGCGATACTTCTCATAATACTCTTGATAACGCAGTGCATTATCTTTGTTTGGAGTGTACTCTTTTTCAATCTTTACCCATTTATCAATAGCATTAAGTGAATCTACTGCCTTAGTTGCATAAGCTGCTAAAAATGCATCCCCATATGCTGCCCCAATTCGTTGAGAGGGGATTTGTTGAGGAGTGTTGGCAATGTCAGTTATGATTTGCATTGTCATGTCACTGTTGGTAACTCCCCCAATAGCAACAATTCTACTAGCTTTTTCACCTGCTTGGGCTAAGACATCTAAGTTGTGTTTTTACACCAAAACCAATTGCTTCTTGCAAAGCTTGGAACATGTCCCCTGCAGTTGTTGTCAATTGCATCCCAAAGAATACCCCTTTGGCATTTGCATCATGAATAGGTGTGCGTTCACCAGCAAAGTAAGGCAGTATTGTCACCCCATTTGCCCCAACAGTTGACTTTGCAGCTAGCTCTTCCCACTCTTTAAAAGAGCGACCTGGGAAGGTGGCGTTAAACCAGCTAAACAAAGAGCCAACGGTGGACATTCCACCTGCTAACACTGTAGAGCCCTTTTCAAACCAGTTAGAGGCCCAAAACTGTTCAACTGGCCTTAGCGCACTGGTTATCATAATGAAGAAGTTACTACTTCCATACATCATCATCATATCGCCAATGTTACTAACTCCACAGCTCATTGCCTCAGCTGCAGCATCTGCAGTTCCAGCAATAACAGGTAATCCAACAGGGAGTCCTGTTAGTTGATTAACCTCTTTTGTAACAGTTCCAGCAATCTCAGCTGTCCAGAGGATGTCTGGAAGAAGATCTAAACTAAAAACATCTTTTTCATAAGTGGAATCCCATCTTTGATTTCTTATATCAAATAGGGGTGAGTAGCCCATTGCATCGTAAGTGTCAGTACACATACGATCAGTTAGTTTATAAACAACATAACCACAGCTAGTTAAAATCTTATCAGTTTTCTTCCATACTTCGGGTTCGTTATCTTTAATCCAAAGCACTTTTGGATTACAAGATTGACTAGAAAGGTGTTGCCCTCCTATTGCAAAAATTTTCTCTTTGCCTATTTTTTCTTCTAAATAGGCAATTTGTTTAGTTGCCCTAGTATCAATTCCGTACATTATCCCTTTGCGTAAAGGTTTGCCACTTTTATCAACAGGAAGGACACAAGGAGCAGTTGTACTGACAGCCATTCCTTGTAGTGTTGAGTGACTTATATTTTTATCATCAAGTTGTTTTAAGAGCTCTTTAGAAAGATAGACGGTGTCGTACCACCAAACTTTATCGGCATCTTGTTCGTAATAGCCAGGTTTGGGACTCTCCATGGTGTGATCAATTGATGCTTGAGCAACAACATTTCCATCAATATCAACGACAACCCCTTTAGCTGATTGGGTTCCTAAATCGATTCCTAAAAATGTAGCTTTCATTTAAAGCTCCTTCAAAGAGTTTTAGTCTATTAAGATTTTACCATCTTTTATGATGACTTTGCCATCTAAAGTTACATAACCCTCTTTTCTGATATCTTTAATTATATCCCAGTGGATTGCAGATTCGTTAGTTCCGCCACATTCAGGATAAGCTCGCCCTAAAGCGATGTGGATTGTTCCACCAATTTTTTCATCAACTAAAATATCGTTTGTAAAACGAGTTACACCGTAGTTGGTCCCAAAAGCAAACTCTCCAATTAAAGAGGAACCTGCATCTTTGTGAACAATTGATTGGAAAAACTCTTGTTCGGTGTCACTAGTTGCTTCAACTAAGACCCCATTTTCCCAAGTAAGTGTAATACCGTGAATTAAACGGCCACTTAAAACTCCAGGATTTTCAAAATAGATTGTCCCATCAATAGTTTCTACTATAGGGGCTGTGGCAACTTCCCCATCGGGCATATTGTTAACACCTGCAAATGGGACCCATTTCTGTCCATCAACAGAGAATTTTAAATCTGTTTTGTTTCCAACAATTCTAATCTCTTTCCCTTTTTCTAAAATCTTAGACCATCTTTGGTAAGTTTTGAGCTCTTTTTCCCAATCTAAGAAGCAAGAGTTGAAAAACATCTCTTCAATCTCTTCATAACTTGATTTTGCTTGGTGGGCAAAGTGCTCATTAGGGACACGCACAATGAGCCAACGGGTATTTTGCCACCTACTGGTGGAAACTATTCCCATAGCCGATTGGTTTTTAGCTAATGTATCGGAGGGGATATCATCTAAGACGTGGAGGTTATACGCACCTCTGAGGCCAATGTAGACATCGGCCCATTCAGTTCCATATAGTTCAATATCTGGAACGCGATTGATTTGCTCCTCATTTCCATACAATAGAAGGGAGCGACGCAGTCGCTCAGAGAGAAGTTGTATCTGTGGATACCCTCCTGCTTGAACGACTGCTTCGTAAACAGCTTGGGCCAGAGGGAATGTTTCTGGTTCCACCATAGCTATCATAACTTTCTCACCAGGTTTTACCTTAGTTGAATAGTCAACTATCAATTTGCCAAGTTTTTTCCATCTCTGGTCCATAGCTTACTCCTAAATTTTTATCTTACTTCTTTTGCTTTATCCATGAACTCTTTAACACGTTTTACATCAACTTCGTTTTCAAAAACACCGTCGCGTTTGAAAGTTGTTGCTGTAACGGTTCCATCAGCAATTGAAAGTTGTTGCTGAATGTTTGATAACCTTACACCAGTATTTGCAAATACTGCGGTGTTTGGAACAGCATCTTTAACTGCTTTAAGAACAGAAGAGTCAGTCTCTGCCCCTGCTGTTAGACCAGAAACACAAAGTGCATCAGGCTTGTTGTTAAAAACTGTTGACTTTGCAACATCAACGATATTTCTCTCACCTAAGTAAGAGGCTGCTTCAGGAACAATGTTAAATAGTGTTTTAACGTTCTGTCCACCAATGTGCATTCTGTGCCTGATGACTTCACCAGCGTTTGTATTCCATAGACCAAAGTCACTTGCATAAACACCTGTGAAAATCTCTCTAACAAACAAAGCACCAGTAGCTACTGCTAAATCAATTGATGCTCTAGGATCCCAAAGTACGTTTACACCGTAAGGAATAGTGATATCACTCATTAACTCTCCAATGATTCGAGCCATAGTTGTATAAGTAATTGGCTCAACTTTAGTTAAGTAGGGGAGGCTGAACTCGTTTGAGAACATAACAGCATCAACACCACCATCTTGAAGTGCTTTGAGGTCTTTTCGAGCTAAATCGAGAACCTTGTCAACTCCTCCTTCAAAGTCGTACCCTGGATCTCCGGGTAGCGGCTGAAGGTGACACATAGCAATCACCGGCTTACTAACATTAAATGTTTCTTTCAACCATTTCATCTTATTCTTCTCCTCTGCCTAGGCAATTATTGTTTTTACCTTCTCTTTTTGCAAAGCTTCTTGCATTGCTAAAGTAGGTACTTTTCCACTTATTAAAACATCGAGCTCACTTAAAGAGGCAAATTGGGCAAATGTGTGTTGTCCAAATTTTTCACTTATCATTAAAGCTATAGTCTTTTTAGAGTGGCTCATTATTAGACGCTTAATTGCAGCATCTTCAATTATGTAATCTGTTAATCCTGAATCGCAACTAATAGCTCCCCCTGAGACAAAGAACGTATCAAAGTAGAGCGATTTGAAGTTGTTTTGGGCAAAACTACCCACAACTGATCCCTCATTATTTCTTAAAACACCGCCAGAAAGTAACAAAGTGATAGTTGGGTGATTTAAAAATATAGTTGCAATGTGTAAAGAGGTTGTAGCAATTGTTAGATTTGTAAAAGAGACAAGCTCTTTTGCCAATTCAACTGTAGTGGTTCCTGAATCTAAGGCTATGGTGTCCCCTTCATTAATATACTTTAAAGCCTCTTTAGCAATCGCTTTTTTCTCATCTAAAGCTTTGTGTTGACGTAAACTAAAAGGGGGTTCATACGAACGACTGACATCTTTAACAGCTCCACCGTGAGTTTTTCTCAAAACTCCAAGTTTTTCCAACTCAGCTAAATCGCGCCTTATTGTCATCTCTGAAACGTTGAGCTCAACTGCCAATTTGCTAACTTGGACAGAGTTTTGTTCATTGAGTTTTTGTTGAATATACTCTTTTCGCCTCATAGAACCTTTCACAAGTTTGATAATTTGAACAAAATAAATGTTCTATCTAACATAGTAGACGTAACGATTGATGTTGTCAATGATAAAACTTGTCAGGAAGGAGTTTTCTTTCATAAAGATGGTCATATACCAATTCAACACACCACTTTGCCCCATTAGCCACAACTGAGGTGCATTTATCCACGTGAGCCCCATCAGAGTTGAACTGATTTTTATCATCTTGGTCGTTTAAATCGTATGTGCGTCCAAAAATTTCTTGGTGAATAGAAGAGCATAAAATAGTGCCATACTCTTTAACAAAACGGTCGTGTAGTTGTTTAGCTAAATCAAAGGTGGTGTATTTAAAATCATCATCGTTATCAAAGAATTCACGTCGACGACCCAATAAAGAGCTCATGAACATAACCGATCCAACATAAGCTCCACAAGAGCCACTACAAGTAAGTCCTCCACCACTAGATAAGGCCACTGGCTGCTCTAAAAAGAGAATCATCTTTTATTTCAAAGGCATCTTGTAAGGCAGCTACAGTACACTGAGCACACCCTCTATATTTTTGTTCATACTCAAAGCCCAACTGATACGCTTTGTTTGCAATCTTTTCTTTCATGACGATAATTATACCTTGCATAGTAGTCGTTGTCCAACACAATAGCATATGTGAATAATTTTCAAACAATCTTTACATATGTCAAAAGGGTGATATACTTATTTAGAAAGTATAAAAACACAACTCGTGTTATAATCTAGCTAAAAAGTAGTGGAGGCGTCTCAAATGAAAATATGTGCATCTTTGCTTGCAGCGAACCATGCTTTCATTGGGCAAAGTTTAGAAGAGTGTGAAAAAGCTGGGATAAATATTTTCCATTTTGATGTAAGTGATGGGCACTACACTAAATATATAATGTTTGGACCACAAATCATCAACGATTTAAGAAGCGTATCGCAAGCTTACTTTGATGTCCATTTGTACAACCACAACGTTGAATCGATATTAGAGACCTTTTTAGAAACTAGCGCTAACAGAATAAGCTTACAATACGCTACAGGCAAAGATAATTTGGATTATTATATAAATATGGTTCGTTCTAACAAAACTGATGTTTCAGTCACTTTTACCCCAACTGAGGATTACCAACTAATAATCAAGCAAGTTGAAAAACTGGATGCAGTTAACTTGTTGGCAGTTAACCCAGGTATTGGGGGACAAGTGATGCAACTAGAGGTTCTTAAGAAAGTTGAAAAAGTTGCCTCATACATTGCAAACAACAACCTGAAAACAATAGTCTCAGTTGATGGGGGAGTTAGTACTGAAACGATAAAGTGGGTAAAAGATGCAGGAGCTGATATAGCAATTGCAGGTTCTGCAATCTTTCAAGGATCAATAAAAGAAAATATTAAAATATTGAAAAAAATAATTGAGTAGGGGGATTATAATGGGCCGTTATGTTTTAGGAATTGATGCAGGAACAGAGAGCATAAGAGCTGGGATTTATGATGAGACAGGTAAATGTTTAAGTGCAGGAACCAGTGATAACACAAATGTTCACTGCAACCCAGGTTGGTGTGAACAAGATATTTCCAAATGGGAAACATCGATGATCGAGGCAATTAAAATTGCCCTTGAAAAAAGTCCAATCAAAGCTGAACAAATTGAGGGAATTGGTATTGACGGTACTAGTTGTACAGTTGTTCATCTAGATAAAAACGGTAAACCTCTACGTGATGCAATTATGTGGATGGATATTAGATCAGCTAAAGAGGCTGATGAAATAGCTGCTAGTGGTGATGATGCTTTAAAGTACGTCGGTTTTGGAAAAGTATCAGCAGAATGGTTCCCTTGTAAAAACTTGTGGGTAAAAAGAAACCAAAAAGAGATTTATGATGAAGCTGCTACAATCTTTGAACATACCGACTGGATGGCTTATTTTTTAACTGGTGAGATTACAGCTAATATTAATACAACAACGATTAGATGGTTCTACAATATTAACGAGGGGGGATTTCCTAAATCTCTTTACGAAAAAATCGGCTTAGGCGATATTTTTGAAAAACTACCCAAAAGAATTGTTGCTTTAGGCGAAGTTGTTGGGGGACTAAGTAACAAGATTGCCCAACTAACTGGTTTGAAAGAGGGAATTCCTGTAGCAGGAGGGGGAGCTGATGCTTACATGGGAGTTATTGGAGTTAATGCCCTCCAACCAGGTAAGTTAGCTTTAATTACTGGCTCTTCTCAACTACACATTGGAATGACCGAAACTGAATTGCACGCCCCTGGTATCTTTGGAACTTTCCCCAGTGCTATTATTCCTGGAATGGAAGTTGTAGAAGCTGGACAAATTTCAACAGGTTCTATTGTTAAGTGGTTTACAACTAACTTTTTATGTAGCGACTTAAAAGAGGAAGCTGAAGAAAAAGGAATTCATGTATATAAACTTTTAGACGAGAAAGCTGCAGAAATAGAGCCAGGAAGTGAAGGATTGGTTGTCTTAGAGCACTGGCAAGGAAACAGAACCCCTTGGGTTGATGCCCACTCTCGTGGAGTTGTTCGAGGCTTAACTTTAAAACACACCCCAATTCACGTCTTTAGAGCAATCATGGAGGCAGTTGCCTACGGCACTGAAATAATTTTGCAAAGAATGGAAGAGGGGGGAGTTGTTATTGATGAAATCATCGCCTGTGGTGGAGCAACCAAAAGTGACCTTTGGATGCAAATTATGGCTGATGTAACTGGTAAGAAGATGATAATTCCTAAAGATCTCCAATCGGTCTCTTTAGGTAGTGCAATTGCAGCAACAGTAGCTTCAGGAATTTACTCCTCATTACAAGAGGGAGCTGACAAAATGGTTCGAATTGAAAAAGTAGTTGAACCAAATATGGAAAACCATGCTATTTATAAAGAGTATGTTTACCAATACGAAGTAACCTATGAGGCTTTAAAAGATGCCTCAAAGAGGTTAGTTAAAACATTGCAACACAAATAGGAGAACAAATTATGGGCATGAATGTCGCGGTAATAGGGACAGGAGTGATGGGAACAGGGATTGGAAAAACCTTGTTGAAAAATAATTATAAAGTTACTTCATACAACAGAACTAAAGAGAATGCACAATCTTTAATAGATAGTGGGGCAACTTTTTGTACAACTGTTAAAGAGGCGATAGAAGATGCCGATTATGTTATCACTATGATGTGGAATAAGGAGGCCCTTGATTCTGTTCTCTTAGGGGATGAGGGCCTTTTTAAAAACTCTAAAAAAGATCAAATATTTATCGATATGAGCACCCAAGTGCCCGAAACAGCCCTCTATTTAGAAAAAGGATTTAAAGAAAATGGAGCCTCTTTTTTAGATGCGCCAGTACATGGTTCTAAAGGGGAAGCTAATAGTGGGGGGCTTTGGATAATGGTAGGAGGAGATAAGGATGTTTATGAAAAAACCCTCCCTCTATTAAATGTGTTAGGTGAGTCGGTTCACTACATGGGCCCTAGTGGGCAAGGGTATGCAACTAAGTTGTGTGGAAACCACCTAGTTTCAACAATAGTTGCTGCTTTGGGTGAATCGATGGCCCTAGCTAAAAAGGCTAACTTAGATTTAAATGAAGTACTTAAAGTTTGGATGAACAGTGATTTTAGATCACCAGTAGTTCAAGGAATAGGATCTTCCATTATAAATAGAGACTTTGAAGTAGCATTTCATTTAAGGACCATGGTTAAAGATACTGAACTTATTAGAAACTTCTCAGAATCTTTAAATGTTCCAGTACTTTTATCCAACATCGTTCATGAAATAAACAAAGTTGGACAAAACATGGGATACGGAGAAGAGAACGCCTCTGCAGTTACTAAAGTGTTTGAGCAAATGGCAGGTCTTTAACTAAAGATCTGAAAGGCGTTTTACATAAGAAGAGTAGGGGCGATACCTAAACGGCAAATTAATTTTTGTTGAACTTTTAGTAATTGCTTTGAAGTGGCTAAAAGTTTTAAAAGAGTATTTGCCGTGGTATGAGCCCATTCCACTACTACCAACACCTCCAAAGGGAAGATGGTGATTAACCATGTGAATTAGAGCATCGTTTAAACACCCACCACCAAATGAGAGTCTCTTTAACAAAATTTCGCTCTCTTTTTTATCTTCACTAAATAAATAGAGTGCTAAAGGCTTTTCTCCATCTAAAAGATTTTTAACTACCTCATCTAAATTATCATAGGCAATGATTGGCAGCAGTGGTCCAAATATCTCTTGTTGCATTATTTTATCTTCAAAAGAATAACCCTCTATAAAAGTAATACCCTGTTCTAAAGAAAAATTAAAAGATTGTAAGCGCTTAAAGTGCTTCTCATTAATGATTTTTGGAAAGTCGGTAAAGTCATCATTGGGAAAAGCTTTTTGCTGCTCTAAGTATAAATTGGCAATTAATGAGTCTTTAACTCTTTTGTCAACTAGAATGTAATCAGTAGCTATACAAGTTTGTCCTGCATTTAAAAACTTACTAAACAAAATTCTTTTAGCAGCTAATTTAACATTAGCACTAGAGGTAACTATAGCAGGGCTTTTTCCACCTAATTCTAAAGTCACTGGGGTTAAATGTTTAGATGCATGTTCTAGGACAATTTTCCCTACGTTACTACTTCCTGTAAAAAAGATGTAATCAAATCTCTCTTTTAATAAATTAGAAGAAACTTCATGATCTCCTTCTACTACTGTTATGTAGTTTTTATTAAAAGTAGAAGATATGAGTTTATTAACCACACTACTAGTTGCTTTAGCAAATTCAGATGGTTTTACAATAGCGCAGTTTCCTGCTGCAATAGCTCCAACTAATGGAGAAAAAGAGAGTTGGAAAGGGTAGTTCCATGGAGCAATAATTAAAACAACTCCATATGGCTCACTATAAAGGTAACTTTTAGAAGGCCAGTGAATTATGGGAGTTTTAACTTTCTTAACTTTAGTCCACTTCTTTAAGTTCTTAAGGGCAAATTTAATTTCCCCTTTTACTAAAGATATTTCGCTGATGTAAGCTTCAGTAGCGTGTTTATTAAGATCTGCTTTCAAAGCTTCTAATATAGCACTCTCATTCTCTTCAACAGCCAAAAGCAACTTTTTTAAAGCAGCCCTTCTAAAATCAACACTAAGACTCTCACCTGTTTTAAAATAATCCCTTTGCTTATTAACTAAATCATTAAACACAATAAAACTCCCACTTACAAATAGTACTTTAGAATGATGTAAAAGTTAAATAGATAATCATTATGGCACCATAATTACCTTATTTAATACTAAGATTAGTAAGTACATTTAAATTTATAAGACACTAATAAGTATTGTATAAAATATTAAAAGGTTGTATTAGGCAATATTATATTTTATAATTAACAAAAATATATAATATAAATAAAGAGCTAAAGGATATGGAAGTTAAAAGTATCACTATTGGTGGTTTTAGAAACCTAGAAAGAACAAAGATAGAAGTAAAAGCAATAACAGCACTGGTTTCTTTAAATAATTATGGTAAAACTAATTTTTTAAAAGGTATTGAGTTTGCAGTTGCTTTCATCACTAAAGGGGAATTTGAGCGAGAAAAGATGATGGGGTTAATTCATAGTATCCCTTTAAATCCCTCTTTATCTAATGAGCCTTTTGTCTTTGAAATAGAATTCCACGAGCCTAAGCTAAAAGAGTATCAATTCATTAGATATGGATTTTCATTTAAATGGAAAAGAAATGGTGATTCAGGACAAAGATTAGTAGATGAGTGGTTAGATTTAAGAGAGAGTGAGAGTACTAAATACACCAGTTATTTAAAAAGAGAAGAGCTTAAATATAGAAAAAGTAAATCTACTACTGCTTTTAGAAATATTATTCTAAATGAGTACCAATTGGCTTTAGATAATTTATCTTCAATTGATGATTTAGATTACTTAGAAGTAATAAAGTTAATTAAAAGGTTCTCTTTATCATGTATGGAAAACTCTTACCAAGAAAATAACAGCGTTAATTCAAAGATGTTTTACGACCTTAAAAAAAGTGATCCCAATAAATTTGACTTATTCAGAGAAGCTATTCTTACTATCTTTGATGATGTTGTTGATATTGATGTTGTTAAAACTGAGTTTGAACCTAAAAGTTATAAATTTTATTCATCCGTAGTTAGCGATTGGAAAGAACAGAGTGTCCCATTTAAATTAGATAATGAATCTTATAAAATATTTTTAATAAACAAAAACATAAACCAACCAATTGAATTTAATATGCTTTCAAAAGGCTCTAGAAGGTTATTCTCTATTTTAGCTACCATATTTATCAACAGTTCAGCTAATCATTTAATAGTTGTAGAAGAATTAGCATCTAATATTCATCCCTCTCTTATTAAAAGAGTGTTACAAATTATTTATGAAAACATAGGGGAGGGTAAATTAATTTTTACCACTTATAACCCATACTTAATTCAATATTTGAAACTTGAAAATATTTATATTGGCTTACCAAATAATCAAGGCAAAGCAACTTTTAAAAATATTTTAAAGAGCAAAGAGAGAACACTTATCAACAGTGCTAAAGATAATGGACTTTCAGTTGGAGAATATTTATTTGATCTAATGGGCAATAACTCTAAAACAACCTTTGTTTTAAAATCACTAATGGGGATATAGCCACATGGAGGGGCATATAGATAGTGGTGTTGCTTTCATTTTTGAAGGGGAAACAGAACAAGTTTTTTATGAAGCACTTTTTTATTATTTCAATGGTAAAAATAGAAACTATTTACTAAGTCAAAAATTTGATGAAAAAATAAATGAGGTCATCTATTATTCCCAGTCTAGCTTTAGAAACATAATAATTAGAACAAAAACAATTGGAACGATAACTCAAATAGCCAACACAGCTCAGTGGTTTAAAAACTCATGTATTAAACAATATGAAAATATTAAATGGACAATTTTTCTTTGTTACGATACAGACTCTTACAAAGAAGACATTACTATGTTTTATGAAGATGATTGGAAAAACTTAAGAAGGAAACTAAGAAGCCCATATATTGAGGTAATAGACTTGGCTGCAAGTAGTATGATTGAGGATCTTTTTTTATTAGATTATGCGGGTATTTGCAATTATTTAAAAATAGAAACACAGCTAATACCTAAAGCTGGTAACGGTAAACAAACATTAAAAAATTTCTTTAGGAGGAATGGTAAGATATACCATGAGGGGGAAAGATCTTCAGACTTTATATTATCTTTAAATCTTGAGACCATTATAAATAAATCTAACTTGAATCTACAATCAATAGGAAAAAACCTTTTCCCATAAGTTTGATTAAAGAAAAAGAAAAGAATTGCTTTGAAGCATTAGGTGAACATAAAAAAACTGCAAGGAATAAGTCCTTGCAGTGTATCGGGCTGAGAGGATTTGAACCTCCGACCCCATGTCCCCCAGACATGTACGCTAAACCCCTGCGCTACAGCCCGAAATTACGTTGATGAACATACCATGTTTTAAAAGATGATGTCAATAAATGGGAAGTGTCATAAGAATTGCCCATTTTATGTTGTTTAAGAGGAATATGTGGTAAAATCGTAGTAATAAGGGAGTCTACAATTGACATATGTATATGTTTTGCGTATTCTCTAGTATATAATTTAACCTCTTATTGAGCTTAGAATAAAAAATATTAATTGGGGAGTTGCTCCTGCTTTAACAAAAAAATCTTTACGCCAAGGACAATTGAGTGATATGATGCACAGTATGAAGACAAAACGAATATTAGCGATTACAATTTTACTAACTTTGGTAGCTGTAGTGCCGTTGTTTGCATTCCAATTCTCACCACTAGAGCAAACATTTTCACCTACCGGAGCAAACAGTACTAAAACATATACCTTAGTAAATGACTCTAACGACTCGATTGCAGTTGAAATTACTGCTCTCACTAGAGATCTTACTAAAGAGGGGAAAGAGGTTAACGAAAGTGCTACTCCTTATTTCTCCATAGTACCAAGTAAGGTTATTTTAAAACCCCAAAGTTCTCAGATAGTGCGAGTACAATACAGAGGACCTAGAACTGTCCCAACAGAACTCTCTTTTAGATTAAGAGCTGAGCAAATTCCTTATACTCAAGGAAGAGCTACTGAAGGACAAAGTATGTTCAACTTCCTCTATGTTTATACCACAAGCTTGTATGTGTCTCCTGCAAGATCTACAACAAGAGTGCAAGTTGACTCAGCCCTTCCATCAATTAATAGCGATGGAAAGGAGGTGATAAGTTTAACAATTTCGAATACAGGAACAATTCACCAAATCTTAAATGGGGCAAAAATAGAATTAGTAAATAACGCCACAAGGCAAAGTGTTGTCTATGAGGGAGAGGCATTGGGCTTCGTTAATGGACTAAACCTTCTCGCTGGAAAGAAAGTAACAGTTGACGTCACTTGGCCACCAAACATGCAGTATCCTGCACCAAATGCCGATGCGTCAAAACTTTTTACTCCAAAAATAAGCTATAACAATTAATTTAGCTTAATTAAAAGGGGTGTGAATGAATGTCGCAGCATCGGCGCACATATATACTCAGCATGCTCTCAGTTTTGCTGATTTTTTCAATAGTGTTGCTGCTATTTTCCTCTGTTCGCGCCCTCATCGGGTTTCCACCCCCTCAAGAAAAACCTGTAGAAGTTGAGGTTGCTGAGCAACCTCCAGCTGAAGTTGAACAAGTTATTCCTCCCGTTGAAGTAAGTTCTCCCATTGAAATCGAACAACCACAAGTGATTGAAGTAGCTTCTCCTGTGGAAGTAGAAGTTGCTGAACAAGTTATTTCTGAAGAAATAGAAATAGAACGTGAAGTAATTGAAGATGTCCCAGAGATAATTGAGATAGTTGCTGTTGATACAAGTGAACCTATTGTTGGAGAGCAGGCTTTTGTAGAAGATTGGTGGGAAGACTTTAGTGAAGAAGATCCTTGGGCCGATTTTGTCTTTGAAGAAGAGGATGAGTATGACCCATGGGCAGATTTCTATGTTGCTGGTGAAGAGGATTACTCAATCTTTAGTGATGGTTCATATTTAGTACCATTGTTTGTAAATGGGGATTATTTAGATGATTTAGATATCTTATTTAGTGATTCATCAATACTAATTGAAGTTGAACAACTAAATCGATCAGTAGGACCTCTATTAACTGAAGAGTTTAGAAATATTCTTTTCGATACTGATAATGAGTATTTAAGTTTAGAAGAGTTACAAGAATTAGATATTGAGGCTTGGTACGATTACATGAGTTTTGAACTTCACTTAGAGTTCACTACATGGATGATGCCAGTAAGAATTCTTTCTATTAACAGAGCCAATATTGCCCGTTACAGTAGTTATGAGATGTCGGGTAGTGAATCACTCAAACCTGCTTTATTTTCTTGGTACAATAACATCTCTGTTTTCTCTTTAATCGATATTAATGAAGCTAACGACTGGAAAATTAAGCCTCTCTCCTTATTAACATTACAATCAAGAAACTCAATTGCTATCGGACCTGTTGGTTTTGATTTTTCTTACACCTTCCACCCTGGTAGAGCATACAATGAAACTAGAGAAGTTCAGTGGTCTGATGATTGGGAAGATTACATCACTTTCCAAGGGATCCAAGGATTTTTTGATATTAAGAGTAAGAGCTTAAGGGTCCTGTTTGGTAATGTGACCGACTATTTAGGCTATTCAAAAGATTCTGTTGGTATTGGATTAGAAAAAAGATACAACTACGGAGATGTTAAACCAAAGAACCACCAATTTGAGTATAAAATAGAGGTGGATGAACCCTCCTTGGTTGAAATCTTTATAAATGGAAAGTCAGTTTATAGAAGAGAGTTGCAAGCTGGAATTTATAAACTTAGAGATTTTATTTTTGCCCAAGGTGCTAACAAAGCAATTATTGAGATAACCCCTTTATATGATGAATCATTAAAGAAGGAAATTTATTTCAACTTGGCTTACGATTCTCGATTATTGGCAAAAGGGGATACCCTTTATTCAATGGGTCTCTCTTTTCCCAATTTCGATTTTGAGAATCCCAACTTTAGAATCAACCAACAAATTGGTGTAATTGACTCAATGTCTTTATCCTACACCTTGGGGGCAAGTCTAAATGCCATAAACGCCTCTTTACAAACAACAGTGGCTACCAATATTGGACCAATTGATTTATATGTGGCAGGTAGTTATTCAGAACCCTTAAAATTTGGCCACGCTGAGAGGGTTAGCTATCGTCTTTCTAGTAAAAAAGAGAATACAATATTTGGTGGATTTGATATCTCAGTGGGTTATCAAAGTGGTTCTTACAACACCTCTTTAAATGTGATGGGATTAAATCCTTCAACATTATCTGACATGATAGATTTATCTGCATCAACTAGTGGAAACTTTGGTCCAAAGATTCGTTACTACCTTAGTGGAAACTTAAATTGGGATTTAGCTTTTGAGAATCCTAATTGGAGAGCCTCTGCCACACTCGGAACTTCAATAATTCCAAAAGTCTCACTCAATGGTTCGTTGAACTTATTTAACTCTCCACTGACAAACAAAGTTGAGTTGAAAGGGCAAATTAGTGGAAGTGTTGCAATTACGACAGCACTGAATGTCTCTGTTTACAGTGATGTTGAAACTTCAGTTACTGGAAGTTTAAACTGGCGAGTCTTTAAAACTAAAAATAATAGCATGCAGTTTAACTTAAGTGGAATTGACTTTACTGACCCACTAAATAGCTTTAGTGGCAATGCTACTTTCAACCACTCCTCTAAAGCGTTTGGTTTGTCATTGAGACAACAATTTAGTGAGAACTTTAAAAAGTTTACCACCTCAGTCTCCTTTAACACAGCCATAGCTTACGCTGGGGGGCTTATTGGAATAACTCGCTCAATTGGGGATAACTTCTTATTAGTGCGTCCTAAAGGGGCCTTAAAGGGCGCAGATATTGCAGTAACAAGAACTATGACTAGTGAACCTGCTTCTTTACCATCTCTATTTGGGACTTCTACCTACTCAACCATTAATACTCACCAAAAGAATAACATTGTAATTTATGGGGTGGGGGACTCAATAGTCTCTAGTGGAGGCTCTTACATTTATGACTTTACCCCTCGACCTCGCCAAGGCTATGCAGTAAAACTGTTTGCCGATAAGAGTTACTCTGTAGTTGGAACACTTTTAAGAAAAGAGGATGCTTCCTATTCTCGCTACACAACAGACTTGTGGCGTGTGGAGTTAAATGAAAATGGAAATGAAGAGTTGGTTTACGATGAGTCTTTATACCTATTTACCGATGAGACAGGTTTCTTCTTTATAAACGGTGTTTCTAGTGGAACTTATCAATTTAGCTTGTACTTACCAGGTAGTGATGAAGATGATTTACCAATTGATATCAGATTCACCATAGTGGGAGATCCCAAATCGACAGTTCCACAAGTTTATATCTTAGAGAATTTTGTTGCTACCACAATTAGTGATGCTTTTGAGCAACTCTACTTTGATCAAATCATGGGAATCGATAGTGAATTAACTATCTTTGATGAGAATGGGTACTTCTGGTTGAACGTTGAAATGTTGTTAGAAGAGGATTATTTTTGGAACGACTATTTCCCAAATAGAAGTCTTGTACAATCAACATTTGATGATGAAATGGACTTCTTTAGCGATGAACCTAGAAGAGCTAAAAAAGAGAGCGCACTCACTTTAATGAGCGAACAACAACGGGGATTTATCTTAAATTTATCACGCCTCAATTTTATGGTAAAACCTTATCTAGATTTAATTCTTCCAAAACTGTGATAAAGCTCATATCCCTTGCTGAAATAGCAAATTATGGCTATTATTAGTGCATGGGCAGTAAATTAATATCAGAAATTTTCAGTGTCGAAGAGAAGGCAGAAAAACTTGTTGCCGATGCAAAAAAAGAGGGTCAAAATGCCCTTTATGAGGAGCAACAACGTCAAGAGATCAAGTTTAACCAAGAGATCGCATTAGCTAAATCGATTAAAGAGGATAAAATTGATCAAGCAGAGAAATTATCTGCCCAAAGAGTTGAAAAATTCAAACTAGAGATAGAACAAAAGGAGCAAGAGGACAAACCTCTAAAAGAGTGTGCTGAGACAATCGCAACTAAGATGGTAGAAATATTATCAACCACATATCTAAAAGAGGGTAAATAATTTGTCCTTAAGAGATCTCAACAAGTATGCATTCATAAATGC
Organism: Sphaerochaetaceae bacterium; assembly: GCA_050950065.1. Lineage (GTDB taxonomy): Bacteria > Spirochaetota > Spirochaetia > Sphaerochaetales > Sphaerochaetaceae > JBAYOE01. The sequence goes on along the minus strand of JBMNGX010000008.1, from coordinate 56,961 downwards.
TAAACTCCGCTCCCGAATTGCAAACATGCTTGATGATAAACAAATTGAGACTCTTTTAAATAGCACCTCCTTAGAGGAGCTTTTTCACCAATTAAGGGGAACTAGCTACCAAAGTCTTGCAGAGCTATACGATGAAAGTGGTGATATCCAACGCCTAGAGGCTTGGATCTTCAGTCGTAACGTCTCAATCTTTAAAGAGGTTGGGCGATTGATGGAAGATACACATGTCTCTTTAATTGCAGCATTAGGGGTTAAGCAAGAGGTTGAAAATCTTAAAGGGGTTATTAGACTTTGGTTTAGTAACAAAATCAAAGATCAAAACATAGATTACCGCTACGGTTATCTATATCAAGGTAAAATAGTTAACGATATTGATTGGGATAAGATAATCAATGCTGAAAACTTTGAACAAATAAAAGAATCTTTAAAAGGAACTTTGTACTACAAACCTTTTAAAGAGTTTGATATTGAACGAATTAATAAAGAGGGACTATTTACTTTAGAGACCTTATTAGATCGCACCTGGTTTTCTCACCTCAGAAAAGAGGCAAGAAAGCTAAATAAAAGAGATCGAGAGCTTGTTGAGGAAGTTTTAGCTCGTGATGCCGATTTGAAAAACATTATTAACTCAGTGAGAACTGGTTATTTGTATGGAGTAGATTCTGAGATTTTAGAACAATCAATGTTTGAAGGGGGAAAGGTAACTCAAACCCAAGAGTTTGAAACTTTCTTAGCAACTGATGCTCAACAAAGATCAATTAGCAACTTAGTAGCTAAACACTATCCCGAGTTGGCAAAAGAGCTTCATGAGAATAAAGATAAAAGTCCTAAAGAGAAAACTTTGTTAGTTGAGCACTACCTTTTTGCAGATCGGCGTAAAGAGTTTAACAAGATGCTTAGAGGTTATCCATTTAGCTTCGGAATTATATTAGCTTATTTCTTTTTAGAAGAGCGACAAGATAAACTGATTAGAACAGTTATAAACGGAATTAACTTTAAACTTAGCGCACAAGAGATTAGGGAGGCAGCTTTATGAATGTATTTACAGTTCCAATGAGACTATTGACGGCCGTTGTAATTGATGAAGCTGCCGATAAGGTTAAAAGTAGGTTGTTAGATTTGGGAGTTTTGGACTTTATCAAAGTCTCTAACTTAGCTCCAGATCAAAAAGAAAAATTAACTGAAGAGGCAGTTGAAGAGAAGTTGGCATTGTATGGAAATCTACGTGCCCGTATTGAGACTCTGTTTCAACAAGCCAATTTAAATCATCCCCCAATTGAAAAAATTGATCCTAACGATGTTCAGGCTCTTAACACAACTAAAATAAAAAGTAGGATTGATGAAATAAGTGATGAGTTAGGGGAAATTAGAGATAAGCAAAAACAACTGAGTCAATTAAGAATCAGAGTGGAAGAGATGTACAACTATTTAGTTGATAACAAACTTCAATATCTTGATGTTCGTATTGGTAAACCTGAAAGTGTCACATTAGATGTCTTAGAGGGAAGGTTAGTTAACTTAGCTCACACAATAGTTGAAAACAAAAAATGGGATCAACTAATCTTATTAACCTTAAGGCGTGATCGACAACAAATAACTCCAATAATGGAGACTCTAAAGTGGGTTGAAAGCAGTGATGGCTCTCTTAATAAAAGGGCCTTAGAGATTCTTGAAGAGCATCTAAAAGAGAGTTTAATAGACTTAGATCAACAAAACAGACTAATTAAAGAGCAGATTAAACAAAGAATTGCCAAAGACCAAAATGAGTTAGAAGAGTTTTGGTCTCAATTGAAATTGCATGAACTACTTAATCAAATTAGTGGCAACTTTAGTAGAACCCGAAATACCACTATTTTTAGTGGGTGGGTGCCCGCCTCTAAAAGTGAGAGTTTAGAAAAAGCAATTAGAGAGGCAAGTGACAATTCTTGTGTAATAGAGTGGACTGAAGCAGAGAGCTTACCTAGAGAACAAGTTCCTGTAGCAGTAGATGATATCCCTTTATTGCGCCCATTTCAAAAGTTAGTAGATAACTATTCAGTACCTGAGTACGGGACAATAAACCCAACTCCATTTGTAGCTGTATCGTATTTAGCAATGTTTGGGTTAATGTTTGCCGATGCAGGGCAGGGGTTAATCATTTTGTTACTTGGAATACTTGGAACTAAGTTTTATAAACCTCATCCAAGTGGAAAACCTTCAATCATTAGCGGTGATATGTACAACCTTTTTATCTACTTAGGTTCTGCTTCAATTGTTAGTGGGGCCCTTTTTGGCTCTTATTTTGGTTTTCCTTTGTTTAAACCGCTTTGGTTTAACTACCACGAGGTGGTTGCCTTAGGGGAGTATGGGGGAAGAACTGTCTACTCAATTTTAAAGATTACCATCTGGTTTGGAATTGTTGTTATAGGAACTGGTTTGATTCTCAACTGGATTAATTTAATTAGAAAGAAAAGTTATGTGAAGTTGTTGATGGATAAGAATGGTCTTATTGGTGGGTGGATTTTTGGCCTTGGAGTTTGGACTGCTTTTGCTTTTGTAGCTACTGGTTATAAATCAATTCCCTCTTCTCCTTTTGTCCTTTACGGCTTTGCAATCCCTTTAATTGCCTTATTATTTAAAATCCCTTTACAAAACTACGATTTGAAAAAATCGGGGACAGAATTAGAGAAGCAAGGCATTGGTTCATTAATTATGGACATTGTTTTAGAGTGGATAGTAGATATCTTAGAGATCTTTAGTGGATTTTTAGCCAACACCTTATCGTTTATGAGGGTAGCGGGGTTAGGAATTGCCCACGTTAGTTTAATGACGGCCTTTAGTGAAATGGCCAATATGACTAGCGGAGTTGCTGCCATTTTAATATTAGTAGTTGGAAACGCTTTAGTAATTTCACTTGAGGGGCTATCTGCTGGAATTCAAGCACTTAGGTTAAACTACTACGAATTCTTTACTAAGTATTTTACCGGCCGTGGGCTGTCGTATAATCCAATTGCATTGCGTCCACACGCAGGCAAAAGTAATTAGTTAGGAGGTTCACATCGTGACCATGCAAATGTTTAAAAGACGTCTTGTTTTATCAATCTTTCTAACCTTCGGAGCATTAGTTTTATCGGGAGTACTATTTACACCTCCACTATTTGCTGCCAATGGTGCTGAAGTAGCTGCACAAGCTAGCCCCACCGCTTTAATGTGGGTTGTTATTAGTGCTGCTGTTGCATTCTCTGCAGGAGCTATTGCTGCAGGTTTTGCTATTAGCCACGTAGGTGCTGCTGCAATGGGCGCAATGAGTGAGAAGCCTGAAATTGGGGCTCAAGCACTTATTTTTATCGCTTTAGCAGAAGGTTTAGTTGTTTTCGGATTCATTACTGCCTTGATGATTTTAGGAAAAGTGTGATTAGAAGATGCGTTATTTTGTTATCGGAGACGAAGATACTGTTTTAGGTTTCTCTTTAGTTGGAACTAGAGGAATTAGTGCCTCTAATGAAAAAGAGGCCTCTGATGCTCTACGTGAAGCACTAGAGGATCGCCAAAATGGGATTATTATCATGACGCAAGATGTTGCTGATATGATAAGAAGTGAAGTTGACCGATATATCTTTAGTGAATCGTTTCCCCTTATTGTTGAGATTCCTAACCGCTCTACGGGGGGTGTCTCACGAGATTTAAGGAAACTAGTTAATGAGGCAATTGGAGTATCTATATGAGTGAAAAGCGCACTGAACATCTTTTTGATGGAATTTTACAAAGTGCTCAAAAAGAATCTGATACTATTTTAGCCAACTACAAAAAAGAGGCTGAACAGCTTGAAGCTACCTATGTAAAAAAGATAGAGCAAGCTGTCCAGGCCGAAACTAAGGCTACAGAAAATAGGTTAGCTCAAATTCAAAGAGCAGAAGAATCAACAATTAGAAACCTCCAAAGGCGTCATGACGTAAGTTATTCTCAACGACTTAGGCTTTTAGTGCTAGATTTAGTTGCTAAAAAGATGGAAAACCTAGTCGCCTCTAAACACTACAAAGAGGTTTTAATTGGGTGGATAGCTGAAGCGGCAATTGGATTAGATCAAAGCGAGGCGATAGTCAACTACTCTTTTAAGGAGAGTGTTGATCAAACGATGCTTGATGAAGCAACTAAGTTGATTAAAAAAGCAATTGGCAAAGATGTTAAGTTGCACTTGGGAACTAATAGTTTAACTAGCTTGGGTATTGAAGTTACCTCCTTAGATAAAAAGGTGGCTTACAACAACCAAGTTGCAACTCGCCTTATTCGCCATGAACGGGATTTGAAAGAATTGATGGAAGGGCACACATGTCGAAAAGGATAGTAGGACAAGTTAAAAGAGTTAATGGACCCGTTATAACAATCAAAGGTGTTACCGACGCCATGATGATGGAATTAGTTCACGTAGGAGAGCAGATGCTCATCGGGGAGTTGGTAAAACTTGATGGAGAAACGGCAATTGTCCAAGTTTATGAAGAGGCCACTGGTATTGCCCCAGGGGATAACGTTTATGGGACAGGAATGCCCCTCTCTGTTGAATTAGGACCTGGAATAATTGGTACAATTTACGACGGAATTCAGCGTCCTTTAGAACGATTAAAAGAACTTGGCGGGGACTTAATTGAAAGGGGAATTGACTCTCCTTCAGTAGATCGTAATAAAAAGTGGGACTACACTCCTATAGCCGCAATTGGAGATGAGTTAACTGCTGGACAAATTATTGCAACAGTTCAAGAAACTCAGCGGGTAGAACACCGCATCTTAGTTCCCCCTCAACTTAAAGGAACTGCCCCTTATAAAGTTATTAAAAGAGCTGAACAGGGCACTTACAAAGTTGATGAAGTTATTTATGTAATTGAGAACCAAGAAAAAGATAAAATTGAATTAACCATGGTTCAAAAATGGCCCATTAGGGTTCCTCGTCCTATTAGTGAAAGAAAGCCACTTTCAGTTCCTTTAATTACAGGCCAAAGAGTTATCGACATGCTCTTTCCTTTAGCTAAAGGGGGAACAGTAGCAATTCCTGGAGGTTTTGGAACAGGAAAAACAATGACTCAACACGCAATAGCTAGATGGTGTGATGCAGATATAATCGTCTACATTGGGTGTGGAGAGAGGGGAAATGAGATGACCGACGTTCTAAGAGAATTTCCCCACCTCATTGATCCTCATACAGGACGCTCTTTAATGGAGCGGACAATCTTAATTGCTAACACCTCAAATATGCCTGTATCAGCGAGAGAGGCTAGTATCTACACAGGGATTACTTTAGCTGAGTACTACCGTGATCAAGGTTATCACGTCGCTATTATGGCCGATTCTACCAGTAGATGGGCAGAAGCACTCAGAGAACTTAGTGGAAGGATGGAAGAGATGCCAGCAGAGGAGGGCTTTCCTGCCTACTTACCCACTAGAATTGCTGAGTTCTATGAAAGGGCAGGTTATATGGGCCTTTTAGGTGGAGGAGAAGGATCAGTATCGGTTATTGGGGCTGTTTCACCTCCAGGAGGAGATTTCTCAGAGCCTGTAACTCAACACACCCGCCGCTTCGTTAGATGCTTTTGGGGCTTAGATCGTGCTTTAGCAAGTGCCCGTCACTATCCAGCAATCAGTTGGCTAGAGTCTTATTCAGAGTATGTTGAAGAAGTTGCCCCATGGTGGGAAGCTAAAACTGATGGGCTCTGGAGTGAAAGTAGACAAGAGATTATGGAGTTGTTGCAACGGGAAGTTAGATTGCAACAAATTGTAAAACTTGTTGGTCCAGATGCCCTTCCTGATAGTCAAAACTTCATCTTAGAAGTTTGTTCCTTATTTAAAACTGCTTTCTTGCAACAAAATGCATTTGATGAGAATGATCGATACAGCACAGTAGAGAAGCAAATTGGGATGTTAAAGATAATTTTACGCTATTGGGAGTTGGGCTCAGAGGCAATTAGTCATGGAATCCCTCTAATTAAAATTAGAAGGATGAAAGTTGTACAAGAAATTGTAAGAATGCGTTTTACAGTCTCAAATGAGAATTTAGAAGAGCTTGATCGAATAGGATTACGCTTAGAACGCTCGATGAGCCAAATCGGGGGAATATATGAGCAGCGCAAATAAGTTTGTAGGTCTTGATCGCCAGTTGTTAAAAGGGCGTGAATATGTTGGAGCATCTAGAATTGATGGACCATTAGTTTACATGCGCAATACCCACCCAGTTGGTTTTGGAGAGTTAGTTGAAGCTATTGATAACGATGGTAATAGACGTACCGGTCAAGTTTTAGATACAAGTGACGATGTAGTTGTCGTTCAACTGTTTGAAGGAACTAGTGGTTTAACACTTCCAGGAACCCGCATTAGATTTATGGGTGAGCCTTTAACACTCCCTGTAACTGATCAAATGTTAGGAAGAGTTTTAAACGGCTTAGGTTATCCTCGTGATGGGGGAGCTTTACCTAAAGGGGAAGATGAACTAGATGTTAACGGGTTAGCTATTAACCCAACAGCACGGGAGTACCCACGAGATTTTATTCAAACAGGGATTTCTATCATCGATGGATTAACCACTTTGATCCAAGGACAAAAACTGCCAATCTTTAGTGGAAATGGAATGCCACACAACCAGCTAGCTGCCCAAATTGCCCGTCAGGCAAAAGTATTAGCAGCTGATCAAGAGTTTGCCATTGTCTTTGCTGCAATGGGTGTTAAATACGACGTAGCACGCTTTTTCATCGACTCTTTTGAAAGTTCAAACGTTTTAGAGAACGTTGCTTTATTTTTATCTTTAGCAGATGATCCTTCCATTGAAAGAACCATTACACCAAGAACTGCTTTAACACTAGCTGAACACTTAGCGTATACTAAAGGAAAGCACGTACTGGTTATTATGACCGATATGACTAACTACTGTGAATCTTTAAGAGAAATTTCAACCTTAAGAGGAGAGATTCCCAGTAGGAAAGGGTATCCAGGATATCTATACTCCAACTTAGCTGAATTATATGAAAGGTCGGGTAAAATAAGTGGAAGAAATGGCTCTATTACCCAATTACCAATCTTAACAATGCCCAATGATGATATTGGCCACCCAATTCCAGATTTAACTGGTTATATCACCGAAGGACAAATAGTATTTGATCGAGAGATGCATGGTCGGGGTATTTATCCACCAGTCAATGGATTGCCCTCTTTAAGTAGGTTAATGAAAGATGGAATAGGAGAGGGGATGACCCGTGAAGATCACCCCCACTTAGCAAACCAACTTTTTGCCTCCTACTCCCATGTAAAAGATGTTAGAAACTTAGCCTCTGTAATTGGAGAAGAGGAGTTGACAGCAATTGATCACCGCTACTTAAAGTTTGGTAATGTATTTGAACAAGAGTTTGTTAAACAATCATTTAATGAAAACCGCTCAATTGAAGAGACTTTAGAGTTGGGATGGAGAGCTTTAAGTGAGCTTCCATCAGAAGAGTTGCAGCGGGTAACCGACGAAGAGATCGAAAAGTATTATAGGAGATAGGATGGCTCGCAATGTTGCCCCAACCAGAAGTAACCTCCTCAAACTAAACGACGAGTTGAAATTTGCAACTTTAGGGCATGAACTGCTCGATCAAAAACGCTCAATCTTAGTAGTTGAGCTTTTAACTTTAGTTGACCAAGCAGTTGAGTATCAACATAGAGTTGATACTGCCTTATCTAAAGCTGCCGATTCGATGGGAAAATCGATTTTGGAGATGGGAAGATTAAGAGTTGCTAACCTCTTTGGTTCAGTAACAATTAACTCTTCCATTGAGTTGGGACAAAGGAAAGTTATGGGAGTGCGCCTTCCAACAGTAGATACAACTTTTAGTGGGTGGGGACCCTACTTTAGCCCAGAAGGGACAACTTTAAGTGTGGAAAATGCCTTGCAAGATTACCGAGATGCATTAGAGTTGATGGGCCAACTTGCTGAGTTAAAGCTTTCTATCATGAGATTAGCTCGTGAAGTTAAAAAAACAATTAGAAAAGTTAACGCATTAGAGAAAATAGTTATACCTGAATTAAAAGAGACATTAGCTTACACTCAAAGTAGAATAGAAGAGGCCGAAAGGGAGAACTTTATGTTGATGAAACAGGTTAAAGAGAGAATGGATCGAGAGAAAGAGAAAGCTGAAAGGGAGGCTAACAATGGTTGAGCCTTTTAAGGAAATCTTAGTTTATCTTGACGGTTCAGAAGATTCGGTGAGTGCAGCAATGGCAGCAATCATGTTGGCTAATCGCCTAGAGGCTTCGCTAACGGCTATCTATGTTGTAAATACACGTGCCTTAAGAGATCTAGTTAGTGCCCGTATCTTTTTGGAGTTTGAAGAACAAGAGTATCAAAGGGACATTGAAGGGGATGCCATTAGGTATCTTAATCACGTTAAAGAACTTGGTCAGCAAAAAGGGTTAGATGTAAAAACAATTAAAACATCGGGAGCTGTTAGTGCTGAAGTTACCAAGTACCTTCAAGAGAACAATATTGATCTATTAGTCATTGGAGGACTTAGTGAGATTCGCAGTCGCCGTGATGAGTTACTAAGTGAAACAGATCGGATGTTACGTAGTGCCCCTTGCCCTGTTCTAGTTGTACGTGATAACGATGAAATTTGGGATAAGTTTGAAATTGCACCAAGTGCCACTAGGAGTGAGAAATGACAATAGCTGATGTAATAAAAAAAGAGTTAATAAAAATACCTGTTGTTGCTACCACAAAAACTGGTGTAATTGAAGAGCTAATAGATCTTTTAGTTTCGGTGCGTCCAAACTTAGATCGAGATGAGTTAGTTAGCGCTGTTTTAGCTCGTGAAACACTCGGTTCTACTGGCTTAGTTGATGGAATTGCCATTCCTCATGCAAAAACTGCTGCAGTAGACTCTATAGCTTTAGTTGTTGGTATTGCAAAAGAGCCAATTGAGTTTGACTCTCAAGATGGCAAAGGGTCTCAGTTTTTCTTTTTAGTGTTAGCTCCAGAACAAGAGTCTCGTTCTTACATCGAAGTTTTAGCATCGATAGCAAGGGCAACAAATAGCTCTTACATGAGAAGATTGTTAGCTGCTTCTGAAAGTGCAGATGATGTATTAGCTCTAATATTTAACTAATAGCCTAACTCTTCACCAACTATGTAGACAGAAATTCTCCCTTTAACACTTTGACGTCCAAAAGTGACCATATTGCAACATATTCCGTTATCACAAAGGCCAACTGGAATTGCCATTAAATCATCTGGATCAATAAATGGGGCAATACAAAGACCATCTTTAACACAAGGGGTATCTATTTCTAATCTCATTGCATTAGCAGGAGCTGCAAACTGTTTTACTCTATTTACTGCATCTTTCAAAGTTGGAACTATCTTTTGAACTCCAACTACAACAACAACTTTTTCTGGTCCATATAACATAGGTGCTACTCGATTGCTTCTTCCATCAACACAATAGAGCTCTCCTCTTTCAGTTACTGCATTAACACTAGTTAGAAAAAGATCTGCACTAAAAGCTGCTCTAAAGCGCTCTTTAACTTGTTGTTCTGTTAAATTGCTCTCATAGCGGTCTATGAGGTTGTAAGGACCATTACGAAGCATCTTAACTGCTCCAGTCTCACTAAGGGTAGCAGAGCCTCCTAAAGCGACAGTAGAGTCTTCTTCAATAATATAACGGAGCATAGGAAGAACATCTTGGGCAGTTGGAATAAAAGCTGCCTCCATATTGTTTTTCTTAAGATTTTCTATTGTTCGGGCAATTTGTAACTCACGAACTCGATCTGTATAGATATCCATTTTAATCCTCCAACAACTTCTACTAATTAAAACTTATCATAGACAGTAGGTTGTGCAAAGGTTATTCTAAAAATATGAGAGTAACATTTGTTGGAGCTGCACGAACTGTTACTGGTTCATGCACCCTTTTAGAAACTTCAGGCAAAAAAATCTTAATCGACTGTGGGCTCCCTCAAGGAAATGATGAAAAAGTACTAGGCCTTCAACTTCCTTTTGACCCTGCTTCAATCGACTATGTTTTCTTAACTCACGCTCATATCGACCACTCAGGTAGAATACCGTTGTTGGTTCGTAAAGGATTTAAAGGACAAATTTATGCTACTGATGCAACAGTAGATCTTTGTTCAATAATGTTAAGTGATAGTGCTCACATACAAGAGATGGAGAATGAGTGGCTCAATAGAAAGAAATTAAGAGCAGGGGAGAAGTTGGTAGAGCCATTGTATGAGGTTAAAGATGCACAAAGGGCAATGGAGCTATTTGTTGGCTTTAGCTACGATCAAAGGATTAAAGTTACCGATAATATTGACATTGAATTTACTGATGCAGGACATCTTTTGGGTTCTGCTTATGTTCAAATTTGGGCAACAGAGGGGACAGAAAGGCGCCATTTAGTTTTTAGTGGTGATATTGGAAACTTAGACCAACCCCTTATTAATGATCCAGCTATGATTAAAGAGGCCGATTTTGTAGTTGTTGAGTCCACTTACGGAGATCGTAACCATAAACAAAGTAAATATGCTAGTCAAAAAGAGGCAACCGAAGGGAGAAGCAAACAACTTGCTGAAATAATAAAAGAGACCTTTGACAAAGGGGGAAATGTTATTATTCCCTCTTTTGCTGTGGGAAGAACTCAAGAGCTCTTATACCTACTACGTAATATTATTAATCATAACCTCTTACCAGAAATTCCTTATCTCCCTGTCTTTTTAGATAGCCCATTAGCCATAGAAGCCACAAAGATATTTTCTAAAAATATTCACGGCTATTTTGATGATGAGGCAATGAAGTTAGTTGAAGAGGGGCATAACCCACTAATATTTGACAGCTTAACTGCTACAGTTAGCGCAGATGAATCCAAAGAGTTAAACTTTCGTAAAGAGAGTTGTGTAATTATTAGCTCCAGTGGGATGTGTGAAGCAGGTAGGATAAAACACCATTTAAAACATAACCTCTGGAGAAAAGAAAGTAGCATAGTTTTTAGTGGCTACCAATCTAGTGGAACTTTAGGGCGCTCTATAGTAGATGGGGCAAAGCAAGTTACTATCTTTAGTGAAAAAATTGATGTAAAAGCCTCCATTAAAGTTTTAGAAGGGATAAGCGGACATGCTGATCAACAGGGATTAATAAGATGGCTTGAAGGTTTTACTACTAAAAAACCACGTCATATCTTTGTAAATCATGGCGATGAGCAAGTAGCTCGTTACTTTGCAGGACTATTAGCAAGTAAATACGGTTTTAAAGCTTATGCTCCAATGGTAAGAGAGTCGTTTGATTTACTATATGATGAACTTCCAGTAAGTGAGAAAGCTAGAAAGTGGATTTTAGGTATTAACCAACTCAAAGTAGCGTTACAACACTTAGATAAGAGTTTAGACGCTTTCAATGAGGTGGTAAGTAGATTTAAAGAGCATGCAAAGAAAATCTTTGAAGATCCAATTAAAGAAGACCCAGAACGTTTAGGTGATGCTGTAGAGCGCTTTGCCCAACAAATTGAAAAGTTGTACAATGACTTTAACGATAATGAGAAAGGAAAATAAGATGAAAATATTGGCCATTGGAAAACAACCTGGAGAAGTGGAGCAACTAGTTGGTGGTAGTGTTGCTAAATATGTTGAAGGCGGGTCAAATGTAATAATCTGTTCTGTCACTAACGGTTCTAAAAATAAAGATGAAAGTACTAGGTTAAAAAGAATGGCTGAAGGCTCTCGTGCTGCAAACTTTTTAGGGGCAAAATATACAACGCTTGATATAGATTTAGATGAACTAGATGAAAATGATACAACACAAGTAGATAAACTTTATACCCTAATAAACTCAATCGGTGTTGATATTATCATCTCTCCTCCAATGACAGAGGCCAATAGCGTTAATGATCTACTATTTAGAGCCTTAGATAAAGTTTCTAATAAAGAGATAAAGCTTTATCACGCTGATCGATTTGATGGAATAGAAAGTGGGGTAGATTTGTTTATTGATATCAGTGATTACTTAGAGAAAAAAATAGAATCGTTAACAATTCACATCTCACAAGTAGAAATACTTAGAAAATCTAAACAGATGAACATTTTACACAATGTTGAAGTGGTTGCTAGCTACCGGGGCCTACGTATCGGCACCCGGTTTGCCGAAGGCTTTAAAGCTAGCGACACATATGGACTAGAAAGTAGTAATCTACTTACTTAAAAGTCCTCTTTGACATATTTACCATCAACAAATCTTAGTTGAGTTCCAACGACAGAGTCCTCAGGGATATCTTCAAAAGGTATCTCAATGGTTCTTCCATCTGATGTGTTACACACAGCAAAATCTTCTTCAAAACGCTCAACTTTGTAAATTACGCTCATTATTTTCTTCTCCCATTAATAATTATTGAACCATAAATATAATGGTAGTTTTTAAAATAAGCAAACATTAAATGGAATTAAATCCTAACTCCTCATTAATAGCTCTCATCCCCTCAATAGTTAGTTCAATGATTTTATCAAATTCAAGGCCAACTAACTCAACACCCTTAAGAATAATTTCTCGATTAACATTGGCTGAAAACCCTTTTGTTTTAAACTTCTTTTTAACCGACTTAACATTTAAATCCATTAAAGATTTAGAGGGTCTCATCAATGCAGTGGCACTAACTAAGCCTGTTAGTTCATCAATTGTATAAAGAACTTTTTCCATGATGTGAACAGGTTCAACATCTGTTACAATTTTCCACCCGTGTGATAAAACAGCTCTGATCGTTTTTTCATCAACGTTTGCCTCTTTTAACATCTCTGGAGCCTTTTTAAGGTGCTCTTGTGGATATAATTCGTAATCAATATCGTGTAAAAGACCAACATTTCCCCAATACTCAACATCTTCATTAAAATGTTGTGCAAAGTGGCGCATCACAGCTTCCACACTTAACGAGTGGCGCAATAAACTCTCTGTTGAGTTATATTTTTTATATAGTTGTAAAGCCTCTTCTCGATTCATAAGTAGATTCTCCTTCTCTTTTATAAATTTGTACCACTTCAGAGAAATTCCCACAATAAGGGGAAAATATTTTCTATTTCTCCCTCTTTTACAAAGGCAGGTGATATGCTAAGATATATCAAAACGACCACCGCACTTTATGCGGTAATTTTTTCGTTTTAAGGAGGATGCTATGTCTACTACAGACGATAGCGCTAGTAGACGTTATCGCAAATCTTTAGCAATAACAGCCCTCCTAAAGAAATACGCCATTTAGCTAATAAGATATTTGCTAATGGTTCCGAAGAAGGGCATTGGAGGAACCATGATTACAATTAGACAAAACTTAGTTACACCCTTAGTGCCAACCGAGACACCCATTAAGCCATACACATGGGTCGATGCTCGGGAGGTAACCAGAGATGACATTACCCAACTACAAGAAGAGTATGGGATTGAATCTGAACTACTTGCAGATATTATGGACTTGGATGAGCAATCCAGAATTGAGCAAGAGGAGCACTATTTAGCCCTCATTGCCCGTTTACCTGCATTTGCTGACGATAGTCACGGCATAAATCAATACTGTGTCCCTTTGGGAATAGTGATGATGGAAGATACGATTATCACTATATGTCAAAGCGATTCAGTTATTTTAGAAGATTTTGCCCGTAGTCGTTTTAGGCAATATCCAATTCAAACCCAAGAGGGGTTTGTCATTAGTTTGATGAGTAGGGCAGCGATGGTCTACATTCGACTATTAAAGTATTTAAATCGCCAAAAGAGTTTAATTGAGGAAGAGCTGTACCGCTCTGTTCGTAACGATGAGTTACTACAACTTTTGGCAATTCAAAAATCTTTAGTCTATTTTGCTACCAGTTTAAGTGCTAACGAAGTTCTTTTAGAAAAACTTCGTCGCTTTCCCCACTTTAAATTAAACGACGATAAAGAGAGAGAATTTTTAGAAGACGTTATTATTGACAATAAACAAGCCATTGAGATGGCAGCAATCTACTCTTCAATCTTAACTGGAACTATGGAATCTTTTGACTCAGTTATTTCAAATAATATGAGTAACTCTTTAAGAAGGTTATCCATAGTGACAGTTGCCTTTATGTTTCCCCTCTTTTTAGCCTCCTTTTTTGGGATGAATTTGAACTTACCTTTTATTAAGAGCCCTTATGCCCCTTGGGTGGTACTAGTTGTTAGCATCCTCTCAATATTTGGCTCAATTCATTTTACCAGCGACCGCCGCTTAGCTCGTAAAGCTGAAAGGGCGTTTGAAGCTGAACGAAAAAGAAAGATAAATAGAAGAAGATCAAATAGAAGAAAAGATTTAGCACGAGAGCTTTAAAAAAATGAAAAAAGAAATTAAAGGTGTTCTCTTTGATTTAGATGGTACTCTTATTGATACAGTAGGTGATATCACCTACTCATTTAATGCCCTTTTAAAAGATTTGAATATTAAACAAATAGATAAAGAAGAGACAAAAAAGTACGTTGGAAGAGGGCTTGCTAATGCTATAAGGGCCCTTTTAAAGGATAAGAATTACAACTATGAAGAGAGTGAGTTTGACTCATTGTTGAAAGTAATTACTGAAACTTATGCAACTCACCCTTATGAGAGCTCCTCTGTATATTCAGGAAATATAGAGTTCGTCCAAAAATGTTTGGACAACAACGTAAAAGTGGGAGTTTTATCAAACAAAGATGACAATTTAACTAAGATTATCATCAACTACTTTTTCCCCGATACCCCCTTTACTATGATTCAAGGTTACTCAAAAGAGTTTTTAGCCAAACCAGATCCAAATCAACTGATTAGATTTAGTAAACTATGCAACTGTGATGTTTCTGAAGTTCTTTTAATAGGTGATAGCGATGTAGATTGGCAAACTGCTGTAAATGGTAAAAGTCAAAAAGCTATTTTAACTTGGGGCTTTAAAACTAAAGAACAATTAATTGAGTTAGGCTGCGAGCCTTTATATGATACAATTACTGAACTTGAGAAGGAGCTTTTTAAATGGAATTAAGCGAAAAAGAAAAAGATGAAGTAGTAAAGAAGGCTAATGAATATATTGAACAAGAAAGTGAAGCCCTTTTTAGAAATGAGGTAATCAACGCTTTAGATGAACAAGCATTTGATGAATTGTACGACCGTTTTTACACCTCCTTAAGTTTTGGTACAGCGGGGATGAGAGGAGTCATTGGGGGAGGCTCTAATAGAATTAACCCCTTGATGATTAGAAAAGTTACCCAAGGTTTAGCTGATTATCTAAATGAGAGTTTTGAAAACCCTGTGATGGCAATTGCTTTTGACTCACGCAACTACAGCGAACTATTTGCCCGCCAAGCGGCCCTCACTTTGTGTGCAAACAACATTAAAGTTTATCTTTATCAAAAAATTAGACCAGTGCCTCTATTGAGTTTTGCCCTTAAACATTTAAAAGCTAATGCAGGTATTGTGATAACAGCATCTCATAACCCTGCAAAGTACAACGGTTATAAAGTTTATTGGGATCATGGTGGACAAGTAACTGAGCCACACGATAACAATATCGTCGAAGCAGTTAATAAAGTTGATCCAACTAAAATCAAATCGATGGATTATGCTGAAGCTTTAGAGAAAAAACTTTTAGTAATAATTGGCAAAGAGACAGATGAACATTACTACGATATGGTCCTTAATTCTCTAAATACCAAGTTGTTTGAAAAAAATAGTGTTACAGTAGCTTACACACCTCTACACGGATCTGGTAACAAGCCTGTAAGAACGTTATTAGATAAACTAGGTGTTGAGTGTAAAGTTGTTGAAAATCAAGAACTGCCTGATGGGAATTTCCCAACAGTTTCGATGCCCAACCCTGAAGATCCTCAAGCGATGAGATTGGCTATAGAGTTAGCAATCAATAATGGCTCAGATATAGTACTAGGAACAGATCCTGATGCTGATAGATTAGGAATTGCTATCCCAACAGATCAAACTAAAACTGAGTATCAACTTTTAAATGGGAATCAAATAGCAGTGTTGTTAGTTGATTACCTACTACAAAAAGATGATAAAGCAAACCAAGCAGTTGTAGTTAAATCAATTGTTACTACCGATTTAGTAAAAGCAATTAGTGAAAAACATAAAGCAACATCAATTGATGTTTTAACAGGCTTTAAATACATAGCTCAAGAGATTGAAAGATTAGAAACTTCTAAAGATCAACACTTCTTATTTGGATGTGAGGAGAGTTATGGATATCTATTTTTACCCTACTTAGGGGATAAAGATGCAGTCTCTGCAGCTTTATTAAGTGTTGAGATGCTAATTTACTACAACAAAATGGGTAAAACCATTCAACAAAGGTTGGAAGAAATTTATACAGAATTTGGAATCTACAGTGAAAAGGTGCTCTCTTACACTTATGAAGGGGCTAGTGGACAACAAAAGATGGCCTCAATTATGGCAAGTTTTAGAGAAAAGCAAGTGGGCTCAACTTTTGCTGATTTAAAAATTAAAAATAAAATTGATTTACTAAATGATAAAGGAACTGGACTGCCACCTAGTGATGTTATTATCTTAGAGTTTGAAAGTGATGAGAAATTAATCATTAGACCTTCAGGAACTGAGCCTAAGATTAAATATTATCTCTTTTTCAAAACCCCCTATAGTGAAAAAGGGGAGCTTGATAAAAAACTTGATGAAAAAGTTAGTAGAATTAAAAGTGAGTTATAAAAATGGAAGCAGCCTATATCCTTCGACGTAAAAATGGACAAAGTCTCTACTTAAGTCCCTATGTAGATCCCACCACAGCTGATAAATGGGATGAGGGCAAACCCATTAGGTGGTTTGCCTCAACCGGTCTTACTACCCAAGAAAAAGATACAGCCCTTTTTATAATCTATAAACAAATTGAGCGTGGAGTTGACAGATGGATCCAAGATAAGAGATACATCCCCCGCCTCCTTATTTCTGCCTTTGTCTTTTTAGTCCTCTACTTTTTCTTCTCATTGGCAGTTAGAGATCCAATTCCTGTTATTGATGAATTAATCATTGGACTAATTGGAGCTTTGCTAACAGCCAATTACTTGGCTAAAAGGGATAAAAAAGGCGATTTAGCAATGAAGCGAAAGATGCTTTTAAAACAAAATGCCTCTAGAGCTGAACATGAAATAGAGAGTAAACTCACCTCTTATGAGAAGTTTTTAGATGAGTGTGGATCTTTAGAGGGAATTGATTTAGCAGATCGTATTAGTCAACTTGATGATCGAAAACTACCAAATCTCACTAATAAGAATGAGAAAGTTGATACTCTTTTACACTCCCACGTTAAAATTAATGAGAAGTTTTTGGATCAACGATTTAGTGAGTACAAGAAGTTGAAACTCAAAGGGAAACTCGATGAGAGTTTTTCTGCTAAGTTAGTTAAACTTGGAGTTCAAGGAGATTTGGATCTTCCACTATTAGCTTTACTAGTTACAACAATGAAGTAGATCGAAAACTTTTTAGATCCCTTAAGTATGGGATTTAAAAAGGTACTTAAATTTTGTCCCATCTTATTTATCCTCTTTTTACAATACCTATTACAAATATATGATAATCATATAAATATTGTATTTAAATTGTTGTTAATCTTAATAGCTTTAATGCCTCCTTTGTTGTTTAGTTTAAAGACTAAAACACTTGTTATTGTACAATTAACTTTATTAGTAGCTCTGTTACTTACTTCTGTTTATTTTACAGAGAAGCTTTATTTACCCATTGAGATAACAAAAGTTCATCAACTAGAGGGGACAGTGGTTAGTGATAGTTCAACTAGCAGTAATTTAAACCAAACTTTTGATTTTAAGATAAGAAGGTGTTTTGACAAAAAAGGTAATAGTTACAGTTGTAAAGGGGTGATAAAGGTTATTGGTAGCAAAGAGCGTTACAAAGGGGACGTTTTATTAACAGAGGGTTCTTTGTTTACTTTAGATGAAAAACTCTTTTTTAGTAGTAATAGTTGCTTTTTGTTAAAAGGGAGTTGGGTAATAGATAAAAGATTAAAGTTATTAACTTTTTTAAAAAGTAGATTTAATCATTTAGAAGAAAATAGTAGGGCTTTAGTGTATGCCCTTTTATTTGGCGATAGCAGTTTAATACAAACGGTTAAAGAGAAAACTGTAGATAGTGGTGCTGCCCATATTTTAGCTCTGTCTGGGATGCACTTACAAGTTATTGCCCTTTTTATAGCAACTCTAATAAAAGGAAAAAAGAGTAAATACTTTACAGTTAATATAATTTTAACACTCTATTTATTTTTAGTTGGCTTTAAAAGTTCTTTAGTAAGAGCACTACTTATGCTCTATTTATCCCCATTTTTTAAAAACAAATACGAAGATTTATTATTACTAACTTACTTTGTCCACATTCTTTTATTTCCTGAAACTATAATGGGTGTTGCTACGTTGTACTCTTATGCAGCTTTGAGTTCTTTATTTATTTTTAATCCCCTTGTTTATCCATTTTTTAAACCAATAATGCCAACTTATATAGCAAAAGCTCTTACTGCTTCATTGGTGGTGAACTTAGCTTTAGCACCCCTAGGGATTTTGTTATTTGGTTTGTTTCAACCAATAGGGATAATCATCTCTTTAGTGATAGTTCCAATTGCCACCTTTATACTTTTATTAGCACTGCTTTGCCTTTTTTATCCAATTGGACTTATTAACTATTTAGCCAACTTATTTGAAAAAGTTGTTTGGTGGGGTAGTGAAGTAACAAACAAATATTTATTTGCTACAACGTTTAGATTCTATCTTTTATTGTTGGTAGTTGTGTTGACCACCTTGGCTCTCTGCGGCTATCTTTATTCAAAGATCAATAAAAGAAATAGGAAAAAGTATGATTTGGGATTTTCCCTACGACTCAACAAGTGCGATTACTCAACTATTAGAGAAAAACAACTTGGCTCTAACTAAAAAGTTTGGGCAAAACTTTTTAATAAATTTAAATACCTTAGATAAAATAGCCTCTTCAATTGTCCCATTAGAGGGTAAAAGTGTTTGGGAAATAGGGCCAGGGATTGGACAATTAACGAAACAGCTTTTATTAAAAGGCTCTTATGTGACCTCTTTTGAAATAGATCGAGGATTTTGTAAAATTTTAAGAGAACAAGCTTTTAAAGATGTTGAAAATTTTACTTTAGTTGAAGGGGATGCCTTAAAAACCTTATTTGAACAAAAAGAGAAGCCCGATTATATCTTTGGCAATCTTCCTTACAATGTGGGATCTGTAATAATTGCTACTTTGATCGAAAAAGGAATTTTAGTTGATCAGCAGGTTTATACTCTTCAAAAAGAAGTTGCCTTAAGGATGGAGGCAAAAGAGAACACGAAGTTGTACAACCCTTTAACTATTTTAGTTCAAAATGATTATATCGTTGAAAAGCTATTTGATATCAAAGGGGGCTCTTTTTTTCCACCACCTAATGTCACTAGTGTTACCATTAAATTAACTAAACGGGATAAACCTTTAGTAGAGCCCCATTTAAAAGATGATTTTTTATTGTTAGTTAAAGAGTTGTTTGCCAATAGGCGTAAAACAATTAGAAACAACTTTTTATTAGGCTCGTTAAAAAACAGATTTGATGAAACTTTATTTTTGAATGCCTTAAATGAAGTTAACTTAAAAGAGAGTTTAAGAGCTGAAACAATACCGATAGAGAAGTTTATCCAGTTAGCTAAATTACTCTTTCCAAGCCTCTAGCCAATCCCCTTTTTTATAACGGTACAAGTTTAACAATCCTCTAACCACTAAATCGGCTACCATACAGCTCCAAGCAGCCATAAGACCAAAATCGAAGTATAAGATTAAGATAGTTGCTGGAAGTAATCTAATTAACCACATTCCAATGAGGCTGTTAATAAAAGGCCACCTAGTTTCACCCGCTCCTCTTAAAATACCACTACCTACAATGCTCATTGCAAAAAATGGTTCAGCAAAGGCCTCAATTCTTAACACCTTGGACCCTAGTGCTATAACTTGAGGATCACGGGTGAAAAAGCTCATTAGTTGAGTTGAGAAGATAAACATCAATGCCCCTGTTGCACTCATCAACAATATTCCATAAGTTAAACTCTTTTTAGCATATTGTTGGGCTAAATCCTTTTTCTTAGCCCCAAGAGATTGGGCAACTAAGGCAGTTGCTGCCATAGAAAAACCACTAGCAGGTAAAAATGTTATGGTTTCAGCTGTTATTGCCAGATGGTGGGCAGCTAAGGCAGTAGTTCCTATTTTAGTTACTAAGATAGTTAAAACAATTTGCCCCACGTTTAAAGTGGCCCTTTCCATTGCTAAGGGGACCCCTAAGGTGAAAACTCTCTTCATCAAAGACCAATCAACTTTCCAACTCACATTTAAAATTTGAGGTTTTAAAACTGAATCTTTGAAAAAGAGAACTCCCAATAAAAGTAAGGCACTAAGAGCTGTTGCTACAGCTGTTGAAATTGCTGCCCCTTCAACTCCCATATTAGCACCCCATATGGTTAAAGACCTTCCAAAAAAATTAACTGTTCGTGTTGGGAAAATTAAAAAGAAGTTTCCAATGATATTGGTAACGTTGGTTATGATGTTACTAATTAAAGGACTTCTAGTATCACCACTACTACGAAGTAAGTTTGCCATAAAGGCAAAAATAATTGTGAAAGGGTAGGCTTTAGCGATATAGGAGATGTAAGTTTGAGCATCAGGGACAACTTGAGCTTCAACTCCAATTAAATGGGGCAACCTAGGAGTTAAGAAAATCATCAGTGTTGTTACAGTAACTGAGAAAAAAAGGATTGCTAAAAGAGCTTGGCGTACTGCATGTTGAACCCCTTCTTTATCTTCAGCACCAATTCGTCGGGCAGTGAAGACAGAAAAAGCAGCTCCAAAAGCGTACATTATCCCATGGACTAACCAAATTGTAGAGCTGTTAGAGCCAACTGCTGCAGTAGCAATTGGCCCAAGTGATCCCACCATCGCTGAATCAACATATTGAACCATCGTGTTGAAGCTTTGGTCCAAGATAACTGGCCAAGCTAACATCCAAATGGTTTTCTCAATAGAGCGGGTGGGATCGGTTAAGCTTCTACTCATTACGCCTGAGCTAAAGTAATTGCACTAGTTACTACGATATCTTCGATGCTACAACCGCGTGAAAGATCGCTAACAGGTTTGGCAAAACCTTGTAGAATTGGACCAAAAGCATC
The DNA here is from genome assembly GCA_050950065.1 of Sphaerochaetaceae bacterium. Classification (GTDB taxonomy): domain Bacteria; phylum Spirochaetota; class Spirochaetia; order Sphaerochaetales; family Sphaerochaetaceae; genus JBAYOE01. Next base: position 35,789 of record JBMNGX010000008.1, on the reverse strand, counting down.
AGCACCTGCTAATCGTTGTACCAATTTATAACCAATATTACCCGATTGAAGATCAGGGAAGATTAAAACGTTGGCTCTCCCTTTAACAGGGGAATCGGGAGCTTTAGATAAACCAACTTCTTCAACGATAGCTGCATCGAGTTGTAACTCACCATCAACAACTAAATCAGGTCTTTTTGTTTTTAAAATTTCAACAGCTTGGGCAACCTTATCTACCAAAGCTCCTTTTGCAGATCCTTTAGTTGAATAAGAGAGCATAGCAATAATTGGCTTAGCATCTAAATAAGTTTCACAAGAAGCAGCAGAGGCTTCAGCAATTTCAGCTAACTGTTCAGCAGTTGGTTCAGGGATTGTGGCACAATCGCTAAAGATAAATGAACCATTAGCACCTAAATCTGTTTTATCAGTGGCCATTACAAAACAAGAGGAGGCACTTCTAATACCCACTTGGGTTTTAATGATTTGAAAGGAGGCTACTAAAACAGCACCAGTGGTGTTATCAGCACCTGCTACCATTGCATCCCCATCACCAAGACGAACCATCATTGCACCGTAGCGCAGTTGATCTTTCATCGCCTCTAAGGCCTCTTGTTCACTAATCCCTTTATGTTTTCTTAGTTCAAAAAACTCTTTTGCATAAGAGTCTAATTTCCCACTTGTTAAAGGATCTACTAAATCAATCCCATCTAAATTAACTTTTTCAGTTTCAGCAACTTTGTTGATATCATCAACTTTACCAACTAAAATAACTTTACTTGCTAACTTTTGATCAATGATTTGGCGTGCAGCAATAATAGTGCGCCTCTCAGTTCCCTCCGGTAGAACTAAGACTTTCTGATTTTCACGAGCTTTGCTTTTCATCTTTTCGGCAAATAACATCTAGAGACTCCTTATGGCAATTTTGATTTCACTTTACCATAAAGAGATGAACAGATGAAGAGATTATAGTAATTGTCTTAAATTATTGACTATGGTAATGTGAAGCGATGAAAATTGGAGTATATGGATTAGGTCGTTTTGGACAGTTCTGGGCAAAAGAGCTCAGTAAGGTGGGTGAAGTTGTCGCCTACAATAGGACAAAGCGCCCAATCGAAGCTACAGAGTTTAAAGTTGTTTCTGAGAATGAAGTTCTCAGTTGCGACACTATTATATTTTGCGTTGCTATCTCCTCTTTTAAAGAGGTCATAAAAAACGTCTCTGATCGTATTAACGACAAAGCAGTTGTTATGGATACCTGTTCAGTAAAAGTTTACCCTGCTTTGATAATGGAGAAGTTTTTACCTTCAAGCGTTGAAATTATTGCAACCCACCCGATGTTTGGTCCTGATTCAGCAAAAGGGGGATTAACTAATCTCCCGTTAGTTCTTAGTGATGTACGAACTAACCAAACAACACTACAAAAGTGGGAGACAATTTATTCAAAGATGGGATTAAAAGTGCTTTCTATGAGTTGTGAAGAGCACGATAAAGAGGCAGCCTACTCACAAGGGGTAACCCACTTTGTAGGTAGAGTCTTAGATGAGTTGAATTTACAACCAACAGAGTTAGCTACAGTTGGTTATAAGAGTTTGATGACAATTGTTGAACAAACTTGTAACGACCCTTTGCAACTTTTTTATGATCTGCAAAAATATAATCAATATGCGCACCAAGTACGCCTCGATTTAAAATCTGCTTTAGATAAAATACTTTCAATTTTAGAAGAGCAAGATAAGGTTCCACAGGAGTTAAAATGAGAGTATCCCTATATACATTGGGGTGCAAATTAAATCAGTGCGAAAGTGAAGCAATTGCAGATGCCTTCAGAAAAGAGGGCTTTGAGGTATTACCTCCCTCCCAAGATGCTGAACTAATCATTGTAAATAGTTGCACCGTCACCAGCAAAGCTGAACAAAAAACTCGTCGAATGATACGAAAATTTGCCAACAGCGAGCTTAAACCTATTGTTTTAGTAACTGGGTGTTACGCCCAACTTGAAAAAGAGGAAATTGAAGCTCTTAGTGAACAAGTAGTTGTAGTTTCACTCGATGATAAACCCTCTTTAATTAATTTACCCCAGTTTTTAGCCCACAGGCTAATTAGTGACTTTGATTTAAAAGAGGCGCTAATTAACTTTAATGAAAGTAGTGATATTAGCCCCTTTGATTACGATGCAGCCACCTTTAGTTACCATTCACGTGCTTTTTTGAAAATTGAAGATGGGTGTGATAACCAGTGTGCATTTTGTAGAGTAACCATTGCCCGTGGAGATGCTGTTAGTTTAGATCACGATGAAGTTGTTAAGCGTACTTTAGCTTTAGAAGGACAAGGATACAAAGAGATAGTTCTTACTGGAGTTAATATTAGCGCTTATCAAAGTGGTTCGTACGATTTGGCAAAGTTGTTAATTCTATTGTTGGAAAAACTAAATAAAGAGACAAAAATTAGACTTTCATCTTTAGAGCCTGATAAGTTAGACAAAGAGCTCATTGAGGTCTTTAGAGATGATCGAATCCAAAGTCATTTTCATCTCCCTATTCAAGTCGCTAGTAACAAAGTATTAGAAAGGGTAAATCGTAATTACGATATTAGTAGATTGTATGAGGCTGTTAAATTACTTAGAGAGGTTAAAGAAGATCCATTTATAGCTGCCGATATAATTACAGGCCTTCCAGCAGAAACTGACGAGGAGTTTGAAAAGAGCTTTGAGGTCTTAAAAGAGCTCGATTTAGCTCAACTACACGTTTTCCCATTCTCTCCTCGTCCCCAAACACCCCTTTTTGATGCAACTGACCGAGTTTGTGAAAGAACTCGTGATGAGAGGGCAAAACTTTTAAGAGAGTTCTCTCAAAAACAGTACCGTCGCTATTTATCACGTCAAATAGGGAAAACATTTGATACAATTGTTGAAAAGAGGGATAAAAAGGGGACTTGGGGCTTAACAAGTAACTATTTGAAAGTTAAGATAATTGGAGAGAATGTTGAATATGAGAAGGGAGCAATAATAAAGGTGACTATTGGTAAGGATAATAGTGGTTACGAGCAAAACATTGCTCTTTAGTTATACTAATCCTTGCATTTAAATATAAAGATGGTTACCATTTACCCAAGGTGAGTAGTTATGGAAGATGACAATAACTTGAAGAATCAAAATTTTATGCCCGAGTCGATGAACATGGTTCAAATAGAGCGTCGCTACAAATTGGAGCACGATATCTTACACGCAGTTAAGTGGGGAAACCCCTTTCAGGTTGAAGATATTCTAGAGCTTAGGCGTAAAACATTTCCCGATTTAATTTGTTGCACAAAAGAGAGTGCAGCTGAGACTTTAAGGTGTTGTAAAAATGAATTGATTGCGTTCAACTCCCTGTGTCGCTACGTTGCACTACAGGGGGGAGCTCAAAGTCTTTATCTTCACAGTATTGCCAATAAATATGTGTTGATGATTGAAAATGCAATTTCAGTGAACTATTTAAATGATGTTCTTTATTCCCAAATTGCCCTGGAGTATGCAAATGCTGTTTTAGAGTTCTCAGTTAGTAGTTACTCTCCAATGATTAAAAAGATTGTTACCTTTTTAACTGTCCATTTGAACGAAGATATTAAGATTGAACAACTAGGTAGGATGCACGATACCCACATCTCCCACATCTCCAGAAAGTTTAAAAAAGAGACAGGAATGTCCATTCCTGCATATGTTAGTAAACAGAGGGTGGGGCTTGCTAAACTTTACTTTGAAGATGGACGCACCTCAGTTAAAGAGATAAGTGATTTACTTGGATTTAACGACAGCAACTACTTCAGTAAGGTTTTTAAAAGGTATGCTGGAGTTACACCAACGGAGTACATAAGCTCAATTTATGAGCGTTAACACTCTTTCTCTTCTCTGCTTTTAACTGGAAGTTCTCTTACCTTATTTATTGGTTCACTATTTTGAACAATAACATTTGAAGGAACATCTTCTCTTATCCAAGCACTTGAACCAATGATTGTGTTCTTTCCAACTGTGATATCACCTAAAATAGTTGCATTGGCATAAATAGTTACTCGATCTTCTAAAGTGGGGTGGCGTTTAGTTCCCCTTATTAAAGCTCCACAAGCATCTTTGGGAAAACTTAAAGCTCCTAAAGTTACCCCTTGGTAAATTTTTACCTGATTTCCAATGATTGTAGTTTCACCAATAACAACTCCAGTACCATGGTCAATAAACAAACACCTTCCAATGGTTGCACCTGGGTGGATATCGATACCAGTTTGTTTGTGGATAATTTCACTGATCATCCTTGGAATTAATGGTACTTTCTCTTGGTATAAGAAGTGGCTGATGCGGTGAATAGTCAATGCTCTAACCCCTGGATAAGATAAGATTGCCTCTTTTACACTGGTTGCTGCAGGATCCCCTTCAAAAGCAGCTAGAGCATCCTCTTTCATCATTTTTCTCATAGTAGGGAGAGCTTCAAAAAGCCGTTCAACTACATTAGAAGCCATCTCTTCATACGGCTTTGTCATTTCATCAGCTAAGTTAAGGGGGTTTTCATGATACCAAGCTAAAAAGATTTGGCGCTCTAAGGTGTGTCCAATTTGATTTAGAAGTTGTGAAACAGTCTCTTTTAACCTTTTGTAGTTTAAAACTTCATTACCACTTCGTCCTGGATATAAGAGGTCCATGAAATCTTCAATAATTGCCTCAATAACCATAATTGAGGGAATTGGTCTAAAAGAGACAAATGAGGCAACCCCATTCTTTTCAAAGGTCTCCACAAAGGGATTAACGAATTTATTAAATCTATCTGAATTACTCATAGCAAACTCCTAAAATAAGTGACTCAAATGATATATCAAGAGAAATTTTTCCTCAAGGGAGGACTTGAACCTAAGCAATCTATTTCTTTATAGTAGATGGGTAACTAAAGAGGATAATATGGAACAAATAAGGACTTTATGGCACTCAATAATTGAAAAAGAGATAGCACTCTATGCTAAAGAGATGAATCTAGAATCGGTTAATGGAGTTTTGACTTATCAAAAACCCCCTAAAGCAGAACTAGGGGATATTGCTTTCCCATTTTTCCCCTTTGCTAAAGAGTTTAGACTCTCGCCAGTAAAGATTGCTGAAACTATAAAAGAGCGCTTAGAGGCAAAAGAAGACCTTCCCAAAGCTCAGTTAACTGTAGCTCAAGGTTATTTGAATGTAAAAGTTGATTTAACAGAGCTCACAAAACAACTTATTGAAAAAGTTGAAAGTGAAAAAGATAAGTTTGGCAATTCAGATCTTTATAAAGGGCAAAAGATAATGGTTGAATTTAGTTGCCCTAATACTAACAAACCTCTTCACCTAGGTCATTTACGTAACGATGCCATAGGCCAAAGCATTGCCAATATCTTAAAAGCTAACTCAGCTGAAGTACTTAAAGTCAATTTAATTAACAACAGAGGAATCCACATTTGTAAATCGATGTTGGCCTACCAACTAAAAGGAGAAGGGGAAACTCCCCAATCTAGTGGCATTAAAGGAGATCACTTAGTTGGTAAGTACTACGTTGAATACTCTAATTTGGAAGAAGAAGATCCCTCTATAGCACTTCAAGCACAACAGATGCTTAAAAAATGGGAAGAGGGTGATGAAGAGACTTTAAAGTTGTGGGAGATGATGAATGGGTGGACTATGGATGGTCTTAAAGAGACCTATCAAAGGACCAACGTCTCTTTTGATCACTACTTTTTTGAAAGTGAGACTTACAAGTTAGGAAAAGATGAAGTTCTTAGAGGCTTAGAGAAAAATATTTTCTATAAAGAGGAAGATGGTTCTATTTGGGTCGATCTAGATGAGATAAAACTTGATAAAAAAGTGTTACTGAGAAGTGATGGAACTTCCTTATACTTAACTCAAGATATTGGAACAGCTATTGAAAGGCACAAAATGTGGCCTTTTGATTCACAAATATATGTAGTTGCTAGTGAACAGGCTTACCACTTCAAAGTTCTTTTTCATGTCTTAAAGCTCCTTGGCTACACTTGGGCTGACAATTTACACCATCTTTCTTATGGGATGGTTAACCTACCCGATGGGAAGATGAAAAGCAGAGAGGGCAAAGTTGTTGATGCTGATGTTTTATTGGCAGAGTTAACCCAATTAGCTGAAAATGAGATTGTTGATAAAGGGAGAGCTGAGGTTATAGAGGATGTAAAACAGACCTCTGAAGATGTAGCACTAGGGGCATTAAATTACTATCTTCTTCAGGTAAATCCTTTTAAAGATATGATTTTCAATCCTGAAGAGTCGATCTCTTTTAATGGTAATACTGGACCATATTTACAATATATGGGAGCTAGAATTAGTAGCATGGTACGTAAGTTCAACGAGATTGAAAAAGAGTATCAAGAAATTACTTTTAATCCCACTTTGTTGATTTTAGAAGAAGAAAGAGAGTTAATTAAACTAATTAGTGATTACCCACTAGTTGTTCAAAGTGCTGCTAAAGAGTTAAACCCTTCAGCTATAAGCACCTACTTGTATGAACTTTCTCGTCTATTTAGTCGTTATTACCACGATCATCCAATTATTAAAGGGGAGTCTAAAGAGCTCTCATTAAGCCGTTTTACTTTGGTAAAGGCCCTTTTACAACTCTTTAGAAACGCCTATTCTTTATTGGGAATTCCCTTTTTGGAGTTGATGTAGGTATTGCCATTAGTTAGTTGTTGTGGTATAAGGTACACTGCATATTTACGAAGTAAGGAAGTTAAAAATGTACGCACTGGTAGAGATTCTAGGCAAACAGTATAAGGCACAAGAAGGTGCCGTTTTAAAAGTAGATAAAATCGATTCAGAAGAGGGGCAAGAGTTAGAGTTTGACTCAGTTGTCGCTATTGCTGATGGTGATAAGTCGGTGTTTGGTACTCCCTATGTTAAAGGGGCTAAAGTAGTTGCCACACTAAAAGAGAACATTAAAGATAAGAAAATTAAGATCTTTAAGTTTAAAAGACGCAAAGGGTACAAAAGGACCCAAGGTCACCGTCAAGAATATTCACTAATCACAGTGAAATCGATTAAGATTTAAGGAGATAGGTTATGGCGCATAAGAAAGGTGGCGGTAGTTCAAAAAATGGGCGTGATTCCAATGCGCAAAGACTAGGGGTCAAAAGATTTGGCGGCCAGATTGTTAAAGCTGGTGAAATCATTGTTCGCCAAAAAGGGACAAAGTTCCACCCTGGTGAAAACGTTGGCTGTGGTAGAGATTATACCCTTTTTGCCAAAGCTAGCGGCGAAGTTGAATTCCATACCCGCAGTAACCGCAAATACGTAAGAATCCTCGCTACAAAATAGTGGCAAACGCGCCAAGGGGCGTATAATGATTGGATTTTCAGACGAAACTTATATAGACGTTGCCTCCGGAAACGGGGGCAACGGTTGTGTATCGTTCCGTAGAGAGAAATTTGTCCCAAAAGGGGGACCCGATGGGGGAGATGGGGGAAAAGGGGGCTCTGTTGTTTTTGTTGTCAGAGAGAACCTTAAAACCTTAGCTCACCTTAAAAAAGTGAGGGTCTTCAAAGCAGAAAATGGGGATGATGGCTCATCAAGACGCCGCTATGGGCGAGACGGAAAAGATATAGAGATAGCTGTCCCTCCTGGAACAGTTATTAAAGATGCCGAAACTGGCCATATTATTAAAGATTTAACAGATGAACAAAGGTGGGTCTTTTTAGAAGGAGCTAAAGGGGGACTAGGAAACTGGAACTTTAGATCTGCAACTAGACAAGCACCTCGTTACGCCCAACCTGGACAAAAAGGGGAATCTTTGAGAATTGGGTTGGAGCTTTTAATCATTGCCGACATTGGCTTTGTTGGTTTTCCCAATGCAGGAAAATCTTCTTTGTTAAATAACCTAACCAATGCTCGAGCTAAGGTTGCCGATTACCCATTTACAACTAAAATTCCGCAACTTGGGATGTTTAGATATGATGATAACGATGTGGTTCTAGCAGATATCCCAGGTTTATTAGAGGGTGCTAGTGAGGGTGTTGGAATGGGCTCTAAGTTTTTACGCCACATCAGTCGCACTAGTGCATTGGCCTTTTTCATTGATTTAAGTGAAGAGAACTATTTAGAGGCATTTCCTATTTTAAAAGAGGAACTAAAAAGTTATGCTCCTGAGCTTTTGACAAAAGAGTTTGTGATTATTGGTACTAAGTTGGACTTAGAGGGTTCTCACGATAATTTAAAAAAGTTACAGAAGAAGTTTTCTAAGTTGAAAGTAGTAGGGTTGTCAAACTATACTAAAGAGGGTCTACAAAGTGTTAAAGAGGCCTTTATAAAAATGATGCAGCATGACAATGAAATTGTTGAAACAAGCGATTTTGTAACAACAATTGATTTAGATGCGAGTTTACCGGGATGAACGATGAGAACAGCTGTTATTGGGGGAACTTTTGATCCTGTCCACTTAGGACACTTACACTTATTACACTCACTAGTAACTTTAACCGATTACCAAAGGGTGTTGGTAATTCCTGTGGCAAAACCTGCCCATAAACCACATGAGAAATCTGTTAGTGACACTGACCGTCTAACGATGTTAAAACTTGCCTTAGATGAGTACAAAATCCTTTATCCCGATAACAGAGAAGTTGAACTATTAGTAGAAGATATTGAGATTAAAAGAGGTGGCACTAGTTACATGTTTGATACAGTTAATGAACTGTACAACAGTTATAAAATCTCAGGGCAAATAGGAATTGTTTTAGGTGATGATCTACTGCCAGGATTAAGAAGGTGGTATCGTTTTGACCAATTGCGCCATCAAGTTGAATTCATTGTTTGTCGGCGTACAAAAGTTGCCCCTCCCCAAATTCTCCCCCCAGGAGTAAGAGGGAAGTTCTTATCTAACCCTGTTATGGAAGACTCATCAACTTCAGTTCGCAACCTCATTGCCCAAGCAAATTTTGATAAAGAGGTATTGCACTCATTAGTTCCCAATAAAGTGGTAGAGTATATTTTAGAGAATGGATTATACAGAGTTAACTAACAGAATAAAATCGCTTTTAAGTGAAAAAAGGTATAACCACAGCTACTCAACTGCTTTACAAACTAAAGTTCTAACCAACCGTTTTTATCCTAATTGTGAGCCCAATAGCCCCTTTATTGCTGGCCTTTATCACGATATAGCTCGCCAATGGAGCGATGAAAAACTCCTTGAGTACGTCAAAGCAAACTCTTTAGAAGCAGAGAGAGAGGAACTTGAAAATCCTCAACTTCTACACGCTCTAGTTGCCTCACATATGATAACTAAAGAGTCTAATAATATTAGCACAGAAGTTGTTAAAGCTATTAGGTGGCACTCATTAGGATCTATTGAGATGGGAAAACTAGGGGCACTCTTATATGTCTCTGATTACATAGAGCCTTTAAGAAAGCATCTTAGTGAATCTAAAAGAGTCTCTTTATTAAAAATAGGAACTTTAGAAAAATTAGTTTTAGAGGTGATTGAACAAAGTCAACTTTACTTAGCAAAGAATAATCTAACAACTGCTAAAAGTACTTTGAGGTTAAAAGAGTATTTACAAAATGGGGGAACGTTTAATTGAAATACTTAAAGTTAACCTTTTTTGCCTTTTTATTACTAATTACAAGTTGCTCACCATTTTCTAAAGAAAAAATAGTGGTGGGTACTACCGACCAAAAAGGGTTTTTGTTTACCAGTAGTAAAGATTATTTAGTAGTGATAAGTGTGCCACTAAGTGTTGTCTCTAAAGTTGATAAAGATAATAAAGTCTCATTAGAAAAAATATTTGCTATTAAAGCAGATAACTATTATGAACTTGAAAAAGATCAAGTTGATCTATTTATTGAAAAACTACTAGAAAATGCTAATCTTCCATACAACAACATTCGCCCCTCGTTAGCTGCCATAGTTAGTTTAGTTAAACAAAGTAGTAAGCCCTTGAGCAAATCTGATGGCTTCTTTAAAATAGAGAGTCTTGTAGGGACTTCTGCCTCTACAATTTTAAAGAATATTAACAAAGAGAGTTACACAATTAGAACTTATGAGATGGAGAACTTCTTACCACTAAATTACCAAGTAGACTCTCTACTAAAGTATACAAATAAGTGGTATAACTCTGTTATTGATGAAATTAAGGAGAAGTGATGAATAGCGATCAAAAAACAAACCAATTAGCAATAGATATAGCTCAATTTTTAGAGGAGAATAGGGCACTAGATTTAAGTGTTATTGATGTCTCTGAAACTGCTGGGTGGACCGATTGCTTTGTGATTGCCACTGTTACCTCCTTAGCTCACCTAAAAGCACTAGCCCGCCAATTGTGGTCCTTTTTAGCTGAAAAAGATGTTGAAGTCTTTAACCGCCACAAAGATGTATCTAAAGAGGGGTGGCAACTAATAGATTGTGGTTCAATTATAATACATTTAATGAGTAGTGAACTTAGAGAGTTTTACAACTTAGAGAAGCTTTGGCACGAAGGCAAAAGATTATTAGGTCGTTAACAAAGTCTCATCAGAGGTAAAATCTTTTTTCTTAATAGATTTAAACATCGTTACTAACTTTGAAACAGTTAAATCCTTTTTTTCCTCTTCAGATAAATCTAAGATAATATTTCCCTCATCCATCATAATTAGTCTGTTTCCAAAGTCGATGGCGTGTTGCATGTTGTGAGTTACCATTAAGGTAGTAAGTTTATACTTTTTAATAAACTCCATCGTTAAATCCATCACAATTTGGGCATTACGGGGATCGAGCGCTGCAGTGTGTTCATCTAACAGTAACATCTTAGGACGTGATAAAACTGTCATAAGTAGTGTTAAAGCTTGTCTTTGGCCACCAGAAAGAAGTCCAACGTTGTCTTTTAGGCGATCTTCTAGGCCCATCGACAACTGTTTTAACTCCTCTTTGAATAGGACTCTTTTTTCACTGTTTAAACTAACAGTTAAATAGCGCATCCCCTTTCTTAAGGCAGTAATCATATTATCTTCAATTGACATCTTAGCAGCTGTTCCAACTGTTGGATCTTGGAAGATTCTACCAACAGTGAAAGCTCTTTTGTACTCAGCTTTGTTAGTTACATCTTTTCCATCTAAGAAAATTTTACCACCGGTGACAGGGTAGGTGCCCCCAATTAAGTTAAAGAGGGTACTTTTACCAGATCCATTGCTTCCAACAACTGTTACAAAATCTCCAGGAGCCACATTTAAGTTAAGATACTCAATGGCAACTTTTTCATTGACGGTATTGGGGTAAAAAACTTTCGAAAGTTGTTCAATTTTAAGCATTTTTAATATCCCCCTTTTTTTGATCGTGGCGCATCTTGTTTCTCTTAAGGGCTTTTTTACGAGCATCCATTGAACTAGCAGCACTGCGAGTTTGAGCAATGATTAATGAAATTATAACTAAAATACCTGTTAGAAGCTTTAAATCACTAGGGGTTAAGTTGATATGATAACCGTAGTAGCGCCCTAAGAACATCAAAGCTTTGTAGATGATTGCCCCAAAAACAACACGCAAAGTGATTAAACTAATGCGGTTGCTATCAAAAAGGAACTCTCCAATCATAATGGCAGCTAGGCCTTGAACTACCATTCCTTGACCCAAGTTTGCATCAGCAAACCCTTGGTATTGGGCCAATAGCCCCCCAGAAAATGCAATTAAAGCGTTGCTTAATCCCATCCCAATAATTTTTAAAACTTTTGGATTGATTCCTAAAGAGACAATCATTTGCTCATTAGATCCTAGTGCTCCAATTGAAATGCCCAAATCTGTTCTAAAAAAGATATCTACAAAAGATTTAGCTAAAACTACAATAATTAAAGTTCCCACCAATAAAGCCCATGATGAGTTAAGGAAACTGAATATGGTGGGAAACTTTGTGTATAGAGTCTCAACCCGTAGTAGTGGGACGTTTGCTCTACCGCCTAGTATTCTAATATTGATTGAGTAGAGCATTGTCATTGTTAATATTCCAGCTAAAAGACCGGGAACTTTTAATTCGTTGTGAATCGCTGCTGTGATAATCCCCGCTACTGCCCCTGCTAACCCTGCTAATAATAAAGCAGTGAAAAGCCCCATCTTTGCAGTTAGTGCCATTGTGGCAACTGCAGCTCCAGTAGCAAACGATCCATCACATGTTAAATCTGCAAAATCTAATATTCTATAAGAGATTAAAACTCCAATCACCATTATAGAAAAAATCAAACCATCGACAAAAATTCCCTCTAGCATCTTTTATCCTACTTAACTACTTTTTTCCCATTCTCTATTAAAACGGAAGCTGAATCAAGGAGATCGTTACTTATGTTAATATTTAATTTTTTAGCTTGATCTAAGTTTACCCAAAGTTCAAAGTCAGTAGGATCTGTTAAGAAGATTGTTCCAATATCACCAGCTTTTTTTCCATCTAAGATTTGTTCAACAACTTTACCTGTGGCTAGTCCAATTTTGTAATAATCAAAACCCCAAGCGATTAAGAAGTTGGTCCCATCAACGTTTGATGGATCTGAAACCATAAATGGAACTGATGCTTTAGTGGTAACTTCATCAATCGAAGGTAAAGCTGAAACAACAGTGTTGTCAGTGGCAACGTATAAAGCATCAACTCGATTCATAATTGCTTGAGTTGCACTTTTTACTTCAGCTGTATTGGCAACAGCTGATGCAACAAAACTCAATCCCAATGCTTCAGTAGCCTCTTTTGCCTCTTCCATTAAGGCAACTCCATTTGCCTCACCACTAGCATAAACATTCCCAATAACTTTAGCACCAGTAAGTTCAGCTAATAGTGCTATTTGAGCTTCAACTGGAGACATATCAGAAACTCCAGCAATCTTATCAGAGTAGCCAGTTTCATAAGATGGAACTAAATCGGCAGAAAGTGGGTCAGTTACTGCAGAGAAAACTACAGGAGTATCTGTTAAGACCATCGCTAAAGCTTGAGCGGTAGGGGTGGCAATACCAACAGCTACATCTACTTTATCACTTTTAAATTTTTGGGCAATTTGGCTAGTTGCCGAACCTTCACCATTAGCATTTTGAAAATCGTAACGGACAACTTTCCCAACAGATGCTAAATAGTCTTGCATCCCTTTTTCAACTGCATCTAAAGCAGGGTGGGCTAAAAACTTAGAAACCCCAATTAAGATTTCATCCGACTTCTCTTTTGTACCTGTGGCAAAAAGGCCATTAACTATTAATAGGACAACAAGTGCCACCAATAGACTCTTTTTCATAGCGCTCTCCTTAAGTGATTAATAGAGGTAACTATAAACATAAGAGTTATTTTTGTAAAGTGAGATATGCACTATAGTGTATATTCATGCACCCAATATGCATAAAGCACATGGGTGTTTGTTAGCTAAAAGTCGAAAGGATCTTCAACATCTATCTCTTCTTCTTCGAAAAAGAGTTCGTCATCCTCATCATCTTCATCGTCATCTAGCAATTCAGTCTCTTCATCATCGAGGAAAAAGCCATCAAACTCATCCTCATCTTCCTCTTCGAACTCATCATAATCGTCATCTTCGCGGAGGGTATTTGGATCAAATCCATCATCTATTTCAAGCTCAAGTTCATCATCATCTAGCTCATCTTCATAAAGTTCTTCTTCCCATTCATCATCTTGGTATTTCATGAATATCCTCCCTGTTGTAAGATGATTAAACAGTAGGCGAGAAGGGTTTCTGTGTCAATCGTCATTTTTAATAAAAGTTAAAATTTGTTTGCTTGCAGTGCACTTTAGTTACTGCTATAGTTTTTAAAACACTTTTTGGAGTTTTCACTGAATGATAGTTGTTGAAAATTTAACTAAAACGTTCCACTCAAGAACTAGTAGTAACCGAGCTGTGAACAACGTCTCTTTTACTGCTAGAGATGGGGAAGTTTTTGGATTATTAGGTGCTAATGGGGCTGGTAAGACAACAACGTTGTTAACTATTGCAACCCTTTTACAACCCGATTCGGGTAAGGTCACCGTTGATGGCTTAGATGTAGTTACTGATAGTAGGGCTGTCAGAAACAAAATAGGTTTTTTAACAGGTGAAATGCGCCTTACTGGGCAACTTACAGCTCGAGAGCTTTTAATCTACTTTGGGCAACTAGATCATATGGATAATGATTACATCAACAAAAGGATGAAAGAGCTCAGTAATGATTTAGAGCTAACTGCCCATTTGGATGTCCCTATTGCAAAGCTTTCCAGTGGTTTAACTCAAAAAGTTTCCATTGCTGTTGCTTTGTTAAATGAACCCCATATTATTATCTTTGATGAACCAACTACCAACTTAGATGTGATGGCAACAAAGATTGTCTCAGATTTTATAAGAGATGCAAAAGATAATGGAAAGTGTGTTTTGTTATCGACTCACGTATTAAGCGATGCCCAAAGGTTGTGTGATAGAATTGGGATTATGTATGAGGGGCATTTGTTGTGTGAAGGACCTTTAGATGAGCTATTAGAGCAGTATAAAGTGAAAGATTTAGAACAACTGTTTTTCTCGTTGGTTAGTGGAGATGTGAAATAGGATGTTAAATGATGCTTTTATTATTTTTAAAAAAGAGTTACGCAACCTTTTAAAGGATCGAAGAACCCTCTTTTCAACTTTTATACTTCCACTGGTGATGTTGCCAATAATCTTTATAGGTATGGGGGCAGTAGTTAAATCGATTGAAGATAGTGCAAGAGAGACCACTTACAAAATTGAAATTGTTGATAACAAAGACAATCTTTTTAAAGAGAGTTTGTCAGAATATTTGTTGTGGGAAGAAGTTGATGATCAAGTAAGTGATTTTAAAATTATTTTCCCTCCTAAATATGCTCCAGGGAGCAGTGCCAACGTTATTATCTCATACGACTCTAGCAGTCGTAAAAATCAACTAGCAGTCAATATGGTTAGTCAAGCGTTAACTTCGTATGAATTGGAAATAGCACAAAATGTGCTCTCTTTATACAACTTAACTTATCAAGACTTGCACACAATAAACATTGTTTTAAGTGATACAGCTCAAGAAGCTGCCCAAGCTGGGGGCTCTATTTTAGCAATGTTGATGCCCTACTTTATGGTAATCTTTTTATTCAGCGGTTCAATGAATGCAGGGCTTGACACCACTAGTGGGGAAAAAGAGCGTGGCTCTTTAGCTGTGTTGTTAGTAAACCAAGTCTCTAGAAGCTCAATTGCTTGGGGGAAGATTATCTATGTGTCGGTGGTCTCTTTATTTTCAGCAATAGCCACTTTTATTGGACTGTTAATAGCTATCGGGCTTCCAGGGGGCTCAGATTCGCTTTTGGCAGGGGGGTTATTAGAAGTTGGTTTTGATCCAATCTCACTGCTAATTATTATTTTAGCTCTAATTTCTAGTGCACTGGTATCTGCTGCTTTAATTACAGTGATTGGGTGTTTAGCTAAGAGTGTAAAAGAGGGGAGTTCTTATGTGATGCCTTTGTATATGGTAGTAGTTATCATTGGGGTAACAACTATGTATATGGACCCATCGAAGAATACCTTGTTATTTGTTGTTCCAATTGTTAACACAATTTTTGTCTTAAAAGAGTCTTTTATGGGGATGTATGCCATCTCCCACGTAGTTTTAACTCTTACTTCGAATTTAATATTGGCAGTATTGCAAGCCATGGCAGTCTCCAAATTGTTTAATTCAGAGAGGATTTTACAAACTGTATAAAGGAGCATTTATGCGCAAGATTGTCTCACTATTACTGTTAGTTGTATTTGTTTTTGTTAGCTGTGCAACGCAAGTTCCCATCACTTACGAAAAAGCAGCTAAGTATGAGATGCGTGAATATAGAGATTTGAGTGTTGAGTTGGTTGAACCATACCCATTTAACGTCTTTGATAGCTCAACTAAGAAAATTGAATCTACTGTTGAAGAGATTCCATTTATCATTTACCCAACAGGATCTTTGTTTAGTGAAAGAAGATTAGCTGAGCTAACAACTAAACACCTAACCGACAAATTATCTAAAAGTAACTATTTTACTTTAACTAACTACGGCTCTGCCCACTTAACTAGCAGAATAAGTAGGATGAACTTTACTCAATACGTTTATGAAAAAGTTGTTGAAGAGGGAAAGGTGGAATATTACTTACGCCAAAGAGGAGAGATGACTCTCTCTTTTGCTATTATTGATTCAAAGTGGCACGACACTATTTACAAAGATAGTTTATCTGAATCGTTTGAAGTTGATAAAAAACTCAATTTAATTGAAGATCTAATTCTATTTGCCCCCGATCCTTTAATTGAGTTTGAAAAACTTTCAATCTCCTTAACAGAAAAAGTTGTAAATCTATTGGCTCCTCAAAAGATAACTACCTATGTCTCATTGATGAAAAACAAGCCTGAAAACTTTGAGGCTCAAAAAGCTTATGAAGTTGCTAAACAGCGTCTTTATCCACTAGCTGCACAAATGTTTTTAGAGGTGTGGGATAATTATAACCACTATCCAAGCGCTTACAATGCAGCACTTCTAAAAGAGGCAATGGGACAAAGAGAAGAGGCTATTTTATTGATGGAAAAACTTTACGCTTCAACATTTGATTCAAAAGTATTGAGACAACTTAACAGGATGGTTAGATATCAAATGGAGGAAGAGCTTGCCAAACAACAATATTAAGCACCCCCTTTTAATTGTATACACAGGGGATGGGAAAGGGAAAACCTCTAGTGCCATGGGTCTAGTTATGAGAGGTGTAGCTCATCAGAAAAAGGTTGCAGTTTTTCAGTTCATTAAAAGTGATAATTTAAAAACTGGTGAAAAAATTCTCTCTAAAAAACTTGGTGTTAGATGGGAAAATTTTGGAACTGGTTTTTTATATAGCGATGAGGAGTTTGAAAAAGCTAAAAGTATTTTCATTAAAGGGTGGATAGTGGCAAAAGAGGCTATCGTCAGTGGAAAATACCACTTAGTAGTCTTAGATGAACTAACATACCTATTAAACAATCAAACAATTGATTTAGATGAAGTAATTGGTTTCTTTGAGTCTTTAAAGCAAAACCCCAATCGTCCTCATGTAGTAATTACAGGAAGAGGTGCTCCAAAGCGCCTAATTGAGATAAGTAACCTAGTAAGTGAGATTAATAGCATCAAACACCCCTTTGATAGTGAAAATATTGAAGCTCAGAAGATTATTGAGTACTAAATTAGCCCCTGGCTCATGATTTTAGTATAATTAATATGTACCAAATGGTAGGAATAGGATATAATCACACCTAGGAGGAGCTACTTGGCGCTTATTGATAGCCACACCCATCTTTTACCAATGATTGATGATGGAGTACAAAAAGAAGAGAAGTTTTTTGAGCTTTTAGAGGCTTATGAAAAACATGGCTTTTCAAAAGTGGTCTCAACAATCCATCTTTACAATCCATACGTGGCAACGAAGACTGAGGATATAAAAGAGAAATCAATTTGGGCTAAAGAGGCAGCCAAGAAGTACAATATCGACTTTGAAGTGGGCAGTGAGACTTTTATAGGAAGTACTCAAGAGGTTTTAGTTATCCCTTTCTTAGACAACTGCGTCTTAATTGAGACCGATACTTTCACTGAACCTCTTTTTTTAATTGAGCATGTTAAAGACTTGATTAAACTAAACTACAAGGTAATACTAGCCCATGTAGAGCGATACCGATGGTTTAATTTAAAGAATCATTTGGTTAAGGCGTTGCAAGATTACGGCGTATTTTTTCAATGTAATGTTGAAGGAATTGAAGATGGAAGTTCATCTTCTTATTTGAAAGCAGATGTTGTTGATGTGATTGCATCAGATAACCATGGAGATGTTACTTTACCAAGGCGCTTAGTGGCGCAATTGGAAAAGTATCCTAAAGTAGTTCAACGAATGGATAATCTGTTTCGTTAAGATATAACTTTCCTAAAGGGGGAGATGCTTATGCTGTTGGATATGACGATAGCCAATTTTAGGTCGGTTCAAAGCCCACAAACTATAAGTTTTGAGGGGCTTCGCGATAACCGTCTCGATGATGCAAAAACTGTCCAAATATCAGAAAGATTAAAGGTCATTAGATCGGTAGCAATTATTGGACCTAATGGGGCAGGAAAAAGTACATTTGTGCGTGCCTTGGAGGCCCTTAAATCAATTGTGCTAGCCGATTTAGAGGATGAGAACCCACTATTAATGTTAGCTGGAACTTCATTTGCCTATTCAGAAACTAAAGGAGCTCCTGCAGATCTCTCTTTAGATATTATTTTAGGTGAAGATGAAGAGAGTGGTCAGCCTCTAATTGGGCGCTACACCTTAGTAGCTGACAGGCAAAAGGTTTTCTTAGAGTCGTACTACCTATTTGTTGGGCGTTCACGAAAATTGATGTTTGAAAGAAAGTATGTTAATGATGATCAACAGGGAGTAGCAACTTACAAGTACAGATGGGGTAAGATGTTTAGAGGTGACAAAAAAAGGTTAGTTAACAAAGTAAAACCCAATCACACCTATTTAGCAGCTGCTGCCTTAAGAGAATCTCTTTCTCTAACTCCTTTGTATACTTGGTTCAAAGAAGCGTTGTTAATTTTACCATTTGGACTTTCAGCTGCCAGTGAAAAACAACTTGTTGTGCAACTAACTAAAAATCCCCAATGGAAAAAGCAACTTGTCGATTTCTTATGGAGTATCGATATCACCGATATCAGAGACGTTAGAGTTCAAGATGAGCGATTGGTCTTCGTTCACACCAACGTAACTCAACACTACGCCTCCTATTTCTCTAACGAATCGTTAAGCTTAAGAAGATTATCAACAATTGCCATTGCAATGTTTGAGGCATTCACTAACCAAAGGTTGTTAGTCATGGACGACTTTGGAATGTTGTTACACCCTTATGCATTGGAACACTTAGTGGCAGTTTTTGAAGAGAGTAGCAAAAAGAGCAACTCACAAATGTTGGTAATCGACTGTAACCCCTCATTGTTAAAAGATGGTGTGTTACGTCGTGATGGTGTTTGGTTTGCCCAAAAGAGTAGTGAATCAGCAACTGAGTTCTTCTCCTTAGCCGACTTTAAGTTTACCAAGGCTAAAAGAGATCTCGCTGGTCAACTCTATCTCAATGGCTCTTATGGCGCCTTGCCAATTACCAGTGAATATATTTTTATAGATGAGAAGAAGGAGCAGTGATTATGAAAAGGCGAAAGAAAGTAATTGAAAAACCACGTAAAACGTTTCTCATCGTCGCAGCTTCAGAAGCTGAGTCCCTCTACTTTTCACAGATGCGCAAAGATTGTCGCTACACAAATATGACAGTTTTATGGGCCGAAGAGATTGAGACTTTAGAAGATTTAATTAAGTTTGCTGCCAAAGAGAGGACTAAAGGAAAATTTGATCGCACTTGGGCTGTATTTAGTTTTGAGCAAATGGGTGTAGATGAAGCTGATGTTAAAGAGATGCAAGTTTTGGCAAATAAGAGAAAAATCCAACTAGCTTGGACTAATCCTGATTTACCACTTTGGTATTTAATGCACCTTCAGGTGCCTACCCAAGTTATCAGTGAGGGGAAAGCGATTGAAAATACCCTTAGAGGAGTCTTTAAAGAGTTTGATAGTTCAGCTGAGTATTTACTTGATGAAGGATCTTCTTTACATCTGAAACTTTTTCCAGCTAAAGCACAAGCTGTTATGAACTCTGGTAGTTACAACAACTTAGCACTAGCAAAAGGGGCAACCTTAGTACCAATGAACTTTACAAAACTTACAACTGAGATTGCCGATTATTGCGGTGTAGCCGACATGTCACACAACCAGAAGATGATAGGGCTAAAGAACAATTAAAAATGGTTGGACAAGGTTTCACTATTTTACTTTACATGTTTGCATTTGCCACAGGGAGCATGACATTAGCGCTCTCTGTGGTTTTCCACATTAGAGAGGAGTATGAGTGGACTAAGTACTTCATCCTCTTTCATGCATCACTGTTGGCAACTATGGTGTTACAAGTTCTTAAAGTTTTTGCAAATGTCTTTTTTAGTGAGACAGCAGCATTGGTCACCTCTTATGTGATTGAGGGGATGTTAACAGCCAACGTAGGGTTTCTAATTTTGTTTGTCCCCTATTTTACTGCTTGGATAACAAAAGAGCCTTGGCGAGCTTACCACACAGTTACCTTTGCTATTTTAGGCACTTTTTATGTAGCATTGGCTGTTTTAGAGATAATTTTTAGGTCAGTTTGGCTTTTGCAAAGTGGGATGATGGCAATCTTTATTGGAACACTCTTTTACTCAATCTTTGCAATTATCGTAAACTTAAAGAGAATTCAAAATAGCGATGTAAAAACTGTCAGTAGATCGATAATCATCTTATCGTTTGTTATGATACCGCTACTGTTAATCAGTTTCATCTACCCCTCAATGCGTTACTTTACCTATCCCTTTTACTTTATGTCCTTCTCAATAATAATTTTGGTCTTCTTGTTTATCTACTTTAGTAGAATGGTCCCAACAGTTGTTAAAAAGGAGTTAACCTTTGAAAGGGGACAACTTTTTAACATCTCGAGAAGGGAGTTTAGTGTTATTGAGTTAATCCAAGAGGGATTAACAAACAAAGAGATTGCTGATCAACTCGATATCTCTGTAAACACAGTAAACAACCACATTGCAAATATCTTTGGTAAAACTAAGGTTCGTAGTAGAATTGACTTATTAAATCTTTTAGCAAAAGAGGAGTGGGTGTGAAAATTAGAAAATGTGCAACTCCCATAACTTTAAAAAATAACAACAAGAAAGCTGTTTTAGCTATCCATGGCTATGCAGGTTATCCTGGTGAGCTAGCTCTTCCAGCGAAAACCCTTTTTGATGGGGGTTTTGATGTTTATGTAATTAGGCTTCCCGGTCATGGAACTAATAGTGAAGATTTTAGAACTACTAATGCCAAAATGTGGATAAAAGAGGCACAAGAGAGTTACAAAAAATTAGTTAAAGAGTATGAAGAGGTTTATCTAATAGGACACTCAATGGGGGGTGCTATAGCTACTATTTTAGCTAGTAAGTACCCTGTTAAAAAGATGGTCCTTTATGCACCTGCTTTAAAGGTGAGTAAATTAAATTTACCATTAATCTCCATTGCCTCTCTTTTCATTAAAAAGTTTGATACAGGGTGGCGTTCTGATCCCCGTTATAAGTTCTTTGATGAAAGGGATGAAGATGATGATCAATACTTAGGAAAAGAGTATTGGTCACACCTCTATCTTAAACAAGTTAAAGAGCTAGGGTTTGTTGCTAAAGAGGCTTTAAAAAACTTAGAGAAAATTAAAGCTGAAGTGTTAGTATTTACAGGAAGTCTTGATCAAACAGTTCCTAAAGAAGTTGGTTCGCTATTTGAAAAGCAATCTTCTAAAAATAGATGGAAAAACTTTGAAGAGGCAACTCACTTTATCCCCTACGATATAGACCAAAAAGTGAGAAAAGATGCTATGGAACAAACACTTAAGTGGTTGCTCTGATGTTGCTAATTTTTCCTTTTTCCTATAGAACCTAAGATAAGGTTCTGCTAATCAAAGCTAAATTTTACCCTAGGAGTTAATCTCTATGAAAGTTCGTGTTCGTTACGCCCCCTCCCCAACAGGATTGCAACATATCGGTGGCATAAGAACAGCCCTGTTTAACTATTTCTTTGCCCGTGCAAACAAAGGTAAATTCATTTTAAGAATTGAAGATACAGATCAATCTCGCTACGACGAAAAAGCTGTTGAAGATCTTTATGCAACTTTGAAGTGGCTAGGGATTGATTGGGATGAAGGTCCTGTTGTAGGTGGTCCTTATGCCCCTTATCAACAAAGTGAAAGATTTGAACTATACAAAGAGTATGCTGAAAAATTAATTGATGATGGTAAAGCCTACAGATGTTACTGTACATCCGAAAGATTAGAAAAAGTGCGACAAGAGCAAACTGAATCTAAAAGCAAAGTAGTTGGTTATGATCGCCATTGTCGTAACCTTAGTAAAGAGGAAATTGCATCTTTAGAAAAAGAGGGTAAAAGCTCTGTTGTGCGCTTTAAAATTCCTTTGGAAGGGAAAACTGTAGTTGAAGATCTATTAATGGGCTCAATTAGTAGACGTAACAGCGACATCTCTCCCGATCCTGTCCTTTTAAAAAGTGATGGTTTTCCCACATACCACTTGGCAAATGTGATTGATGATCATTTTATGGAAATTAGCCATATCATGAGAGCTCAAGAGTGGATACCATCAGGACCACTGCACGTTTTATTGTATGAAGCTTTTGGGTGGGAAACTCCTAAGTTTTGTCACCTACCAATGGTAATGGGTAAAGATGGGCAAAAACTTTCTAAAAGACACGGCTCTACTGCCGTTAAAGAGTTTATTGAACAAGGATATTTAAGTGAGGCTCTGATTAACTATGTGAGTATGGTTGGGTGGTCTTACGACGATAAAAGAGAATTTTTTACTAAAGAACAGTTAAGTGAACTTTTTTCTTTGGATAAGATAAGTAAATCACCTGGAGTTTTTGATTATAAGAAGCTTCTTTGGTACAATGGGCACTACATTAGAGAAAAGGGTGATAATGAGTTGTTACAACTATTAAAACCTTTTATGGCTAAAGAGTTTGATTTAACAAATATTGATGAGAGACAACTCTTAAAGTTAATGCCAATTGTTAAAGAGAGATTAAAAATCCTTAGTGATATTGGTCCTATGGTGAAATTCTTGTTTGTCGATATTGGGGATGTAGATGCAGAGGCACTATTGCCCAAAAATGTTGACAAGAAAACTACCTTAGAGATTTTACAAAAGGGCTCTTTAGTTATAGAGAGATTGGATGAGTTAACCAATGAACAAGCTGAAAGTGAGTTAATGGAGTTAGCTAATTCCTTGGATCAAAAAGTTAATGCAATCTTTATGCCCTTAAGAGTTGCAGTTACAGGCTCTTTAGTTAGCCCACCACTGTTTGACTCGATGAGATTATTAGGATTAGAAAAAACTATGGCCCGTATAAAAAGGGCAATTGAGATACTACAAGATGAGGTTGAAAATGGGTGAGAAGAACACAACAATGGAAAAAATTGTTTCGCTTTGTAAGAGAAGAGGTTTTATTTACCAATCGAGTGAGATTTATGGTGGACTTGCTGGATCGTGGGATTACGGTCCATTAGGAGTTGCCCTTAAAAATAATATTAGAGATTTCTGGTGGAAAGAGATGACTCAACACTACGACAATATTGTTGGACTAGACTCTGCCATTTTAATGCACCCAAAGGTTTGGGAAGCTAGTGGTCATATCAACAATTTCACCGACCCTTTAGTTGACTGTAAACATTGTAAAGCTCGCTTTAGAGCAGATCAAATAGATTTAGAAGCTGCGTGTCCAAACTGTGGAACTAAAGACTCCTTCACTGAGCCAAGAAACTTTAACTTGATGTTCTCTACAAATATAGGTTCAATTGAACAAGAGGGCTCTAAGATTTACTTAAGACCTGAAACTGCCCAAGGAATCTACGTTGATTTTAGAAACGTAGTTCAAAGTAGCAGAGTAAAGGTCCCTTTTGGTATTGCCCAAGTTGGAAAATCATTTAGAAATGAGATTACCACTAAGAGTTTTATCTTCCGCTCAGTTGAGTTTGAACAAATGGAGATGCAGTTCTTTGTTAAACCAGGTACTGATGATAAATGGTTTGCCTATTGGAAAGAACAAAGATTAAACAGTTATCACAACATGGGAATTAAGCCCACCTCTTTAAGGTGGCACAAACATGGGGACGATGAGTTAGCTTTCTATGCAAAAGAGGCTTACGATATCCAATTTTTATTTCCTATGGGGTGGCAAGAGTTAGAGGGTATTCACAACAGAACCGATTACGATTTAACGCAACACCAAAAGTTTAGCAAAAAAGATTTAACTTACTTAGATCAAGAAAGTGGGGAGAGATTTGTCCCTTACGTTGTCGAAACTAGTGCTGGTTTAACAAGAAACGTTTTAATGGCCCTTAGCGATGCTTATGAAGAGGAAGAGATTGGGGAAAACGATATTCGTACTGTTTTAAGATTTCACCCAAAGATTGCTCCAGTAACAGTAGCAGTTTTACCATTAGTTAAAAAAGATGGACTAGGGGAGGTAGCTCAAAAACTAGAAAAAGATTTAAGAGAAGAGTTTGTCACTTTCTACGATCAAAGTGGAGCTATTGGGCGTCGTTACAGGAGGATGGATGAGATTGGAACTCCATACTGTCTAACTGTTGATTACCAAAGCCTAGAAGATAATACAGTGACTCTCAGATTTAGAGACTCAATGGAGCAAATTAGAGTTAAAATCGACGATATCGTTGCTACGCTAAAGAAAGCAACTAAAGAGTACAAAAGGGTTGAATAATTTATGAACAAAGCGCTAGAAGTTTTACAACAAAGAGGCTTTATTGCTCAGTGTACCGACTTAGAGGGACTTAGTAAGAAGATGGATGAGGGTCCAATCACTTTCTATTTGGGGGTAGACCCAACAGGAAGATCGATTCACATTGGACACATGGTCCCATTTTTCGCTATGCACCACCTACAAGAGCATGGACACAACCCAATAGCTTTAGTTGGAGGGGGAACTAGTTTAATTGGAGACCCCTCTGGAAAAACTGAGATGAGAAAAATGCTCAGTGTTAAAGAGATTGAAGATAACAGCAAAGCTTTAAAAGACCAAATAGGGACAGTAATAGATTTTGATGTTGTTGAGGGCTCAAATAAAGGTAAAGCTATCATGTTAAACAACTACGATTGGCTAGGACCTTTAAATTACATTGAGTTTTTACGCGATATTGGAAAGCACTTTTCTGTTAACAGAATGTTAACCTTTGAGTCTTACAAACAAAGATTAGAAAAAGGGCTCTCCTTTATTGAGTTTAACTACCAACTTTTACAATCTTACGACTTTTTAATCCTCTTTAAAGAGCACAACTGCACTTTACAAATAGGGGGCGATGATCAATGGGGAAACATTGTTTCGGGTATTGAGCTAGTTAGAAAAGTTGAAAGAGGGGAGAGTTATGGCCTAACATTTAATCTCATCACCCGTTCCGATGGGCACAAGATGGGTAAAAGTGAGAAAGGGGCAGTCTTTTTAGATCCCGAACTTTACACTCCTTACGATTTTTACCAATACTGGCGCAACACCAACGATGAAGATGTCTTTAAGTTTATGAAACTTTTCACCTTTTTAAGTTTAGAAGAGATAGCTGAGTATCAAAAAGAGGGTGTAAACATCAATGAAGCTAAACAAAGATTAGCTTATGAGCAAACCAAAATTATTCATGGTGAAAAAGAGGCAGATAAAGCTAAAGCTGCAGCTCAAACTATGTTTGGTAGCAATAAACTTGATGACAAAGCAAAAGAGGGTCTTCCCACATTAGAAGTTAGTGCAAGCAGATTTGAAGATGGGATTGGAGTTATTGAGCTATTTGCCATGACCGACTTGTGTAAAACAAACAGCGATGCTCGCCGTTTAGTCCAACAAGGGGGGGCAACTGTCCAAGATAAAAAAATTGAAGATGTAAATACAATAATTGATAAGAGCTGGATAACTCACCAAGAACTGATTCTAAAAGCGGGTAAAAAGCGCTATTTTAGAATTGTAGTTACTGCGTGATACAAGGCAATCGGAAGCCAATTCCGATAGAGGTCTATTATGAAAAAAGTTTTAACCTTTTTGCTTTTAATTGTTATAATCCTTCCACTTAGTGCCCAAGGGGCAGTAGAAAAGAGTGTGAGGGCTTCTGAAGAAGTTGAAATTAACATGGCAGTGATGCAAGGTCCTAGTGGCTTTGGAGCTGCTGGATTGTTTCGAAACCAAGGAAAACTCAACGAAAAAACTAAAGTTGATGTCACCGTTTATCCCTCTCCAAATGAAGTAATTGCCCGTTTAGCAAATGGGGAGATTGATGTAGCAGCATTGCCAACTAACGTAGCAGCAAATCTGTATGCTAAGAATGTTGGAGTTAAAGTTGCAGCTATAACAGGAGAAGGGATGTTGATGCTTTTATCAACTGACCACTCAATTGAGAAGTTAGAAGATTTAGCAAATAGAAAAATAAACATTCCAGGTTCGGGTTCGACTCCTGATCAAATTACTAGAATAATGGTGAGCGCTTTTGGTTTTGATCCAGATACAGATGTAGAACTCGACTATTCAATTGCAGCTCCTGCTCAAGTTGCCCAAATGATGATTGCTAACAGAGTTGATTTAGCAGTTATGCCTGAACCATTTGTCACTCTGATTTTAAAATCAAATCCTAAAGCAATACCTTTATTGGATATGCAAAACTTGTGGGGTTCTCTCACTGGTGTTGATAATTACCCAATGACTGTTGCAGTTATCTCAGATAAGTTTATTGAAAAACACCCAGATCGGGTGACAGTTATTATGGATGCCCTTAAAGATTCAATAGAGTGGGTCAATTCCAATCCTAAAGATGCTTCTGTTTTAATTGAAGAGGCGGGGATTATGGCTGCTGCTATGGCAGTTGACTCAATTCCTAGATGTAATTTAGTTTTCACAAAAGCTGAAGATGGTTATATCGCAATGGATACCTATTTGAAAGTACTTCAAGGCTTCGATTATAGCTCAATTGGGGGCTCACTACCTGATGAGTCGTTCTACCTTAGCTACTAAGCTAACTTTAATAATTAGTTTGTTGCTCCTTCTTGCCACTTGGCAAGTTGGGGCAATACTACTTGATGCCCAAGTGATCTTACCCACTGTGGGTAAAACTGTTGAAGCCTTTGTACAACTTCTAAAATTTAAACCCCTTTCAGTAAATATCTTAACAACTGTATCTCGCTCTTTAAAAAGTTTTCTAATAATTTTAATTAGTGGAACAATACTGGGAATTTTAGCTGGTTACTTTAAGTTAATAGATGCCTTTTTAAAACCTTTTTTAGTGATTTGTAAAGCAACTCCTGTGATGGCAATAATACTATTAGCCTTCATCTGGTTTAGCAGTGGGACAGTGCCCCTTTTTAGTGCCTTTTTAATGGGCTTTCCAATTATGTTTGTCCAAATGGAGAGGGGGGTGGATCAAATCTCTAAAGAGTTAAAAGAGATGAGTCAGCTTTTTGCTTTTTCTAAAAAAGATCGCCTCTTTTATGTAATTATCCCATCGCTATTGCCCTCAATTATTACAGGTTCTAAAGCATCATTATCGATGGTTTGGAAAGTTGTTATAGCAGCTGAAGTTTTAACAGTTCCTAAGTATGGGGTGGGTAGTAGAATGCAACTAGCCCAAGTGAACTTGGAGACTGCTCAAGTATTAGCTTGGACTATCATAGCAATTTTATTAACTGCGATTGGAGATTTAGTTTTTAGCCTTCTATTAAAAGCTTTAGAGAGGGTTGTAAAGTGATTATTAACGATGTCTCAAAAAGCTATTTAGTTAACTCAGAGCCTTTAGAAGTATTAAAAGATTTCTCTTTGACAATTGAACCAAATACAATTTGTGCTTTAGTTGGCCCAAGTGGGTGTGGTAAAACAACACTTTTACGTTTAGTGGGAGAGTTAGAAGCTTGTGATAAAGGGTCAATCGTTAAAAGTGAAAGTGAATTGGGACCAGTAAGTTACTTGTTCCAAGAGCCTCGCCTATTGCCTTGGTTCTCTGTTCTAACCAACGTAGAGGTGGTTCTACGCCCCTTTTATGAGAATAAGGCAGAGAGAGTCGATATAGCTATGAAGTTCATTAAAATGGTGGGATTGGGCGATTATGCTAAGTTTAAACCTGACATGCTTAGCGGTGGGATGCGCCAAAGAGTTGCCATTGCTCGTTCTTTTGCCTATCCAAGTTCGATTATGCTCTTAGATGAACCTTTTCAAAGTCTAGATGCCTCATTAAGATGGTCGTTAGTTAAATCCTTTTTACATCTTTGGGAAGCAGAAAAAAGGACAACTTTGTATGTGACTCACGATGTTCAAGAAGCTCTACTAATGGCTGATTTAGTGATAAAGCTCTCTAAAAGACCAATGGAGATTATAAATAAGCACTACATAACAACGCCAAAGGCAACTCGATCTTTAGCGGATCCAAATGCTAATCTCTTTACAAGCCTCTTTTTACAACTAAAATAGCGAGAGCTTTAACAACACAGATATCCAAACAAATAGTGTAAACAAGCTTACTGAAGTTGTAGTGACAACTATTTGACCAGCTAAGTTGTAATCCTGATCTAGTTGTTGAGCTAAAGTAAAACTAGTTACTGAAGCAGGAGAGGCAAACAAAGCTAAAATTAGAATTAACTCCAACTCTTTATAACCAAAGGCTATTGCAACTAAAACAACCACTAAAGGGACAACAATTAACTTTAATAAAGATACCATCACTAAAGCAAAGGAATTTTTCTTTAGTGAGGAGTAGGTGACTGAGGCTCCTAAAACTATTAAAGCTAAGGGAGTAGTAATAGCACCTATCTCTTTTAAGAAAGTGACGATAATTGGTGGTAAAGAGAAGTTAGTTAAAGCAAATAATAAACCTAACAGTGATGCGAAAATCATCTGATTCGTTAAAATTGCCTTAAATATCTTTGAGTAATCTCTCTCTTCTCCCATAAAAAATTCTAATGAAAACAAGCTAACTACATTAAACAATGGGGAGGCTAAACCTCCTAATAAAGAGGCAATTCCAGCAGACTCTTTCCCATAAAGACTTATGGCCATAGGAATGCCAAAGAAGATAAAGTTGCTTCTAGTTACCCCTTGTACCAGTACCCCTTTACGATCTCTACTTTTAGCAAGGGGGGGGGATTGCAATCATTGAGATTATAAAAATAACTATTATTGAAATTGCTGAGAACCACAAAAGTGAAAAGCTCTCAATTGTGTTAAAATCGGTCTCATAGATATTAATAAAAATCAAAAGTGGTAATAAAACTTTAAATATTAAAGTATTCAATTCATATAAAGTTTGTTGATTTAATAGCTTCCCTTTTTTGAAAACATAACCTAGGCCAATTTTACTAAAAAGAGGAAACAATAGTTTTAAGGTGGAGCTGAATATCATCTAGTAGCTCTTTTCTTTATATTTTCCCAACTTTCTAAAAAGTCCCTTTTAACACTCTCTATGTCGATAGTTTTTAACTCTCGGTTTTCCATTACGATGTTGCCACCACTAACAACAGTAACAACATCACTACTTTTAGCTGAATAGACTAAAGAGGAGTAGATGTTGTTGTGAGGTAACATATTTACACTATTAGCATCTATTAAAATTAAATCTCCCTCTTTGCCAACTTCGATGGTCCCTATCTCTTTCTTTCTTCCTAAAGCAATAGCACCATTGATTGTTGCCATTTTAATTATTTCATAAGGATCAATAGAGCGTGCTTGTAAGGTTGTTGCACTGCTTAGTAGGCCACACTGACGCATCTCTAAAAAGAGATCTAAATTGTTGTTACTTGAAGCTCCATCGGTTCCTAAAGCAATTAAAATATCATTTTCTAAATACTTCTTAATAGGGGCAATGCCACAACCTAGTATTGCATTGCTATTTGGGTTATGAACTAAAGGGATTTTTTTCTCTTTTAAAAGATCTTGTTCACTTTGATCTAAAAAGATACCGTGAGCTAAATAGAGGTGGTTTTTATCAACAACACCCAATGAATCTAAGTATTGAAGAGGCCTTTTACCAAACTCTTTTAAAGAGTCACTTACTTCTTTTTCAGTTTCACTAATGTGGGTGTGCACTTTACAATTATTTTCTTTAGCAACTTCATTAGCTATTTTATAAGTTCCTGCACTACAAGTGTAAATGGAGTGGGGAGCTATATCAAATTTAATTGCCCCATTAGTTTGTTGTTTTATCTTCTTTAAAGAGGGAAGGGTATTGGCAACCCTTTTTTCACTCTCTTTTGCATCCCCAAATAAAGTTAAACCTAAATTAGCTTTAACTTTGGCCTCTTTAATTGCCTCGCTACTAGCTTCTTGGAAAAAGTAGAAATCACTAAAGGTGGTAGTACCACTACTTATCATCTCAGCAATTGCCAATTTTGTTCCTATGTAGACATCTTCTTCTGTTAATAGGTCTTCATAGACCCATATTTGTGAAAGCCAACTTTGTAATGAATCTATTTTATTGGGGAAGTTTCTAAAGAAAGTCATTGATGCGTGAGTATGACTATTTACAAGTGCTGGAAGGACAATCTTGTCTGTAGCATCGACAGTGTAATCACTATTAAAGTTTTTCACATCTCCAATAGCTACAATTATCCCATCCTCAATTGCAATATCTGTGTTATATAAAACATTTTTGTCACTAACTGGTACTATAGTGCCGTTTTTTATCAATACCTTCATAATTCAAGATAGCACGACTTATTGAAAGAGTCAGCTATTTTGAGACTTTACCCCGTTGAATCTTTTTAGTACTGGTCATTGCCATAGGTTTATCCAAAACGGTAATTTTAGTCACCTTCTTATAAGCAATTAATTTTCTGTTAACCTCTTCAACTATTTTTTCAATTTCAGTAGCAATTTGATCGTTGTTGAAACCTTTTTCTTTGTAGTGTTCAACGTTGGGATAAATTAGAGCTTCAATCTCTTCTGAACGATGGCTCTTATTGGCTATGTAACCACGCACCATAATTTGATCAATCTCATCATAAAGTTGAAACTGATCTTCAATCTCTTCAGGATAGACGTTTTTGCCCCCTTCAGTGACAATTAAATTTTTTGCTCTCCCTTTAAGGTAGAGGTAGTTCTCTTTATCTAAGTGTCCTAAATCACCTGTCTTTAAAAAGCCATCTTCAGTGAATAACTCTTTAGTGTTCTTAGGGTCTTTGTAGTACCCTTGGCAAATATTTGGCCCTTTAACTTGAACCTCTCCATTGCCAAAAAAGTCGGGATTGGCAATGCGCATCTCAACTAAGGGTAATACCTTACCAACACTGGTAACTTTAAATTTACTTACAGGATTTAACGTTAAGATTGGGGCTGTTTCAGTTAATCCATATCCTTGGATAAAATCTAAACCCAGTTGTTGATATTGTCTAAAGGTCTCAGCTGATAAAGGACCTCCTCCACAAATACAGAGGTTGTTATCTAACATCCCAATTCCATCTAATAGTTGGCTAAACCACTTTCTTCCCATATTTATTTTAAATGTTCTTCTTAAAAAGCCATTAATTACCATTAAGAGTCTAATAAGGGCGTAAGCTACTAACCCTTTCTCTTTAACTTTTTTCATCAAACCTGCTAAAAGTTTGTTGTATAAAAGGGGAATTGCTAAAAATAGGGTAATTTTACCCAATCTCATCTCATTAAGGACTCTAGAAACAACTATTCCCTCACCAAAGACAATTTCACAACCGTGTCCAATTGCCTCTAAAAAGACTGCAGTCATTGCATAGGAGTGGTGTAAAGGCAATAGTGCATAAAAGATATCTGTACTGTCGAATACTAAAAATGCTGGGTCACTTGCTTGAAAGACGTTACTCACTAAGTTTGAGTGAGTTAAAACAACCCCTTTTTCATTACCTGTAGTTCCACTAGTGTATAAAATAGCGGCAGTATCATCTCCAATAGGTAGATCTTTAGAAGCAACTTTTTTTGTCAAACTTTTGATCTCATCAAGGGTAAATAGGTTGTTCTTTCCTTTATCAGTTAGACTAATTACAATTTTTTGATCTTTAATAAAAGAGTTTTTATTTAATTTTTCAATAACATCGCTATCGGCAAATATCCCATTAGGCTCACTAAATTGTGATAACTGTTCAACTTTTTCTGAGGGCATTTGGTTATCTAAAGGGACAACTATTGCTCCAGCGAACAGAATTGCTAAGTAGGCAATTGCCCAGTTAGGGGAGTTTTTCCCATTGAGGATAAGGCGATCTCCTTTTTGTACCCCTTGCTCTTTAAGATATAAAGCTGTGCTATTTATCTTATTAAATAATTGGTCGTAAGTTAAATTAATAACCTCTTTGCCCACTATTTTAGTAAAGCCTCTGTTAGAGGCGTATTGTGAGTGGGTTATCGTTAATAGTTGTGGTATTGAGGGCCAAGATCCTTCAAAATACTTCCCTTTGTAAGGTTCTAATGGCTTTAATGTTTCTCCCATAAAGAGTTTCTCCTAGTAAGTAGTAGAAAGTAACTACTCGTTATAGTGTAGTTAGAAGAATCAAAAAGTCAATTGAATCTCATAGTTATTTTTAATTATGGGTAAAAATAGGACGATTATAAGGAAAATATAAATTTCTTACCTGTAAAGGGCAAATTAGTCCCTTTACAAATCGTTGACACTCTCTACATAGACATGTTATTTTCCTAGGGATGCTCTTTGAGTTTGAAGAGCAAAATAACTGGCTTAAAAGAGGACTTACATGCCTTCAAATGATTCAAACACTCCAACTACGAAAGAGAGTAAAGTAACTAAATTTAAACAGAAGGGAAAAGAGAAAATCTCTTTTGGTAGGATTATCACTTACGTAATATTGGCTTTAATTGCAATTGCCTTAATATTTAGTGTTGTTTTACCCTCATTCTCTAGACAGGGACAAGCCTCTTCAATCACCTTTGGTACTTTAGATGGCAAACCAATTGAGTTTAGATATGGTAACTACTTTTACAGACAATACCAAAACCTAGCACAACAAAATAAAGGTTCATCCGATGCAGTAGCTTACCAAATTTGGAGAGGAGCATTTGAGAATACTGTTATCTATACCGCCTTAAATAAGATGGCAGTCGATGTTGGGTACAAAGTAACCGATGAGAAGTTAAACCAAGCTATTATAGACAGTGGTGCTTACAACAGAGATGGTAAGTTTGACACAAAGTTGTATGAG
This sequence comes from Sphaerochaetaceae bacterium, assembly GCA_050950065.1. Lineage (GTDB taxonomy): Bacteria > Spirochaetota > Spirochaetia > Sphaerochaetales > Sphaerochaetaceae > JBAYOE01. Next base: position 3,033 of record JBMNGX010000008.1, on the reverse strand, counting down.
CAAACCCCAGCTGACCGTAAAAAGACAGTTAAACAACAAATAGAGGAGAATTTACCCTTAGAAGCAGTTATGAACGATATCTCATCTCTATTAACTGCAAGTGGGGAGCTTGATTACATTATGTCCATTGGTGATAAGAGTAGAAGCTTTGAGTATGCTTTGTTTGATTATTCTCTCTATCCCGATGCATTAGCTACCAACTATGGTCAAAATAATGTTGCTCTATTTTCTTTAATTGATATTGATGTTGTTAATGCAGCTACTTTAGAAGAGGCAAACGCCCTTTTAGATAACAAAAGTGAAGGACAAAGAGATTTACTTTACTACTACGAATTACAGCAACAATTCAAACACCCAGAAGAGGTAAATATCCTTTTCTCAACAAAGGTGGGTGGGTATTCACCAATATTTGAAACTCTTAATGGATACGCCTTCTTTAAAGTCAATAAGCAACCCTTTGGTGCAGACTTTGAAGATCAAGATGTTATAAATGATATTAAACAATACATTGGCTCACACGATTCTGAAATCATCATCTCCTATGTCGCTGATAAAGTTGATACTTTTGTTGATAGGGCAAACCAAGTGGGATTTGATGAAGCTGTAAAAGAGTTAGCTCTTAAAAGCTACACAATCGAACCTACCAGTGCCAACGTTGCTGCTTCTAATTACCTTTCAGGTTTTAACTACACCGATGAGATGGGCTATTTAAGACTTCTAAGTGGAAACAGAGAAATTATGAGATCTCTTTTTACCAGTGAAGTTGGTTCAATCTTAGGTCCCTATGAATCCAATGGGGCAACTTTAGTAGTCACACCAACTGCTGAGGTAAAGATGGATGATGAGATGCGCTCTTACATTGAAATTGTCCACCCTTACTATGCTAAAGGGCAAAGTCAGCAAGATCTTTTACAACAGGTCTTCTATTCAGATCGTCTAACAGACAATTTCTTACAAGCTTTCTTTGAAAACTTCATAGCAGGTAGAGAGAACAACTAGTACAAAGGCACCGCAAGGTGCCTTTACTATTATCTAAATTATCCTTATTTTCTCATTATGAATAAAGAACTAAAATCGCCAAAAGAGGTGGCATTAGAGAAGAAGCTGTTAGCTGAAGTAGATGCTAATAGACCACCTGGAAAGTTGTTGGGTCTCCTTATTGAAGATCAGGAGATTCAAATCATGCAAGATTACGCTAACACTGTCTCTATAGTGAGATTGGGATTTAACGACCATGGGCCAGTTCACATGAGACAAGTTGCTTTAAATGCCCTTAAGATGATGGCTCTTTTAAAAGAGGCAAATATTAAAACTTCATTAGAGAGTGATAAAGTTGGGACCTTTGAAGATAGTTTAAGTGCAGTTCTGTTAGCCTCCTTTTTACACGATTTAGGAATGGCAATAGGGCGTGAAGATCACGAGCTATTCAGCTCAACGCTGGCTTTAGGCATCATCAATCGTCTTTTAGAGGTTATTTATCCAAATGAGCTTAAAAAACGCGTAGCAATCCGCTCAGTAGCCTTAGAGGGGATTGTGGGCCATATGGCAAACAGAAAGATACACTCAGTTGAAGCTGGAGTAATTTTATTAGCTGATGGGTGTGATATGGAAAAAGGGAGAGCGAGAATACCACTGTTTTTAAGCAAAGAGCCAAAAATTGGAGATATACATAAATACTCCTCCTCTGCTATTGAGAAAGTAACTATCTCCAAAGGGGATGAAAAGCCTATTAAAATTAAAGTTGATATGAGTAGTGAAGTTGGCTATTTCCAAGTGGAAGAGGTCCTTTTCCCAAAAGTAAACTCATCTCCAATCAAAAATTATGTTGAACTTGTGGCTCAAATTGATAAACTGAAGGAGAAACACTACCTGTAAAGGAGGTTCTTTGTGATTGGATTTTTAGGAGAAGCTTTAATCGATTTAGTCGCCTCAAAAGAGGGTGACAAATCGTTATTTTATAATTACATAGGGGGCTGTGCTTTAAACGCAGCCGTTTCTGCAGCTCGCTTAGAAGCAGATGTCATTTACATGGGAAAAATCTCTAGTGATGTTTTTGGTAAAGAGATTGAAAAATACTTTAAAGAGAATAGGGTAGACTTATTTGATTCATTTGTTGGGGTTAAAGAGCCTACAATGTTAGCTTTTGCCCACCTAGATACTTCAAAAGCTGCTTCTTACACTTTTTACACCAAAGGGACCACTATCGACTCTCTTAGTAGTGATGAGATAGTTAATCTTTTAAAAACATTTGATGACATTCACTACCTTCATGTGGGTTCAGTCTCATTAGCTTTGGAAAATAGTGGTAATGAGATTTTAAAAGCTTTAAAGAGTTTAAATGAGAGACCTTTTATCTTCTTTGATCCTAATGTGAGAGAGGCAGTCATCGAACGATAATGCCTCTTATTTAAAAAGGGTCTTAGAGGTTGCAAAACTTGCCAACATGATAAAACTCTCTGATGAAGATATAAAAATATTATTTCCCTCATTAGAAGTAGAAGAGGCTATAGGATCAACTATTGGATTTAGGGGTTGAACATATAGTATTAACTATGGGCAAAGAGGGTTTAAAGTGGTTTAGCCAAGATGGTTTAGTAGTTAGTGTAAAAGCTTATGGGGATAAAGTTGTCGACACCATAGGGGCAGGTGATACAGTTAGTGGTGCTTTGTTATCTTATTTAAGTGAAAATGCCATAGGGCCAACTGATCCGCTTAGAAGAAGAGGAGATTAAAGAGGCTTTAACTTTAGCTAGTAAGGCAGCAGCAGTTACTGTAAGTAGAGCTGGGGCCAATCCCCCTTAGCTACAATGAACTTAGTTTTTAGCAAAGTTGTACCCATTTTTAGTTGAGTTTTTAATCTTATAAAGAGCTTTATCGGCACTTTCGAAAATAGCTGTGTAGCTTGTCCCGTTATCAGGATAAGAGGCAATTCCAATACTGCAATAAATCTCCAAATCATTTAAGTTTTTTATCAACTCATTTATTTTTTCAATTAAATAGCTTTTATCTTTGAAGTTTACTAAGAAGAGGGCA
>JBMNGX010000007.1:0-38604 GCA_050950065.1 Sphaerochaetaceae bacterium | reverse complement strand
TAATGATTTAAAGACTTAGAAGCAACCTCTATATAAGTTAACCTACCATCTATTCGTTTTGATTCCATTAGGCTTATTTTATTTACCTCTACTGTTAGTTTTTCTAGGTCTTTATCTATTACATGATCTTTTAGAAGTACTCTGCGAGCTATTGTTACGTGAGGCGAGGAACCTATTTTTGTCTGAGTTGCTTAAATAGTTGTTTAATTTTGTCAGTTGGTTATTCTCTTGAGCTGCTACATACCACAAATCACCTCTAAAAGTATCCAATCTATTGAACTTTAAAGTAAATGGTTTTGTATTTATTGCCTCTAATTTTTGTAGTAGATCGTTTAATTGGGCATTTGTAGTTTCACCAACAAAATTTAAAGTTAGATGAAAATTATCTTTAAGGGTAAAAGAGGCTTTAGTGGAAACTTCTTTTATCCTTTTTTGGGCTTCTAGAAAATAAGATTTTTCTTTTTCATTAAAGTTGATTGCATAAAATAGTCTCATAAATTAAGTGTGGCACAAGAGAAGATATTTTTGTAGTATCAAGTAGATGGTTAATAAAAGGCTTTTTTTAGTAATTCTAATTTTAGTTTTTATCAGTAGCTTTGTATTTGCTACTGATGATTATCTAGTATACCCATACTCTAAAACGTTGGATGTAATTAGTGATGTTACCCAATACACCTCTTTAATTGCACCTGCTTTTATAGCAATAGCATCCAACTCTTTAAATGATTCAATAAAACTCTCTGTAGCTTATGGAACAACTATTTTATTAACTTACGCTACTCGCACCATTGTTAAAGAGACAGTTGTCCGTAATCGCCCTTACACAACATTTGGCGATTTTCATGGTGATTACAACAAATCATTTTTTTCAGGTCACTCGTGCTTTAGCATTTGCCTCTGCTGCTTTTACTCAAACTGTTTTTAGTCAAAAGTATAAAGAGAGTAAATGGAAATTGCCTGTAACTATTACCACTTGGTCATTAGCAGCCACGACTGCAATTTTAAGAGTTGCTAGTGGCTCACACTATCTTAGTGATGTGGTGGTGGGTTCATTGGTGGGCTCTTTGTTTGGTTTTACCATCCCATTTATTGCAAATAAAATAAGCCCCACCTGGCAGCTTGGGGTGGGGCCTAATGCAGTAGCTTTTAACGTCACTTATTAGTTTTTAAATATTCGTTAATAAAATAAGAGCATCTGTTACGTTCAGCTTTAACTATAACCATCTCTTTTTTAGCATTCTCAGGAGAATCAGAAGCGTGGGCTGTATTAACCATGATGTTACGCCCAAAGTCTCGTCTAACAGTTCCTTCTGGAGCTTTGGAAGGATCTGTTGGCCCTAAAACCTCTCTAATTTTCTTACACGCATCTTTGCCCTCATAAATTAAGATAAAACACTTAACTCTTCCTGGATCTTCTAAGTTCTCTTTATCTATATCAGTTGATCTATAACCACTCATAAACTCAATAATCTGTTCAAATTGATCGTAAGCATACTCTTTACCAATTGTTTCAACTAAAACCTCTTCTGCTTTTGAACTAAGGGGAAAATCAAATTTTCTTTCTAGTTCCACCTTTGCTTTAGAGGCAATTGAGGGGGCAAGTTTTTTCTTTAAAGCCCCCTCTACTGGTTGATAAAAATTCAATGCCTCTTGAACACTCATTCTATGAAGTTTCATGCCAACTATCTTTAAACCAGTACGACTAAACATATCGATAATTGTTCCAGGCTTACTTGAAGCAAAACGCCAGTTTTCAGGTTTTATTATTACCAAAGTTTGCTCTTCAAGACCTTTTTTATTGGTGACGATGTTTGGTTGGGTGGGTAACCATTTACTTAAAAGAGTTAACACATTATCAGCTAATTGCTTATTTCTAGGGGTGAAAACAGCAGGTTCAAAGTATTTTACTTTATTATAATCCACTGGGTCATAAATAAGATCTGCATAAGTGTCCCTTACAGTCTCCCCTTGTAACGATTCAGTACTAATATTTTCTGGATACAAAGCACCAACGATATCACTTAACTTTTTATAAACATCTTCACCTTCAAACAACAACAATAAAGAGCGGTGCACTTTGTTGTTAGTTGGCCCAAAGTTATTTCTAACATATTCACTAAGTAGTCTTCCCGCATCGGGGTTTTTAGGATCGCTTTGAGATAAAAGAATATCAGCATAGGCGTTAGTGAACTCTTCGTCGGCTCCAAACATTTGAGCTCCAACAAATTCTAAATCCAACCTACTTAATAAACGGGATAATACTCCTCCAATTCTACTTTTAGCAACAGTGTAAGGGGTAACGATGATGTAAGAGAGTGATTTACTCATGGTTTTTTTGCTCCTTTTTGAGTTGTAAATAAAATGATAAGGCACTTAAGGGTGTAAGTCCACCACATTTGCTTTGACGATTGACCAAGTGCGTGTAATAATTGTCATTACATTACCGACCAATAAAAGGAGGTTCGTTATGTTCGGACTTTGGTCTATTGTACCGCCAATTGTTGCGGTTGTATTGGCCATACTGACTAGAAAAGTTGTAATCTCTCTGTTTATTAGTATCTGGATTGGTGGACTAATTTACAGTGGAGGAAACCCCTTTGCAGCAGTGGCTATGTCTTTTACTTGGATGAAAGATGTGATGATTGATCCTTGGAACTCCCGCTTCTTAGTCTTAGTTGCGTTCTTAGGAATTGGAGCTGCGTTAATGTATAAGGTTGGAGGTTCTTATGCATTAGTTCACTCTCTACGTCACAAAATTAACACTCGTAAAAAGGCACAACTATTTGGGTGGGTCTTAGGCGTTATAGTATTCTTTAACGACTACGTAAACTCTGTTATTGCTGGAAACGCAGCAAAAGATATCAACGGACAGTACCGCGTTTCAAGGGAGAAGTTTGCCTACATTCTAGATGCTACGGCTGCCCCAATGGCAACCATTGGACCTGTTAGTGACTGGATTGGGTTCCAGGTCTCACTAATTGCAGCAGCTTTTGCCTCTTTATCATTAGTTGAGACTCAACCTTACTTTGCTTTCCTCTCTTCGATTCAGTGGAACTTCTACTCTGTTCTCTCTTTGATTGCAGTTCCTCTGTTAATTTTCTTTGATGATTTTGGTCCAATGGCTAAAGCTGAACTAAGGGCTTTAAAAACAGGAAAACTAATTGAAGATGGAGCTACTCCTTTATCATCAGTTGAGATGGACTTAGGAGAGCCAATTAATAAAGAGAAAGCTAACGTTTGGTTCTTCATCCTTCCACTAGTAACTCTTATTGGAGTTGGAATTTGGGCCTTGTGGTATACCGGAGGAGGTCCTGAAGGTAAAACGATAATGGATGCCTTAGCAGATACTGAAGTTGATGTAGCTTTACAGTGGGCAGCCTTTGCAATGAGCTTAGTTGGAATTATCTTAGCTTTAATTCAACGATTTAGCTTCAAAGAGATTGAAGATACAGTAATGGGTGGAATTAGAACGATGCTTCCAGCAATTGTTATCATGGTCTTAGCATGGTCAATTGGGGAAGTTACCGATGCTTTAGGAACAGCTGAGTTTGTAGTTGCATCAACCCAACAATGGATGAGTCCAGCTCTGTTACCATTTATTATCTTTATAATTTGTATGTTTATCGCCTTCGCTACTGGAACTAGCTGGGGAACAATGGCAATTATGACACCAATTGGAGTGCCATTAGCCTACCACATTGGCGGACTTCCATTAGTTCACATTATCATTGGAGCAATCTTTGCTGGAGCAATCTTTGGAGATCACTGTAGCCCAATTAGTGATACAACGGTTATGGCCTCTATCTTTGCCGGTAGTGACCACATAGCCCACGTAAAAACTCAAATACCTTATGCAGTATTAGTTGCTGTGATTAGTGGAGTGTTGTACCTCCTCTCATCAATTATTACCAAAGGGTGGATCTTACTACTCATTGGAATTGCAGCACTGGTTATCTTAGCATGGTTACTTGGGGCAATTTACCACAAGATTTACTTCACTAAAGAGGATATGGACCTTCTTAAAGGGAAAATACCACCTCCCGCAATTTAAGAAGTTATCTCAACTTAGTTAAGCCACCCTCAGCGGTGGCTTTTTTGTATTTTGAGTTAACAAATGTTTTTTGTGTTGCCAATTTTAACATTTATTAAGTATAGTTTAAAACAAAGGGGAGGTGGTTATGGTATTTGATGAAGGTGGATTTAGTTGGTTAAATAAACCTGCTCACCGCTTTAGTGACAATTCATTAGAGATTACTACCCATCCTGAGACTAACTTATGGCAAGGAACTCACAGCGGCTTTAGGCGGGACAATGCCCATATCTACGTTAAAAAGGTGCGTGAAGATTTTCTTGTTAGAACAAATTGCTTCATTAAAAACACTAAGAACTTTGACCAAGGGGGACTAACAGTTCGTCTTGATAAAGAGAACTGGATTACCTTAGCTCTTGCTGCAGGACCTTCAGGTAAAGAAATTTGGGGTATTGTTACCAACAACGGCTACTCCGATTGGTCTCGTACTTTAATAACCAATATATTCACCCAAATTTGTTTAAGAGTTCAAGGTAAAGGATCTGATTTTTTATTAGAGTACTCTTTGGACAAAACTGATTGGAACAAAATTAGAATAGCCCATCTACACACCTATAGAGGAGAGGCCTTAGTTGGTGTTTTTGCTTGTTCTCCAAAAGAGGGCGCTTCAACAAAAGTTGATTTTAATGAGTTTGAAATTGGTCAAAGAATCTGGGTCGATTAACAATTATCAATTTAATGGTACAATAGAGAGGCACAAGGAGTTGATTAAATGAAAAAGATAGGGGTAATAGGAGCTGGAGCAATGGGTAAAGGTTTAGCTAAAAACCTTTCTCTTAATGGAAATGATGTTACAGCTTATAAAAGAAAAATAGATCCAGAAGATGAAGTTATTAAATATCTAAAAGAAAACAATGTTAAAATCACAGATGATTTAAATAAAATATTTAGTGAAAGTGAAGTATTAGTTACTTGTGTTAGTGACTCTCCCACAATGGAAAAACTATTTATCCAAAAGGGGGGCTTTGTTGATATTAAAGAGAGTAAAGTTGAAGTAGTAATTGATTTTACAACAGCTTTACCTGAAAGTACCCAAAAAATAGCGAAAGTCCTTTTAGAAAAAGGGGTTGAGATGTTGGACTCTCCAATGACTGGTGGTCCTAATCAAGCAGACCAAGGAAAAGTTCGATTAGCCATTGGTGGGAAAAAAGAGATCTTTGAAAAGTATAAAAACTTATTAGAAAATGTTAGTGCTTTTATGATTTATGCTGGGGAAATAGGTAGTGCCCACACTATAAAACTGTTTAACAACTTTTTAGCAGCTTTATCACTTACTGCTAGTAGTGGAGTAGTAGCCTTAGCTGAAAAACTAGATGTAGATTTAGAGGCAATGCACGCTTATATTAACGGTGGTGGTGGAAGGTCTTGGGGTTTTGATACTTTAATGAACAAAATCTTTAGTGGAAATTACAAAGATAACTACTTTGCTTTAAAACTAGCTTTTAAAGATGTTGGGTACAACAAAGAGGTTTTTAAAGAACTTGGAAGTTTTGCAATTTTAGAAACCTTATTTAATACAATGCAAGAAGCAATGGATGAAGGTTACGGTGATGAGGATCTCTCTTCAATGTATTTTAGCCTTAAAGAAAAAATGAGATGAGAAAAAAAGCGACAATTAAAGATGTTGCCAAGATGGCAAATGTCTCAACAGCCACTGTCTCCCACGTTTTAAACAAAACTAAAAATGTGAAAAGGGCAACTGAAGTTAGGGTAATGCAAGCTGTCAAAGAGCTTAATTATATCCCCAATACCATGGCTAAGCATTTAAAACGAGATCATACTCACTTAGTGGGTCTTCTAATTAGTGATATTGCTAACCCCTTTTTCCCTCCAGTAGTTAGAGGTATTGAAGATTATTTAGCTTCTCAAGGGTATCAATTAATTCTTAGTGAAACTAATGGAACTTTGGAAAATGAGAAACAACATCTACAAACACTACTAGAGCGACGTATTGATGCTTTAATAGTCTCTTTAGCAACTAGTGAAGAGCGCCACTTTGAAAACCTAGATTTACCTTTAGTATTTTTTAACCGAATACCTGTAAGTAACAAATTCAACAAAGTTGGCTTTAAAAGCTTTGATGCAGCTTATAACGTAGCAAAACACTTCTTAGATCACGGTTATGAGAACATAAGTATCATTGTAGGACCTCAAACTATTTCTACAGGGCGTGATCGACTGCTAGGCTTTAAAGAGGCTATTAAAGAGCGCAACAAAGAACTTGAAGAAAAGTATTTACAAATTAGAGATTTTAGCATTGAAGCAGGTTTTGAAGGGATGAAATATTTGATGCACTTAGATGTTCCTCCTCGTGCTGTTTTTGCCTCTAATTATGCTATCACCTTAGGGGCATTAAAATACCTTAAAGAGAACAACCATAAAATTCCCACCGAGATAGCTTTTATTGGATATGATGATGCTCCATGGACCCCATTAGCAGATCCTCCTCTTACTTTAATTAGTTACCCCCTTTCTGAAATGGGTAAAGAAATTGGTAAGATGGTTGTTGAACTAATAAGAGCTGAAGATACACCAGTTGCTAAAACTTTACAGTTTGAAGGGGAGTTGGTAGTTCGTAAATCGTGTGGTTGCTAAGAAGAAACAAAGTTTTTTAAAATTCCTAAACCCTCAATCTCAACTTCAATAGTATCGCCAATTTCCATCGGCCCGATTCCTCCAGGAGTTCCAGTTAGAATAATATCACCAGGATTTAGTGTCATAATTTGAGAAAGATAAGATACTAGATAAAAGGTGTCAAAAATAAAGTTTTTAGTATTTGATTTTTGACACACCTCATTGTTTAACCTACTAACGATATCTAAATTGTTAGGATCAACTTCATCACTAATAAAAGGGCCATAAGGTAAAAAAGTATCAAAGCTCTTTGCAACTGTCCACTGCCCTTTAGGATCTTGTAAGGAGCGGGCAGTAACATCATTAGCACAGCTATAACCTAAAATGTAATCACCTGCTTGTTTTTCACTTATGTTTTTACACCTTTGTTTAATCACTATAGCCAATTCAGCTTCATAATCGACCCTCGTTGCCATCTTAGGATAGATAATGGAACCTAAGGGCTCTAAAGCTGTTGTAGGGGGCTTTAAGAAAACAACTGGAGAGGATGGAAGTTCTAGGCCCATCTCTAAAGCGTGATCTGAATAATTAAGACCTATACAAATGGCTTTTGAAAAATCTGTTGGAGTTAAAAGTGTTATCTCATCTATAAGATAACTTTGCTTAGTTACCTTAAAAGAGTTAAAAATATCTCCTTCGATTTTGTAAACTAAATTATCTTCAATAGAACCCCAATTAATCTTATTTTGATGTAAATAGCGACAATACTTCATGAAGTTAACTATAACCTATACTCGTTGATAATTGTTGTTAAATTTCTTACTCTTAGAGCTATGAATAAAATAGTATTATTTGATTTAGATGGGACGTTGTTAGATACCTCTGAAGGTATTTTTACAACAGCAAGATACACTGGTGGAAAGTTGGGCTTAAACGATGTTGAAGATGAAAAACTCAAAGGCTTTGTAGGGCCCCCCTTACCTGAAGCATTTAGGGTTGTTTATGATATCGAAGAGAGCTTATTAGAAGAGGCAATGGAGATTTATAAAGAGCACTACGATAAAGAGGGGGGAATGTACAAAGCTAAAGTGTATGATGGGATTGTTGATGTTCTAAAAACATTAACTAGTAAAAACTACATCTTAGCTGTTGCTACTTTAAAGACAGAAAATTTAGCAAAAGATATTTTAGGCCACTTTGGTCTAAAAGATTACTTTACTATTATTTCGGGTGCAAACGAAGAAAATAGCTTAACTAAAGCAGATATTATTGAAAACGCTATTGCACAGTTACCAAAACAAGAACAAAATAGGGTAGTGCTAATAGGAGATACTCCTCACGACTGTCACGGTTCTAAAAAGGTTGGGATAGATTTTATTGCAGTTAGTTGGGGCTTTGGCACCTTCGATAGCTCTTTAGATCAACAAGAGCACTTAATCGCAAAAGTTGATCAACCTAATGAGTTGCTAAACTACCTCTAAGGGGGATTTTGATGAGGATAACTAAAAATATATTTACCGATTTGGCAATCTTTATGATTGGTTTTGGTTTAGTTGTGGGAATAGTCTTCCCATTTTTCATGTTAGTGATGAAAATCCCCTCCTCATACATACTCACCACCCAATTTGTTTTAAGTTGTATCATAGCTGGTGTTATTGTTAGCGCTATTAACATAATCTTAGCTAAAAGCATTGTTGGTAAGAAAGTTCATACCCTTAGTCAAAAAATGGCCTACATTGGACAAAAAATTGTTTCAGCTAAATCAATTGGGGATTTAAAAGAGTGTAACAGTGAAGAGTGTCGAATTGAAGATGACTCAGTAGATGAACTGGGTAAAAGTGCCCGCTCTTTTAACACTTTATTAGAAGCTCTTAACGATGCAATCTCCAGTGAGTCAGCTGTAAGAGATTTTAACACCTTAATGGCAAGCCAATTGGAGTTGGAGATGTTAGCTAAAAATGGTGTTAATGCCATTTTAGGTTACTTAAAAGCAGAAGGTGGGTGCATTATAATTGAAAGGGGGGGTGAGTTCACCATCCCATACTCAATAGGATTAACCCAAGAGCAATCAATTTTAGAAAATGAAAATCTCTTTAAATACTTTGAAAGTAAAACTATCCAAAGAGTCACTTTAGATGAGACTTTAAAATTAGATACCCTCATTGCAACTTTTAAACCTCAAGATGTGATTATGGTCCCCCTAACTTATAAAGAGGTTCCACTAGGATTGTTGTTGATAGCCTCCTCTAAAGTAATTGCAGATCGCCTAGTTGAAAGTGTTGAACTATTTTCTCAAAGCTTTGTAATTGCACTAAATAACGCAATCACCTATAGCCAACTTCAAAAGTTAGCTGCTAATGATCCACTCACTGGACTGTACAACAGAAGATTTGGTTTAAATAGATTAAGTGAAGAGTACTCAAGGGCAATTAGATCACAACTACCTTTAGGGGTTTTGATGTTTGACATCGACCACTTTAAGAAAGTTAACGATACCTACGGTCACACCGTAGGGGACAGAGTTTTAGTCAACATTGCTAAGATAGCTACAATGGCAGGAAGGAAAGGGGACTTTGTTATCCGCTACGGAGGAGAAGAGTTCATCATGATTTTACCAGGTGCTGGTAAAGAGGATCTGATGTTCATTGGAGAGAGGCTGCGTCACATGGTGGAAGAGTCTGTAGTTCAAGTTGGAACTAATCAAATTAAAGTGACAATCTCAATAGGCTTAGTCTCTTACCCTGTGTATGGAGTTGAAAGTGAGTACGATTTAACTGAAGCTGCTGATCAAGCTCTTTACAACGCCAAAGAGCGGGGCAGAAACATGGTGGTTTACGCAACTTAATGTCCAAATTTCAGCTTTACCTTTCCCAGTAAGAACTCTTCTAAATTGAGGTGTCTAATCCCGTTTTGAGAAAAGTCAAATTTGTCTAAAGAAATTACATATTTGGGATAATTATCTTTAATTGGGTCAAATGAGCTGAATTCACGCTTAATTGTTTGTTCCGATGATAAAAGATATGCAACTTGGATATAGCACCTTCCAAGACCATCATCTGCAATAAAATCAACTTCTCCTTTATAAGTCTTCCCAATGAATACTTTATAATTTGAGGCTATGAGATGGTTGTAAACAACAGTCTCAAGAGGACCACTAAGTAAATCCCTTCTTCCTCCCCGATTTAAGGTTATAAAGCCATTATCGATTGCATAATATTTGTGCAAAGTTGTTAATGCTTTCTTTCCTCCAATATCAAATCTAGGAAGTTTGGTAACTAGGTAAGCTTTAGCCATCTCATCTAAGTATGAATATATCGTAGATAAAGAATTCTCTTGATCACTTCTCTTCAAATAGTTTGTAATGCTTTTGGCAGAGATAGTAGAACCAGATTCCCCTAAGACAAAAGATAAAAGATTGTAAAAAAGTCTTTTATCTCTTATTGCAGTATTGCTAAATATATCTCTGGCGACGATAGATTCTAAAAGGTTTTCCAAAAACCTACCAATCTCATTTTCATCCTCATAATCAAATCGTTGTGGCATACCCCCCCACTTTATGTAGTTCTCAATTGTTAAGGTTTTGTTATTTTGAGTGCAATACAATAAAGCTTCCTTATAGGTAAACGGCATCAATTTAAATTCTATTGTTCTGCCAACTAAGCTAGTTGCTAGGTGCCCACTAAGAAGTTGAGAATTAGAACCTGTTACAAAAATTGAGCAATCTAAGGTTGCTTTTAGTGATGCCAAAACTCTCTCAAAATCGTTTAGCCTTTGTATTTCATCAATAAAAATGTAGAAGAGATTTTCATTTTTACACTTATCATAAACCATCTGATGAAAGCTTTGAGGATCTTCAAGGTATTTAATATTAGCGTACTCTTCCAAACTAATTACCAACACTCTTTCTTTTTGATTGATCTCTTCAATAATTTGGCCCATCAATGTAGATTTACCACTTCTTCTTATTCCTGAAATAACTTTTATGAGATTTGAATCGTAGTGAGCTCTAATTTTTTCTAAATATAATTCTCTCTTTAACATAACCTTATTATACTACAAACTTCAAAAAATTCAAAGTTTGTTTGATTCAATCATATAAATTTAAAGTTTATAGGATTGGCTATATCAATTATTTCATTTACAAATGGACAAACCTCCTTTATACATAAAATATAAACACTGGAGGTGCGTATTAAAAAAGGTGTCTTCTATTCTATTCTAATTTTATTAGTATTCAGTTTGACTGGGTGTTTTGCCCTGAGTGGGCTGTTTCCCAATGTAGAGCCCCCAGCTCGTAGCGATACTTCAATGTTAGTAGTTGAAGTTGGACAAGTTGAAGCAGGTGGAGAATCTTCAATGATCTTTAACTCCAATGCAACAGGATGGGCACCATGGGTTGAAGATAGCAATGGAAATCTTGTCAAATTTAGAAACTTTGATGCAGAAAGTCGTTTAGATACTCTTTATTACGCTTCTAACCTAATTGCTGGTGAATATACTCTTAAAGGCTTTTTACACGTCTATATTGATTACTCTCGCTTAAAAGATGGTGAAATAGCCCTTTATGGACCTTTTGAAAACTACCACTACCATGTAGTTCAAAAAATACCTATTGCGAATGAAGTTAAGTTAAATCTTCAAAGTGCCGATATAGCAACCTTTGGCCGTTATTATGTTAATTACAACTGGGTAGGGGGCCTTGCAGGGACTACCGATGATAGATGGAAAGTTAATCTTTCTACAGTAAAAATAACAGGAGACTTCAAAGATAAGAAAGCCCTTAGAGTAATGAAAAACTGGGCAACCCCAAACTGGAAACTTTGGAATGAGAGAAACAAAGAGATTGCTTCTGACAACTAAAACAAGCCAAATCTAAATAGAAAAGCCCTTTGTAAAAGGGGCTTTTCTTTATAAAAGTGTTAAATAAATTTTACACTTTGCTAAAAAAACAGAGAGAGTGTTAAATATATTTAATACTTTCCTTATTTAAATATTCTTAGAGAACCTAAATTCAATCTAACAATATCAATGTTATATTCACAATCATTACATGAAGTATTAAGCGGAAAGTTTAGGTATTATTGATCCAATTTGTTACACCATTAAGGTAGAGGATGCTTATAAAAAAACCCTCACTATAGTAAGTCTATAGTAAGGGTTATTAGGTGCGGTAGACTGGATTTGAACCAGCACAACCTCTCGGCCACTAGCACCTCAAGCTAGCGTGTCTACCAATTCCACCACTACCGCGTTGCAAAGAAAACCTACACTATTAGCTCCCCTTCGTCAATACCAACTGCTCAAAGCGATCTAAAAGAGAACCAAAGTGTTTCAGTGCATTATCAACAGGTTCGGTGGTTGTCATATCTACTCCAGCTAGTTGTAAAGCCTCAATTGGATAGCGTGATCCTCCCGATTTTAAGAAATTGAGATAATCATCTCGATCTTGTTGATCTCCATTCATAACCTTGTTAGCTAGGGCAATAGCGGCACTAATACCAGTAGCATATTTGTAAACATAAAATGCTCTGTAGAAGTGAGGTATTCTTAAACACTCTAAATCACTAACTCCAAAGAGTTTTACATTTGGCCCAAAATAAGCTTTTAAAAGAGCTCTGTAAGTACTTCTTAGATAATCAACTGTGATAGGTTTACCTTGTTCTACCTCTTGATGAACGATCATCTCAAACTCAGCAAACATTGTTTGTCTAAACAAGGTAGCAACAACATCATCAATTTGCTTACCAATGATATAAGCTAAAAGATTTTTGTCACTGCTATTTTTAATCATATAGTCAGCTAAAAGTTGCTCATTAAAAGTTGAAGCAACTTCAGCTTCAAAGATTGTGTAATCGTAGGAGGGGAAAGGATTGTTTTTAGCTGAGTAGTAAGAGTGCATAGCGTGCCCTGCCTCATGAGTTAAAGTAAAGACATCTCTAAGTACATCTTCGTTGTAGTTCATTAAGATATAGGGGTGACTTGCAAAAATACCGCTAGAAAAAGCACCAGCTCTTTTGCCCTTATTCTCATACCTATCTACCCATCGATCAGTAGTTAACCCTTTAGTAACTACATCTACATACTCATCTCCTAAGATTTTTAAAGAGTTACTAATAACATCAACAGCCTCTTCGTATGTGTGCTTTACTTTCACATCTTTAACTAAAGGGACATATACATCGTAGTGGCTAAGTTGTTTTAAACCTAAAACCTTAGCTCTTAAATCGTAGTAACGATGAAGTAGGGGAAAAGCTTTATGAACTGACTCTATTAAACTTGTATAAACACTTTTATCAACTTTATCACTAAATAGTGCTTGAGCTAAAACATCGTCATAAGAGCGCACCTTAGATCTAAAGATATTTTGTTTAACAGAAGAGTCATATAGGTGAGTTATAACGTTTTTATGGTTATCAAAAGCTTTGTAGAACTTATGATAAGCTCTTTGACGCACTTTACGATCAGGATGTTGTAAAAATAGGGAGTAAGTTGATTGAGTTAAACTCATCCTCTTACCATCAACAACTAAAGTTCCAAAATCTAAATCGACGTTAGTTAAAGCACCAAAAGCATCAGAAGCTTTAGAGGCAATTTCACTTTGCATTGCCATTATTTTCTCTTCATTGCTTGTTAGAATATGATCTTTAAATCTAACAAGCTTTTGCACCATCACTCTGTGCTCATCAAACTTAGACTCTTTTAAAAGAGAATCTAATCTTTCTTTATCCATCGCTAATAGTTCAACTTCTACATAACTAACAGCTGCTGAGTAGTTACTAATTAAACTTGTTGCTCTAGAAGTTAGTGCTTGGTTAGTTGAATTAGACCCATCGGAAGCATGAAGTAAAAAAGCGTATTGGTAAACTCTTTCTAACATTATTTGGCTAGTTTTTAAAAACTCTAAAACTTCAAAGAGGTTATCAGCAACTTTGTTCTCCCACTTAGGGGCCTCTTTGGTGTACTCTTCCACCTTTTTATAATCTTCTTCCCAAAGTTCGACAGTTTGATATAAATCTTCCACTTTCCAAGTATCTTCAATTCTTACTTGATCTCTGTTTTTAATTTGTCCCATCTAATTTTAATCCTTCAATTATTTTTATCATATCTAAAGCAGCTAATGCTCTATGACTAATTTTATTTTTCTCATCACTACTTAAAGAGGCCATTGTCTTATTACTTTCCCCAACTAAAAAGATAGGATCGTAGCCAAAGCCCCCTTTGCCATAAGGGGTAAATGTGATATATCCACTAACACTTTGTTGAACTACACAACTAACATCGTTTGGTAGTACCAAAGCAATTGCACAAACAAAGCGGGCAGTTCTTTTTTGATGCTCTATACCCTCTAACTTTTTAAGAAGATAGTTGTTTCTCTCTGTATCACTTAAAAGACGGTTATTTAAATGATAACCGTAACGGGCACTGTAAATCCCAGGTTCCCCATTTAGTGCATCGACAACCAAACCTGAATCATCTGCAAAACAGACTCTGTTAGTTAGTTTATAAAGATGTTGTGCTTTTGCATGGGCATTAGCAACAAAGCTCTCCCCAGTTTCTTCAAATTCAAAAGTTGTATTAACTTGTTTAGGAGTTAATATTGTATGAGGTGAGAATAGTTGTTTTATCTCATAAACCTTATGGTCGTTGTTTGAAGCAAAAAGAAGTTCCATAGATAAAACATAGCCGATTTTAATCTATGCGTCTATTAACTTAGCCAACTCCTTTTTTAAATTGAACATCCCTGAATCTATTGTCCCTTTAGGAAGCTCCATAACCTTACTTAAAGTTGAGTGGGTTATTGAATTTGGTCTTTTAGTGATTGCTTCACACGCCTTTTCATAATTCTCTTCACTTCTTTGTAAAGATACTTTTAATCTCTCAATTAAAATAGCATCAGCATTGATTGCCTCCATAATACCAATTTCTTGTTTTAAGAAGCGAGTGCGGGTGTAATGGCGATTGCGTACATCTAAAAGATTTTTAGTTCTAATGCGCTTAAATTCAGAGAGTTGGTGAGCTTTAGTAATCATTTTGGCTAACTCTAGTTCATCTATCTCTAAGAAGTTGGCAATGAAGCTAAGTTGTTGAATAGACAAATCATCACTACATTTAATTACCAGTTGAATTAACCTCTCTCTAAAGGTTTTACTTCTTTTAACTTCATTTTTAATTTTGTAGGTGATAGGGTTACTCTCATCCCAAATGGGTCTATCAACTTCATCGTAATCACTTACAACATTCTCATCTAGTTCTTCAAGTGTCCTAAATACTGAACTGTACTTTCTTTTAGCTTTTAATTTAAGTTTTAAAAAGATCTGACCTTGTAAATAAGCAACCTTTTTAACGTAAGTTTCAAATGGGATGAATCGATATTCAAAGTCGTTTATTAGGTGTTCTAAACGCCCCTCCATCGACAATAGTAGCTCTAAGGCATCCTCTTGATCTAAAAGGCGCACTTCAACAGGGTAGGTGTAGAAAATTAAACGACAACAATTACAAAGATAGTGATAAAGGGCTTTTGCTTTGACAGTAGACTTAGCCATCTTTTGGTAAGTCAACACTTCATTGGTTAATTGGCTTTTCATGACTACTCCTTTTATTAGAAGGAGTAACTAAGCAACAAGCGTGCCAAATAACAACTTAATTACATAGAGATTGCTTTATCGATAGTCACAACTAAAGAGTCTAAAAGTTCTTTTAAGGAGCTTTCTACGGTAGCACCAGCTGCTTTACGGTGCCCACCTCCTCCATAAGAGGCACAAATCTGACCAACATCAACTTGAGATTTGTGTGAAGAGCGCAACCCAATTTCCCAACTTTTTTCATCTAAGTATTTTAAATAAAGGACAACTTCAACATTTTCCACACTCAATAGATGTCCATACAACGAATCAGTAGGGCGTTCTATATGACCAAACTCTTTAAAATCTTCTTTACTCTCTATTACTACTATTAGTTTACTATCCAAATACTCTTGGGCTTTTAACAACAAGGTAGCTAAGAATCTTCTTTCTAATAAAGTGGAAAAACCACTCATCTCATTATAAATAGTAGTGGGTGAGACTCCCAGTTCCACTAACTCTCCAATGAGGTTAAAAGTTTCACCTCTGTAAGGGCCAATGAAACGCAAAAAGCCTGTATCAGTAGCTAGGCCAAAAAAGATGTGATAAGCAATTTCTTGAGTTAGGGGGATATCGAGTGCTTTATATAGTTGCATGATACACAGCGTAGTTGAAAAAGATTTAGGAACTATGTAAGCAAGACCATCAAACTCACCCCCACTAGCGTGATGATCAATTACTAAAGTCTCAAGACCTTTAATCTCATCAGCAATGTAGCCAATTCGATCCATGGTGGAACAATCAACCATAACCACTAGAGGATTACGCTCGTAAAGTTGTTGATCTACATGGGGGGCAAACATCGATTCGTACTCTTTAATCTCTTTGCGAATAAATGGACCTGCATTAACTAAATGAACCTCAGCACCCATCTTTTGAAGCAACTTTTGCATCGCTATTTGAGAGTGGATACAATCGCCATCGGGACTAACGTGTCCAACAACGACAGCTAATGAGCTCTCTTTTATTTTATCAATTATTGGCTGTGGTACTTCAGGATATACAAACATAATTACTTAAGCTATTTGTTCCTTATCGTATTCAATGAGAGGCATTTTCATCTTCTCAACAGTATCACGATTAACTACAACCTTTTTAATCCCTTTTTGACTAGGAAGGTCGTACATAATTCCAACCATCAAGTTTTCAACTATAGCCCTTAAGCCCCTTGCCCCAGTTTTTTGGGCAATCGACTTTTCAGCAATAGCTTCAATAGCCCCCTCTTCAAAGATTAGTTCAACATCTTCAACTCTAAAGCTTGCTGTATACTGTTTTAAAATTGAGTTTTTAGGCTCTTGGATGATTCTCATCAACTCCTCTTTAGCTAAGTTGTTTAAAGCAACGTGTAAAGGAAGACGACCAATTAACTCAGGGATAAGGCCAAACTTTACTAAGTCATCGGGATGAAGTTGTTTAAATAAAGTTGCTGCATCTTGTTCTTTAAAGCTCTTAAAGTTAGCTCCAAAGCCCATTTGATGAGAAGCAACTCTTTTTTCAATAACTTTATCTAAGCCCACAAATGCCCCTCCACAAATAAAGAGGATATTGGAAGTATCTATTTTCAACATCTCTTGGTTGGGGTGTTTTCTCCCCCCTTGAGGTGGAACAGAGGCTTCAGTTCCCTCAATGATTTTTAATAAAGCTTGTTGAACACCTTCACCAGATACATCGCGGGTAATTGAGGCATTTTCCCCTTTACGGGCAATCTTATCAATTTCATCGATGAAGATGATTCCATGTTCTGCTGCTTTAATATCATCATCGGCATTCTGAATCAACTTTAATAGGATGTTCTCAACATCTTCGCCAACATAACCTGCCTCGGTTAAAGTTGTAGCATCAGCTATTGCAAAAGGAACTTGTAATTTTTGAGCTAAGGTTTTAGCTAAAAGGGTCTTTCCAGTACCAGTGGGGCCAATTAATAAGATGTTAGTTTTATCCATCTCAAGACCCTCTGCTTTAAAGACCTCTTTGTATTTAACTCTCTTGTAGTGGTTGTAAACAGCTACAGAGAGTACTTTCTTAGCATCTTCTTGTCCAATTACATAATCATTAAGATAGTCGTGAATCTCTTTAGGGGTGGGTATTTCCTCTAAAAAAAGGCTATCGTCTGCAACATAAGTGGGATCGGCTTTAAGGATATCGTTGCATGTGTTAATACAATCTTCACAAATTGCCACTCCAGGACCATCAATGAGCCTTTTTACCTCTTTAGCTGAACGGCCACAAAAGGAGCACACTTTGTTATTACGTGCCATCTATTCTCTCTCCATGATGTTGTCTACTAAACCATATTCTAATGCCTCATTAGCTGTGAAGAAATAATCTCGCTCAATATCTGAAGCAATGGTCTCAACAGGCTTTCCTGTATGGTGAGCAAAGTAGTCAACACTCAATTTTTTTACTCGAAGCAGCTCTTTGGCATGGATTTGGATATCGGAAACTTGTCCGCCAACTCCTCCCCAAGGTTGGTGAATCATCACCCTAGCTGAAGGGAGTATAGAGCGCTTGCCCTTTGTCCCTGCACTAAGAAGTAAAGCTGCCATTGAAGCTGCTTGTCCTAAGCAGATTGTCTGCACTTCACTGTTAATATACTGCATAGTATCGTAAATGGCCAATCCGGCGGTAACTGAACCGCCAGGGCTGTTGATGTACAAACTAATATCTTTGGTGGGATCTTCCGATTCTAAAAACAGAAGCTGAGCAACTATGACGTTGCTGAGGTGATCTGTAATTTGGTCTCCTAAGAAGATAATACGATCTCTTAGAAGACGGCTGTAGATATCAAATGAGCGCTCCCCAATTCCTGAAGATTCAACTACTACAGGAATTAGGGCCTCTTTTATATCGCGTGGTAAATTGGACATTTAACTCTCCATGAACTCGCTATATTTTAAATTCTCTTTATCGGTGAACTTGTTTTTTTCTAATAGAAAATCGTTAGTTTTGGAAAGTTTCATATCATCTTCAATGATAACACCGTAGTAAGAGCGAGTTTGTTCGTCGCTATCAGAACCTAGTTGTCTTTCGATTTCAGCATCAAGGGCCTCTTTTTCAATCTTAAAACCCTCTTTATCTTTAATTTTATCCAACAACAGTTGTACTCGAATCCCTTTTTCAGACTCTAGGGCCCATGAATCTAATAGTTGCTCTTTAGTCTGTCCTTGCATCTCTAAAAATTGCAAAGTTTGCTCTTCACTAAGACCCCATTGGCTAACAAAGCGTCTCCAAGCTGAATCTAGTTCAACTTCAATCATTGTTTTAGGAACTTCAATTTTAGTGTTTTCCAACATCTTATCAACTAAGCGCTCTAATTTAACTGCTTTTAGTTTGTTCTCAACACTCTCTTCCAACTTAGTTTTAGTTGCTTTTACTAAATCATCGAGTGTTTTGTATTGTTCACTAACATCTTGGGCAAACTCATCATCAAGGGCCGGTACATCGCGCTGTTTAACCTCTTTAATTGTTAAAGAGAGTTTAATTTTCTTTTTATTCTCTTTTTCACCCATCTCTTTTTCAACAACTTTATTATCGCCAACTTTTAGACCAATAACATCTTTGTCAATTTTATAGATGCTGCTCTCTGTCCCTACAGTGAAGGTGAAATCTGTTCTTCTAGAAGCTTCAACCTCTTTATCTTCATCATCTAGTTCAATGCTGTCGAGTGTGACAATGTCATCTTTAGTAATAGCAGTAGTTTTTTCTACAACTAAAGCGTTTTGATCTTGAAGTCTTTTTAACTCTTCATCAATATCAGCTTTTAAAACTTTCACCTTAGGAACTTCAACTTCAATGTCAGTATAGGTAGGAAGTTCAAAAAGGGGCATAATGTCGTAAGTGACAACAAAATTTAAATCTTTATCAATATCTTCAGGTAAGACAGTCTCATCAACTAAAGCTGGTTGGCTGTAGGGAAGGGGTTTGTACTTTTTCTCAACTTTCTCTAAAGCCTCTTGAACTGACTCATCAATAACTTGAAATATTGTCTCTTGTTTCATCGATGGGCCAAATTTTTGTTCTAAAACTGAAGTGGGAGCTTTCCCTTTTCTGAAGCCAGGAAGTTGTAAGGTTTTACTATACTTTTGTAATACCTTGGTATAAGAGTCACTTAGAGACTCTTTTTTTACAGTTATAGCCAACTCAACTGCAGAATTTTCAACTTCTTTAATCTTTTGTTCACTTATCATCATTAATTCCTCTTTCATAATTTTAATACTCTATAGTAAACATCCCTTAACCAAGTGGCAAGGGAGGACCGAAGCAACTATACCAAAAAGAGATTAAAATTGCGAGGGGAGAGACTATTGTTTAGCCATATCTCTAAAAGTGGCGTTACGCTTAATAAGTTCATCATAAGTGCCACTATCAACAATGTTCCCTTTTTCCATAAAGTAGATACAATCGGCCTCTTTAACAGTGGTGAGGCGGTGGGCAATCATTATTACCGTACGATCAACTGAGGCACTTTTAATTGCATCCATTACAGCAGTCTCTGTAACTCCATCGAGTGAGCTTGTTGCCTCATCTAAAACTAACAGCGGAGGGTTATCGTATAAAGCTCGAGCTAACCCAATGCGTTGGCGCTGCCCTCCACTAAGTCTTATACCCCTCTCTCCAATGAGAGTTTCATACCCATTTTCCATTTGGGTGGTGATAAATGTATCTAAAGCAGCTATTTTTGCAGATCTAACAACCTTATCATAATCAATTTTATCATCAGAAACACCAAAGGCGATGTTACGAAGTACTGTATCGTCACTTAAAAAGATATCTTGAGGGACATAGCCAATTGCTTTTTGCCAACTCCGTTTGTTCTCTTTTGTAATTGTATTTCCATCAACAATTAAATTTCCTTCTTGTGGTTCCAATAAGGCTAGTAAGATATCGATTAAGGTAGTTTTACCCGAGCCAGTAGAACCAACAAAGGCAACAGTAGAGTTCTTTTTTATTGTTACTGAAAGATTTTTTAAAACTGTGATAGTAGTTTCAGGGTAAGAAAAGCTTATATTTTTAAGTTCAATTTCACTATTAAATTCCATAGGTTCATAATCATTTTTACCAAACTCTGCGGAACGATCTTGACTCAAATCGTGATAAAGTGAGTCTAAAATAGCTTGGTTAAAGTAGATTTGAGTAACAGAGCTAAAAAGTTCTTGCATCGCAGGTAGCAATCTATATCCAGCAAAAGCAAAAAGTGAAACAATTGGGATAACTTTGGCAGCATCTCCGGTGCTTATTGTTAAAAAGACAACTAATAAAACAATTGAACCAAAAGCTAAAGCATCTAATAAGTAGCGAGGAACTTGGTTAATTGTCCTCATATTTACCTCAGTGCGGGTAAACTTGTTGGAAAAAACACCAAAGTGGTCCATGAAAAACTTCTCTCGACCAAATACTTTAGTAGTTTTAATTCCCGACAAAGACTCTCCTGTTATTTTATAACGTCCTTTGTTTGCCTCTAAACGAATTTGCCCCATCTGTTTAACTTTTCTTCGAACTTTGAAGTTTATAAAAAGATAAAACCCACCTAAGACAAATAGGACAATGGAGGCAGAAACAAAATCACTAACTAATAAAACAATAACTAAAGTGATAACAACTAAAGCACTAACTGCCATATCAAAAAGGGGCATCAGTAGACCGTTGGTTAATTGATAAACTTCAGCTAAAAGGTTTTTACCTAAAGTTGAGGTGTTTCTGTTTAAAAAGAATGGGTAATCTTTAGAAAGATACACT
Source organism: Sphaerochaetaceae bacterium (assembly GCA_050950065.1). GTDB lineage: Bacteria > Spirochaetota > Spirochaetia > Sphaerochaetales > Sphaerochaetaceae > JBAYOE01. The sequence goes on along the minus strand of JBMNGX010000007.1, from coordinate 17,583 downwards.
TTAAGTAAATAGGTAGAAAGTTCATGGTTTAGCCCCATAACAAACTTAGTTCGCATCCACACTGTAAAAGCTTGCAAAATATTGCTAGAGACAATTAGGACAAACAGCCCAATTCCCAAAAAGAGGATAAAGGCATTTCTTGAACTAAAATTTAAAGAGGTGTACAAAAAGTTTAAGATTTTTTGTGATTCAACTAGGGTGGGATCGACAACCATATTCATAAAGGGAAAGATTGCCGTTACCCCAACAACTTGGAACAAAGACATAAAAATAAACAAAAACAGAAGTGAAATACTTTTTTGTTTTTGTTTACGAGTTAAAATAGCCCTAAGTTTGTGAATTAAATCTAATAAATCTACTCTAATTTTCATCTTAATATTCTTCGTCCTCATAACAATGAGTCGACGAACTCATACTATAGTACAAATTGGCATTGGTAAAGGTGGTAAATATGACAATGTAGGGGAGAAATTAATTAACATTAAAGGGCTAAGAGTGGATAGTTGAAGATATTTTAATCAAATGGGGGAAATATTTTTGACTTATTATGAGAAGTTTATTAGAATAGACGCCACTTACAAATAATCTAAAGGAGATTATCAGATGAGAAAAAGAATTATTGTTGCTCTTCTGATTTTGGCTTTTGTAGCTACTAGTGCATTTGCATTAGGTACAGCAGAGAAAGTTCAAGAAGAGACACAGGTAATCTTGGGTTCAACAACCCAACTTGATGAAAACTTTTTCGACGGTTGGACTAACAGTGCAACCAACGCCTACCTCAAAGGATTAATGGGCGGTTACGAAACTGTTTCTTGGACAAGAGAAGGACGCTATGAGATTAACCCAACAGCAGTCACCTCTTACAAAGCAGTAGAGAATAGTGATGGTTCAAAAACTTACACATTCAACATTGCTAAGAACTTAGTTTACAACGATGAACACAAAATCACCGCAAAAGATTATGTGTTTAATATCTTGTATTCTGCAAGTCCCCAAGCTAAAGAGATTGGTGCCCAATACGGCGTAGGACCAGAGTATGTTGGCTACGAAAAATTCCGTTCAGGGGAATTAAAGAACTTTGCTGGTATCAGATTAATTGACGATTACACATTCTCAATTCAAATTGATGCTGACGAACTTCCCTACTTCTTCGACCTCTCATTAGTTTCAGTGGGACCATTACCCTTACACGTAATTGCTCCTGGAGTTGATGTTAAAGATGATGGCAGAGGTGCCTATTTAACAGATAATTACACAGCTGACTTATTAAGAAAAACAATTATGGAGCCAAGAACTGGGTATCGTTACAGACCAATGGTCACAAGTGGCCCTTACCAATTTGAGAATTATAACCCAGCTGACTCAACAGCCAGTGTTGTTTTAAACCCCCACTTCGTTGGTGAATATGATGGAGCTAAAGGATCAATTTACAGAATCATCATTAAACTTACTAACAACGCAACCGAGATGGATGAGTTAAAAACTGGTGCAATCGATATGCTTCAAGGTATCAGCGGTGGAGATCAAATCACCAGCGGTTTAGATCTATATGACCAAGGTATTGTTAATTACACTTCATACCCACGCTACGGTTATGGAAAAATTGCTTTTGCTACCGACGTAGGTCCTGCTCAATTTGACGCAGTTAGAAGAGCTATTGCATACTCATTAGATCGTAACGAGTTTGCTCGCCAATACACCGGTGGATATGGAATCATCGTTAACGGTTACTATGGCGCTTCAATGTGGGAATATATTGAGAACGCAGATCGCCTTGATAGAGAGCTTAATGCCTACCCATTCAACTTACAAAGAGCTGAAGAGGAGTTAATCAACGACGGTTGGACACTAAACAAAGATGGAGGAACATACCGCAAGGGAACAGATACCATCAGATACAAAATGGTTGATGGCAAACTAATGCCCCTTATCATCGAGTGGGCTAATACAGCTAACAACCCAGTTAGTGATCTTATCGCTACAATGTTAGTTCCTGAAGTAAGAAAGATTGGAATGCAAATCAATGGTACAACAGTAGACTTTGCAGTTTTACTAGACCACCTTTACAAAGAGGGAATTGATGAGCCAGTTTACGGCATGTTCAACTTAGGAACAGGCTTTTCAACAACTCAAGCATACTGGTACTACTACAGCACCGATCCTGAGTACTTTGGTGTTTACAACACAAACTTCATTGCTGACAAAGAACTTGAAAGCATTGCTTTAGATATGAAGAAGACCGACCCAGAAGATCTAAAAGGGTGGGTGGAGAAATGGATTACATTCCAAAAGAGATGGAACTACCTCTTACCAGACATTCCTCTCTATTCTGACGTTTATCACGACTTCTTCAATCCAAGGATTGTTGGATATGACTCTGATTCCACTTGGGACTTCCGCTATGCTATTATCAGAGCATCAGTTAAGTAGAGTTTATTCGTAAATAAACATTAGAAATCAAAACAGCTTAGGGCACCAACTTCTGTTGGTTGCCCTAGGTATTTACATAGAGGGGAGCTTTACAAATGCTAAAGTATGTTCTGAAACGACTTGGCTACATCGTAGTCGTCTTCTTGATAGCCTCGGTGCTACTTTTTACGCTATACAAATCGGTCCCAGGTGATCCAGCTCGATTGATGCTAGAGGGAAACAAAGCAAGTATGAAGCCTGCTGAATATGAGGCTCGCTACCAAGATGCAGTTAAAAAACTTGGTTTAGATAAACCTGTTATCGTTCAATACTTCACTTGGTTGTTCAATACACTCCGAGGAGACTTTGGCTATTCATTAACTTATAAAATGCCAGTAAAACAGATGATTGGTGTTCCAATGAAAAACACCATCATGTTGAACGTCTGGTCATTAATACCGGTCTTTGCAATTACTTTACCGCTAGGAATCGCAACAGCGGTGCGTCGAGGAACCCGTTTCGATAGTAGCGTTCAAGTAATTACAATCATTGGCTATTCACTACCATTTTTTGTAATTGCCCTTCTATTTATTTTCTTATTTGCCGTTAAAATGCCAATCTTCCCCATTAGCGGAGTGCAAACTCCAGGATTGCGTGGCACTCCTTTAAAGATGTTTTTTAATAAAATGTACCACATGGCTTTACCATTACTGGTTATGGTATTTACCTCTTTAGGAGGATTAACTCGTTATGTTAGAGCCACTATGATTGAAGCACTAAGGATGGATTACATCCGTACTGCCCGAGCAAAAGGATTAACAGAGAAAGTAGTTATCTACTCGCACGCATTTAGAAATGCATTAATTCCTTTTATTACCATTATGACAGGGTGGTTTATCTCAATATTTAGTGGATCAGTTGTTATTGAACGCACCTTTTTGTGGAACGGAATGGGTAAAGTTATTATTGATGCTTTAAACCAACAAGACTTTGCCGTCTCGTTAGCACTAGTAATGTTCTATTTGGTATTAAGTTTAATTGGAAACTTATTGATGGATTTATCGTATGGGTTGGCAGACCCCCGAGTGAAGTTGGATTAGGGGGGATAAGATGAGCAAGAAAAAATATGGTTCAACATTTGTAGATGTTTTAAAAACACTATTTTTAGGACAAAAAAGGACAACCCTCTCTATTTTAGAAGAGGAGCAAGTTCAAAGTCCTTATAAAACAATGTTGCGCAATTTCCAAGAAAAGTGGAGTGCAATGTTGGGTGTTTATATCTTCTTAATTATCTTCTTACTGGTATTCTTATTGCCAATTTTCTTCCCAATGGATATTCAGTTCCAAGATCCAACTCAAAAGAACACAAAACCAACTTTTGCCTACATGAAATACCCTAGCAAACTCAAAAACAGTGTTGTTAGTATCGATGGGGGGTCAGTGTTTGGTGTAGGGGTAGATCAACAGGGGAAACTTTATCAGTGGGGAACATTAACTAAAAAGTTAAAAGAGCTTCCTCCTGATAACATTCGCTACACTCAAGTATCAGCAGGTCTTGATCACGCTTTAGCAATTGATATTAATGGGAAAGTACACACTTGGGGTAACGATCGATTTACATTAAATATGATACCTGCCCAATTAAATAGCAAAAAAGCAAAACAAGTAATTGCAGGACACCAAATCTCTTTAGCGCTAACTGAAAGTGGCGAAGTTTTTGTTTGGGGAAATACCAACTTAATTACTATCCCAGTACCCCAAGAGAAACAAGGGACCTTTACTAAAATTGCAGCTAATACAACACTAGCTGTTGCCCTTACAAACAAAAATGAGGTTGTTGTCTTTAGTTCTAAAGAGACCCCCTTTTCTTACATCCCAGCTGAAATTCAAGGAAAGGTAATAGACATAGCAATAACTGAGCGTTCTGCTGCAGCTGTTACAACAACTGGTGAAATAGTTGTTTGGGGTGGTGATGATTACGACATTAAAACTGTCCCTTCAAATGCCCAAGGCAAAGGAGTTCAAATAACAGCAGGTAGAGGTCACTTTACAGCTCTACTAAACGACGGAACAGTCGCCTCTTGGGGTAGAGATAACTACAAACAAGCCCGTTCTCCTAGATTAAAAAACATAGTGGAAGTTCAAAGTGCATACTTTCAAAACTATGCAATTGATGATAAAGGAAATATCTTCACTTGGGGTTTAAAAGGTTATTTAATGGGGACCGACCAATATGGGCGTGATTTATTTAGTCGCCTTCTTAGTGGTGGAAGGGTCACCTTAACTATTGGAGCTATCGCTGTAATTATTAGTGGCTTTATTGGAATCGTCATTGGCTCATTTAGTGGCTACTACGGTGGAAAGATGGATATGTTTTTAATGAGGGTTGCTGAAGTAGTAAGTGCCATCCCATTTTTACCACTAGCTATGATTCTTAGTGCAATAATAGGAAGTAAAATTAGTGAAACGGGTAGAATATCTATGATCATGGTGATCTTAGGACTTCTTTCTTGGCCATCGTTAGCCCGCTTAGTGAGAGGACAAATATTAGCTGCCCGAGAACAAGAGTTCGTTACTGCTGCTAAAGCGATTGGTATAACTGAGATGAAAGTTATTTTCAAACACATTTTACCAAACGTTATCACAGTAGTATTGGTTAACTTAACTTTAAGTTTCGCCTTAAGTATGCTTTACGAATCTTCGTTGAGTTACTTGGGTTTTGGAGTTAACGAACCAAATGCCACTTGGGGTAATATGCTTTACGGGTGTAACGATTCAACAGTAATGAGTCAATATTGGTGGAGATGGGTATTTCCCTCCATTGCCTTAAGTTTAACAACAGTTAGTATCAACATGGCAGGAGATGGAATGAGAGATGCCATCGATCCCAAGAGTAACGATAGATAGGAGCAAAGTGTGCCTTTATTAGAGATAAAAGATCTACATACTTATTTTAATACAAAGAGGGGAGTCGTTAAGGCTGTTAACGGTGTCTCTTATTCGGTAGAAAGGGGTAAAACCTTAGGAGTTGTTGGTGAAAGTGGCTGTGGAAAATCTGTTTCAGCAATGTCAATTTTAAAACTGCTTGATGGCAATGGCTACATAGCCGATGGGCAAATAATTTTTGATGGGACAGATTTAAGTACTTTAAGTGAACAACAGATGTACGAAATTAGAGGAAATGCTATTTCGGTAATCTTTCAGGAGCCAATGACCTCTTTAAACCCTGTTTTCACTATTGAAAAACAGATCAGTGAAGCATTTATGGTTCACCAAGATATGGATAAGAAAACTGCAGCTATTGAGTCGCAAAAGATGCTTAGTGATGTAAAAATCCCCAATCCTGATCAAGTTGCTAAACAATATCCGCACCAACTATCGGGAGGAATGAGACAGCGTGTTATGATTGCAATGGCATTAGCTTGTAAACCCGATCTACTAATTGCTGATGAACCAACTACAGCACTAGATGTAACCATCCAAGCTCAAATTTTGAAGTTGATGAACGAATTACAAAAAGAGAAGGGTACTAGCATCTTATTCATTACCCACGATTTGGGAGTAATTAATCAGATGGCCGATGATGTAGCTGTTATGTACAGTGGAGAGGTTGTTGAGATGGCACCAGTGGGGACAATCTTTGGTTCTAGTAAATACAACCACCCCTACACTGAAGGCCTTATGCTCTCAATTCCCCGCTTAGATAGTGAAGTGCAAACAAAGTTAGAAGTTATTCCAGGGGTAGTTCCCCACCCACTAGATTTACCTAAAGGGTGTTTTTTCGCCCCACGATGTAAATATGCTACTGAAAAATGTCACAACGAACACCCATCTTTAGAGAGGGTGGAAGAGAAACATACAATTAGATGTTTCTATCCAAATAAGGAAGAGCGTAATGAGCAATGATAAAATCCTTTTTAAGATAAGAAACTTAAAACAACACTTCCCTTTAAAACAACGAGGGCTCTCTGTTAAGGCAGTTGATGGAGTTGATGTTGAAATTTATAAAGGTGAAACCTTAGGTTTAGTTGGCGAAAGTGGTTGTGGAAAATCAACCTTTGGAAGAGTTTTGTTACAACTGTACCGTCAAACTGATGGAAAAACTCTCTATTACGGGCGCTCTTTAGAGAACCTCTCTCCCTCTTATGTGAAAGAGACTTTAAACAACTTAGCTAAACATAAAGAGCATTTAAAAGAGTTGGATAAAAAACAAAAAGAGGCCTCTGAGTACTACAACTCAATTAAAGATGACACTACTAAAGATAATAAAGTTATCTTTGAAGCTTTAAATAACTCCCTTGAAGCTGAAAAACTTTATCGCAATGCCTATTTAGATATAGTTCAACTCATTGGGGGTTTTATCATCGTTGATGATGTAAAAGAGGTTGTTGCTCCATTGATGGCTTACTATAACTTAGGCTCTCAAAATCACCACACTGATGAAAAGTTAAAAGATTATAAGCTAGAGATTGCTGAAGTTCAAAGAAAGATAAGTCGAACAAAAGAGGATAATAAAAACACTGCCTCTTTAGAGAAAAAGTTAGCAAAGTTACAAGAAGAAGAGAGTGAACTTAATAAAAAACAACAAGATATTTTAGCAAAGTTAAAAGTAGCTAAAGATCTCTTAGTTGAAAAAAGGGCAGCCTTTAAAGATAACGAAGATTTTCAAAAGCATGAACAAAACAGAGATGATGGAATTGATTTATCACGCTTAACATTTAATGAAATGAGACTTTTACGTAAAGATATGCAACTGATTTTCCAAGATCCCTACTCATCATTAAACCCCCGAATGACTGTTGGTCAAATTATAGGGGAGGGTTTATTAGCCCACCGCTTCTTTAAAGCAGATGGAAAAGAGATGCAAGAGTATGTGATGGAGGTGATGAAACAGTGTGGGCTAGCGCCTTACATGATTCACCGCTATCCACACCAATTCTCTGGTGGACAGCGCCAAAGAATTGGAATTGCCCGCTCTTTAGCTTTAAATCCACAGTTTATGGTGTGTGATGAGGCAGTAAGTGCCCTTGATGTCTCTATTCAAGCTCAAATCATTAACCTCCTTAAAGAGTTAAAAGATAACTTAAATCTTACTTATCTGTTTATCTCCCACGATTTAGCAGTAGTTAAGTACATCAGCGATCGCATTGGAGTTATGTATTTAGGTAACATTGTTGAACTTGCTCCAACGGAGAAAATCTTCAGTCGCACAATGCACCCCTACACAGAGGCTTTATTAGCTGCTATTCCAACTACTGAAAGAAAAGAAGAACAAGATGAGATAAAACTTTTAGAAGGGGATATCCCATCTCCAATTAATCCTCCTAGTGGTTGTAAGTTCCACACTCGCTGTCCATATAAAACAGAGATATGTACCCACGTAGTGCCAGTTTGGCGCGAGTTGGAAAAAGATCACTATGTCGCTTGCCACCACCCCCTTTTAGGTGAAAAAGAGAGTGATAAAGATGTTATTCCCACGCAAGATTAAACGTGTCTTAAACGTTGAAGAGATAGAAAAAAAGCACAAAGAAGAAGAAAAAGTTCCCCTAGAGAAGGGGGACTTTTTAGCCATGATGATCAGTGCATTTATAGTATTTACCCCAGTAATCCTACTATTAATAGGAATTGTGTACGCCCTTTATTGGCTTTTTACTAGATAAGAGCTGTTAAAAATTTCTCATAATTATCTTTATTCACCACAGTAAAAGTGGAGTTTGGATAAGTAGTTTCAAATAGTTTATTTCTTTTTACACTCTTATTAGACCCAAACTTAAATTCATAAGTGGATAATACTCCATCACGCTCCTCTATATAATCAATTTCTTGTTGGCTGTGAGTTCGCCAAAAATAAGATGAGCAATAAATATTGTTATTAGATAAGTACCTTTGTCTTTCACTCATTAAGTAGTTTTTCCACAACTGTCCAACATCATTTCTACTAGTAAGAGGTGCAAACTGATTGATTAGGGCATTTCTGATACCAATGTCACAAAAGTAATATTTCTTTCCTTTTTTAATCTCATTTCTTAAGTTTCTAGAAAAGGAGGGAATTGAAAAAATCACAAAACTTTTTTCTAATATTGCTAAGTATTTATCAACAGTTTTAACATCTAGACCAATTAACCTACTTAATTCTGATAAAGAGACTTCACTTCCTATCTGAAAAGCAAGGGCAGTAAGAAGGTTGCTTAACTTATTTGACTTTAACAATTTCTCAAACTCTAAAACATCTTTGTATAGATAACTGGAACTTAATTGAATTAATAGAGCTTTAGCATCTTCACTTTTAGTTACTACTTCAGGATAACTTCCAAATAAAAGTCGCCTCTCTAATGAAGTAATTTCTTTTAAAAGATTTGTATTTGATACCAACTCTTCAAATGAGAAAGGGTGCAATTGAAACTCCCATTTTCTGCCAGTTAAAGGCTCATTTATTGAATTTGCTAATACAAATGATGAGCTTCCACTAACAACAACTTTTACATCCTTAATAGTGTCATGAATAATTTTTAACTTAAGTCCAATATTCTCTATTCTTTGAGCTTCATCGATTACTAAAAACTTATTATTTCCAATAAGTGTTTTAAAGCGATCTCTATTAGCATCTTCTAATAAAAGGTGAGTGTAATTTTCATCACCATTTAGCCACAATACATCTTCAATATTCTCAAATATTTTTTTTAAAAGGGTAGTTTTCCCAACTTGTCGAGCTCCATAAATAATAATTACTTTCTCATCATTAAGACGTTTTAAGATATTACTTTCAATTGCCCTTTTTACCATAGTTGGCTCCTAAATATAAAGATAATAGAGGATTAACATTAAATCAAGGAATAAATTCCTTGAATTTATATAAAATAAAGGAAAGCTTTCCCGATATTTGTATTTTAATAAATTTGATAATAAAGTTTAAAAATTATAAGCAGGTGTTATGATACACTATATAGGCAAAAAACAATGTCTAATTTAAGTAAAAATATCAAGCTGCTTCGAGAAGGTAATGGTTTAAGTCAAAGTCAACTTACTAGTTTTTTAAAAGTTGAAAAAACTTTAGTTTCAAAAATTGAAAATGGTGAGCACATTATTACAACAAATATAGTTGATAAATTATCATCTCTATTTGGAATTCCTGCTGATGATCTTTATAAAAATATTGATGATTTAAACACATTAACTTTCCCTCTAAAAGAAAATACATTTTTAGAAGAAGAGTTGCAAACTTTAAGTGCGATAAATAACATAGCTTTAAATCTTCAATTTATGGAAAATTTATTAATAGAAAGTGAAAATAAATAGCAACCTAATGCTTTAAAGGTCCTTTTAATTTCTTATTCTACATTTCATTTGACTTATACCATCACCTCCCTTTAAATATAAAATAGTAAAAAAGAGAGCAACTACACATTAATTAACAATATTGCAGATTCTTAACACCTGTGTCGATGCACTTTTTAATATTCACTAAAGGAGTCTGTGATGAGAAGAGGGATCTTAGTTGTCTTCATTTTACTCTTAGTAACAACACTAAATCTATTTGGGGCCTATTTTTCAATTATTTCCACCGAATTAAATAATGATGCCTTAGTTGCTAAAGGGACATGCACCTTTATTGGTAAAAGTAACGATACATTTATTGTCTCTTACACAGCCAATGATAACACCATCCGTTTAATTAAAAGTGAGGATGGAGAGGTTTGGGAAACTAGCAAAGTTGATACAGTTAATAAAGGTTTAATTCAAGGGATGGCCATTAAAGATGATATGGTTGTTATTGCCTACCAAGATGGACAAAAAATCTACACAGTAACTTCATTAGATGGATCAGACACTTTTAGTAAACCAACAACTCTAACACCAACTAATATGGAGGCCTCTATTAGTGGAGTTGTAATTGATGATCAAAACACAATTCACTTATTGTTTCACCGCCACAACCGCTTTTGGGATTACAACTATGCATTTTCTACCAACAATGGCGCCTCCTACACTATAAGAAATAAATTTACTGGAAGAACAGATTCTAACTCTACTGGCTACAGCCCCTCTTTAGTTTATAAACATGGAAATCTTTATACAGTTTATCAAGATAACAACGACAGATTTTCTATTAAGGTGGGAATCTCTACAGATAGGGGAGCCTCCTGGCAAATTACAAGAATTAATTCAACTACTGGGGGAAAGCTCTCATTTGATGTAGATGCATACGATCCAAATAAACTTATTATTGGTTCTTTTACTGAAAAAGGGGTAGTTGTTTATAAAATAGAGGATGCCTTAAAAACAAATGTTAAAGCATCTGTGATTTATGAAGATGATTATATCTCTCCAACACAAAGTGCTGCTGTTTCAATTCACGTCGCTATAAACAACGACAATTTAATCTCTGTTGCCTTTTTAAATCCTAAAGTGGCTTTATATGAGATGGTTCAATCTAACAATGGGGGCCTTAGTTGGGATCGCGAGTTTTTATCAGATTTTATAAAAGTTAGAGATTTTGAATTCTTTAGCGATTTAAAAAGTATCGATAACAACTTCTACTTTGCCCGTCACGATGGACAGGGGATGATAATCTTACATGGTGATATCCCTAAAAAAGAACAAGTAGCTGATTTTGATTTCATTGTTTTAGATAAATTTCACCCCTCATATACATTCAATTTGAATGCTAATTTTATCTACCTTCAATTTCCACTAGAAGTTAGTGGTGAGTATGAAATTAGACACAAAACACACAACGATATTCAACTCTATTTTCCAATCTACTTAGATGAAATCGATATGAAAGATCAAATTGCCGATAACTGGCCCGAATTTGAGCTTGAAGAGAGTTACACAACTTATCTGAAAGGGGGAGAAAGTTATCTAATGGCACTAGTGCCTTTATTTGAAGATCCAAATAACAACCGTATCACCATAGAGTTTAACTTACTAAGTAAAGAACCTGTAGCAATTACTCCAAGCTCCCCAACGCTCTTATCAGCCAAAGATCGAGTAATAGCTGGTTATTACACCTCTTACGTTCTTAGTGAATCTAGTGGCCTCTACGGAACTGGCATGAACAACAACGGAGAGTTGGGTTTTAGTGGATCTACTTATGAACAAAAATTTATCCACTTAGATAACAACATCGTTGATTTAAGTAACGGCCACAGCCACACTCTCTTTATAACTAAAGATGGGAAGTTGTATGGTAGTGGTAGAAATATCTACCACCAACTAGGTCTTGAAAATACAGATACCCAAAAATCTAAAATTTTTATTGATGATAATGTAATTAGTGTTGCTAGCGGCTTTGGCCACTCGTTGTATGTAAAATCTAATGGGGATGTTTACGCATCGGGTCAAAACGACAATGGGCAGTTGGGCAAAGGGGATTACAGCGATTCCAAAAAGTTTGTAAAAGTCTTCAGTGGTGCTAAAAAAGTTTTTGCCAACCTAACTAAAACCTCCTTTATCTTAACTGAAGAGGGGGATTTGTACGGCTTTGGGAATAATGAGAGTGGACAGTTGGGTTTAGTTCATAAAAGAAATGTCAGTTCTCCAATGTATATTACCAATAACGTAGTAGATGTTGCTGCAGGATCAAATTTTACTTTAATACTTAAAAATGATGGAACAGTTTATTCCACTGGTGATAACTCATCAGGACAACTTGGGAATAAAGGTGTTGCATCGGCTACCTCTTTTATTCCAGTAGCCCGAGATGTTGAAAAAATAGCAGCAGGATTAAATACAAGCTACATTATTGATGAAAAAGGGAGATTAAAAGCAGCTGGTAGTAATCAACACGGTCAATATGGAACTGGTAATAATAAAAACAGTTCATTAGGGGTAGGTTTTGTCACCTTATTGGATGATGTAGTAGATGTCTCAGGTGGCAGAAGCCACACAATTATCCTCAAAAAAGATGGATCAGTTTTAACTGTTGGTCTAAACGACTATTATCAATTAGGGCGCTACCCAGAAGGAATTGATCTAGGGTGGAAAGAGGCTTTTAAGATAAAATAAGAAACAAACAAATAAAGGTTTGGGAGGCTTTAAATAATAGGCCTCCCTTTTTATTTACAAGTTGAAATATTAGTAAATAGCTAATATAATAGCTATATAACAATATAAAGGACTATAATAGATAATATGTTAGCTATAAAAAACAGTATTTCCAAAAGATTAAGGACTCGAAGAAAAGAAGCAAAGTTATCACAAATTGAGTTAGCTAATAGAAGCGGTGTTAGCTTAGGTTCGGTTAAAAGGTTTGAACAACTGGGGGAAATTTCTCTTAGTTCATTGATAAAACTTGCTGTTGTGCTGGGCTATGAGAATGATTTCGATTCTCTTTTTAAAAGAAAAAACTACCAATCAATTGAAGAGGTTTTAAATGAGAGGTAATAATTTAATAAAAGTGTTTTACCATAAAGAGAAAGTGGGGCAAGTTGCATTAACAAAAGATCGTCTATGTGCATTTGAATATAACTCTTGGTGGTTAGCAAATGGGTTTTCAATTTCACCATTTAAACTTCCTTTGGAAAAACGTGTTTTTGTAGCTAACAGAGATCCTTTCAATGGTAATTTTGGAGTCTTTGAAGATAGTCTTCCAGATGGATGGGGGGCTTTGCTAATTGATCGAATGCTTCGAAAAAATGACATAAACCCTTTAGAGCTATCGTTGTTAGATAGATTAGCAATCGTAGGGAGTTCAGCAATGGGCGCATTGGAATATCAACCAGAAGCAAAGCTATCTTTTGAAACTGGTAGTAATAACTTAGACTATTTAGCTGCTGAGTGTGAAAAAATTTTAAATGGTGAATTTTCAGATAGTTTGGATGAGTTAGTTAACAAAGGAGGTTTTTCTGGAGGGGCTAGACCTAAAGTTTTAATTAAACACAAAGATGAAGATTGGATTGTTAAGTTTAAATCTTCACAAGATCCAACTGACATCGGTAAACAGGAGTATGAAACCTCACTAAAAGCAAAAGAATTTGGTTTATCAATGAGTCAAACAAAGCTGTTTGAAGGTAAATATTTTGGTACCAAAAGATTCGATCGTAAGGAAGGTGGTGAAAAGATTCATATGTTATCAGTTAGTGGAGCTTTGGATGCATCACATAGATACCCCTCTTTAGATTATATAGATTTGCTGAATGCCACAATGTTACTCACACGAGATTATCGTGAGGTAGAAAAGCTTTTTAGGCAAATGTGTTTTAATATTTATATTAGCAATCGAGATGATCACGCCAAAAACTTCTCATTTTTATTTGAAAATGGAGTTTGGAAAGTTTCTCCACCATATGATTTAGTTCGCAGTGATGGACCAGGTGGGGAGCATACAACATCTATTGCAGGGGAAGGGAAAAATCCCACAGAAAAAGATATTCTTAAAGTTGCCAAAGCAACTGGAATTAAAATAGATGTAGCTAAAGCCATTATTAATGAGATTAATAATCTTAATTAACTATAAATTAAAGCTACTAAATGAATTTGCTATAACACCAAAATTCCTGCTGCAGGAATAATTATCAATAATTATTGTTGCTGTAGGAATAAAGAGAGGCTTGTTTTGTTGTTTGCGATAATATCGATTACCCTTCAAAATCTGTTATCCCTCTTTGGTTGTTAGCAATGAGTTGGTAAATAGTTCCACTTTAGCTTTCCTTCTAAATATCTAAAAAAATATTAAATATAAATTGTCTGGGTAATTGTAACATTGATGTTGCAATTAACCAGATATCTACTTCTTTTGTAGGAGAGGATTTGGTTAGTAAATAATCCCATTAGCTTCTTACTTATAAATCTAGAAGAAAATCTATTATATTTACAATTCTTATCCCCTCTAAATCAGAGTAGGGTAGCCTATCCATTGTTAATATTAGTTTAGGATAATTATCATCAATTGCTTTTAATGATCGTAGCTCTCTATTTAAAGTATTTTGGTCAGTTATAGATGCTGAGACTTGAATATATAGACGCTTTTCTTTTTTTTGTGCAATAAAGTCAACTTCCCACTCTTTATACCTACCAGTGGTTACTATAAACTCTCTACGTAGCAATTCCAAATAGATGATATTTTCTAAAGAAGAACCATAGTCTAAGACACTAGAACCAATGATTGCATTTCTTAAACCCAAATCAACAATATAGTATTTGTTGTTGGTTTGCATTAATTGCTTACCAGATAAATTGAAAGTTTTAGATTTCAAAAAAACAAAGGCATCTTCTAGATTTTTAAGATAATTATCAATAGTTTCTGTAGAGCTCTTTCGTCCTGTAGTTAAAATATATTTTGCCAATTTAGAGGCATTAGTATACTTTCCAATATTAGAGGATAGAAATTCAATTAGTTTATTTAATAGATCAATATCTCTAATTTGGGATATGGTTGCTATATCTTTAACAATAATAGTGTTAACAATATCCATAAGGTAAAGATTTCGTACACTCTCTTTGTTAGGGAGATCTACAATAGCAGGCATCCCTCCATAAATCATATATTGATTGAAACTCTCAACTAAATTTTCCTTTTCAAGGTTGTAGAAAGTTAAAAACTCTCCAAATGAAAGGGGATACACTTTTATTTCGACATATCTACCAGATAATAAAGTGGCTAAACTACCCGATAACAAAGCAGCGTTAGAACCAGTTATGTAAATATCATTTTTAGGGTTTAGTCTTAAAGAGTTTACTACTTTTTGCCACCCTTCAACCAACTGTATCTCATCCAAAAAAATATATGTTTTTCCATTGGATACCAATTTTGAAGTTATGTAGTTGTTCAATGCTTCGCTGCTAAGGAGTTCTCTAAAACTAAAATCCTCAAAGTTGATAAAAATAATAGACTCCTCGCCAATACTTTGTTCTAACAAATACTCTTTATAAAGCATTAGCAAAGATGATTTACCAGATCTACGCACTCCAGAAATCACTTTTATTAGTTGTGAAGTATCTTTGAAATCTATAATCTTATTTAAATATATATCTCTTTTTATCATATTTCGATTATAACTGAAATATAATTAATTTCAACAATAAATTTCGAATATAATCGAAATATATAGTTTAGCTAATAGGGCGGCTTAGTTAAGAATTGAACCTCCCAATAGACATGTACAATTCACAAGGATAACTTCAGTAATTTGAATAATTACTCTTTAAATTATAATATCCCTGTTCATAGAAAATAACATGAAATATCCTCTTATAGTTTCATTATTCACCTAAACAGATTTCGATAATCTTGAATACGTGTGAAAAGTAAGATTTGTTAACCTTGAAAACGTGATTTAGGAGAAAATATTGTAGCTCAAATGTTAGTTGCTAGTGGCTATAAACTATACTTCTATTCCAATCCATCACGTGAAGATGCATCATCTCGGATGAAAATAGATTTTCTAATTGCTAAAAGTAAAATAAGTAATAGACACAACATCTGTCCAATTGAAGTGAAGTCAGGAAAAAGATACACATTGAGCTCTCTTAAAAAAATTTATGGCAAAATATCCTAATCAACTAGACACCCCTTATGTGTTACATACCAATGACGTAAGAAAAGAGGATGGCATAATCTATCTTCCTCTCTACATGACCCCACTTATTTAGAATTAGATTTCAATAGATTATAAGAATAGGAGACAAAATCAAGGACTCAAGCAAGCAAGTGGAACTACATGAACCCCATCATTGCGGGTATATGCATATTGGCCTGCTGTTAAAACCATCAAAAATGATGGTTCTTGCATTTTAGAAGTATTAATTTTGGCTGAAAGTGCTTTTAAATGTTTAGCTGCTGTATCAATTTGAGAGCCCCCTATTTTTACTTCTACTAAACCATAAGCACCATTTCTCAAATGGATAATTATGTCACATTCAAGGTTATTTTTATCACGATAATGGTAGAGTGTCCCATCAAGCAATTGGGCGTATACTCTTAAATCACGTACACAAAGTGATTCAAATAAAAAGCCCATTGTCTTTAGGTCGTTTAATAAGTCTGCTGGCGATGCTCCTAAAGCCGCACACCCTATACTAGGATCTACATAGTGGTGTACATCACTACTTCTAATAGCTGTATTCGAGCGCAAGTTTGGCTTCCACGCTGGCAAGGCATCTATTACAAATAACTGTTTCAAAGCATCAATATAGTTGGCTGTCGTTTCATAACTAATAGTTGTGTTATTTGCTACGATGTCTTTATGTATTTCAGTAATTTTTGCATCTGAGCCAGTAAAACGAGCATAACTTCTTAATAAACTTTTTACTCTTTCAGGGTTTCTTTGCACCCCATCATACAATGGCAAATTAGAATCAATAATGGAATCTACATAGTTTAAAGGTTGCTGCAACGCAACCTTTTCAGATAAGTCAATAGACTTAGGCCACCCTCCACGACAAATCAAGAAGGAAACATCTTCAATAGACTTGAGGCTTCTTCCTTCAACTTTTGTTTCACCTTGAAATAGTTTGTTAAGTGAAATTTGATTTGAAGAGTCGTTAGATTCGCTTAGTGTCATTGGGTACATCAAAAGCTTAGAAATTCTTCCAGTTCCAGTGTGTCTTTTGGCCATACTTTCTACTGGTGTAGTGGATCCTGTCATAATAAATTGTCCAAAACTATTTCTCATATCGACTTCATGACGTATTGCATCCCATAGTTGAGGAGCTAGCTGCCACTCATCAATTAATCTTGGTATTTTTCCTTCCAATACAAGGGAGGGGTTGACCTCTGCAGCAAGCAACGCTTGTTCTCCAACTTTTGGATCTTGCAGAAATATAACACTGTTGGCAACTTGTAGAGCAGTAGTAGTTTTTCCACACCATTTTGGGCCTTGGATAAGAACAGCTCCAGTTGCTTCAAGTTTATCCACAAGAAGCTTATCTGCGTACCTAGGTTTATAGTTCATTATTCGATATTCCATACAACTAATGTATTATATTATTAGAAATAAAACAACTTATTACCTAAGTTGGCCGATTTTTATTACCAAGATTGGCCGTAATCTATTAGGAGTATTGGCCACAAATAATTGGATAAAATGGCTTTATACAAGTAAATTTCCTGAAAAGTAGTAAAATCTATAAATCTGAGTTTTTAGAGGTGAGTTGTAAAGTAAGGAGCATAACAATAAGAGAGAATTGGTATAAGTAAAAAAAAAGCAACTGAAATAAATCAGTTGCCTTAAG
>JBMNGX010000006.1:0-200202 GCA_050950065.1 Sphaerochaetaceae bacterium | reverse complement strand
CCTTTTTGGAAAGGTTAATATGAGAGAAAGAGCTGCTGCTGAACACCTATATTGGTCAATTATGGCCGATATCTCAGCTTTAGTTCATAAACTCGATTTTATTCCTAGCGATTTAAAAGATTTAGATAAACAACTTTCCGATATCTACTACGGAAACTTCAGTTTATTCCAATCTCTTCCCGATGTGTGGGCAATTGATCAGCTTTTCCCAATTATGCCAATTCACCTTTTAGATCAAGAGCCAACTAGAAGAGCAATTTTATCTGATATAACCTGTGATAGCGAGGGCAAAATTGATAAATTCATTGGAAGAGAGGAGATTGATTTAACACTTCCTTTACACCAACTCCCTGAAGATGAAGATTACATTTTAGGGGTCTTTTTAGTGGGAGCATACCAAGAAACTTTAGGGGACTTACACAACCTCTTTGGTGATACCAACGTTGTTAGTGTTACTTACGATGAAACTGGAAGGTATGTTCTTCATAATGAACTTGATGGTGATACAGTTGCCGATGTTTTAAGTTATGTTGAATACGATCCTAAGACTTTGGAAACTTTGATTAAAACAAAGGCTGAGGTTGCCGTTAGAGAGGGACTAATTAGTGCCCAACAAAGAAGAAAAATCATAAGTGCCTACTCTGCTGGTTTGAGAGGCTATACTTATTATGAAACTGACCAGGAGGACTAAATGGAAAAGAAACGGTTAATTATTATTGGTTGTGGTGGTGTTGGTTCTGTTGTAGCCCAAAAATGTGCTCGCATGGATGATATCTATGAGAAAATCCTTCTAGCAAGTAGGACTAAAGAAAAATGTGACCTTATTGCTCAAAACCAAAATAGTGTTGAAATTGAGACTGCTCAAGTTGATGCAGACAACGTTGATGAAGTTGTTGCCCTCATTAAAAACTTTAAAGGGGACTTGGTAATAAACGTTGCCCTTCCCTACCAAGATTTACCAATCATGGATGCTTGTTTAATTGCAGGTGTCGATTATTTAGATACAGCTAACTACGAGCCTAAAGATGTTGCGAAGTTTGAATACTCATGGCAATGGGCCTACCACGATCGTTACAAAGAGGCAAATGTTAGTGCCCTTTTAGGTAGTGGTTTTGACCCTGGGGTGACCAACGTATTCACCGCCTACGCCGCTAAACACTATTTTGATGAGATTCACTACTTAGATATCATCGATTGTAACGCAGGAGACCATGGTAAAGCTTTTGCAACTAACTTTAACCCAGAGATTAATATCAGAGAGATTACCCAAAACGGTAGGTATTGGGAAAATGGGAAATGGGTTGAGACTAAACCTTTAGAGATTCATCAACCAATCGATTACCCAAATATTGGACCAAGAGAGTCGTATTTGTTGTTCCATGAGGAGTTGGAGTCTTTAGTTAAACACTTCCCAACTCTAAAAAGAGCCCGATTTTGGATGACTTTTTCACCTCAGTATATTAATCATTTACAAGTATTACAAAACGTTGGAATGACCTCTATTGAGCCAATTAACTACAATGGGATGGAAATCCAACCTTTGCAGTTTTTAAAAGCTGTATTACCTGAGCCCTCCTCTTTAGGCGAAAACTACCAAGGAGAGACTTCAATTGGTGTTCAAATAAGGGGTATAAAAGATAATAAAGAACGCACAATCTATATTTACAACAACTGTATCCACCAAGAAGCTTACAACGATACTCGCTCTCAAGCTGTCAGTTACACAACTGGTGTCCCAGCTTCAATAGGAGCTAGGTTAATGGCTACTGGGGTGTGGAGAGAGGCAGGGGTGTGGAATATGGAACAATACAATCCAGATCCTTTTATGGAGCTTCTAGGACCACTAGGACTTCCTTACAACATTGTTGTTGATGGACAGTTAGCATTCGATTAATTGAGGAGATGTAATGGCTTTAGATATTTCAAAAGTAGAAAGGACTCCCGCTTTTATTTTAGAGCACTCTGCTTTTAAAAAGAACTTAGAGCTAATAAAAGAGGTTCAAAAGCAAGTCCCTGCCCGCTTTATTTTAGCGTTAAAGGGATTTGCTATGCACTCTGTGTTTGATGAGATAACTGAAGTTGTAAATGGGGCAACAGCAAGTTCTTTAAATGAGGCACTTTTGGCAAGTGAACACTTTAATGAGGTGCACGCTTATGCTCCATCTTACATCCCATCTGAGTTTGATACGATTGCCAAAGTGGCAAAACATATCACATTCAACTCAGTTGCTCAGTTTAACCTTTATAAGGATAGACTTAAAAACGCAAAAGCAGGATTAAGAATTAACCCACAATTCTCAACAGTAGAAACAGATTTATATAATCCATGCATTGATGGTTCAAGGTTGGGTGTTGTTCACACCCAACTAACAACCTTACCTAAGGGAGTTAGTGGGTTACACACCCACAACCTTTGTGAAAATGGAGCTTTTGAGGCAAAAGAGACTTTAAAGCAGATAGAGAAGCTCTACGGTAATCACCTAAATTCAATTAGTTGGTTAAATTTAGGTGGAGGCCATTTAGTTACCCGTGAAGGTTACGATTTAGAACTTCTAATTAAATCTTTAAATGAGTTTCACCTAAAGTATCCCCACCTAGAGATAATCTTAGAACCAGGAGCTGCTTTTGTTTGGGAAACGGGGGTGTTAGTTGCCTCAGTTTTAGATGTAGTTGAAAACAATGGGACAACCACATTGATGTTGGACACCTCATTTGCCGCTCACATGCCCGACACCTTAGAGATGCCTTACAAACCGCTCCTTCGTAACGGTAAAAGTGTTGAAAGTGGGGGTGTGATGTTAGGGGGCTCTTCTTGTTTAGCAGGAGATTGGTTGGGTCCTTACCACTTTGATAAAAAAGTTGAAGTGGGAGATAAAATCGTATTTGAAGATATGATGCACTACACAATGGTTAAAACTACGATGTTTAACGGCCTTGCTCTTCCCGATATTGCTATTTGGAAAGATAATAAGCTAAAAACAGTTTTTAGTAGTAGCTATGACGATTATAAAGGGAGGCTTTCTGATGGATAGTTGGTTTTTAGATTCTGAGTATCCAAATACCCCCTTTGAAAAGGCCAAATATCATATCTACCCTTTTGGTTATGAAAAAAGTGTCTCTTACGGTAAAGGGACCTCATTAGGTCCTTCTGCTATTATTACTGCTAGTAATCAATTGGAAAAATTAACCACTGATTTTAAAGAGCCAGGACTAAAAAGAATACACACAGCAAAGCCAATTGACTTTTCATACTCTGAAAAGGAGCAACTAATTTTTGCTAAAGGGGCTAAGGCAATTAAAGAGAGTTGGAAAAACAACTCTTTTCCTTTGGTATTAGGAGGAGAGCATTCAATAACAAATAGTGCTATCGAAGCAATTGTTGATTATTATGGATCCAATGAGGTGGGAATATTGCAATTTGATGCCCATATGGATCTTAGAGAGAGTTACTTAGGTTCTAAGTACTCTCACGCTTCAGTGATGCATCGAGCAGTTGAAAAAGGTATTTCTTTATACCAAGTGGGAGTGCGCTCTTACAGCTATGAAGAGTTAGATGTAAGAGCAAAATACAATGTTGAATTTATTGATGCCCATCAGATTTATAAAGGGAATTTAGAAAAATTTTCACTACCCTCCTCTTTTCCGAAAAAGGTTTTTATAAGCTTTGATGTTGATGCTTTTGATGGGTCCGTTATGGCAGCTACTGGAACTCCTGAACCAGGTGGCCTTAGTTGGTGGGATGCAATTACTTTATTGGAAGTTTTAACTAAAGATAAAGAAGTTGTGGGGGCTGATATTGTAGAATTTGCCCCCATCAAAGATTTTCATTTTTACGACTACACTGTGGCTAAGTTAGCCTACCACATAATGAGTCTACTTTAAGTGCCAAACAGCTGAGTGCCCCTTTCTATCTCCACGACATGGTGGAAAACGTTTGCCCTCTTCCATCTCCACTGTTGATTCGGTGTGCTGTTCACAATAGTAAGTACCACTTTTTTCACAAATCTTTCCAGTTCGAGTTGGTTCGTTACGCTCCTCTTTGCTAGGTGGGATCTTCTTTTCAACTATTTTCTCTTTCGGCTGAGTAACTGCTGCTTTGGTGCAAAATTCTTTTACATACTTGAACCAAGTAACAGCCAACAATATTATGAAGACTATGATGATTATTACATTTAGAGTTGATCTGTTTTCAGTTCCAATACCATTTGAGATTAAAAGTAAAACAATAAGAGCTACAACCAAGATAGCACTTTGAATTAGGGGTTTTTGCAACCTCTTATCCATCGCTATTACCTCCTTCCAATACTTCAGTAATTTATTAATCCAAATTGTCACTCCATTTATATTAATACATTGTTTCAAATTAGACAAACAAAGGCCGCCTAAAGTGGCGGCCTTTGAACAATAAGATTTTAAAACTTACTATTTTCCGAAGTGGTTTACCATGTAGTCGGTAAGGGCTTCATCAAGTCCTCTACCATACATAACTACAGGGCGGTCTAACATTGTATAACCATCTCCACCAGCTGCCATAAAGTCGTTTGTTGCCAAGGTGTACTTAGCAGCACGATCAACAACTTTACCGCCAACGAGTAATCTCTTAACTCTGTTGCCTGGATCGCTGAAGCGGCTATAAACAATAGTCATGTTACTTGTTTGTGGGAATCCACCATTACTTGATGGAAGTTGTGAGTAACCCCACTCAATTGCATCGTAAAGATCTTGACCAGTAACCTCAACAACTTGGATTGTGTTGTTAAATGGTAATACTGAAATAATATCTCCACGAGTTACGTTTCCAGCTGCAATTGAAGTTCTGATACCACCACCGTTTGTTAAAGCAACGTCAGCACCGGTAGCTTCACGCATACTGTCGGCAACCATGTTACCTAAGTTGGTGGGCTTGGTTCTTACGTTCTCTCTTTCACCATCGAAAAAGACTGGAGCATAAGCGACAACTTCTTGGGTAAGAGCCTCAAGTTGTTTCTTTTGGAAATTAACATAAGCTGTTACTTCTGGATCGGCAGGAATCTCAGTAATACCAAGGAGTTTAGCAAGCTCGCTTGTTGAAGGATCTTTAACTTCGCTAGCAGGAATTAAGATTGCTGTTTCACCAACGGCTTTTCCATCTCTAACTGCAATTTCAACAACGCCAAGATTTTTCATGTACTCACCAGTTTGAACAATAAGGGTATTACCAACTCTTAAACCGTTCTCTAATACAGTGTGGCTGTGTCCATCAACAATTAAATCAATTCCATCAACGTTCTCAGCAATAAATCTGCTTGTTAAGCCGTAAGAGCCATCCTCATCTAAGCCAACGTGGGCAAGAAGAATGACATAATCACTTTGGGCACGAACTTCGTCAACTAAGTCTTGAGCACCATACACAACCTCGTCGCTCATGAATGTTAAACCACGAACGTTTTTGGGGTGGGTCTTAACTTCTGTATCAGGAGTTGTTGCACCAATAACACCAACTTTAAATCCACTAAAGTCGTAGATTTCGTAAGGTTGGAAAACCATCTCTTTGTTTTCATCTAAAACGTTAGCAGATAAAACTCTCACATTTGAGAACTCTCTTGCCATCTCTGCAGCAAAAATTAGTTGCTCTTTACCATAGTTGAAATCGTGGTTTCCTGGAGCTACTGCATCGTATCCAACCATGTCAAGAAGAACTCCCACAGTTTCACCATCAAATATGTTGGTTAACAAGGTTCCGTGAGAAACATCTCCTGCATCGAGTAGAAGGTTCTTGTCAGTTACGCTGCGCAACATTTTCATCATTGTTGCTAATTTGGCATACCCAATACCATCACCCTCTTCAATACGACCATGAACATCGTTTGTATGAACGATATAAAGATCAAAGTCTTTTTCAACTTCAGCTGTAAGATCAACTTTTGCGATAACTTCAGGAGCCTTTGAAACAGGAACTTCAATCTTAGGTTCATCAACCTTAGGTGCTTCAACTGCTGGTGCTTTAACCCCAGCTACGGGAAGGGTTGGTTCAATAACTTCTACCTTGGGAGCTGTTTGACAACCAATGAATGTGAAAACTAGTAGAGAAACAAACAATACTGTAATTAAACTTTTTGAAAGACGTTTCACGCTTTTCCTCCTATTGGATATTTTTGAGTCATTACTTACTACAAACTATAACACACACTTTCAAATCCGGATACACTATATTAATGCTCTATCCACCCCACTAGTATAACAAAAAAAAATCAAATAGTGGAATAAAATTTTAATGCATCCCCATAAAAGTGTAACAATTGTTCCTCAAATAGAGAGTTTAAGGGGTAAACGAAATTAAATTCTCTTGTTATCTCTAAATCTTTTATCTGAAGTTTATAGATTTCACCATTTCCTAAAGCTCTTTTAGCCCCATCTTCATATAAAAATGAGACTCCTAAATCATTTTTAACCAAATGTTTGATTACATTTAAGTTAGCAACAACATCAACATGTTTAAAGTCGGTGATTTTAAAACCTCTAACTTTAAGAATCTGTTCTAAAACCCTTCTTGTTCCAGAGCCCTCTTCTCTTACTATCAATCGCTCATTTAACAAACTCTCAATTGGTAGGCCTTTATACTTTTCAAATACCCTTTTTGATCCAATGGCAATAAATGGGTGGTTGGTAAAAAGTTTGTACGAATAGGCACTTTTATCAAATTGTCCCTCAATAAAGGCAAAATCTATTTTCCCTTTATCAAGCATTTTCAATAAAACCTCAGTATTATCGATATGAAAAAAGAGTTCATCAGAGCCGTTGTGTTTAACCATTTGCTCTATTATGGGAGGGAGTGTGAACTCCCCTATTGTTCTAGTTGCCCCAAATTTAACTTTTCTTAATCCCATCTGGTAAAATTCATCACCAAACTTTTTAATATTTAAAGATAGTGAGATTAAAAATTGTCTTAACTGATGTCCCTCTTTAGTAAGATTAAAAACTCGATTTTCAATTGTATACAACTTTTTACCAACTTCTTTTTGTAAAGATGATATTTGTTGAGTCACTGCAGGTTGGGTAATAAATAGTTTTTGAGCAGCTTTGGTGAAGCTTTGCTCTTCACAAAGAGTTAAAAAGGTTTTAATTCTCAAATCAAAAATTGTATCAATCATAAGTTATTTTTATAATACCATAAAAACATATAATTTCTAATTATATTAAACTTTTATTAATGTTTATTCATGAGTAGAACAATTATTAAATATATTCCCGGTTTATTACTAACCTCTTTGATAGCTATTGCAGCTACCTACATTAGCAAGACATTTTTTAACAACTTAGTTGGTTCCACTGTTATAGCTCTATTTTTAGGAGTGGCTTTACACCCTTTGATTAAGAGCCACATCATTTTTCGGAATGGCATTACCTTCACCTCTAAAAGGCTTTTGAGGTTGGCTATTATTGGGATGGGGGTAACTTTACATTTAAAAGAGGTTATAGCTATTGGTTCTTTCTCTTTAATAGTGATGCTCTTTACTTTAGCAACAGCTTTTGGTGGAGGGTGGCTTTTAGGTAAAGTTTTAAAAATGCCTTGGCGTCAAGCAGCGTTGATTTCAGCTGGAACTGGAATTTGTGGAGGATCTGCTATTGCTGCATTATCACCTGTTATCAATGCTAAGAACAAAGATGTAGCTTATGCCCTCTCTGCCACATTTATCTTTGATGTTCTAATGGTTATCCTATTTCCAATAATGGGTAAGCTCTTAAATATGAGTGATGCAGGGTATGGATTATGGACAGGGACTGCAGTTAACGACACTTCATCAGTGTTAGCTGCAGGTTACGCTTTTAGTGAAAATGCCGGCTCTTTTGCTATTATTGTCAAGTTAGCCCGCACCCTTTCAATTGTCCCTATAGTATTAGCTTTTTCTCTCATAGAGGCTAAAAATACAAAAACATCAACAAATAACAAAGTTTCTATAGTTAGAATATTCCCTTGGTTTGTCCTTATATTCTTTGGTGTAGTTATCATTAATAGCTTCTCTTTAATAAATGGCAACCTCGCCACTTACGTAAGCGGAGGTGGAAAGTGGGCAATGGTGATGGCACTAGCAGCTGTTGGGCTAAGCACCGATGCTTTGCATCTAGCTCACTCAGGGGCAAAACCAATGTTTCATGGTTTTGTAATCTCTTTAGCTGTTGTTGTTGTTTCTTATGTAGTACAGATGATGTTAAATCAGATTTAGGCAATAAAAAATCCTGTGTCAAAGCACAGGATTTAATTACCAAAAAAACTTTTACATTAAGTCTTTTGGTTTGCGAGCTGTATTGCCACTTTTTTCACAGTAGGCAATGTGGCGTAGTTTTCCGTTCTCAAAAACAGATTTCATTTTTATAGTTCCACCCCAGCGACTAGTGAGAACTTTGTCTCCTCCGCGACGGGCGTTTTTAGAAATTGCACCTGCCATAGCAGTATCCCTCCACTTCAATAGTTCAAATCAAAAGTATTTAACAAAATAGACTATAACAAATCCATTTGTGTTGGTCAAACAGCTTAGAGGCAATTATTGTAAAAATAAGTTGTTTCAACTAGACTACTTTAATGAAATTAAAAGCAGTAGTTAGAGAGATATTCCTTTTCCCCACCCACCTTTACCGCCTTCTCATCTCCCCATATCTTCCTTCTAGCTGCATTTATGACCCCACCTGCTCCTCATATATGGTCCAATCGGTACGTCGCCATGGTATTTTCAAAGGTTTTGTGATGGGTATGGGGAGAATATTACGGTGTCACACCACCTTTTTTATTGGAGGATATGATCCAGTACCTGAACACTTTTCGTGTAAGGAGGTAAAAGATGGGTACACAATCTTTAAAAGAAATAAGAAGAAAAAGTCTTAGCTGGTGATATCCTTAACAAAAGTTATTAAAACTTTTAGGGCACTTTCGTTGTGCCCCCCTTCAGGAATTATGATATCGGCAAACTCTTTAGTGGTCTCTATGAAGTTAAAATGTCCAGGTCTCACCACCTCTAAATATTGGCGCACAACTGATTCAACAGTCCTCCCCCTTTCACTCATATCGCGCTGAAGGCGTCTGATGAAGCGTATATCATCGGGGGTATCTACATATAGTTTTAAATCGAGAAGATCTCTTATGTTGCGATCGTAAAGGACCATTAGCCCCTCAATTATTACTAAAGGCTTAGGTTCAACAACAACACTCTCTTCTTTACGGCGGTGATGGACAAAGTCGTATTGGGGCATGTTGATACTTTTGCCCTCTTTTAAGGCACTTAGATGTTGATACAACAACTCAGTGTCGAAAGCATCGGGATGATCAAAGTTGTACGCTGTGATGTTTTCATTACTTATGTAAGTTGCTGAGTGGTAATAGCTATCTTGAGGAATAAAGACAAAATCACTAATCACTTCACTAATTTTACGAACAATCGTCGACTTACCTGAACCAGAACCACCAGTAATTCCAATAATCTTTACATCCATTTTTTAAATTTTCTCCAACATTGTTCTAAAACCCCACCCAATCATCTCAGGCAGTTCAATCACATACCAACTTTTATTCCAAACATCTTTTGGAAACAACTTGTTTTTCTCTTTTGATAAGTCATAAATATCGTGATAAGGAACTTTAGGGGGATTTTGGTACATCACTTTATGAGAGACTTGCTGATTTTCATTAAGAGCCCACATCTCCCAAAAAATAGAGCTACTCTTATTTTTAGGGGGAATTGCGTGTAAAGCTACATACTCTTTATCTTTAACCACCACCCACTGATAATCTTCATAAATATAGTGTTCAACAATATCTTCGGGGAAAACAGTCCTCATCGAGAGTCCTATCTCATTTAATGCGTTGGCTACTTTTAATTGTGTTTTATCCACAAACTCCCCCTAACCATTTCTCTTAAGGCGCTTAGCCCTATTTTTAATTTTGCTAATGCGTGAGTCAGTTGATCTGATTGAGACAACTAATTCATTAATCTCTTTTTGGATAATCTCTAGTTTAAGTAGCACCTCTTCCGATTTACCTTCTTTGGCCAAATCAAAAAGTTGTTGTTGCTTCTCACTATGGGTTTTTTTGAGCTTGATTAGCTCCTTTTCTAACTTCTCAACTTCACCTTCCATTTTTTGTACTGCAATGGTGCGGATATCTCTAAGTGACATTAGCCCCTCCTAATTTATCGATTTATTATAACATGAGAGGGGCTATTCGAATACTGATTAACAATTTTAATAGAGTTGAGTCCATCTATCGTTTGGTACTGGGTTACTCCCTTCCCAAACAACTTGACGGTAGTGAAGTGGATCTGTATCCCCTTCAGTGTTAACAATCAATATTTGACTATTTTCATCAAGCTTTAACTCTTTTCTTAGTTTAGAGAATTTATGCTCTTCCATTAATGAAAGTAGTAATCCTAAAGCGACAGCACCACTTTCTCCACTGACAATGCTTTGATCACCATTAAGAGGAGAGGCAAACATCCTCATTCCCCGTGATGCGTAGTAATCGGGTACTTTAATAAAAGTTTCAGCACTATTTTTTAAAACAGAGTAGGCAACTTCACTAGGATGACCACAACTTAAACCAGCCATAATAGTCTCCAAGTCTCCCTCAACTCCGTGAGCTTTCCCATCAGCTAACCTTATACTTTCATAAATACAAGCTGCATTTAATGGTTCAATGATTACACACTCAGGAGCACTCTCTTTAAAAATTGTGTGGTAGTAACCAAAAATGGCAGCAGCTAATGCTCCCACCCCAGCTTGCACAAAGATGTGAGTTGGTTTTTGAATATTTTTTTCATTAAGTTGGTTTTGCACCTCACTAACTAAAGTTCCATACCCTTGCATAATCCAAGTTGGTATTTGGTGGTACCCTTCCCACGAGGTATCACTTACGATTTGCCACCCATTTTCTTGGGCATCAACTTTAATTTGATTCACTGCATCGTCGTAATTACCTTTAATTACTTTTACAGTTGCCCCAAATTGGCTAATGGCATCAATGCGGTGTTGACTTGTATCTTGGTGGACGTAGATGACACACTTATAACCAAGTTGTTTAGTTGCCCACGCTAACCCTTTACCATGATTGCCATCTGTAGCACTGGCAAAGGTGATATCTCCAAGTGCTTTTTTAACTTCTTCAGATTTTAAATACTCAAAACTCATCTTTTCATCGGCAATATTTAGTTTAGTTTGGATAAACTTAAAGAGGGCAAAAGAGCCTCCTAAAGGTTTAAAGCTATTTAAATCTAACCTCAAAGCTTCATTTTTGACCCATATTCCCCCAACTTTTAACAATTTAGCTAAATTCTCTAAATTGATTAAGGGAGTTGGTTTGTAAGAGGGAATTTGTTTGTGAAACTTTAGCGATTGGGCAGCTACCTCTAAGGGGAAAGTAGACTCAATTACATTAAAATCTTTGTTATCAATCTTTTTTCTGATCCAACTAGAGTCGAAGTTCTCTTTAGCCATAATTACCCTACCTTTTATTTAATTTTACTACTTAAATGATAGGGCATTGTGCAACAAAACGCAACAAATTTATCTAGAAGGTGAAACTCATAATCACCTTTAATCCTCTAAAGTGGAACCCATTTTTCTCAATAGTTCTTTTAGTTTCATTAATTGAATAGTTCCCTGTTTGACCAATGAACTTAAGAGAAGAACGTTTTCCAATATCTACATTGGTAACTATGTTAATCTCATACATTGAACCAATATCAAACTCATTTTTTATGTTATCGTAGCGATGGACAAATTCAATACCAATTAAATTAAGTGGTATGTCCATCATCTGATAACCAATTAAGTAGCTTCCTTTGTAATTAGCACCATCGCTGTGTAAGCCATTGTAACTAAACTCCCACCCTATACTCTCTTTGGAGGCTATATAGCCATCATAGCTCAACATTTGGGTAGTTTGTAAAAGGAAGTTTAGCCACTGATTTTTAAAAAGTTCACCAGTTTGATATTTTAAAGTTACCTTCCCATAACCGTTGAAGTAAACTCCTCCTAACGAATTACTTTCAGCACTACTTATACCATCACCAATTGCCAACCCTTTATACTCGGTTCCCGAAAAGTTCCATCCAGTTCCAACTTTGCCCCCACCTCCAACTTCCAAAAAGTCGAAAAATGAGAAATTAGCATCAACATTTAGTTCTAATGTTGTTAAAGAGAGTCCCATTTGGCCCCGAACATTGGCAAATCCTCGATCAAAAAGGGGTATTTTCACTGTGTAACCAGCTTCAGCTTTATAATCGCTGTATGAAGAACCTACTAAACGAATATCTCCGTAGGTGTTATTTGAACTAATTGAGAAAAGAGTAACTATACTAAAAACTGTTATAAGTAAAAAAAGGCGCATCTTAAAACCCATCTATTTGCTCCAAAACTATTTAATCGAGACAATCATAAATCAATTTACTTGATAATAATAGTGTTGTGTAGCACAAAGATAAAGATTATAGTCATTCTATGTTTATAGACTCATTTTTACTGATTCTTCCTTTAATTGTAGTTGCTGTAGCTGGCTATCTAACAACTCCCCTTTTTAAGGTGGATGTTGAGTCTTTAGTGCGCATTGTTGCCGACTTCTTTATCCCCATGTTTATTATTCAAGCAGTCTATACAACAGATATGCATGGTAAGATGTTTGTGCAAATGGGCTTGGCAATCTCTTTTGTTGTATTTTTAAGTTTAGGTGTTGCCTATTTGTATACCCACCTCACTAAAATTGAAAGTAGAGATTTTGTCCCAGGGGCCTCTTTTATGAACTCTGGCTTTTTAGGAATTCCTTTAATGGCATCTTGGGGTGGCATCAGTGCCATGAACTTAGTGATTATCTACGATCAGTTTTTAACCCTCTATTTAATGACAGTTGGGGTGTTAATAATGAGTGGTGGTCTTACAAAGAAATCTTTTAAAAATATAATTTCTAGTCCCATTTTGTGGGCTCTAGTATTTGCCTTTATCTACAAATACTTAGATTTACCAATGCATAAATCTATTTTAGAGACTCTACAATTTGGTTCTAGTGCAGTGGGTCCAATTTCAGCTTATATCTTAGGCTCCTCCTTACGAGGGAAAAAAGTAAAAATAAATTTGCACATAATAGCTGCTGTGGTTATAAGATTGGGAGGCGGGTTGATTTTTGCCCTAATTGCAGTCTCAATATTAAAAATTGAGGGACTTTTAAGAGATGTAATAATAATTGCCTCTGCCCTTCCTGCTGCTGTGTTTACCAGTGTCTTGCCAATTAGATACAAAGTGCCTAGCAAAAATTCTTCTGCAATTGTTATGGTCTCCACTTTAGCAAGTGCAATAACCATACCTTTAGTATTGATGATGTTAAAATAGAGGAGACTAATGTTGATGAAACTTAGTGAACGAATAACCAATGCAACTTTACGACTACTATTTAGAATCTTTCTAAAAATAAATATAAAAGAATTTGAAAAAATGCCCAAAGAGGGCCCTTTTATCATAATAGCTAATCACACATCAGCTTTAGATGGACCTTTGATGTACGTCTTTATGCAACCTAGAAATATGGTGGCAATGGCAAAAAAAGAGTTGTGGAACAGTTTTGCTACTCGCTACTTGATGAATTTATGGAGCTCAATTCCAGTTGATCGGGAAAACATGGAGCGCAAAACTTTACAACAGTGCTTCGATGTTTTAAATAAAAACAACATTCTAGCAATTGCTCCAGAGGGAACTCGCTCTGTCGATGGCTCTTTACAAGAGGGAAAAGAGGGGGTTGCTTTTATCGCTTACAAACAAAAAGCTCCTATGGTCCCAATAGTCACTATTGGCCTCGAAGATGCCTTTAAAAAAATAAGACGCTTTAAAAGAGCTGAAGTAACAATTAAAATTGGTAAACCTTTTGAAATTATCCAAAAAGAGGGGCGCCTCGATGCCGATAAAAGAAGTCAAATAATTGATGAGGTAATGGGGCGTTTAAAAGATTTACTTCCCCCTTCAATGCATGGTTACTACGCTGACAAAGAGATTCAATACCTTTTAACTCATAACATTGATCTCAATTAGTCATTTTTTGCCTGCTTACACAGATTAAAGGAAGTAGACTTCTTCCAACTATAATGGAAGGAGAATACTACTATTAATACTCTAACTAGAAAAACAAAAATTGGTTTTGGGATTGGAGATCTGGGAGGAAACCTCTTTTTCACAATCATCGGGTTTTATCTTCTCTACTTTTTAACAGACATCGTCCACCTCTCTGCAGCATTAGCTGGTACAGTAATGATGATTGGTAAAATCTGGGATGCTATTACCGATCCAATCACCGGGTACTACAGCGACTTAACTAGAACCAGATGGGGACGAAGGCGCCCTTACATGTTTGTTGGTTCAATAATCTCCTTTTTTGTTATGGGCTTAATCTTTACAAAGCCTTCACTTACTGGCCAAATGCCCCTCTTTTTCTACATGACATTTTTGTACTGTCTTTTAAACACTGCTTACACCTTAGTTAACATCCCTTACGCTGCTCTTTTGCCTGAATTAACTAGTGATTACAACGAAAGAACAATCTTAACAGGATATAGAATGAGCTTCGCTGTAGTGGGAACATTTGTGGGCGCTGCTGCTGTTATGCCAATTGTAAATATCTTTTATCCCACTGAGTTGGGATGGACAATTATGGGTTATTTTATGGGAGGTGTGATGCTCTTTACAATGTTGATAACCATCTGGTCTATCAAAGAGCCTAAGCACCTTGAAAGCCAACCTCAGGTGGGCTTTGTAAAAACATTTAAAGAGACCTTAAAAAGCAAAGTTTTCCTTTCTGCCCTTATCCCATGGACACTGTTTATCACTGGAACATCAATGGTTCAAGGAGCATTGGTCTACTACTTTGCCTATATCTTTGGCAACGAAGATCTTTTCCAATTAGCTTTAGTTGCCCTTTTATCTACCTCTTTAATATTCATCCCAATATGGGTCAAGATTTCTGATAAAATTGGAAAGAAAAAGTGTTACATCATTGGAATGATTATTGTGAGCTTTGGTATTTTAACTTTCTCTTTACTTGGGGAGATAATTGGACCATTAGCTTCTGTTTTTGTGATGGGAATAACTGGGATAGGTTTATCAACCCACTACGTAATGCCCCACGCAATCTTACCCGACATTGTTGAGTACGATGCAGTTAACAACAATAATATCAGACGTGAAGGGGTGTTTTCCTCTATTTGGACTTTCACTAGTAAAGTTGGACAAGCTGTTGCTTTAGCTCTAAATGGGTGGATTTTAGCTTTATTTCACTACCAACCCCAACAGCCTAACGCTTTAGCCAATATTGGAATTAAGCTTATCAGTGGCCCAATCCCTGTAATCTGGTACATCGTTGGTATTCTTATTCTAAAGTATTATCCAATCGATAAGAAGTTTTACGCTGAGATGTTAGCACGCCAGGAAGTGTCATAAGTGGCTAAAGATAAGATTTTCTTTAAAGGGGCAACTTTAGAGGGGGAGTTTTTAAAACCTAACTACTCTAAAGGGGCCCACTCTGTTATTAAAGTTCTCTCCTACCCCTATTTAAAGTATGTTGAGGGAATTAAAAGTATTGAGATTAAAAACATTGACACTTTAATCGAAAACTATACAGACTTTTATGATGATAAAGTGGGGCTTGTCTTAGCTTTTAGGCACACAGCTAAAGAGGATGCCCCCCTATTAGTTCACGCTTTGAATCACCAAATTGATAAAAAGTTAAAAAAGATTAAAAAATCTTATAGTGGACATGCCCACTTCATCTATGGAAGTGATGTTTTAAATTGGGCAACGAAACTCTCTAAGATTGTCTTTCCTGCTTTGGGAGCCATTCCTGTTCAAAACAGAAGCTTAAACAAAGAGGGACTTACAATCTTAAAAGATATCATCAAGAAAGGGGAATTTCCTGTTGCCCTTGCTCCTGAAAGCCAAGTCACTTACCACATGTATAAGTGTGATGAAATCTCTAATGGAGTTTCAACTTTTGCATTGTGGTCATTAGAGCGTTTTGAGAGTGTAAAAATAGTGCCAATCTCAATTGGGTATCATCACCATAAAGATCACACTGTTTTTGTGAATGAATTGCTAAAAAATTGGGAAAAGCAAACTAACATACAATTAACTAAAGAGAATTTAGTAGAGCGTTTAATTGAGGCAACTGATCACACTTTAACCTTACTAGAAACTTTTTATAACGTACAAAGCTATAGTGAAAATAGAGTTGAAAATCTTTGTGAAAATATTATGGCCCAGCAAGAGTATTTAGCAGATATCATCGCTAACGGCTCAATGTTAGATCGCCTATTTAACCTTCGCTACTCTTCATTAAAGCGTCTCTATTTAAAGGATGATATCTTAAAAAATAGTTCCGATTTTAAAAAGTCGAATCTCAAATGGGAGGCAGTAAAGGGACACTTATTACTACGAAACTCTCAAGTAATCGACATTTTAAAGTATATAGATCCCACCTACATTGAAGGTGAAGTTAGTGGCGGGAGGTTAAATGAGTATGCTCTTAACTTATTAGATATACTCAATCGTTTTAAAGGGGGAAATATTGACAGTCGCTACTCCCCTAAACAAAAAGAGGCTCTAATATTTATAGGAGAGCCAATTGAGATTAAAAAAACTGATATCGTTAAGAGAAAAGAGAGTGCAAAGAGGCTTGAGAGTGATATTCTCACCTCATTAAATGAAACTAGTTTGTTAATGGAATCTTATTGGGAAAAACCTTTAAACACCTAGTCGTAGCTTGACTGTAGAGTTAAATTTGATGACCTTTAATATATCAGTTTGTTAAAAATATTAGAGCAAACTAGTTTTCGATTTTACACATATTACGGAGGTCATTAATGAGTAGTAAAATCTATCATGATCCCGACCCCGCCGAAACCAGAGATTGGATTGAATCTTTGGAGGGTGTGATTAAACACGAAGGGGCGCAAAAAGCAGATTATTTGTTAAATGAACTAACAGACTCTGCCCGCAATCAGGGGGTAGACACCTCTCCTGGTGTTATTAGTCCCTATGTAAATACAACAATTTTGGATCAAGAGGCAATTTTGCCACCAGACGATTCGGCTGTAGCAAAAAGTGTTTCTGCTTTAGTTAGGTGGAACGCTATGGCAATGGTTGCAAAAGCTAACAAAGAAGATCCCACTATTGGGGGTCACATAGCCTCATTTGCATCTGCATCTGCTATTTATGAAGTTGGTTTTAACTGGTTCTTTAAAGGGCCTGATGCCCCTTACGGACCAGATATGGTCTTCTTCCAAGGTCACTCTGCACCAGGGATGTATGCCCGTGCTTTTGTTGAGGGTCGCTTAACTGAAGATCAATTAAATAATTTTAGAAGAGAGGTTGGAGGCAAAGGTCTTTCATCTTACCCCCACCCCTACTTAATGCCCGATTTCTGGCAATTCCCTACAGTATCGATGGGACTTGGACCAATGATGGCAATCTACCAAGCTCGCTTTATGAAATATTTAGAGGATCACGAGTTTAAAGAGGTTGGAGATCGTAAAGTTTGGGTCTTCATGGGTGATGGAGAATCTGATGAGCCAGAAGCTTTAGGTGCTTTATCATTAGCATCACGCGAGCACCTTGATAACTTAATCTTTGTTGTTAACGCTAACTTACAACGTCTAGATGGCCCTGTAAGGGGTAATGGAAAGATTATTCAAGAGTTGGAGGGGCGCTTTAGAGGTGCTGGATGGAACGTTATTAAAATTATATGGGGAAGCGAGTGGGACTCCATTTTTGAAAAAGATACCAAAGGAATCCTTTTACAAAAACTCTCATCTATGGTTGATGGGGAGTTCCAAACGATTCAAGCTCGCGGACCTGCTTACTTGAGAGAAAAAATCTTTGGTGATGATCCCTACTTACAAAGTCTAATTGAGGGCAAAACAGATAAAGAGTTGTGGCAGCTCACTAGAGGTGGACACGACCCTAGAAAGATTTACAAAGCCTTCCACGCTGCCTCTCATCACAAAGGGCAACCCACTGTTATCATCTTTAAAACCGTTAAAGGGTATGGGATGGGTAAAGAGGGTGAAGCTGTGATGGGAACTCACAACCAAAAAGTTCTCACTGGAGATTCTTTAATTGGCTTTAAAGATCACTACGAAGTTCCTATCGATTCTAAAGATGTTGATGATTATCCTTTCTTACTTCCTAAAAAGGGTTCAGAAGAGTATGAGTTTTTACAAAGAAGAAGAAAGGCTATGGGAGGTCCTGTTCCTTTTAGACAACAACATAGTAAGATTTTAAAGACTCCCCCACTTAGTGAGTTTAGCGATTTGTTACAAGCACAAAATCGAGAAATTTCAACTACGATGGCTTTTGTACGCCTATTAACAAAACTTGTTAAAGATAAAGAGATTGGAAAAAGAGTTGTCCCAATAGTTCCCGATGAGGCAAGAACCTTTGGGATGGAGGGACTCTTTAGACAAATTGGAATTTACTCTCCTGTAGGTCAACTTTATGAGCCACAAGACTCTGAGGCTCTAATGTGGTACAGGGAGGATGTTAAAGGACAAATACTGGAAGAGGGAATTACAGAAGCTGGGGCAATTTCATCATGGATTGCTGCAGGAACCTCTTATTCAAATAATGATTTCCCAATGATTCCTTTCTACTCCTTCTACTCAATGTTTGGTCTTCAAAGAGTTGGAGATTTTGCTTGGGCTGCAGGTGATATTAAAGCTAAAGGGTTCTTAATGGCAGCAACTGCTGGAAGAACTACCATCAACGGTGAAGGTCTTCAACACGAAGATGGACACAACTTGATGATCGCTTCCACCTTGCCAACATGTCAAGCTTACGATCCAACCTTCTCTTATGAGTTAGCTGTTATTATTCAAGATGGGATGAAGAGAATGTTCACCGATGATGAAGATATTTTCTACTACATCACCTTGATGAACGAAAACTACACCCACCCTGAAATGCCAAAAGGGGTTGAAGAGGGAATTAGAAAAGGGGCTTATCTCTTTAAGAAAGCCGAAGACACTAAAGCTCCAAAAGTTCAGTTAATGGGTAGTGGAACTATCTTTAGAGAGGTTTTAGCTGCTGCTGACATCCTCAAAGAAGAATTTGGCGTAGAGTCTGATATCTGGTCAGTATTGGGTATTAACGAATTACACCGTGATGGTGTTGATACAGATCGTTATAACCTTCTTAACCCAACTAAAAAGGCTAAAAAGAGTTACTTATCAACTATAATGGAAGGTCATGATGGACCAATAGTTATTAGTACCGACTATATCAGAGCGTATCCTGAACAAATCAGGCGCCTACTACCAACAACAAACGTTCAAGTATTAGGAACTGATGGATATGGTCGAAGTGATACACGTGCTGCTTTAAGAAAATTCTTTGAAGTTGGACGTTATCATGTAGCACTAGCTGCACTAAAAGGGTTAGCTGAC
Organism: Sphaerochaetaceae bacterium; assembly: GCA_050950065.1. Taxonomy (GTDB): domain Bacteria; phylum Spirochaetota; class Spirochaetia; order Sphaerochaetales; family Sphaerochaetaceae; genus JBAYOE01. The sequence goes on along the minus strand of JBMNGX010000006.1, from coordinate 180,763 downwards.
GATGGAAAGATTGATCGAAAGGTTGTTGCCGATGCGATGAAGAAATTTGATATCGATAGCAACAAACCAAACCCACTACACAACTAAAAGGAGCTGACAATGGCAACAAAACAAATTACCGTTCCTAATATCGGCGACTTTAGCGATGTTAGTATTATTGATGTTTATGTAAAGGAGGGAGATAGCGTTGCAGTTGAAGATCCAATCATTGCACTAGAGAGTGCTAAAGCTGTAACTGACATACCCTCCCCCTTTGAGGGAACAATTACCAAAGTTCACGTAGCTAGTGGTGATACCGTTTCAGAAGGCTCTATCTTAGCCGACATTGAAGTAGCTGAAGCTGCTCAAGAAATTAAAGAAGAAACAAAACCAACTGAAAAAGAGGTTGAGGTAAAAGAGGAAGTAAAAGAGACTAAAGTAGAAGAGCCTATTGTTACGCAAGAAGTTGCCGTAGTCTCATCAACACCTCAAGCTCAATACCACGCTACACCATCACTACGTAAGTATGCTCGAGAGTTGGGGGTAGATTTAGCTAATGTGATAGCTACTGGTCCCAATGGAAGAATTTTAAAAACAGATGTTCAGAAATTAGTTAAAAAAGCTTTAGCTGGTGGAGCTGGAACTCCTATGGCTCAAGAATTTGAACTTGAAGATTTTTCAAAGTATGGAGAAATTGAGAACCAAACTTTGTCTCGTATCCAAAAAATTTCAGGACCCCATCTACAAAGAAGTTGGCAAACCATCCCATTGGTTACCCAATTTGATGAGGCTGATGTAACTGAACTTGAAGCTTTTAGAAAATCAATTAAAGATGAGTTAGCTAAAGAGGGAGTTAGAGTAAGCATCCTCCCATTTATTGTGAAAGCAGTTGTTAATGCCCTTAAAGAGTTTCCAGCTGTGAACTCATCCCTCGATTCAAAAAACTCGCAAATAATATTGAAAAAGTATTACAACATCGGAATCGCTGTTGATACCCCAGATGGGTTGATTGTTCCTGTAATAAAGAATGCAGATAAAAAATCTGTCAAAGAGTTGGCAGTAGAGATGGCCGACTTAGGTTCTAAAGCTCGTGAAGGGAAGCTTAAAGCTGATGATTTAAGTGGATCCTCATTTAGTATCTCTTCGTTAGGGGGTATTGGAGGAACTCACTTTACTCCAATCGTTAACCCACCCGAAGCTGCAATTTTAGGTGTTGCTAAGATGGCTAAAAAGCCAACTTTCAATGGAGAAACTTTTGTTCCTCGTGACATTCTCCCATTTAGCCTCTCATACGATCACCGTGTTATTGATGGTGCTTTAGGGGCCCGCTTCACCACCTACTTAGCAAAACTCTTAACAGATATGAAAAGAGTATTATTGTAGGAGTTGATATGGAAAAGTTAGAACGAGATTTAGTTGTTTTAGGGGGCGGTCCTGGAGGTTACAGTGCCGCCTTTAGAGCTGCCGATTTAGGTAGAAGTGTAACTATAATTGAAAAAAACGATGTTTTAGGGGGAGTTTGTTTAAATGTTGGCTGTATCCCCTCAAAAACACTTTTACACTACGGTGAGGTTTTAGCCGATGTAGAGGAGTTAAGAAGTGGAGGCATTGAATTTGGTGCCCCTAAAATCGATTTTGACAAAATCAGAGAGCATAAAAATAAAGTTATCTCCCAATTAACCGGGGGCTTAACACAGATGTGTAAAGCTCGCAAAGTCGAAATTATCCAAGGAGAGGGCTTTTTCAAAGATGACAAAACTTTGATTGTTAAACAAGAAACTAAAGAAGTTGAACTGAGTTTTAAAGATTTGATTATAGGAGTTGGTTCTCGTCCAGTTAAAATTGGGGGAATTGATTACCAAGATTCAAGAATTTGGGATTCAACCGATGCTTTAGAGTTAAAAGAGATTCCTAAAAGGATGTTAATCATTGGAGGGGGAATCATTGGAATGGAGATGGCTGCCATCTACCACTCCTTTGGAACAGAGATAACAATCGTTGAGATGGCTGATGCAATCATCCCAGCAATTGATCGTGATTTACGCCATCCCCTTTTAAAACAGATTAAAAATAGCTACAAAGGAATTTATACCTCCACAAAGGTGACTAAAGTAGACTCTTCAGATAAGAAAGCCTTAACAGTTCACCTAGAGGGTAAAAAGGCACCTGAAAGTGTAGAAGTTGATGTAGTTTTAGTTGCTGTTGGAAGAATTACCAATACCGATAAAATCAACATTGAAAATAGCTCAATTAAAGTAGATCAGCACAATTGGATAACAGTTGATCAACAAATGAAGACAAACGTTCCTAACATTTACGCTATTGGAGATGTTACAGGAAATCCAATGTTAGCTCACCGTTCAACAGCTCAAGGCAAAGTTGCCAGTGAAGTTGCTAATGGCTTACCTAGTCAGTTTACCCCCCTTACCATCCCCTCTGTTGCTTATACTAGACCAGAGATTGCTTGGATAGGGATTACTGAAAACGAAGCTAAAGAGAAAGACATTGAGTACAAAAAAGGATCTTTTCCTTGGCAAGCAAGTGGAAGAGCGCTTAGTGCAATGGCCGACCAAGGTGTTACCAAAGCCCTATTTGATGCCAAAACTGGGCGCTTAATTGGTGCTGGTATTACAGGTAAGAATGCTGGTGAGTTAATTGGAGAGGCGCTGTTGGCTTTAGAGATGGGCTCTGATGCCTTTGACATTGCCTTAACAGTTCATCCCCACCCCACCTTAATTGAATCATTTGCTGTAGCTAGTGAACTCTCTGAAGGTATAGCGACCGATTTAACAAACCGTTAAAATTTGAAGCAAAGGTGCTCTTATTCTCTTTTATTAAGTATGGACTTAGAATTAGAGATTGAGCACCTTCTTCACAATCGCTTTAAAATAAACTCTTTATACCCTTACCAAAAACTAGTTATTCACTCAATTTTAGAAAAAGGGTTATTAAAACAATCCAACTATTACAAAGAACAACTAATTATCTTCCCTACAGGAAGTGGTAAATCATTGTGCTTTATGCTCCCTTCAATGCTTTTTGAAAATTTGACTGTGGCAGTTTATCCTTTGTTATCTTTAATGCACGATCAACAAAGAAGGTTAGAAAAATTAAATTGGCCTTGTGAAGTTTTAAAGGGGGGCCTTTCTAAAAAAGAGAAAGAGAGCCTATTTAATAACTTAAAGAGTAAAAAAACTAAATTCTTAATAACAAATGTTGAATCTTTGAACAATGAAGAGGTGATAAATACTTTAAAAGAAATTCCCATTTCGATGTTTGTCGTTGATGAAGCTCATACCGTCACTCAGTGGGGAGAGAGCTTTAGACCAGCTTACCTACTTCTTAAATCAATTATATCCCAATTGAACATTGACCAAGTAGTTGCTTTTACAGCAACTGCTAGTCCAAAAGTAATTACTAAGATAAATGAGTTACTATTTCCTTTAGGCAAGGCACACACTGTTTATGCTAATCCAGATCGAACTAATATCTACTACCAAGTTATTCCCACCCTCTGTAAGCTTCACGATTTAGTAAATCTAATTGGTGATGAAAATAAGTTACCAATGGTTGTGTTTTGTAACAGCCGTGATAAATGCTCCTATGTTGCTTCTAAATTACAACAACGCCTAATGAATATAAAAATTGATTACTACCACGCTAAATTGGAGAAAGAGGAGAAACAGAGAGTTGAAAAGTGGTTTTTTAATGAGACTAAAGGGGTACTAGTAGCCACAAAAGCATACGGACTTGGAGTTGATAAGCAAAACATTAGATGTGTTGTTCATTACGATCTGCCAACTGATATTGAAAGTTTCTTACAAGAATCTGGTAGAGGAGCAAGAGATCACAACCTTGCTCTCTCAATAACTTTGCTTTCTCCTTATAGTGGGAAAAATAGCGATCCAAAGTTTGTTGAGGTGATTAAAAATAACAGTAATTGTAAAAGGGAGGCCCTTTTAGATTTATTAGGCTTTAAAATAGATCAATGTAGCGGATGTGATGTTTGTGATGAAACTACTATTAAAATACCTGACGGATTTAATGAGATATACAAACTAATTTACTTCAATCCTTTTAAATATAATCTTAGTAGTTGCGCTAGATGTTTAAAAGGGATCAAAGAAAATTCAGAAGATTATTACAATCCCTACTTTGGAACTCTTAATAGATGGAATTTATTGGACATAGAGAGCTCAATTCGAGCCCTCTTATATAAAAAGGTTATTTACCTCTCATTTAATAAAAAGCTTTATGTAAATTATTTTAAAAAGTTAATTTGCTAATTTCTCAACAATTTTTAAAACTTCATCAATTTTTTTATCAACATCGGCTCCAGTTTCAAACGATTGGTGAACGCAGTTTTTAAGGTGAGCTTCTAACACTAACTTGTTTGTTTTTTTCAACAAAGATTGAGTTGCTAGAAGCTGATTTGAGATATCTACACAGTAACGATCATCATCCACCATTCTTAAAATAGCATCAATTTGTCCCCGGGCAGTTTTTAAAATTTGAGAAACCTCTTTATGATCAGCTTTCACTTTAGGCCCCTTTCGCCTCAATTGAGATTACTTGATAACCAGCTTCAGTAACTACCTCTTTAAGTTTATCATCGCTAATATCATTAGTTAGCTTTACTGTGGCACTTTTAGTATCAAGATCAACAAGAGCACTCACTCCATCCAATTGATTAAGAGCTTTTTCAACTGCCATCTTACAGTGATTACAACTCATACCTTCAATGTTCATTACTTTTTCCATATCATTATCTCCTTCTGTTTTTTCAATTATTTCTATCTCTTTTACTTTTTGTTTTGGACTACTTAAATTTTTTCCAAAGTTTTTCAGCCTTAAGGCGTTAGTTACAACAAAGATGCTACTTAAACTCATTGCAGCAGCAGCAAACATTGGACTTAATCTCCACCCAAAGAATGGGTAGAAAACACCAGCAGCAAGAGGGATGCCTAGAACGTTGTAAAATAGGGCCCAAAAGAGGTTTTGTTTAATATTGCGCAGTGTAGCTTTACTTAAAGCAATTGCAGTTGGAACTTCGTTAAGGTCGCTACGCATCAAGATAATTGAGGCAGATTCAATAGCAATATCTGTTCCTTGCCCAATTGCCATTCCAACATCGGCTCTTACTAAAGCTGGAGCATCGTTAATTCCATCTCCAACCATAGCAACTTTTTTACCCTCCTCTTGTAAAGTGCGTACTACTTTCTCTTTCTCATCAGGTAGTACTGAGGCAAAAACTCGATCAATGTTAACTTTTTTAGCAATTGCATCGGCAGTTTGTTGGTTATCACCAGTGAGCATAACAACCTCTAAGCCCATCTTATGCATTCGCTCAATTGCTCCAATGCTTGAAGGTTTAACTACATCAGCAACTGCAATAATTCCAATCATCTTATTATCTGAAGCAAAGTATAAGGGAGTTTTCCCATCGTTTGCTAACTCTAAAAAGAGCTCTTTATAATCAGAAATATCGACATTGATATCTTTCATAAAGGCTTCATTTCCACCAGTTACTAATTTCCCATCAACTTTAGCTTCAAGTCCTTTCCCAGGTATTGCTTTAAATTCTTTAACACCTTCTAATGTTATATTTTCTTGTTCCACTTTCTCTAAGATAGCTTGAGCTAAGGGGTGCTCACTCGCTTTTTCAATGGAACCCGCTAAAAATAGAAGCTCTTTTTCACTTACCCCATCGACAGTGATTATATTGGTAACTTGAGGTTTACCCTCAGTAATAGTTCCAGTTTTATCTAAAACGACTGTGGTGATACTTTGACTGTTCTCTAAAGCTTCAGCATCTCTAATTAAAATCCCATGCTCTGCCCCTTTTCCAGTTCCCACCATAATTGCTGTTGGGGTTGCTAAACCTAGGGCACAAGGACAACTGATAACTAAAACTGCAATAGCAAAGGCTAAAGCTGACTCAATTGGTTGGCCACTAATTAACCAAACAATTGCTGTAACTAAAGAGATTGCAATTACTATTGGGACAAAAACTGCACTGATTCGATCTGCAAGTTTTGCAATTGGAGCTTTAGAGGCACTAGCCTCTTCAACTAATCTAATGATTTGAGCCAAGGTAGTATCTTCTCCAACCCTCTCTGCTACATAGACTAAGCGCCCTGTTGTGTTAATTGAGGCACTGAGCACTTTATCACCAACTAACTTTTCTACAGGAAGACTCTCACCAGTTAAGGCTGACTCATCAACAGAGGATTGGCCACTGATTACAGACCCATCAACAGGGAGGCGTTGACCCGGTTTTACAACCACATGGTCCCCAACTACAACTTCACTAGCATCGATGACAAGTTCTTCATTTCCTCTAATTACTGTTGCAGTTTTTGGAGAGAGGTCAATTAATTTAGAAAGGGCTGTACTTGTTTTACCTTTAGCACGCAGTTCTAAATATTTACCTAAAAGAACCAACGATAAAATCATTACTGCCGATTCAAAATAGAGATCCATTGAAAAGCGTTCTACTATAGCTGTTGATTGAACTCCTAACCCAATCCCAATTCTATAAATTGCGTAGATACCATAAACCATAGCAGCTGAAGAGCCTAAGGCAATTAAAGAGTCCATAGTTGGCGCTCTTTTAATTAAAGTTCTAAAGCCGCTGGAGAAGTATTTGCTGTTAACTATAAAAACTGGAATTGAGAGTAAAAATTGGGTAAAAGCAAAGTTCATTGCATTCTCATGCCCAAAGAAAAAATTAGGCAATGGCCAGTTAAACATGTGTCCCATTGCTAAATAGACTAAAGGTATTGAGAAAATAAATGAGAGAATTACCCTTTTGCTCATCTCACTAAGCTCTTTTTCAATGTGAGCTTTTATCTCATTTTTATTAGCAGAACTTTTTTGGGCACCCTTATCTTTAACTTCAGCAGAGTAACCTGAGGCCTCTACTGCATCATATATTTTTTGATCAAAGCTAAAATCCCCTTCGGGAACTTCAACTGTTAATGTATTTGTTAACAAGTTAACTTGAACGTTCTTAACTCCTTCAACTTTGTTAACTCCTTTTTCAACATGGAGGACACAAGCTGAACAGGTCATACCAGAAACATCATATTCGCGTCTCATAACACACTCCTAACCCACCCCCTAGGGGGGAGGGGTGTTTATATGTTACTAATATCACTGTTTTATGTCAACCTGAACCTACTCAAAAAGGTGGTGGTAATCGGCTTCAATCTCATTGTAAGAGCTCTCTTTTTCTAAGAGAACTGCTAATTGATCTGGGATTGGAATCTCTTTATTAATGATAGGTTCAACTATTGTATCGAATTTAGCTGGATGGGCTGTAGCGTAGACAACTGTTGGATCTGTTAGTTTAAGTTTATTACGAACAAACTCCCCAGTTGCTGTGTGTGGACATATTGGGTAGTTATACTCATTCCAAACTCGCTCTATTGTTTGTTTAATCTCTTCATCACTAACTGAGTAAGCACTAACCTCTTTCTTAAAGGTTTCAAAATCACCAAAGAGGTGATTTAATCTTTCGATATTACTAGGATCCCCTACATCCATTGCATTTGCTAAAGTTGCGATGCTACTGCGCTTTTCATAAACTCCACTTTCTAAGTAATCGACAACAGTTTTATTGGCATTTAAAGCTAAAATAACATTTTTAATTGGTGCACCAACTACTTTAGCCCAATAGGTTCCACAACTGTTTCCAATATTACCACTGGGGATAATCATCGTAGACTCTTGGTTAAAACGCTCTGCGACTTCTAAAGAGGCATAAAATGGGTAGACCATTTGAGGCAGTAGGCGCCCTAAGTTAATTGAGTTAGCAGATGATAAACCATATTGTTCAACTAATTTAGAATCTCCAAAAGCCTCTTTTACCATCCTTTGACAATCGTCAAAACTCCCTTCAACTGCGTAAGTTTCCACGTTATCGCCCCAACAGGTGAGTTGTTTTTCTTGGCGAGCACTAACTCTCCCTTTAGGAAAGAGCACTTTCACATTGATATTCTCTCTTTTGTGAAATGCTGCAGCCACAGCTCCACCAGTATCGCCACTGGTGGCAACTAAGATAGTTAAAGGTCTATTTCTTTTGGCCATTAACTTTTCCATAGCAATTGCTAAAAAGCGGGCTCCAAAGTCTTTAAAAGCAGCCGTAGGACCCCAAAAAAGCTCCATCACCAACTCTTTTTCACTTAGAGGGTGTAAAGGGAGGGCAAAGTTAAAAGCTTCGTAGCAGATCTCTGCTAAATCGTTTTGTAGCTCATCGTTAACAAAGAATGGGGCTAACACCTCAAAAGCAACCTCAGGGTAGCTAGTGGCACCCCTGAGGCTCTTAAAATCGATATAGGGAAAATGGGATGGGACATAAAGGCCCCCATCATCTGCTAAACCTTTCAATATTGCTTCAGAGGCGTTAACATTGGGCGCTAGACCTCTTGTACTTATAAAATCCATCCCATCACTCCTACGATAATCTTGCACCTAAGTAGCTGCTAAGTCTTAGTAAATCGGCAAAAACTCCACCAGCTGTAACTTCTGGTCCTGCCCCTGGTCCTTGAATTACCAGCGGCTGGCTGTGGTACCTTTCGGTAGTGAAAGCAACAACGTTGTCTGTCCCTTTAGATTGGGCAAATGGGTGGTTAATTGGATACGAAGCCAACTCAACATTGCAACTTCCATCCTCTTCAACCCTACCAACATAGCGTAGCGCTTTTCCTTCAGATGCAGCTTTTTTATACAACTCTTCAATGGGTTTGTCCATAAGGGACATCCTATCTAAGAACTCTTGTTGAGAAACATCTTCTAGCTCTTTAGGAACTAAGGAGACTACAGGAATATCTTCAATTTCAGTTTTATAACCCAACTCACGGGCTAAAATAACTGTCTTACGAACTACGTCCATTCCTGATAGGTCATCTCTAGGATCGGGTTCGGTGTATCCCATCTCTTTAGCTTGAGCTACTAGCTCACTAAAAGGGACTGTCCCATCGTATTTGTAAAATAGGTAGGCTAAAGTTCCTGAGACAATTCCTTCAACCGATTTTATTCGATCTCCAGTTTGAATTAGATCCTTTAAAGTCCCAATTACAGGCAACCCTGCCCCAACAGTTGTTTCGTATAAGAAGTGCTTTTTATTTTTCTTACCAACATCCATCAACTTTAAGTACTGTGCATAAGGAGCTGTCCCTGCTTTTTTGTTGGGGGTGATGATATGAATACCCCTTTCAATCCACCCATCGTAGTGTTCAGGAAGAGAAGCACTACTGGTAGAGTCTATTAAAACTGCATGGGGAAAATAAGAGGCACTAACGTGTTTAACCATCTTTTTCACATCAAGATCAACACTCTTTTGTTCAAATAACTTACGCCAGTTACTCAAATCAATTCCAACCTCATCTAACAACATCTTTTTAGAGTTAGCGATAGCTCTTATTCTAATATCTACCCCAAACTCCTCATTTAACCTTACTGCCTCTTCTGCTATTTGGTCTAATAAAGTTCCACCAATATTTCCTGGCCCAAAAAGGCCAACACTTAAAGCTTGGTTTGAAAGGAAAAAACCTGCATGTAAAGTTCTTAAAGCCCTTTTAGCATCCTCTTCTTTTATTACGGCACTGATGTTTCTTTCAGATGAGCCTTGTGCAATTGCTCGAACGTTTACCCTCGCTTTTCCTAAGGCACTAAAAAATGAACCAGAGATTCCAGGAACTCCAATCATCCTCTCACCCACTGCTGCTAACACTGCACACCCAAGTTCTACTTCGATGCTGTGAATTTGGTTTTTAGCAATTTCATTGCTGAATGTGCTTCGTGCCACAGCTTTAGCTAGTGCTGCTTGTTCACTAGGAACTGCATAACAAATTGAGTATTCACTTGAAGCTTGAGATATTAAAACAACAGAGATATCTGATTCGTGCATTGAAGCAAACAATCTTTGGGCAATGCCGGGAACTCCAATCATCCCCGCCCCTTCGATGTTGATAAGGGCAATCTCTCTAACTACTGAAAACCCTTTTACTGGACGCAAATCACTAAGCCCTTTTTCATCATCTACCAAGGTTCCTTGGTGTTCAATATTATTAAAAGAGCGCAACCTTAAAGGAATTTTCTTATTAACTATTGGAACCATATTTTGGGGTCTAATTACTGATGACCCAAAGAACGAAAGTTCTGTTGCTTCAGCATAAGTAATAGCGTCGATAACAGAGGCACTAGGGACATCTTTGATATCTGCTGTGGTAACTAACTGATCTTCATTCCAAAAGGTTATAGTTGCAGCTTTCACTTTATTGGCAATTAAGGCAGTACTGTATTCGCTACTACAGTGATCTGAAACTACATCGCTTTGAATTAACTCCCCTGTAACTAATATGGTCTCACTTTTTGAAATCTCAAAGCGAGGGTCATCTAAAACATCTCTTAAATTGACAACACGAGTGTTGTAGTTGTTTTGTACAAGGACCTCTTTCAGTAAAATTGCTCCCCAAGAACTAACTTCAGAGGCTAAAAAGGTGTTAGTACCATTAGAGATATCACCAACTAACCAAATAGCTTGCACAATTTGATCAATGGTTTTAAACCCTTGATTTATTTTTTCAATAGCTGTGGAGCGGTGGTCTTTAACAACTAAAGATTCAATTAAAGTTATCCAACTCTCTTTTTTACTCTCCATTTGACCCCAAAGACGTTCATCGCGAATACGGGCTAATTCAAGCAGAGAGTTAAGCTCTAAGTTGCCATTACAAACGGGGGCAATAACAAATATTGTCGCATCTGCTTCTCGCTCTTTTCTGATTTTCAGTAACTTCTCAAGGCCTTGGGAGCTAACAATCATACTCCCATTAATCGCATGTAACTGCACACTAGGCATAACTTCCCTCCGAATAACAAAAAAGAGCCCCTGCAGGGCTCCTATTTGGCTATAAAAAGGCTCTTAGACCACCTTCTCCACCCTGCCACTGCGTAAGCAACGAGTGCAAACTTTAATAGTGCGAGGTGTTGAGCCAATCAATGTTTTAACTGAGACGATATTTGGTTTAAAAGTGCGTTTAGTTGTAACACCAATGTGTTGTCCAACTCCGCCTTTCTTTTTTGCTTGTCCTTTACGTGGGACACTATTTCCACTTACAGTCCCTTTGCCACAAATTTCACATCTACGTGCCATATTTATATCCACCTTATCGTTAACATTCACAAGGAAGTAGTATTTACATCTACGACTGCAAAAAAACATATCAGAATATTGCATATGTGTAAATACCTACACCCAAAAGGAGTTGAACTTTAAAAGCTTCTTTTCTACATTGTCTAAATGGAGAACTTAAAAACCAATTTTAAAGATACCTACTTATGGGCACTAAGCTTATCTATCAACTGTACCGAAGTAACTAGGAAAGTTCAATACAGTTTGTACAACAAAAATCACTCTATTAGTGCTATTGCCCTCCCCCCTCTTATCCCCCTCTACTTTTCTAACCTAACAAGTCACTTTGAATCATTAAAAGTTGACTTTTCTTTTGAAGAAACTACTTTTGATTTAATTGCTAAAGTAGATAACTCACTCTTTCTAAAAACTTCAAATCAGGAGTTTAATGAAAAGTATTCTCTATTAAAGAAACTAATTAAAACTGCTCCAGTAGATAAAAAACCCCTTTTCCCATTAGAGGGGGGAATTTATTTGGGTTCTTATGCCTCTGATTTTAGTTGTGATCCTATTACTAACAATGATTGGAGATTGATTTTACTAAAAGTCTCTTATTTGAAGGATAAAGAAAAATTAAATAATGTTAGAGTTTCATTGTTAAAAAGTAGGCATTTAGTTAACAAGGTCTTTTCTCAGGAAAGTAGCGACTTTTCTTTCTAAACTGTAATGGCGTAAGCCCACTAAGTGATTTAAAAATTTTAGTAAAGTAAGATTGATCATCAAAACCAGCTAATCCTGCAATTTCAACTATTGAAAGATTTGTTGTAGTTAACAGTTGAGTTGCATATTCAACTCTAAGACGATTTATATAAGAACTAAACGATGTCTCTATTTTTGAGTTAAAAAGTTGACTAAAATAGTTTGGACTCAGTGAAACGTGGGTAGCAACCTCCTCCAAAGATATTTTATTTTGAAAGTTGCGCCGTATATATTGAAGAGATTTTGCTATTACAAGTCCATACTCCGACTCTTTTTTTTCAAACACCAAATCACTATATTTATGGCAAACTTTACTGAGCCAATTAGCTAATCCTTCTAGTGATTTAAAGCTATCCAACTCCCGTTGGCAAGTATAACTGATCTCACTAATCTCTTCGTGCAAGGCCCCTCCTTGCATCGCGGCTCTTGATAAAATAAAAATCAAATCAATGACTCTATATTTTATTCGATCTAAGGGTTCATTTTCACTAAAAAATATTTGACCCAAAAGGTTGTTCATTATACTTTGAGCTTTTTGTTTGTCTCCCCACTTTATTGCATCTTGTAAAAAGTACTCTTGTTCAGCAATAAATTTATTTTGGCTAACTTCTAAGCTTCTTTCCTCTTTAAGCTCGTGGATTTTTTCAGATATTTTATTTATTTGTTCAACATCGTTTCTTACTGCCTCAAGTTTATCAACATTGAGTCCACTGCCCCAAGCACTACACATCCTCAAAAGTTCACTTAAATGGTTAACTTTATCTGGGCTTAGGTGAGGTATTGTTTCGACAAAACTGTCCAATGGAGCCCTACTTCTTTTTCCTTTCTCATTTAACCACTCATCTACTTCAATAATTAAGGCAGGACCAGCAACCAAAGCCATAACTAACTTGCTTTTATAAAATATTGGACTGACCCAAAAAAGGAGAGTCTCATTGCAAAAGTAGATATAATTTCCTCCATACTTTTCAGATAGTTGAGCTGAAATTAGATGTTTTTCTAAACAAGAGCCCTCATGGCATTCAAATAAATAGATTAATTCTTTATGTAACGAAGCTGTCTCCACAAATTTCTTATTTTGCACATCAAGCAGACGACATTGTATACCGGTACTAACCCTGTAATTACGGGCAACAGATTTTAAGTGATCTAAAAAATTATTATCTAACTCATTCATAATATTTTACAATTAATCAAAAATCATCGCATCTACAAATCTTTGTTGAAAAGCTGGCAAGCTAGAGAGTTCAATATATTTGCTCTCTTTTCTTAGATTATCTATTTTTTTAAGATGCTCCTCTCCCAACAGTGAAAGTAATGCTCCCCTACCAGCACAGTTACCTAACGATACAATTTTTTTTGAGTCAATATTTGGCAAAAGCCCAATTCTTTGTGCACTCTCTATTTTAATATAAGAACCAAAACCTCCAGCTAAAATTACTTTATCTAATTGGAAGGTATCAATGCCAGCTTCTTTTAATAAAATTTCAACACCTGCGGCAATTGCCGCTTTAGCCAGTTGCACTTCTCTCACATCACCATTAGTGAAATATATTTTATCACAGATTTTAAATGCTTTAGAGTTGTTGTAATCAGATATAAAACCGTTTTGCTCATCCATAGCCCCTGTTTCATCAATCTGTTCTAACTCTAACATAATGCTTACAGTATCAATTATTGCAGAGCCACAAATTCCTTTGGCCTCACTCTCTCCAATAACAGAATAATTAACTTTTTTTTGATTCTCTTCTTCTGTTATCCAAACATGGTCGATAGCCCCTTTAATAGCTCCCATCCCAAAAGTGATAGAGGCTCCTTCAAAAGCAGGACCTGCAGCAGCTGAACAACTATAAAGATTTCCATTTGCAAATAGGGCTATTTCACCATTTGTCCCTATATCTAAAAATAGGACGTTTTCCTCTTTTTTATTTATCTCAACTGAATACATTCCCACTGTTATATCAGATCCAACATAAGCTGAGATATTTCCAGGGACTATAAAAGTAGTTTCTCCGTCAAGGTTTTTAAAACTGAGTTCTTTTGCACTTCTGCGTTGTTCTTTTTCGTAATAGAGCTTATATGGTGCTAGAGCAATTTGAACTACAGGAGCTTTCAAAAAGAGGTGAGTTATTGTTGGATTCCCAACAACAACAACTTCTTTTAACTCTTTATGATTAACATTATAATCAGTTAACAGAGTGCTAATCATTTGATTAAGTTGATTAACTAAGACCCTCTGTAAAACCTCTAGCCCTTTTTCGTTTTCTTGAGTGTATTGAATTCTACTAATCACATCTTGTCCGTAAGGGCGCTGAGCGTTCAAAGCTGAGATATTTCCCAACACTTCAAAAGTGTTATTACTAAACTTTACTAAGTAAACAACAATTGTTGTTGTTCCAACGTCAATTCCACACTTATAGCTAACATCTTTTGTCCTATTAGCAGTTGAAGAAAAATTGATTCTGAAATTATCATCAAATGGGTTAAATGTAGAAACTATTTGAGCTACTTGTTCCTCTTTAATCAAAGAAATTGTAACACTATTTTGTTCAGATAGCGTTGCTCTGCAAGCTAATCTATACCCCTCTCTTATCCTTTCGTCTCCTAAAATCTTTTTCTCTTCCGCTAAAGGTGGACTAACTCTTCCATCAATAACTTTTATTAAACATTTACCACAAATGCCATTTCCACCACATGGGGCTACTATCTTGATGTTATTAGAGCGTAATACTTCTAAAATTGTTTGGCTATCATAAAAACTCAAGTTATGATCTTCATCTAGGGTGATAACTGTTAGGTTTTGTTTAATCTCCATTTTGCTTATCTCTTTGTTTGTATATTTTTGTAGATTCACGTTTAACTAAAGAGATAGGTAAAAGATGCACTCTAAACTCTTTTTGCAACCCTCTAATATGCTCATCCAACGTTTCAACTGCCAGACGGCCCATCTCATCTAAAGGTTGTCTAATGGTAGTTAAACGGGGATTGGTGAAAGAAGAGAGCTCTATATCATCAATACCAACTACAGAAACATCTTCAGGAACTTTATAACCACGATCGGCTAATTCTCTAATAGCACCGATAGCTAGCTCATCTGTGTGTGCAAAAATGGCCGAAAATGGGGTCCCTTTTTGCAATAGTTTTTTAGTAGCTTTGCTCCCTTCAACTATACTATAAGAGTCAATGCGAATAGAGAGTTCCTTATTAAATTCAATATTTCCCTCTTGTAGTGCTTTTTTATAGCCTCTTTCTCTCTCAACACCAAAAGAGTGCTTATCACTTCCAATCATGGCAATATCTTTGTGTCCAAGATCGACCAAATGCTTAACAATCAATTTAGCAGCTGATTCATCTTCGATATGTACTGCTGAAGCGTGTGACCATTCACTGCACTCAAAAGTTATAAAAACGGCTGGGATATGGTGTTGAATTAAATACTCTCTAAAGTCAATAAGTTCAATTTCTTGAAACAAAATTAAACCATCTACTCGTTCACTTTTAAGCTTATTTAAACAAACCCTTTCCCCTTCGCTTGTTGGATCAACAAAAAAGAAACTTGAGTAGTAACCTAACTCTTCAAGATTATGGGCAATATCAGAAAAAAGTTGCCTTTGGAATTGGTTAAAGGTACTAGGGATAAACACTCCCACTTTTTTAGTTTTCTTAAGAACCATATCTTGAGCAGCACGGTTAGGAACATAACCAGTCTCCTCAATAACTCTTAGTACTCGTCCTTTTTTCTCTTCACTTACTTTGACACTACCTGTAACAACTCTTGAGACTGTAGATACTGAAACTTTAGCCAACTTAGCAACATCTTTGATGCTTACCATGGTTTACGCCTCATAATTATTGGGGCAGCTAAAAAGCTGCCCAATATAAATTAAAATACTCTGGGCATTGCTGCTTTAATTACATCTAAAGATTTCTTGACACCAGTAATTTGATCCATACTCATATCTTCCATCTCTAAGGCAACAGGCCCATCGTATCCTTCAAAAACTAAAAGTGAGAAAAACTCTTTCCAGTAGGAAAGATCGTGTCCATACCCTACTGCAACATAGTTCCAGCTACGAGATGCAAATTTATCAATAGTTTGTGTGTCTAACATACCGTGCATATCAGCATAAGGTTGCTCAATTCTTACATCTTTTGCGTGAACATGATAAATCATATCTTTAAGATAGCGGACAGTTTGCCTTGGATCAGAGCCCATCCAAAAGAGGTGAGAAGGATCTAAGTTCATCCCAATCATTGGGCCAATTTCGTCTCTAAGTCTTTTTAAAGTAGCTCCATTGTAAACAGCTTGAGAACCGTGGTTTTCTAAGGCAATTTTTTTAATCCCCTCTTTTTCTGCCAATTTGGCTAGATTTTCCCAATAGGGGATTACCCTCTCTTCCCATTGCCATTTTAAAACATCATTGTTCTCAGGTGGCCAACTGGTCACAATCCAGTTACTTGTTTTATCGTGTTCGCTCCCACCTGGAAGCCCACTCATCATTACTATTGTATCAATTCCTAATAAGTTGGCTAACTTAAATGTTTTTTCAGTAATTTCGTGGTGTAATTTTCCTAAAGCGTTTGGGGCTAATGGGTTTCCTGAGCAGTTTAAAGCGACAATTTCTAAATTGTGCTGCTCTATCTTTTTCATGTAATTAGTGCGCTCTTTTTCACTAGAAAGAAGCTTATCCACATCTAAGTGGGGAGCTGGTGACCAGTTCCCTGTTGCTATTTCAAGTCCTTCGATTCCAAACTCTTCTGATTTTTCCAACATTTCTTCAAATGAGAGAGTTCCTAATGAATCTGTTGTAATTGATAACTTCATTTTATTTCTCCTATGTATATAAAGCAGGTTTTTCAATTGTTTCTACATCAACAATCTTGTTTTCTTTCAAAGATGTGCCAGCTGCTATTGTTGTTGCCATAACTGCATATCCATCCCAAGCATCTGCTCCTCCAAATGGTTTCCCATCACGAAGAGACTCAAGCCAGTTGTTCATCTCAATGCCATAGGAGTCAATAAAGTATCCTCTAAAGTCCTCTGATACAAATGAGCCTTGGTTGTTGTTGTAGCGAACTGTAGATAAATTTCTTGGTTTAGTTGTTACAACCCCATTTTGGCAAACCAATTCAAGTTCAACTTCATAGCCATATTGTGCATTCACATATACTTCTGCAGCTGCACGCATCCCATTTTCCATCTCCATGTTGACAAATAATAAAGTTTGAGCCCCTTCTGGAAGGTTTTCATGAGATTTTATTCCCCAAGAATAAACTCTTTTTACAGCAGAGTTTAAGAGCCATCTAGCTGAATCTACATCGTGACCAGCTGAGTTATTGAGTATAAAAGAACCGTCAGTTTCATACATAGCTGTAGCATTTCTATGGGACCCTTTCCACAAAAGTGGTTGCCCAAGTTTCCCTTCGTCAACTTTACTTTTAACTTCTAAATGAGCTGGGTCAAAGCGGCGGTTAAAGCCAACAGAAACTAACTTTTTGCCAATAGACACTTCTTTATCAATGATTTCTAAAGCTTCTCTTAATGTTGATGCTAAAGGTTTTTCACATAGAACTGGCTTTTCTTCTTCTAAAGCCTTCATCACAAACTGTGCGTGAGTTGCATCAGGAGAAGCCACTACAACAGCATCAACCTCTTTGTTAGCAATCATTTCAGCAGGATCAATAAAACACTTTGGAGAACCAACTAGTTTAGCCGACTCTTGCAATCTTTTCTCATCTGGATCAGCAAGGGCAACTAATTCTGCCAATGGAGATTTTGTTACATTTAAAGCATGCTGAAAACCCATTCCACCCGAACCAATCACACCAACTCTAATTTTTTTGTTACTCATAATTACACTCCACAATGTTTTATTTATCTTACTTATATGTTGATTTTATTTTGATAAAGGGGGCCCAAGGCCACCTATTAAATAATTTCTTATTTTAAGTTGTCTAATGCAGCTTGTGCACCTTCGATGGTAATGATGTCTACTCCAGAGTCAACTCTCTTGTCAATTGTCTCCCCTTGTGATGCTTTAATAGCATTAACAACACCAAGATAACCCATCATCTCAGGTTTTTGAGCTGCAGTACCGTATAGTCCACCAGCTAAGATTGACTCAAGAGCCTCAGCGTTTCCATCAGTTCCAAGAACTAGAGCATCTACACCAGCTTGTTGAACAGCACGAAGAATACCTAATGCCATCTCGTCGTTTGAAGCAAAAACGATGTCAATGTCAGTTGTGGTTTGAAGGATGTTTTGCATTACTGAATATGCTCTTTCACGATCGGAGTATCCAGGTTGCTCACTAACGATGTTAAATCCTTTTGCTCTGAATACAGAAGCTGCACCTTGAGCTCTTTCACCAGTGGCTGGGTTACCAGGAGCACCTTCAATAACAACTACGTTACCTGTTCTGCCTAAAGCTGCGGCCATGTTTTCGGCAGCTGCTACACCAGCATCAAAGTTTTCTGTTCCAATGAATGTTACATAGTCTTGGAATGTGTCAGGCATTGGGGTGTCAACTAAAACTACAGGGATACCAAGTCTTTTAGCATCATTAAGAACGTTAACTGCTGTTGTTGGTTGGCTTGGTGAGAAAACTAAACCAGCAGGTTTGTATGATAGTGCATCTTCAACCATGTTGATTTGTTGCTCGACTGCATCCTCTGTGGGAGGACCAAGTTTGATTAGCTCAACACCATACTCAGCTGCTGCTTGATCAGCACCTTTAGCTACTCTTTGCCAATATTCGCTACTTAAGGTCTTTAGAACAACTGCAATTTGCATTTTATCAGACTTTTCTGCTTCAGCTTTTCCAGCAGCAAAAAGAGCTACTTGACCGGCAAATAGTACCAGTACCAGTAAAATGACAAGTGTTTTTTTCATGTTTCCCTCCTTATAGGTCATGAAATAACTATTCTTTTATAGGGGCAAAAGCCCCTAAATAACCAATTATTTGTTGATGACAGAAGCTTTCTGTCTAACAACGTCCAAGTAAACTGCTAAGATAATAACTACACCAATTGCTACTGTTTGGAAGTTACTATCAACGTTTAGTAAGTTAAGGCCGTTACGTAGTACTGCAATAATCAATACTCCAATAACGGTATTTAAGATTTTACCAACACCACCAGCAAAACTAGCTCCACCAATAATTACAGCAGCAATTGCATCGGTCTCATAATCAACTCCAGCTAATGGATAAGCTGCGTTTACCCTCCCTACTAATAACAATCCAGCTAAAGCTGCAAAGAATCCACTTAAGGAGTAAACAATCAATAAGACACGGTGAACGTTAATTCCACTAAGACGGCTAGCTTCAACGTTTCCACCAACTGCATAGATGTGCCTTCCTGTTGTAGTTCGAGTCATAAAGACCCACATGATTGCATAAACTACAACAACTAAAAGGACGCTGGCAGGAAGTGGTCCAATTCGGGCATTTCCTAAAAATTGAATTGAGGGGGCAAAGCCACTAATTGGTTTTGCTAAAGTAACAGCCAAAGCCAATCCACGAGCAATCATCTTTGTTCCCATTGTTGAAATAAATGGGTGGGGTAAGCGTAATTTTGTTAAAAGGATTCCGTTGAAAAATCCAATTAGTGCTCCCACTGATAAAGCTAACATGATTGCTAAAATTGGGTTCATTTGCATATTAACTGCAAAGATTCCCAACATCATAATAGAAAGAGCTAAAATTGATCCAATTGAGAGGTCAATTCCTGCTGTCAGAATTGCTAAGAATTCTCCAACTGAGATAATTGCACTTACTGTTGCTTGTGATAATACGTTTGTAAGGTTTGAAACAGTAAGGAATCTTGGGGATAGGATAGCAATAATTACACTAAGGACAATTAGACTAAGGACAATACCAAGTGATCCTCTCCGCTTTACCTTCTTCTCTTGCTCTTGAAGTTCTTCAATGCTAGATTCATCTACTATTTTTTCTTCTTTGTTTCTCATATCCAACCCTTTTAATTACCTTATTGATACAGGTTTATTTATTTTTAAAGATTCATTGGCAGCTAAGGCAATCTCCATTGCCTTAAGTCCATCGTAGACCCCTACGCTAGGAGCTTTATTAGCTAGAACATCGTTAACAAACTGCTCCAACTCTTTTAAATAAGCAACTTCAAATCGCTCTAAAAATCCTTCAATTGAGCCAATGGTAGTTCCATTGCTACTTAGCTTTTCAATACCAAATTTCTCAATGGTCCCAATTTTAACGCCCCCTTCGCTACAAACAACTTCGGTGCGAACATCATAGCCGTAGCGACTATTTCTGCTACCCTCTAAATAGGCCATTTTTCCGTTCTCAAAAGTTAGAATTAAATTGATGTGATCTAAATCACCAATTTCGCCAAGTTCAGGATAGCGAACAACTGCCCCATTAGCGTAAACTTCTTTAACTTCTGAATTAATAAACCAGCGAGCTAAGTCGATATCGTGGACACTTAAGTCCATCACAATCCCACCACTTTTCTTTGCAAATTCAATTGGGGGACATGATGGGTCTCTACTTATTCCAAGCATAGAGACAACATTTCCTATAGAGTTGCTGTCGATGTAATCTTTAGCTTCACTGTAAGCAGGGTCAAATCTTCTCATAAACCCTAGTTGGACAAAAACTTTCTCTTTTTCAACTAGTTCATTGATTTCAACAGCCTCTTGCCAATCTAAAGAGAGGGGCTTTTCAATAAAGGAGGGTTTGCCACTTAAGATTGTCTCTTTTAAAATTTGACCGTGAGTACTTGTTGAGGAGGCAATAATTACTGCATCAACTTCATCACTTTTTAAAATATCTTTGTAATCATCGTATTGTTTAACTTCGGGGTATGCCTCTTTGAAGCGATTCAAAGACTCTTTTGAGACATCACTAACTGCTACTAACTCTGCATTAGATACTACTCCAGCTAGATTAGCGGCATGTCGATAACCCAATCGACCTAATCCAATCACCCCACATCTAAGTTTGCTCATAATTGTTATCTCCTAAATTGGATAGCCACTAGCGGCATACATTATTTTTTCATCTGAGAAATGTTCTCGATCGAGTTCCCCCATCACACTTCCCTCGTGGAAGACGATAATTCGATCAGCCATTCCCATACACTCGTCCATCTCAGAACTGATCATAATTACAGCTTTTCCGTTGTCAACTAAATCGTTGATTAAATTGTAAACTTCAATTTTCGCCCCAACGTCGATTCCCCTTGTTGGTTCGTCGAAGATAAAGATGTCAGCTTCTGATAACAACCATTTAGCTAAAACAACCTTCTGCTGGTTTCCACCACTAAGGTGTCCTGCTAATGCTAAAATACCAGGCACTTTAATTTGTAGGTTATCAACCATTTGGAGAGCTTTATCACGCATTTTAGCTAAATCTATTAGCGCTTTAAATTTTTTGTATTTATTTAGAACTACTAAGTTGGTGTTGAACTCTACTGTTTGCAATAAAACCAACCCTTGTCCTTTTCGATCTTCTGTTAAAAAAGCTATCCCATTTCGAATCGAATCAACTGGGTTTTTAATGGCAACTTTTTTTCCGTGAATGAAAACTTCACCACCATCAATTGGATCAGCTCCAGTAAGGCCTCTAATAGTTTCAGTTCTTCCTGAACCAACTAGACCACTAACTCCTAAAATTTCACCTGCGTGAACTTTAAAGCTCACATCTTTGTAGACTCCATGGTGGGTAAGACCTTTTACCTCTAAAAGAACTTCCCCTTTTTTAGTCTCAATTTTAGGATATTTGTTGGTGATATCGCGCCCAACCATCAATCGGACAATATCATCAACTGTCACTTCGTCGATTCTTCTGTTAGCTACAACTTCCCCATCACGTAAGACTGTCAAAGCATCACAAATAGCTTTAACTTCATCCAACCTATGGCTGATGAAAATTATAGTAACCTCTTTTTTTCTTAACTCTTCTACGATTTTAAAAAGCTCGCCTGCCTCTTTTTCACTTAAAGAAGCTGTAGGCTCATCCATGATGATGATGCGAGCCTCGGCATGAACTGCCTTAAGAATCTCAACAAGTTGGCGTCTTCCAACACCCAACAAACCAAGTTGCATATCGGGGTCAATGTCAAGATTGAACTCTTTTAGGACCTCTACGGTTTGACGACGTTGCTCAGCTAGGTTTAGAAATCTATTCTCTTTTCTAATTTCACGCCCTAAGAAGATGTTCTCTGTTACGGTCATATAGGGAACTTGGTTAAGTTCTTGATAAATACAAGCTATCCCTATATCCATCGCTTCACGGGGTGTGAGAGATTTGTAGGACTTGCCTTCAAAGACAATTTCACCTGCATTTGGTGCGTGAGCTCCAGCTAATACTTTAATTAGTGTCGACTTTCCCGCCCCATTCTCTCCAACAAGACCGTGAACCTCACCTTTGACGACATTCATTGTCACATTATTCAGAGCTAAAACCCCAGGGTATTCTTTTCTGATGTCGCGCAATTCCAGTTGGTACTGATTTGAGTTTTCCATTAAATAACTTCTCCATTAAAGAGGAGTCTAATTTTTGGATTACAACACTCCCCTAATTTTCCCTTCTTGAAAACGTTATCAGGTTAATGATTGCACCTAATTTAGAATCTGTCAATCCTATAAATTTGAATTTCATTCAATATTTTACACAACATCTTTTAAGAATAATTATCATTTTAATGTAAGTTAATCTTTTGTTAGCATTTAATGATTTATAATTTCATATTTAAAGATACAGTTTACTAATACCTGAACTTTCTCCACTAATCCAAACCAGTAATTTATTCTATTAATTTTTAAAATACTTAAAGTGGCCAAAATTGAGTTAGAAGTAGTTTAATGGCGAACTGAAAACTACAGTTCACCATTAAATTCATGAACAGCATTGACCATTGCAACAATGTTCTCTATTGGTGTTAAAGCTTGGACGTTGTGAATTGCATTAAAGACAAAACCACCATCTTTACTCAATATTTCACATCTAGATAGAACTTCTGCTCTCACCTCTTCAGGTTTTCCAAAAGGAAGTGTTTGTTGAGTATCAACTCCACCTCCCCAAAAGACTAAATCTTTGCCAAACTCATTTTTGAGTTTTTTTGCATCCATGTTTGCAGCAGAAAGTTGCACTGGGTTGATAATATCAAAACCAGCATCAATGAAGTGACTCATAAAGTCAAATACCGCTCCACAACTGTGCTTGAATGTTTTCCATGATGTATTTGCATGAATCCAATCGTTAAGTTTTTTGTAGTATGGAAGATAAAGTTCGTCAAAAGTATCTGTTGAACAAAATGAAGAGTTTTGCGTCCCAAAGTCTGTACCACAAGTCATTACTACATCAATTTTATCTTTTACAACAGAGTGTATTTTTTTAAGATTTTCAATAGCTAGTTCTGTTTGTCTTTCAAAAATTTCATGAAGCAAGTCTTGGCGTAAAACAGTAGAAATATACCACTCAGTTATATCTCTAATCCCTTTGGGGTGTGGTAAGCCAGGGCCGGGAACTAAAGCAATATCTCCTAATGCAGAGCCCCCAAAGTCTGTTAGTGTTAAGTATTTATCAAAATCGGGATTACTTACAACTTTTTTGTAATAATTTAGAATCTCATCGCTTACAGGGACAAACTCCTCAAGGTTATCATCCGCAGTAAGTTCATCATCGTCAAACTCTTCTTGCCTTATAATTGAGTCAAAGAAGTAGCCTCCATCTGGCATCTTTGCAGATGGGGGTGCGCTTTTATCCCCTTTTGGGTAGAGGACCATATCATCACCTAGTTTTTCAATTATTAAGTTCCCTGGAATTAGAACATCCTGATTCCAAGGAGTGGTCCACTCTTTCCAATCTTTATTAGCAACTCCAAAAATATTAGCATAGGGGGCAAAACCGAGAGTATCAAGTTGCATAGCTTCTCGTAGGTCTGAATCAATTTCACCAAGCATTTGATACGGATCAAACACTTTTACTGGTACTTTTGGCAATCCATAATGTTCACGTAGTTTCTCTACGGTGCTTATGTGCATCCCTGTAACCATTAGTGATCCAAAGTCGATTGGTACTTTACCACTTTTATGATTAATAGCTGCTAATGCCCTTTCCCTACCTTTACTCATCGTATTACCCCCATGTGGCATTTAATATCTTCTGGCGATTTCAAGTTCTTTATCAAGTTTAGCTCTGCTTTCAACAACTTTTTTGTTCTTAGCAACTTCAGCCACACCTACGTGCCAGAAACCTTTGTATCCATCAGTCATTGTCTTAGGTAAAACTTTGATATCAATCAATGTTGACCGTGTCTGTTTTTTTGAATCCTCAATAGCTGCAATTAGCTCTTCAGCTGTATTAACTTTGTATGTAACACACCCATAGGCAGCTGCATTTTGAGCAAAATCAATCTCCATAAATGGACCATCCAAAAGGCCAGTTTCTGGATTTCTATGTCTAGTTTCAGTTCCAAAGTTGCCTTGCCCATGCTCCATTTGTAAGTTGTTAATACATCCAAATGAGGCGTTATCAAAGAGGACTACGTTTATTTTAATCCCCTCTTGAATTGATGTTACAAGCTCTGAGTGGAGCATCAAATAAGATCCATCACCAACTAATGAATAAACCTCTTGATTCTCGCTAGCCATTTTAGCCCCTAAAGCTGCGTTGATTTCATATCCCATATTGGAAAATCCATACTCCATATGGTATGTGTCCTCTTTCTTGGCTCTCCACATTCTTTGCAAATCACCAGGTAGAGATCCAGCAGCTCCAACAACTATTGCATCTTCATCTAAATATTTATCTAAAATTCCCAACACTTGAGTTTGAGTTAACTTGGTGTTGAACTGTTTTGAAAATTCAGGAAGAATTTCATCTCTTTGGTTGGCAACTTCAGGGACAAATCCTTCACCTGTATACTCTAATGAGTAGAGTCTTTGCAGCTCTTCATCCCATCCTTTTCTAGCCACCTCTGCAGCATCTTTCCACTCACTTTGATATCCGCCAGCAACATCAAGGGCTTTTTCAATCTCAAGGAGAGCTACTTTAGCATCAGCTGTTACCCTTATCCCATCCATCTTATAAACATCAAACGCAGCAACGTTAATATTTAAATATTTAACATCTTTGTTTTTATAAACCCACTTAGATGCAGTGGTAAAGTCACTATATCTGGTACCTACACCAATAATAAGATCTGCATCTTCAGCTAAAGTGTTAGCAGCTAAGTTTCCTGTAGTTCCAACTCCTCCAAGGTTCATTGGATGAGAATAAACAACTGCTGATTTTCCTGCTTGTGTTTCACAAAATGGGATATTATATTTTTCAGCAAAATCGGCCAAAGTTTGACCAGCTCCTGAATATCTCACCCCACCACCACAAATCAAAAGGGGCTTTTTACTCTTTTGAATTGCCTCTATTGCATCATTAATCATCTCAACAGTAGGTGGTCTTCTTTCGATTCTATGAACCCTTTTATTGAAGAAAGAGAGTGGATAGTCGTAAGCTTCACCTTCAACATCTTGAGGCATTGCAATTGTTACTGCCCCCGTGTCAGCAGGATCACTTAAAACACGCACTGCGTTAATCATTGCTGTCATCAATTGTTCAGGACGGCTAACTCGGTCCCAATACATACTTACTGCTTTAAATGCATCATTTACTGTTACAGTAAAGTCGTTAAAGCGCTCTACTTGTTGCAAAACAGGATCGGGTTGACGAGTAGCGAATTGATCACCAGGTAAAAATAGTACTGGGATTCTATTGGATGTTGCACAAGCTGCAGCTGTCACCATATTAGCAGCTCCAGGTCCAATTGAAGAGGTACAAGCATACATTTGGCGACGAAGCTTTTGTTTAGCAAAGCCCATTGCTGCTAACCCCATTCCTTGCTCATTCTTGCCTTGATGAACAACTAAATGTCCCCCATCTTCTTCCAGAGCTTGCCCTATTCCAAGGACGTTGCCGTGTCCAAAGATTGTGAACATACCCTTAAACATTGGTGTTTGTTCCCCATCAAACTCAATATATTGAGCATTCATAAAACGAACTAACGCTTGAGCCATTGTTAAGCGTACTGTTTCCATTATAGTAGCCTCCTTCTAAAAGTAATTGGATTGCTTTTCAATTCAGTATCTTAACGGTTAAGTAACTCTTTCTCAATCCGCTCTCGCGCAATTGGAGCTAGTTTTTCCATTTTCTCTGGATAACCAAAATAACTGACACAAGCTATTGGGGGTCCCCCAACTTCAAAAGTTTTGTTAGCAAAATCCATCTCTCTTAGAGTTTCAAAAATACCATCAAAATCAACTTCTCCCTCACCCATAGTAAGGTGCTGGTGAATTACAGCATCAACCCCAGGAGGGTTAACGATATAACGAAGGGGAATCTCTTGGTTCACTGTATCGGCAAACAAAACGTGTGATAGCGAATCCCCTGCATATTTCAACATGTGTCTAACATCCCCTTTACCTTGGTCGTAGAAAAAGGTGTGGGGAGAAGAATAAACATAAGTTAAGTTTGGAGAGCGGTATGATTTAACTAAATCTACAGTTTCATCATTAAGTTCAGAAAAGTCGTAAGGGTGAGATTGGACTTCACACCTTATCCCCTCTTTTTCAAAAATAGGAAGTAACTCATCTACTGAACGATACCACATTCCATTACATCTCTCTTGTTGGTGTGGGTCTCCAGAAAGTTCAGTGTTAATAACCTCTACTCCCATATCGACAGCAATTTCAATGATTCTTTTCCAGTTTGCTACTGCCATTTTACGTATTTCTTCATCAGGACCAGACCATCTGTAAACAACAATAATAGATGAAATTTCAACTCCAGTATCTTTTAATGCCTTTCTATACTCATCTTCAACTTCTTTAGAAAATAGTGGATGTTTATAAAAAGGGTTGATCCTTGGATGTGGTGATTGCTCAATATATTTGTATCCCCAGTCAGCTACTTTATACACCATATCAGTAATACTCATCTCTGCTCTTGCCAATACATCTACATCAAATGCAATTTTCATTTCATACCTCCAATTCTTAAAGTAGGAACTACCTACTTATACTCCTCTTTAATACATCTAGAGATGTTTCAATTCCAGATTCAACACTCATTGTTAAATCTTCCATCTCTAGTGAGACAAATCCATTATAACCTACCATCCTCACAACTGAAAAAAACTCTTTCCACCACTGCAAATCTTGGCCACAACCAACAGCTACATAATTCCAAGCTCTATTAACTGTATCTTCAACTACACGGGTCTCAAATAGCCCATTGACCTCAACCATAGAACGCTCTAGACGAGCATCTTTACCGTGGACGTGGTGAATTGCATCTTTAAGATTTCTTGCTGCGGCAATTGGGTCAGCTCCCATCCAAATTAGATGAGAAGGATCTAAATTTAAGCCAACTAGTGGACCTACTGCATTTCTAAGCTTAAAAAGAGTTTCAGGGTTGTAAACCAGTTGTGAAGAAAAGTTTTCTAAAGCAATTTTTTTAACTCCAGCATCAGTTGCTTTTTCAACTAATTCATGCCAATAAGGAATTGCTACATCCTCCCATTGGTACCTCACAACTTCTTGTAAACTCTCGGGCCAACTAACGGTATAAGTAATCCAGTTGGGAATTTTATCTGTGGGACTCGCAGCAGGCAAACCACTCATCATAACTACTGTTTCAACTTCCAACCTATTAGCTAGTTCAAAAGTTTTTAGAGTCACCTCTTTGTGTTTTGTTCCTAGATCTCCTGGATCAAGGGGGTTTCCTGAGCAGTTAAGAGCTGCTATTCCCATCTCTCTCTCTTCTAGTGCACTTTTAAACTCTTTTAATTTTTGCTCACTAGATAAGAGTTCATCAATTTTTATATGGGGAGCTGGTGACCACCCACCGGTGGTCATCTCTACATAATCGACGCCATACTCTTTCACCTTATCCAACATTTTTTCGTAAGGTAGAAATCCTAAACTATCGGTACATATAGATAATTGCATCAAAAGCCCCCTTATTTATAAAAAGAGGGAGTTGCTTCAACCTCTATATCTACTCTTTTTTGATTATCACGTGCTAATGATGCTGCTGCGGCAACCTTTTGACCAACATAACCATCCCAACTAGAAGGTCCCTCAACAACCCCTTTTAAGGTGTTGTCAATCCATTGTTGAATCTCAATGTTGTAAGCATCAACAAACCTTTCCGACCAAGACTTATAAATTCCACTTAGTTTATTAAACTCAGTTTTTATGCCAATATTAGCGGGATCAGGGAGACGAGCGACTCCCTCCTCAAAACACACTTCACACTGAATATCGTATGCATAGCGAGCATTAACAAAAGCTTCGACATCTATTCTAATTCCAGATTCAGTTGTTAAATACATAATTTGTGGATCTTTAAGATCTTTATGAGTATGGCGAGTTTGTTTAGGATAGACAACTTCTGCAGATACATACTCTTCATTAAGCATCCACCTATATAGATCAATTTCGTGGATCATTGCATTTTCAACTGAAAATGAGTTCACAAACTCTTTTCCAACTTCAGGGTTGCGGTGGGCACTATGAATCATCAAAGCTTCACCAAGCTTTTTAGTATCAACTAGTTCTTTTAGTTGATTATATCCTCTATCGTAGCGCCTCATGAATCCAACTTGGACTAATTTCTTACCACCAGCAATCTCTAAATCAACTATGTTACGACACCCCTCTACATCTGGTGCTAAAGGTTTTTCAACAAAACAAAACTTGCCTGCTTTTATGCATTCAGAAACAAAAAATTCGTGATAAGCGTCAATTGTTGTTACCATTACAGCATCAACATCTTGAGAGTTAATTAGTTCAACACCATCTTCATAATATTTACAATTATTTTCTTTAGCATATTTTTCACCAAACTCTTTGCGAACGTCAGAAACAGCAACTACAACTCCATTTTTTAACACTTTGCTGATTCGCTCAACGTGAATTTGGCCAATAGCACCTATCCCAATTACCCCTATTTTTAAAACATCCTTCATACTCTAGATCTCCCTTTTGTCTATTTTGTATGTGGTAAATAAAAAGTAAAGATTGTAATATTGCACTCTTACTTCCTTTGAGACATTTTACCCTCTCTGAAGATTTTTATAACCTAAAGAGAGTCCCATAGTTCTTTAATGGCAACTAAAGATTTGTCATCGTCACCACTAGGTTGATACTCAAAGCCAACATATCCTTTGTAACCACTATTTCTAATTGTTCTAAGAATTGAGACCCAATTACCCTCTCCAGTTCCAGGCTCCCCTCTTCCAGGGAAATCTGCGACGTGGAAATACCCAATGTAATCAATATTTTCTTTAATTAAAGTCTCTAAATCATCACCCATCATACCTTGATGATAAAGGTCAAAAAGGACTTTAAATCTGGGATCATTAATCTCTTTTGCTATTTCAACAGCCTCTGGAATTGAGAATAGAAAATATCCCATATGATCTTTAACTGTGTTTAATGACTCAACAACAATATTCATGTCGTTTGGAGTCATTTCTAACATCTTTTTTACACCTGCTATTAATGAGGCTCTTTTTTCTTCATAACTTAAGTTCTCAAAAGCATTAACAACAAATCCCCCATCCCCTAACTCATTAGTTAAAACCATCAGGGTCTTTGTTCCTAGCTGCTTGGCAGCCTCCAATGCATCCTTATAATCGTCTAGCAGAGTTTGGTGAGTTGTATGATCAACTAAATCACCAACTCTTTGGGCGCTGAAATTAACAACACTCATCCCTTTCTCTTTTAACTTAGCTTCAAAAGCAGCAATATCTTTATCCCGCCATCCCCAAAACTCTATGTTATCAAAGCCATGATTCCCAATTTTCTCAATTCGGGTGATAAAATCATCATTAGGATAAACCATTTCAATGCAAATAGCTGGTTTCATATTTCAACCTCTTTAGACTTATAAATTCAAAAAAACAACTGTTCAGTCAAATCAGAATAACACATCACTTTTTAATTTGTCAACACAATTTGTTAACAATGTTAACTTAACTAAAAACACTCACTCTAAAAATTAAATGTTGACAGATCAACAATAAATGCATACGATTGCATTAAGGATCAAAAATGGGAATTACCACCAAAGATATTGCACGCATAGCAGGAGTTAGCCAATCTACCGTCTCTCGCTGCTTAAATAATAGTCCTTTAATTTCAAAAGAGACTAGAGAAAAAGTTTTAAAGATTGCTGATGATTTACAGTTCGAATTTAACGCCAGTGCACGCTCTTTAAGCACAAGTCGAACAAATACAATTGGGATAATTTATCCTGATGATTATATTGAATTTGGTGTAAACCTCTATTTTGGCTCACTTCATACCCAAATTAGAGAAATCTTAGAAAAAGAGAATATCGATCTAATTATTGCCTTTAAAGAAAACCGCTATACAAAGACTGATACGATTAAAAGACTGGTTAGCCAACGTAAAGTAGATGGTTTAATAATTGCCCTCTCCGATGTTGATAAAAAGACTATTGAATTTTTAACAAAATCTAAAATACCTTATGTTTTTCTCCACTTCCACCAAATATCAACCAACTTAAATAGTGTAAATCAAATTTACGCTGACCACTTATATGGAGGATACGTTGCAACAAAGCACCTTATAAACTTAGGTCATGAAAATATAATCTGTATCTCTGCAAATGGTGGGTATGAATTTCATCTTCGAAGAGAGGGATATAAAAAAGCTTTGCAAGAGAATAATATTAAAGTGAAGCAAGAGTTTTTATTATATGGAGATCGAACATTTAAATCTGGGTACAATTTAGTGATTGATAATTTTGAACTTATAAAATCGGCAACAGCTATTTTTGCCCATACCGATATTATGGCTCTAGGAGCAATAGAAGCTCTAAAAGAAAGAAATGTAAATGTGCCACATCAAATAAGTATTGTTGGATATGATGATATTGAACTTGCTAGCTACTTTACCCCTCACCTAACCACTATTCATCAACCAAGAGAAGAAATTGCACTTTTAGCTACAAATCACCTTTTGGATTTGATTGAATCTAAATCTGTATCAAAGGGAGAAGAGATAAAAATCAAACCAACTTTGATGATTAGAGATAGTTGTAACCGAATCAATTAAAGCAAAGATATAATAGTTAATTTTTTACCCATATAGTGCAAATGTCAATTTTTTTACTAAACTGTGTTAGTAGAAAGTTTTTAAATTAAATAATTTTTTATTAAAATACAAATCGTATTTTATTTATAAAAATAATTAGATTTTACTTTTTTTGAGTAAACAAAAACATCGCTAATTTAGTGCTTCTAAATTTTATTTATTTTTAATTTACAATTAATTTATTATTTTGTAATGAGTTATGAAAAATATAATTAACAAAATGCTAATAATTTATCTATTTATTCATTTTGTTAACAAATAGTCTTGACAAACGCCTAATGTATGATAATCTGATAACAAGAAAACTTTGTTTTAATCATTGTTCATAGAAAGAACATGGTTAAGAGGGAAATGCTAGGAGGAGCACATGAAGAAAATTATGATTGCTTTACTAGTTCTACTTTTAATTGGTGGAACAGTATTCGCCGCTGGAGAAAAGGAAACGGCCAAAAAGGAAATTACCATTGGGTACACTTTCCATAGTGCCCAAGACGTTTTCCAAAACATTCTAAAGAATGAGTTTGTTGCTGCTGCAGAAGCTGCTGGAGTTAAGGTTATTGTAATTGACCCACTCTATGATATTGAAAGACAAGCAGCCGCTATTGAGAACTTCATAACTTTAGGTGTTGATGCTATTGCTTGTAGTCCACTTGATGCTGAAGGAGCAATACCTGGAGTCTTAGCTGCTAACGCTGCTGGAATTCCTTATGTTGCTGTTAACGCTGAAGTTGCTGGTGATGGAGACTTTGTTTATGTTGGATCACTTAACTACGATTCTGGTGTAATCGAGGGTGAACACATGGCTAAAGTTCTTCCACAAAACGCAAAAATCCTCTACCTCAGAGGAACAGAGGGAATGGAACATACCATTGCTAGACGCCAAGGTATCCAAGACGCTCTACTGAATGTCAGACCTGACATTACCCTTTTAGCTGAACAAACAGCCAGATACGATCGCGCAGAAGCAATGAAAGTTGTTGAAGACTGGATTCAAACTTTCCCACAAATTGATGGTATTATTGCAGCCAACGATCAAATGGCTCTTGGTGCTCTAGAAGCTCTTAGAGGTGCTGGTATTAAAGCTGGAGAAGGTGGGGTTCTATTAGCTGGTATTGACGGAACAGACGAAGCAAAGCAAAACGTTAAAAACGGTACATTTGCCATCTCAGTATTACAAGATGCTCACGGACAAGCAACCACTGCTTTCCAAGCAGCAATGGACTTAATTAATGGTAAAGATATTCCAAAAAGAATCATAGTTCCTTTCAGACCAATCATTGCTGACAACGTAGATGAATATCTTTAATTAGTTGGTAGATTTAGAAATGATTTAGTTTGAAACAATAATGGGGCCAACTTTGTTTGTGCCCCATTATTATTTTGGTGTATGTTGCTATTTTTATAAGGTATACAATACTAAAAATAAATTTACTTATCGTTTGTAGCTGGTATAATACTTTATATAAGTGGCACCACGTGGGCCTGGTTGAGGACTTTAAACTTATACTAAAGTGTGTCCATAAAAGCCGAAAAAATTATTAATGATAGTATAAAGGGGGCAACATTGAACGAGTCTAATCAATTCATTTTAGAAATGAGAGAGATGGTTAAACACTTCCCTGGGGTTAAAGCTGTTGATAACGTCACTTTGAATGTTAGACCAGGAACAGTGCATGCACTTATTGGGGAGAATGGAGCTGGTAAATCGACGATGATGAAAATACTAGCTGGAGAGCACTACCCTGATGGAGGGGAGATTTATTTCGAAGGTAAAAAAGTTGATATTACTAACACAAAGGATGCCTTTGATATTGGAGTTTCAACTATTTATCAAGAATTAAACTTGGTTAACGAGATGACTATTGCTGAAAATATGTTTTTAGGGCGAGAGCCTTTAAAAGGTATTTTCGTGGACCACAATTACATCTATCAAGAAACTGAACAATATTTAAAAAATATTGGTTTGAACTTTAATCCAAGAACTAAACTTAAAGAGTTAACCGTTGCAAACCAACAAATGGTTGAGATTGCTAAAGGGTTAAACAGAAATGCAAAGTTGATTATTCTTGATGAACCAACAAGTGCAATTTCCGATACAGAAGTTGATACCTTATTCAAATTAATTAATGAACTAAAAGCAAAAGGAATAACATTCATTTACATATCACATAAACTGGATGAAATATTTACAATCAGTGATGAAGTTACTGTTATGAGAGATGGAGGTTGGGTCGATACCGTTCCAACTAAAGATCTTAACAAAGACAAATTAATTAGTTTGATGGTAGGTCGAGAGCTAACTAACCTATTCCCAAAGATTGAAGTAGATGTAGGTGATGTAGTTTTTGAGGCTAAAGGGTTAACTAGAGGGAAAGCTTTCCAAGATGTTAGCTTCGATTTAAGGCGTGGAGAGATTTTAGGAGTTGCGGGTCTAATTGGAGCAGGCAGAACTGAGACAGCTAGGGCTATTTTTGGCCTTGATCAACTAGATTCAGGCTCTTTAGTTTTGGATGGAAAGCCTTTTGTAGCAAAACACCCCATTGATGCAATTCAAAGAGGAATTGCTTATGTCCCTGAAGATCGAAAGTATTTAGGCCTTTGTGTGGATCGTCCAATTTTAGAAAACATTACACTTACAAACTTAGAAACATACTCTAAATATGGGTTGCTAAATACAAAGCAGATGACAATAGAGAGTGATGAGATTGGAAAACAGCTTCAAATTAAAATGGCCAGTTTAAATGTCCCAGCAAAAAATCTCAGTGGTGGGAACCAGCAAAAAGTTGTTTTAGCTAAGTGGCTGATTCGTAATTTGAAAGTTTTAATTTTAGATGAGCCAACAAGGGGAATTGATGTTGGTGCCAAATCTGAAATCCATAAACTTATGAGTCAGTTTGCCTCTGAGGGGATGGCTATAATTATGATTTCATCTGAATTACCTGAAATTTTGGGGATGAGCGATAGAGTTCTCGTCATGCACGAGGGGAAAGTGGGTGGAATTCTCAGTAGAGAAGAAGCTACCCAAGAAAATATTATGCACTTAGCTACAGGAGAAGTATGATGGTTGCTAAAAACGAATTAATTAAATCACATGATAAAGAAAAAATGACCCTTAAAAAGCTTTTTGCAAGTTATGGATTCTTATTCATTCTTGCCTTTATGATTATAATCTCGAGCATTCTAAGCCCAGCTTTCTTAACCCAACGTAACTTGTTAAACGTTTTAAGACAAATGTCGATTACAACAATCATTGGCTTTGGAATGACACTGATCATTATTTCTGGAATGATTGATCTTTCTGCAGGTTCTGTTGCTGCTTTGGCAGGATGTATAGGAACAAGCATGTATGTTGCTACTGGTTCTGTGTGGCTTGGTCTTGTAGTTGGGTTATTAGTAGGAGCAGCCACCGGAGTAGTATCGGGAACTTTGATTAGCCACTTCGGCCTACCCCCATTTATTGCCACTTTAGCAATGATGACTGGAGCAAGGGGATTAGTTTTATTATACACTGGTGGTAAACCAATTATTAATATTGGAAACTTTACAATTTTAGGACAAGGAACCCTTTTAGGTCTCCCTATCCCAATACTTATTATGTTTATAACCTTTGCGCTAATTTATGTAGTTTCTAAAAAAACTCGTTTAGGGCGTTATGTATATGCAATTGGTGGAAACCAAAATGCTGCTGTAGCATCTGGAGTAAACGTAAAGTTAATTAAAATTACAACTTTTATTATTCATGGAACACTAACAGGATTAGCTGGTGTAATTTTGATGTCCCGTATTAATAGTGGACAACCTTCTTCTGGGTTACAATATGAGATGGACGCTATTACTGCCGTAGTAGTTGGAGGAACTAGTCTCTCTGGTGGAGTAGGAACTCTTATGGGAACTCTCATTGGTGGTTTAATCGTTGGTATCTTAAACAACATTTTGAACCTCACCAATATTTCACCTTACTGGCAACAAATTCTTAAAGGTGTAGTTATTGTCTTAGCAGTTATTATGGACATTCAAACAAAAGGAAAAGATACAAACTAGTTATTCGTTAATATTGGAGAGTATTTAATGACAAATAGAGAGAGAGTAAGGGCAGTTCTTAACCACAAGAGAGCCGATAAAGTAGCTGTTGACTTTGGAGGGATGCACTCATCAGGAATGAGTGCAATCCTCTATAATGAGTTAAAAAAGCACTTAAATATTCAAGGTGGTTCTACAAAAGTTTATGACGTAAACCAACAACTAGCTATTCCAGAACAGTGGTATTTAGATCGCTTTGAAGTTGATATTGTAGATTTAGCAAGGGTTTTTGATACGGAAAAAGATTGGGTAAAATGGAACTTACCCGACGGTTCTGATGCCCTTTTCCCTGCATGGATTGGATTAGAGAAAAAAGGTGATACTTGGTATGCAAAGAATGATATGGGTGAAGCTGTAGCTCATATGGGAGAGGGGATGTTCTATTTCGATCAAGAGATTCACCCCTACTATGGATTGGATAAAGAAAATTTTGATGACTTGCCTGAAGCAATTTCAAAAATAAGTTGGATGAACCTTCCAGATCAAATGTGGAAAGATGCCAATCAGAGCGATTTTTTTGAGAGGGTAAATAAAGCAGCTAAAAATTTATACGAAACAACCGATTACTGTATTACTGCTAACTATGGTAGCCTCTTTTTTGAACCAGGACAGTGGCTATACAGAAACGATGAGTTTTTCATGAAACTCCTTACTGAACCAGAAGAAGTTGGAAAACTATTTGACAAATTGTTGGAGCGCCATATTAGCTTGCTAGAACCGTACTTAAAAGCTGTTGATGGATATGCTGATGTTTTAATTTTAAGTGATGATTTAGGTATGCAATCTGGTCCTCTGATTTCACCACAGCTTTACCGGGACCTAATCAAACCTTGGCATAAAGAGGTTTTCCAATATGTTAAAAAGAACTCTAACCTAAAAACGTTCTTACACAGTTGTGGCTCTATTATTGACCTTCTGCCCGATTTAATTGATGCGGGTTTAGATATTATCAACCCAGTTCAAATTCAAACTACCGGTATGGATGCAGAAAATCTTAAAAAAGAGTTTGGTAAAGATTTAGTATTCTGGGGAGGAGGAATTGACACTCAACACAATCTTCCAGATAAGAGTCCCCAAGAAGTTGCTGATGAAGTAACTAAAAACTGTGAAATATTCATGGAAGATGGGGGATTTGTTTTTGCAGCTATCCACAACATGTTACCTGGGATTCCTCCTGAGAACATTGTTGCAATGTACGATGCTGCTAATGCAGTAAGATATTAATTTAAATGTTACATAGTGGGGGACATTCCCCCACTTTTTTTATTCAATTATTTGGTAATTATTAAAATAGGTATCAAAGCCGTAGCAAGCACCTCCAATCAATACTCCCTCATCACCATATTCTGAATAATCAATAGTGACTCGTTTTTCCATATCAACTAACGACACCTCTTTTAGATACTCTTTAATTTTTTTGATTAGGTATTTTCCTGCTGTTTTATAAGAGCCCCCAATTAAAATAAGTTGTGGATCAATTGTCAAAGCAATTGTTTGAAACGCAATTGCAAACCACAAAGCTATCTCATCAATAAGTTTGGTGGCTAACACATCATTTTTATTTGAATAGTCAAATATAGATTGCAAATTTAACTCACTTTCATTATTCAACTCACTATCTGGGTAATTAGCACCTAAAGATTTAGCTCTGTTTAATAACCTTTCAATTGAAATTTGTTGTTCAAAGCACCCATAACCACCACAGTGACATCTCTCTGTATCTTGACTATTTATTTTCATATGACCAACTTCACCAATTAAGTAGTTGTGTCCTCTTTGAATTTCATTGTCTGAAATCATTGCTCCCCCTACTCCGTTCTCTGAGGCAAATATCATAAAGATGTCAGAAAAAGATTCAAAAGAGCCTTTCGCTTTTTCCCCATAAACACTGTAGCGGTTGTAGTTATCTATGTAATAAGGAGCTTTTAATTCGACTTGTTCTTTAATTTTTTCTAGCAAAGGGGCATTTTGTGGCCATGATCTAAAACGGGAAGAGGTAAAGACAACTCCCTTTTTTGAGTCAACAACTCCAGAAAGTGCAAAAACAATTCCAATGAGATTTTTAGTTTCTTGAATGTACTTTGTAGGATTTTGCCATTTGTCTATTAGAGATACAATTATTGAAACGACTCTCTCCAATGATTCATTAACTTTAATATTAACTCTTTCTTCATGAAATATATTTGCATTTGCATCTGCAAGGGCACACGAAATATAGTGACCATAAAGGGCTATGGTAATGATGTAGCCAAAGTTTTTATTAAATTTGAAAAGATCGGGTTTCTTTCCCCCCTCTTCAGAAGTATTGCCCTTACCTATGTTAACAATTAACTCATTTTGTATAAAATAGTCTACTGTTTTCCAAACAGTCGTCTTACTCAAACGAACTTTTTTTGCTAATTCTGGAATCGTAATGTTATCTTCTTGTCGGATAACATTGACCATTAAACGGATGTTGTTTAAACGGATAGAAGCAGGATTTTGGCCTCGATGGATTCTCATTTCATCTCCTTTATGGTTCTAGTTTACCATAAAGCTAGTTTGTTAACAACGATTACTTACTAACTAAGTTCTTATCCAAAGAGGCCTTATCTCCTTTTATAATTGAGTATGCTCTTTAATATAAGAGCGTGCTTTTAAAGCATATTCAAATGGATTTGCCTTAGCCGGATCTTGTTCAGCCTCAACAACCATCCACCCCTCATATCCACTCTCTTTTAAAACTTTGAAAATTGATGGGAAGTCAATTGAGCCATCTCCAGGGACAGTAAAAACTCCAGCCCTCACGGCATCCAAGAAACTCATATCATCTTTTTGAACAGCTGCAAAGACATCACTTCTAAGATCTTTTAAGTGGACGTGTCCAATTCGGTCGATGTACCTTTCTACCATCTCAACAGGGTCATGGCTTGAAAAAGCAAAGTGACCACTATCATATAAAAGGTGAACATATTTAGGATCAGTCTCTTCCATCAATCGGTCAACTTCATCAACAGTTTGACATCCAGTTCCCATGTGGTGATGGTAACAAAGTTTGAAATCTCGATCCGCTGCAATTTTACCTAATTCATTCAAGCCTGTAGTTAACTTTTTCCACATATCGTCTGTGAAATATGGTTTACCTGATAGAACTGGAGTTGTAAGTTGACCTTGCACACTTAAGCCTTGCTCTGCAGGTCCTATAACTTTAGCCCCTAATGGCTCAAGAAAATCAAGTTGTGCCACAAAAGCTTTTTTAACATCATCGAACTCGTTAGTTGTTAAGTAGCTACTGAACCATTGGTTACAAACTTGCAATCCTCTTAGATCTAAATACTTTTTTAAAACGGATGGGTCTTTCGGATATTTGTTTCCCACCTCTGTTCCACTAAAGCCAGCTAATGCCATCTCACTTATAGTTTGCTCAAAAGTATTCTCTCTTCCTAAATCTGGCATATCATCATTTGTCCAGCCGATGGGTGCTATTGCAAGTTTTACCCTATTTTTATCCATAAATTACCTCTTAATTATTACTGTTCTTCATAGGGCCTTTCGGGCCACACTTTAACATCTTTTTCTAACATCCAATCGTGTTCACCTCTGAAGTAGCGAGTCGAAGGGAGCCACCTATCGTGTGGGAGGTGGGGAATCATCCAGATGTAATACATCGCATACCCTGCCCCAGCCACTTGGGAGTGAGTTTTATCGGGGAGGATTAAAGATGTGTCACCATCTTTTACCAACATAGGCTCTTCATCAAACAAGGAGACTCCAAATCCTTGCTTTGGAAATAGGCGATAATGGTAAATTTCAGGGTGGGGATGGTCATGAGGAGGATAACTAGACCACTTTCCTGGGTGGTTAATAACCTCTCCTAATACCATGTTTGAGTCGGGATTGATCTCTCCATCAAAAACTGTTCTAACAGTTCTTATTGAGGCTTCATTTAAAACACCAGCGCCAAAAACATCACTTCTAATATCTTCTGGTTTATAAAATTTGCTGGCAAACTCTTTCTCGTTTTCAGTTCTTTCGACACACAGTTCGCTATTTTCAATCGCTCTAATTGTAATTTCAACATTTTTGGGAACATGCAAAACAGTGGGAGACTCATCAAAACAAGAAAATCTTTTCCCAATCTCTTTGTTATTCTCCCAAACAAACTCAACCTCCCCTTTGATTAAAAGGTAGGCACGCTCTAAAGCTTTGTTACAACTGTAAGTATCCCCTTTGTCTAAAGTAAGAATTCCAAAATCGAGCATCATTTCTTTATGTTTACCGTGTAACTCGGTAATTGCTTGATACCCTTTTTCAAAAGGTTTTTCTTTTCTTACAACCATTATAAATTAACTCCTTCTGTTATGAGAAAAGGAGGTTATCACTCTCTTTGACTTTCTCTTTCAAAGTAGTTAAGTCAAAGTTCTGAACCTCTTCTGAGAAACATTCATAACATGCATATCCATCATACCCAAGCCTAACTAACTCATCAACTTGCTCTTTGTTTCCCATAACATCATCATTATTAACTAAAATTCTATCAGCATCACTAATATCTTTCATCTCTTTGCCAGGTAGCACGCCTGAAAGGTGAATTAGACCTGTTTCTTTAGGAAAGAACAGATCTTCTTCAGCTAAATAGTGGTGGAAAGTGTCGTGAACAATAGCGTAGTTAGATTTAAACTTAGATTGATTTATAGCTTTAACTGCATCACTTTTGAATCTTAAACTACAAATCTCAAATCCTAACGGTTCAACTAAACCTTGAACTTTCATCTCTTCAAAAAGAGGTCCATATTTATCTAAAGCAGCAATGGTATCTTCCATTCTTTGCTCGTAGCTTCTTTTATCATCGGGGTCGTTTACTGGAACTAACACAACTGCATTAATTCCAGCCTCATTTGCTAGTGTTACTAAACCTTTTAATTCCTCATAACGCTCTTCTAAGAATTTTTGATCATCATTAAATCTTTGTAAGGCATTAATGGTGACGAGCTCAAGACCAAGCTCATCACCCATTTTTTTAACCTCTTTAGGATCAATGTTATCTAAAATTTCTTTTCCCATTAGATCGTTACGAACTTCAATTCCATCAAAACCCATTTTTTTTGCCTGTTGCATAAATTCAAATAGTGGAACATTGGGCATTGTAATTCGATTTAATCCTACTCTCATATTTTCACCTAATATTTAACTTTTGTACTTTTACCAGTTTTCAAAGACTCTAAAGCAGCTTCTGCAATTAAAACACTATTTAAGCCATCAATTCCAATCACTGGAACCTCTTTGCCATCTTTAATTGCATCAACAAATGCTTTCATTTCTAAGATGTAAGCTTCGTTGTAACGCTCTAAGAAGAAATAAAGTGGTTTTTCGGCAACAACTCCATCTTTACCGCTAAATACTGCAGTGTGAGGAAGATCATTTTGACTCTCCATAGCACCTTTGGTACCAAAGACCTCTGCCCTTTGGTCGTATCCGTAAACTGCTTCACGAGAGTTGTCGATATAAACTATTGAACCGTTTTCCATCTTCATAACTACAACTGCTGTATCGATGTCTCCAGCTTTTCCTATTTCAGGGTCTACTAATACTGCACCATAAGCGAAAACTTCCACAGCTTCACTACCGGTTAAAAATCTAGCCATGTCAAAATCGTGAATTGTCATATCTTTAAATAGACCGCCAGATGATTTTACATAACTTACTGGTGGTGGAGATGGGTCCCTGCTGGTAATACGTACTAAGTGCAAATCTCCAATTCTTTTAGTGGCAACAGCCTCTTGAACTGCAGCAAAGTTGTGATCAAAGCGGCGATTAAAACCAACCATCACTTTTTTACCTGTCTCTTTAACAATATCTAGTGTTTTTCTAATCTCATTAGAATCTAAATCTAAAGGCTTTTCACAAAAGACATCTTTACCAGCTTTGACCGAAGCTCTAATCATTTCGGAGTGGGTATCAGTTGGAGAACAAATTACAATTGCATCAATTTCTTTGTCATCAAGTAAATCTTTGTAAGAGTCGGTAACAACTTCAATACCAAGATCTGCTATCCATTTGCGCGCATCATCGCTTAAGTATGGATCACTAATACTCTTAACTTTTGCCCCAACTATGTTACGCTGAATGTTGTTAGCATGGACATAAGCAATTCTTCCAGCACCAATGATTCCTAATGTAATTTCCTTCATATTTCCCCCTATATTATGCATACGCTTGCATTTGTTAACATTGTATACTAACTAAACTAATTTGTAAAGCTTTTTTGCCCTCTTTTACCCCTTTTAGCACCCCCTCCTATTGCTCCTATTTACTAAAGAAGTTAAACTTCAACTTTAGGAGTAAATGTAAGTATGATAGAGAATAAAACAGCTAAGCTTATTTTAATTACAGGCTTTTTGGGGTCGGGAAAAACAACCCTTATTAACAATTTATTAAATCACTTAAAAAAAGAAAAAGTAGCTCTTATTTTAAACGACTTTGGTTCAATCGTAATTGACGATGCACTAGTTGAAAAGTCTGAAGAGGTAGTTTCATATAAAAATCTCTCAGGTGGACAAATATTTTGTAGTTGCTTAAGTGGATCTTTTATTGAGTCGGTAGAAAATAGTTTGCAGTTTCAACCAGATTATATAATTGTTGAAACTTCTGGTTTGGCAAAGCCCTCTCCCATGCTTGAAATTGTCTCAATTATTAAAAAACAAACTAAAAATAAAATTAGTTATAATGGGATGTTGTGTGTTATTGATGCCCAACGCTTTGAGCCTCTTTTTAAAGCTTTAAATACCATTGAAGAACAAATTATGTTTAGCGATTGGTTTTTAATTAATAAAACCGATTTAGTTGATAAAAGAGAACTTGAAAATTTAACTAACCAGATTAACAAACTTAGGCCACTTGCCCCTCTATACAACACTGAATGGGGGATAGTTGAAAAAGATCTTTACAATCTTTTATTTGATGATACTAAAGAAAAGGAATTAACCTTTGATTTTGACTTAGAGCCCTTTAAGGGCTGGGGTGTTCATGGAAGACCAAAAAGTTGCATCATTTTAACTCCACAAGGGTACAAAGAGGAGTCTTTAGAGATAGCTTTACATAAAATTTCCTCTAAAATGTTGAGGATGAAAGGGTTTTTACCTCACCCAACAATTAATGATAGTTCGCTCTTAGTTAGTGGCGTTGGTCCCAACCTAACAATTAAAGAGAAAGTTAAACCTG
The DNA here is from genome assembly GCA_050950065.1 of Sphaerochaetaceae bacterium. GTDB lineage: Bacteria > Spirochaetota > Spirochaetia > Sphaerochaetales > Sphaerochaetaceae > JBAYOE01. Next base: position 138,446 of record JBMNGX010000006.1, on the reverse strand, counting down.
CATCAATGGAATATGGGTTGGTATGTATCCATGCTGCAAATATGGATGGACCACAAACTGTCAATGAAATTTGGAATAATGTTTCAGATTTACCCATAACTTGCTATGCAACTGAATAACTAACTATCTATTAGAAGGAAAAATATGTTATGGTTCAATTCAAAATAGGAATTTATTAATTTTAGGATTAGGAAATAATGCAAAACTCAATTAAAAAGCCTAAAAATATTAGACAAAATAATGGGAAGCTAATGTTAGACCTCTACTTAAACAACAGAGTTTTAACGGTCCCACAAATTGCTGAACAACTTGGTTTAAGTAGAACCACAATTTTTAAAATCAATGATCAACTAATTAACTTAAAACTAATTAGGAGTGTTGGAAAAGGTGATTCAACAAAGATTGGGGGTAAAAAGCCTGAAAGGTACTCTTTAAATAAACATTATGGCTATGGGCTAACATTTTACATCGCATATGATTTTTTGGAAGTTACCCTTTTTAATCTTCACCTAAAGATCGAATTACAAAAGAGAGTTCCTTTTGAAAGAAATAGCAATTTAGAGGTAATCTCAGAGCTTATTAAAAAAGAATACGATACAATCGTAGAACAAAAATCTAAGGCAAATATTTTGGGAATTACCATTGCTGTTCACGCTTTAGTCAACACAAAAACTGATATTTGTGTTCATGCTATTTATTTCCCTTCATGGGGTATAAATATCCCCTTAGCCCAAATTATCAGTGAAAAACTGGAAACTGATATCCCCATTTATGTTGATAGTTGGATTTGGTTAAAGACTCAAATTGCCTTTAAGTACTACCCTATAGTTGCTGATGTTGATTCGTTTGTTCTTATCTATTCTGGAAGAAATGGGTTTGTCACGGGTATCTATAATAGGGACAATATAAGTGAAAGTAATTCACATTTGATTGGTGAAATTGGGCATATGATTGTTAATCCGAATGACAAACAAATGTGTCAATGTGGAGGATATGGGTGTGTCGAAAGTCTCACTGACATAAAAAGAATTATCCAAAATGGGAATGCAGAGAGAGAAAATTATCCTAACTCCCAAATATTTAAAAATGGGGAAGTTACTTTTGATGCAATCATAAAAGCATTTAAAGAGGATGACCCTTTAGCAGTTAAACTATTAGATGAAACAGCATCGTGGGTAGCTATTGCAATTAGCAATTTAAATTTAATATTGTTCCCCGACATTGTTTTATTTGAAGGTGAAATCTGTTTAGCTGGTAAAAAATGGTACAAAATGGTTGAGGAGAAATTGGAAAAGGTATCTTTAGTTAGATTTAAAAATAAGATTAACTTGAAATTTGTTGAACCTAACTTTGAAGCAATTGCTGAAGGGTCTGCCTACTATATTTTTAATCAGTTCATCAAAAACATATATCCCAATTTAAAGTAAAATTAGTCTTTATAAACGCTCTTTGAATGGCACCCTTCTCGAGGGGCAGTGTAGCCTCTCACAATATGCACAACTTTCATAATCGTATTTTGTTGATGAAAACAAGATTCCAGCGACACTTTTGTTGGGCACCATTAAAGAAGATGGAGTCAATTGTGTGCCTGTCTCTTTTTCGACAAACTCTTTTCCCCCAAAAAGATTAAATAGATTTCCCATTTGTTCTATTGGCCAGATATCAACATTGCCTGAACCAGGATTAAGACTCAGCGGTTTTGTAATTCCGAACTTCTCTTTAACAAAAGAGAGCATTGCTTTTCTACTGCTATCCAGAGCTTGAATTTTTATAATATCGATCCAATAAAATGCTAAAAAGTCTATTGATGATAAATCTAGATTTTCAACTTGATTACCACAAGTTGCTAGATAGGGAAATATTCGGTGAATGGAGTCTAAAACAGCTAAGGCTTTACCCTCAAACTTTTCACTACCCACTTTTACTGTAGTGATACTTTCTGACCTTAATTGTTGGTCAATAAATTTTTCGCTAATGATAAAAGTGGGTTTTATGAGATTTGTTGCTTTTTCATATAAAGTAAGAGCATCATCTTGTGCATCATCTAACTCGTCAAACTTGATCTCTTTTTTATAGTTCTCTAAGTTGGAGCTAAAAGGAACTTCACCAATATAGTTTCCATCTTTTTTTCGTATTTTGACCACGCCCTACTTACCCTTTGTTACATAACCTTTTTGATTTCATTGACCAACTCTTCTCTACTAGGAATAATTGACGAGTAAGCTAGTTTGCCATTGATATATATACTTGGAAGTTGTTTTACCCCCATCTCTCTACATCTAGCAATATTTTCAGCTGTAGTGTATTTGTATTCAATCAAATCAACTTTTTGCTCAATGTATTTAAGGGCATCAACTGCAGCAGCCCACATATATGTACAAGCGGCACAAGTAGCTGAATCTAAAGTGAAAACTTCAACTAAAGGATTTTTTAAATTGTTGTAATCGGGAAGTTCTCCAGTAAATTCAATTTCTTCGGCTTCATAGTTTGCAACCATTTTCCTTGCGCTATCAGTTTCGTGTACAGCGTGTTCAACCGCAATGGTATTCTCAATTGGGATGTCGTAAGGCATATCACATCCTGGGGAGATAATTAGTCTCCCTTTTGTAGTAGAATCGATAAGATCAACAACAGCTTTCATGTTATCTTGCTGATTACCAAACAACATCACTGAAGTTAATGGAATATTTCCTCCAATAGTTATCTCATACTTGTCGGTGATTTTTTTAGCTTCAACTAAATCAACGTTTTCATCGATAGCTATACCATCACATTTTGTGTGACACATAGGCTCAATATTTCTGGTAGCATTTCCACAAACAAAGAATGAAGAGAGTGCATCTAGTGAGCGTATATGGTCAAATAATTCGCTAAAAGGTTTTAACATAAATTCATTGAAGTGATCAGGAGAAATTTGTGATATTAAAGGATCAACAACTGCGACAACATCACTATTTGCATCAATTAGATAACCTGCAACTGCTTTCGCAACCTCAGTTGTATACTCCATAAGTTGGTGAACATAATCAGGATTTAATATCATATCCATGAAAAGTTCTGTTCCTCTAAGGTGAGATGCTAGGGTAAATGGGCCACAGCAAACACCGTAGATAGCTGTTTTATCTCCTACTGCTTTGGCAATTTGGCGAGTAGCTTCTAACTCCATCGCCAAACGCCCTTCATCCTTGTTAGGTATTTTCGTGGGGATCTCTTCTGTTTCTGCCAAAGGGTGGGAGGCTACACTTGGGGGACTATCTTCTGCCCAAGCTAACTCACACCCAAGAATTTCAGCCTCTATTTGAAGATCAAACATTATAGGTTGTCCATCAGGGTGGTACAATTGGTTAACCTTCAGTTGAGCTTCAACTAGTTTATCAACATCAGTTGAAACTTCTATTGCTGAGTATCCAACAAGCTTTCCAGCGTGTACTCCTGCAAATGGAACCCATGGTGTTTTATCTGTTTGCTCCCCTTTTAGAGCTTTAAAAATTCTCTCTTTACCAGTCACAACTGATCCCCCTTATTTTATGTTAGCAAAATGTTAATGCCATATCGGCTGCAGATGTTGCATCAGGTGCATAACCGTCAGCTCCAATTGAATCTTTAAAAGAGTCTGTTACTGGAGCTCCACCAACCATAACTTTCACCTTATCTTGCAAGTTTGCATCTTGAACTGCTTTAACAACATTGCCCATCTCTTTCATTGTTGTTGTCAAAAGGGCTGATAAAGCAATTACTGATCCATTATTAGCTTTTACCTCATCAATAAAACGTTGAGGAGGAACATCGGTACCTAAGTCAATTACTTCTAAGCCTTTGCCCTTCATCATCATTCCAACAAGGTTTTTACCAATGTCGTGTAAGTCCCCTTTTACTGTTCCTAAAATAACAGTACCTTTTGTTGTTGCTCCAGTATCGGCTAGTAGTGGCTTTAAAATCTCCATACCAGCGTTCATTGCACGAGCAGCAATTAGTACCTCAGGGACAAAAACTTCATTATTTTTAAACTTAGCTCCAATAATGTTCATTCCTGCAAGCAATCCATTATCTAAGATTTCTTGTGGTTTCATTCCAGCATCGAGTGCTTCTTGTGTTAGTCTTGCAACGTCCTTGGCTTTTCCTTTTTGTAAAAACTCTGATAATGCTTCCATGTTGGCCATATTTACCCCTTTTGACACCTACAAGATGTCTAAATTGTATTTGGCTCACTCCCCGAAGCTCTTAAAATCCAACGAAGGTCTCCTGACTTATGTTTCACCCAAATCCTGTGCCTTCCCAGTATCCCAGTGGCATATTACAGGTTTGTCCACATTTACAGTGACGGGCTCGTGAGGGAATTTCACCCTACTTCCCTTTCAAATTGGACTATTATAAATTTATAATGCCCAATCAACTTGCAACTTTCTATAACTTTATTACTATTTTTATAATTATTTTAGGATATTATGGAGGATTGTTACTATACTTGACAAACTACGACTAATTAAAAGAATATGGTTCAATTGGAGTTCAAATCATGACAACCAAAAATAATAGTATTTACAAAGATTCAAATAGAATAAAACACTTTTTATCATCTCTAATTCTTTTTGGCCTTGCCTATGGGCTATTAAAAGGGGTTCAAGATAACTACTTAGCTGAGATGGTAAAAATTAACGAATTTGAAAGGGGCATTGTTGAGTTTTTTAGAGAGCTGCCTGGGTTGTTGTTAATTTTCATTTTGGCAATTATGTACCGCTTCAGCGAATCTAAAGTTTATAAACTTGGCTTAGCTATCGCATTAGTTGGTTCTTTGGGTCTCTTTTTATTTGGAACTGGGAAATTTATTGTTGTCTTTTTTATGGTGATCTTCAGTTTAGGAGAACACATCACAATGCCAGTTAAGAGCACAATCTCAATGAACTTAGCTAAAGAGGGAAAAAGTGGTGCCTCATTGGGGGTGATGAACAGTTTAAGTGAAGCGGGTCATATTGGGGGGTTTTTGGTTGTATCGATACTGTTCTACCTTCTACCCCGCTTTGGTTTTGAAAAGAACTCTTTGGCAAACTTTAAGATTGTCTTTTTTATTGCCACCTTGTTATTAGTAGCTGCCACGTTAGTAGCGATGGCAATGAAAGACCAAGGTGTTACTGTTCAACGTAGTCGACTCTATTTTAATAAGAAGTTTATTAAGTTTTATGGACTTGAGATGTTTTACGGAGCTCGCAAGCAAGTCTTTATAACCTTTGCCCCATATGTTTTAATTCTCCATTATGGAGCTAACACTGCTATCATCTCTTTGTTACTGGCTGTTAGTGCAATTTTTGGGATGTTGTTTGCCCCTTTAATTGGTCGATTGATCGATTATATGGGTTATAAGTTTGTTATGGTGACCGATACCCTTATCTTAGTGATTGTTTGTATTTTCTACGGCTTTAGTCACCACTTCTTTGCCCCAAACGTCGCCTTTATAGTTGTTTGTGTTAACTATGTTTTAGATGCAATTATTTCACTAGCAAGTATTGCAACTAGTGTCTATGTTCAAGATCTAACTCCTGATACTGAAGAGATTGCCTCAACATTAACTACAGGTGTATCAGTTAATCACTTTATAAGTGTAATCATCGCATTTTTAGGTGGCTACATTTGGAAGAAAACAGGCATTGAGTTGCTGTTTACCCTATCAGCAATACTTGGAATTATAAACTCAATCTTTGCTGCATCAATCAAAGTTAATCGAGATGGGACTTTGCAAGAGGGCTAAAAAATCCTCTTTAGATAATGGTTGAGAGAAAAAATAGCCTTGCATATACTCTATATTCAAACTTTGCACCACTTTAACTTGCTCTAAAGTTTCAATTCCTTCAGCAACTAACTTTTTATCCATTTTATGGAGCATTGGCGCAAGTAAGTTAATCAATTGATAGTTGTTCTTTTTAGAACTAACTATTGATCGATCAATTTTTATCACATCAAAAGGAATTTCAATTAAAGTTTCTAAATTGGAATAGCCAGTACCAAAATCATCAAGCATCAACCTAATTTTCTCATCGTTGAACATCTTCCACACATCGGGCCAATTCTTATTGGCAACTATTAACATCGATTCAGTCACCTCAATTCCAATTTTATGGGGGTTTATACCACTCTCTTTGATTAAATTAATCAAGCTGCGAGCACGCTCAACTGAACTTAAATCGTCGCTAGTTACATTAATTGAGACATACTCCAATTTAGAAAAACTATCGGCATTCTCTTTTATTAAAGTGGCAACTTTAGAGGTAAGAATCTTAGTTAAACTAGTTATTAAACCACTTTGTTCAGCGATGGGGATAAACTCAAAAGGACTTATAAGACCCAAAATTGGATCTTTTAATCTCATCAGTACTTCTGATCCACATATTTTACCATTGTAGCTTCCATAAATTGGTTGAAAGAGAGTAATAACTCTACTTTGATCAACAAGGGCATGTTTAATGGCTGTTAAAACATCTAAATGGCGCTGTTGAAGCAATCTCATTTTTTCGTTGAAAATTAAAGCAGATTGGCGTCGACGTTGTTTAATCTCTTGGATAGTGAAATTAATCACTTCAATAATTTGCTCTAGTTCAACAGCGTGGATAGGAATCTCTATTATTGCAATATTTAAATGGAAAGTGATTAGAAAATCTTCAATGTTCCACCCTTTTGCAGTTCTGTTTTGTAACTCATTAACTATTTTAACAACTTCGTTGTGACTTTTGATGGGCAATAAAATAGCAAAGCGGTTACCCGCTACCCTATAAACTCTCCCCTTCTCATAATTGTGACTTAAAAAAGTTGCAAAGTTTACCAATAATCTGTCACCATGCTCTAAGCCATAACGGACATTTATCTGTCTGAAGTTCTCAATATCAACAACAATTACTGTTGCCTTAAGACCTTTTTTAACTTTTCTCTCCAAATATCTTAAAAGGGCATTTTGGTTAGGAATGGTTGTTAAAAAATCTGTCTCTAACCGTCGCTGTTGAACATAGAAATAGGTGATCAAAATAGTAAAAGCTCCACCTAAAGTAATTAATATTGTGGAACTAAATATTACAAAAAATGCTAAAGAGAGGGGAGTAAAGAGAAGCGTTGTCCCAACTATAATTCGAACTGGTCCCTCCAATGTGTAGCGACTTTTTAATATTATCAACAAACTAATAACAAAGTAAATTGTTGAAGCAACTAAAAGGGCACTTAGCTCATACCCAACAAAAATAATTACTAAAGAGTAAGTAACTAATACAGCAATTTTAAGAATATAGAGGTTTTTTAAATAATTAGACTTATAAAGGTAAAGTTCGTAGTTCCTAATCCAAATTAAAATTACAAATAAAACAGAAATATATTCAAGTTTTGTAAATAGAAGTGAGTGGGGCAAAAACTTATCTAGAATCGATATAGTCAAATAAAATACGAAAGAGATTATAAACTCTTTAAGGCCAAATTTCTTTTTTATTGGTTCTCTTTTGTCAAGTTTAACTAAATAGTATAAGAGAGTATAAGCGATCAATAAAGCAAGTAGTTCAAGTCCTAATAGTTCCATCAAAGCTCCATTAATTTAATAGGGTAACATTGTACCATATTTGTTTGACTTTGAAACCAATAGACTCTACTCTGTAGAGAGTTTAAGGAGGATTTCAATGGGTAAGGAGAGTGCCGCATCATCTAAAATAGCAATGGTAAAGCTATTTTTTGCACCTATTTTATGGGGTGGAGGGCTAATTGCAGGTAGACTTATAAGTGCTGAACTACCCCCTTTTACCACTAGTTGTGTCCGTTTTATTATTGCTAGTGTAATAATGTTGATTGCCCTTTATTCTAAAGAGCGCCACTTTATTATCCCAACGAAAAAGGAATTATTTGATCTTTTTCTAGTTAGTTTAACTGGAATGGTTTTGTTCAATGTTTTCTTATTTACCTCACTTAAAACAATAACAGCAGTTAGATCTTCAATATTGATAGCATTCACCCCCGCCATAGTCGCTATTGCAGCCTTTTTCCTTTTTAAAGAGAAAATTTCAAAAGCTATGTTGGTTGGAATTATTGGTGCAATAATTGGGGCAATTTTAACAATCACAGAGGGAGATTTCCAATCAATAATGGCTGGGGGTCTTGCCATTGGTGATTTATATATGTTAGGTGCTGTTGCTGCTTGGGCAGCTTACTCATTGGTAATAAAACAATCGATGTCACGCCTCTCTCCATTGGCAGTATTAGCATATGCCTCTGTTATGGGAGTAATTATCCTTTTGCCACTTACTCTTTTTGAAGGAGCTTGGGGTGATGTGTTTCATATCTCAACTAATGCTTTGTGGGCTTTGTTGTACCTATCTGTTTTCTCAGCTGGAGTAGCTTACTTGTGGTACTTTGAAGGTATAGCTGTTGTAGGGAGTTCTAGAGCCTCCATCTTTTTAAACTTAGAGCCTGTTGCAGCAATCTTTTTAGGTATTTTCATGTTAGGGGAGCATATGAACTGGGCTATTGGATTAGGAGCAGTTTTAGTTATTGGTTCACTTTATATAGCCAATCTAAAAAAATAGTTAAAACCAACTTTCAAGAGTGAAGGTCATCTCCTTTTTTTCAGTAGGATGAATGAATTGTAATGAAGTAGCACACAATTTAAGTGTGCTATTTTCATCTCCGCTTCCATATAAAGAGTCTCCAACTATTGGGCAATTTAGCCCTAGTCGGTGGGCGCTATGAGTTCGAAGTTGGTGAGTTCTTCCAGTTATTGGATTAAACAAAACTCGAGTATATCCATTTTCAACTCCTATCTTTTGATAATTGGTTATACCTACTTTCCCTAAAACAGGATCATACTTTTGTCTAGGTTTGTTTAATGGATCGTATCTAAAAGCTAATTCAATAACTCCATGATCGCTTTTAACTACCCCCTCTAAAAGGGCAATGTAATGCTTTACTACCTTTTGTTGACTAAAATCGATTGAAAGGGCCCTGTGGGCCTCTTTGGTTAAAGCAAACAAAACTAGCCCACTGGTATCATAATCAAGACGATGAACTGCGGGATGGTCTATAGAAGTGGGATACTCTTTTTTAAAAAGGGTTGTTAAGTTTGGATACTTCTCTATATCTTTGCCAGGAACTGTTAATATCTTTGCTCTTTTATTAAGTAAGACAATTTCGCTATCTTGGTAAACTATCTCTAATTTTTCCATTCCCTAGCTTAAATTTTTTCTACTGGTTGGACAATAGAGGCTATAGAGGTACTTTGATTTGCGACACCTTCCCCACTAATTGCCAATACCAATAAAATTATAGTGAGTAAAACTGCACTTATTAAATATTTAAACCGTACCATTTATCGCTCCTATCTGTTACAACAAGCAACAAACAAATAGGATACAAAAATTATATAAATTTACCACTATTATTGTAGCCTCATCTCAAAGATTCTATTACCTTCAATAAAAAGGACCGTTATATGACAAAAAGGGTGACACTTTTAATAACTATTTTAGCTCTCTTCCCCTCTTTATTGTTCTCTTTCTCATTTAGTGGTTTAGGTTCAACACAAACTTCTTTCTTTGAAGATGATACAACGTTGCTCTCAGCAGGAATTTATCTATCTCATTACAACTGGTCTTTTAATGATGAGTTGGGCTTTTTTGCCCAAGGGGAGATGAACTTTCCTTTTTATGGAAAAAGTAGAATCGATGGTTATAATTCCTATTGGGATTTTAAGAGCTTTAACAAAAGATACATCTTTAGCTTCTTAGGGGGCTTAGCAATAAAAGATACAATCTCTTACAACTCTTTTATCTACTAAGGAATAGGACCCTCTGTTCACTATTTTCTTTTTGAAAACAAAAATAAAGAAGTTTCTAAACTACTATATGGTGGGATAGGATTATCTGTTGGGTATATTTACTTAATTGGTGATTACAGTTTTGTAGATAGTGGCTCTATCGTTGATTACAACTTCTATTCATACCAAAACTTCGGCTCTGATAGTTCGTGGAGTAAGTTGCCACAAACTAACCTTTTCACAGTTAGATACTACATCGGTTTTGGTTTTGGTAAAACGAGAGGTCGTTACTACTAGGATATACGCCAAAGAGGATTCGAACCTCTGACCCACAGCTTAGAAGGCTGTTGCTCTATCCTACTGAGCTATTGGCGCAAAGCATTAAAATTTCGGGGCGAGAGGACTCGAACCTCCGGTTTCTTGCTCCCAAAGCAAGCGCCTTAGCCACTAGGCAACGCCCCGTATCAATGCGTAACGGATTGGAGTATACTGGTTTTAAACACAATTGGTCAAGGGAATCTACCTATGGATGATAAAAAATGGCGTGCAACTAACACTTACAATGTTTTAAATGAGATATCTCCCAAAGAAATTAGGTTTTTAAGTGCAACTGATCCGTTTCAACTCTTAATTAGTGTCATTTTAACTGCCCAAACAACCGACGCTCAAGTTGAAAACATAGCTACCAATCTTTTTACTAAGTATCCAACTGCTGAAAAGTTGGCTGATGCAGATATCGATGATGTTATTGAAATTATTAGAAGTACCGGTTTTCACACAACAAAGGCAAAAAATATTATAGCTACCAGTCAAAAGATTATTGAAGAATTTAAAGGAAAAGTTCCTTTAACTATGAAAGAGTTAACCTCATTAAATGGAGTTGGTAGAAAAAGCGCCTCTGTTATTTTAGGACAAATAGGAAATATGGCTGCAATCATTGTTGATACCCACTTTAAAAGAGTGGTTCAAAGAGTTGGTTTAACTGAAGAAAACGACCCTACTAAAATAGAAAAAGAGGTAGCACTTCTTCTACCTGAAGAAAAACACTACCGCTATTCAATGATCGTCAATTACCACGGACGTGAAATATGTCACGCCCGTAAACCTAAGTGTTCAATTTGTCCAATTGCCACTTATTGTCGAAGTTATCCTATTACCTAATGGTCACACAGATTTTTATCTGTTTTTAAAGTGCCATTTAAAAAGTCGCTGATGATATCATCACTACTTTTTTCAGGGGCTCCTAAGACAACCTCTATTTTATTCTCTTCAAAGAGGCAAATTGCTTGGTTCCCCATTCCCCCTGCAATAATTACGTTAACCCCTTGATCTGCTAAAAATCTAGGAAGAACACCAGGTTCATGTTTAGGTGCATCAAGTACAACTTTGTTAAGAACTCTTTTTTTCTTTAGATCAACGTCAACTAATACAAATGTTTTACAATGTCCAAAGTGGGCACTAAGGATATCATCGTTTGTTGGAATTGCTATTTTCATCACTTATCCTCTTCTGTTTTATCTAATTTTTGGGCAATCTCTAAATATGTTTTGGTTATTGGAGAATCATCAAATCTGGCAACAAATGGGATCCCTGCATCTCCAGTTAACCCAAATGAGGGGTCAATTGGAATTGAGCCTAAAAGGGGCACATCGTAGCGATCTGATAAACTCTTTCCTCCACCAGAACGGAATATGTCGGTAACAGTGTGACAGTTTGGACACACAAACCCACCCATATTCTCAACTATTCCCAACAATGGCATGCTCATTTGATGACAAAAGTTGACAGACCTTGCTACATCAGCAGTTGCTACTACCTGAGGTGTAGTTACTAATATTGCCTCAGCTTTCTCTTTAAGTTGTTGAGCAACTGAAAGTGGTTCATCCCCTGTTCCTGGAGGACAGTCGATTAATAAATAATCTAATGGTCCCCAAGCAACATCGTTTAGAAACTGTTCAATAAGGGAGTTTTTTAGAGGTCCTCTCCAAATTACGGGATCATCCTCTTTAGCTAACAAAAATCCTACCGACATAACTGCCAAGTTATGTAGATCTTTTAAGACAACTGGTTGAATGCCATCGGCAGCTTGCATCACTTCAATGTTTTTTAAGTTCAACATTGTTGGAATCGAAGGGCCATGGATATCTACATCAACAATCCCTACCCTTTTACCCATCTTTGCAAATGCCAAAGCTAAGTTCAAAGCAACAGTACTTTTACCAACTCCCCCTTTACCACTCATAACCATGATTGTTCTTCTTTGAGCTTTTTTCCCACTTTGAGGTAGTCCCATCACAATTTCATGATCGATAAAACGGATGTTGTTAACTTCATAATCATCTAAAGCTTTGTTCAAAGTTGCTAGTGCATCTTCAACCACTGCTTCATCAAACTCTTTTAACTTTGCTTTATCCAATTTGCGAGCCTCTTTAAGTGAACTATTTTCAATCAGAGTCACTATATTTGCCGCTAAACTAAGTGCATTATCATCACCATCGGTAATAAAGGTTAGTTTTTCAATTTTTTCTAGATTTCCTGAAACCCAGAACTCAAATGTTGTCCCACTTTTTCCCTTTAATCGGCTATTGCCCGCTGCATCCTTCAAAGGGCCATAGCTGATAGGGACACTTTTGTTTGCTAAAGTGTTTGCCATATTCTCTCCCATATCCTCTCTATTGATTTTTTAACATCTCCTGCAATAAACTCAATAGCACTTTTACCCTCTAATTGAGCAAGCACCATTTTGTTATCAAAGGGGATAGTTCCCACAAATTTATGCCCAAGTTCCTCGCTGAGCATTTCAATCTCTTCAGTAAGCTGTTCATTAACAGTTGATCTGTTAACAACAATGTAAGCTTTAACTTTAAAGTTGTCTGCTAAAGCAGCAACCCTTTTTAAATCGTGAATCCCTGACACAGTTGGTTCAGTTACTAAAATAACTGCACTTGTTCCAGTGACACTACTAATTACTGGACATCCAATACCAGGAGGTCCATCAATTAAAATTAAATCATAATTGCCCTTTTGGGCAATCTTACGAGCCTCATTTCTTACAACTGTAACTAATAAACCTGAGTTTTCCCCTGCAGGTAGCAAAGCAGCATGAACCATAGGTCCAAAACGTGTTTCACTAACCATCCACTCTCCACACTCTCGTAAATCAAAGTTTATTGCATTTTCAGGGCAGACGTGAACACATAACCCACACCCTTCACACTTATACTCAATCACCTGATAAGTACCATCTTCTTCAATTTTAAAAGAATCAAATCTACAAGCTTCATCGCACAAACCACATCCTGTACACTTTAAAGGGTCAACTGAAGCCACTTTTCCCTCAATATAAGGAGAGTGTTTAATAATTGTTGGAGAGGTTACTAAGTGTAAATCTGATCCATCAACATCACAATCTGCTAAAACTAAAGAGGGTACCAATGAGGCAAATGCTGCAGTTAAGCTGGTTTTTCCTGTGCCCCCTTTGCCACTTAAAATAACTACCTCTTTTACTTTATTTTTCATCTTTAGCCCCACTCTTAACCCTATTTATAAGCTCTTCCCACAATTTCTCAAAAATCTTTTGATAGACGGGGTCAACTTCTACAAGTAAATCCCCTTTTGAATAAGAGGTTGCCACCTCTATACTAAAGGGAATCCGTGCTAAGATCGGGATGTTGTTCTTTAGACAATACTTTTCAACTCGATCATCACCAAGACCATCTTTGTTAATCACCACCCCAAATGGAAGATTGACATCTTTAACTGTATTTATAGCTATTTTAAAATCGTGAAAGCCAAAGGCAGTTGATTCAACAACTAAAATAACATAATCACTACTTTCAATTGTCCAAACCATTGGACAACTTGTACCTGGAGGACTATCGATAATAATGGGGATATCTTTAAATTGTTTTATATAAGATTTAACTTTCCTTATTAGAGGGACAGCTAAAGCTTTACCCACATCCAATAGCCCTTCCACCATCGCAACATTTTTACTTTTTCTAACAACTATGGTCCCAATTTCGTGATCAACTTCATAAAGAGCTTTTTGGGGACACATTAAAGTACATGCACCACAACTGTGACAAAGATCTTCAAAGACCATCGCCTTGCCCCCCATTACAATGATTGAGTTAAATTCACACACTTGTTGGCAAACTCTACACCCATCACATAAATCACTTTGTAGTTTGGGAACTAAAACTGCGTGGCGCCTTTGTTCAACAATATCCCCTTTTAAAAAGAGGCTGTTGTTGGGCTCTTCAACATCACAGTCCAACAGAGCCACCTGCTTTTTATAAGAGCGCACAAGGTTAGAGGAGACAAAGGTTTTGCCAGTTCCCCCCTTACCCGAAGCAATCGCTATTTTCATTATGCGTGTCCTTCTACGTTACTTTCCTTCAGCTCTTTTAATTCTCCCTTTAAATAAAGATCTATTGCCTTTTGAACACTATCAGTTTCTACTTGGTAAACTTTAATCCCAGAAGCGTAAATCAATTCACCTGCTTTGGGTCCTAAGTTGCTTGTTAAAAGGACTTTTGCACCACTATCGGCGATTAGTTGGGCAGCTTGAATACCTGCCCCTTGGCTTGCGTTGATATTTACACTGTTGTCGATAGCTGAAAAACTCTTATCGTCAGAGTTATAGATTATAAAGTAGGGGGCCCTTCCAAAACGGTTATCAAAAGGGCTCTCTAAAGTAGCACCACTAGATGTTACACAAATTTTCATCCTTTAATTCCTCTCTTCCTCTAATTCAGCTAATCTCTCTGTTAACTAACTTCAACTCCTGTTCTAAAAATGAAGCTTGATCTGTTAGTGCTTTTTTCTCATCTACCGGAGGATAATTAAAACTCTCATTCCAACCATATCCAAAGCCTCTTGCTCCTCCAAAACCACCACCTCTGCCTCTACCTCGACCAAAACCACCACCAAATGCTGCATAACCTGGATGGTTATAACCGGCACAATAACCCATTGCCCTACCTGTCATTGGTCCAAAACCAAATCTTCCTGTTCTATCTCCTCTTGGCATAATCTGCCTCCTTATAAAAATTTCTTCTTTTGCACGAGCCTCTGTTTCTTCCATGGCGCGATCTGTGGCGCACTTGGGAGCACCCTGGCATTGAGTAACTTTGTCCATCTCTTAAAGCCCCTACACTAAAAGCTCTTAAAACGTGCTCTATTTCACCAGCCACAAAGCTGTCAACTTCGATCCCTTCATTAAGGATAAGGGTCTCTAGCTCTTTACTTATCGCACCACAAATTAACAAATCTACCTTTGCCTCTTTTAGAAGTTGAACTTTATTCTCCATCTTCAATTCTACAATATTTAGTGTTCCGATTATCTCAACTTCAAAGCCATACCCACTACTTTCACCAATCAGCAACTGTTGGGAAGCATCAAAAAGAGGGGCTACTCTGTTTCTCCATTGCGACACTGCGACTCTCATACTAACTATAAGGCACTTAGTATGCCAACTTATAGTGAAAAGTATAACTTATTTATATGTAATGAGTTGCATTGTTTCTTCTTTTATTTATGTTGCATTATTGCAACAGATGTCTGATTTTTGGAAGGTATTTGTCGCTTTAATGCAACACTACTATCTTTGAATTCCAAGTTGTTCCATTTTTCTGTATAAAGTTGAGCGGTGCATCCCCAACTCTTTAGCTGCTGCACTTATTTTAAAGGAGTGTTTTTCTAAAACTTCTTTGATACATCTCATCTCAATTTGCTTTTTAGCTATTTCAACATCAGTTAAGGTTTGAAGATTTTCATTGGCTGTTTTATCAAAGGAACAACTTATTTCATTAGGTAAGTCCCCTAACACTATTTGATCTTTAGTTGAAAGAACTACAGCACGCTCTACAGCGTTTTCCAACTCTCTAATGTTTCCTGGCCAATCGTAGGTGTAAAAACAAGCATAAACTTCAGATGAAAAGCCTATTATAGGTTTACTGTTAATAATAGAAAAACGTTCTAAGAAATGATCTGCTAAAAGGGGAATATCTTCTCTTCTTTTTCTTAATGGGGGCAATGTCATTGCAATGATATGGATTCTGTAATAAAGGTCCTCTCTAAATTTACCCTGTTTGACCAATTTCTCTAAGTCTCTGTTTGTAGCTGCAATTATTCGAGCATCAGTTTTAACACTAGAAGTAGAACCTAAAGGTTCGTATTGTTTTTCTTGTAACACTCTTAAAAGTTTAACCTGCATTGCTTGTGAGATATCTCCTATCTCATCTAAAAACAGAGTTCCCCCCTCTGCTAAGGCAAATCTTCCCAACTTATCACTTTGTGCTCCAGTAAATGCCCCTTTTTTATAACCAAAGAGTTCACTCTCTAAAAGGGTATCGGGTAAAGAGGCACAATTAACTGCAACAAAAGGACCATTTTTTTGGTGGCTACTTTGGTGAATGGTGCGAGCTAATACCTCTTTTCCAGTTCCAGATTCCCCTAAAATAAGGACGTTGGAGTTACTTTGGGCAACTGGTTGAACCATTGCCAGCACTTTTTGCATAGCTTCACTGTTACTTTGAATATTGCCAACTCGTTGGCGAGCACGAAGCTTCCTTAACTGCTCAATCTCCCTTAGATCCCTAAAAGTTTCTGCTCCCCCAATGATATTTCCATTATCATCTTTTAAAAGGGCTGTTGAAATACTTACAGGAATCCTTTGGCCCTCTAAGTTCACTATGTAGCCGAGTCTATTAATTACAGGTTTTTTCTTTTCAAAGGTCTCTTTTAAAGGGCATGAGCCTTCACACAAATTAGATTTAAAAACTTCATAACAGCGTAGCCCAATTGCATCTGTTCGATTAATTTGGGTTATCTGCTCTGCAGCTCTATTAAACGAGGTGATTCGCCAATCGTTGTCGATGGTGAACACCCCGTCACTGATAGATTCTAATATTGTATCGTTTGTAATATTACCCATACTCTTAGTGTTTATAATATCACAAAGAGTAGCTCTCTTAAACTACCGCTGAGACTCAATAAAGTAAGAAGGATACCCCTCTAATAATATTTGTTGATCACACATCACATGATCTAGGTGTTGTGAAAGGTGCATTTTAGCGGTGCGACAATCTTTGTTTTTAATTGCATCTAAGATTGCTCCATGATCATCAACTAACTCCTCTAAGTTGAACATCTGCAACCTAAGCATCCTTTCACGGGTAAAGTGGGGTAAATAGAAACTTATTGCATCAAAGACTGTCTCTTTCTTACAAGCTGTAAAGAGGATTCGGTGAAACTCATTATCTTTAATGAAAAAGTTAATTAAATCATCTTGTTCTGCTAAAGCTCTTTGCTCATTAATATTTTTCTCTAATTGCTTGATGTGATCTTCGGTAAAAGATTTACATGCCAGCTCCAAAAGGGCAAGCTCTACTGTTTCTCGTAAGAACCTCCCCTGCTCCACTAAACGGGCATCCATCAATGCAACTCGAGTTCCCCTTTGTGGGTAGATTTCAACCAATCTTTCGCGGCACAACTCCAAAAGTGCCTCTCGAACTGGGGTCCTACTGATTTTTAGTTTTGTTGAAATTTCCTTTTCTACTATAGCTTCACCAGGTTTCATCTCTAAAAGTAGAATATTGCGCTTTAAGATTCTATAAGCGTATTGTTTTGCTGATTCATTTTCCATCCGTTCTGAAAAAATAACAAAAGGCATCAGGGTCCTCCTACAAGGGGAAGTTGTATAGATATAATTTTATCTACTACATATATATTAGCATATAAGCTCATCAAGGTATAGTAGCAATATATTTTTATCGATACATTTTTATTGCTTTTAGCTCCTATGTTACTTTATTGTCGTGTGGTACAATTTTTATCTACATTGAAAGTAGTTACAAAGAGGTGGCATATGCTCTATATAAAAGTTGAAGATCACAATGAACTCGATTTAAAAGTGATGAAAAATTCTTTCTTTGAAGCTTTAAAAAAAATAGGAGACAAACAGAATATCTTACTAATTCCACCCGATATAACCCGTTATCATGGGATGGGTGGTGTTTTAACAACTTGGGCTGTTGAGTACTACAAAGATAAAGTTAAAGCAATTCTTCCTGCTTTAGGGACTCACCACCCAATGAGTCCTAATGAGTTAGACTATATGTTTCCAAATGTTGATCAATCACTTTTTATTCAACACAATTGGAGAGATGAAGTTGTTAAAATGGGTAGTGTCCCCTCTTCTTTTATTGAAAAAGTTTCAGAAGGAAAACTTTCATTTGAGTGGGAAGCAGAGGTTAATAAACTTCTTCTTGATCCCAAGTTTGATTTAATTTTATCGTTGGGGCAAGTTGTTCCTCACGAAGTTGTTGGAATGGCCAACTACACTAAAAATATCTTTGTTGGTTCGGGGGGCTCAGAAGGAATTAACAAAAGTCACTACCTTGGGGCAGTTTATGGGATGGAGAGATTGATGGGTAGAATTGACTCTCCTGTTAGAGCTGTTTTAGATTATGCTCAAGAGCACTTTGCATCAAAGCTCCCTATTGTTTATGCCTTAACAGTAGTTTCCCAAAACAAAGATGGTTCAACGAAAGCTAACGGTTTATTTGTGGGATCAAATCGGGAAGTTTTTGAACAAGCTAGTAGATTATCTCAAAAAGTTAATATCACTTTGGTAAAAGAGGCGCTTAAAAGAGTTGTTGTCTATTTAGATCCAACCGAATATCGCTCAACTTGGTTGGGCAACAAAGGAATTTATCGTACTCGAATGGCTTTAGCAGATAACGCTGTATTAACATTAATAGCGCCAGGGGTTAGCTCTTTTGGCGAGGACAAAGAGATTGATAGGTTAATTAGAAAATATGGGTATAAGGGAACCGATACTACAATAAAAGCAGTTGAAAATAGTGACGAGTTAAAAAACAACCTCTCAGCCGCAAGTCACTTAATTCATGGTTCAAGTGAGGGACGTTTTACAATTGAGTATGCAACTCCCCATTTAACAAAAGAGGAGATAGAACAAGTTGGTTACAACTACCGTGATTTTAATGAAGCTGAGAAAAGGTATATTGTTAATAATGTGAAAGAGGGTTTTAATGTAACTGAGGACAATGAAAAGTATTATTTTATCTCCAACCCTGCTTTAGGGTTGTGGGCCACTGAAAATAAATTTAATTAGTAGGAGAAATGTGATGGAAGTAGGAGATATTGGTGTTATTGGTTTAGCAGTAATGGGGCAAAATCTAATTTTGAATATGAATGATAACAACTACAGTGTTGTTGTTTACAACAGAACAACTTCAAAAGTTGATGAGTTTTTAAAAGGGGCTGCCAAAGGAAGAGATACAATAATTGGCTCTTACTCAATCAAAGAACTTATCTCTAAATTAAAAAGGCCTCGCAAGGTGTTGTTGATGGTTAAAGCTGGAGAGGTTGTTGACTCTTTCATTGAACAAATTATCCCTTTCCTTGAAAAAGGGGATTTAATCATCGATGGTGGAAATAGCCACTACCCCGATACAAACAGAAGAACTCACTACTTAGCTGAAAAAGGGATTTTGTTTATTGGTGCTGGAGTAAGTGGAGGGGAAGAAGGAGCTCGTAGAGGTCCTTCTATTATGCCAGGAGGAAATGCTGAAGGGTGGCCTTTAATTAAAGATATTTTCCAAGATATTGCTGCTAAAGTTGGTTCAGGAGAACCATGTTGTGAGTGGGTTGGAAATGAAGGCTCTGGACACTTTGTAAAAATGGTCCATAACGGCATTGAGTATGGTGATATTCAACTTATAACCGAAGCATATGACATCATGCATAGCGGTTTAGGTCTTACTCATGATGAGCTCCACGAAGTTTTTAGTGAATGGAACGAGGGAGAATTAGATAGTTATTTAATTGAAATTACCCGCGATATCATGGCTGTAAAAGATGATGATGGTCTTCCTATGGTGACAAAGATTTTAGATCGAGCTGGTCAGAAAGGGACTGGTAAGTGGACAAGTGTAAGTTCTTTTGATTTAGGCTCTCCCACTACAATGATTGCTGAAGCAGTTTATGCTCGAATAATTAGTTCTCTTAAAGATCAAAGAGTTGTTGCTTCTAAGATTTTAGGTGGACCTGAAAGAAAGATTGAAGGGGATAAAAAAGCTATTATTGAAGATCTTCGTAAAGCTGTTTATGCCTCTAAGATTGTCTCTTACGCCCAAGGCTTTATGTTATTAAAAGATGCCTCTGAAGAGTATGGGTGGGATTTAAATTACGGTGAAATTGCTTTGATGTGGCGAGATGGTTGTATCATCAGAAGTGTCTTCTTAGATGACATCATGAAGGCTTACAAAAAAGATAATAACTTAGGCAACTTGTTGTTTGATTCTTTCTTTGTTGATGCTGTTACTAATAGCGATCGAAGTTGGCGAAAAACTATCTCTAGGGCAGTTGAGGCAGGAATTCCAATTCCAGCTTTAAGTAGTGCCCTCTCTTTTTATGATGCTTATAGAAGTGAGCGCTTACCAACTAATTTGCTTCAAGCAATGCGTGATTACTTTGGTGCTCACACTTATGAAAGAGTTGATCGCCCTCGTGGGGAATTCTACCACACAAATTGGACAGGAACAGGGGGAGATGTCTCTTCAACTACATACGATGTTTAATTGAAAGCTTTTTCAATTATTTGAATTATTTGGGCAACTTTGGCACTTCTACTAATGGAATCGACAAAATCGACTGTTCCATCAGTGATGCCAGTTGCCCAATTTATTGAATGGGCAATTCCACTAAAAGTTAACCCTATTTCATTAGCTAAAATAGTTTCGGTAGAGGCTGTCATTCCAACGTAATCTGAGCCCCAACTTTTAAACATCTTAATCTCACTGGCAGTTTCCAGTCTTGGACCATTGGTGCAAATATAAACTCCACCCTCTTTTAACTCTATTTTAAGTTCTTTAGAGCTTTTCATTAAACGTTCATTTAACACTTTACTAAAAGGTTGGTCAAAAAGGGTGTGCCCAATTGTAGATTGTTCACTTAGATGAAATGTCGAATCACTTCTAAAAGAAAAATCTATGAACTGATCAATTAGACCAATCTCATTGGGTTTTAATTTATCGCTAATTGATCCAACTGCATAAATAGCAACAACCTCTTTTACTCCAACTTCTTTTAAAGCTGCTATGTTTGCTTTGTAGTTAATCATATGAGGAAGAACTTTATGCGCTTTCATATGACGTAATAACAAGTAGTAGTTCTCCTTTTCATATAAAGTGACCACTCCATAGGAAGTTTCTACATCAAAGCCCCTTTCATCCTCATCAACTAAAAATTGAGTTCCTGTTCCCCCAATGATTGCCCTTTTCATCAACTCACCTTCCAAAGTTTTCTTTAATCTCATCTGGTTTAAAAATTCCCTTAGGAGTTACTATTTTATCAACTAAAGAGCTTTCAACTATGTCAAAAGAGAGATAAAGGGCATTCAAAGTATCAACACTACTATTTTTTAAAATCTCTTTACCATCTCTTATCTCAATGACAATATCTTCAACTCCCTCTTTAGTAGCATCGGGACTCATTGCAAAAGGGGTGTAAGGGATCTTGTAATAGCTAGCACCAATTGCATTGGCTAAAGTTCCCACCTTATTAACTACAGTTCCATCCATGGTAACCAAATCTGCAGCTGTCATATACTTTGTAATCTTTTTCTCCCTCATCAAAGAGACTCCTGTTGTGTCTGTTATTACACTTCCTTTGACCCCAATTTCAACTAATGAAGGGGCTGTTAGACGAGAGCCTTGGTAATAAGGGCGTGTTTCAGGGACAAATAGTTGTACCTCTTTACCCTCTTTTTTTGCCTCAATTAGTGATAAAAACAGTGAGTGTTCAGCAAAGCAAGTAGTTAAAATAGAATCACCATCATCAATTAAGGTGGAACCTAGTTTTCCCATCTTCAGATAATCTTCATCAAATCTTTTTTCAACTGTCTCTATTAGTTGGTCTACAAACTCAACTAAATCTGAATTATAACTCTCTTTGACCGATTCACAGGTGTACCACAAGACAATTTGACCAAGTAAAGTGGCCAAAGTTCGGGCCATTGTTGTATTAGTTGGTCTACTGTTGCTCAAAATTTGAGAAGCATCACTAAAAGTTCTTAACGAGTCCTCTTGTTCATTTAAAGCAATTTGGCGAGCCACAAACTGCATGGTGGTTAAAGCAACTTGTAAGGGCCCTCCCCCTTGAGTCACCATGGCCTTTAATGCATCACCAATTTGCCCAACTGTTGAACAGCGGACAAATTCCAAAGCAAATGGGTAGCGTCTACGATCCCCTATTAAAAGTTTCCTATTTTCAATACGTGCAATATTATTTTTTTGTAAGATCGTTGGCAGCATTTGATTTATATCCATGATGAAATGGTACCACCTGTAAAAGTTCTTGAACAGAGTAGTTTATCGCTTGAATTGTTATTTAATTAAATAATTGGTAGCATTAACTTACTATTACAGGTATAGTATTTTTAAGTTTATCGAGGATTTAATGGATTTTAGCAAAAAAATCGACTTATTGATGAAAATGACCCACATAAGAAACAACCAATTGGCTCTTGCAATTGGAGTGGACCCATCTTTAGTTAGTCGATGGAGAACCGGTTCTCGTGAGCTTAATTTAACTAGCCCATACTTGAATAAGATATGTGCTTTTTTTGCTGAAAATGCAAAAGAGGATTACCAAAAACTTGCCCTGTTGGAATTAACAGGAAATACCTATGAAAATCAAGATATCACTATTATGAAACTAACAACAGTTTTAGAGAAATGGTTTGTTGGGGAATCTAAAATTGATAGTGAAGATATTGTAAACTTATTAGAAGCTATTAAAGGTGGGCAAATTGTCCCCTCTTTTTCTAAAGAGAGTTTAGATTTACCCCATTTGCAAGTTGGTACAAAGATTAATGCCACCCGCTATGTGGGCAAAGGGGGGCTAAGAACCGCCACCTTTAAATTATTAGAGTTGGCTTTAAGTTCTCGTAAAAATCAAACCCTCTATCTTTTTAGCAATGAAAATTTAGCTTGGCTAATTGAAGAGCCTTCGTTTGCTAAAACTTGGAGTGCCCTTTTCGGAGAAGCTTTGAAAAGAGGGTTGAAGGTAAAAATAATTCACTCTTTAGATCGCAAAAAAGTTGAACTAGATGCAGCTATTCAAAGATGGATACCGTTGTACATGTCTGGAGCTATAACTAGTTATTTTTATCCTCATAGAGATATTATTGAAATGAACTACACCATGGTAATTTTAGATGGAGAGTGTTCAATTTTTTCAACTAGCCACCGTAACCAAGATCCAAATGGAATTAGCTATTTTTTATCCACCGATAATGGGGTAACAGATTCAATAAAAGGTCTTTATTTAGAGCGCCTAAAAGAGTGTAAAGTTCTCATTAAAACATTAAGTGGGGCTAAGTATAACTCTTTATTGGACAATTTCTCCCCATTTTTAGAAGGGAAGCATGGTTTTGCACTGGGTTTTCAAAGTCTTTTGTTACTAACAACTCCCCCCTCAGTAATTGAAAGTATGGCTACTCGCTCAGGCATTGACCCAAATTTAGCATCAGAGATAGTAGAAAATCAGAAAAAGCGTTTTAATCAGTTTTCCGACTCTTTAAAACACCGCACTTATAAATTCTTTTTAGCACTACCTAGAGTTACCACCATTAGCAAAGGGGAGTTAATTTCAGTCAACGCTCAACTTTTGTTTCAAAAGTTGGTCACATATACTCCTAAAGAATTTCATCTTCACTTGAAAGAGATTGTAAAGCTTTATCAAAAGTATAGTAATCTTGAAATTTTTATCCTTCCTACTAAGAAGTTAGTAACTAGCGTTCCCATTATTGGAGCGAAGAACAACACCGCTTTAGTAATTAAACACCACCACCCAAAAATTGCTTTTAGAAGCGAGCAACCCGATTTTGTTGAGGCTTTAATTCAATTTATAAATTCACACATAAATAGCGTCCCCAAAAGTCAAAGGGGACGTGGCTATGTTTTAAACAGATTAGATTACTATCTCAATCGTTTTGCGAACTCTTAAAAGTTAACCCTTTACAGCTCCCATCGTTAATCCCTTAACAACATATTTTTGAAAAATCATCGTTAAGATAATTGCAGGGAGCATAATTGCAACAGCTGCTGCCATCACCCCACCCCAATCAACTTCGGCATAACTCATGAAGTTATAAACCGCAATGGGGAGAGTTTTTGTTTTCTCCATACTCAAGACTTGGCTAAACATGAAGTTGTTCCAAGAGAAGATAAAGCTCAATGTTGTTGAGGTGACAATTCCTGGAACTGATAAGGGTAAGATGATTGAGACAAAGGCTCGTTGCATCGTAGCCCCATCAACCATTGCCGATTCTTCCATCTCTGTGGGAACAGATTCAAAGTAACTCGACATAACCCAAACAACTACAGGAAGTGATATTAAAATGTGACTCAAAATAAGGGCAGTATAACTGTCCATCAACCTTAGGCGACTAAAGACTATATACCAAGGCATCAAAAAAGAGATTCCCGGCATCAAACGGGCTACTAAAATCATCACTGAAAGGCGCCTTTGGTTAAACCGAGCAATTGAGTAAGCAGCAGGAAGACCTAACAAAAGAGATATAACTCCAGAACCTACACCAACAATGATTGAGTTTTTTAAATACCTTAGAAAGTTTTGTTCATTAAATACTTTGTTAAAGTTTCTTAAAGTTGGGGTGAAGATAAATTTAGGGGGCCAAGAGATAATATCTACTTGAGTCTTAAATGAGGACATAATCATCCAAATAAAGGGGAATATCATTGGAATAACAATAAGAAGAATTAAAACTACAAAAGCTATTTTATGTAATAGTGGTTGTTTCATCATTTCCCCCCTATAGCTCAAACTTCTTTCTTGCACTCATTACCCCAAGACTGAAGACTAAGACGATAATGAATAAGAAAACTAGGATGGCTGAAGCTTGTCCCATGCTAAAATATTCAAAACTCACTTTATAAGCTAAGAGGTTTAGGGTTTCAGAAGAGTATCCTGGTCCTCCTTGGGTCATTGCATAGATGATGTCGTAGGTCTTTAATGCATCAACAGCCCTTAAAATTATTGCAGTTAAGATTGTTGGCATAATCATTGGCAATGTGATGTTGAAAAAGATTTGAACTGAAGAGGCTCCATCAACTTTTGCCGATTCGTATGGCTCACTGGAAAGTCCTGCTAAGCCAGCTAATACAATTAAAGAGATCATTGGTGTCCATTGCCAAATATCAACTAACATCAAAGAGGGTAAAACTGTCTTTGAGGCAGTAACCCACCCACTTTGAGGCAATCCTAAAGCTGAAAGGACGTAATTTAAAAACCCAATAGTTGGGTCATAAAAGAGGTTAAACACAATTCCAACGGCAACAGGGGTGGCAACTAAAGGTAGTAGTAAAAGTAATTTTAAACCATTTTTACCCCTAAACTCTCTGTTTAGAATTAAGGCAATCACAGTTCCTAAAACTGCTTCTACCACCACAGCTCCAATTGTAAAGTAGAATGTTCTACCTATGGCATCCCTAAATCTTGGATCTTTAAGGACCTTTAAGTAGCTGGCAAAGCCAACAATTTCCATAGGCCTTCCACTAGTTAAAGACCAGTTAGTAAAACTTATAAACAGGGTGTATAAAACAGGGAACACCATTAACAGTAGTACAAATATTAGTGCTGGTAGTGGAAAAAGGTATTTTAAGTTGCGTTCAAAAAAACCACTTTTAATCACTTACTCCTCCCTTTACAACTTAATAGTTGGGGAGTTGGAAAACCAACTCCCCAAAGTTTTAGATTTCAAAAACTATTACTTCCCACCATATTCGCCATCAGCTTTCAACAATTCGTTAACAGCTGCAGCTTTCTCTTTGGCAAGAGCTTCTAATCTGGTTGAGGTTCCTTTGGTGTTTATTGTCTCTTGGATAACTTCACCAATGAGGTCCCTAGCTTGTCCAACGGCGCTCATAAATGGGCGGTCGTATGGGTAACCGTTTTGGGCGGCGTGGGCTTGAGTTGCAATGATACCAGGGTGCATCATCTCTCTGACTTTAGCATTTTTCCAAGCAGAGTCGCGTGCCATTGGGATGTTTTTCAACATAGCATCAACAGCTAACTCTTCACTTGTTGCCCACTTTAAGAACTCCATTGCTGCATCGGGGTTCTTACTCTTACTAGACATTCCCATTCCCCATGATACTACGATAAATGGGCTATCCCCTTTAGGTCCACGTGGCAATTGAGCAACACCAACATCTTCAGCAGGAATGGCTGTTTTTGTAGGATCAACAACTTGGTCTAAGAAAACAGATGCATCTGTCCACATTGCTAGTTTTCCAGCTTGGAATACTGGCATTAAGTTTTCCCAAGACATTGAACCAACACCTTGAGGTCCATAATTTCCTAACAAACGACCATAGTAGCGAAGCCCATCAATTGATCCGGGAGAATCAAATACAGCAACACCATTTTCTAGGTAGTTTCCACCATGGTTATATAAGAATGAACTGAGTTGAGTTACAGCGGCAGCACCTTGTCCTCTTGAACCAAATCCGGCAACGCCATCTTTTGTTAAAGCTTTAGCAGCAGCTTCTAGCTCAACAAAATCTGTTGGCACTTTAATGCCAGCTTTTGCAAAGAGGTCTTTGCGATAGTACATAACTTGCCACTCAGTAATCAGTGGAACGATATAAACAACGCCATCTTTTCTACCTACGTCAACAGAGTTATCGGGATAATCGGCAAAATCGTATGCACCAAGGCCTTGGTAATAACCATTTTTAATGAAGAGAAGCCCCTCTTGTAAAGGACGGGTCATAAACACGTCTACAGTTGAAGATCCAGTGGCAAACTCAGTAGTAAGTTTTTGTGTTAGCTGGGCCTCTTGTAGACTCTCCACATTAACCTTAATTCCTGTTTTAGCTTCAAACTCAGGAATCTTTGCCTTCAGTAACTCCCCATAAGGGTGGTTAGCTAGAAGAACTCTGATTTCCTCTTTCTTTGCCCCTTTATCACTTGCTCCTTGAGCAAATAGGGAAAATGAAAGGGTGATAATCAGCAACACAACAAGAACTCTTTTCATCTTGTTACTCCTTTTTGTTGATTTGTAGTTAACAACTACCTAATAATTATTACCCCAAATGGGTGGTAAGTCAAATTTTTCTTGAGGTTTCACCCTTATCATCTGTAAAAAACTGAAACTACGTGCTAACATAGAGATAAATTTATTACCTTCTGGGAGGCTTTAAATGGGAAAGCTAAATATCTTGTCGACTAAAGAAATTCAACGTAATGTTTATGAAAAACCTTACGATTTAGTTGCCCTAGGGGCCATGGTTACTCGTTTAGATCCTGGTCAAATACCATTTGAGTTTGCTAATAATTACGATATACATGTATCTGGCGGAGAATTTAATGTTGCTGCCAATTTAGCTCGAGCTTTTGGCAAGAAAACAGCTATAGCCACTGCTATGGTGGATTACCCTATTGGGAAGAAAGTGGAGGCAGAGATTAGAAAAATGGGTGTAGACTCATTTTTCCAAAGATTTGAGCACAACGGTGTACATGGACCCAACATCGCCCAAGTGTGGAGCGATCGTGCAGGTGGAGTTCGTGCTCCTGTTGTTTTTTACAACAGATCTGATGAAGCTGCTGCCCTTTTAAAACCTGGCTCATTTAACTGGAAAGAGATTTTCAGTGGTGGTGTTAGATGGTTCCACTCTGGGGGAATTTTTGCAACTTTGAGTGCAACTACAAGTGAGTTAATTATTGAGGCAATGAAAGAGGCCAAAAAAGCGGGAGCTATAGTCTCTTTTGATTTAAACTACAGGGCTAAGTTATGGGCAGCTCGTGCTCAAGAAGATGTTGATTCACTTAAATTAGCTCAATCTGTTTTTGCCCGCATTGTTGAACATGTAGATGTCCTGGTTGGAAATGAGGAAGATTTACAACTCTCATTAAATTTAGAGGGCCCTAAAGTTGAAAAAGAGTCAACTTTAGATCCAACTCACTTCTTTGATATGATTGAAACTGTAGTTGATCGGTATCCCAACATTAAAGCAGTGGGAACTACAATGAGAGAAGTTTTCTCTACTAACCGCCACAGCTGGTCTGCTGTTCTTTGGTACGATGGAAAAGCTTATCAAGCGCCAACAGCTACTTTAGATATTTATGATCGTGTTGGTGGTGGAGATGGGTTTGCCTCTGGTTTAATCAATGGATTATTGGAGGGATTGGAACCAATAGAGGCATTGAAGATGGGATGGGCACATGGAGCTATGTTAACAACATTCCCAGGAGACACAACTATGGCCTCCTTAGAGCAAGTGGAAGCTTTTGCTCAAGGTGGTTCTGCTAGGATACAAAGGTAGTTATGAAAGCTTTAGTAATGGAATCTTACAAGAGTTTAACTTATAAAGAGGTTGATAAACCTCAAATAAGTAAACCTACTGATGTTTTAGTAAAAGTTAGGGCTGTTGCTATTTGTGGTTCAGATGTGCATGGATACGATGGCTCTACCGGTAGAAGAATCCCCCCTGTAATTATGGGGCATGAGGCTTCAGGTGATATAGTTGCCATTGGGCCCGATGTTGAAAAATTCAAAGTTGGCGATCGAGTCACTTTTGATTCAACAATCTACTGTGGAAAGTGTGATTATTGTGTAAGTGGAAGGGTCAACCTATGTGTAAACAGAAGGGTGTTGGGTGTCTCATGTGATGAATATAAGCAAGATGGAGCTTTTGCTGAATTTGTGGTAGTTCCCCAACACATAATTTATAAACTTCCAGATGAAATAAGTTATATTGAAGGATCTCTTACTGAACCAGCTTCTGTTGCAGCCCACGCTTTTAATATCACCCCAGTCAAACTAAACGATTCAATAGCAGTTGTTGGTGCAGGTCTTATTGGCTTACTCCTTATTCAAATTTTAAGAGTCTCCACTAGTGGAACTATTGTAGCATTTGATCTATCTGAAAATAGGCGCAAAATGGCTTTACAAATGGGCGCTGATTATGCTTTTGATCCAACAACTTTCTCTTTAAAAGAATCCCCCTTTAAACCCTTTGATCGGGTCTTTGAAGCCGTTGGTGCAACTAATCCAATTAAAACTGCCACCTCTATTGTTGCTAGTGGCGGATCAATTACTCTAATTGGAAATGTAAGTCCCACTATAGAGCTCTCTTTACAACAAATAGTAACTCGTGAAATTACCCTTTATGGCTCTTGTGCAATCAATGGAGAGTATAAGAGAGTATTAGATTTAATGGGTAAGAAAAAAATTGATGTTATGAGTTTAGTAAGTGAAGTGGCCCCCTTAAGTGAGGGAGAGAGTTGGTTTAACCGCCTCTACAACAAAGAAGAGGGGCTTTTAAAAGTTGTTTTAGAGCCATAAGGATTATAAATGGATACTATTCGGTTTGGATTAATTGGGTATGGGAAAGTTGCCCACTTACATGCACAAGCTATTAGTGAAGCTTTTGGAGCTCAACTAGTTTCTGTGTGTGGCCGTAATAAAAACAGACGCGATGAGTTTGCCTCAAAATGGCACATTCAAAGTAGAGAAAATGTTAAAGAGATGGCCCAACTAGATCATGTTGATGCTGTTATTATAACTACCCCTCACCCACAACACCACGACGATGCTCTAGATTCTTTTACTGCAGGGTGTCACGTCTTAGTTGAAAAACCAATGGCTGTTAGTAACAGTGAAGCTACCAGTATGATCCTAGCCTCAGAAAGGGCCAATAAATTGTTGGGAGTTATTAGTCAAAGAAGATGGTACCCCTCAACAATGAGAATTAAAGAGGCTATCGACAGTGGCAAGTTGGGTAAACCTGCTTTAGCTTCAGTGACTATTTTAGGATGGCGTGATGAAGCTTACTATTTAAGTGACCCATGGAGAGGTAAGTGGGAAACTGAAGGGGGTGGAGTTTGTATTAACCAAGCACCTCACCAGTTTGATTTACTTTGTTGGTTCTTAGGCCCAATTGCCCGTATAAAAGCAGAGTGGGAGAACATAAATCACCCCTACATTGAAGTTGAAGATAGTGCAGTTGCCACAGTTAGATTCACTACTGGTGCAATTGCCTCAATTTTAGTTAGCAACTCCCAAAAACCTGGTCTTTATGCAAAAGTTCATGTCCATGGAAGTAGCGGTGCCTCTGTAGGAGTTCAAACAGATGGAGGAGCTATGTTTATAGCTGGTCAAAGCAACATAGTTGAACCTCCATATAACGATTTGTGGAACATTGAAGAGGAGCAACAGCTGCTAGAAACTTTTAAAGAGCAAGATTTCTCTTTCTTTAAAACAATAGATCCAACAACTTATTTCTTCACCCTTCAAATAGAAGATTTTGTAAAAGCAATTGTAGAGAGGTCCCAACCACTAGTTACTGGTAGAGATGGGAGGGAAGTCGTTCGACTGATTGAGGGAATTTATCTTAGTGGAAGAAGCCACTCAACAGTGACGTTTCATGATGAAACAGATAAAAGGTAGATGATGAAAAAAGTATTTATCCCAATTATTTTAATAGTAATTCTACTTTTTATAAGTTGCACAACAACTGAAAAGCTTGTAATTGATGGCTCTATTATAAAAGAGATGGAAAGTGATGCTCTATCTCAACTTTTTGATTACCACCAGTTTTTAAGGGGCAACTCCCCCTCTAATATCCGTAATGGTGGTTATATCATTAGAGATGGAGAAAGACTTTTATTTACAACAACTATGACTTTTGATGATGGTAGTGAAACCCATTACCTTCAGTCTCTTCATTTAAATCAAATAGGATCATTAAATACCCCTAATGATTTAATTGCCCCTTTAAATGGAAAAATTATTGGCCAAAAACAGAACTCTCTTTTCTTTTTAAACTCTGATGATAACAATACCTTGTATTGTTTAGATCTAGAGAGTTTTGAAACAAAACAACTTTACGATAAAGCTTTAGATGAAGTGCACCTTTTTAACAACAATCTCTATGTATCAACTTTAATTGAAGGAGATTTTTATAAACTTGAATTAGTAAGAGATAAAGATAATAGATATGAGATTAAACCCTCTCTAATTAGTTTACGCAGTGGTCTTTTAATTGGTGTAGATTATCAAAATGGGTATTTAACTAGTTTTGGGGATTTAAGAGTTGTTGATTTAAACAGTAAAAGTGTAAAGAAGAAAATCACAGGTGGCCCTTATAGAGATGCTCAAATAAATGCCTCCACCCTCTTTTATAAAAAAGGGGACACCCTTTATAGAAAGTCATTAACAAACAACAGTGAAGAGGTTGCCTTTAATGTTGATGTAGATCAATACAACATATGGGGAACTTACTTAGTTGCAACTTCTGCCTCTAAAGGGGGTATCTATTTAAGTCGCCTCGATGGTTCAAAAGTTGAAAAAATTAGTGATGATATAGCTAAAGATTTACAAATACTGGATCACTACCTTTTTTATAAAAATGTTTTAGATAACGATAGTATCTACGTAATTGATTTAATTGATAAAACACGCAGTGCCCTGCTTGGCTCTACTTTAACCGATGGGGGCTTAAAGTTTGTCCCCGTTGCTAGTGATTCGATAGAAAATAATCTTAAACAATATGTATCTACTGTTTACAATAAAACTTCCTTATGTGAGTTCTGTAGCTCCTTTAAGGGAAAAACACCTTTGTTTGCTCAAGTGAATAGTGATGCCTCTATTAGCTACTTTAAACACATCGACAGCAGTGATGATTTTGATTCAGTTGTTGTTATCAACAGCTCTTATGTTCCATTAGGACACTACACTGATGGTTCTACTGCTTATCGTCACGATTGGTTGTTAACTTTGTTTAATTTAGATTTTGATCAGCCAGCTTTAACTATTAAAGCTGAAGGTAGTCCCCCTACCTCAATTAAAACTGCAGAGGGAGATCGGGTTGGACTTACCTATTTCGTGGCACCAAAAAGCCCTTGAGATAATTGAAGAGCTTAGATAGATTCTAGTTTTTGGTGAATTATAAAGTTGTTACGGTGAGTTGTAATTAGCCCCTCATTTACCATTGAAGAGATCTCTCTAGAAAGGGCACTTCTGTTGACACATAAGATAGTCTGCTAATTCATCACGATTAAATGGAATTGAGAACTTGTTGCTCTTTTTATCTTGGTATTGCCACGATAAGAATGTGAGCAGTTTTTCTCTTATTGAGCGTTGGCTTAAAATAGAGAGCTTACGGTTCATCATCAGATTCTTTGTCTGCTAAGACACTCATCATATTCTCAATGACTCTGAGAATGGAAAGAACAGGCTCTGCTACAAGGGGCAACTAATTTGTGAAACTTTAGTAAAAGTATTTGGCAGTCTAGTATCAGCAACAACACTAACGGGGTTTGTTGCACTTAAATTAGCTGCAACTACTTGTCCAAAGACTTCCCCCACCCCCAGCTTTCCAGTTAAAGAGCGATTTCCCATAGCATCAATATTGTTGATTTGAATCTTACCCTCTAACACCACCCCAATGTCTTCAGTAACATCATTTTCATGAATGATGTATTGCTTAGAAGTAAAAGATCTAACTCTTGCATCTAAGCACTCCAACATCTGAGGCAACTCCCCAACATTCAAAGCTTTAAATAATGGAGACTCTAATAATAGATTGTAATAAGCTTCCACAAACACTCCCATAAGTTGCAAATGCAACATAATAATAGCTTATTACTAACACCGACGCAAGGGTTACCCTCTTCCCTGATAAAAACAAATATTCCTCTTCGCAACTATCATAAAATTTCTAATAAATAACACCCATCTCAAACCTGCCGTATAGGCAGCTTAGAAAAATTATTGGTTGATAGCTCTAACAGATTATACTTATTTTTAACGGGCTAAACGTGATGGCAAACGAGTAGAAAGCTTCAAAACTCTAATAGATAACACCTATCTCAAACGTAGTGGCCAACCATCTCAATAACAACTTCGCTTGAGAACTCTAATAGATAACACCTATCTCAAACACTCATGCTAGCTTGTAAAGTCTAGTATGGCTTGAGAACTCTAATAGATAACACCTATCTCAAACCCTCTTGCGTATCTGTACATTCCTGTACGCTTGAGAACTCTAATAGATAACACCTATCTCAAACTGCAGTAGCTTTGTCATTGAAGCTCGAGCATTGCTTGAGAACTCTAATAGATAACACCTATCTCAAACTTTAACGATATCAATGTCTCTATCATGCTTGCTTGAGAACTCTAATAGATAACACCTATCTCAAACTCGATGACAAGAGCCGACTTGATGCGCTTGAGCTTGAGAACTCTAATAGATAACACCTATCTCAAACTCACTTCCATTGCGCTTGTACGCTAAGGCTTGAGAACTCTAATAGATAACACCTATCTCAAACTGATCGTTGCATCTGTAGTTCATCGCGCTTGAGAACTCTAATAGATAACACCTATCTCAAACTCATTAAGCATCTGATGTCGTCATAGCTGCTTGAGAACTCTAATAGATAACACCTATCTCAAACTGTTGATCGCTGTACTTCGGAATGGATAGCTTGAGAACTCTAATAGATAACACCTATCTCAAACTGTATCGCTTAGTATAGATCCTAACTCCAGCTTGAGAACTCTAATAGATAACACCTATCTCAAACTCATCCTCTATAGTACATGTCTATCGCTTGAGAACTCTAATAGATAACACCTATCTCAAACGCTACTCATTGGACATCTCACTCAGCTGCTTGAGAACTCTAATAGATAACACCTATCTCAAACCTGTACTATCGATACTCTTTCTAACACTGCTTGAG
The DNA here is from genome assembly GCA_050950065.1 of Sphaerochaetaceae bacterium. Taxonomy (GTDB): domain Bacteria; phylum Spirochaetota; class Spirochaetia; order Sphaerochaetales; family Sphaerochaetaceae; genus JBAYOE01. The sequence continues at coordinate 104,862 of JBMNGX010000006.1, read as the reverse complement.
AACTCTAATAGATAACACCTATCTCAAACGGACATGAGATGTCGATTGCAAAGAGCTTGAGAACTCTAATAGATAACACCTATCTCAAACTCGTATATCGAACTAAGCACTTGGCTATAGCTTGAGAACTCTAATAGATAACACCTATCTCAAACCGATACTTACGCTATTCGGCAATCCTAGGCTTGAGAACTCTAATAGATAACACCTATCTCAAACAGTACATAACGTCTGACTTATCTGTAGTGCTTGAGAACTCTAATAGATAACACCTATCTCAAACCTAGACTAAAGTGCTTGATCAGTCATAGGCTTGAGAACTCTAATAGATAACACCTATCTCAAACATGTATAGATTGATGGACTCATAATGGCTTGAGAACTCTAATAGATAACACCTATCTCAAACCAGGCCCTATAGTTGTCTTTGGCTATCAAGCTTGAGAACTCTAATAGATAACACCTATCTCAAACATTATCTTGAAGACTTCCCAACGTTCAAGCTTGAGAACTCTAATAGATAACACCTATCTCAAACCTCTACAAGCCCTGTATTTTGAGGTTTGAGATAAAAAAGACCTATTTATGTTGAATAAGTTGTGTTTTTTCACTGATTTCCTTCTCTAAATATCTCACATAAATCTGTATCTATTATACAATATTTTTCATCATCTATAAAGTAATTATTTACCCCACTTTCAATTAGCAAAAGATTGGAATTAAGACTCTTAATGTTTTCAGCTAGGTAAATCAGTTCTTCTTTTAGTATGAAATTTTTAAGATTGATAAAAATAAAAACCGAGATGCCTAAATATGTATTTAGCGCAGTTATGTATGTCACAATATTTTCAATTACTGACAAATCATCTAGATCTAAAGAAAAATTAAATACTTTTAGCAATGCCATAACATCAACTTCATCACTATATCTAACTGGACTAATTAATTCATGAGATATCATTGCAGCATATTGTAGTAGTGTTGTTTGCAATTCAGATGTTTTTAAATAGTTAGTTTCATTAACTGCAATTTCTTTTATAGAATTCAGTATTTTTGAAGAGATTTTTTTTGCATGCTCAATTTCAATTATTGGGTTAATTATTAGTTCTACTTTTTTGCTAATATCTAGTTCTCTTAGATGACTTTCTGATAAAACAAATCCCCCTTCTCCACCTCTAACCTGTTCACTCAAATCTTTAACAAAAGACCTCATAACTAAAGGAGATTCAATAATAAGAGAGTTTACAAATGCTTTTGTGAAATCAACTTTATACTCCATTTGATTGTGGATTAACATCATATAACCACCAACCTTCTCATATCATCAATAATCTCTGATTTCTTATTACCAACGATACATTCAATACTGGCATACTGTGTTTCAGTAACAACCATTGCTTGTATTAAACCCTCTTCAACTTTCTGATTTCTTATTTGTTGGATTAAAAACTTAGCAGCTGTAGGATTTAAAACAATTTTTGAATATATAGATTGTTGCATCATTATAAAACCAGACTTAATAAGCCACTTTCTAAATCGACGATAAGTTTGTTGTTGTTTCTTCTTTGTTATAGGGAGATCAAACATTACTATTACTCTCATAAAACGCTTCCTAATCATAGGCAATAAACCTTATTAGTGATTCATCCTTACTCTCTAATGCCCTAAAAATACTTTTAACATAATCACCTAAGGCATCTAAGAAATGAAATCTTTTATTATCAAACTTTACTTTTTCATTTAATAGGTTAACTAGTTCCATTTTGTGAGATGGAGTAAATTCATCATACTCTTCTCCCCAGGAACATACTTTATTATCAACAAGTGGCCTTAATGGTTCTATTAAATCGCTAGAGAGGTTAAAAGGGTTAAACATATTGTCATGAGATATTCCTAGTTGCGTTAAATAGCCACAACAAGCTATTTCTCTATTAATTGCAGAAAGGATTATTGTGTACCCATAATTTAAAGCAGCATTTACGCAACTTTTTTCTTTGCGGTTAAACTTACTTCCAAACATGGCATTAAAATAAACTTTAGCCGCGTGAGCTTCTCTGTTTGTGGGATCATTTAATTCTAAAGTATCAACATAATTAATCAATAATTGATAAGAGTCTGGTTTTAGAAATTTAATTGTGTTTGCTTGATTGGTAATTTTCTCCTTTACAATTGCTGTCCAAACTATTTTCTTATACTCATCATCCCAATTTATTTGTGATCTAATCTTTTCCACAGAGTTATGGCACCCATAACAGGGTGTTAACTCTGTTTCTGGATTTCTATTGCAATCACAGAAGATAACTTTTATTTTCCGCTCTTGCAGTTTTGAGATTAACATTGTTGTAAGTGAAACTGCTGTAGACTCAATCAACAAAGTATTAATTTCGCTCAAATGCACTTTAACTACTTCTTCATCTCTAATGACTAAGTAATTCATTTTGTATTCGAGCTTAGCTCTTTTTGAAATTACTACAACTCTCCAACTCATAAATATTTAGACACTTACCTCCTTGGTAAAAACCCCTGTAGGGGAAGATCTTATTAGCGATAAGTTCCCTTTAATTGTGTTTGCAATCTTTACAATACCTGCACTTGCTCCACCTCCAAGTACTTTCAAATTTGCAGTAATTACATTACAAGAGAACAAGTTATTAATTTGGGTTAGTACCGTACATTGCTCTAAAATGTTTAAGTTTTTGAAAGTGTTTAAATGTTCTTCTAGAAATTTAGCTTGGTTAGCAGGCCGAAGTGAATATATGGTGCTTTTTTCTTTCAACAAGAATAATAAATAAGTATCTATATTTTTGTCATCAGTTATTTCTAAACTTTCAGCCAATAACTTTGCATTGGGAGTAAATTCAATAGTTTTATTCCTTGAAAGAAGTGATAAATATTTTTCTATATTTACAAAATAATCGTAACTTGCTTGTGGTATTATTAGTTGGTGCTCTCCATTACATATTATCTGTTGACCTGTGATCCCTCTAACACACATTTCAAAACCATCTACCCTAACTTTTTCATGAAGGTGAATTTTATCTATTAGTATTTTAGGCTCTACTAGTTGTAGTGTATTAATGCAGTAGTCCATGAGAGCATTTGGATCTTTTTGTATATCCACAAGGTTCATTATTGGTACTGTTCGAATTTGTTTTATTCGTTTTTTCTTATGGGTGTGTTCAACTACGAAAAAGTATCCAGTTTTTTTAGAGTCATATCCTCCATACTTTTCTGTTTGATGAAGAATAGGATTTGAACCTTTTAATGGAATTAAATTATCTTTTCCCTTTAAAGGTTGTAAATCAAATAGTTCTCCACTTCCTGTGATTGGTTTTCTAGTTACTAATATTTGGTTGTTTCTGAAAGTGTCCCTAATAGTTGTAATTGTCCCTGTCTCATTGGTTCTCTCATGCTTTTTAGATCTATCATTTTCTTCAAAATTTTTATCAGCAATCCACGCGATTGAGTTATTTCTTTCAACATCGTAATAGTACAACCTTCTAATATTGTAGCTTTCTTTTCTAGGAAGCTTAAAAAAGTTCCATGCATTTTCTGTAAACTTAGTGTTATACACATTCCCAACCACTATATTCAAATATGCATCGTGAGCGTGATGGTGATCATTGATAGATCTAGATTTTAAGATATCAAAGTCTTTTCTAAACTCAGAGACATTTCCTGCTTTTGAGTAAACAAGCTTTGTTTTACTTTCACCAAATAAGTTTTCTAAAAGTGTCCCCACTAATTTAGTAGTTTGCCTAGTTTCAACAATTTGCCTGTTGATAAATGTAGCTAAGTCCTCATCAGTTAACCTAGTTTTACGAGTTAGCCTAAAGTATTTTTCTTTTGTAATAAATCCCTTATCTAAAAGGACTCTCCAAAACCCACTTTGTTTAGATTGCCAAGCCTCTTTTATTGGGTAATCATTTTTCTTCTCACTGTTATAGTTAGCTTTAACAAGAACTCTGTTATTTAATGAATCATCTTTAATCAATGATTGAGGATAGATATGATCGATGTCATACAAACTTTTCTTATTTACATCTTCAAGCCTAATAGGCTCCCCACTGTAAAGACATTTACCCATTTGGGTGTAATATAGGTAAAGAGTGTCGTTACGAAGTTCTGCATCTGTCTTTTGTTCTATCGATGACAACAACTCTTTATTAAACTCATAATCATTTTTACACGCCTCATACAACTCTATTAAAGCAACCCTTCTTGATTTAGTTCTTTGCCCTTTAATACCTCCACCTCTAGCCATCTCTAAAAATACTTTCTTAGGCGCCTTTCTTTGAATCTTTTTAATTTCTCTAACAATAATTAATGTTTGCCAAATTTGCCTTTTTACAGCTGGAGAAATATTTAATGGTTCTATAAGTGATTTGTAATTGAAGTTTGTATCTGAGGCATTTTGTTTATTGTATTCATCAATTTCATTAACAAAAGTAAAGCGAGTACTGAGTAACTCCATTAGGTTGTTATTTGTATTCCACATTAAATCTAGAATTGAGTGTAGAGCCCCTGTTGTAGGGTCTTCATGAAACACCTCTTCTAATAACTCTTTTGATAATCGTCCCCACCCTTTATAAGGTTTCACAATTTTTAAAATACTATTTATTTGGTCTGAGTCTAATTTTTTATACTCATTTTCAATCTTTCTTTTTAGAATCGAATCATCTTCACCATAATAAGCTTTCCACTCAATGATATTCTCTATCTCACTTTCTAATAGGATCTCATTTTCTAAAAATGGTGCAAAATCTATCCAAGTAGATAAAGAGTTAGTAAAGCCATTGTCAATTCCCTCTACGTTAAACTCATCATTTTTATCAATAAGATTGTTGTTTACAAAATAAGTTTTGAGTTGCTTTATAGTGATGTTTTTTCTCTTAGATTCTAAAAAGAGCTCATTATAAATCTTTTGTTTTAACTCAACTGAAATGGGCTCTCCATTAATACGTAAGTTATTTAGTTCATTTAAAACTCTGTACTTGGAGTAGATTAGTGAATCTTTTGCAACAACATCTTTATCAAAAAGATAGGAGCATTTATTAGTCATTCTCCTAATGAACTTCTCAGCTGATTTTTCAATATCAACAACTTTTTCAAAATTCCAAGGATAAATGGGACCATCTTCACCAGAGCGACGAATCATCCACGCAAATCCCTCTTCTCCCCCCTCTTTCATGTGGTAAGTATTTAATGGCCCAACATAGTAAGGTATTCTAAAGGTTGCCATTGCTACCATTTTCTCAACTGGAGTGTACCCATCTTCATCAGCTTCATTTAAGAAAGGGAAATAACGTTCCACATTATTTAAAATCTCTTTTAACTCTTTAACATGCAATTGGTGTGGAATAACCCTGTTATCTTTTACTCTCAATTTTGGCAGTAGTGATTTATTATCTAATTCATCAAGAACTGAAGTTAAAAGAGGATCGTTGCTATTTTTATGTGGTGTTAAAAGTTTTGAAAAATATTTACAAACATCCTCTTGGGTACATTTGCTCTTAAAAGGTGATTTAACCAATACTCCACCTTTACTACTTTTACCAACATAGTGGGGATAGTTATCTTTGTTGAAAAGTTTAAAAGCATTGTTGTATTCACCCTTCTCATATTTTTTAACTAGCTTTTTTAAAGATATTAAATCTTCTTTATGCTTCTCATAAACATCAATTTTAGCGTCACTTATGTACTCTCTACCACGCAAAACTTCAGCAAGGAGAGCCCAACTATATAATCCTTCAAAAGTTTCAATTAAGGAGAACTCTTCTAAAGTTAGTTGTTGTTCAAGCTTTTCTTTTGTAGCTTCATAATCATCTTTATCAAAAACAATTTTAGCTGGCTCAAACTCTTCGTATTCCTCGTTAGCAAATAGCTTTCCAATAGTAAAAGGTGAACCTGCTAAAGCATTTTTAATCTCACTTTCTACCTTGCTAAACTCCTGAGGCTCACCTTCCTCATTATTTACGGAAAATATCAAGATATCGTTGAGCTCTTTTTTCTTCTCTCTTTTTTTTGTTATTTTAAGAATCTCACCAAACTCTTCATTAGATCCATTTATAGTTAAATCAATATTTAAACTGTCTTGTAAGTTATTCTTCAAATCTTCAACTAATGTCTCAAAAGATGATGTTGTATTAAGATTTTCTCCACTAAACAAAAAGTGTCCTCTAGTTTTTAGAATATGATGTATTGCTAAATAGAGCTCTCTTAGATCAACATTATCATCACGGTTATGGACTAAGTAACTTCTTAAATGAAAAATAGTGGGATACTTTTTAAAAAAGGTGGGATCAGTTTTTTCTTTATCATCAAATAATGTGTAATTAAAACTATGAAGTTTATCATCATCATGTAAATAACTTTGTTCTAATCTATCAAAAAAGGTTGGGTCAACTTTTTTTATATGTGGCTCAAACATCTCTTTGAGTAATTGTAATCTTTGAACCTTGCGTTGGTTACGCCTTCTTGCTGAGCGATGAAGTCTTCTATCTTCTGCTGTGTTAGCAGTTTCAAATAATCTAACTCCCCATAGATACTTTCTATTTGCTTTTAACAAGTTATAGTTTTCATCAGTTACAGCCCATCCTACAGAGTTTGTCCCGATATCTAGTCCTAAATAGTAGTCGCTATTAACTTCTTTGCCTTTCATTGTTGACTTCCTCCCCTTTACCCCTTACTATCCAAATTGAGAATAGATTTTAAATAACACCTAGAGTTCAAATAAAAATTTATTCAAACCGTCCGAAAGGACCACGCAATGTGCGTACTAGAGCTTACCTAGCGGTAAGCTTTTTTATTTTCTATAAGTTTAACATCCAATTGGGTATAAATAAACTTAAATCCCTTTAAAACTAAAGGGACTTAAAAAGAGAGAATATCGATTTTAAATTCTACTAGAAGCTAATTTTTGCTGACAACTGTAGTGCTGGATCAAAGTTTACATTGGGGACAAAGCCTACATTAAATGAGAAGGCATCTTGCTTATCCTTTGTAACTCCTAAGCTGTTTCTAAGTGTCTTGTTGTATTTTGCAGCGTAGCTTATTGGGAGTATTATTTGGACGATTCTACTAGCTCCTAATGCAGCTAAGCCTCCATACAAGAACCCTCTTGCATAACTTTGGAGCTCACTGTCTGGGTCATTAGGGTTCCATTCTCCCCCGAATGCTGATGACAATGATCCCACAAAAAGCATATCAATTATGTAAAAAGTTATTCCTGCCGTTATTAATCCATAGGAGACACTATCAGCAGCTACTCCAAATAGCTTTCCTCCAAGATCTCCTTGAGATTTAGAGCCTGAGCCCATTCCTAAAAATATAGATTTAACTATTGGAATTGTTAAAGGGACTTCACCTTTACCATACAAGTAAAGACGATCTTCAAAATCGAGTGTGCTAAAATCGTAGTTATTTAAAGATTTTTTTAATTGTTTAATTGATGTTCCACCAAATTTAATTTCTTGCCCATCAATATCTGCTTTTGTAATTTTACGAGTAGTTGCTATGTCTACTCCAGCAAGAACAAAATCTAAAATAGGAAGAGCACTAAATAGTGATGTTACTACTAGTAATAATACAATCGTAAGTGTTAATTTTTTCATTTTATTCCCCTATTAAAGCTTAACTTTTTTAAGCTGGTTCCTATATCTTCATGTACAACATTTCTAGGGTCAAACTTAAAGAATTTAAAAGTCACTTCTAGAATAAACCCAATTAAAACTGCCGTCAATATTGTTCCCCATCCAAACATTCCACCCATAAAAGCACCAGCAATTGTTACAACAATTTCAATGATAGTTCGCCAAAAGCCAACGGAGAATTTGCCCTTTCTAGCTAGTAGGACCATCAAACTATCTCTAGGACCTGCACCAAAGCCACTAGAAATGTAGTAGTAAGTAGCAATGGCAATAATAAAGAGGCCAACAATGAGCTGGACAATTGATAATGTTGGATTTTTTATTAAGGGAAAGAAGTTACTATCCATTAAAAGGTTCATGAAAATCCCTATGAAGATCATGTTGCTAATAGTCCCTAGCCCAATTTTTTCTCCGAATATGAAAACTATAAAGCCAACACTTAAACCAACCCAAATGGACATAGTTCCCACTTTGGAGTTGAACACAATTGCCAACCCAGAGTGGAAGACTTCCCATGAGCCGTAACCAATGTTTGCTTGAAGAGTTAGAACAATTCCAACTGCATAGAGAAACAGACCTAGATAAAGGGAAATAACCCTTTTAATTAGAGCTTTCATTAACTATTTACCTTAAGCTCTAATCTATCTAATTGTATGAAATTAAACAACGGGCCACCACAGGTGACCCGCAATATTTTTACTTCCCTCTTTGAGCAACTGGGGAGTTGGGCATGTAAGTTCCAGCAACTGTTTTAAAAGAGATTGCTAGGCGATTCCAACTGTTAATTGAAATTATTGCCAAGGTAATATCTACCACCTCTTTTTCACTAAAGAAGCTAAGTAGCCTGTTGTAAATTTCATCGTGAACTTGATGTTCACTAATTTTAGTAACAGCTTCTGTCCACTCTAAAACTGCCCTCTCTTTATCACTATAAAAAGGGGAATCGTGCCAAGCAGAAAGGCCGTAGAGTCTTTGTTCACTCTCACCATTTTTGCGGGCATCTTTAGTGTGCATATCTAAACAAAATGCACACCCATTAATTTGGGAAGATCTAGTTTTAATCAACTCCAATAAAGTGTGATCAACTGTAGAGTTCCTAATATATTTTTCCATCTCCATTAAAATAGAGACACCTTGAGAAGCAACTTCTCCATAATTTAAACGTTGGTCCATAAAAAACCTCCTACAGGGAGTCCTTACCCCAAACAGGCACTTCTCTCATTAATGAGATAGCTACACTTTTAAGGCTCTCTCCCTCTTTAGATAAATAATCTGGTAATAACTCTGCCACTGGAACTGCGATATGAGAATATTTAAACAACGAATCATCCAACAAAGTATCGTTGTAGATAATTACATCTATATCTATAGTGCGTGGCGAGTTTTTATCATCTGTTCTAATACGCCCCAGTTTGTTCTCTATGGGGGCTAATATTTTCTCTTCTATGAATTTTAAATCTTTTTCACTTTCAATTAACACAGCTGCATTGATAAAATCAGGTCCATCTGAGCCTACAGCTTTGGACCAATAGGAACTAGAAGTTCCCTTTATTTTTAGATATTTATTAAGCTCAACAAGGGCTTGGGCTATATTTTCTTGTGGATATATATTTGAACCTAACAATAGGCATGCCCAATTAATTTGAGCCATTTTAAGCTCCTTTAGATCTTTCGATCTCCACCCCTACCGATTTAGAAAATCTAACAGCTGCTGGTTTTTCAACTCTTAAAATAACCTTTACAACTTTTGGATCTTCTAAGCAAATTTTAGCCAAATCATTTGCTAAAGCTTCAACAGTGAATCTTTTAGAGGTTGAGATGTGACTAAGAATATTTTTGGCAATTGTGCGGTAATTTACACTCTCACTTAAATCATCGTTAACCATATTTTCAAATGAGGGGGTAAATAAAGTTACGTTAACTAATACATCTTGCTCTTTCTCTCTTTCCCAGTCATTTAAACCAATAATGCCTCGAGCTAGTAGATCTTTTATAAAAACTTTATCCATAACAATCTTCCTTTAGACTAAGTGTCTTCCCCCATCCAATTTAATGATTTCGCCTGTAACGTAAGTTGCCTCATTAAGTAAATAGATCAACGTATGTTCAACCTCTTTTAAATCAGCCCATCTATTAAGTGGAACACTCTTTAAAAGGTTGGGGTTGTGGTTGTTATCAGAGGGTTTAAGAATTGCCCCTAAAGCAATGCCATTAACTCTCACATTGGGGGCAAAAGAGTGAGCTAAAGAGGCTGTTAAGGTATCTAGGGCCCCTTTAGAGACTATATAAGGAAGGTGATCTTTTTGAGGTCTATTAGCTTTCCAGTCACTTATATTTATAATAACCCCTTTTTGATTCTCTAAGTTTTTTACAAAGAGTTGGCTTAATAAAAATGGGGCAGTTAAGTTGATCTTTAAATGACGCTCCCAACTCTCAACAGTTGTGTTAGACCAAGTTAGGTTTTCAAATATTGCTGCACTATTAATTAAAGCAGTAACTTTACCAATCTCATTGGTTTTTTTAAATAGAGAGTTTATTTCATTTGAGTTTTGTAAATCTGCTTGTAAGGCAATTGCTTTTTTACCCAGTTGCTCAATCTCTTTACAAACACTTAAAGCTTGCTCTTTAGATGAGCGATAGTGAACTATTACATCGTAATTAGCTTTAGCAGCACCTAGTGCTAAAGTGCGTCCCACTCTGTGAGCAGCCCCTGTTACTAAAGCATATCCTCTACTTTCCATCTCTTACTTCCCACACATTCTAAGAAATTCCTCTCTTAGATTTGCATCCTCTTCATACTTACCCCTAAAAACAGTAGTTCTAGTTAAAGGGGAATTCTCTTTGGCTCCTCTCATCTCCATACAAAGGTGGCGAGCTTCAATATAAACAGCAACTCCTTCGGGATTAACCATAGCTTCAAGCATGTTGGCAACCTCTTGCCCAATACGTTCTTGAACGGCAAACCGTTTTGAAAAAACGCGCACTAAGCGAGTTAACTTAGAAATTCCAATGATGTCATCATTTGCAATATATCCAACATAGGCATCACCAAAAAATGGGAGTGCGTGGTGTTCACACAAAGAATAAAACTGTATTGGCCCTTGAATAATTTGATTATTTTTACATCCTGAAGCAGAGCGACACTCACTTTCAAAAGCTTTAACTAGCTTAGAGTCTCCTTCATACCCTTCAGTGATATCGTAAAGGGCTTTTATAAATCTTTTTGGGGTATCGATAGTGGATGCTGTTTTAGTATCCATCCCAAAGGCGTTGAATATTTCCTCAACATAAGCTTCAAAGCGTGTAAAGTCTTTTTCACTAAGATCTCTTTTTCTTAAATTCAGTGCTTTTTCCAACCGAGCTTCATCGTTCATAAATCCATCCTACAAAGATTAAATAATTGAGCACATATAAAAACATGCTCATATATTCAAATATCAAAAGACTACCAATTATCGTCAAGGAGAAAGCACAGTTGTTGACTAACTAGTTCAATTTATTATCTTCAATTTATTAAAGGGAGGCTCCTTTATGAAAAAAAGAAGTGTTGCTTTGGTAGTGGTGTTAGCTGCTGTTTTAATAATTGTTTCGTGTAAAGGGTCGATTTCCACCTTCGTTCCCCTCTCAAATCTAATCGATGTTGGGCAAAATGAAGATATTGTCTATTTAGCAAGTGCAAGGCTATTAATTCCCCTCTTTTCTTTTATTGACGAAGATCAAGAGCTAAAAGATAAGGTAAGATATTGGTTTAGATCTGCACAAAATATTAAAATTGATAATAGCGGAGATAATACCTATTTAACTGCTGACATTAAAATTCCAATTTACAACTACTTAAATTATAACTTTGATAACACCTACGATTTACTCTAACTAGTTGTTGATAACTATTATGGAGATCTCTATTTTGGTTTTAGTTTAAGTGATTTTATTTTGGATGAGATTAACGATTATTTACTTTACAACTATTTCACCTCAGTAAGTTTTGATGAGTGGAAAATTACAATCAACCTTTACAACGATTATATAGAGGATCAAAATGTTGAGCTTTACGGAGTCTATGTTGATGGAGAGCCCAACTTACATGGAAGATACTACACACTTCAATCAGATGAGTATGTAGAGGTTGAACTTAGTGAGTTAGTTAAAGATGTAGCCTTACTAGAAGGAGATTTATTCTTTGGACTTTTGGGGCTCTAACTTTTTAATAAAGATGTAGGCAGCTACAACTATAAATGGGATTGAACCCAAAAGACCTACAATTGTTGGCCCAAATAGGGGGTTATAATTTCCTTTGGCCATTATAATAGGTAAAGCTGCCCCAGCGTTGATTGTAGAGTGGATCATTGCAGCAGGAATAACGCTGTTTAACTCAATAGTTGCATATCCTTCAATTATCCCTAAAACCATACAGAACACAATCATCCCAATTATCCCTAAGTAGGGATACCCTTTATACTCTGTCCCATAGTTGTGTCCCATAACTATCACTGGAAGGTGCCAAAATCCCCAAATAAAACCACTAATTAAAACTGCTTTTCTTTGAGAAGTTACTTGAAGCAACTTAGGTAGTAGATAGCCTCTCCATCCCAACTCCTCTCCTAAAGTGGGAATAATATTAACAACAGGACCAATAATTATAACTTGACCAATTGTAAATAGAAGAAGGAATATTGAAACTTCCTCTACTTGATAAATTGCTTTGAAGGTGGATAAAGAGGGGTCAAATTTACTTGGATTTAGTAAGAAGTAGATTACACCACTAAGAAGCAACAGCAATGAGGGGGCAAAAAATACAACTAAGTACTTTTTAACATTCCCTTTTAAGTTTGGCCTTAAATAGAGATTAGCTAACCCCTCTTTTCTAACTAGACGCACTAAAAGACTACTTATAGCAGGTGTAAACATTCCAACAGTTAAAATCACTAATGAAGAACTATCTCCATAGGTTGCCCCAGAAAGTGGTATCAATAAAAATATACCCCACCCCAGTACAATTGAAACTATTGCGAACCAATAGATATCCTTTTTTCTCTCTTTTATATTTTGTTCCATTTATCTATCCTTTGAGCTGATTATAACAGAGTATTACCACTCTAACTAATATATATGTAGAATCATTTATCTCTTTGCCCCTAATATTTTAAATAATAGTGATTTTTTTGTTTGACTTATGAGATAAGGTGTGGGACAATGAGTTATGGAAGCGTTTCCATGACGTTCGAAATGCTTTCTCTGGTTATTAACCTATTTAATCACTAGCTCGCTTTGCGGGCAAAAGGAGAGTGGTATGAAAAAAGCGTTTGTAGTAGTAATGATTGCTCTTTTATTACTACCCGCCCTGTTTGCAGGGGGAAAAGCAGAAGCTGATGCAGCTAAGACTGTTAGGGTTTTTGGAGCATTCGTAGATGAAGAGGCACGCCGTTTTGAAGAGGCAATTAAACCATTTGAAGAGCGTACAGGTATTAAAGTTATTTATGAAGGATCAAAAGACTTTGAAACTTTAATTGAAGTTCGTGTTAGCGGTGGAAACGCCCCTGACATTGCAGGCCTTCCCCAACCAGGACTTATGAACACATTTGCAAAACAAGGGGTATTAGTTCCTGTATGGTCAAAGTTAGAAGGACTTTTAAATAGCAACTATGCCCCAGTTTGGAAAGATTTAGGCTCTTATGGTGGGACAACTTATGGAGTATTCCACCGTGTAAATGCTAAGAGTTTTGTTTGGTATCCAAAGAAAGCTTGGGACAAAGCTGGTTATAAAGTGCCTACAACTTGGGATGAGTTGATGAGACTTCAAGACCAAATGGTAAGAGATGGTGTCAGACCTTGGGCAATTGGAATCGAAGCTGGTGGAGCAACTGGTTGGGTCGGAACCGACTGGGTTGAAGATATCATGCTTAGAACCGCAGGACCAGACGTTTATGACAAGTGGGTCTCAAACGAGCTTCCTTTTGATGCACCAGAAGTTAAAAAAGCTTTTGACATTTTAGAGGGAATTTGGCTCAACGACTCTTACGTCTATGGTGGTAAAAACACAATCTTAACAAGTAGCTTCGGAGATTCAGTCTCTCCCCTATTTGATAATCCTCCAAAAGCTATGATGCACCGCCAAGGTAACTTTATTACTGGATTCTTCCCAGATGATATTCAAGCAAATCTTGAAGAAGAAGTTGGCGTATTTGCCCTTCCAGCAATTGATCCAGCATTTGGTATTCCAGTACTTGGTGGTGGAGACCAGTTTGTTGTATTCAACGATCGTCCTGAAGTTAGAGAGTTCATGGAATACTTAGCAACTTGGGAATCTGGTGAGCTTTGGGCAAAAGCTGGTGGAGCATTGTTCCCCTACTTGAACCAAGATCTCAATGCATATCCAAATGCAATTGAGCGCTCTTTAGCAGAAGCTTTAGTTAACGCTAAAGTATTCCGCTTTGACGCTTCAGATTTAATGCCTGCTGAAGTTGGTGCTGGAACATTCTGGACCGGTATTGTTGATTGGGTTAATGGAAGATCAACTAACCAAGTTTTAGCCGACATTCAAAAGTCTTGGCCAAGATAAAAAATTAAAGATGTATATGCCGGCGGTTTTGCCGCCGGTATTTTACACTCTTTGAAAAGGATTCAAAGATGAAAAAAGTAGATGAAAGTGGGAGCAATTCTTTAATATCAACTTCAGCAGTTGCTTTTGGAAGAGTTGCTATCTCCATTTTAATCCCCCTTATCGCCTTTGTTGTTTTGTGGGGAGGCTTTATATTCTTAAGGGACTCTAATGCTTCACAAGGAGTTATAGCTGTTGTTGCAATAATTTGGGGAGTGGGTGGTATTGCCCTACTCTTTTGGGTTGCCGATTATATTGTCAATAAGGCCCCTTTAAATGTTGCTCAAAAGCTTCAACCCTTTGTCTTTGTTGGTCCTGCTTTAGTAATATTAACGTGGTACCTATTTTTGCCAACAATGCGATCGCTCTATTTGAGCTTTTTTGACGCTAGCAGTAAAAACTTTGTTGGATTGGCAAACTACATTTATGCATTTACCGACTCTAAGATGTTAGAGGCCTTTGGAAACAACCTCCTATGGATAGTTTTGGGAACAGGGGGTTCAGTTGGTTTTGGCCTTATCATTGCCCTATTAGCTGATCGCTCAAACTTTGAGAAAGTTTTTAAGAGTATTATCTTTACCCCAATGGCAATCTCCTTTGTTGGAGCTGGTGTAATATGGCGTTTTATTTACGCTTATAAACCGATGGGCGAAGATCAGGTGGGATTGTTAAATGCAATAGTTACCTTTTTTGGTGCAGAGCCTAAAGCTTGGTTCACCTTACAACCTTGGAACAACATATTCTTAGTAATTATTTTGATTTGGCTTCAAACAGGGTATGCGATGGTTATTATTTCAGCTGCCTTAAAGGGGGTCCCCTCAGCTATCATTGAAGCTGGTAGAATTGATGGAGCAAGTGAATTTAGGGTAATTAGAAGTATTATAATCCCCTATATTTTCTCAACTATAGTTACCGTATCAACAACTATCATTATCCTCTCATTAAAGATCTTTGACATTGTTTTCACAATGACTAATGGAAACTATGGAACAGAAGTTATTGCTAGTATGCAATACAAACAGATGTTCCGATTCTACAACTATGGAAGAGGTTCAGCTATTGCCATTGTTTTAGTAATCGCAGTAATACCTGTCATGTGGTACAACCTTCACCAATTTAGAAAAAGGGAGGTGTTCTAATGATTCAAGCTAAAAGATTTAATTGGAAAATCTTAGTCAACATTGTCTTAATCGCCATTGTCATTATTTGGGCTATCCCAATCATTGGGCTTTTTATCTCCTCTTTTAGAACTCAAAGTGAAGTTTTAAACAGTGGTTGGTGGACCATTTTTAAAGGGAAAGGGAAGCTAACATTAGATAACTACAAAAGGGTTTTAGGTGGAAGTGCCTACACTTTCATCGACTCTGCTGGTAAAACTGTAAGAGCTAGTGGAGATAACCTCTCACGTGCTTTTATAAACAGCTTTACTGTAACAATCCCTTCAGTTGTTATTCCCCTTTTAATTGCCTCAGCTGCTGCTTTTGGTTTTGCATGGATGGAGTTCCCTGGAAGAAAGTTCTTCTTCACAGCTGTTGTAGCTTTATTAGTAGTTCCACTACAAATTGCTTTAATCCCAATTTTACGAGATTACCAAAAGTTGGGATTAACAGGCTCCTATTTGGGGGTGTGGTTGGCCCACACAGGTTTTGGTTTACCATTGGGTGTTTATCTACTTTACAACTACATCTCAACTATCCCAAAAGATATCTTTGAATCTGCTTTTTTAGATGGAGCAAGGCCCATGGTAGTTTTTGCCCTCTTAGTTTTACCTCTTTCAGTTCCTGCAATTGCTTCGTTAGCAATCTTCCAATTCTTATGGGTGTGGAACGATTTACTTGTAGCTTTAATATTCTTGGGTGGAACAAGTGAAGTAGCAGTATTGACTCAAAGGTTGGCAAACATGGTTGGTTCAAGGGGACAAGATTGGCATCTACTCACCAGTGGTGCTTTTATTGTTATGGTTGTCCCTCTTGTTGTTTTCTTCTCCTTGCAACGCTACTTCGTACAGGGATTGATGGCTGGTTCGGTAAAGGGATAAAAATGAGAATAAACACTTGGGCATTGGAACAACACACCTACATTGAAGAAGAGCTTGCCCGCAGTGAATCACTGTTTTCAATTGGCAATGGGTATCTTGGATTTAGAGGTTTCTTTTTTGAACGTGAAGTGGTGCACCACCCAGGTGTTTTTATCAATGGATTCTATGAAACCTCCCCAATACATTATGGGGAGGATGCTTATGGTTTTGCCCGTCTTAACCAAACTATGTTGGATCTTCCCGACTGCCGTTTTACAAAAATTGTTGTTGATGGGCAGAAGTTCTCTTTCTCGTCTAAAAAAATTTCCTCCTTCAGTCGTATTTTAGATTTTAGAAGTGGCATTTTAAATCAAAGTGTTATTTGGGAAACTAATCAAAACAAGATAATCACCATTAAGTGGCAAACACTCTTATCGATGGTCGATAAACACACTGGGGCAATAAAAATTGAAGTTAATTGCTCTGAAAAGGCTCATATAGAATTTATATCCTCAATCGCTATGCCTAAAAGTCCCCCTGTAACAGCCTTAGATCCTAGAGTTAGTACTAGATTAAGTGAATCCTCTTTAGTGTGTGTAGAAAAGAACCTCACCAGTGTTGGTCAAAGTAAACAAATAGGTTTTCAAGCCTCTTTTAAAACCAAAGAGAGTGGTCTTTATTTAGTGATGGGGTGTGCCCACCACTCATCAAAACAAAGCTCAATAGAGTCTACAAATGTAGATCCATTTCCAACTATAAAATACAGCTTTGAAGATTTTAGTGCCGATTTAACTAAGTGTTTTTATTACCACTCATCTGGTAGGGTACACGAAGAGTTAAATTTAGATGAAGTTAGATCTACAAACATAGAAAAAGGGTGTACTAGTTGGGCCACATTAGTTGCATCTCAAAAAGAGTATTACAAAGAATTTTGGGATGAAGCTGATGTTGTTATTGATGGAGATGATAAATTACAACAAGCAATTAGATTCAACCTTTTTCAACTTTTGCAATCTGTAGGTAAAGATGGATCTGCCTCCTTAGCTGCCAAAGGGTTAACTGGTGGAGGTTATGAGGGACACTATTTTTGGGATACTGAAATTTATGGGATGCCATTTTTTACTCACATTCGCCCCTCAATTGCCCGCTCTTTATTAGATTATAGAATATCCTTATTAGAGCATGCTCGCACTCGAGCTCGAGAGATGAATCAAAAAGGGGCTTTGTACCCTTGGAGAACAATCAATGGGATGGAAGCCTCTGCCTACTATCCAGCAGGCACTGCTCAATACCACATCAATGCTGACATTGCCTACTCTTTGTATCAATACATAGATGTAACTGGGGATAATTTAATTTTAAAAGAGGGTGGCTTTGAACTTCTTTTTGAAACAGCTCGCCTCTATTTAGATTTGGGATTCTTTAACAAGAAAAAAGGCGGAGCTTTTTGTATTAACGAAGTTACCGGTCCCGATGAGTATTCAGCTTTAGTCGATAACAACTTTTATACAAATATGATGGTTAAATACCACCTAGCACGCCTTTATAACATAGTTGTAAAGATGCAAACTTCTGATCCAAAACTTTACTCCCACTTTGTTGAAACTCTTAAAATTGAGGATGGGGAAGTAGAAAGTTTTAACAAAGCTGCATCAATGATGTATCTTCCTTACGATTATGAATTGGGCATTGATGCTCAAGATGATCGTTTTTTATCACTTCAGAAATGGGAGGGGGAGATGAAAAGACCCCTGCTACTAAATTACCACCCATTGGTAATTTATCGTCATCAGGTGATAAAACAAGCAGATACAATCTTAGCTAACTTTTTATTAAGCCAATACACCCCATGGTATCAAAAAAAGCGCAACTACGATTTTTACGACCCCCTTACTACAGGGGACAGCTCCCTTTCTGATAGCATCCACGCTTTAGTAGCATTTGATTTAGGGTATGAACAAAAAGCTTTAGAGTACACAACTAACACAACTTTAATGGATATTGAAGATCTACATCGCAACACTAAAGATGGCCTTCACACAGCTGCGATGGCAGGTTCTTGGATGACAATGGTTTATGGAGTAGCTGGTTATCGTTTAATTAATAATACTGCTCTTTTTAGACCTAAACTTCCAAGTGGATGGAACTGTTTGTCATTTAAGCTACGATTTAAAGAGACTCTCTTAAAAGTTGAAATTAAAGCTAGCCAAACAACTTATCAAACAGAGGGCCCTAAACTAAAGATTAAACACTTTTCAAATCTAATAGAAGTGGGTTCCAAAAAAGTTGTTGTTTCAACTAAGCCAAGTTGTAAAGGGGTCATATTTGATCTAGATGGAGTTATAACTTCAACTGATAACTATCACTACCAAGCGTGGAAGAAAATTGCCGATGATAACAATTGGTATTTTGATGAAACTATTAACCAACAACTTAGAGGTGTTTCTAGAATAGACTCTTTAAAAATTATCTTAAAGCACAACAATGTTGCTCTTGATGATCAAAAACTAATAGAGCTAACAGATCAAAAAAATAGTTATTACCGAACCTCGTTAGAAAATCTCACCCCAGATAATATCTTAGAGGGAATTGAAGATCTTTTAAAAGAACTTAAAAAGAACAAAATCAAAACAGCTATTGCTTCAGTGAGTCAAAATGCCCTTTTCATTTTGGAAAAGTTAAATTTAAAGAACTACTTTGATGTTGTAGTTCCAGCTGCTACCTTAATAAAAGGAAAAAATGACCCTGAAGTCTTTGTAAAAGCTGCTGAAAGTTTAAATCTCTTTGTTGAAGAGTGTAGTGGCATTGAAGATGCCCAAGCTGGAATAGAGGCTGTTCGTAAAGCAAACATGAAAGTGATTGGAGTTGGAGAGGCAGTTAATAAAAATGAGTGTGATGAACATGTAGATGATACTAGTCAATTAACTTATGAAATGGTCACTTTTTAACTATTACGATCTAATAAAATAGGTTTAAACTCTTCAACTTTAGCTACAGGCTCCCCTTCATGTTCCATGAGCTCCACAACCATTTTAGCTGCCCTTTCCCCTATTGTTGAAGGTTGTTGACTCACTGTTGATAATTTTAGATACCTAGTTGCCCTTAGACCATCAAAGCCAACCACCCTAATCTCTTTGTTGGAGTCTCTAATTGCTTGAATAACTCCAACAGCTATATCATCACAATAACAAAAAACTCCATCATGATTGCTGTTATTAGCAATCTCAAGACCCACCTGATAAGCCTCTTTCTCATTTAAAGTTGACTCATAAATAGGAACTTTTTTGTATCCATGCAAGTAAAGGTAATTTGTAAAACCCCTTAGTCTTTTTTCATTAGGACTCTCTGCTGGCTTTCCTTGTACATAACAGGGGTTTTTAACCCCTTTCTCAACAAGGTATCGAGCAGCAAGTTCCCCACCATAAACGTTATCAACAACAATACAACTCTCCCCTTTCTCATGGTAATCGATGTAAAGAGAGCGAACGTTTCTACTATTTAATAGATCAACTTCAGTTCGATCTAACTTAAAAGCAAAAATTAGAAGAGCTGATACTTGGGCATCTAAAATCTTTCTAATAAGGGCAGGGTTGTGTCTTTCGTAGTTGAATATAATTAAATCGATTCCTAAGTTTCTCAATGTCCCATAAATTGTCTCAAATATTTCAAAAAAGTAGTGGTTTCCAATATCAGGTAGTAGTAGGCCCACTGTTGGAGGTCCAACCTCTTGGCGTGCTAAACGACTAGCTGCCCCACTAGGGGTGTATTGTCTTTTTTTAACAACTTCTAAAACTTTTTTTCTTGTCTCTTCAGAGACGTGTAAACTATTATTTAATACCCTTGAAACTGTCCCTATCCCAACATTAGCTTCACGAGCGATATCTGCTATGGTTATTTTCTTGTTTCCCATTTAAAAATTTTATTATTTTTTGACAACTCAGTCAACGCTATTTGTAAGCAATTCATTTTACTCTATCAAAATAGAATTGCGTTGGTTATAATATAAAAGATGAAAAATAATGAGTTAGTAAACTTTTTTCAAAATTTAGATCGAAGTAAATTTCTTGATAACGAGTATGCCCATCGCGCTCATATTGATGCACCATTACCCATAGGGCATGGACAAACTATAAGCCAACCCTCTTTGGTTTTATACATGAGTGAACAACTTTTTCTTAACAAAGATGATAAAGTGTTGGAAATAGGTACAGGCAGCGGTTATCAAACAATCTTCTTAGCTCACTTTGCAAAGGTTGTTTATACAGTGGAGCTAATTGAAACTCTCTCTTTAAAAGCTCAAAAAAGGTTATCTGAGATGGGCTACAATAACATCTACTACAAAATAGGAGATGGAAGTGTTGGATGGGTAGAGAATCAACCATTTGATAAAATCGTTGTTACTGCTGCTGCTAAAAGAATTCCCACTGCCATTGTTGAACAACTTGGCCCTAATGGAATTATGATTGCTCCAGTTGGTTCTGGTTATTACCAAAAATTATTGAAAATAACAAAAGATAAGGATGGGAATGTGAGTCAAAGTAGCCTTTTAGATGTATCTTTTGTTGAACTTAAAGGGAAATATTCATAATAACAGTAATCATTATTGTTTAATATTAGTTAGTGTTATATACTACTAAAAATTTAAAGGAGTTTTTTATGTCAAAAGAGAAAAAAAAGCCACTAACAAGTACAAGTGGTCGCCCTATAGCCCATAATGAGAATATTCAAACAGCTGGAAGAAGAGGACCTGTTGTTTTACAAGACACCTGGTATTTGGAAAAAATGAGCCACTTTGATCGGGAAGTTATCCCTGAAAGAAGGATGCACGCAAAAGGTTCAGGTGCTTTTGGGACCTTTAAAGTTACTCACGATATAACCAAGTGGACCAATGCAAGTATCTTTAACAAAGTTGGTAAAGAGACTGAGATGTTTGTCCGTTTCTCAACTGTTGCTGGAGAGCGTGGTGCCGCAGATGCCGAAAGAGATATCAGAGGCTTTGCAATGAAGTTTTATACAGATCAAGGAAACTGGGACTTAGTTGGAAACAATACCCCTGTTTTCTTCTTTAGAGATCCCCACCTATTTCCTGATTTGAACCACGCAGTTAAAAGAGATCCACGTACAAACATGAGATCTCCTCAAAACAACTGGGATTTTTGGTCAATGCTACCAGAAGCACTTCACCAAGTGACAATCACAATGGGCGATCGTGGAATTCCTAAATCTTATCGCACAATGAACGGATATGGTTCACACACCTACTCCTTCATCAACGATAAAGGCCAGCGCAACTGGGTTAAGTTCACCTTTAAGACCAACCAAGGAATTGAGAACTTAACAGACCAAGAGGCTGCTGAAGTTGTTGCAACAGATCGTGAATCTCACCAAAGAGACCTTTATGATGCTATTGAAAGAGGCGATTATCCAAGATGGACAATGTATGTCCAAATCATGAGCGAAGAAGAGGCTAACAAACACAATAATAACCCTTTCGACTTAACTAAAGTTTGGTTCCAAAAAGATTATCCACTACACGAAGTTGGATACTTTGAACTTAACAGAAACCCAGATAACTACTTCATGGACGTTGAGCAAGCCGCATTTAACCCAGCAAATATTGTTCCTGGAATTGGCTATTCTCCTGATAGAATGCTCCAAGGAAGATTATTTAGCTACGGAGATGCACAACGCTATCGTTTAGGAGTTAACCACTATCAAATTCCTGTTAACAAAGCAAAAATAGAGACAAACCATTTCCACCGCGATGGCTTTATGAGAGTTGATGGAAACTTTGGTAGCCGAACTCACTACAATCCAAACACCGATGGCGAGTGGCGTGATCAAAATGAATTAGCTGAACCTGCCTATGATGGACAAGGGCCAGTTGATCACTACGATTTTAGAGAAGATGATAGTAACTACTACGAACAACCGGGTAAGCTCTTTAACCTAATGGGAGATGAAGAGAAACAAAGATTGTTTGAAAATACTGCCCGCAATATGTGTGGAACTACTGAGTTAGTTAAAAAGAGACACATTAGGCACTGTTACCTTGCCGATGCAGAGTATGGTAAGGGAGTTGCTAAAGCACTAGAAATTGATATCAACGATGTTGATATGGATGACACTTACGGCGCACGCGCTTAACTTTACTATTAAAGGGGCCCATTTCCAAGGGCCCCTTTTTAATTGACACACCCTCACACAAGAAATAGACTCATTTAAGAATTGGTAAGGAGATTAGGTATGTCTAAATGTTCTATGAGTTGGGAAAGTCGATATTCAATGCCCCGTCACCCTGTAGTGAGTAAAAGGGGAATGGTTGCCACTAGCCAACCAACTGCTGCACAAGCTGGGATTTCTATTATGGAAAAAGGGGGCAATGCTATTGATGCAGCTATAGCCACTGCAGCAGCTTTAACAGTAGTTGAACCCACTTGTAACGGACTAGGTGGAGATGCCTTTGCAATAATCTACTCAAATGGAAAAATTAAAGCCCTTAATGGTAGTGGCCCTAGCCCCGCCTCAATCTCATTAGAAGAGGTTAAAAAGCGTGGTTTTGATCAAATGCCCCTATTTGGGTGGGAATCTGTAACAGTTCCTGGAGTTGTTGCCTCTTGGGCAGCTTTAGCAAAAGAGTATGGGAAACTCCCTTTAAGTGAAACCCTAAAACCTGCAATCAAATTAGCCAAAGAGGGTTTTGCAGTACCTCCAAATTTAGCATCACTTTGGCAAAGAGCTCACTCAATCTATGCACCTCAACTAAAAGGGGAAATGTTTGATTGGTGGTATAAGACTTTTATCCCCAATGGGAAAATTCCTAAATGTTTAGAAGTTGTTAAGTTTTTAGATCATGCTCGTTCACTAGAACTAATTGCTCAAACAGATGGAGAAGATTTTTACAAAGGGGAGATTGCTCAAAGAATTGATGATTTTTCATCTAAGTATGGGGGATTTTTAAGAAAGGAAGATCTAAAGAGGTACAAAGTTCAGTGGGTTGATCCAATTAAAGCTAACTACCGAGGTTATGAGATTTGGGAAGTCCCCCCCAATACCCAAGGAATTGCCACCTTAATGGCTTTAAACATCTTAAGTGAATATAAAGCTGAAGATGCCAAGTTGAACAATGAACACTTTGTCCACTGGATGATTGAATCAATAAAGCTCTCTATGGTTGATGCAGCTCACTATGTAACAGATCCAACTATGATGAAAGTTAGTACGCACCAAATGCTCAGTAGCTCTTGGGCAAACTACCAAAGAGATCTAATAAGAGAGCAAGCAATTGACCCAACTCCTTACAAACCAGTAGCAGGAGGCACTGTCTACTTAGCCACAGCAGATGATCAAGGTAACATGGTCTCTTACATTCAAAGTAACTACGAAGACTTTGGATCTGCTTTGGTGGTACCTGGAACTGGTATTGCTTTACAAGATCGAGGGGCAAACTTCTTTTTAGATGAGAATCATCACAACGTCTTAGCTCCAAACAAAAAGACTTACCACACTATCATCCCAGGCTTTATAACAAAAGATTCAGAATCTATTGGACCATTTGGTGTTATGGGAGGTTTTAATCAACCTCAAGGGCACCTACAAGTTGTCTCTAACCTAATAGACAACCAACTCAACCCCCAAGCAGCCTTAGATGCCCCTAGATGGCGCTGGTTAGAGGGTAAAGACCTTTTAATTGAGTCACACTACCCCCTTCACATCGCTAAAGCTCTAAGTGCTAGAGGACACAACATTAAAACATCAATGGATTTAGAGATGTTTGGACGTGGACAAATAATTTGGCGTGATTTAAAGAACAATACATTCATTGGGGGAACAGAATCGAGAACCGATTCTTTAATAGCAGTTTTATAAAAAATTAAGTCG
This sequence comes from Sphaerochaetaceae bacterium, assembly GCA_050950065.1. GTDB lineage: Bacteria > Spirochaetota > Spirochaetia > Sphaerochaetales > Sphaerochaetaceae > JBAYOE01. The sequence continues at coordinate 80,717 of JBMNGX010000006.1, read as the reverse complement.
GGGTTTTACAGCCCCGACTTTTCTGTGGTGAAGGTAGTACCGTTACTGCTTTTAGCAGCTTTTAAAATTTATACAAATTTGACCAAAGCCAAAGCAACGGAGACTACTCCAGCAATAACACCAAAATAAGTTGCGTACCATGTTACTTTTTCCATACTGAATATCTCCTTTAAAATTAGTTTCTCTTTATGTCTTTAATATATAGGGAAAAAAGAAAAGTGTCAACAGTTTTACACGTTTTTTCCATCTTTTTTTGCCTTTTTCTTCATTTTACCATACTTTTTATTAGCTTTTCCCATTTTTTCCCTAATTCTTTACTTTTCCTGTTAACCGTTTTACCTTAAGTTAATCTTTTCTCTCAGACAAATAAAATGGCTGTAGATCCTACAGCCATTTAACATGAACTCCGCTGCCAATAAGTTTTCACTTAAAGGGTGAGCTTTTAAAATTTATACAAATTTGACCAAAGCCAAAGCAACGGAGACGACTCCTGCGATAATCCCAAAATAAGTTGCGTACCATGTGAATTTTTCCATTTGAATCTCTCCTTTAAATTAATTTTTCTTTACGATTACAATCTACTCAAATAAAACTTCTTGGTCAACCCATTTGCACAATATTATTTAATAATTTTACTGTTTTCATCAACTTTTACTAAAAGTTATGATGTTATCACCATTATTTATATATATTAGCATGTTTTGTTAACCGATTTACCAAATTAACTAAACAAAAAAAGTGGTTGTTATTTCTACAACCACTTTCAACAACTCCGTTGCCAAAGAGATCAACTCTTTGCAGAAGCTTCTAATTTATACAAGCTTAACTAAAGCCATTGCAACGGAGATGACTCCTGCGATAATCCCATAATAGGCTGTGTACCATGTTGCTTTTTCCATTTGAATCTCTCCTTGTTTAATTATTTTCTCTTTCTATCTGTAATATACACAACATATTTATGTATGTCAATAGAAATATTTAAATATTTTGTGAAAAAGTCATAAAAAATCTAAAATATTGGGGGAAATAGCAAAAATAACAATATTATGATATAAAGGTTAACCGATTTTCCTTGGTTTTTACCTCTTTGCCGTTATTAGTAACTCTATATATACTAATGTTCATGGATTTACAAAATATTTTAAATTTAATTGGTAACGTATATATAAGGGCTCTTGCAATTATTGTTGTCTCTTTTATTGTCCTTATATTCGTCAATGCATTTCTTAGAAAAAGAATTAGAGATTTAGAAAGTGGTAAGAATGAAAAAGCTTTAAATAACAAAATGATCCTTCCAATCTTTAAGGTTGTTGGAAAGGTTATACTGCCTCTAATATTTTTATTGTTTTTCTATATTGCGATTAAACAAATACCATTTGATGAGAGACTTAACAACTTAATTGGTTCTTTGTTAACAATAGTAGTTACGGTGATGGTGATTCGCTCAATTAACAAAGTAATTGAGATTAGTTTCTCTAAATACTTAGATCGTGAGCCAGTAGATCAACAAGAACTTGAACATGCAAAAAGTATTAAACCCCTACTCTCTTTAATAAAGTTCGTTGTATGGATTTTGGGAATCATTTTCTTATTGGCAAATCTAGGCTTAGATGTTAGCACCGCTATTGCTGGTTTAGGTGTTGGTGGTATCGCTGTTGCCATAGCAGCTCAAGGGGTGCTTGGAGATCTATTTGCCTACTTCGTCATCTTCTTCGATAAACCTTTCATCCTGGGTGAATTTATCGCCTTTGGTGATAAATCTGGTGTAGTTGAAAAAATAGGGGTTAAGTCGACTCAAATTAGAGTACTCAGTGGTGAGATTTTAGTAATCTCCAATAGTGAGTTGGTTAACTCAAAAGTCCACAACTATAAAAAGATGCAAAGAAGAAGAATTGTTTTAAACATCTCAGTTCCCTTTGAAACTGATCCAAAGAAAGTTAAAAAAATTCCCACTTTAATAAAAGAGGCTATTGCTAACGTTAAAGTAGTTGATGGGGTCGCCTTTGATCGTTCACATCTACAGAGCATTGGCTCTTATGCTATTAAGTTTGAAACGGTCTTTTATGTCCCCTCCCCCGACTACACTGTTTATATGGATGTTCAACAAGAGATTTACTTAAACATCTTAGATAGCTTTAACAAAGAGGAGATTAAGTTCGCTTATCCAACAGAGAAGCATTACACTTTCAATTCCTAAAATAGAGCTGGCCTTAGTGGTTGTTAAAACTCTTATTAAATGTTTCCAGCCTTCTCAACCACTATGCGCCCCTTTGGCTTTATCCAAACTTTAAAAGCTTTAAAAAAGAACCTTAAAGCTGTAAGATAGCAAATAATATGAAATTACCTAAATGGATTGTTACAGATTTAGATGGAACTTTGCTTTTGGATGATAGCACCATTGCTCAACGCTCTTTAGATGCAATTAATAAGATTAGAGCTCTTGGTGTTAAATTTGGCATTGCTACAACTCGAAGTAAAAGTTTTGCCCAACAATACATAGATATTCTTAAACCCGATGCTATGGCTCTCAGCGGAGGAGCTGTTGGTTACATGGAAGATAAACTCGTTTATAAAAAGAGTTTAACTAAAGACCAAATAGAGCCCTTCTTTAAAGAGTTTGAAACTAATCTCCCACTAAAAAAGGTAGTTATTAATACTTTAGATCACCGTTATGAGAGCATACAAGAGGTGCGCTCTCTTTCATCTTATGAGATTTTGAGTATTTTTATTTGGACAGATGAAAAAAGTGATCTGTCGCTACTAGAAAATAGTACTAAAGAGATTTCCTTTTCAAAGTTGTGGCGCCCTCTGATGTTTCGTATTAGCAATGTGATGGGAACTAAACACAACGCCCTACAATACCTTTTAAAAGATATCGATCCTAAAGAGGTAGTTACCTTTGGAGATGACCCAATGGATGTGGGGATGTTAAGTCATTTTAATGGAGTTGCTGTGGCTAACGCCTTTGATGAAGTAAAAGCAGCTACAAATAATATCACCTTAAGTAATGAAGATCAGGGGGTAGCAAACTGGCTTGAGAAGTTAATATCTCAAAACAGTTAATTTTAAAAGTGTTTATGCAAAAATTATTTGATGATATTGAATTAGAACTAAAGAGAGCTCTTCCAGATAACGTTGATCTTAAGTGGATCGAAAATGTTAACACAAAGAGCTTTGAATACGATTTATCTAATCAGTTTGATAAAATTATTGAACCAGCAGCAGATTTGGTATATAGAGGGGGCAAAAGATGGCGCCCCTTATTAATGGTCCTTACTGCCTCAATGATAGGTAATAAAGATTCTTATGAAAAAGCTGTAAAGTTATCTCCTTTAGTTGAACTACCTCACAACGGCTCTCTAATCATAGATGACATTGAAGATCAGGCAGTTCTAAGAAGAGGCAAAGAGGCCATCCATCTTCTTCATGGGGTAGATTTAGCCATAAATGGGGGGAATCTCCTTTATTACCTTCCTACCTACCTTATTGACCAAATAGATTTACCTGTTGAGAAAAAACTAAACCTCTATAAAATTTACTCAACTTACATGAGAAAAATCCACTTAGGACAAGGCTTAGATATCTTGTGGCATAAAGATCTCAAGTTCATCCCAACAGTTGAATCATACCAAATAATGTGTCGTTTAAAGACTGGGTGTTTAGCTGCTATGGGTGCCTCTTTGGGGGCAACTATTGGCACCGATAATCAAAATCTAATTTTACAATCGGGAGAGCTTGCAGAAAAAGTGGGCTTAGCATTTCAAATCATCGATGATTTAATAAATTTGGAAAGTGGCAATGTTGGGAAAAATAGAGGCGACGACATAGTTGAAAACAAAAAGAGCTTGCCAATTATCCTCTATGCAACCCGTTTTGCTGATCAACGAAAAGCCCTTTTTGAACTCTTTGAAGAGGCCCGAAAAGATGGCTATGAAAAATCAAAAGATAAAATTTACTCTTTTATTGAACAAATTGAACAAAGTGGAATCTTAAAAGAGGTTAAAACTTACGCTAATACTCTCTTAACTGAAATCGTAAAAGAGATAAAAAGTCTTTATAAAGAGAGTAAAGAGCGCTCCATATATATTGAGATGGTCTCCAATTTTATTGAGTAGTTATTAAGTACCTTTATAAAACTCAGTAGGGGTAAATAAAGTTGCCCCAATACCAGGGAACTTTGGTTTGTTGTTTTGTTTCATATAAGTGTAGTAAGGTCCCTCTTTAAAGTATTGTAACTTCCCTTTTATTTGAATTGAGGTGTGCTCTTCAGTTAAAAAGAGAAGTGCCCCTATCTTTGTTTCAAAAATATTGGCTTTAGTTTTGTTGAAGTAGTTATCGGCAATTACAAAATTACCATCATCATTTAACCATATGCTCAACACATAGATGCTGTTAGGTTTTCCATTTATATCTACTGTTGTAAATGTTATTGGACCAGTTCGTTTTTCCCAGATCTCTTTAAGTTCACTTTTAGTCACTTATACTTCCCCCTTTTTGTGAAAAATATAACACATAAAGGGGGATCAAGCGATTAATTTAGTGGTTACTTTGATCAAAGAACTCACAGGTCCAAGCATCACACAGCTCCCCTTGAGACTCTAAATTGCCACAAAGGTAGTTACTTACTGCTGCCCGTGCTTCACCTTCAGCTCCAATGATATATGGGATATGGAGTAAGACACAGTTACTTGCTGCTGTCTTTCCCATATTACCGGTAATCAATAAATCTGCCCCAATCTCTTTAATAAATTTGGGCAAAGTACACGGCTTGTGTCCAGGATTTTTGATCTTTTCAATTTTATGGATTTTATCTCCATCAGTTTCATAAACTAAAAACTTTTCACAAAGACCAAAATGGGCACTTACGACATCTTTGTCGACCGCTACTGCTATTCTTTTCATGGTGTGCCTCCCTGCACTTTCACTCTCTATTTATAGGTTAACGCACCTATTGTTAATGTCAAGAGAAAACACTTTTTTGCCTGTTTTATTATTTTGTTTGATAATATATAACAAATATTTGTTATATATGTTTGTTGAAACTTATATATTGTTGCTAAGGTTGACATATGGTTCTGTCCATCTGATAATTAAAGGTGCAACAACTTAATTTAGGAGTACAAAATGGAAAAATACCTCTTTTATGGGATGACTGGAGATAAGATGTGCTTTAACCATATTTTGCTTAATGCACTCGATTTAGTTGAAGATGGTCACAAAGCTTCAATCATCTTTGAGGGTGCTTCAGTAAAGCTTGTTCCCCTTTTTGAAAAAGAGGAGAATAAACTCTACTTAAAAGCTAAAGATAGTGGCCTAATTGCAGGTATTTGTTACGCATGTTCTGCTGCCATGGGAGTTTTAGAAGAGAATAAGAATTATGGTCTTCCCCTATTAGATGATATGTCAGGGCACGCTGGGATGAAAAAATTCATCTACGATGGTTATAAAGTAGTTTCACTTTGATTAACTATCTCTAGACGATTACACTTTAATGAGTGGGCTGCAAAGATACCTATAAGTAGGTAAAACGAAGTTATTATAAAAACAACTTTGTAGCCCACTTTAGCTACCACAAAACCAAACATCAAAGGATAGATTACTTGCATTAGAGATCCAAATCCACTTAATCCTGTGTACAAAGAGCGATTCTCATCGCTACTGATTTCTAACAATATGCCTGCAGAAAGTATCTCAGTAAGAGAAAAAGCAGCCCCACCTAATATAAAGATTGGATAGTAAGCCATATAGTTAGCAGGCAAGACCAATGCTAAAAGAGGAGTTATAAAACTTATTGCAACTAATAAATACAAAAGGGAACGGTACTTTTGATCTTTAGAGAATAAGTTTAATAGAATATTAACACTCAAAGCTCCCCCCATTTGAACAAGTAAGAAAGTTCCTGTTAAGGAGTCAGCTAGTTCAATATTACTTCGCACAAAGGGGATATAAAAAGGGAGTGTTGCTATTACTACTCCAGTAGTATTTAGAAACAAAAGGTATTTTCTAAAGTTTTTATCTTCAACAAAGACTTTTTTAAATTGCCCTAGTTGTTTAACAACAGATAGCTTTTCCCCTTTTTTTGATTTTTTCTCATCCAATACCCAAAAACCACTGGTTCCTAATAAAAGCAATATTCCACCACTAAAAAACAAGATTGAGTAGTTTACGGGATAACTATATTTAGTAAGCAGGAGTTTAACTATCAAAGAGGAGACAATAACTCCTACACTTGATATCAGTTGCTTGTTAACTAATAGTTTTTTCCTTTTTTCTGCCTTTATAGATTTACCCATAATATCTGTATATGGGATATTTGCATAAGCTCCACTAAAAGAAAAAACTGTCATTACAACAATTATTAGAGCAATAGATGAGACATTTGAAATTAGTAAGAAAGAAAGAACTAACAAAGAGGCAACTCTGAGGTTAATCCCAATTAACAAAGGCCCTTTTTTCTTCTCCAAAGGTGTTATCATCCCAGCAAAAACTAGTTGCATCAACTTAGTACCCCCAATCAAAATTGCTGAAAGAATTCCAATGTGAAAAGCATTTCCTCCAACACTTAAGATCATCATTGGGATAACTGTGTTTGTATCGATGAAGTTTTTAGTGAGAGCTAAAAAGAGGGCATGAATCATAAAAGCAGCATAGTTGCGTCGATCGCTGTCCATTACCAATTTCCTTAAAAATGGGGGGATACTCTCCCCCCCCCCCCCCCACTCTATTGTTAGTTGCGTCCCTGTTTAAGGGTAGTTGCCCACCAACTAAGTTGGTCCAACATCTGAACGGTCAAAGGCTCAAGATAATCTAAATCATCTACTTTAATTTGCCCTTGTAGGAGTTTTAAGAAATCTCCTCCTTGAATTAAAACAGAGTGACGAACTGGCGCCATTTGCAACTCTACACAAATATCGCGTAAGTGTTGAACTGCACGGGCTCCACCAGCAGATCCATATGAGAACATTGCAGCAGGTTTACGGTTCCACTCAGGATAAGCATAATCTAGTGCATTCTTTAAAGCTGCTGTAATTGAGTTGTTGTATTCAGCAGTAACAAAGATATAGCCATCGTATTGGTCAATCTTGCTTTGCCACTTTAAGGCTACTTCATTTTGTGAAGGGACATGAGCATTTGAGGCTATTTCATTAAACAATGGAAGTGGATAATCGCGTAGATCAACTACATCAAAATCCATATCGTCTCTTTTAGAGGCAACCTTATTCAAGTAATCGGCAACTTGTTCACCGAGTCTCATATCACGTGTGCTACCTATAATAATAGCAATCTTCGGGTTATTCATAATGTCTCCTTGAAAAATTTGTACCTTAAAAATACGAATATAAAGAGCTAGAGGCAACCAAGGTTGCACTTTGATATTTAGAGGATTATTATAGGTCATGGACCCATTAGATATTAGTAATGAGTTTTTAAGAACTCACAGCATGTTTGGAGGTCTCACTAACAAAGAGCTCGAGGTAGTCAAACCTCTTTTAGAGAAAAAGAGCTTTGCCCCTAAAGAGAAAATACTCATTGAAGGAACTCCTAATAACAGAGTCTACTTTATAGTAAGTGGTGAAGTTGCTATTTTAAAACACCCAATGGGAAAAGAAGAGCTAGAGTACCAAATTGCTACTTTAGAGGAAGGAGATTCTTTTGGGGAGATGGAACTAATTGATATTCAAAATTGTGCCGCAACTGTTGAGTGCTTAAGTGATGTTACAACAATCAGTTTAAGTAACTTTCACCTTTATGAACTTTCGCAAATAGATTTACACCTTTATACGATGTTGATAATGAACTTAGCACGCGATATTAGTAGGCGCCTACGCTCCACTAATAACCTTTTGGCTATGGTCTCAAAATAGGGTAACAGAGACCCAGCCAGTTGCTTTAGAGACCTCATAAAGTTGATCTATAGTTAGTTCCACTGCCGAATCATCACTTCCACAAGCAGGAAAGACCGTTTCAAACCGTTTTACCGAATCATCTATAAATATCTCAACAGAGGTGTCTATATCAAAAGGGCAAACCCCACCGACGTGGTAACCGGTGTATTTATAAACAGAGGTGCTATCCAACATTTTAGCTTTAGCTGAAAATTGTTGTTTAAATTTTTTGTTATCAATTTTTGTGTCACCTGCAGCAACAACTAATACAATTTTACCTTTCACATCAAATGCTAAAGTTTTGGCAATCCTTGCCTCTTCTGTTCCTAAAGCTGCTGCAGCTAAAGCCACAGTTGCACTACTGGTGGTAAATTGTTGAGCTTTTGACTCTAAGTTATATTGTTTTAAATAGTTATAAGCTCTCTCAAATGACATATTTATCTCCAAAATTCAATCATTAAGTTAAAAACTTACCATAATAACTATTTCTCGTCACCTGGAAGAAGTTACTATAAATGTTATATGATTGCTATATGTTAACTAATGACATGAAACATAGGTTTTTGTTAATTGTTACAAAGTGGTGACATTTCATAAATTTTGTCTATTTTGGTTAATTTCTTTTAATATATATACTTAACACTTTTGTTAAAAATGTACCGAATAAGCCTCATTATTACATCTGCCACCACTTATTACAAACTTATAATGGTTTTAAATTTTAAACTAAAAACTGTTGTCACAACACTTAAGTTGTTAGTAGTAATTTTTTGACATTTAAGGGTAAATTTTCTAAGTTGTGCCTTTTTTTGTATAGATATGAAGAAGTCTCACCAATTGGTGAGACTTTTAACTACATAGAATCAACTATCTTTTGACCAAAGGCACTACAGGAGATCTCCTTAGAGCCTTCCATCAACCTAGCAAAGTCGTAAGTAACTTCTTTGGATTGAATAGCTTTTTCTACCCCATTTTCTATGAGTTGAGCTGCTTCACCCCACCCCAAGTAATCAAACATTAAAGCTCCTGATAAAATCAGAGACGATGGGTTAACCTTATCTAAATTTGCATACTTTGGAGCTGTTCCGTGAGTTGCCTCAAAAACAGCATTTCCATTTTCATAGTTTATGTTAGCTCCTGGCGCAATTCCTATTCCACCAACTTGAGCTGCAAGGGCATCAGATAAATAATCCCCGTTTAGATTTAGAGTTGCAATTACATCATATTCAGCTGGACGAGTTAAAATTTGTTGTAAGAAAGCATCTGCAATTGCATCTTTAATTAAGATTTTACCCTCAGGAACTGGGCCAGAACCAATATCATCCCAAGTAACTGTAACTTCCCCAAACTCCTCTTTAGCTAAATCGTAACCCCATTGTCTGAAAGCGCCTTCAGTGTGCTTCATAATGTTTCCTTTGTGAACTAGTGTTACCGATTTCCTGTTGTGCTCAATGGCATACTCAATTGCAGCTTTTACAAGCCTTTTAGTTCCGGTGATACTAACTGGCTTAATACCAATTCCACTATCGCTTCTTAAATCCCAGCCATAAGCCTCTTTAAGATACTTGATAAGATTTTTAACCTCATCGGATCCCTCTTTTAATTCATAACCAGCATATACATCTTCAGTATTCTCTCTAAAGACAACCATATCTACCAGTTCAGGTCTCTTTACAGGGGAAGGAATTCCATTAAAGTATTTAACAGGACGTAAACAAGTATAAAGATCTAATTTTTGTCTGATTGTTACGTTTAGGCTTCTAAAGCCCTCTCCTACTGGAGTTGTTAAAGGACCTTTAATTCCAACTAAATACTCTTTTAAAGAGTCTTCAGTTTCCTTAGGAAGCCAAGAGCCAGTTTTATTAAATGCTTTTTCTCCTGCTAAAACTTCTTTCCACTGAACCTTTCTCTTGCCGTTATAAGCTTTTTTTACTGCGTTATCAAAAACGTTAACTGCTGCTGCCCAAATGTCCGAACCAATTCCATCCCCTTCGATGTAAGGGATGATTGGATCATCTGGAACGAATAGTTTGTTATCTTTCATACTGATTTTATTTGCCATGTGTTCTCCTCAAAACAAATTCACTTTCAATTGAGTTGCAGTTTAGCAAAAATAAATATTTTTTGCTAACACCCAAAAAAATCTCTCTATTTATATGATTTGTCTCATTTATAAATAGAAAGATTTAAAGATTTCTTTACAACTCTAATTAAAAATAGAAAGGGGGCATTTTTAAGTGCCCCCTCGATTCATTTAAGCCATTTCGTAAAGCTTCTCTACTGCTGCCCAGTCGACAACATTCCAGAATGCTTTAATGTAATCTGCTCTTAAGTTTTTGTACTTAAGGTAGTAGGCGTGCTCCCACACGTCGATACCTAAAACAGGTGTTAATCCACCACCTTCCATAAGTGGGTTATCTTGGTTAGCAGTAGAAGAGGCAACTAAATTACCTTTACTATCTTTACTTAGCCAAGCCCATCCAGAACCAAACCTACCTGCTCCTAAAGCAGAAACTTTTTCAACCATACTCTCAAATGAGCCAAAGTTTGCTTCAATTTGTCTTAGTAGGGCTCCTTGAGGAGAAGATTGTCCATTAGGTGCCAGAATTGAGAAATAGAGGTTGTGGTTATAATAACCACCTCCATTATTTTGCAATGTAGTTCTTAGTGGACTATCAGAGACTTTATCTAAAGATCCTAAAATCTCTTCAATTGATAAGTTGGCTAAATTGTCAGCTTTCTCTAATGCTCCATTGAAGTTGTTTGTATAAGCACTATGGTGTTTTGTGTAGTGGGTCTCCATAGTCAAAGCGTCGATGTGTGGTTCTAATGCATCGAAACTGTAAGGTAACTCATATTTTTTAAACATTTTTATCCTCCTAGAACTAGAATTAGTTCCATTGTGTTTCTATGAATATAATGATTGTAAAAGTAATCGACAACTTAACAGAAGACTTGCCTCTGTTTTAAAAGCCCATTACCATACCGTTATGGATAATAAAAACAAACAAACTGATAAACCAAAAGTGGTGATTTTACACGATTTTTCTCACGAGCAGATTTTTGCAATAATGAAAGCTGTTAAACAACAAGTGGGAATGGATGTTGAAGTTGCCTTTGCAATGACAACACCAACATCACTCGAGTGGAAACTGAGTGATGTTGTTAAGGATGTGCAAGAGGAGCATCTCTATTTAAAAGAGAATCCTCCTAAGTGATTAGAGTTTAACTTTTAAAGTTATTCCTACAAAAACATCTCTTTTTAAATCGTACTCTAACGTTTTGCCGACGATGCTACTAATGTCTTGTATGATGTGGTTCGCTTCAACTCCTACACTAAATAGGGGAGTTATATTGAAATCAAAACCACCTCTTACTCCAAAACGGATAGTAGAGGGAAGAGAGACATCTGTTTCATCAATTTCTAAATCGTAAGCGGGTCCTAATGCTCCATAAACTTCAACAATATTTGTTGCCCATCTAAATACAGCATCGCCGCTAAGGATAAATTTATAGGGCTCTCCTTTAACAAATGGGGCTCTCATAATCACATCCCCTGATAAGCCAAACCAATTATTTAAATAGACAGACCCTCTAATTCCTGGTGAGTAGTTGGAAAACTCACTACTACTTATATCTTCGATTGAGTAGTAATTGAGAATACCAAATTCAACCATACTTGGCACTTTGGCAACTAGGGCAACACTTGTAAGTAGTAAAAGAGCCATGACAACTAATAGAGTTTTTTTAACCATTGTTTACCTCCAAATTGAGAAAGACCCACCTTAGATTTTATAACCAATACCTCTAATTAGCAATTATAAAAACGATTTGCCTTGTTAATAGAGCTGTGTATAGCTATTCTTTTATTATGAAAAGGGGACTTTTAATAGTAGCTCTTAGCTTAATTCTCTCTTTCAAACTTTTTAGTTACTCCTTTGTTGATAGTGACTACTTTAAAATTGTCTTTAATGAAAACCAAGAGCAAAGTGCTTCTGAAGTTCTAAGTTTTGCTGATGATGTTTTGTTATCGTTAAGCTCACTGTTTAACTACATGCCAAAAGAGAAGATAACTATCTATTTAAGTGGCAACCCAGTTGATGCTAATGGTTACTTTATTTCCCTTTATCCAAAGTTAGTCTTATACACCACCCCTCCAGCCTCTCAACAAAGTGGCTTAACTACTGGCTCTTGGTTGAAGACCCTTTTAACACATGAATTAAGTCACTATCTTCATTTAACTCAACCAGTGGGAATTGCAAAAATTCTAAAACCAATCTTTGGGCCAGGAGCTGCTTCGGTTAACTCTTTTTTAATGCCCCTTTGGTGGATTGAAGGAGTTACCACTTACAATGAAAATAGCAGAGGCTTAAATGAGAGTTGGAAGTTAAGATACAAAGTGCCTTTTTATGAAAATAAGATGTGGAGTTTAGCTAAAGGCTCTTACCATAGCCCTGTGTATCCTTTTGATCGTGGCTACATAACTGGCTATTTAATGGTTAGCCATTTAATAGAAAATTATGGGTTTGACACCTTTAATGAAATAAATCGTTTGTTCACTACTTTCCCTTTATTTGGGATATCTGGTCCTTTTAAAAAAGTGATTGATAAAAGTGCTAAAGAGCTTTACACAGAGGCTATTAAAGAGTCTACCACTAACTTTGTCATTGACGAAAAAGAGTCAACAATACTCTCAAAAGCAGACGAAGGGGACTATTATCTTCCTTTTATAACTAATAATGGCATCATTGGATTAGTAAGGAGTTATAACAAAGGGGGAATGATTTATAACTACACTGAGGAGAGAGTGATTGCTAAAAGACTTCCTTTGTTTGAGCTTAACCAATTTGATTTAGTTGATGACTCCTTATATTTCACCTATTCAAATTACTCTTTTTCCTCCTTTAAATCTTTGGGTGTTGATATGGTTAGCTACAGCGATTTGTACTCTTACAACTTAGAAACTGGCAAATCTAAGAAGCTCACTAATAAAGAGAGATTAAAGCAAATTGCTGTCAGTGAAGATCACGCCATTGTTTTTGCTACCCAAGGCGATAAACTCATTAAACTTGATTTAAACACCCAAGAAAAAGAAGTTGTTTATCAAAGTGATAAAGGTTCATTACACGATGTTAAAGTTGATGGGAAAAAGGTTGTCTTTGTTGAGCTAAAGGAAAAACTAAGTTCTTTAATTATTGTAGAAAATGGTAAAACCAATAGTTTAATCAAAAACAGTCCTAATCTAATCTTAGATCCTCAGTTTGTTGATAATCAAACAATTTGGTTTGTTAGTGATAAAGAGGATAAATTACAACTATACAGCTACTCTTTAATAGAAGATAAAATCTTTAAAGTTGTAGGTTCTCCAACACCAATACTAAGTGCAACCAAAGATCACTCTTTTTTAATTTATACTACCTACTCACCTAGTGGCATTATTGTTAGACAACTTACTTTAGAAAACCTTGAGTTTGAAGAGACAGCTTTTGAAGAGAATGCTTTATCATCTAGTGTAAAACATCCTCCTTTAAATTCTAAGAAGTTCATAGACTTACCAAAGTTCTCTTTTTGGCTCCCTATCTCTATAGATGATAGTGAAGATTTTCCTTTAGGAGCCACTTTATTTTTCCAAAGCTTATTAGAACAACACACAATTGTTGTGTCTAGTGGATACCGCCTTAAAGCAAAAGAGTTTTTTGCACGTCTCTCTTATGATTTTAATAAAGGCCCCTTTGTCACAAACATCAGTGCAAATGTTGATTTTGATGAGACCTTTAAATTCAAAGAGTTCTCTCTTGGTGGGCAGTTAAACTATATCACAATCGATATAACCACCTTAAAAGCTAACCATTTAGTAGTCTCTTCTGTTGGTGCACTTTTAACTAAAAAACCTACATACACTCACTACTCAATTTTGGGTAGAGTTCTTTACCAACTTAGTTCACCTGTTAGTCCCTACAACAGATTAGGCCGTTATCGATTACTTACTAGTGCCCTTGCACAATATGAAAATACCTTTGATGAAACTTATCAGAGACTTGTGGCAGTCTTAAATCTTTATGGGCAAGTTCCTTTAGCAACTAGTCAAATAGTTTCGTTAGACTTAGAGGGAGTTCTAGTTAAACTACCAAATCAAGATCTTTTAGGGGAGTTTTTGACAACTTTCAAGTATAGTTGGCAACTAAGTAAGTTTGACCAACCAATTCCTTTGGGAGGTCTTACTGGCTTAAAACTCTCTTTATATGCTCAAAAGAGGCTCTACTACCTAAACAAAGGGTTTGTTTGGGATGATGATTTAACTTTAGGGGCTATTTTATCTACAGATATTGTGTTAGGAGCCTCTTCAGAAATAACTCTTTTTGGTAAAGTTGCTTATAGTATTGCAACTGATGATTTCAAGTTCAATTTAGGTATTGAACTGGGCAACCTCCTCTTTGATAACTTGCACACTTTTAAGTAGAAATGTATGCTAAGTAAAGATGGAGGAAATGTATGTCTGAAAAATTTATAAGTAAGATTGATATAGATGGGAAAAGCTATTCCTACTACGATATTAAAAAGTTTTCTAAAGAGAAGTTAGAGCAAATTCCCTACTCTTTAAGAGTCCTTTTAGAGAACTTAATGCGCCACCAAAGTGAATTAGGTTTTGACGATTCAGTGTTGAATGCTGTGGCAGATCGTGAAAATAAAGTAGAACGCCCATCAGAAATTCCTTTCCACCCAGAAAGAGTTTTAATGCAAGATTTCACTGGAGTTCCCGCTATAGTTGATTTAGCAGCTTTAAGGGATGCAGTTAAAGATGTGGGGCAAGATCCTAAAATTATCAATCCTCACGTTCCAGTAGATGTAATAATAGACCACTCAGTTCAAGTTGACTCGTATGGTGTTCCCACCTCTTTAGATGAGAACGTTGAATTTGAGTATAAGAGAAACCATGAACGCTACTCACTATTAAAGTGGGCTCAAAAGTCTTTCTCTAATTTGAAAATAGTTCCCCCAAATTCTGGAATTTGTCACCAAGTTAACTTAGAGTATTTAGCTCAAGGTGTTAGAGAGCAAGAGGGTGTCCTATTCCCCGACTCTTTAGTAGGAACTGATAGTCACACCACTATGATAAACGGTCTTGGTGTTATGGGATGGGGTGTTGGTGGAATAGAGGCTGAGGCAGTTATTTTAGGCCAACCCTACTTCATGCCAATTCCTGAAGTTGTTGGCGTTAAACTTCATGGTAAAATGGCCCACAACTGTACAGCTACCGACTTAGTTTTAACTTTAACAAACCTATTGCGTGAGATGAAAGTTGTTGGAGCTTTTGTTGAATACTTTGGACCAGGTTTAGCTTCATTAGATCTTCCTGATCGAGCCACCATTGCCAATATGAGTCCTGAGTATGGGGCAACAATGGGATTTTTCCCAGTTGATGAAAAGAGTATTGAGTACTTAGTTCTCACAGGAAGAGATCAATGGGCAAAGAGAACAGAACTTTATTGTAAAGCAAACTCCTTATTCCACGATCCAAACAAGAGTGCCTCTTACGATCGAATTTTAGAGTTAGATTTAGCTACAGTTGTCCCTTCCATTGCAGGCCCTTCTCGTCCCCAAGATCGAATAAACTTAGAAGCTGCCGATAAAGTTATTTTGGAGCGAACTACTATTGGTAAGGATAAGAGTGTTGAAATCGACCTTGATGGAAAAAAAACAACCTTACACGATGGTTCTGTAGCTATTGCAGCAATTACCAGTTGTACTAACACAAGCAACCCCTCAGTTATGATTGCAGCAGGGCAAGTTGCTCAAAGAGCTGTTGCTAGAGGATTAAAAATTGCCCCTTGGGTAAAAACTTCTTTGGCCCCAGGTTCTCAAGTAGTTAAAGATTATTTACAAAATAGTGGACTGCTTAGCTCTTTAGAAGAACTTGGGTTTAATATTGTTGCTTATGGGTGTACTACCTGTATTGGAAATTCTGGACCACTTAATCCTGAAATTGAGAAAGCTCAAGTAGAAAATGATTTAACTTTAGCTAGTGTTTTATCTGGAAATAGAAACTTTGATGGAAGAATCCATAAAAACGTTAAAGCCTCATTTTTAATGAGTCCCCCTTTAGTTGTTGCTTACGCACTAGCTGGAAGAATTGATATTGATTTAACTAAAGAGTCTTTAGGCATAGATAAAGATGGTAAAGAGGTATTTTTAAGTGAATTGTGGCCTGATAACGAAGAGACTATAGCCTTAGCCCACCAACACGTTCATAAAAAAGCTTTCATTGAAAAGTACAAAGATATTTTCTTAGGTGATGAGAAATGGCAAGAGCTTTATGCCCCTGATGGTGATACTTACCACTGGGACAAAAACTCAACCTACATTGCTAAAGTTCCTTTCTTTAATAACTTCCCTAAAGAAAAACCCCAAATTAAAGGTGTTAAAGATGCTTATCCTTTGTTAGTTATGGGGGATTCGGTAACTACTGATCATATCAGTCCAGCTGGTTCAATTGATCCAACCTACCCTGCAGGAACTTACCTTAGTTCTTTAAATGTAGAGCAACAGATGTTCAACTCTTATGGAAGTAGAAGAGGAAACCACGATGTTATGGTTAGAGGTACTTTTGGAAATACCCGCATAAAACAAAAACTAGTTGCCCCTAAAGAGGGTGGTTTTACTAAAAAGTTCCCACAAGAGGATGAGATGTTTGTTTATGATGCATCGATGGCATATCAAAAAGAGGGCAGAGATTTAGTTGTAATCGTTGGTAAGGAGTACGGAACTGGTTCATCTCGGGATTGGGCAGCTAAAGGAACACGTTTATTGGGCGTTAAAGCAGTTATTGCTGAGTCGTTTGAGAGAATTCACAGAAGCAACTTAGTTGGAATGGGTGTTCTTCCTCTAACATTTGAAGAGGGAGTAAGTTTTGATTCACTTGGTTTAAATGGGGATGAGCAATTTTCTATCCCCCTTAGCGATAATCTTCAACCAAGATGTACTTTAGAAGTTACTGCAACTAAAAAAGATGGCAAGCAGGTGAAATTTAACACCACTTGTCGTTTAGATTCACCTATTGAGGTAACTTACTACAAAAACGGTGGAATTTTACACTACGTGTTAAGAAAGATGCTCTATCCTAAAGCTTAAGGGATAACCTTAAGCTTTTTGAGCCCTTCAATTACACCATGGGCATTTGATCGCTCGGTAAAGTAGATGTTCTTTGCATCTTTTAATTTATCGAGCGATTTTTCATGATTGGCAACAACAATCCCTTTAAAAGGTTTTTTTAACATATCTATATCATTACCAGAATCCCCTGCTGTAATAACTTTATTACCTTCAATGTTCCACTTCCAAGCGATGTACTTAATAGCAGAACCTTTGGAAGCTCTGTAAGGGAGGATATCTAAAAAGTTTTCGTGTGAAACAACAAGATTAAAAGCACTCTTTGTCTTTTCAAGCTCTTTTGTCACCTCTAAAACTAAGTTATTAAAATCTTTAACACCTTTAATATCGTAACTAACTTTAAAAGAGCGTTGAGAGCCAACCTCTGTTTGTAAACTAAGGCCTTCAAAATCTTTTAAAGCCTCTTTTATTCGATCTGGGTACCATCTTCTACGGATAAAAGCACTCCACCCTTTATCTGCTAATAGGTTTTTACCGTAGTAGATTTCACTACCAACTGAAGTTATTAAGATATCGGGTTTTAAATTGTACTTATCTAAAATCTCTTTTGCCGACTCTAAGTGCCTTCCTGTTGCAACTCCAAAGCACACACTGCTGTGATTTTCTTCTAAATAAGATCCCAGTTTTTTGAGGCCATTTTCATCACCAGTAAGGGTGTTATCAATATCGCTAATAAAAAGAAAATCAACAGAGCCAATTCTTTTAGCCATACTCTTTTCGTATCTACTATCTAAAGATTTTCTCTCTTTATGTTGTTCAACTGCCCAATTTAGGCGATCTAAATAGGTGTCACAGTGAGTTTTCCAATTGTAAACTTGCCAAATTTTTTCCACCCCATTTTGTGAAAGCTCAGACCATTTTTGTTGGTCAGTTAAGATGTTGTGAATTGTATCGCTTAACTTCTTGTGATCATCAATATTTACTAAAATACCACAGTTACAGTTTTGTTGAATATCTTGCACTCCACCTCGAGTTGTTCCAATGAAAGGCAGTCCAACTGCAGCAGCTTCAATAAAGGTTAAACCAAAGTTCTCTAAAGCAGCCGCACTAACGAACACCCCTTTTTTCAAGGCAGCTATTCTGTACAACTCTGGAACATCTTTTTCTGGGTTGTGGTGTTTGGGAATTGCCATCTTCCCATACAAATCGTATCTATCCATCAACAACAACATATCGGTGAGAACCTCTTTCTCCCCCTCCTCCATTGTGTTGATATCTTCTCGAATGCCGGCAAAGATTGCCAAGTTCGCAATTGCTTGCAACTCTTTACTCTTACCATAAATTTCAATTAGTAAATCGATATTCTTTCTAGCTTCAGGGCGACAAAGAGATAGTATTAGTGGTTTATCAAAATTGGTGAAAAACCTCTGTAGCTCTTTCATCATTGAAAATTGGGCCATTTTTTGCCCTTCAGTTACCGATGGGTCGTTAATTTCATAGTGGTAATAGGGAAAGAATTTCTCTAAATCCAACCCTGGTGGAACCACTTTAAATTTATCAATTTGGTGGTTCTCATAAGAGCTGTACAACTTCTTTCTTTCGTAGTTGGTACTGGTTATCACCATATCGGCTTTTCTGATGGTTCGCTCTTCTTGAGCAATGCGATGACTCATATTGTAGTAACTTTCAAGTTTATCATCGCTAACACCAGTAGATTTAAGATATTCTACTTTGTTACGCCCCAACGAGTGGCCAGTAAAAACTAAAGGAGAGTGGTAGTAGGTAGCAATCTCTGTTGCCACATAACCTCCATCGGCGTAATGGCCGTGGATAATATCGGGGATTCTATTTTCTTTACGGAAAAAAGAGATAAGATTATCTACGTACTCATCTAAATAGGGCCATAAAAGCTCTTTTCTGATGTATTTAGAACCTCCACATCCCAACCTAATAATTCTAGCATTCTCGCCAACTTTCTCTATTGGTTGCTTATAATCTTCACTAACTCGTTTATCTGAAATCTTACGGGTGAAAAGATCTACTTCCACCCCCTCTCTTTTTGAGAGCTCTTTTATTAAATCAATTACATAGCGGGTTTGCCCCCCAGTATCGGCATCTCGGCCCATCTCAATATTCTCAGAACGGACCAAACCATGGATATTAATAATCGCTATATACATTTTTTACCTCAGTCGAACAATCACACGCATAACAAAGATTGTCAAATGGCTACTCTGTATAAGGGATTAAAAGAACTGGAACAGTTGCCTTACGGGCAATGTACTGACTAACACTACCTACAAAGAGCTCTCGTAAAAAACCACGCCCTTGAGTTCCCATAATAATCATTGAGGCACCACTATCTTCAAGCTCTCTCATAATTTCAACATGGGGATCTCCATAAAGAAGTTTCACATCAATTTTCAAGTTCTCGATAGCAGAGAACTCTTTTTTCAATTTATTGAGTCTTTTAGTATCCTCAACGTTAAACTCATCCACCCTCTCAACTAAATAGGGTTCAATGCGAGAGCGATCTTGAACGTGTAATAAAGTGAGTTTTTTAACATTTTCAGTTCGTAAAATCTTTTTAAGGTAGTGGACAACTCCTTTAGCACCAGGTGAAAAATCTGTTGCATAAAGAAGGTGGTTAGTTACCCCCTCTTTAGAAAGACCAATGGATTTTAGTTTTCCATCTTCATCAATTGTGAGTCGAACAATTAAAAGGGGCCGTTTTGCCCTTAACATAACTTCATGGGCAACTCCCCCTAAAAAGGCTCCCCCAATTAAGGAGTGTCCTTGAGAACCAACAACGACTAAAGGGAAATCTTCTTTTTCTGCTATTTTGTTAATTTCTCGTTTGGCACTTCCTGGAGCTATTCGAGATTCAACTTTGAATCCAAGGGACTCTAAAACTTGTTTTTGATCCTCTATAGCCGCAGCTTGGGCTGTTGCAACGTAAGGGAACACTTCAGAGGCAACTTCTTGGTAATCGGGACATTGTAATAGTAGAAGTTCTTTTACCCCAAACTCTTTTAAGAACTCTAAATTTTCAACCATTATGTCAGATGCCTGCGACAAATCAGTCGCTACAATAGCTCGCTTAATCATGACCACCTCCTACGGCAATGGGAAGTCGGCTCTCAAAAAGCGCTATTCGGCACTTTAAGCCGATTCGCTACTACCGTTGTACTTACAGTATAATGGTACTGAGGTGGCAAGTCAAAAATAGATTTTCAATTAATTTGGTTTTTTAGTGACTAAAATACCTCCTTCTGTGACAACTACTAATAGATCTTTTACATCCTCTAAAAGAACTTCAAAGTCCGTTTCGTTGATAACAATGTTACTTTGATCTTCTAAAGGGTCTACCTTCAACTCTTTGATTAATGTTTGCCAACTACCCAAATCTCTCCAAGAACCTTTATAAGGGTAAGCCAAAATAGAGTCACATTTTTGAACAACTTCGTAATCAAAACTGATAGCTTTAATTTTTTCATAATCATTAAGAATATCGTTATAAGTTCTACTCCCTTTGTTTAATAAGAATGAGAACTTGAAGGCAAAAACACCCCCATTGTATAAAGCTCCCCCTTTTATTAGCTCTTGTGCTCTATCTAAGGGGGGCTTTTCTTCAAAGTGATCTACTTTTAGAACTCCCTTTTCACCTTTAGTTCCAACAATATAACCGTATTGATCTGTAGCCTCTTTTGCCTCAATTCCCATCAAAACTAATTTAGATTTACCAGTAGAAGCAAGATTAGCAATCTCTTTAATCACCTCCATATAAGAATCATCAACTAATGAATCAGTTGGTAAAACTACAACTACATCTTCATCTGAAGGGTTAAGATGTTCTTTGATATAAGAGGTAGCTAATAAGATTGCTGCATAAGTGTTGCGCCTAGCTGGTTCTGCTACACACACAACATCATCTCCAAGTTGTTGAGAAACTAAATGCTCTTGCTCTTTAGAGGTGGCAACAACAACTCTCTCTTTAGGAAAGTGTTTTATTGCATTACCATATATTTTTTGCAGTAGTGAAGTTTTATCCTTTAAAAGGGGCAAAAACTGCTTTGAGACTATCTTTTTAGATAAAGGCCAAAGCCTTTGCCCCTCTCCACCGGCAAGCAAAATAAGGTAAGTTTTCATACCCTCTATTATCACCATAATAAAAAGTGAATACAACTAAAACATTTGCCCTTGCATACTATACATTTGTATAGTATATCTAACTTATGGCTACTATTTTAATTGGGACATCGGGGTACTCCTACAAAGAGTGGGTTGGCCCTGTTTATCCTTTAAATACTAAAGCATCTCAATACTTAGAGCTCTACCAAGAACTCTTTGCTACTGTTGAGTTAAATTTTAGTTACTACAAAATGCCCCAATATGACCAACTAAACAACCTCACTCTAAGTGCCCCCAAAACTACCTTTTCAATAAAAGCACACCAAAGTTTAACCCACAAAATTGAGCCATCACAGTGGCATAAAGAGGTAACTATTTTTAGTAAAAGTGTTTCAGCCTTAGCAGAAAAAGATGCTCTTGATGCCATATTATTACAGTTCCCACACACTTTTAGATACGAAGTAGACCAAAGACGCTATCTAGATCGTCTAATTGGGTCTTTGGCCTCTTTCCCTTTAGCCGTGGAATTCCGTAACGAAATGTGGTACAACAACCGCACCTTAGATGCCCTTAGAAAAAGGGAAGTATCTTTAGTCTCTTTGGATTTACCTCAAATAAAAAATAGTCCCCCTATGGTAGATGTACTTACATCTTCGTTTGCCTATATTCGTCTTCATGGAAGAAACAAAGAGAACTGGTGGAACTTTGATACAAATAGTCGTTACGACTATCTTTATACAAAAGAGGAGCTCGAGGTTATCAAAGAGAGGATTAAGGCTTTAAGTATTGGTTCTAAAACAGTCTTAGTCTATTTCAACAACCACAACAGAGGGCAAGCTGTAACTAACGCTTTGATGTTGAGAAAGCTCCTTGTTGATCGAGGTGGAAATGGAGAATTATCCATCAACTATCCACATTAGTGTTGCCAACTTCAATGCAGCAGTTGCTATGGCAAAAGAACCTTCTTTAAAAGAGAGTGCTTTTGTTATTGCCAAAGAGAGCTCTCGCTCTTTAGTTTTAGATCTCTCTAAAAGAGCTTTGGATGAGGGGATTTATAAAGGGATGTTGGTCAAAACAGCTTTACAAAGAGTCCCCTCTTTAAAGGTAATTACCCCAGATCCTGTAACAAGTGCTAAAGTTGACTCTCTTTTAATAAAACTTGCCTCTAAGTACACCCCTTTAATCGCCAGTAGTGGAAACGGCAACCTATTTTTAGATGTAAAGGGAACTAGAAGACTATTTGGAGAGCCTGTCGATTGTGCCTTAAGACTTCAAAACAGTATTTACGAGAGCTTAACACTTGCCAGTGCTATAGCAGTTGCCTCCAATAGAGTTGTTGCTAAGGTGGGAACCAGGGCAATTATGCCTAAAGGGATTGCTGAAGTTAAAGCTGGAAGTGAAAGAGCTTTTTTAGCCCACCAAGATATTAGTTTGCTTCCTGGAGTGGGAGGTGTAACTGTCCACCTACTAAAGGTGGCAGGCTTTAATCAAATTGGGCAACTAGCTCAATTGAACAAAGAGCAAGTGGTAACTCTTTTAGGTAAAAGAGGAATTGCTTTAAGAGATGCTGCAAGAGGGTTAGATTTTAGTTACTCCTATGCCCAAAATTATCAAAAATATTTTATTAAAAGGGATGTAAGTTTTAAAGAACCTCTATTGAATTCTAATGCAATATTAGCAGCTTTAGTTGCAGCAACTGAAGAGGCCTCTTTAGAGATGCGCACTAATCGCCTTTCAACAAAAAAAGTTGAAGTTAAAGTTTACTGGGGAGATGGAGCAATTAGTATTGGCTCTTTAAAAGCTCCAAAAGGGCTCTATTATGAGAATGAGGTGGTTAAATATAGTGAGTTAGCACTAGAAAGGGGACTCAATAGAAGAATTAGGGTAGTAGCTCTAAGTTTGAAATTAGATCACCTTGAACCTTTTATAAAAGAGTTTGATCTATTTGAATCAACCAAAAACAGCAATTTACAAAAAGCTTTAGATCAAATAAGAGAGCGCTACAATGTGAGCTCTATTACCAGTGGAGCAACTCTTTTTCATGAGTAGCAGATTGGCAATAAGATCTAACTACTCTTTGTTGTGGGGAGTATCTTCAATAGAGCAGATTGTCTCATTTTTAGCTACTCAGGGATGTACCCATTTAGGTATTTGTGAGAAAAACAACCTCTACTCCTTACACAAAGTTCGCTCTCTTTCTAAAAAGTACAACATAAAAAGTATCATTGGCTCTGAGTTAATTAGTAATGGAGAGTCTGTTTTTGTCTTTGTTGCCTCCAATTATGGATACAGTCGTCTAACTACCCTTTTAACTAACCTAAAAACTAAAAAGAACTTTAATTTAGTAAAAGAGTTAAAAAAAGATTCAAAAGGGCTTTTGTTAGTAATCAAAACTAAATCCCTTTTATTTAAATTAAATGGTTATGTAGAAAGCCTTTATTGTGCAGTTACTCCCAATAATTTTTCATTAGTCTCCATTAGTAAAAAACTCGCTGTCCCTTTAGTTGCAATTGATGATGCTACCTTTGTTGATCAATCTCAGTGGGAAGTTCATCAAGTTCTCCGCTCAATAGCCACTTCTAAAAATATAGGTAGATTAGATGCAAAGGAGTGTGAAGATCCTTTAAGTATTCTTCTTACTCAAAACGAATATTTAAAAAGTTTTGCCCCTTGGCCCGAAGCTCTTAAAGAGGCCAACAAAATTGGAGAAATTGGCTCCAAAGTGGATCCTTTTATCAATTTTACCTTTCCCCCCTACCTTCACCCAAATCCTAAAGAGCTTTTAAAGATGAGAGTTTTAAAAGGGGCAATAGAAAAGTATGTAAATCTTAGTGATGAGGTAGTTTCTAGAATTGATTATGAGTTGGAGATTATAAGCAAAAAAGAGTTCACTACCTATTTTCTAGTTATGGATGAGATAGTAAAACTAGGTACTTTATCGTGTGGTAGAGGCTCAGCAGCTGCTTCAATTGTTGCTTATGCTTTAGGAATAACCAATGTAGATCCAATTAAACATAACCTCTATTTTGAGCGCTTTTTAAATGAAGAGCGCGAGGATCTTCCCGATATTGATATCGATTTTGCTTGGGATGAAAGAGATGATATTTTACACAAAGTGATTGCTAAATTTGGTATATCTAACTTTGCCCGAGTTGCCAATCACAACCACTTCAATTTTGACTCTGCCTTCAGAGAGAGTGCAAAAGCTTATGGGTTTACCGATTTTGAAATCTCCCAAAAAAAGAATCACCATAATAATTTAAAAGAGGACCCCTTATGGGAAAAAGTTACAAGTATAGCTTTAAAGTTGGTAAATACCCCTAGACTTCTTTCTATGCACTGTGGAGGAGTTGTTATTACTCCACATGATATTAACCTTTATGCTCCCATAGAAAACTCTAAGGAGGGCTATCCCCTTTTAACTTGGGATAAAAGAGGTGTAGAAGAGGCAAAGCTTGTTAAAATTGATCTATTGGGTAATAGATCGTTAGCTGTCATTAGAGATACTTTAGACTCTTTGAAAAAAGAGGGGATTTTTATAGATAAAAACTATTGGAACCCCAATGATGATTATTTAACCAAACAAGCTTTAGCTGCTGGAGATAGTATGGGGGTCTTTTATATTGAATCACCTGCTATGAGACAGCTTCAAAGAAAAAGTGGCAAAGGGGATTTTAACCATGTGGTAATTCACTCTTCAATGATTCGCCCTGCTGCCAATAGTTATATAAATGAGTATTTAAGGAGGCTTAAAGGTGGTAAATGGGAAAACTTAGACCCTAAGATGGATAAACTTTTTGATGAGACTTATGGAATTTTGTGTTACCAAGAGGATGTTTCTAAAGTTGCTGTAGCTTTGGCCAATTTTTCAGAAGCAGAAGCTGACAAATTAAGAAAAATCATCTCAAAGAAAGATCCTTCTAAATTAAAAGAGTACGAAGAGCGTTTTAAAAAGGGGTGCAAAGAGCAAGATGTAAAAGAGGAAGTTGCCAACAAGGTTTGGCAGATGATTTTATCTTTTGATGGGTACTCTTTTTGTAAGGCTCACTCTGCCTCTTACGCTATGATCTCTTTCCAAGCTGCCTATTTAAAAGTTCACCACAAAGAGCACTTTATGGCAGCAGTACTCTCCAATGGTGGAGGTTATTACACCCCTAGTGCCTACATAAGTGAAATAAGGAGAATGAATATTAATCTTATTGGCCCTGATGTGAATAAAAGTGATTACACCTACAAAGGGGAAAATGGATCTGTAGTTATTGGATTGATGGCAATTAGAAATCTATTTTATAAAAGTGCTTTAGCAATTGAAAAAAATAGACCTTATCACTCTTTAGAAGACTTTAGTCAAAAAATAAAGCTTGAGCGAAAAGAGTTGGTAAGTTTAGTTGCCTCTGGAGCATTTGATTCTCTTGAACCCAATTTAAGTCGTACTGAACAACTAAGAGAACTTTTACTAAGTGACGCGAATCAAAAAAATGGAGAGTTGTTTGTTGTCCCAAAGCAAAAAAGAGAGCTTCCCTTTCCTGTTGAACAAAAAAGTTTGAAAAGAGTTTTATTTGAGGAGTTTGAGAGTTTAGGGTTTTTAAGAAACCACTTTATCTTAAAATTGTGGGAAGAAAAGATTGTTAGAGTAGAACCCACTTTAGCAAAAAATTTGCATCTTTATGTTGGTAGAAGTGTCACTTTAGTTGGATGGCCAATAACTCGTAAAAGTGTAGTTACCAAAGGGGGACAAATGATGCAGTTTGTCTCATTTGAAGATCAAAGTGATCTTTTTGAAGCTGTCATTTTTCCCAAAGTATACTCTCTTTATAAAAACCTCTTAACTATCCAAAGAGCCTTAATTGTTCGGGGGTTTGTTCAAATTGAATACAATGTTATCTCTGTTGAGGTAAAAAGGCTCTCTCTACTCTAAATTAGCCCTTTTTTCATTCCTATTCTTTTTACAAGAGGGAAATTCTAAGTTACAATACTTTGTACACTAACGAGGGAGGATATTGTGAAAATTCAAAAACAGCAAGCAATGCGTAATGTCCTTATAGCTCTAGCTCCAGCAAGTTTAGCTGCCATCTATTTCTTTGGTTGGCGATTTGTAGCTCTACTAGCTGTAGTGACAGCATTTGGATTATTAAGCGAAACAATCATGGCAAAAAAGTATGATTTGAAAGTAACTGAATCTGTGTTTGTTTCTAGTTTACTTTTTGCTCTATCGCTTCCACCTGCAATCCCGTTGTGGATGGGCGCAGTTGGAATAGCATTTGGAATTGTTTTTGGGAAAATGGTTTTTGGTGGATTTGGGCGCAACCCATTCAATCCAGCAATAACAGCAAGGGCTTTTGTTTATATTAGCTTCGGAGTTCCCATGACAGGCCGCTTTGTTTTACCACAAACTACTTTCAACTGGTTTCCAGCAGGATTTGGAACTTGGCTCTCTAAAGCCGACATGATTAGTGCAGCTACCCCAATGGCTACACGATCAAGCTCATTTGTGGAACTACTTTTAGGACCCACAAGTGGAAGCTTTGGTGAAACTGCAGCAATCTTAATCATTTTAGGAGGCCTTTGGCTAATTTATAAAAAGGCAGCCAACTGGAAAATAGTTGTTGGTTCAATTGCCTCATTTTTATTCTTACAAACAATCTTCTTTTTAACTGGAGTTGGCGAAGCACTTCATCCCATTTATGCCCTGTTGGGAGGAAGTTTCTTGTTGGGAGCTTTCTTTATGATTACTGACCCAATCTCTTCTAGCCAAAGTACCGATTTGGGAAGATGGGTTTATGGGATACTGTTTGGTTTAATGACAGTCACAATCAGAACTTTCTCAAGTTGGCCCGAAGGGGTAACTTTTGCAATTCTACTAGCTAATATGTTTGGCCCACTTATGGACCACTACTTCAAGCTTTTAAAAAATAGGAAGAAACAAGTTGCCAAGGAGGGTGCAAAATGAAAACTAAAAGTTTTTATGCAAAAAGAATCCACCCTTTAGTATTTATGGCCCTTGTCACAATAGTTTGTATCGTTTTAACTGCTGCCTTACACCTCTACACTTTAGAGTTGGTAGAAGAGAATGAGCAGTTTTTCCTTTGGAGAAGTATTTTGGATGCAGCTGCTATCACACACGATGGAACACCTTCCAACGTTGTCCAAATTTTTAATGAATTTGTTACTGATGAGGGTGATAGATATGTAATAAATACTGATGATGGAATTAAGCGCTACGTATTTGCCTCGGATGGGCCAGGTTTATGGGGAACAATATCTGTAATGATTGGTTTTGAAGAGGATCTAAATACTTTCTCCGGGGTCTCAATTGTTAGTCAAACGGAGACTCCAGGATTGGGAGCGCGGATTGAAGAGCCTTGGTTCACAGCCCAATTTGCTGGCAAGCAAGGTCCATTTAGAGTTGTTGAAGAGGGAACTGCCTCTAGTGACGATGAGATGGACGGAATTACTGGAGCTACAAGGACCAGTGAGTCTTTTAGAAACATCATGAACCGCCTTTTAGAGAGCGATAAAGTTGGAAGGGGGCAGTAGTATGGCAGCAGGAAAGTATAAAAAAGCATTTTTAGAGCCATTAGGAAAAGATAACCCAGTATTTGTCCAAATACTTGGTATTTGTTCCACTTTGGCAGTTACAAATAAATTGGATAACACAATGGTTATGGTAATTGGGGTTATGTTTACAACAGCACTATCGAGCTGGACAATCTCGTTAATGCGTAAAGCAATCCCAGATCGTATTAGGATGATGGTAGAGACACTGGTTATTGCAACCTATGTAATCATTGTCGATATCTTCTTAAAAGCCTACTACCCAGAAATGTGGAAACAATTGGGCCCCTATGTTGGTCTAATTATTACCAACTGTATCGTCATGGGTAGAATTGAGGCTTTTGCCCTCCAAAACAAACCGCTTCTTTCGTTGGTAGATGGATTAGCAAGTGGTATGGGTTACGCCTATGTTCTTCTAATCATTGCTTTCTTTAGAGAGTTGATGGGAACAGGAACCCTTTGGGGTTATCAAATCTTAGGCTCTTGGTGGACAAGCTGGGCAATCATGATTATGCCTCCAGGAGGATTTTTCATGTTAGCTATTTTCATCTGGGTTGTCCGTGAAGCTGTTTTCAAGGAGGAAGCTAATGAGTAATGCATTATATCCATTTGCCGTCTTTTTTGCGGCAATATTTACAAGCAATATCCTTTTAACAAACTATTTAGGGATGTGCTCATTCTTATCAGTCTCTAAGGAACTTGAAACTTCAGCAGGATTGGGAATTGCAGTAACCTTTGTTATGGCAGTGACAACTGCTTTAAACTGGATTGTTTATGAGTTAGTCTTAATCCCATTCAATTTAGAATATCTTAGATTTATCGTTTTCATCATCGTCATTGCAGCTTTTGTTCAGCTAATTGAGATGATAATCGAACGTTACAGTGAAGGACTCTATTTTGCTTTAGGAATTTTCTTACCTTTAATTACAGTTAACTGTGCAATTTTAGGTGCCTCATTGTTTATGGTAATTCGTGAATACACCTTTATGACAAGTTTCTTCTTTGGTTTAGGAAGTGGCTTAGGATGGCTGTTGGCAATTATGGCAATGGCTGGAATTCGTCAACGTTTAAGAACTGCAAAAATACCTTACGGCTTAGAAGGGGCTGGAATTGCCCTAATCATTGCTGGCTTTATGGCAATGGCATTTATGGGCTTTAACGGTATGATCAGCATCTCATAAGGGGGTTATTATGCTTAGTTCATTATTTGTTAGCGTATCTGTAATTACCCTTATCTCACTCTTTTTGGCTTTATTGATGGTTATTGCCGATGCAACAGTTGGTAACTATGGAATGGCTAGAATCACAATCAACAACGATAAGGTATTAGATGTTGAGGCAGGACGCCCTTTGTTATCAACTCTTAAAAGCGAAGAGATTTTTATCCCTAGTGCTTGTGGAGGAAGGGGTTCTTGCGGGTTGTGTAAAGTTAAAGTTGTTGAAGGAGGAGGTAACTATTTACCAACAGAACTTCCCCTTTTAGAGAAAGAGGATATTGATAATCTAATAAGAATTTCTTGCCAACTTAAAGTTAAAAACGATATGTCAATTGAGATTCCTGAAGAGTTATTCTCAGTGAGACAATTTGAGACCAAAGTTGAGTCGATTCGTGATTTAACTCACGATATCAAAGAGGTGAGATTAAAACTTATCGATCCTCCAAGCATTGAGATGAAAGCTGGTCAATTTATCCAATTTGAAGTTCCTGAGTATGAGTTAACTGATGAGGCTGTTTATCGTGCTTACTCAATGGCATCAGCTCCAAGTGAGACAGATGTTGTTGAACTACAAATTAGGTTAGTTCCAAATGGAATTTGTACAACCTATGTCCATGAGCACCTCAAAGAGGGGCAAGATGTCTCAATTAACGGCCCTTACGGAGATTTCTTCTTAAGAGATACCGATCGTGATATCATCTGCATTGCTGGTGGATCTGGAATGGCTCCCATTAAATCAATTCTTTTAGATATGGCAGAGAAAGGATCAAAGAGAAAAGCACGCTACTTCTTTGGAGCCCGTTCAGCACGAGATCTCTTCTTGGTAGATGAGATGAAAGAGCTTGAGCAAAAGATGGAAGATTTTAAATTTATCCCTGCTCTAAGTGAGCCTCAACCTGAAGATAATTGGACAGGTGAAACTGGTTTAATTACCGATGTAGTTCACCGTTTAGTTGAATCGGCACCTGATGCAGAAGCTTATTTGTGTGGTAGTCCAGGAATGATTGATGCTTGTATCAAAGTACTTTCCGATTTGGGAGTTCCACAAGAGCACATCTACTACGATAAGTTTGCATAAAAATAAGGAGCGTTTATGAAACAGACACCTGAATTTGACCATATTCAACAACAGATGCAACCTGGAGTCATTACACTAGAGGGATTTTTGGGAAGCGATAAGAGAAATTTAATAGACATTATAGTTGAAGATGAGGGGACAGTTCGTCGCCACGATCAAACTAACCAAGCTATTGCTGAAAGGATGCAATACTTTAGAGATGCTGGTTTTGATGGATTGGGCGAATTCATAACTTTAGATGAAAACTTTGATGTCAGAGTTGACTCTGTTAGAGGGAAACTCCCCTCCCCATTTGGGGGTCCTGGAATGTATGAAAAAGTTAATACCACTGTTCTCAACAAGAAGATTAACAAAGAGATTACTTTTACCGACTTACATATCCACTTTATAAAAGACCACGGATTTTATCAGGGGAAAGGTTCCTCTTACCGTTTAGAGCCAACTGATTTAATTGAAATTCTACAGGTCGCCCCAACTGAAGTGTAGCACCTTCTCAACAAACAGGCGGGCCAGTTTTTCATCGAACTGGCTCCCTGAATATTTTTTTATTTCACTAGCTGCCTCTTTTTCATTCACTTGCAATCTATAACTTCGAGCAGCTGTCATTGCATCATAAGCATCAGCAATAGCAATAATACGGGCATAAAGAGGGATATCATCCCCTTTTATTCCGTGAGGATAGCCACTACCATCAACTTTTTCGTGGTGGTATAAAACAGCATTACTTAACTCTCCCAACTCACCCACAGTTCCTAGTATTCTCCATCCTGTTTCGGGGTGGCGTCTGATTGACTCCCACTCCTCTTCACTTAGTTCTCCTTTTTTTTCTAAGATAGATTTATCAACAGCAATTTTACCAATATCGTGAAGAAGCCCAACTGTTTTAAGCTCTCCAAGTTCTTTTTGATTTAGTCCATAAGACTCACCTAGTCTTATTGCTAATTCGCTAACTCTACGTGAATGAAGCTCCTCTCTGTGAGACTTTTCATGCAGTGTGTTGATAATAGCGTTAACAGTTTTTGAGCGGGCACTAGGAGATTCACTAAGCTTACTTCTAATCATACTGTTCTCAGCAAGTTTAACAATCTCATCAATATCTTCTAAAGAGGACCTTTTAACAGCAACTCCAAATGAGAGGGTCACCTCAACACCATTAATTACAAAATCTCCTTTTTCAGAGATCTCTTCTATAATTTTCCACCCCTTAGTTTCATCAACTCCTTGTAAAATCAGGGCAAACTGATCTCCACTTATTCGGGCACAAACTCCCCTATTTTGGGTAACCTCTTTTAAAGTTTCGGCAATATTAATTAATAGGTTGTCTCCAGTCTCTCTTCCAAAGGCATCGTTAATAACCTTTAGCCCGTTAACATCTCCCATTACAACTGCCAATGGATAATTACCCTTCTCATCATACGCTTTAAGTAGTTTTTCAAATTCACTACGGTTGTGGATGTTTGTTAATCCATCATGACTGTTAGCATATTTTAAGGCAAATTCGAGCTCTTTTCTTTCAGTTATATCGGTAACCATCCCTAAAACTAACTTAGTTTGTTGATCTTCACTTTGGATGTTGGTTGCTGCAGTTTTAACCCAAATGTCTTTACCATCTAACCTTTTTATCTTTGAGTCCCTTAGTTTATTTATCCTGATAAACTCTTCACCATTTAAAATAGGTTTACCTTTGACAAAATCGTTCCACCCAATTTTGCCCTCTTCAAAATTCTCGATAGCTAGTAACTTTTTTAATTGCTCATTAACTTGAATAAGCTTTCCACCATCATCATAAGCTAAAAATATTCCTAGTGGGGATTTGTCAAAGATTGTCTTAAATCTCTGTTCACTAAGTTTTATCTTCTCTTGAGAGTCCAATCTTCTTTCTTGGTTAAAAATTAGAAGAGCTAAAAGGTGGAAGCTTATTGGGTAAGTTAAAAGAATTGGAAGAGCTAAAAGTTTAACAATCTCTACTCTATTGGGAGATTGGACAAACAAAAATTCAAAAACGAAAATTATGTGGATAATCAATCCCACAAACAACGGCTCAAACCCAATCTCCCCTTTTTCTGTAACTTTCTTATACCGTAAAGCACGCCACAATAATCCTATTGCAGCTGAAGTAATTGGAGAAAGGATCCCTGTTATCATCCCAACTCCTCCACTGGTGTAGCGGAATATTGCCATTGAGATAACAGCTACAGTTGTAGGGACAAAGCCAAAGAACATCCCACTCACTCCAGCTAAAAGTGTTCGCCCATCTAAAACTAACCCTGCAGTGATAATTACAGGGCGACTCATTATTAAAATCCCACCAAGGGCAAAGAAAATTCCTTGAGCTAATTGAATCAGTAAATTTTTTCTTTTGGCTTTTGAGGGTATTACTACATAGACTACGCTGAGCGATAAAAGAATTGCGATGTTATATAGTAAATCTATTATCATAATTTTTACCTATCAACAGAGCCTATAATTCTTTCCAATGGCAAAGAGAGAAAAACATCAACAACCTTCTCATCAAACTTACTTTTAGAAAGTCTTCTTTAGTTCAACGGCAGCCTCACTATGATTTTTCAACCTTTGCTGCCTAACAGAGTTAGTAATTGTATCATAATATGTTGCTACTGCAATTATTTTAGCCTCTAATGGGATTTTATTATCGCTTAGCTGTTGTGGATACCCTTTTCCATCTGGTTGTTCATGGTGCATTAAAATCCACTCTGCAACCCTTCCAAAGCCTTGAATTGTCCTTAAAAAATTATACCCTAATTCGGGGTGGCGCATCATTGCCACTTTTTCTTCCTCATTTAGACTGGTTGTTTTATTCAAAATCTCTTTTTTAAGTGTTATTTTTCCAATGTCGTGAAGAATTCCTGCAAGTTTTAGTTCATCAACAATTGTTTGACCTAAATTAAAAGCTTTGCCCATCTCACTGCATAACAGGCCAACAACAGTACTGTGCCTCTTTTCGTAAATGCCCTTCTCATAAAAACTGTTTATAAGTAGATCAACGACCCCCTCTTTAAAGGAGGCACTCTCTTTTAACTTATTGCGATACATATCCACTTCAGCTCTTCTGATAAGAAAGTTTATCGACTTTATAGGTTCTTCTGTAGTTGCATAGCCAAAACTAATTGAAAGGGGAATCTTTCCAACAATTTTGTTACTACTGAATTCTCTCATACTATCAACTCTTTTAGCGCACTCTTCATAACTGCAATTGCTAAAAACTATGATGAACTCATCACCACCCATCCTAATGGCAATATCACCCTCTTTTAAAGCATTTTCAAAAACTGAGGAGCCCTTTTTTAAAAGACGATCTCCCATCTCATGTCCAAAAAGATCGTTAGTTAACTTAAGTCCGTTGATATCACAAATAACCACTGAAAGGGGTAAGAAAGAGGTGTTGTCGGAAATCTCTTTTTGAAACTTCTCTAGGTAGTTTCTATTGTAAAGATCTGTGAGTTGGTCTTTATAACTAAGCTCTATAATTTTTAGTTCATTTTTCCTTCTTTCGGTGACATCACGCCCAACGCCAATTATTTCAATCTTATTATCATCAGTGTGTCTCACATTTATAGTCACTTCATTCTGATGTGGTACCCTAGTAGCAGACACCGAGAAGATGGACAATAATAGATGTAACCGTCAAATGAAGCCCTTACAGTTATTAAACATTGAAACTACGTCGTTTCAATGTTAGTTTTACCGTCTACATGTTTCCGGAATTGGTCTAAGTTCTACCTTTTACCTCTAAGAATGTAGGGTTCAGTCCTATTTGGATCTGGTTTTGCTAAAGCTCTTTGAGCTTTGAGAGAGGCAATCTCTCTTTGATCTATGTTCCAAGGCAGTAGAGAGTCCCAATCTTGTTGAGTTTTACACGTTGAACCTTTAGCAAAGCAGTACCAAAGGTAATCATAAACATTAAGGGAGTTTGCTTTTGCTGTCTCTATTAGACTGTAATAAAGAGCAGAAGAAGCAGCACCATTAACAGTATTAGAGAATAGCCAATTCTTCCTCCCTATCGTAAATGGCCTTATGGCCAATTCAGCGTAATTGTTATGTGGCGAAGCCTCATAACAATCTACATAAGCAACCAAAGAGGACCAATAAGTTTCTAAATAGCTAAAAGCCCTTCCCATTGCACTTTTAGAAGAGTAGTTTACTCTTTGTTCTTGCATAAAGGTTTTTAGTTTGTCAAAGATTAGTTCACACTTTTCTCTACGAGTAGTTAAAAACTCATCTCTATCTTTAATGCTACTTCTTAGTTGCTTTTCAATGGTGTAAAGCTCATTAATAATGTTAACTACCTTAGCTGCAACACTTGCTTTGGGATTTACTTTTAATATTTGTTTGAATTGGCGCTGAGCATGAACCCAACAGTTTAAATGCTTTTCTATGTGAAGATAC
Organism: Sphaerochaetaceae bacterium; assembly: GCA_050950065.1. Classification (GTDB taxonomy): domain Bacteria; phylum Spirochaetota; class Spirochaetia; order Sphaerochaetales; family Sphaerochaetaceae; genus JBAYOE01. Next base: position 46,335 of record JBMNGX010000006.1, on the reverse strand, counting down.
CCCTTAAGGCCATCAGTCATTACATACCCTTTAAAGCCTTCTAGCTGTTTTTGAAGAGTCTCTATCCTCCTATTAGGCAGATAGGTATACAACACTAACTTTTTAAAAGGGGAATCTTCAGAAGAAGTAGAGCCTACCTGAACAAGCATAAAGTTACTCTTTGAAGTTGCTGCTTCAGGAATCTTAAGCACCCTTACTGGTGTTTCATCTTGGTTAATGAGATTACTTTGTAGTATTAACTCCTTTAATCTTTTTCTTAGAGGTTCTAAAACTTGGGAATAAGTCATTAACCAATTAGAAAGAGTTTGTCTACTTACTTCAAAGCCCTCTCGCTTAAAGATCATCTCTTGGCGGTATAGAGGAAGTGAGTCACTGTACTTACGAGTAGCACAATCAGCAACAAGAGAACTAGACGCTATTAGTTTGTCCGTTTTAGGATTCTCCCACACAGTAATAATGTTAGTTTCACCATTAGAAGTCTCTGCTTCACAGCAAGGACAAGAATATTGAGCAAATAGATGCTTTTCAATGTAGTATTGTTTTGGTTGAACCCCAACTTTCTCAACTACTTTATCTTCAACTCTTATTGTAGTTTCACCACAGCGACTACAACTAGGAGCTTTCTCTACTTCGTGGACAATAGTTACGACAGGAGTATTGGCATCTAAGGTAGTTAGCTTTTGAGCTTTAGTGCGGGTATGTTGTTTAACAATAACAATTTCTTCATCTTCTTTAGGCTCTTCACTTAGTAGTTCTACCTCATCAAATAGATAAGCTGTTTGTTCTGTTTTGGGAACATAGATTAAAGCTGTTTTTAATTCATGGATTTCTTGTAGCTCTTTAAAAGCAATCATCTGCTCTTGGTGGTACTGTAACAAAGATAGATACTCATTAACTAATGCAGTGTGATCCATCTTTTTAAGCTGCTCTACAAGGTTCTCTTTCATGCTAAAATATTAGCACATAAAGAGTTAAATGTCAATTCAAAGAGTAATCATTTTACTAAAAGTTTCTAATTTAGCTCACTTTATGTGGAATAACTACTTTTAATCTCTTAAATGGATCTGCTCCTTTTAATAGTAGTTTTATTTCATCAACTGTTACCTGTAGCGCTTCTTCTGCACTTTGGGGCCAGCTAAAATTTCCTTCTACCTCCAGGCGTTTAGTTAACTCCCAAAACCCATTAGAATCCCAAACTATTACCTTTAGTATTTTCTTAGAACCACTACAAAACAAAAAGGCACTTTTGCTAAAAGGGTTAAGCAACATCTCAGATTCTACAATCATAGATAAACTGAAGGCTCTTTTACGCATGTCCGTTTTGCCTACTCGGATGTAGAAGTTGTATTGCTGCCAATCTAAAAACATTAGAAGATACTCCTCATTACTTTAAGAACGTCTTCCAATTCTCTTATTGAATAACCACTTGGTAATTCAACACTAATTTCACCTAAGGTGAGTTTAATACCTACGGTAGAATTACTGCTAGCAGAAACTATTTCGCCATTAGCTTGTCCAACTTGAACAAGGTTTTGGTTAACTACTTGGTTTTTGTAGCGGCTTAACCAGTCGTACATAGTTACCCGTGCTACTCCTATAGAAGTAGCAAAAGTGGTAACGCTTTTACCTGTTGCTGTCCACTTCAAACATTCTCGTACGTAAGAGATCCGTTGTTCATGGGAGAATTGCTTTTTAGCCATAATTACCTCCAACACAATAGTGGCAGAGGCAATAGCTATTTCATAGGGGCGACGATTTGACGGTTACGGACATCGAGAACCGCCCACTCGCTATCGACAACTTTGACGAAAAGTTGTGGTTTGCCGTAATCGACCAAGTGACGGTTGAGCGAGATGCCACAATGAAGTTCAGGTTCAAGAGCGGCTCGGAAGTCACCGCTTAGCATTACCATATTTACCATATTAAGATTACCAAGGTATCCAGCTCGCCTTATGGTGAGCTGTTTTTGGCTAAGCTCTATCTTTTGTGGGGGGTGTGTAGCATATCTTCGGCCCTATGCCGCTCTCCACACACGAATTCTATGCCTTACCACCACTCATTTTGCGCTGAAAGACGATAACTGCGAGTGCAAAAATGACAACCGAATAACCCAATACAATTGTCAAATGCGGTAGCAATTCGCCAAAATTTCCGTACAAGACTGCTTGTATTGCTTGCACACTATGATAAAACGGTAAAATGTCAGCCGCTTTTTTGAAAGCGCCGCCAATTAAATCAAGCGGAATGAATACCCCAGACAACCATCCTGCGACGTTCGTCAGCACTGCACCACAGATGCCGCCGACCGCCTTTTCATTCATCAAACTACCGAAAAGCAAGCCAAAACCCACAAACAAAAGCGAGCTCAGTGCTGTCACGAGAACCGCAAGCAGGAGATTGACGGTAAGTTCAAGCCCCGCAAAACAGGAAGCTAACAACGTGATTGCGGCTTGCGCCAATGCCATGATGAACAATGGCAAAGTGTAACCCAATATGAAATCCAAAGAAGCCATGGGTGAGGCGAACAAGCGCATTAAGAACGATGAGGTACGGTCTTTTGACAACAGCATCCCCGAAAACAATGCCATAAAAGCGGTTCCAAACATTGCTAAACCGGGTGCGAGGTTTTCAATCGAGAACATCGTGTTATTCGCTTCGGCGGGGATGCTGGCATTGATGATGGACAGCAGAACCAAGAGTATAAGCGGAAACCCCAATCCGAAAAAGAGGTTGGTGGGATCGCGTAAAATCTCTTTTGTGTTGCGTTTAGCAAACAAAACAATTCTCATACAGCACCTCCTGAAAGCATAACAAAAGCGTCCTCCAACTTGCTTGTACCGGTCTGCTCGGTCAATTCTGCTACCGTCCCAATCGCCGTCAATTTTCCGTTTGCCATGATGCCCACACGGTCGGACAACGCTTCCGCTTCCTCTAAATAATGTGTTGTAAGGATGATTGTCACCTTTCCTTTTAATGACTTAATGGATGTCCACAGTTCGCGGCGGGCAAGCACATCAAGCCCCAAAGTGGGCTCGTCAAGAAACAGGATTTTGGGATTTGAAATCAAAGCCATTGCAATGGAAAGCCGCCTCTGCATACCGCCCGACAACTGCTTTGATTTTTTGTTCCGTACACCGTCAAGCCTGAACTGCGTCGCCATTTTATCTGCACTTTTCTTTACTGTTTTGCTGTCCTTACCATAAATGCTCGCTATAAGCTCCAAGTTTTCGATGACTGATAAATTGGCGGCTACTGCTGTTTCCTGCGGCGAGATATTAATTTTCGCTTTGACAGCTTGCGGGTGTTCCTTTACGCTATCTCCGAGCAGAACCGCATCGCCGCCCGTTGGCTTAATCAAACAGGACAGCATCTTGATCGTTGTGGTTTTTCCCGCACCGTTGACACCCAAAAGAGAAAACAGTTCACCTTGCTCGATCGTCAGATTCAATTCATCTACTGCTGTAAATTCGCCGTATTTTTTTGACATATTTGTAATTGTGATTGCATTCATTCTTCGTCACCTCTTTTTGGCGTAGTGCCATCAAAGATTGTTGTGACAAGTTTATTAAAAGCATTTTTGGGCGGTATCGCTATGCCTTGTTTTTCGTCACCCAAGATAATCAAGGTATCTCCGGGGTTGATGTCAAATATTTCACGGGCTTCTTTTGGGATAACAATCTGCCCTTTTTCACCTACTTTGACCGTCCAAGCGTATTTGCCTTTAGGTTTATTCATTATGAGCCCTCCGTTCATAAAGTATAATAAGTATGATTTGTATAATAAGTATATGTGATTCAACTGCTTTTGTCAAGCACACTTATAATCTTTCTGCCATCGCGAAACCATTTATTAAACACCAGCAATCATGCGGCTTTCTCGGTCAAGATTGTAAGGTTGCCAAGGTATACGGCTCGTCTTTGGACGGGCTGTTTTTCTTGCCCACACCCTAACTTTTAACGGCTCGGTGTATCGTTAAAAGTTAGCCTGATTTTCGGTGCAACTTTTAACGATTACCTTTCTTTTAACTATTTACCCTTGCAGCCTTCCAGAAAAACACCACGGTTCATATCAAGTGTCCTCCAAAAACGGCTGTTCAAAAGTACCAACTATTGCTACAAGCCAAGTCCCACAAACGCAGAAAAGCCCGCAAACAGCGGACTTTCGGGCAAACAAAAAACCACCTACCAGACAAACAGAGTTTATCAATAGATGGTATTTGATTTGATGCTCTTAACATGACACGTACTTGCACAATAATCAAGGAGTAGTTTTATATTCGTGCAAGTTTTAAAAACAATGTGAGCACAAAAAACAAAACTTCACAAATCCAATGATATTTTTAACTAATAATAATTGTTAATCAGCTTTTAACTTTCAATGCCAACTCAATTGAGGCAATTCTGCTCTCTTTGAACTCAAAGCGACTAGTTAGTATTACTGGTAACTTCGCTCCTACAATTATTCCACAAGAGAAAATATCAGGGTTTGTTAAAAAAGCCTTATAAGCAGCATTAGCAGCATCAAGCGAGTTAAAAATTACAACATCAGCATCACCTGCAATACCATCGTTAATCCCTTTTGCTTCTGCTGCTTCTTTAGAGATAGCTACATCTAAGGGGTATGGGCCTCCAATTAAGGCATCTTTAAATAATGAGGTACTCTCATGTAAAAATATTATTTGTGACGCATCAGTTGTTGCCACAATTTTAGGATTAACTTTTTCAATTGGGGCAATTAAGGCAACCTTTGCCTCTTTAATTCCAACTGCATTGGTCACTTTTAGCGCATTGTTTATTATTTGCACCTTTTTCTCTATATCGGGAATTATTGCCACTCCCGCATCACTAAGAAATAATTCTTTCTCTCTGTAAGGCAATTTTATGCAAGCCACATGGCTAAGGTTGTTCCCCTCTTCCAGTAAGTTGTACTTTTTATCCAATAAGGCAGCTAAAAAAGAACCAGTGGAGATGTTTCCTTTCATTAAAAGGTTCACCTTCCCCTCTTTAGCACTCTCCATCGCCTTATGGGAAGCTTCAAGTTCATCTTCACAATCCACAATTGTGGTCCCTTTTAAATCTATATGAAGAGTGTTTGCTAAACTAACGATTTTCTCTTCTTCCCCATACAGAAGAAAGTGGCCCCCATTTTTTTCTTTATAGGTTGCCATCGCTTTTAAACTTTGATCTTGATTAGCGCCAACAATGGCTATTACTTTTTCATTAACTTTCATACTTTAATTATGGTCTATGTTGTAAGGCAACTCAACTCCTTATTGGTTCTAAACACATCCTCAATAAGCTTAAGATTTAAGTATTGTTTTTTAGAATCATCAATAACAACCTTAAGTGCATTGACAAGGGTTTTAAATGAAAATAGATTGGTTTGCTTAATTAAAGTTGCAACCATCACAATATTTGCCCCTTTAATTGTCCCTCTATTTGCAGCTATTTTATTAGCATCAAGTTCAACTACTTTAACTTTGTTGCTCACTTCTTTATCTGTTTGATTTTGGGTGTTTTTAATCACAACACCTTGCCATTTAACTTTGTTAATATGAAGATCAAAAGAGTTTTCATTCATTGCTAAAAGATAATCGGCTCGATCTACTAAAGGAGAGCCAATCTTCTGATCGCTAATAATTAAATCAACTCGAGCTCCCCCTCCTCTCATTTCTGGACCATAAGAGGGTAAGTAGGTGACACTTTTATTCTCAATGAGGGCACAAGTAGCTAAGATTTTAGAAGCCAACATAATCCCCTGCCCTCCAAAACCTCCTACTATTATCTTCTTCTCTCCTTTTAATTGCCTTCTATTACTTTTTCCTAAGTGTATTGGGTTTTTTAAAAGGAGTTTTTTAAGCTTTGGGGAATCTAAAAACTCTCTTTTTTCTTGCTCGATTGTTTTATCTTCATCCCTAAAAACTTTTAAAGGGAAAACTTGTTGAAGTTGTTGTTTAATATAATCACGAGCTTGAAGAGGGGTTAGTTTCCAGTTTGTTGGACAAGGAGCTAAAATCTCAACAAATGAGAATCCTTTATTGGTTATCTGATTTTCTAAAGCTTTTTTAACAGCTTTTTTTGTTGTTAAAATATCTTTAGTGGAGGCTACTGAACACCTTTGGATAAAGGTGGGAGTTTTTAAGCTGTTTAATAACTCTGCTACTCCAATAGGCTCCCCATCATTTTCAACACTACGTCCAAAAGGAGTTGTTAAAGATTTCTCACCAACTAAAGTTGTGGGGGCCATCTGACCACCAGTCATCCCATAAGTTGCATTGTTTATAAAAAATACTGTTATATTCTCCCCTCTATTAGCTGCATGGATTATTTCAGCCATCCCAATTCCTGCTAAATCCCCATCTCCTTGGTAACTAATAACAATTGAATCTTTGTGAGATCTTTTTATCCCTGTAGCCACAGCAGGGGCTCTACCATGGGAACATTGAATATTGCCAGTGTCAAAATAGTAGTAGCCAAAAACGGCACACCCTACAGGGGATAAAAATATAGTGCGATCTTGAATACCCAGCTTATCAATTGCCTCTGCCACCAAGTTGTGAATAATTCCATGTCCACAGCCAGGACAATAGTGAGTTACCTCTTTATTAGACTCTTTTCTTTCAAAAGTTTGGTAAAGTGAGGTTGCTTTAGTTGCTACTACCATCTTTATTTCTCCCTATAGCCATCTCAATTAACTTTTCAACCTTTGGCATAATTCCACCATAGGTTAAATAACTCTCTATTTCTAAATTTCCACTAGCTAAAATAACATCATCTCTCATTTGCCCATTACTCATCTCAACAACAATTATTCTTTTGTTACTCTCTGAAAGTTCTTTAATTCTTTTTTTAGGAAATGGGAAAAGAGTTTTAAGACGAAAAAGGCCAACTTTGTGCCCCTCTTCTCTTAGATGAGTCACTGCAGAGTGGCAAATGCGACTAACAATTCCATAAGCAATAAAAACTACATCTGCATCTTCTGTTTCGATCTCTTCGTAATCGACAATCTCACTCTCAATTTTTCGATAAATCGATTGAAGCTTTTCATTGTGATCACTCTGTTTTTCTGTACTCATAAAAATTGAAGTGATAAGATTACCTTTGGACTCTTTGTCACCATAAAGGGCCCAACTTTGCCTTTCATTTCCAATAACATCTTCACTAAGGGTAATTGATTCCATCATTTGCCCAATGTAGCCATCAGCTAAAATAAAAACAGTGACTCTATACTTTTGGGCTAAGTCGAAACTAATTTTAGTAAAGTCGAACATCTCTTGTACTGAAGAGGGAGCTAAAACTATATTTGAATAGCTTCCATGCCCTCCCCCTTTTACCACCATATTGTAATCACTTTGTTCAGGCCAAATATTGCCTAGGCCGGGACCAGAACGTTGCATATCAATAATTACAGCTGGAAGTTGAGAACCTGCAAGATAACTAAGAGCTTCTCCCATTAGGGCGATACCAGGACCAGAAGAGGCTGTCATCACCTTTGCACCCCCACTAGCAGCTCCATAAACCATATTTATTGCACTCACTTCAGATTCTGCTTGTAAAAAGGTGCGTCCACTAAGGTTAAAATAGTAAGCAGCATGCTCTGCTATTTCACTAGCTGGAGTTATTGGATAACCAAAAAAGTGGGTACAGCCTCCCATCAAAGCCCCTAAGACAGCAGCTTCATTACCAGTTAACAATCTTTTATCCATTTAGCTACCCTTTTTATGAACAGTTAGAGCACCTAATTCAGGACAGTTTAAAAAGCAGAACGTACAAGCAGTACATCCACTGTTCTTTTTAAAATAGACATAGGGGTAACCTAAGGTATTCACTTTATCTGAGAGTGCTAAAGAGTTAGTTGGACACACGTCTATACACACTTCACACCCTTTGCATTGATCACTTTTTACTTCTACCCAATTCATACTAATCACTTCCGAATGTTAGATAATCTTATTTTGACACTTCACTACATATCTGTCAACATTACATTTTAGACGATTTTGTCAATAAAAGAGGATAAAGTGTTGCCCCACTTAGAAAAAGAAGATATATTGCATTTTAACAATTTTTGTAAAAGTGTAAAAATAAAACGAATTGGGGTTAAATATGGAAAAAAGTTTACCAAAATTACTACAAAGGGTTGTCCGTGAAGATGGTTCAAATGTTATCCAACTCTCAAAAGATCAAGTTGGAGCATTTCAAAGTACCACCTATAAAGAGTTTTATGAGGAGGTGAGTAACTTAGCTGCTGGGTTGCATACCTTAGGAGTTAAAAGAGGATCTCTTGTTGGTCTAATAAGTGATAACCGCAAAGAGTGGCTAGCAGCAGACTTTGCAATTTTAGCATTGGGAGCAGCTGATGTACCTAGAGGTCGCGATGCGATGCCTTATGAGTTGCAATTTATCTTAAACACTACCGACAGTGAACTCTGCTTTGCTGAAAATGAGATTCAAGCAGAGAAGATTTTAAATCTTAGCGACTCATTAAAAAGTTTAAAAAAGTTAATAATTATCGACACTGTTAATCACAAAGTTGAAAACCTACCTGAAGTTGATTCTATTGAAATTCTCACTTACCAAAGTGTTGTTGATAGTGGTAAAGAGTTTTTAAAAACCAAACCTTCCTTTGTTGAAGATGAAATAGCTAAAGGGGATGAAAAAGATTTAGCAACAGTAATTTTTACCAGTGGAACTACAGGAGAGCCTAAAGGGGTTATGTTGACCCACCGCAACTTCCTGTTCCAACTAGAGCAAGTTCCAAAGGTTGTCCCTTTTAAAAAGGGGGAAAGGTGGTTAAGTGTACTTCCTGTATGGCACTCTTTTGAGAGGATTTTGCAGTATGTAATAGTGAGTCAAAGCTCAGCAGTCGCCTACTCCAAACCTATTGGAAAAATCTTGTTATCTGATTTGCAAAGGGTAAATCCATCTTGGATGGGCTCAGTTCCCCGTATTTGGGAATCGGTTCGCTCAGGTGTTTATCAAAATGTTCAATCTAAAGGGATTGTTTCACGCATTTTGTTTGCCTTCTTTGTAAGTGTTGGTTCACGCCACGCTTTAGCTCTGAATCTAATTTTTAACCGCATGCCTCAATTTAAAAAGCGTTTTTACCCATTAGATCTATTAGTTGGCATAATAATGGTGATAATTTTAACACCTTTTAAACTCCTTGGTGATTTGCTTATTTTCAACTCAATTAAGAAGAAGTTTGGGACCTCATTTAGAGCGGGAGTTTCTGGTGGAGGCTCTTTGCCCCCAACAATTGATAAATTCTTTAAAGCTATTGGGATTACCTTAGTTGATGGATACGGGTTAACAGAGACTGCCCCAGTAATTGGTCTAAGAAAGCTTAACCACCAAGTTCCCGAAACTGTTGCTGTCTTACCAGAAACTGAAATCAGAATTGTTGATGAGAATAACAACGATGTGAAACCTGGAGTTAAAGGGGTAATTTTAGCTCGGGGAGAGCAAGTGATGGTTGGATACTACAAACGGGATGATTTGACCAAAGAGGCAATTGATAAAGATGGGTGGTTTAATACAGGTGATATTGGTATTTGGACCCATAAAGGTGAATACGCAATTAAAGGGAGAGTTAAAGATACCATTGTCCTCTCTGGAGGAGAGAACATCGAACCTGTTCCAATTGAAGCTCGTCTTAGAGAGAGTAACTACATTGAACAAGTAGTTGTCTTAGGACAAGATCAGAAGTTCTTATCTGCTTTAATTCTTATTGATGCGAAGCAAGTTGAACAATATGTTAAAAATGCAAACATCCCCTATATGGCCCGTTTTGAATTAACAGAGATTCCTGAAGTTACTGAACTTATCTCATCAGAGATTAACAACATCATCAACGATAAAAATGGCTTTAAGAGCTTTGAGAGAATTAATAGATTCGCCCTAATAAATAAACCTTTTAAAGTTGGTGTTGAACTCAGTGCCAAACAAGAGGTTATGAGACATAAGATTAACGAGATCTATGCAAAGGAGATTGAGGGCCTTTATACAAGGTAGAAGGTTGCACTATTCTCTATTTTTCACTACTATTGTTGCAAATGCAACATAAGCAGGTGTAACATAATGGTAGATTTAAGAGAACTTGATTTAAATAAAAGTGTCGCGCAACTTTGTGAGCAGCATAAAGAGCTTGCCCCCCTTTTAGCAGAGATTGGTTTTGTTGAGATAGTAAAACCGATAATGTTAAAAACTGTTGGAAAAGTGATGACTATTCCAAAGGGGGCAGCTATGCGCTCGATTGACTTAAAGATGGTAATTGCCACTTTAGAAGAGCATGGTTACAAAGTTATCAACGCCACTATAGGAGAATAGAGATGGAAAAAAGAGAGTACCGTCAACAACTACTTCAACAACTAATTGAACGTCTTCATGATGGAGATGATTTTGATGCAGTTCATGCTGATTTTAAAGCAGAGTTTGAAAATGTCGATGCAAGTGAAATTGCCGATATGGAGAAAGAGCTCATGGCTAAAGGGGTTGTAAATGTTGAAGATGTACAGCGCCTTTGTGATGTCCACGCAGCCTTGTTTGAAGGCTCTGTAGCAGCAATTCATGGGGACAAAGACAAAACCAAAGATTTAGGACACCCAACTTGGGTTTTAAGAGAGGAGAACAAGGCAATTACAAAACTAATTGCTGAACATCTTGAACCTCACATCAGAGCTTTAAAAGAGAACAATCTTGCTGCCTTAATCAACTTAGAGGCCGATTTAGAAAAACTGTGGGAAATCGATACCCACTACTCAGTGAAAGAGAACCTTTGGTTCCCAATTATGGAGCGCTATGGCATCACTGCCCCTCCACAAGTCATGTGGGGAGTTGATGATGAAATCAGAGCCTTAATTAAAGAGTCCAGAGCTAAATTGGATGCGATTATCAAATCTGATAAAAAAGATCAAAAAGAGATCGATAGTTTTATTGAAACCTTAGAAGAGGCTAAAGTTAAAGTTATCGATATGATTAGTAAAGAGGAAAATATCTTAATTCCAATGGTTAGCGAGGTCTTCTTTGCTACCGACTGGCGCCAAATTAAAGAACAAACTCCAGAAATTGGATATACCTTATTACACGATCATCCAACTTTTAAAATTCCAAAAGAGACAGCTACAACTACCAAAGAGGCTACTAGTGATCAAGGTAAAATTGTTTTACCAAGTGGATCTTTTAATGCAGAGACTTTAAAGCACCTTCTTAACACCCTCCCATTCGATATAACCTTTGTTGACTCTGATGACAAGGTGGCCTATTTCTCACAATCCAATGAGAGAATTTTTCCCCGTGCAACAACAGTAATTGGGAGAAGTGTTCACAACTGTCACCCACCCTCATCTGTCGATGTGGTTGAAAAGATTATTTCTCAATTCAAATCGGGTGAGAAAGATGATGCAGAGTTTTATATCCACATTAAAGATAGATATATCTACATCCGCTACTTCGCTGTACGTAACGAGAAGGGTGAATATTTAGGAACTGCTGAAATCTCACAAGATATTGCCCCAATTCAAAAAATTAGTGGCGATAAACGACTACTAGATTGGTCTTAATCGAACCAAGTAAAATTGTTTCGCTTAGCCATATCTGTGGCAAACTTGGGGAGAGTCCTCACTGGATAGACTTCCATATGTTGATCTGCATTTAACATTGGTTCCACTATCCTCCAAGCTTCACTTATTTCTCTCATGCTTGGAAAGAGGCTCTTATCCCCTTGTAAAATCTTCTTAACAATCTGCTCATATGCTTCGGGGGTGTTTGCCCCAAAGGTCTCGGCTTGGTTAAATCTAAACCTTACAGGTTTTGAACCCCACGAAGTATCGGGCTCTTTTAAGTTCATATTAATATCTATAGTTAGTTCAGGGTGAATTGTGATAATCACCCCATTATCTTTAATATTATCGTCATGCATAACTTTCTTTGTTGTATTTTTAAACTTGATATAAATTAAAGACTTTGCCTCTTTTTGCATCTTCCCTGTTCTGATGTAAATTGGAACAGAGGCAAAATAGAAGGTGTTAACGTGTAACTTCAAAGCTGCATAAGTTGGGGTTTCTACAACCTTACCGCTGTTAGCCCCCAGCGATTCATATCGCCCTGTGTAAAATTCACTAATTGGGGCAATAGATCTAAGAACTTTAACTTTTTCAACTTCAATATCTTCAGGGGATAAGGAGGCGGGTTCACCCATTGTTAAGTGGGTTACTATTTGCATAATGTGGTTTTGAATCGTATCTCTAACTACCCCAATTTTTTCATAAAAGCCCAAGCGTTGATCAACACCGTGGGTCTCATCAAAGATAATCTCAATTGATTCAATTGAGTGGTTATCCCAAATTGAGCGGATAATGTCGTTATGAAAGCGTAAGATTAACAAGCTTTGCATAAACTCTTTACCAAGATAGTGGTCTACTCGATAAATCTCTTTATCGTCAAAAGCTTTTAGCAAAACTTCGTTGTACCTTTTAGCTGACTCAGAATCAAAACCAAACGGTTTTTCAACAACAATTTTTTTCTTTAAGGTACATTGGCAAGAGAGGTTGTTATCAACATATTGAATTTGTTTAATTGCCTCTTCATAAAGATCTGGCTGTAGAGCCATATAGTAGATAAGTTCAACTGTGTCGCTACTGTTAATTAGCTCATTTAGCCTCCCTTTAAGAGGTTCAGTAGCATTCTTATCTTTCATATCGTAATAAAGGTACTCAAGGTTTTTATCTAAGTGGGACCCTTTTTTGATCTTCATGCTCTCAATAAACTCTTTTCTATCTTTAAAACGGCGCCCTAAAGCTAAAACTGTAAACTCAAACCCTTTCTCTAACAGATGATCGTAAGCTGGATAGAGCTTTTTTACAGCCAGGTCCCCTGTTCCACCAAATTGAATAACAATCCTTTTCATCTACTATTCCTCTTTTATATCTGTTACAACTGTTGTGTTAAAAAAGCTTTGGGCAAAAAACAGTGCCGAAAGAGTATTTGGCTCTTCCCTTTGAGCCATAAAACGGCTGTATGCCTCTTTTTTACCCTCTCCAAAAAACATCAAATAAATTTCACTTTTTTTAGCACACTCTCTAAAGCCACGATAACTAATAGTTACCCTATTTAAAGGAGGTTTAGGTGAGTTATCAATCTCAATTAAAAATGGAGTCTTGTTATTATCATATTGGGGATAAGAGCCTGGAAATAAAGAGGCGATATGACCATCTTCTCCAACTCCTAAATAGATTAAATCAAAACTCCCCTCAAAATCGAAAAATGGAGTTTGTAAAGATGTGATAACTAACTGCTCTTTTGTGAATCTATTATTATCAATAGCTTCTTGTAAACCGGAAGCTAAAAGAGTTTGTTCATTACTCTCTCCTTCCAATCTCTCATCTACTAAATAGAGCACTACCCGCTGTAAAATAGCCTCTTCTAATTCCAAAAGGCCACTGAGCACTACAGCAGCTCCTCGACCTCCTGGAACCCCTATTCTAATAAGATCTTTTTTCCTTTTTGCGACACTTCTAATTTGCTTGGCCACCATTGGGCTAAACATCTTACCTTCATTCACTCTAATTATCTTCATAGCCTAAGTATAATAAAAGTCGCTAGTTAAGGACAGTCATCTATATGATAGCCAACTTTTTTGCCTCTGCGCTAATAATCTCAATTGCTTGATCTAGTTCACTTTTAGTGTGTGTTGCCATACAGCTAGTTCTAATTAAAGCTCTTTGAGGTGGCACAGCAGGACTAACAACAGGATTAACATAAACCCCTTTTTCAAATACATTTTTCCAAAGCATAAAGGTTTTTTCATTATCTTTTATCAAAAGAGGTACTATGGGAGTTTCAGTTGTTCCAATATCAAAACCATTGGCACTAAAGGCTTCTCTAAGATAACTGGCATTTTCTTGGAGGTTTTTAATTAAATCAACCTCCTTTGTCATAATCTCTAATGCTTTCATAGCTGCTGCAATGTTAGCAGGGGGCATCGAAGCGCTAAAAATTAGAGGGCGGGCAAAGTGCTTAATGTAATCAATAACATCCTCTTTCCCTGCAACAAACCCCCCTATTGAACCAAATGATTTACTGAAGGTGCACATAGTTAAATCAGCAAGTTCAAAGTTGCCACCCCAATGTTCACAAGTGCCCCTTCCACTATCACCAATAACTCCTAAAGCGTGAGCCTCATCTAAATAGACTCCACATTTGTATTTATCAGCTAAAGCTCTTATTTCAACTAGTGGGGTGATATCCCCCTCCATTGAGAAAACTCCATCAACAACAATTAATTTACCCTCATCGATTGGTATTTTGGCCAAAATCTTCTCTAGGTCTATCATATCGTTGTGTTTAAAGCGGTGAAGATTGATATCCCTTTTGCTCCCTTGAGCTAAAAAAATACCATCCATAATTGAGGCGTGGTTATATCGATCAACAATGACGTGATCGCTTCGATCCAACATGGCAAACAAAGAGCCTAAGTTTGTTTGATAACCTGTGGTGAAACATAAAGCTGCCTCTTTGTTAACAAATTGAGCTAACTTTTCTTCCAACTTTTCATGTAAATCCAATGTACCATTCATAAACCGAGATCCACTGCAACTAGTTCCATACTTCAACAAAGCATCTTCACTAGCCTCTTTTAGGCGTTGGTCGTTTGCTAATCCTAAATAGTTATTCGAACCCAACATAATTAACCTTTTCCCATCGATTGTTACTATTGTCCCTTCACTTTTTTCAATGGGTCTAAAAAATGGGTAAAGGCCACTAGCTCTTACAGTTTTAGCTTCAGTAAAATTTTTACATTTTGAGAAAATTGGATTATCCACTTTGTGCTCCTTCTATAAGATTATTCTATCGATAATTCAAGACTGACACAATAGCTTCTAATGTCAACAACAATTAAAAGCTAACATACATAATTGTCTTTTGGAAAATTTGTGGTAAGCTTGAAAAGTGAGTATTGAACTAGCCTTATACAAGATTTTGAAACAACGCCGATACCCGTTAGCAAAGTTTGCCCGCGATAGTGGAATCACCAGAAGCCACCTTTACCGTATTTTAGATGGTTCAAGCAGTCCAACTTTAGAAACCTTAAAACAAATTAGTGAAACTTTAGAACTCCCATTGGTAGAATTGGTAGGTTTAATCGACCATTAAGTTTGACACTAAGGGCAACTGGTTGTACTATTTTCCTTATGAATCAGAAAAATGTTGGCTCTCTTCAAGTGATGATCGCAGGGGTTCTTTGGGCTACCCATGGAACAATTGTCTCCTTCTTGCCTGCTGCAGTTCCCACCTTAGCTTTAGCAACTATTCGCTTAATTATTGGTGGTGCAGGTTTAGGGTTAATCTTAGTTTTATCGGGGCAAAAGACCCTTTTTAATGGGAACAAAAATATCCCATACCCTTCGATTATCTTAGCAGGAGTGGCACAAGCTATTACCCAAGTATCTGTTTACTACGGTATAAGAAACGCTGGAGTAACTGTAGCTACAATGATTTTTATAGCCTCCCCTCCAGTTATTAGTGGCCTATTTAGTCAATTTGTTAAAAAAGAGCGCCAAAGCCTCTCTTGGTTGGTTTCTGCAATTATTATAGTTATCGGTTCACTTTTAATGGCGTTCTCTGCTGATCGAGTAGCTGATGGCAATGGTCTTGTCATTGGTTCTCTTTTTGGCTTAATTGCAGGAACTTGTTGGACGTTCACAGGCAGTCAACTTAGATCTTTAAATAAAGTTGCCTCCCCAATGGTGAGCTCTTTTATTGTAGTTACTTTAGCAGGAATATTTTTATTACCGATTGCCTTAACAAAAGATCTTAGCTGGATTAAGAGTTGGAACGTTTTGTTCCTCTCTTTACTACTTGGTTTAATGGCCACAAGCTTCCCCTTTTTCCTATTCACCACTGGTTCTAGAAAAATTGAGGCCTCCCACGCCTTTTTGTACAACTTAAGTGAACCAATAACAGCCTCTTTACTTGGCTTTTTAGTTTTAAATGAAAAATTAAGTAGTATTGGAGTTGTAGGGTATATTTTAGTGGTAGCAGGTTTATTTATATTCTCAATTTGGGAGTTTAGAAAGCAAGGATCTTAATAGTGATTAAAATTAGCAATGTGAGTAAAAGTTACACTAGTGGTTTAACTGTTGTAAAAGCCATTAACAATGTCTCACTAGATATTGAAATGGGACAGTTTATCTCAATTGCAGGGCCCTCAGGTTCGGGCAAAAGTACCCTCTTAAACTTAATTGGGTGTATCGACAGCGTCGATAGTGGAAATATTGAGATTGAAAAAGTTGATGTTAGCTCTTTAGATGAGAAACAAAGGACAACTTTCAGACGCAACCATTTAGGCTTTATTTTTCAAACGTACAATTTAATACCGGTATTAACTGCTTATGAGAATGTCTCTTTTGCCCTCTCTTTAATTAGCGATGATCAAAATCAAATTAAAGAGCAAAGTTATCAAATACTTAAAGAGGTGGGACTTGAGAACTTAGAGAGTAGATTTCCCAACCAACTTTCAGGTGGAGAGCAACAAAGAGTTGCCATTGCACGAGCTTTAGTAAAAAACCCAAAAATTATCTTAGCTGATGAACCAACTGCCAACCTCGACTCTAAAACTGGTAAAGGAATTTTAGAGTTGATGAAAAAAATTAATCAAAAATATAAGACAACATTTATCTTTTCTACCCACGATAACATGGTGATGGAGCAAGCTGAAAGGCTTGTGATGTTACACGATGGTATGGTTGTTAGTGATGAAAAAAACTAACTTAAAATTTATCATTAAACTCGCTTTTAAAAACCTCAGCCGTTATAAAAAGAGAACTATCTTAACAGCTACAGCAATAGGAGTTGCCCTTTTGACTTTCATCTTAATTGATTCACTTTTGTTGGGCGCTGAAGTTGAGTCGGTTAGAAACTTAAGAGAATATGAAACTAGCGACATTCGAATAACTACACCCTCTTATTACCAAGATCGCCTTTTTAAACCACTTCAATATGCAATAGAGGATGTCGATTTAACACTTAACTCTCTTAAAGAGAATAACTACACTTCTGCTCCTAGAATCTCGTTTTTAGCTGAGATGATTATATATGATGAAAACTACTTTGTTTCAGGTTCTACTAACGTCAATGTTACAGCTGTAGATCCTTTAATAGACAAAAAGCTCTTTGCGTTTGATAAAACTATTACTGAAGGCTCTTACTTAACAGATAATTCACACCAAGTAGTTTTAGGCTCCTTTTTAGCTGAAGATATTGGGGCAACAGTGGGTTCAGAGATTACCTTAGTAACACAAACTATTTATGGTTCTTTTGAAACAATTGATTTAGAGGTTGTAGGAATTTCCTCTTCTCCCAACCCAAATATAAGTCGCTCTTTAGTTATGATTCCCTTAGAGATTGCCAGAGACTATTTGGATATGGAGAAAATGGCTACTGAAATAAATATTTCACTTTCGTTTAATAGTAACTTAGAAAAAGAGCAGCTTAAGATTCAAAGCATTGTCCCTAACAATTTAAAAGTTTCCACTTGGCAAGAGTTTGCAGGTGATTACTTGGCTTTAGCTGAAGCTAAAAGGGGGGGCTCTGCTCTTATTTTATTTTTAGTTTTTGTTATTGCAGCAGTTGGCATTTCAAATACTTTACTGATGGCCATTTATGAAAGAGTTAGAGAGATGGGAATGATGAGGGCTATGGGGATGAGAGAAAAAGAGATTAGACTTCTGTTTGTCTTTGAAGCTGGAGCCATTGCTCTCATTGGCTCTATTGGAGCACTTATCTTATCTATTGCAGCAAACTTTTATATAGTCAAATTTGGCTTTGACTTTTCTGCATTGATGAGAGAAATTGATATTGGTTATCGTATTGCCTCAAGGATGAGGGGAACATGGAATTGGAAAGCCCTCTTGGTATCACCTCTAATTGCAACTTTAATGAGTATGGTGTTTGCCTATTTCTTCTCATTAAGGGCCTCTAAGATATCGATTACTAAATCTTTAGGACACAATTAAGGAGTAAAACATTAAGTTATTTAAGATTGCCTACAAGAATATCTTTAGAAATAAAAGAAGGACAATTCTTTCAGCAGTAGCTGTTGCCGTAGCAACTTTAACCATTGTATTTTTGTTTGCCTTAATTGAGGGAATGAGAGTTGATATGGAGAATAACCTTATCAACTACATCTCGGGTGATATTAAAATTGAAGATAGAAGATGGGAAAAAGAGAAGAAAGTCTATCCTCTTCATTGGAACTTAGACTGGCCAACTCTAAAAGATAAGTTAGAGAAAATTGATGAAATTAGTAGTTTTGTCCCTAGGATAAATTTCCCCTCCTCTATTTATATTAATGAAAAAAACTATCCTGCCTTAGCTTTGGGTCTCGATTTTGAGTTAGAAAAAACTTATCAAGATTTAAATCAGATAGTAGTATCTGGAAGATTGCCCAAAAATGATCAAAGAGAAATTATTATTGGTTACCAACTAGCCCAAGATCTAAACATTAAAGAGGGAGATAGAATAACTACCTTAGCACAAACAGCTAATAGGGGATCCAATGCCATTAGTTTTACAGTTGTTGGACTTGCAAATTTTCCAATAACCTCAATGAACTCAACCTCTTTTTTAGCCCCCCTTTCAGAGGTGCAGTACTTTTTAAAGATGGACCAAAATGTTCAACAAATTTTAATAAAGTATGAGGGCAATAGAGTTAAAGGAGCCTCTTTAATAGACAAAACTCTTGAAGATGAGAATCTCACTATCAGCGAATTAGGAAAAGACGATTACATCTACTCAATGATGAAAGTTGTTAGTTACTCCTACTATTTAATTGCCCTTTTCTTTTTTATCTTAGCTAGTACAGTTATCGCCAACACCACAATGATGGCTGTTTTTGAAAGGATGCAAGAGATTGGGACTTTAAGAGCTTTAGGTGCTTATAAAAAAGAGATTACCACCTTGTTTTTATATGAAGCTCTAATAAGTAACACCTTTGGAGCAGTGGTGGGCTCAATACTGGGAACTGTTATCTCTTTAATATTTGCAAAGGTGGGGATTAACTTCACTGATGCTATGAGTGGTGTTGAAATGAACATTGGTTCAATAATCTACCCCCACCTCCACTTTATGAATCCCATTTTAGTTGCCCTATACGCAATAGTTATAACCTCTTTAGCTACATTGATTCCTTCTAGAAAAGGGGGCAAGATTGAAATCGTGGAGGCAATGAAATATGTTTAGATCTTTTGTGACTACACTTTTATTTTTTTTAATACTCTTACCATTAGGTGCAATTAGTGGTACTGAAATAGTTAGAGAAGTTGAAAAAAGGGGTTATTTTGAGAACTCTTATAGTGAAGGTGTTATTGAATCAACCGATCGTTTAGGCTCTTCCTCTTTTAAATTTAAATCGTTTAGCGAAGGGGATGATAAAGTTTTAATAGAGTTGGATGAACAAAAGATTTTAAAACTTGGCGAAACCTTATACCTATTTTATCCTGATGCAGATGTTGTCATTAGGTTACAAGGTTCTGCTTTAAGGCAAACTATTTTAGGAAGTGATCTTTCTTATCAAGATATGACTCAAAGTTCATCACTATTAAATGAGTACGACGTTAAGCTTCTAGAAGAGAATCAAGATACCTATCTTTTAGAACTTGATGCGACTAAAAAAAGTGTTGCCTACCCTAAACAACTTATTTGGGTAGATAAAAAAAACTTCACCATCGTAAAAAGGCAACTTAGTACAAAAGAGGGGCGTCTTTTAAAAGAGATTGAGGTTATTGAGTTTGTTACTTACAACCAAAGACTTTTACCAAAAATAACTTTAGTAACAGATGTACTAAAGAAAAACTCAACAACTAAAATGACTTTAAATAAGTTTGAAACTGATCTTAAATTAGATCCCCTTATTTTTTCAATCCAAAACCTTAAGTGGTAATTAGCAATGAGAAGAAAAATTCTTATTTTAATAGTTGTCTTATTTCCCACTTTTATCTTTGCTGTAAGTGTTGATTTAAGTTTAACAAACAACTTTTACTACTCTCCTTTCAAATATGAGAACTCTTTTAGTGGATCTCTAAACTTTCAATCTGAAGAGATTAAAAACCTCAAAGGATCTTTAAAATTAACATTTGATGAACAGGCAAAATTAGATTTAGAGCAAGCTTTATTTAAAGTGAGGTTTGATAAACACCAACTTAGTGGTGGTAAAAATGATTTCAAATGGGGAAGTGCTCTTTATTATGATGTTGCAGTTTTTCAAACTGAAGATTGGTTTGTTAGTTACAACTACCAATTTGATTTTCTTAACTACTTAGAAGTAGCAACAATTTTAGAAAATCAACCCACCGTTGCTATTCGCTCTTACAACCCAATTGGTCCTGTAGATTTAGAGAGCTCTTTAATTTATTCCAATGGTGATATACTATCTTTAACATTGGGCTTTCAACACTCCTTTTTTATTAACTACTACTTAGCTACATCTTTAGATTTAATAAATGGTGATTACAAAGATTGGACTATCAGTTTAGCTTTGTTTGACTTTTACAGTCTTGGTTATACCCATATGGTTAACTTTAGAGTTGAATCGGTTATAAAACCTTTAAAAAACAATCTGTTTTTAGTTTTACCTGAAGTTGGCTACTCATATAAAAACTTAGTTGCACTTAACTTAGCTTTTCCTATCAACATATATGCTAAAGAGTTCTCTTTCTCATCATCCGTTGTTGTAAGTTTGATTAAAGATTTTAAATTTATTTTTACTTTTGATGATAAAAAAAGTGGCATTACACTAAGTTGGTCTTTTTAAATAATTTTTTAAACTCTTGTTCATTTACAGCTTTAGAGAAATAGAAACCTTGGTAGAAATCTACTTGTAAACTCTTCACAAAGTTTAGTTGCTCTTTAGTCTCAATTCCTTCAATCAAAGTGGGTATTTTTAACTCTTTAGCCATTCTCACCATCGCTTTTAAAATAATCCCATCATCGTTTGCTGGATAATCTTTAATAAATGAGCGATCAATTTTTATTAAATCTAACTCTAAGTCGTGAAGATAACTTAATGAAGAGAACCCCACCCCAAAATCATCGAGGGCAACTTTTATGTTGTGCTCTCTAAGATCTCCTAAAATATCTTTAACTCTTTTTATATCACTCATGAGGGTTCTTTCAGTAAGTTCTACTTTGAGTCTTCCTGGTTCTATGTTGTAAATATTTAGTCTATCAGTGATAAAATTAATTAAATTTGGATCTTGAAGTTCGTTATACCCTAAATTTACTGAAACAGAGATATTACCCTCTAATTGACTTAAAAAGCGGCACACATTTTCAAGAACATATTGGTACAAAAGGTGTTCTAAATTATTTGCTTCAACTACGGGGATAAATTCATTTGGCCCAACTCTCCTTAAATGGGGATCTTCCCATCTAGAGAGTGCTTCAGCTGAATAAATCTTATTGTTTCTAAGGTTAATGATTGGTTGGTAGTGTACCTCAATAACTTTATTTTCAATTGCATCTGGAAACCTTTTTAAAATTTCAAAGTTGCGCACTAACCTATTATCTAATTCATAGCTATAAATGGCGGTATCGCTATTTCCCAAGTTGTTTAAACTTGCCAAAGCTATTCTACTTTGTCTTAAAAGAACTTCAACATCACCTTCTTGGTTGGACACTTTTGACAATCCCATCTGACAAGCTAGTTTTATTTTATTGTTGTTAATCACAAAGGGTTTTTCAAAGATATCTTTAAGTTTTTCTAAAAGAGGTAAATAACTTTTATCTGAAACATTTAAAACTAAAAGATAGTGGTTTAATGAGTATTGTAAAATTGTATCATTTTGATCAAAAGCTCTTGAAATCCTCTTTCTAATTTGTGATGAGAGTAAGTATTGTTCATCAATTGAATATTTTGATTCAATTGAACTCATATTAGTTAACTTCAAAGAGATAACTACAAATTGTTCGTTTAACTCTTTTTGTTCACTTAACAATTTTAGTGGATAGCTTTCAATCTCTTTTATTCCACTATCATAGGAAAGCGATCCTTCAACAACTGCATCTCCTATATTGATTGGATTAGAATAAAGGTAAACTAAATATTCGTTATCTTTGTAGGTATCGCTAGCAGAGAGTACACTTAAATTTAATAGGATTGAGTGCCTTTTACCTTTAACCCACACTATGCTGTTAAGCTCCTCAATATTTTCAGTAGAAACTTTATTTCCTGATAAAGAGATAACTTTGTGTGGTGATGCTTTTAACTCTTTGTTTGAAAAAGCACTCATCAGCCGATAAGTTCTGTTGATAAAAAGGGGGTTGCTATTTTTATCTGTAATTAGTACTCCATCGTGAGATTTTTCATAAATAATGTTGCTTAGTTCCAATAATACTTTATCATCACGGCGAGAAAAGAGGCTTAAAACAGCAAATACGACTACTGTCAACAAAGAGGCAAAGAAACCCCATCTAACATATTTGTTGCGAACTAAGATGGAATCTAATAAGGATTCAACTTCATCTAGGGAAAAGTAGAACATAGCAGTGGCTAAAAATCCCCCTTCATAGAAGGTAAATCTATCTTTTTCGGGGTAGATTTTCACAAAATAGTAGTGGTTAGTCCCACCAACAAAGTTTCCCTCTTTCTCATTTGTTATAGCTTCTGAGAACTTTAAACTATCCTCTTTTAATAAGGGAAGTTGTTCAATCGAGTTTATTGCACTTTTATAAAAAACTTCAGAGCCACCACTATCTAATAGGATAAAGCCCATTTCACTAGGATGCACATCCAAAAAGTGTTCAATTATATTTAAGATATCTGAACCATCTACTACCATTAGCAACTGCCCCATTAAAACCCCATGTTCTAACAAGGGGTAACTTAGAGCAATTTCATACTGATTTGCTCCACTTTGTGGATCTTTAGTAATTTTTAATCGAGAGCTAATTGCCTCTTGCTCTTTAATACTTGCTCTTCTTTCCCAATACGACAGATCAATTAGACTCTCTATCTCATAATCTTTATCTGAAATGGAGATGTAACAATCATTATCTTCACACTTATCTCCCATTTTTAATTGAAGTGCTTTTATATAGGGGCGATTAGATGCAATTCTTTTTAAAAGAGCCTTTAGCTCTTCTCTATTTTCAGTTGAAAACTCTTCTAAGTAATTGGCAAACTCATTTGAGTTGGCAACCAACTTAAGGGTTGAGTGGTATTCGTGGTAGCGCGATTCTACCATGTAGTCAATTAATCCCAGATGCCCAGTGTGCTCAACAATTAATTTGTCGAGCCCACTTTGCTGCTCTAACTTTACATATTGTAAATAGAGTAATAGAAAAATTATTGCTAAAACAACAACAAGCAGAGTTCTTTTAACTATTTTTTTTGTAAAATTCACCACTTGGACATTTTAAGATACTTGTGGAAAACTAGCAACAAATTAGTTTACAAAGACTCTGAGAATTGTACCTTTAAACCGTTGGGATCTAAGACGTATATAAATCTAATGTCTTCCGTTGGTTGTACAGGTCCTCCAACAATTTCAATATTTTTCTCTTTTAGGAACTCTATCATATCATCTAGTGAGTCAACTCTAAAGCCGATGGTAATAGCATCTCCAAATATTTTCTCATCATTTGGGCGATGAATCAATTCTATTTGAGTCTCCCCTTCACCTAAAAAAGCAAAGCGCCCATTTTCACCCATTGTAAATTCTGTTTTAACAGGCAGCTGTACGATATCTCTATAAAACTCCAACGATTTTTCGTAATCTTTAACTCTCAATGTAGTCCATCTAAAATCCATTTAATTTTCCTCTTCTAATTTTTTAGCCACTTTTTTAATCTTTGCTTGGTGGATAAGTTTTGTTATTGGGTTTTTAATATATTTCTTGTTCTCTTCCATTATTTTTATAGCCCCTTTTAAAAATGACTTACTCTCATCTTCCATGATGTTATCTTCACTTGGGACAAAGGAGGCAACAAAGTCTACAAGGGTGTGTACTTTAGCATTTCTTACAGTGCTAGACCAAAATTCCCACTGGGCAATATTTACATTTTGACCACTAAATTTCCCAGCAAGCTCTTTTTTAAAAATAACTGAG
The DNA here is from genome assembly GCA_050950065.1 of Sphaerochaetaceae bacterium. Taxonomy (GTDB): domain Bacteria; phylum Spirochaetota; class Spirochaetia; order Sphaerochaetales; family Sphaerochaetaceae; genus JBAYOE01. The sequence goes on along the minus strand of JBMNGX010000006.1, from coordinate 22,232 downwards.
GGAAGTTCAATATTGATTTCACTGTTGAGCTGTTTTACCCATTTATTGCGCTCTAAAGGCATCTCAATTCTTCCATCGCTGTACATTGTTGCACATCTAAGAACATCAACTTTAAGACGATCAAATTCTCCAATTGCTTTACGGGTCCAACTTTCATGAGCCTCTTGGTTAGGGCCAACTAGTAAAAGATATTCCCCTTTTGTTTTTTTAATTGCCTCATTCATCCCATTTGCAAACGAGCCTGGTATGTGAAAGTATTGGTATTTTTGGGTACTCTCCATCCCTTTCCCTTTCTTTCCATAATCGGCAATTATAATCTCAATGTTTTGGTAGTTTTGATCAAGAAGTGACTTTAAAGAGATGTTTATGTCGCTTACCGAATCATTCGTTGCCAGGACGATTGAAACTAACGGTTTTTTCATCTTGTTCCCCTTTTGAAATTTTTAGTTATAATTTATGGTACCATGGCAACAGCGGAGGAACAATAGATGAAAACATACAGAAAAGAGCTCTATTTCAACACTTCAACTCGTCGTTCGATTATCAATATCACCTCCTTGGTACAACAATCTATAGACGAAAGTGGAATTAAAGAGGGATTAGTATTAGTTAATGCTATGCACATAACAGCCAGTGTCTTCATAAACGATGATGAAAGAGGCCTTCATAACGATTACGAAATATGGTTAGAAAAACTTGCTCCTGAAAAGCCTTACAGCCAATACCAACACAACAGTTATGAAGATAATGCTGATGCCCATTTGAAAAGAACTATTATGGGGCGTGAGAGTGTTATCGCTATTACCAAAGGGAAATTAGACTTTGGCCCTTGGGAGCAAATATTTTATTATGAATTGGATGGCAAAAGAGAGAAAAGAGCTCTGATTAAGATTATAGGCTCTTAAAAGGTGCAGTGCAGTTTCCGGTATGATACAATAGTTGTACAGGAGGCTAAGAGATGAAAACTTTTAGAAAAGAGTTACTCTTAAAGTTGCCAACTCGCCGCGCCTTAAAAAATATTACCAGTGACGTTCAACATGCTGTAAGCGAGAGTGGCATCCAAGAAGGATTGGTCTTAGTAAATGCCATGCACATTACTGCCAGTGTCTTCATCAATGCCGATGAGGTGGGATTGCACAACGACTGGGAAGTTTGGCTTGAAAAGTTAGCACCTGAAAAACCCTCTGAACAATACCTACACAATAACTACGACGATAATGCAGAGGCCCACTTAAAAAGGACCATTATGGGGCGTGAGGTTGTAGTTGCCATCACCGAAGGGAAGTTAGATTTAGGCCAATGGGAACAAATCTTCTACTACGAGTTTGATGGGAAAAGGGAAAAGAGAGCTTTAATTAAAATTATTGGAATTTAACTACTTATCCCAACTTAATAGGCGTCTCTCCCCCTCTAGTGTTTTGAGATCTGTAATGTCTTGGGAGACCTCCATTGTCCCTGCATAAGATCCATCACTGTTGTAGATGGGATAGTAGCTTATAAGTATATAGCGGCCTTTCATCATTATCCTAAAACTTGCTTCACTTTCTCTTTTTTCTCTAAAGGCTTTTAAGATTTTTTCTACGATGTCGACACTCTCTGGAGGGTGGCAGTTTTGTACAGTTCGCCCAACGACACTTTTTGAACGGGGAAATAGACGTGTAGCTGGGGTATTAAAATAAACCACTCTATCTTCGTTATCAACTAATGTTATATCGACAGGGAGGGTGTTAAATATTTGAACTAATTGAGAGGCAGTAGGATTTCCTGTAATTAAATCTATTTTTAAGTCTTTATCAACTTTGGCACTAGAAGGATCTGCCTGTTTTTCATCAAACTGCTCTTTATCAAAACCTTTAATGACCTCTTCAGGAAGTCGGTGTAATACAGCAGGAAATAAAACTTGCTCCTCTCTAAAGATCATTGAGCGCATGTCAAAAAAGAGATCGCCAATAATTGCATTTAGTTCTTCAATACTTTTATCGTTTTCTAACTCAATTTTTAAGATTTTAATGTTTCTTCTTATGTCGTCATGGATAGACCACATAAGTTGGGTACATCTGCTTTCTTGGATGTATGTTTCTACGATAGGAAAGAGGTGGTTCTCTTTGACAATGTAGTGTCTTTGCAAAATCTCCAACTCCAAAAGAACTTTTCTAATCTCCTCTTTCCCTTTAGCAACATCTTTATTTTTGTTGATTTGAGCAATTGTTGGCATCATTGAATCTAGAAAGGTATTGATTTGATCGTTCGCCTCTAACATTTTTTCAACAAAAGGGATTCCCCTTTTAAATGGGCGTGAAGTAGCAGTTAATCCTTTAGTAAAGGAGTGGAGCATTCTAGTTACTATCGGTTTTACTTGTTCCATATCTTGAACAGTTAAAATTACTATATCAACTAACTCCAGTGTCTCTTGAGCAGTGACAGTTGGAAAAAGATCTTTAGCCTTTGCTAAGTTCTTTTTATTCTTTGAGGGCTCTCTAAGGCCCAAACAGTAGGGAATTAGTATTTCAAATCTCTTTATCTTTGTTTTTGCAACCATAATTACAGCTCCTTCCCATTTTTTTGCGATTTTGCAACTTTTTAGTTAGATATAATAAATTAAGAGTCTCACCAGGTCAAACTTAAATTTCAGTTACTGTCCCAGTAATGTTGGTATAAAATCCTTTGCACTTCTCTTTAAGATAACCTAAAGCCTCACTTCCTGTGCAATGGCACGCCCCTAATAGGGTGATCTTCTTTTTAACCAACTCTTTTAAAACCTTCTCTCTTTTTTCATCAGAAGCATCATAGAGGTGAATTCCCCCAATCAAAGCATAAATAGGTTTAGAGAAAAGATTTTCAATAGTTTTAATAATGCTCAATATTCCAGGGTGAGAACACCCAACAATTACCACCAACCCTTTTGGAGAGTCGGCAACTAAGGCAACTTCATCGCTAAAGTCATCAATCTCAACTGTTCCATCGTACCTTTTTACTACAAAGCGGGGATTTACTTCTTCAAAATCGTAATGTGAATCAAACTTAGAGACTAACCACACCCCTTTTTCAATCATAACTGTCTTAGCACAAACTGAGTGCCAAATAACATTGTGCTTACTAACAAATTCATGATCAAAATCTATTCCTAAGTAGCGTAGTGGCTTTTCATCGCTGTACTTTTTATCTTCAAATCCTCTTCCAGTCCACATTTTCAGATTATCATAACGATACTTTTCTAATAAGCTTTTTACTCCACCACTGTGATCGTAGTGGCCATGACTAATAACTAAGTGATCTATACTATTTAAATTGATATTAAGTTTTTCACTATTTTCAATGAACAGGTCACTTTTTCCTGTATCAAAAAGAATCTTTTTATCCCCTTTTTCCACTAACATTGAAAAACCGTGCTCATATTTTAATGATGAGCTGGGGTGTGTTTTGTTCTCTACTAAGGTTGTTAATTTTATCATAAACTGCCCCCTTGTTTACCATCATACACCGTAAATTTTACTAATACAACAAATTATCTGCGTCATAATGAGTACATATAAATATGAGAATGGGATAAATCAAATGCCTTTGGTTATTTGATGAAAAAATCTAAAGAGAAAAGACTCCAATAAAAAGTTAAGCTATTTTTTATAACATTGTAATAGAGACCACCTGTTAAAGTTCGTTCTCTGAGACGAAATTCTTCACCACCAACAGATAGAGGAGTGATTTGAATATACGGGCCAACATCGTAAGAGCCAACAAAATTTCCCATCACCCCTGCCCCTACATACATCGTTGCGTAGGTGCTAACTTCTTTCTCATTTTTATAAACAGGGCCTAACAAGGAGTAGTTCACTCCTAGTTTTGCACCCATTGTAGTAAAAGGTTTTGGTGTTATTTTAGTAATAAGTGAGCCCTCTAACTCCCACCTTGGTCCAATTCCATAAAATGCTCCAAGTTGGGCATCAAGTCCCTCTTCACTTTTAAGTGCATCGTACGTTCCAATGGAGAGGGCAAATTTAGAGGCAAAAAGGGGTGTAATGAGTAATAATATTGCAACAACTAAAACTGTTTTTCTCATCCTAACTCCTCAAAATAACCAATGATTTATTTCGAACACCCTTATTCCCCACCCAAAATCATTTGCTTCAAAGTTATAAACTAAGTAAGCAGAACCTACAGCAACCTCTTTGTCGCCAAAGGTGTAGTTAAAAGGTTTAAACAATAATGAAGCAGAATGCAAAACTGGCTCAGTAAATGAGAGAATCAAAGAGGCTTCAATTCTTGGCATTTGAGCACTCTGACGCCTAAAGGCATTTTTTAAAAGGTGGTTGTGCCAAACAAAAACTCCACTACTTAGACCAAAGTTTACTAAAGGGGCCTCTTTATTAATATTTTTTGGTATTAGAGTTCCCACCTTTATTATTGGTGAATACAACTTAGAGGGAACTAAATTTAAATTTAAGCCAACTTGAAATATTTCATCCAAGTTGTAAGAAGAGCTCACATATCCATCTAAACCTACTTGGTAACCTAATACCCACCCTGTGGCAAATAAAGAGAGTGATATAAAAAGAAAGATTAAAACAATTAAAACTTTTTTCATCTTAGCCCCATATCTGCATCAACAAGTGGTTATACCACGTTCTAAAGGTTCTAAAAGATTCAGCCTCTTCGATTGTCACCAATCGACTCTCTTTTAAAAGTTCACCAATATAATCTAAAACCTCTTGTCCAATTTTTTGATCTTCAAAAACGAAGTTTAACTCCAATGATAAGGTTTCGCTTCTAAAGTTGTAGTTGGCACTTCCAACAGTAACTAGCTTCCCATCAGCTACAATCATCTTGGAGTGCAAAAACGAACCCACAGGGGAATCAAAAATATATACGTTGGCTCCCGCTTTAATTAAATCTAAAACTCCCCACCTACTGGCCATCTCATATTTAGGTTGAGTTGAATATTCACTTAACATTATATTTACTTCAACACCCCGAGATATGGCAAATTCAATCCTCTTTAGAAGCTTAGGTGTTAAAAATGTGTAGCCTTGTACCAACCAAAGCTCTTTTTCAGCATAAGTAGCAAAGGTGTCAAACATAGTTGCCACCTTAGAGTTTGTGGGCCATCTATGATTTACAAACCACAACTTTGTTGTCTCACCCTCTAAATTTGGGTCAACGGAAAAGTTGTTAGAACTAATACTTTGGGAACTAAACTTATTCCAAGTTTCAACAAAGGTATCTATCAACTCTCTGGTTGCTCCAGGGGAAGTTAGTTCAATCATCGTGTCGGTATTACCATAGCCACTTGGATAATCTACTGACGTTTGATTAACATTTACTCCCCCAACAGCAATCTTTTTACCATCGATAATCCAATACTTACGGTGATCTCTAGTTAAGAGGTTGGGGATTAAAAAGATGTTGCTTGTTGAAAGAGAGTTGTACTCAACAAAGTTTAGATTAAGCTCTTTCAATTGCATAAATGCTGCTTTAATACGCTCATTTACAAAAGGGACCATCTGAAAGTTTGAAGAGGAGTCGATTATTATATAAACATCAACACCACTGGCAGCCTTTTCACTAAGGGCTTTCCAAACTGGAAAAACTGCAGGGTGTTCAACACCCAAAAAAGTTGAAATTAAAATATAGTCTTCAGCTTCTGCAATTAAATCTAACGAGTGTTTGTGCCACTCATACCCTGTTTGATAGAAAGTTGGATAAGTAGATTCAAACTCAGGAGCCTCTATTTGGCCCATCATATGTTCAACTGAGTAGTTGTGATCTACAATCTTTTGAAGCTTTGAAGTAGTTGAACAAGAACTCAAAGTAATGAGTAAAATTAAGAAAGTTGTTATTACAAAAGGTTTTAACCTCTTCATATCCATAAAGATGAATATAACAAAGAGATTAAATAAAAGAAACAACTTATTTCAAAAATGTTTAATCTTTAAAGCCTAGACCAATTTGGTCTTTAGGATAGATATATCCATCCTTTATAATTACAGCATTGTACGAAGGATCATCGATGAACTCTACATGCCCATCCAAATCGGCAAACTTAACGTTATCTCTAGCTAAAGTGAAATGTAGTGCTCCACTAATTCCTAATGCTGCTTCATCCATGCACCCAACCATGGTTGCACTACCACTAGCTTCACTTATTGCATCAAACTCTAAAGCTCCTAAAATTCCACCACTTTTTGCCAACTTGATGTTGTATAAATCAGACCCTCCCCTACTAATTAGTTTTAAAACATCACTGCCACTAAGAACTGACTCATCAGCCATAATTGGCAATTCCCCTTTCAATCTACTAAAAACTTCTAAATCATTTTTATCACAAGGTTGTTCAATAAACTTAGATCCAACTTTAGCTAAAGTTTTTATTACCAAGGAGGCCTCTTTTTCACTGTAGCCTTGATTTGCATCAAAATAGATATCAATTTCTGAACCAACTGCTTCTCTAATTTTTTTTAGCTTCTCTATATCTTCTTGATAAGAGACTCCCCCTTTAACTTTCAAAGCTAAATAACCTCTTTGTTTCCACTCTATTGCTTTTTTAACACTTTCTTCGATTGGTAGGATGCCGATAGTGATACTAGTTTTAATTTTAGTTCTCGATCCTCCTCCCAAAAATCGATATAAAGGAAGATTTGCCTTTTTGCTAGCAATATCAAAAAGGGCCATATCGACAGCAGCTAAAGCTGTAGGACTGTTGGGTAAGTTTTTTTTCACCTCTTTTATTAAAGATTGATAACTTAAAGGATCTTTGTTAAGTAAAAGAGGGATTGCCACATCATTTAAATCTCTTTTAAGAGTAACACTATTTTCACCAGTAACCTCTTCATCGTAGGCACTACATCCGTAACCTACGATATTTGAGTTGGTCTCAACTCTTAAAAAGTAGTTGATAGTGTGATCTATTGTTGAATAGGCAATTGTAAAAGGCTCTTGTAAAGTTAGCTTTACTGGGTAAGCTTCAACTGAGACAATTTTCATTTCTTTAACTCACTTTTCTTTGCTAAAAGAATATCTACAATTGGGTCTAAGTTATCAACTAAACCCTCTTTGGTAATTAAGCCACTCTCTTTTTCAATCTCTTTTTTCACTTTCTCTAACTCATCTATACTCAAGTTCTCTTTATTTAAGGTTATAGCTACAACTTTTTTAGAAGAGATTAATTCAATTGCCTCAATTTGCACTTTTAGTGGATGAATTTTAGTTCCAACAATTCCATCGTAATCAACTCTATTAGGGGCATGTTGTAAAACAATGACATCAGGCGAAGATGCAGCAACTATCTCAAAACCTCCAGGGTAAATTGGATTTAACATGCTCCCTTGCCCCTCAATGATCATCACCTCTGGTTTTTCATTGTTCCACGCCTCAATGACGCTGTTTTCGATCTCTCCAGCAACAAAATCGTTAACTAAGGCGTCCATTCTAACTCCGTAGCGAGCCCCTTGTAACCAAGCAGTTTGTCCAGTCCCAATTAGTTCTGTTTTAATACCCCTCTTTTCAAAAGCATCAATAAGGCGCCAAGCTGTAGTTCTTTTACCAACAGAGGAGTCGGTTCCTAAAATTGCAATCTTAAAAGATTTAACCTCTCTAATTTTTCCAGTGTAGCCGTGGAGGGTGTGAGGAGCTCCTGTTTTTCTAATGTCTCTAATTTTAGCTCCACTTTTATTAGCAGCTTCTACCATCTTAGGATCTTCAGAGAGGAAAAAGTGGAGTCCACAATCAACATTAAGGCCAAGCTCTAAAGCATATAAAAGATCTTTGTACATCTCTTTTGGTAAGAACCCCCCATCAGTTGCCCCCCCAAATACTAAATACTCAACTTTTTTGCCCTCTTTTTTAGCAGCCTCTAAAGCCGAATCGATATCTTTATAAATTAAGATGCCAGACTTTTTACCATCTAGTAGCTCTAAGGCATCTTGATTTGCACAACTACTATCAATAACACCAAAGACATCATAGCGGCGGGTGAAGCGGACTAAACCATGGGCTGTCTTACCCCAAATTGTTTCAAACATCCTGTCACAATAAACTAAGGCTACACCATCAATCATATTTTCCCTCTCCTATAAAAGCCATTATATCAATAATGGTGAGGATATGGACAGAACTTTTCTTATTGGTTATATTACTAGCCGAAGGGCGGTTAACTCAGCGGGAGAGTGCCACGTTGACATCGTGGAAGTCGTTGGTTCAAATCCAATACTGCCCAAAAGGGATGACTTTATAGTTGTCCCTTTTCTTATTTTTCACCGTTGAAGAAATTATAGCTGTTTGCACCTCTACTTTTAGCTTGGTACATAGCTTTATCGGCTTGTTCCACTGCCTCAACATAAGAACTCTTATCTGGTGAGGCTATGGATATGCCTATGGAGACTGTTGGATAAATAGTATTTCCATTCACTTTAACAGACACTTTAGAAACATTGGCTAAAATTTTTTTCCCAAAACTCTCTACATCATCTATTTCGTTTTGTTTATCAACGATAAGAAATTCATCACCACCCCATCTAAAAATGTAGTGTTTATCAACAATCTCTTTTGTAACTGAATTAACTATCGAAGTTAATACATCATCTCCAACTTTATGACCGTAGGTATCGTTTATATATTTAAAATGATCTATGTCGAACAAAAATAGAGAAAACTCCCTGTTTTTACCCCTATTGGTGACAAACAATTTTTCTAGCAGCTGCTCTCCACTTCTTCTGTTTCCTACTTTAGTTAGGTGATCCAATTTAGCTTCAGTTATAGCTTTGTCGAAGACCCCTTTATCTATTCTTAGTGCATCGAGCTCTTTACGGGCAAATCTCACTACATAAAATAGAAGAAACAGAACAATTACAATATAAAAGAGCATCGTGGTGCCAGCCACATACCAACTAACTTTATAAAAAGGTTCAAACAAAGTACTACTTTCAATCGATGAGATAAAGTAAAAGTCGTTACCAATTTTATTGGCCCAGTAGTAGGTATTTTCTCGAGTAAAAACAACTTTATCACCATCCACACTGACAACTTTACTCAAGGAAAATAGGTTTTTCCCCTGATCTTTAGTTACAATTTCAATGTTGTTGCCGGTCTTTAATTCATTTAATGCATCAGAGTAGTCAAAAGCTAATAAATCATACCCAATTAATTCATTATAACTGCTTATAACTGGTGAGTAGATATTTAATGTCATGAGCTTTCCATCAATACAAAGATCGTAAAACTGAGCACCACTACCGATAGGTAAAACAGCAGTACAGTTTCTGCTGACAAGGTCTGTGCTGTAATAGGCAACTAAAGGTTTGCCATCAACATATCTTTCGCTCCATAACAAATCTTCCAAAGTTGAGGCTATATCATCGTAGCGATCATAACTGTAATCTCTAAGTTCTATAAAGCTAAGTTCTCCTTGATAGTAAGACTCAGTTGCCCTTCTAATCATCGCCCTTTCAGAGATTAGATTTGATCTTGTTAAGGTTTGTCTAATATTATTTTCTAAAGTTGTTAGTTTAATTTCAGAGATTTGAGAGAAGTTTTGAATGAGGCTTTGTTTTACTAAATCACCTAAGGGATAAAAAATTAAGTAGTAACCTAGTAGAGGTGCAAATATAAAAATGAGAATTAAAACTATAGCGACTCGTTTGATAAAAGTTCTAGTAGAGCGCTGAACATTAGAGAGAGTTAATAGTGTACTACCTTCGTCATTCAATCTAAACACCTAATTTCATCCCATAATACTAGCCTTTATCTTTATTAGCAACAAAATTGTAAAGATTACAAATTCTAAAAAAACCTATTTTAATTGACCGTGGTATAGGTGCGTGCTACCATTTTGCAATCACCAAATAAAAAAACGGAGGAAGGTATGAAACTAAAGAAAACCATTTTGGTAATTGCTTTGTTTCTAGTAGTCACTGGTCTGCTCTTTGCAGCTGGTAGAGGGGAAAAAGCTGAAGAAGCTGCCTCTAAAAAAGTCTCTTTGTATGCAAATATTACAGCAATTGAGCCTATCTTAGAGCACTACAACAACACCACTGGATGGGATGTAGAGTATACTCGTCTAGCAACAACGCGCTACGTCTCCACAATCTTAACTGAGGTTGATGCTGGTAAGTTAACTGCTGACATAGTACAAGGACCTCTACCAATCTTAGAGATTTTAAGAGAACAAGGAGTTCTTGCTAACTACAACGCTAAAGCTGCTGAAGGTTATCCCGATTGGGCTAAAAAAGATGGTATTTACCTCTTTGGAATTGAATATGTTGGCTTAATTTACAACACCAACTTAGTAAAAGCTGAAGATGCTCCTAAAAGATACCATGACTTAGCTGATCCCAAATGGAAAGGTCAAATTGTAATGGCAGATCCTGCTAGTCACGCAACAACAATTAGCTGGCTCGTTGGTCTTTTAGAAAATGGCATTTTCGCTAGTGAAGCTGAGTGGAGAAACTGGTTAAGGGGCTTAGCAGCTAACGATCCAATGTTTGTTGCCTCTTTTGGTCCTACCCCTGCTCCTTTAGCTAGTGGAGAAAAAGCAATTGGTATTTCAATGCCTAAATATATTGTAACTCACGCACCAGCTCCACTCGATTATGCAAAAACATCTCCAATCTTAGGCTCTCCTAGAGCAATGGCCTTAACTAAAGGGGCCCCAAACCCTAAAGGAGCTGAAGAGTTCTTGGAGTTCTGGTTAGGAACTGATGCAGCAAGTATGCTTGCTAACGACGTTGGTGAGTATGTTTTAGCTCCAGGAGTTTATCCTCCAATTGCTGGATTTGACAAAATGGAAGTAATTCCAATTCGTGAGCTCTCTGATGAAGAAATTCAAAAATGGGGCTTAGAGTTTGAGAAGATTTTTGCAAAATAATTAAAACTTGTAGGTAAGGTAGACGATGGAAATTAAAATTAGAGGATTGAAGAAACACTTTTATAGTGAAGGGAAAGTTATTAAAGCTCTTGATGGAGTTAACTTAGATATTGCAGCAAACAAAATCTTTACCCTGTTAGGTCCTAGTGGGTGTGGAAAGACAACCCTTCTTAGGTGCATTGTTGGATTGGAAACTCCCGATGAGGGGGAAATCCAAATTGGTGATACCATAGTTTGGTCTACAGATAAGGGAATCTATGTACCAACTGAAAAGCGGCAACTTGGAATGGTTTTCCAAACTTATGCTATTTGGCCCCACATGGATGTCTTTAATAATGTCGCCTACCCTCTACAAAACATGAAGATGCCAAAATCTGAAATAGAAAAACGGGTAGCTAAAACATTGAAATTTGTACAACTTGAGGGGTTTGAAAAACGCCCCTCTACCCGCCTTTCAGGGGGGCAACAGCAACGTGTTGCCCTCGCTAGGGCTCTGGTAGCAGAGCCCAAAGTAATCTTATTTGATGAACCTTTATCAAACTTAGATGCAAAATTAAGAGAAGAGACTCGTAAAGAGTTGAAGATGTTCTTAGGAGAGCTTGGTATTACCGCTGTTTATGTAACTCACGATAGAGTTGAGGCTTTGGCCCTGTCGGACACCATTGGAGTTATGAATGCAGGTAATATTGTAGAACTTGGTTCTCCAACAAAAATCTACTTTGATGCTGATCACCAATTTGTTGCCGACTTCATTGGAAGGGCTAACTTAGTAACTGCAACAATAAAAGAGCAACAAGAGGAAAATACCATTGTTGATACACCGTTAGGGCAAATCAGCTGTCACAAACGCTCTTTTGCTCCCGAAGATGAGTTAGTCCTTTGTCTAAGACCTGAGTTTATCGCCTTTGACAACAAAGAGAGTGAATATGTAAACCAAATTCCAGCTGTTATTGAGCAAATGACATTTGTTGGGGAGGTTTATGAAACTGAAGTTGTTGTGGGTGATCAGCGCCTTATGACAAAATTAGATCCTGAAACTAAATATAAAGAGGGGGATAAAGTGAACTTAAGTATTAAAGCTGAACACTGCCTCCTTGTATCAAAGTAGGTAATTGTTATGGAAAAACGGAATACTAAACTAACCTATTCCTTAATTGTGATAGTGAGTTTGTTAACAGTTGCCCCAGTAGTTATGTTGGTCATAGGGAGCTTTTCAAACAACCTACACTCTTTTGGAAATTTCACTTTTAATAAGTATGCAGCTGTTTATACCGACCCGATGCTCTTTAGCATCTTAGGAAACACTGCAATCTTTGTTATAGGTGCCGCTGCATTTGCTACAATTTTAGCCCTATTTTTAGCCTACTTAAATAACCGAACGGATATCCCATTTAAGTTTTTATTTAGGGTATTGTCGGTAATGCCAATGATGATACCCCACGTCCTTTTTGGAGTTAGCTGGGTTCTTTTGTTAAACCCCACAAATGGGATTTTAAATATGTGGTTGCAAAAGATATTTATGCTCTCCAAGGCCCCTTTTAATATCTATACAATCTGGGGAATGATTATTGTTGAAGGGCTATTAGACTTACCAGTAGCTTATTTAATTATCTCTCCAGCTATGGGTTCATTTGATGCCTCTTTAGAAGAGTCATCGAGAGTTTTTAAAAGTGGTCCCCTTAAGACCTTATTTAAAATTACTCTTCCAATTTTAAGACCTGCAATTTTAGCCTCATTTATCTTATGTATAGTTAGAGGTTTAGCTTCATTCGCTGTTCCCTCAGTTTTAGGAATGCCAGGAAGAATCTATGTTTTAAGTACATATATCTATCGCATTGTTACAATGAGCTTGATTGCCGACTATGGAAAGGCTGCTGCTGTTGGAATGAGTATCCTTTTAATCTCAGTTGGATTAATCTATGTTTATCGCTACTACACCCGATCAAGTGACAAGTTTGTCACCATAAGTAGTCGTGGTTTTAAGCCAACAGTAATTGAACTAAGAAAAGCAAAGACCCCATTATTTATCATCTTACTCATCATCTCATTTGTCTTAATTGTCCTTCCAGTATTAGTTTTACTATACACTTCGCTAATTCCTTATGTGATGGTACCAGGAAAGCAAGCTTTTGCCTCGATGAGTTTACAAAACTGGAGAACAGTTATAAAAGATTCCCTCTCGTTGCGATCTTTAAAGAACAGCCTAATTTTGGGTTTAGGGGGAGCAACGGTAGGAAGTTTGTTATCGGTTTTAGTTGCCTATGTAATTGTTAAAGTTAAAACAAAAGCTTCTGGATTTTTAGAGTCGATTAGTTTTCTCTCCTTCTCTTTTCCAGGAATTGTAATAGGGATTGGCTTTATGTGGTACTTTGTACGCACCCCAATCTATGCAACAATTTGGGCTTTATTTTTTAGTTATATTGCAACATACCTGCCTTATGGAATTAGGCCTATGACTAGTGCCTTTGTCCAAATCCACGGCTCTTTAGAGGAATCCTCTTTAGTTAGTGGAGCCTCTTTTGCAACTACCATGAGAAGAATAGTTATTCCTCTATTGGTGCCTGGGATTGTAAGTAGCTGGGTATTATTAGCAAGTATGTTCTTTAGAGAGCTATCAGTCTCTGTTGTCTTAAGTCGTCCTGGAACAGAAGTTCTTGCTGTTCAAATTCTTCGATTTAGTGAAGATGGACAGTGGGGAAGATTATCTGCATTAGGATTAATTATGATTGCCATCAGTACAATCATGGTAGTTAGCGTTAATGCAATTGGAAATCGATATAAACCGGGTGAAGTTCGTGAAAAAAGAGCTGACAAGAAAATTTTAAAAGCTGTCAGCTAGCTTTAAAAAGGGGGCACATTAAAAAGCCCCCTTCTTTTTTTAAAGCATTATATCGACAAGAAACTTATCAACTTGCTCCATCCCTTTTTGACTTAATTTTCCTAGATTATCAATTGTTTCATCGCTATTTGAACCAACTATCCCATCGTGAAGGGCAATCGAAGTTCCATCTAAAGCTAATAGCGATTGAGTGTAAGCTTCATTAACTGCAGTGACTAGTTTAAAAGAGCATCCCCCTTTAGCACCATCACAAATTAGACCTGCTAAAGTTCCCACCATATTCAATATAGCTAAATCAATTTGCTCTTTTTTGCCCCCTTGGAGGTAGGTCATTGCAGCAGAGGCTCCAATACCAGCAGCGATAGCACATCCACAAATAGGTGATAAGGCGTCCCGCTTTTTGTTTAATGTAGCTAGTTATTAGATGACTTAAGGCTAATGCTCTTAATAGCTCTTCTTCACTGCTGTTTAACTCTTCAGCTAAAATAGCTACTGGAATGATTGCGGTTAAACCATGATTTCCACTACCAGAGCTACTCATAACGGGAAAATTTGCCCCTCCCATACGAGCATCGCTACCACTAGCGGTGTATGCTTTCATTCTATTTAGAATATCGTTTGAAACTTTGCCACTTTCAATTAAAGAGAAAAGATGGGGTCCTAAAGCCGAGCAGTAAGGATTGTTCTTCCCCTCCTCTGCTATAGCTAAGTTCATCTCAACTCCCTCTTTTAAAAAGGCGATTTTTTCAATATCAACTTCTTCGATGAAAGTGTAGATGTCATCTAATTTCTCAATTTGATAACCATTAGGATTTTTTGAACCTGTTGTCACATTTATAAATGGGATATCGAAGCCATTTTTTTTAATGGAAATTATGTTGGTGTGGTTATCCTCAATGACAACTTCAACCTCCTCATCTTCACTAAAGAGTTGAGTTTTTATATAGAATCCTTTATTAGCTTCAATAGCCTCAATCTCAATAATACCTGAATCAACAATTTTATGAGCTTTATCAATCGCATCTTGTTCAATATCTTTAAATATTGATAAATCTGCACTTCCATTACCATTAGCTAAGGCTAAGGCAATAGCAAAGGGGATCCCTTTTTCGTTTGTCCCAGGGATTCCCACTCGCATCCCATTTTTTAAAATATTGACACTAAGTTTTACTTTAACCTTCTCAGCTCTGTTTTTCATTTGTGCTTTAGCTGTTGCTACACTGATTGCTATTGAAACTGGCTCAGTGCACCCAATTACAGGCACTACCTGAGAACGTAAAACACCTACCATCTTGTCAGATTTCACAAGAAACTCCTTATGGGACAAAGTTTAATAAATTGAAAGATCTACCTGGGCTTAGTTGCCCAGGTAGGTAAAACACTATTTCTCTTCTACTTTAGCTTTTTTAGCATCATCTAATTTAGCAATACCAAATCCGGTATAACCGTAGAGAATTGCAAAGAGGAAGCTGGTGTAACAAAGAATCGCCCAAGGAAGGTATGCGATAGTTGAAACACCCAATGTCCCTGCCATAAATGTTCCAGCAATTGACCATGGAACAATAGGAACTACACAAGTACCTGAGTCTTCTAATGTTCTAGAGAGGTTCTTGGGAGCAAGCCCTTTCTCTTCATAGAGGTCTTTGAACAACTCACCAGGAATCAAGATAGCCATGTATGAACTACCTGTAGCTAAGCTCATTAAGATACCTGAAAGAACTGTTGATGAGACAAGTTGGCCAACACTCTTGATTTTCTTTTTCAATGCACCAAGGATAACATCCATTGCACCATACTTACTTAAAATACCGGCAAATGCTAAAGCACAGATAATCAATAGCACGGTACTCATCATTCCCATCATACCACCTCTGTTTAAGAGGGTATTAACTGAACCAAGTACCTCATTAGCAGCAATTGGAGAGTTAGGAATTAACGATACTTTAAAGCCATTGATAATAGCATCCATTGTTGCTTTAATGCTGAATCCTTGGAAAATGATTGCTAAAATTCCAGCAACAACTGATGAAAATAGCATGTAAGGAACTGTTGGTCTTTTTCTAATAGCACCGTAGAAAATAATTACTGGTGGAATTAGTAGTAAAACGTTCCAACTGAAAAGAGATTCAAGTTGGCCTAATAACATATTAACACTCTCAGCTGTAGCCATTGTGCTAGTTGGAATTGTAAAGCCAACGATTAAATAGACAACAATTGCAACTAAAGAGGCGGGAACTGTTGTGTAAAGCATATGTTTAATGTGCTCATACAACTCAGCTCCTGCTGCTACTGGTGCTAAGATAGTTGTATCAGAGAATGGGGAAAGTTTGTCACCAAAAACTGATCCAGAAATTACAGCTCCAGCTGCAATGGGAAGTGGAACACCCAAAGCTGCAGCAATACCCATAATTGCAACACCAATTGTTCCTGCTGAACCAAAAGAGGTTCCTGTAAATGTTGATACAATTGCCGTAACAAAGAATGCAGTTACTAAGAGGAACTTAGGACTAATAATTTTAACTCCGTAATAAATCATCATCGGAATTGTTCCAGCAGCAATCCATGAACCAATTACTGCCCCAACTGCAATCATCACAAATATTGAAGTTAAAGAGGAAGAAATCTTCTCTTTAATCCCTTCAAACATCTCATCCCATGAATACCCAATTCTTTTGGCAACAATAGCTGCAACAAAAGCTGCCACTAATAGTAAACCGTGAGTACTCATCCCATAAACGCCATACCCAATTCCTAAAATGACAAATACACCCAGTAGTGGAATTAGCGCCTCAATCAATGTTGGTTTTCTGTAACTCATTTAACTACCTCTTATTTTTTTCTTGTGATGGTCATTGCACAACCGTGACCTTCACCGTCAGCAACTGTCGTTGGGAAATCAATGTCGACTTCTGTAAATGGAGCAACAATACCGTAGTCGCATCTGCCCAACATATCGCGGCAGAATGTTTTTATCTCTGCTGGAGAGAGCCCTAAATCTTCTAAAGCTAAAACGTGGGGACATTGGTGGAAAATCTTTACAGCTTTCTCATCGTTGAGCTCGGTAATTTCTTGTTGGAATACAAACCATCCCCCTTTGGATGTTTGTCCTAAAAGGGCTTCAACTGGACCAATGTTCTCTTCTTTACTCTTTTTGAGTATTTGCTCACCTTGGAATACACCAAAATCCCATGATCCTTCGCCAATAACTTTGTTAGCATCAACTTCGGGATAGAGCTCCTTTAGTTTTTTCCAAATAAAATAAACTTGACGAGTACGATCTTGATAAGCAGAGAGGATCGCTTTATAAAAATCCTCAGGTGATACTGGATCTTCCAGTTTTAAACTCTCAACAAACTTAGCAATTGCTTCTTTTTCACTCATTAGTGACTCCTCCTAAACTTGATATAATTAAATGAGCATTAAATGTGCCAACTCAAATTATACCGTAAACACCCCTTTTGTCGCCCACTTTTTCCTGTTTTTGAGAAATTTATAAATAATATTTCCTATTTTTGAGATTCTATGAGAGAATAGATGCCATGTATGGATCATATCTAAAATTAATGCAGGGAAAAATTCAAACCTTATCAGAATTGATGAGTGACACCTTAGGCTTAGACGTAACAGTTGTAGACTCCTCGTTACGCAGAATTGCAGGGACAGGGAATTTTTATCTACACATTGATCAAGATTCTCCTCACAACTCAATCTTCAAAGGGGTATTGGACTCTAAGGAACCTTCAAGAAACCTAAACAAAGAGGATAACCCAATTTGTATAGGGTGTACAAAGTACGATGATTGCCAAGAGAAAGAGAACATTACCTACCCCATTATAGTTAATGAGAGTTCAATTGGAGTTGTTAGTGTAGCTTCGTTCTCTGAAGATCAATCAACGATCTTAGAGCAACACGAAAAAGAGGCAACTGCTCTAATTGAGTATTTTGTCAACGTTATTGGAGAAGAGGTTGTTAACATTGAAAAGCAGAACAAAATTATTGAAAGTTCAGTTGATGTTAATGAAGTTATCAACAGTGTCGACAAAGGGATTATTATCATCGATTCCAACCAACTGATAGTGCACATCAACAACAGCGCCTCTAGTTATCTCAACTTAAACTTTTCAACTGAGAAGGTCATTGGGTCTAGTTTGAAGAGTGTTGTTAGTGGCCTTAAACACAATATCAATGAGAACGTTGAAATTTACAGCAACTGGAATGTAAAAGGGGTAAATTACAGAGTTGTTTATAAAATAAATTTCATCCTGATGAATAAGAAAGCTATTTATAAAATAATAACCTTTGAGACAATTGAAGAGATTGTCCACAAAGCTACAATTTATAAAGGTCGTCAAAAAGTTACTTTCTCAAAAATAATTGGAAAAAGTGTTCCAATTACAAATGCCATAGAGATTGCTAAAGTAACTGCCCTAAGTGATTCCAACATCCTCCTTAATGGAGAAAGTGGGACAGGCAAAGAACTCTTTGCCCGCTCAATACACAACGAGAGCTTTAGAAAAGAGGGCCCTTTTGTCGCTATCAACTGTGCTTGTCTACCTGAAACTTTAGTAGAGTCAGAACTATTTGGGTATGCTAAAGGGGCTTTTACAGGAGCCGATGTTCAAGGAAGAGTTGGTAAGTTTGAACATGCAAATGGGGGAACTATCTTTTTAGATGAAATCTCTGAGTTTCCTTTGAATTTACAAAGTAAGTTACTTCGAGTCTTACAAGAGAGACAAATAGAGAGAGTTGGTTCAAATGAACTTATCGATTTAGATGTACGTATTATTGCAGCAACTAATAAAGATCTATGTGAATTAGTTGAACAAAATAAGTTTCGTAAAGACCTTTTTTATAGGTTAAATGTAATACCAATTAACCTTCCCACCTTAAAAGAGAGAGGAGGTGACATCCTCTTATTAGCAGAGTATCTACTAAAGATTATTAGTGAGCGGATGGATAAGGGAGAAGTTGCTTTAGATAACAAAGTTCTTAGTGTATTAACTAATTATAGTTGGCCAGGGAATGTAAGGGAGTTAGAGAATGCTATTGAGTATGCTTTAAACTTCTGTTTCACAAACAAAATTGAAGTGAAACATCTTCCCCCCTATATAAATGAAAAAATTGAAGTTGCCACTGAACTAAAAGATAGTTTGACTACTTACGAGCGAACTCTAATTTTAAATTATTTATCTAAGTATGGAGATTCAACAAAGAGTAAGCAAAAAATTGCCAAGGAGTTGGGAATTAGTTTATCAACTTTGTATCGCAAACTTCAAACACTATAAATTAAGGGGTCCGTTTTGGACCCCTTATTAGATTGATTAAAGAACACCAGCTTCTTTGTAGTAGCGTGCTGCCCCATCGTGAATTGGCAAGCCTGCTAAATCTTTAACAGTCTCTTCAATTGTAAGGCCTCTTAAGGGAGCTTGAGTCTCTTTTAGTTGATCTAAGTTTTCCCAAAATGTTTTAGTTAAATCATAAATTACATCATCATCAACTCTAGCATCGGTGAAGATTGTAATTTTAATTGCACTAGTAGTTACATCTTGGTCTTGGTTAGGATATGTTCCTGCTGGAATTGTGTATGGTCCATACCATGGGTAATCTTTTTGTAATGCTTTAATTAAAGATTGATCAATATCTACAAGTTTACCACCAGCTGTTGAGAGCATCTCAGTTACTGCTGCGTTGGGAACTCCTGCCATAATCCAAGCACCATCAATTTGTTTGTTGCGCATTAAATCGATTGCTTCAGTAAAGCCAATGTATTGAACTTTTAAGCTATCGGGATAAGCTACACCTAAGGTGTTTAAGTGGATATCTGTTTCAACTTCTGTAGTAGATCCAGGAGCTCCTGAAGCAAATCTTTTACCTTGAAGATCTTTAAGGCTATTAACACCACTATTTCTAGCAACAACCACTTGGTTAGGGTTAGCATAAAGACCCACCATAACTCTAAGATGTGGATTAGCTCTTCCTTCAAATGAACCAATACCATTCATCGATTCATACATAATAGAGGTAACAGCAACTCCCATTTGAGCCTCTTGGTCGGCAACCATATTTAAGTTAGCAATACCACCGGCACTTGCTTGAGCACTAGCTTTGATATGTGGAAGTTTTGTATTCCACAGGTTGGCAATGGCAGAACCTAAGGGATAAACAGCACCTGTAGTAGCTGCTGTTGGGAAGTTAATAACAGTTTTTTGTGTTTCACTTCCCCCTGCTGCAAAAGCAAAAGAGCCAACCATCACAAAAACTAAGACAATTAGTAACAATTTTTTCATGCAAATCTCTCCTTATTGTTTACTGATTTATTAATAATTTGAAAAACAATAATTATTATAAAAAGAAGTAGACCGATAATGTCGGTTGTTAAGTTAACTTCGATAAACAACAGTCCAGCAACTATCATAACAACTCGTTCAATTTTCCTTAAGTTGGCCACTAAGTATCCTTGTAACCCTGCAGAAAGAGCTACTACCCCAATTGATGAGGTAACAATTGCCCTAATGGTAACTAATAGAGGAACATTTTCAACAGTCCCTAATAGTAGTATTGGGTTACTTAAAAAGAAAAATGGTAAAATAAAGCCAGTTAAACCCAATTTTACTGCTATCAAACTTGTTTTAGTTTGATTAGCGTCTGCTATACCACTGGCAACATAACTGCTCATTGCCACCGGTGGTGTAATGTTCGATAAACAAGCGTAAATTAAACAGAACATATGAGCTGTCATTGGAACTGCCCCTGCAGCAATTAAAACTGGAACAGAGACAGCTGATACTATTACATAAGCAGCAACTCCAGGAACTCCCATTCCCAAAACTGTGCTCATCACCATTACCATCAATCCACCCAATATCAACTGCCCATCACCCACAACTTTTAATACAACGTGTCCAAAACTTAGCCCCAAGCCAGTTAAAGAGACTGTTCCGATTATAATTCCAATAATTGCTGTCGACATTCCAACTGCTATTGCAGAACGAGATCCTTCAACGGTGGCTTCAACAATTGTTCTCCACCCCATACGAGTCTCTTTTCTAATCCAAGAGGCTGCAATGGTAGCAAATATTGAGATTACTGCTGCATACAATGGGGTGTAACCCAACACCAAAAGTCCTATTAAGACTACCAAGGGTATTAACAAGTGCCCCTGTTTTTTAAATACCTCTACAGCGTTAGGAATATTTTCTTTACTTAAACCAGAGAGTCCTAACCTCTTTGCCTCAAAGTGAACAGCAAAGATCAAAGTTAAGTAGTACAAAAAAGCTGGGATAAAGGCTGCAACTAACACTTTGGTGTAACTGACACCCAAAAACTCAGCCATAACAAAGCCTACAGCTCCCATAATGGGAGGAGTGAATTGTCCCCCTGTTGAGGCAACTGCTTCAACTGCTGCTGCAAACTCTTTCTTATAACCAGTCTTTTTCATCATTGGGATGGTAATAGTTCCCGTGGTAGCTACATTAGCAATTGCTGAACCGTTGATCATTCCTAATAATGCACTTGCTAAAACTGCCACCTTGGCAGGGCCCCCTGCACTCCTTCCAACTAATGTTAAAGCTAAATCGTTAATGAATTGGCTAAAGCCACTGTATTTTAAATAAGCTCCAAATAGGACAAAGAGGAAAATGTAGGTTGCACTAACTCCTATTCCAACTCCAAAGATTCCTTGGCTTCCCCAAATCATATGATTTAATACCCGCTTAACACTAAAGCCAACGTGTCCTAAATCTCCTGGAATATATTTTCCTAAGAAATTGTATAAAAGAAAAATAAGTCCTAAGACTGCTAAGTTCTTACTGGTTCTTCGTGACCCCTCAAAGGTGAGGAAGATTGCAAATGCTGCAATCCATAAATCAAATGAGTTTAAATACCCACCCCTTTTGGCAACAAATACATAGTTTCTTAAAAGGTAAAAGAAAGTAAAAATAGTTAGACCTATAAGAAACCAATCCCAAATTGGGGGAAATTTTCTTGATCGTTTTTCTTTTGCATAAGTTGGAAATAGTAAAAAGGTAAATATAAGGAGGAAAAAGAGGTGCCAAGTTCTAAGGGCCATCGCATCAATGATCCCAATCGTATTTGCATAGAGTTGAAATGCTGCCCAAAATAAAAAGAGAACTGTTAGTAGGTCTCCAAAGATCCCTTTGTATTGGCGCAAGGAGGACTCTTTTTCTGTCTCTTCTAATAACTTATTAGCTACTAGCTCCTCTTTCGATAATAATTGCTGGTCAATTGGCTTACTCATTTTCTTTTACCCATTATTTTTAAAGTCCCTCTAATCTAGAAGTTGTAGCCACTTTTGTCAATTTAGTATGCATAAAAACGTCATATTTGTGTATATTAATACACAAGGGTAAATTTTTGCCTATTTTTAGGAAAATTATCGAAAATAAAAATCGAATTGATATAACACATGAGTTCTAAATGTCAATATTAGCCATAAAAACCTTGACAAATAGAATGAGCCCTTTAATACTAACCAATGGTAGTGCTTAATGTACTAGTATATTGTTAGGATATTTTAGG
>JBMNGX010000005.1:0-154932 GCA_050950065.1 Sphaerochaetaceae bacterium | reverse complement strand
TCAAAATCCATTCTTACCCCGTTGTTCATTTTATATTGGGAAGCATTTTGAACTAACGACTTATCTATTCTTCTAAAAAGGGCTTCAACTCTTAAAACTAACTCCTTAGGGGAAAATGGCTTTGAGATGTAATCGTCAGCTCCCAACTCAAAGCCAATTATTCGATCACTTTCCATTGTTCGTGCTGTCATAAATATGATGGGGATATCGTATTTTTGCTTTAGTTCTTTAACAAAAACAAACCCATCCCCATCGGGAAGCATCACATCTTGGATGATTAAATCTGGTACTCTTTGGTCAATAGCTTTGCGAAGATTTTTAATTAAACTAAAGGAGGCAACTTCAAAGCCAGAGAGTTTTAAGTATTGTTCTACACTCTCTCTTATTGAATAGTGATCTTCAATTAAATAGATAAGTTTCATACCTATACTATGATACTACTATTTGAAAGTGGCAACTAAACTGTTTTAAAGGTCACATAATCTTCACATACAACCCCTTTTACTTTAAAGTAGAAGAATAAATACAATTTTGGAGATTTGTATGAAAACACCTACAGTACACAACCAAGCAACTTTAGGACAAATTGCAGAGACTATTTTGCTTCCAGGAGACCCTTTAAGGGCAAAATTTATTGCAGAGAATTTTTTAGAGGATGTTCAAATGTATACCCAAGTGAGGGGAATGTATGGTTATACAGGAACTTACAAAGGGACAAAGTTAAGTGTACAAGGTAGTGGAATGGGAGGCCCTTCGATGGCCATCTATGCCCATGAACTAATCAACGCTTATAAGGTTAAAAAACTTATAAGAATAGGTTCAGCTGGTTCTTTACAACCAAACTTAACTCTTGGTTCTCTTATTGGGGCCACAGCTGCCTCTTATAACACTAACTATACATCTCAATTTAATCTTCCAGGTACTGTTGCCCCAGTAGCCTCCTTTGACCTTATGGCAAAGGCTAAAGAGAGCGCTAAAAAGATGAACTTAACACTTAATACAGGGCCTATCCTTTCTAGTGATGCTTTTTATACCTTAGATGGAGCAGATGATTTAAGAAGGTGGCAACAAGTTGGGCTTTTGGCTGTTGAAATGGAGGCAGCTTCTTTGTACCTAACAGCTCAAATAGGAGGCGCTGAGGCTTTGTGCCTACTAACTATCAGTGACCTTCCTTTTGGAAATGAAGAGATGAGTAGTGAACAGCGGGAACGTTCACTAACAGATATGATTAACTTAGCTTTAGATGTTGCTATAAGCTAAAGGTGGAAAAACAATTATGGAAGACCAAAAGCTTGCAGATCCATCACAACTTAGTAAAGCTAAGTTATTTTGGACTTTGTTTTCTACAACATTTACCCTCAGTGCCTTCACTTTCGGTGGGGGGTATGTGATTGTCCCTTTAATGAGAGAGGCCTTTGTTGAAAAGTTGAGATGGGTTGATGAGAATGAGATGATAGATCTCATAGCAATTGCCCAATCGGCCCCTGGTCCCATTGCTGTTAACACCTCAATTCACGTTGGTTATAAGATTGCAAGAATACCTGGAGCTCTGTTTACCCTCTTAGGTTCTGTTTTACCACCTCTAATTACATTAACTATAATCTCATATATCTACTACGCAATTAGAGACAACAAAATTGTTCAAACTCTATTTTTTGGAATGAGTGTTGGTGTTGCAGTTGTAATTTTAGATGCTGTAATAATGATGGCTAAAACTGTCTTTAAACAAAAAGATTTTCTTTCTCCGATTATTATGGTAGTTGCTTTTGTAACTATCTACTTTTTTAAAGTTAATGTTGTTTTAATTATATTTGGATCTGCTATTGTTGGGGCTATTGCCCACTTAGTTTTTCATAAAGGGGGAAAAAGATGATGGTCCTTTTACAACTTCTACTAAGTTTCGTCCAAATTGGACTTTATTCTTTTGGAGGGGGCTATGCCGCCTTACCCTTGATTCAATACCAAGTGGTAGATCTTCACAAATGGTTAACAGTACAAGAGTTTGCCGATGTGATTACTATTAGTCAAATGACCCCAGGTCCCATTGCAATAAACGCGGCCTCTTTTGTTGGAAGAAAGGTTGCAGGACTTCCTGGATCGATAGTTGCAACTTTTGGGAATGTCCTTCCCTCTTTAATAATAGTGTTGATCTTAGCTGCCCTTTTTGCCCGCTATCGCTCTTTAAAGGTGATGGATGGTATTTTGTATGGATTAAGACCTGCAGTAGTTGGCTTAATAGCTTCAGCTGGTTTAGCAATTTTATTTTTAGCTTTACTAGGTGATCAAAATTTCCCTACCACGCTCGAGACTCTCTCTTTGTTTGCAGTGATCTTGTTCGCTTTTGGTTTTACAATAACAAAGTTTAAAAAAATTAACCCAATTTTTATAATTATTGGAAGTGGAGTGGTCACTGTGTTGGCCTCTTTAGCAGGAATGAAAATTTAAAAAAATCGACCTATTTTAAATTTTGTCAACATTATTGACACATTTATCACGAATAATTGATTTTAAGCCTCTTATTTTAAATAATTCGTAACCATTAGGACTTTACTTTCTAGTAAAAGGAGCTTATTGTTATGACATGGACGTTGGAAAAGCTATTAGGGATTTAAGAGTTGATGCTGGTCACTCTCAAGATAAGTTAGTTGCACTAACTGGCATATCTAGAAGTCAGCTCTATTTTATAGAGTCGGGTAGATGCGTTCCCCGAATAGACACTATGGAAAAGATTGCAAAGACACTAAATATTAAGGTGTCCGATATAATCTTGTATGCTGAAAAAAAGTACCCAGTAAAAGCTGAAAGACCTAAACCAAAAAAATAGATAAAAGGGGCTACGTTTTACCGTAGCCTCCAATTTAATTAAGACTCAGATTCTTCAATCATGTCGTCGATTGAAGCTCCCGGTGCTACCATTGGGTATACTTTATTATCTAGTGCAATCTCACAATCGATAACCACTGGCCCTCCAAGGGCAAAGGCTGCTGTCAAGATTGCCACAGGATCATCTTCTAATCTTAAGTGCATCCCTTTAACTCCAAAGGCTGCTGCTAATGCAACCCAATCTACTGGGGTATCTAAAGTAGTTTGTGAGTAGCGTTGATTGTAAAATAGCGTTTGCCATTGACGCACCATTCCTAAGGTTTTGTTGTTCATAATTAAAATAACAACAGGAAGTTGGTAACGGGCAATAGTTGCCAGCTCATTACAGTTCATCCTAAATGATCCATCTCCTGCTACGTTGACTACCCTCTTATCGAGATTCCCTACTTGAGCCCCAATTGCAGCTCCTGTACCGTAACCCATTGTACCCAACCCTCCACTAGTTAAGAATTTTCTAACTGGGTCGTGGCGGAAAAATTGTGCTGCCCACATTTGGTGTTGGCCAACCTCTGTTGAGACAATTGCATCTTTTGGCATAACTTGTGAAAGTGCTTTTAAGATATCTGATGGACGCTTTGTCTCATCAGTTATTTTAATTGGGTGTTCAGTTTTCCACTTTGCAACTTGGGTCATCCAAGAAGAGTGTTCTAACTTTTCATCAATTAACTGGTTTAATTGAGCCAAAACAACTTTAACATCACCAATTACATGGTGGGTGGTGGCTATGTTCTTATTAATCTCAGCTGGATCAATATCAATGTGAATTATCTTAGCTTTTTTGGCAAAAGTTGCCGCTTTACTAATAACACGATCACTAAAACGTGCCCCTATAACAATCATCAAATCACAGTTGTTAACTCCAACGTTGGAAACCCTAGTTCCGTGCATCCCAATCATCCCAGTAAAAGAGGGGTGATCACTATCAATGGAACCAAAGCCCATTAAAGAGACTCCTACTGGGGCATCAATTTTTTCTACAAACTCTTCAAACTCTTTGTGAGCTTTCGAGATGTTGATTCCCCCACCTGCAAAAATAAAAGGTTTGTTGGCCTTTTTAATCATCTTTACAGTTTTCTCTAAATCTTTTACGTTAACACTCTCATTTGCTGTATAAACTCTCTTTTCTTGAGGAGTGTACTCAGTAACTGCTGCAGTTACATCTTTAGGTACATCAATGAGAACAGGACCAGGACGCCCCTCTTTAGCGATGTAAAAAGCATCTCTAATAGTTTGAGCAAGATCCTTAACATCTTTAACTATATAGTTATGCTTAGTGATTGGCATGGTGATGCCACTGATATCAACTTCCTGAAAGCTATCTTTTCCAAGGAGCTCTGTTGTTACGTTTCCTGTAAAAGCTACCATTGGAATTGAGTCCATATAGGCAGTCGCTAGACCTGTTACTAGGTTTGTTGCTCCAGGCCCACTGGTGGCAAAGACAACGCCAACTTTGCCTGTAGAACGAGCATACCCATCAGCTGCGTGAGCTGCTCCTTGTTCATGGCTAGTTAAGATGTGGTTAATTGCGTGCTTATGCTGATACAAAGCATCATAAATGTTTAGCACTGCCCCACCCGGAAAACCAAATACAGTATCAACCTCTTGCTCTTTAAGACAAGCTACAATAATTTCAGATCCATTCAACTTCATCACAACTCTCCTATTTAAAAACAGCTCCGCTAGAGGCGCTTGTGACTTGTTTAGCGTAGCGCGCTAAATAGCCACTCACTTTATTCTCTTTGTGCCCTCTGAACTCTTCTTTCCTTTTTGCCATCTCTTTTTCAGAGACTGCTAAGTTTATTGTCCCTTTTTCAATATCAATTTCGATAATATCACCCTCTTGCACATAAGCAATTGGTCCACCTTCAGCAGCTTCTGGGGAGATGTGTCCAATACTCGCTCCTCGGGTTGCCCCACTAAAGCGCCCATCGGTAATTAAAGCGACATCTTTATCTAGTCCCATTCCTGCAATTGCACTTGTGGGGCCTAACATCTCTCTCATTCCAGGTCCCCCTTTAGGGCCTTCATATCTAATAACAACCACATCCCCTTTGTTAATCTTCTTTGAATAGATTGCTAAGCTAACTTCCTCTTCACTTTCAAAGACTCGAGCAGGTCCGCTGTGGACTAACATTTCAGAGGCAACAGCAGAGCGTTTAACTACAGCTCCATTGGGAGCTAAATTGCCTCTTAAAACAGCAATTCCACCAGTAGATGAGTAGGGGGTGTTTATTGGCCTAATAACATCATGATCGTAGTTATTAGCCTCTTCTATCTGCTCTTTCATTGTTTTGCCTGAAACTGTTATTAAGTCGGTATGAATTAAGTTTTTCTTACTCAACTCTTTCATAACGGCCATAACTCCACCAGCGCTGTATAAATCTTCAATGTGATAAGGGCCTGCTGGGGCTAATTTACACAAGTTAGGAGTTCTTTTACTGATTTCATTGGCTTTAAAGATATCAAGCTCAATGCCCGCTTCATGGGCAATAGCTGGAAGGTGTAACATACTGTTAGTTGAACACCCTAATGCCATATCAACAGCTAAAGCATTCTCAAAAGCTTTTTCGCCCATAATATCTTTAGGTCTAATATCTTTTTTCAAAAGCTCCATGATTGCGTACCCTGCCTCTTTAGCAAGGCGATCACGCTCTGAATAAACTGCCGGAATAGTTCCGTTACCAACTAACCCCATTCCTAAAGCCTCTGTTAAACAGTTCATACTGTTTGCGGTGAACATCCCTGAACATGATCCACAAGTTGGGCAGGCACTATTTTCACAAGCTAAAAGTTCTTGATCACTTAATTCTCCCACTGCGTGAGAGCCAACAGCCTCAAAAACAGTTGTTAAATCAATATCCTTAGTTGTTCCAGGAACCCTTCCTGCCAACATAGCACCACCAGAAACAACAACTGTTGGAATATTTATTCTAGCTGCTGCCATCAACATAGCTGGCACTATTTTGTCACAGTTTGGAACCATAACTAAGGCATCAAATGGGTGGGCCATTGCAACAACTTCAATAGAGTCAGCAATGAGTTCTCTAGAAGCTAGAGAATACTTCATCCCTTGGTGCCCCATGGCAATCCCATCACAAACCCCTATTACAGGAAACTCTAAAGGGGTTCCTCCTGCAGTTCTCACACCAGCTTTGACAGCTTCAACAATTCTTTGTATATGGACATGACCTGGAATAATTGAGTTTGCTGAATTAACAATCCCAATTATGGGGGCCTCTATTTCTCGATCAGTTAAACCTAAAGCTTTTAGTAGTGAACGGTGAGGAGCTCGTTCAAAACCTTTAGTCATTTGATCACTTCTCATATCTTCGCTCCATTTTTCTCATCTTTTACATATTCGCGGAAAGCCTCTAGTAATCTCATTGTCACTTCCCCCGCCTTTCCATCACCAATTTTTTGCCCATCTAATTCAGTTAGGGCGATGATTTCAGCAGCAGTCCCAGTTAAAAAAGCCTCATCACTGTTTAGAAGGTTGTAACGGGTAAAAGGTTGATCCTTAATCTCTATACTCAAATTCTGACACAACTCAAAAACTACTTTACGGGTAATTCCATCCAAAGTTCCCAACCAAACTGGTGGAGTATACACTACCTCGTTTTTAACAAAAAAGACGTTATCACCAGTACACTCGGTAACTAGCCCCTCTTCGTTTAACAATAGAGCCTCATCGGCATTAGCTCTACGAGCTTCAATTGAAGCTAAGATATTGTTGAGGTAGTTCAAACTTTTAATTTGAGGATCAACAATGGTTGCTTTGTTTCTTCTTAAAGAGCTGGTTATAACCTTAAGGCCTCTTTGGTAAGCCTCATCTGTGTATAAAGCTACTTGTCCTGCAATACAAAAGAGTCTTGGTGGGTGATTATTTGGCTCTGGATACAATCCTAAAGCATCAGCTCCTCTGGTACAAACTAGACGAATGTAACCGTCACTTATATTGTTTTGACGACAAGTTTCTAAAACCACTTCAATAATCTCATCGTATGAAAGTGGCAGTGTTAGTCTAATTGCCTTAGCTGCTTCAAAAAACCTTTTAATGTGATCATCAAGGCGAAATACACGACCGTTATAGGCTCTAATGCCCTCAAAAACCCCATCACCGTATAAGACTCCATGATCTAGCACTGGAATGCGTGCCTCACTCATTGGCACATATTTTCCTTCTAAATAGACAATTTGCTCACTCATCACACTATCTCCTATATTTGTTGGGCAATTAGAGTGCCCATCTCTTTTGTTCCAACTCTCTTCATCCCTTCACTGAAAATGTCATCAGTGCGCCACCCATTATCTAATGTCTTTTTAACAGCCTCTTCAATACTCACAGCCTCCTCTTCTAAATCAAAAGAGTGGCGTAGCATCATAGCAACAGATAAGATCATTGCAATTGGATTGACTATATCTTTATTTGCAATGTCGGGTGCTGAGCCGTGTATTGGCTCATAAAGACCAAATTTATCATCTCTTAACGAAGCAGAAGGTAACATCCCAATTGAACCAGTTATTTGACTTGCTTGGTCACTTAAAATATCGCCAAACATATTTGAAGTTACTATCACATCAAATTGGTTCGGATTACGCACCAGTTGCATTGCAGCATTATCCACATAAAAGTGATTTAACTTAATATCAGGATAGTTTTTAGCAATTCTTTCTACTGTTGAGCGCCACAATCTACTTGTCTCTAAGACATTGGCTTTATCAACACTAGTAACTTTTTTATCTCTTTTTAAAGCTATTTCAAAGGCTATCTTTGCAATCCTTTCAACTTCATGTACAGAGTACTCCATAGTATCAAAGGCAAAGCCTTTTTCTTTATCGTACCCTTTTTTACCAAAGTAGATTCCCCCAGTGAGCTCTCTTACTACCATTAGATCTAGCCCATCTTCTATTATTGAACTCTTTAAAGGGCACGCATCAGCTAATTGGGGATAGATTACTGCAGGTCGTAAGTTACAAAAAAGGCCCAACTCACTACGTAAAGTTAAAAGTCCCTTTTCGGGTCTCATATTACCTTCTAAGTAGTCCCACTTAGGCCCCCCAACAGCCCCTAGGATGACAGCTTCTGCATCTTTACACCCTAAGATAGTAGATTCAGGCATAGGAGATCCCACATGATCAATTGCTTTTCCTCCAGCGAGGTAGAAAGAGTAATCAAAGCGGTGGTTAAACTTAGCTGCCATAGCATCTAAGATCTTTAGAGCTTCAGCAGTAATTTCTGGTCCTACTCCATCACCTGTGATAAGGGCAATCTTTAATCTCATTTTACAAACTCCTCACTGAAGTAGTTAATCAATCCACCCTTAGTAATCATATTTTGAATGAAAGGGGGAAAAGGCTTAGCAACAAAACTTTTACCAGTTGTTTCATTGGTAATTGTTCCACTTTCAAAATCGACACTAACAATATCCCCTTTTGCAATATTATTTACAGCCTCTTCACACTCTAAAATAGGAAGACCAATGTTTATTGCATTGCGATAAAAAATACGGGCAAAAGAGTTGGCAATTACACAGCTAATTCCTGCAGTTTTAATTGCTAGCGGGGCATGCTCTCTCGAAGAACCTGAACCAAAGTTGTTTTGAGCAACAATGATATCTCCTTCTTTAACCTCTTTAATAAAGTTCTCATCTAAATCGATCATACAGTAGCGAGAAAACTCTTTTGGGTCGCTGGTCGTTAAGTACCGAGCTGGAATAATTACATCGGTATCAACATTATCTAAATAGCGAAATGCTTTTCCTTTGGCTATCATAAAACTCTCCTAAACATTCTCTGGATTTGATATGTATCCAGTTAAAGCACTAGCTGCAGCAACAGCAGGCGATGCTAAATAAATTTCACTATTGATGTGTCCCATTCTTCCAACAAAGTTTCTATTTGTTGTTGTCACAGCTTTCTCCCCATCGGCTAATATTCCCATATGCCCTCCTAAACAAGGGCCACAAGTTGGGGTACTAACAACAGCACCAGAATCAATAAAGATCTTCAATAGTCCCTCTTCAAGGGCCTGTAAGTAAATTTTTTGAGTTGCAGGAAAAATAATTGTTCGAACTCTAGGATTGGTCTTTTTCCCTTTTAGAACTTCTGCAGCAGCTCTTAAGTCACTAATCCTACCGTTGGTACACGATCCAATTACTACTTGATCAATTTTAATCTTGGGAACCTCATCAATGGTCCTAGTGTTATCAGGAAGATGAGGAAATGAGAGTGTTGGTCTAATTTCACTTAAGTTAATATCGTAAACTCTCTCATAAACAGCATCGTCATCAGCTTTAAATATTTTAGTCTCTTTGGTTGTGTGCTCTTTTAAATAGTCTAAGGCAACTTCATCAACTTCAAAGATTCCATTTTTAGCTCCAGCTTCAATAGCCATATTACAAATGGTAAATCGATCATCTATTGAGAGGCTTTTCGCCCCCTCTCCAACAAATTCCATCGATTGGTATAAAGCACCATCAACTCCAATCATCCCAATTATGTGTAAAATGACATCTTTACCACTAACCCACTTATTAAGAGCTCCCGTTAAGTTGAACTTGATAGCTGTAGGAACTTTAAACCACCCTTTACCTGTGGCCATTCCACTAGCCATATCTGTTGAACCAACTCCGGTAGAGAAAGCTCCTAAAGCTCCATAAGTACAAGTGTGACTATCTGCTCCAATAATCAACTCCCCTGCACCAACTAGACCTTGTTCAGGTAATAAGGCGTGTTCAATTCCCATTTGCCCAACTTCAAAGTAGTTTTCGATCTCTTTTTCGTGGGCAAAGTCGCGTAAAGCTTTACACAGTTGTGCTGCTTGAATATCTTTTGCTGGAGTGAAGTGATCAGGCACTAAGGCAACTTTCTTTTTATCAAATACATCTTTTACACCAAATTTATTAAACTCATTGATTGCTACAGGACCAGTAATGTCGTTTGCCAAAACTAAGTCTAAGTTGGCTAAAATTAAGTCTCCTGCTTCAACACTCTCTAGATTTGCGTGGTGTGCCAATATTTTTTGAGACATTGTCATTCCCATAACTTCACTCCTTTAGTTGGTGTAAAATTCACCTCTGGTGACATCTTCTTTCACTGTCCCAGTTATTTTCATATCTTTTTTCAAAAGCTCTTCAGGTAAAGAAATCCACTCTTTTGGATTTTCACTACTTTTAGTTGAGATAGAGAGCTTCTCATTTTCAATCTCTTCAATCATCTTATTCACTGCTGAAAGAAGTGATTGTAAGGAGGCCTCCATAACGTCGGTGCTAACTCCCCTTCCTCGGTAAACACCGTTGTGGTTGCTCACCTTTACCAAAACTTCGCCTAGAGCATCACGGTGTTCAGTAACTGCTTTAAGTTGGTAGTCTTCTAGAACAAAGGAGTGCTTGATGATTTTTTCCACTGCTTTAAAACAGGCATAAACTGGCCCTGTTGCCATCTCAACAGCTTGGTATTTTTTCCCATCACGACTTAAGGTGACACAAGCAGTGGCAGTCATTTGATTGCCGCTATTCACTACAAAGTTTTCTAGTTCAAAAATTTGAGGAGAAGCGTGAGTCCCACTTTCCATTAGAGCAACTAAATCACGATCGGTAATCTCTTTTTTCTTATCGGCGATGTTTTTAAAATCGGTAAATAGTTTTGAGGCAACTTCTTTAGTTAAAGTGTAACCAAGTTCTTCCATCCTTTTTGTAAAGGCGTGTTGTCCTGAGTGCTTACCCAAAACCATCATTGTCTTTTTGCGCCCAATAGATTCAGGGGTCATAATCTCATAAGTTTTAGCATTAGCCATCATCCCGTGTTGGTGGATTCCCGATTCGTGGGCAAAGGCGTTATCACCAACAATCGCTTTGTTGGGGGCAATATCAACACCTGTAATGTTTGATAACAAACGAGATGTTTTATAAAGCTCCTCTGTTTTTAAGTTATACTCAAAATCGTAATAGTCGTTTCTAGTTCTTATTGCCATCACCAACTCTTCAACAGCAGCATTTCCTGCCCGTTCCCCTATACCACCAATGGTACACTCAGCTTGACGCGCTCCAGCTTTTAGACCTGCTAATGAGTTGGCTACTGCTAAACCTAAGTCGTTGTGACAGTGTACAGATAAAATTGCTTTGTCGATATTTGGAACGTTGTTCATAAGATGGCTTATTAGCTGACCAAATTCTACAGGTGTTGTGTAACCAACTGTGTCAGGAATGTTAACTATAGTAGCTCCTGCTTCTATAACTCCCTCCACCAAGTAGCAAAGGAAATCTAAATCACTTCGAGTTGCATCTTCAGGAGAAAACTCAACTTCAGGTGACAAACTTCTTGCATAAGCGACCATTTTAGTTGCTTGTTGATAAGCTTCATCCCTACTCATCTTTAACTTGTACTCTAAGTGGAGATCACTACTAGCTAAAAATGTGTGAATTCTTGGTTTTCTAGCCCCTTTAACAGCATCCCAAGCTGCATCAATATCTTTAGGAAGAGCCCGTGCCAAGGAGGCAACTGTTGCATTTTCAATAGTTTTTGCAACTGAGGCAACCGATTCAAAGTCTCCAGGAGAGGCGATGGCAAACCCAGCTTCAATAACATCAACTCCTAGAGTTTCCAGTTGCTTAGCCAGACGCAGTTTCTCTTCTAGGTTCATACTGTATCCAGGTGCTTGTTCCCCATCTCTAAGTGTTGTGTCGAAAATTGCTATTCGGTTTGACATCTTGTTCCTCCCTAAAGTTTCAAATTCTCTATTTTTTTAACCAACTCATAAGTGAACGCAACTTCTTACCAGTTGTCTCAATTAGTGAGTCGCTCTCCATTTTCCTCTTTGCATTAAAAAATGGTCTTTTAACTTGGTTTTCTAACATCCAGTTGCGGGCAAAAGTTCCATCTTGGATCTCTGCTAAGATTTTTTTCATCTCTTTTCTAGTGTCGTCGTTAATAATTCTTTTGCCACTAACGTAATCACCATACTCAGCAGTATCACTAATGGAGTAGCGCATGTATGAAAGGCCCCCTTCATTAATTAAATCAACGATGAGTTTCATCTCGTGTAGACACTCAAAGTAGGCCATTTCTGGTTGATAACCAGCTTCAACTAAGGTATCAAAACCTGCTTTAATGAGTTCAGAAACGCCTCCACAAAGAACTGCTTGCTCGCCAAAGAGATCTGTTTCAGCCTCCTCTTTAAATGAGGTTTCAAAAATACCAGCTTTTCCAGCGCCAAGTCCGTTAGCATAAGCGATGGCAACTTCTTTTGAGTCCCCACTAGGATCTTGGTGTACTGCTACTAAGGAGGGAACTCCTTTACCTTCTTGGAATTGAGAACGAACTGTGTGACCAGGTCCTTTAGGAGCAATCATGATGACGTTCACATCAGGGGGAGCTACTATTTGACCAAAATGGATATTAAAGCCGTGGGCAAAGGCTAAATATTTGCCTTTTGTTAATCCCTCTTTAATACTATTTTCATAAATTGAGCCCTGTTTTTCATCGTTGACCAACATCATAATCACATCACAACTTTTAGCAGCCTCTTTGGCAGTTGCAACTTTCAAGCCAGCTTCTTCAGCTTTTGCCCATGAGGGACTTCCCTCATACAACCCTACAGTTACATCAATTCCCGATTCGTGTAGGTTTAAAGCGTGGGCGTGCCCTTGACTTCCGTAGCCAATGATGGCAACTTTTTTGCTCTCTAGAAGTGCCATGTTGGCATCTTTTTCGTAATACATTGTACTCATTCTCTATACTCCTTCCTTTTATAACTCATCTGCGTGGTTTATCATCAACTGGCTTCCTCTTTCCATAGCAGTAGTACCAGTACGGCTAAGCTCAGCTATTCCGTATGGTCTAACTAAGTGTAAGAAAGAGGCAATTTTATCCATATTTCCTGTCATTCTGATGGTAAGGGTTGATTCAGTCACATCAACAATCTTCGCTTTGAAGATCTCTGAAAGTTCTACAACAGAAGCTCTGTTTTTAGCATTTGTTTTAACTTTCACAAGGAGCAATTCGTATTGCAACGATCCTTGTAATGTGAGTTCAATAACTTTCAATACATCAATTAATTTAGCAACTTGTTTTTGAATTTGTTCAACAATCTGACGATCGCCTGTGACAACAATTGTTATGCGGCTAATTTTGGGATCTTCAGTTTCTCCTACCGACAGACTATCGATGTTGTAACCGCGACGACTAAAAAGTCCAACTACGCGACTTAAAACTCCAGGACTGTTGTTTACCAAAATACCCAATGTGTACCGTTCCATCTTCTACTTCCCCCCCCTAAAAAGGTCTTTGGTGCTAATTTTTTTATATATATGGTTACACCGATTTGCCGTAGAACAATGGTTCCACGGCTGCACCTAAATCGGTATACCCGTGGACTAGAGAATAATTAGATTTACTAGAATGATTAGAGATACAAGTATTACTAAAGAAGGGAGGATAATATTTGAAACAGATAAAACAGGATTAACAAAATTATTATTATAATTTCTCTTTTGTTGCTTCCCTACCGTTTTCATTCCTAGCTCCTTTAATTACTAAGTAGTAACTGTTGTATACAGCAGGCAAATAAATGTCAACTACACAGGGTGACATTTAATCAATATTTATACAAAATTTATGCATCAGGACTGTTTTTATCAACAAAAGCGCTCAATTTTTCCATTGTTTCGTTACTTAAGATGTGCTCCATCCTACAGGCATCACTCTCTGCAGTCTCAAAGCTCACCCCTAAAACATTTGCCAAAAAGTGGGTTAAAGTCTTATGTCTTTTATAAACTTGGGCAGCTTTTACTCTCCCCTTTTCAGTAAGTTCAATAGTTCCGTAACTCTCTTGCTCAATATATCCATCAGCTTGGAGGTTCTTCATTGCCCTTGAAACACTCGGTTTTGTAACTTTGAGTTTATTGGCAACATCGGTTATACGAACCTCTTTAAGCTCTTGCTCAAGCTCTAAAACTGCCTCTAGGTAGTCTTCACCCGACTCACGCATCTTGTTAACTCCTTTAATATCAACAGCCGATTATAACACGTGCTTTAAAGAGCTACAACGAGAGCGCTCTACTTCTTATCCTTAAATATTTTGGGCAAGATTAACATCACTATGTAGATTAAAAAGATTACAATAAAAATCGCACCCATCCCCTGCCATAAAAGAGTCAACGATTGACGTAGTGGTAAACTCATTTTTCTCTCCTAAATTAACATTTGGGGGACAAGGCCCAAAATAACTCCACCTGCAACTACCGAGGCAATTTGACCTGCCACGTTAGCACCAACAGCATGCATCAAAAGGTGGTTTTGACTATCTGCTTCTAAGCCCATTCTCTGAATAACACGGGCTGACATTGGGAAGGCACTTATTCCAGCAGCACCTATCATGGGGTTAACTTTGTTTTTACTAAAAAGATTTAACAACTTTGCAAACATCACTCCACCAATGGAGTCAAAGATGAATGCAATTAAACCTAAAAACATTATTAGCATTGTCTCTAATCGGACAAATCGCTCAGCAACCATAGTGGAAGCAACAGTTATCCCTAAAAAGAGGGTTATTAAGTTTGCCAAAACATTTTGGGCAGTCTCGCTTAAACTCTCTAAAACTAACGACTCTCTTATTAGGTTTCCAAACATCAACAATCCAACTAACGATACAGATGCAGGGGCTACATAACCTGCCACCATAGTTACCACAATTGGAAAAACTAAGCGAGTCATTCTAGAGACCGATTTTGGGTTGTAACTCATCCTTATTTGACGCTCTTTTTTAGTGGTAACCAACTTAATAGCAAAAGGCTGGATGATTGGCACTAGTGCCATATAGGAGTAAGCTGCTACTGCAATTGCCCCCATGTAATCACTTCTAAAGACTTGGGAGACTAATATAGAGGTGGGACCATCAGCTGCTCCAATGATTCCAATTGAAGCTGCATCTTTTAATGGGAAGCCCAACAATACTGCAATTATAATAGTTGCAAAAATTCCAAATTGGGCAGCAGCTCCAAATAAGATTAAACGGGGATTACTTAACAGTGGACCAAAGTCGATCATTGCCCCAATTCCTACAAATAACAAAAGTGGCAATGCCTCTGATTGGGCAATTCCAATATCAAAAAGCCACTCCAATATTCCAGTAACTTCCCCTATTCCAACAATAGTTGTATTCATAGCTCCACTAAAGGGGATGTTAACCAAAATTGCCCCAAAACCCATTGGTAACAAAAGAGCTGGCTCCAACTTCTTTGCATAGGCCAAATAGATTAAAAAAGCGCCCACTAAAAACATAACTAGTTGTTGCCAAGTAGTTGCCATAAGGCCATTTAATAAATATCCCATTATTCCCCCTTAGAGTCTGAGATGAATATACCACCCTCTTTACCCTCCGGTCAATAAAACCAAATATACGTTTTTATGTATATTTATGCATAACACCCTTTCCAAAAGAATCAAAACATCTTATTATGCCATTTGTTAGAAAATGTTTTATTAAAAAGGGGCCTATTTTATGAAAAAAGTTGCTTTGGTGTTGGTTATGGTGTTTCTTACTATTTCACTTGTAACTGCTGCTGGTTCAAAAGAGTCGGGTGTTGATCGCTCTTTAGAGAAAGTTGTTGAAAAAGGTGTTTTTGTATTGGGTTTAGATGATTCTTTCCCACCAATGGGTTATAGAGATGAAAACAACGAAATCGTCGGTTTTGATATTGATCTAGCTAAAGAAGTTACAAAAAGAATGGGGGTTGGGTTAAAGCTTCAACCAATTGATTGGAATGCAAACGTACAAGAGCTTAATACTGGAAACATCGATTGTATTTGGAACGGCTTTACAATGACTGAAGAGCGTAAGAAAGTTGTTAATTTCACAGATCCTTATGTTGATAACGCCCAAGTTGCAGTTGTTAGAAACGACTCCTCTTACACCACTTTAAAAAGCTTAGCCAATAAAAAAGTTGGAATCCAAGCAGGTTCTAGCGCCTCCGATGCTGTTTATGGAAACATTGAGTTTGCCAACTCCTTAAATGAGGTTGTTGAATTTAAAGAGAACTTAACTGCTTTAATGGATTTGGAGATTGGTGGTGTTGATGCTGTTGTCTTAGATCTATTTGTTGCAGTTGATAACATTCAACGGAGTGGTAAAGATTTTAGAATCTTAGATGAACACTTATCAACAGAAGAGTATGGAATTGGTTTTAGAAAAAATGATCAAGCTTTAAGAGATGAGGTTCAAAAACAACTTTTAGCAATGGCTAATGATGGAACCTTAGCTGAAATCTCAACTGTTTGGTTTGGAACTGATATCACCGTTGTAGGAAAATAAGGGGCTTTTAGGTGGGAAAACTAGTCGCATTAATGTTAAGTGGAACTGTAGTCTCATTGCGCATATTTTTTCTCACCCTCCTATTCTCTTTACCTTTAGGACTTTTAGTTGCTAAAGGGAGAATGAGTAAATATAAAATTGTTAGTTCATTAGTTAATGGCTATATCATGATAATGAGGGGCACCCCTTTAATTTTACAACTAATCTTTGTCTATTTTGCCCCTTATTACATCTTTGGCTCTTCCACTGATCGTTTCACTGCTGTGATTATCGCCTACTCAATTAACTACGCAGCTTACTATGCTGAAATATATAGAGGGGGAATACAAAGCATTGATCAAGGCCAATTGGAAGCTGCCTCTGTTTTAGGATTTTCAAAGGTGCACACCTTCACCCACGTTGTGATGCCACAAGTTATTAAAAGAATAATGCCAGCGATGGGAAATGAGGTGATTACCTTAGTTAAAGATACTGCCTTAGCTCAAACCATTGGGGTTGCAGAGCTCTTTAGAGTTGCCCAAAATGCTTCAGCCAGGCAATTTTCAACGATGCCAATTTTTATAGCTGGTATTTTTTATTTTGTGATGAACGCTATTGTCTCAAAAAGTTTTGATTTGATTGAACGAAAGTTGGATTACTACAGGTAACAGGAGATCTTTTAAGTGCCAATTATTACACTAGAAAATGTAAACAAATCTTTCTCATCTCTTAAGGTCTTAAAGGATATCTCGTTCTCTTTAGAAAAAGGGGAAGTACTCTCCATCATTGGTCCATCAGGTTCAGGAAAATCTACTTTGTTGCGCTGTATTACAAACTTAGAAAAAATAGATAGTGGAACAATAAAAATTGGAGATGATACTTTAGCAACAACAAATGAAAAAGAGGAAGTTGTTTATGCAAATAAACAAACCTTAGCCCGTATAAGATTAAGAGTTGGCCTTGTATTTCAAAACTTCAACCTTTTTCCCCACTTCTCAGTATTGAGAAATATTACTGAAGCTCAAATGCACGTTTTAAAAGCCTCAAAAGAGGAAGCTGCTGAAATAGCTTACCAGCTTCTAAAGAAGATGGATTTGAGCTCTAAAGCACATTCTTACCCCTACCAACTCTCTGGGGGGCAACAACAAAGAGTCTCAATCGCACGAGCTTTGGCTTTAAAACCCGATGTACTTTGTTTTGATGAACCCACAAGTGCTCTTGATCCAGAGCTCACAGGGGAGATTTTAACAGTCATTAAAGAGTTAGCACAAGAGAATATGACCATGATGGTTGTAACACACGAGATGGCTTTTGCCCGCGATATCTCAAAATCTGTTATATTCATGGATGATGGAGTTATTATTGAAAAAGGGACCCCTGAATCAATATTCAACAACTCCACTAACAAACGCACAGCAAAATTTTTAAGCCGTTTTTCAAATTAGTAAGGAGAGTACTGTGGATAAGTACGACGTAGTGATAGTGGGTTCAGGTCCTGCTGGTATGGCAGTTGCCTTCGAATTAGCCGCTAAGAAAAAAGACTTGAGTATCACAATATTAGATCAAATGAGATTCTCCACTGGGGGAATGCGTAACGATTGTAAAATGAATTTCACCTACCCCATAGGCTTTCCCGATGAGTATTGGAATAAAGAGCAAGCAGATCACTACCTTGATGAAGTTATTAGGGTTTTAAAACCTGAAATTTTAGAAAAAAACAATTTAGAGGTTTATCAAAAAAGAGCACAAAGATTAAATAGTCAACTTGTTGATATCAAACAATCCCATCTAGGTACTGATGGGGGACTAAAATTAATTAAAAAACTTTTAGCAGAATTAGATGAACTGGGAGTTGATCTTTCTTTAGGAGAGAGAATGATCAGTGTCGACAATACCAATAAAACAATTACCACAGACAAAAGAGATATTAGTTTTCAAAAATTGGTTGTAGCTCCAGGAAGAAGTGGCTTTCACTTTTTGCAAGGGGTAATGAAAAGGCTAAATGTCCCATTCATCGACAATATTGTTGATATTGGTGTTCGCATTGAGACTAAGGTTGACTATTATCCTATTGTTTTAGATTACTACGATCCAAAATTCTACTTTCCCAACAAGGTTAGAACCTTTTGTACAAACAGTGGAAAAGCCCACGTAGTTAAAGAGCGTTATACAACAAGTAGAGGGGATGAGTGGCACTCAGTTAATGGGCATGCCTTCTCTGCAGCAAACAACACTAACAATGGCCTTGTTAACTTTGCCCTCTTAAAAACAGTTAAATTCACAGCCCCTTTAGCTAGTGGGCAAGCTTATGGGGAGAACTTAGGTCTTCAAGCTGCTTTAATGGGTGGCAATCGCCCCTTAATGCAAAGGGTGGGAGACTTTAGGATGGGCAGTAGAAGTAAAGAAAAAAGTTTTAATGCAGATCTTTATGACTTTGAACCAACACTAAAAGATTGTTGTCCAGGAGATATCTCATTGGCAATTCCTGCTAAAATATTGCGTGACATTTGGAAAGCGATGAAGAACTTAGATACAATTGTCCCTGGTGTTTTACACCCCTCAACAATTATGTACTACCCTGAGATTAAACTTTATGCCAATAAGCCAGTTTATAAAGATCAGTTTTTCAATGTGGCTGAAGATGTCTACTTTGCTGGAGATGGAGCTGGTACTAGTCGGGGTATAACTGCAGCTTGGGCTTCAGGAATCAGAGTTGCTGAAGGAATCATTGCTACATTATAGGGCTAAATAGTTTTAAAACGCTGCGAGCAAAACGTACAGGAAGAGTTAAAGACTCCTCTTCTAAAAGGGTAATCTCTTTACTTAATTCGATGGTATCAGCTATATCGTTACGCACTTTTTTAGAAATTGAGGAGTTGAAAAAAGCAACTCCACACTCAAAGTGGAGATAGAAAGATCTAAAGTCCATGTTGGTTGTTCCAACAATTGCCACTTCATCATCACTGACAAACATCTTTGCGTGCATAAAGCCTGGAGTATATTCATATATTCTAACTCCCGATTTTAAAAGGGAGTGGTAGTTTGCCCTTGTTACTGGGTGTACATACCACTTGTCGTGAAAATAGGGGGTAACAATACGCACATCAACTCCACTTTGAGCTGCTATATTTAAAGCTGTCATCATTTGTGTATCTATAATTAAATAGGGAGTTGTAATCCAAACATACTTTTGAGCATGGTTAATAATTTGAATATAAGCGTGTTCTGAGATATTCTCCCCATCCAAAGGGCTATCACCAAAGGGTTGAACAAATCCATCAGAGGGGTACGATTTTTTAGGAACATATTGGGCTAAACTTATATCTTCATTAGTTGTAAATACCCACTGTTGGAAAAACATTAAAGTCAAATTCCAAACGGCATCCCCTTTTAACATCACTGTTGAATCTTTCCAATGGCCAAATCTTATTTTCTTATTTATGTACTCATCAGCAAAGTTAATTCCACCAGTGAATCCCACATCTCCATCGACGATAAGGATTTTACGGTGATCACGGTAATTAAGCTTTGCATTTAGGTGAGGCTTTATTTTATTAAAGACTCCAACTAAAAAGCCCATTTGGCGTAGCTCATTTTCGTATCCTGGAGGAAGAGTTCTTATACTTCCCAAATCGTCGTACATAATTCTTACTACTACACCTTGGTCAACTTTCTCTTTTAATAAAGAGAGCATAGATGACCACATTTCTCCCTCTTCAACAATAAAGTACTCAAAGAGGATAAACTTTTTTGCCTTTTTAACCTCTTCTAAAATAGCTTCAAAAGCCAACTCCCCTAAGGGGTAATACTCAACTTCTGTGTTATCCCATAAAGGAGCTCCAGCTAAATTTGCAATGTAATTTGCTTGGCGTGCTAAGTTAGGCGAGTACTCCTTTAGTTGTTGAAAAACCTCATTTGAAGGAGTTGGTAAGACAGAGCGTATTTCTCGTTCGTAGTGCTCTTGGTATTTAGCCATCTGTAAGGCAACCCTTTTACCCACCCTCTTATTTCCAAAGAGGATATAAAAAGGGAGTCCAAAGATTGGAGCAACCATTATTACCAACATCCAAGCTATTTTAAAAATCGGGTTTTCATCACTATTAACTATGTAAAACAAACTTATAGTAGCTAAAAGGGAAGATATGGGGAGGTAGTAGGTGGTGGCATTCATAAAGTTTCTGATAAGCCACACCAAAACCCCTACTTGGATTAAGATTAGTGCGATAAATACAAAAAGTCTCCCTGTTAGGAGCTTGAGAAACTTTTTCATTGCTTCTTAGTTGGATAACTCCTCATAATCATCTTCATACTCATCAAGGAGAGTGGATTCAAATAATGAGTATTCATCTTCATCTATTTCCATCTCCTCCTCTTCATCATAATAGTAATCATCAGGATCTAACAGTGAATTTAGTTCAATCTCTTCGTAATCACGATCGACACTTTGCGCCTCATCCTCAAACATATCAGTATCATAAAAGTCAAATACTAAATTATCATCTAGATTGCTGTTTGCTTGATTTAATAGCTCTTCAATTTCCTCTTTGGTGACATCATACGTTTTATAAAAAGGAAGTTTTAAAGCCTCAGTTAAGTAATTTTTACCTTTATCATCATCACCTAAAGAGATTGCAACTAAAGAAGCATGGTACAGTGTCTCAGGTGATTTGACAGCTCTATTTTCTAGAAGTTTGTCGTAAAGAGTTTCACTATCTTTTAAAAATCCTTTTAAGTAATAATAGTAGCCTCTGTTATCAACCATTTTGACTGTTTCACTTCTATTTTTAAAAGCATCATCGATGATGTGTTGAGCCTCTTCTAGGCGATCTAATTTTAAAAGATAGCCGCTTAAGATTGTCCCTATATTTCGATCAGGAATATTTTTATTGTATAATTTATATAGAAGTTCGACAGCTTTTTCTCTTTCTCCGAAAATCCATAAAGCTTCAGCTTTTCCAATTTTAGCATTGTTTAAAATAAGGGCATCTTTAGAACTTTTACCCTCTTTCTTTTTAATAATTGAGTTGTAAACCTTATGAGCTATTTCTGCATCATTTCTTTGTAAAAAGAGGTTGGCTACAGCTAAAGCTGTACCATTTGAGACACCACATTTAAGCCCTTTTTCATAAAAAATCCACCCTCTTTCATATTCGGATGGATGATTATTTATTAAGTGGGTACCCCTTATGATGTAGTAGTAACCCCTTTTAAAATAAAGCATTGCAAAGAGGAACAAAACTATCAGTATGGTTTTTATGATAGCTGAAACAGGTAACAACAAGAAAAATACGATTGGAGCTATAAACATTAACAACGTTAAATTATCCATTGAAATCAAATCCCCCTCTTTGCACTTCCTATGATGCCATATTTACCATTTCAATGCCACCCTACCCATAAGAGTTGAATAATCTTAATTACAGCGCTAATGTATCACCATGGGTAAGACAAAGTTGTTGTTACACACATGTTGTGGACCATGTTCCACTAGCTCTATTGAACGTCTATTTGAGATGGGTTATCAACCAATCCTCTACTTTGGAAATAGTAATATTTTCCCAAAGGAGGAATCAGATTTAAGATATAATAATTTAGA
Organism: Sphaerochaetaceae bacterium; assembly: GCA_050950065.1. Taxonomy (GTDB): domain Bacteria; phylum Spirochaetota; class Spirochaetia; order Sphaerochaetales; family Sphaerochaetaceae; genus JBAYOE01. The sequence continues at coordinate 133,165 of JBMNGX010000005.1, read as the reverse complement.
AAAAGTTGCATCCCATTTTTCACTAGAAATTATTCGTGGGAAGTACAATCACATCGATTGGTTAGAGGCAATTAAAGGACACGAAAAAGAGCCTGAGAAAGGCTCTAGATGTGCAATTTGTTTTGAGTACAACTTAAAAGAGGCTGCTAAAGTTGCTCAAGATTTAAACATCGAACACTTTACGACAACTTTAACGGTTAGCCCCCATAAAAACTCAACAAAGATTTTTAAAATTGGTAGTGAGAGTGGAAAGTTTGTTGAAATTGACTTTAAGAAAAAAGGGGGCTTTCAACGGAGCATAGAGTTATCTAAAGAGTTAAAGCTCTATCGCCAAAAATATTGTGGTTGTGAATTTTCAATGAGGCACCTAAGCCAAAAGGATTAAAGAGATTCCCATAACAGCCATCCCACTAAAAACCCCATAAATTGCCAAATGGTGCTCCCCATACCGCTGTGCAGCAGGCAATAGTTCATCAAAAGAGATGTAAATCATCACCCCAGCAGTTGCAGCTAAAATAAAACCTAACATTGCAAAGGTATTTGATGCAGAGAGTAAGATAATACCTAACACTGCCCCAACACTTTCAGATAATCCACTTAAAAATGAGATTAAAATAGATTTTTTTCTATTGCCTGTTGCAAAGTAGATGGGAACAGCTACTGCTATCCCTTCTGGAATATTGTGAATGGCAATTGCAATGGCAATACTAATTCCCACCTTTGGATCAGCCATATAAGAGATAAAGGTAGCAAGTCCTTCAGGGATGTTGTGGATGGTAATTGCTATTGCTGACAAAATCCCAGTCTTTAATAAGAGGGCTTTCTCATTTTTCTCCCTTGTAGCTAAATCTAATACGTCAGGAATTTCATGGGGGTTATCTTTAGAAGGGACAAAGCGGTCTATCAGAGCAACTACTAAAACACCGCCAAAGAAGGCAATGAGGTTATAAATAGGTGCTTTAACTAACCCATAAGAGTTTTCTAGATAACTCAAAGCTTCAGGAAGGATCTCCATAAAAGAGAGATAAATCATCACTCCAGCAGAGAAACCCAAAGAGAGAGATAAAAAACGTCTGCTATCTTGTTTTTGGAACATACTCAACAGTGAGCCAATTCCTGTTGATAATCCTGCTAAAAGTGTCAACGAGAATGCAACAATTGTGGGGCCAAGTTCCATGAGCAAAACGATACTGGTTTATCTAAAGGAAGTCAATTCAAAGCGAGTCTGTTAATAATAAAGGTATAAATCTCATCTATCGAACTTTCCTCTTCTAAAGCACTTTCTGTCATACACCCAATTTTATCAACACTTTTTAAGTAGGTAACCTCAACGTTGTGTTTTTCGTACATCTTTTTTGCAAGTTCACTTATTAACTCTATTTTGACTTTTTTAAAGCCCATTCTAATTGCTAAGGCAGCTGCAGCTTTGCCCGCTATACGATCAATTAAAATAAGGTTTGTAAAATCTAGATTCTCTTTTTCTAAATCCAACAGAGGATGAAGCCATTTTTTAGAGCTTTCATAAACAACTTGGTTGTTCTCATCAACTACTTGCATAGAGAGATTATTAGGTAAAAAGGTTTTTATCATAAACTCTTACCTAGTAAAAAGCCCCAAGAGACTCCATTAGTTGGTGAGTCGTATCCAACAAAGATATTTAATGGCATTGAATTTAAACCTAAGAAAGAGATAGTGGTACTTAAGTTAACTCCAGCAACAAAATCTGGTTTAAAAGATTTAGCTTGGTTAAATAGAAGATCACTAAATAGACCCACTGCCGATTTCTCAAAGATTAAAAGCTCCCCTGCTGTTGGTTTAAATTTAGATGGTTCAAAATCTATTCCAACTCTCCCTATAACCATAGCGTTGCTTAAATTATCCTCTGAATTACTTCTTCCTTGCATTAATAATGATTTACTTGCTGTTTTAAAGCCATCATTAAAGTAGATGGGGATGCTTCCTTTGAAATCTAATGCATATCTACCAGTGTAACCAAGTTTAAGATTTAAATCGGCAGGAAGGGGGATGACCGTATCAACTTTGGTGTGTAAAAAATGGCGATTATAAATACCTGCTAGTTGGTAGGCAACCTCTGTTGCAACAAACAATCTCTCAATTTCATTTGATTGGTATTGAAGTTCAATCCCTGCATTAACCAAAGTTTCTTCAAATTTAAAAGTGTTATCTAAGTTGTTGTTCCCACCACCCAGTTAATGTGGCCCTAAGTTGATTACTAAAATAGCGTTGTCTAAACTTTAAAGCGAGACGGTGATACATCTTTGGTTTGAAACCTTCTCCCTCAGTTGATAACAGAAGATCCCCTTCAACAATTAATGGATCAATAATTTGATAGGAAATGTTGTTGTTTATACTTAAATAAGCTTTCATAGGGTAAACAGTTTTCCATCCCAACCCCCCATGTAAAGCGTAATGAAGGCGGTGAAGTCTAATTTGGTACATAAGACCAAATACTACATCATTTCTTAAATACCACTGATCGTTAAAGCTGTTAAACGATTTTAAACCCAAAAATAGTTGTTGAGAGAAAGAGAGAACTGGGCCTCGTTGAAAGATTCTATAAGAGTCGTGCACCTTTTGTTGTCTTAGAGTAAAGTCGCCTCTAAACTCTATTTGCTTCTCACTAACTCCCTTTTTATAAAGTTTATTAAGTTGGTCAAACTTCTTATTAGCAGATTCATAACCTAAAGCTGTTAACTCCTTTACAGCATCAAAATCCATAAAAGAGAAATTCTCAACTTCACATCTGATCCATATTGCTTCAGGGTGTTCTAAAAGTTCGACTACCCCCATTCTCCTTTTACCAATATCTATTGAGACATTGAGATTGCTTAAAACATTTTTCAGATTTATATCTTTAGCATCGTAGAAGGTAGTTGAGACAATAACATCATCTGTATACTCAAAAGCGATACTCAAGGGAACTAAGTTTGTTATTCCCCCATCAACTAGAAGGTGATCTTGGTAATCAACAGGGGGGAAATAGACTGGAAGAGCAAAGGCTGCCGCCATCACTTCCATTAAATTCCCCTCCATAATTTGAACTTGCCTTTTGGTTTTCAAGTCTTCCCCAATAATCATAATGGGGATAGCCAACTCTTCTATATTTAAATCTTTTCCCAAATAGTTTCCAACCAAAGAGATGAAACGGTTGATATTTAAAATACCACCACTGATAGGAAATGAGAGATCAAATAGTTGAGAAACATCTAGTTGGTAAATAACATCTTTAATTTGTTGAGGAGATAACCCTGCTGCATATAAAATTCCAACAATAGAGCCCATCGAGTTTGAGATAATAAAGTCGGGCACTATATCGTTCTCTTCAAGAAGTTGTAAAACCCCAATGTGGGCAAATGCACGGGCACTTCCACCCGATAAGACCAACCCAACTGCCTCTCTATTTCCCTCTGTTTGTTCTAATATCCGCTCTTTAAAAAGCTCTTTCCCATAATAAAATGGTTGATCTGCTAACAATAGATCATCAGATAAGTTTGCACTAAAAATGGGTAATATAAAAATTATTAAAAGGGATAAAACCAAAATTCGCTTGGCAGCTTTGCTTGTCATTGTGGCCTCAGTCAACTTAAAATGAGCTTTAATCATAACTTATTGCCCATCATTAGACAACAAATTTACCCTATTAAGAACCTCATCTAAGATAATAAAAGCTTTATCAATATCCTTTTTAGTAACAATTAATGGAGGTAACAACCTAATTACATTAGCTCCTGCTGAAACAACTAATAGCCCATCTTTCAAAGCTTCATCAATAATTGGTTTAACTTTATCTTCAAAAGCAAGGCCAACCATTAATCCCTCTCCTCTAAGCTCTTTAATTTGAGAGTGCTTATCTTTTAACTCTATAAGCTTTTTGTTTAAATAAGTTGAAACATCTTCAACATTTTCCATAAATTGGGGCTCACTTAGTCTATTTAAAACATAGTTAGCAGCAGAAGTAGCTAAAAAGTTTCCTCCAAAAGTAGATCCATGATCCCCCGGTTGCAACACTTCTGAACACTTATTGTTGGTGACAACAGCTCCAATTGGAATTCCATTTCCTAAAGCTTTTGCCAAGGTCATCACATCACACTCAATTTCCCTTTTTTGCCATCCGAATAACTTACCAGTTCGACCTAATCCACACTGAATTTCATCACAAACTAAAAGGATATCGTATTTATCACACAAGGTGCGTACCTTTTGCAAGTACTCTTTATCAGCACTAACGATACCCCCTTCTCCTTGAACTACCTCAATAAATATGGCACAAGTATCTTCATCGACCATTTTTACAAGTTCTTCATAATTATTAATGGGTGCATACTTAAACTGATCTACCATTGGAGCAAAATTCTTTTGGTAGTTTGGTTGTCCTGTAGCACTTAAAGCACCAATGGTTCTTCCATGAAAAGAGTTTACTAATGAAACAATTTTTGTTTTGCCCTCTTTCTTTAGGCGTCCATACTTACGAACCAACTTAATAGCAGCTTCGTTAGCCTCTGTTCCACTGTTACAAAAGAAAACTTTATCCATCTTGCTAAGTTCAACTAACTTTTTAGCAGCCTCTATAGCATATTGGTTATAGTAGAGATTGGAAGTGTGCAACACACCTTTTGCAATCACTTCGTTGAGGGTATTTTTAAAATTTTGATCGTTGTAGCCAAAGATATTTACCGAAATTCCTGCAACAAAGTCTAAATATTTTTTTCCTTCAATATCTTCTAGGTAAATCCCATCCCCTTTTGTAAATACAACTGGGAATTGAGAATAGGTTGGCATAAAGTATTTGTTAGCCTCGCTAATTAAACTCTTTTGATCCATTTTGTCCTCCCTAGCGGGTCATCATTGTCCCAATTCCCTCATTTGTGAAAATTTCTAACAACATAGAGTGGGGAATTCTCCCATCAAGGATGTGGACACTTTGGACACCTTTACGAATTCCATCCATGCAACATTGAGCTTTAGGAATCATCCCTCCACTAATTGTTCCATCTTTGATGTAATTTTCAGCTTCATACAAAGTTAGTCTACTTAAAATAGATTTAGGATCATCCTTATCTTTTAAGATTCCTTCAACATCAGTTAAAAAGACCAATTTTTGTGCCCCTAAGGCCCCTGCTAGTGCACTAGCAGCATAATCGGCGTTTATATTATAAGTGTTTCCTTTTAGATCAGTTCCAACTGGGGCAACCACTGGGACAAAGTCATTTGTCATTAAGGTATCTAAAAGTGTTGTATTCACTTTTTCAACCTCTCCAACAAATCCCAGGTCCCCCTTATCAACAATCTTTTTAGAGGCTATTAAAGTATCTCCATCTTTGCCGTTGATTCCAACAGCATCGATTCCTTGTCCTTGAAGAGAATTAACTATCTCCTTTGAAATTGTTCCTGAAAGGACCATCTCAGCTATTTTGGCAGTCTCTGCATCGGTTACCCTTAGACCATCGTTGAATAAAGTCTCTTTGCCAAGACGATCCATAATCTCAGTAATAGCTGTTCCACCACCATGGACAACTACAGGTTTCATCCCAATTCTTTTCATCATAGCGATGTCTTGAATAATTGAGTTTTTAATTTCTTCGTTAACCATGGCACTGCCACCAATTTTTATGACCACAACACTACCAGCAAAGCGTCTAATATAAGGGAGGGCCTCTATTAGTGTTTGAGCCTTCTCAATAATTTTATCCATCTTCAAGTTCTATAATCTCCATTTATTTTCACATAATCGTATGAGAGGTCACATCCCCATGCAGTAGCTTCTCCCTCTTCATCTCCAACAACTATTCTTACATTTATAACTTTCTCTTTTAAAATCTTTTTAGCCAATTTTTCATCAAACTCTAAAGGTTCTCCATCTTGTAAAACAACAATTAACCCTGCTACTGAAGTGTAAGTAACAGTGATTCCAGTTGGATCAAAGTTAGCTTTTGAATATCCCATTGCACACAACAATCTTCCCCAGTTTGCATCAGAACCAAAAAAAGCAGTTTTAACTAAGTTGCTTGAAACAGCACTTCTAGCCATCAAACGAGCATCTTCTACAGTGGGAGCTCCTAGTACTGTCAGTTCAATAAACTTAGTTGCCCCCTCCCCATCTGAAACAATTTTTTTAGCTAACTCTCTATTTACATATTTTAATGCTTCAAAGAATTTTTCCATCTCCTCTGAATTTTCAACAATCTCATCAGAGCCACTAGAGCCATTGGCTAAGACTATTACTGTATCGTTAGTGGATGTGTCTCCATCAACACTAATCATATTATAACTCTCTTCAACAGACTCTTTTAATAGCTTAGTAAGTAATACTTTAGATATATTTGCATCAGTAGTGATAAATGAGAGCATCGTTGCCATATTTGGATGAATCATTCCCGATCCTTTAGCCATCCCCCCAATAACAATCGTTTTCCCATTAAGCTCTATTTCTACAGCTATCTCTTTAGTAAAAGTGTCGGTGGTTAAAATAGCATTGGCAGCTTTATTAGCTGCCTCTTTGCCACTATTTAAATCGTTAAAACAAGAGCTAATTCCTGTTATTATCTTCTCCATAGGTAGAGTTTGTCCAATAACACCAGTTGAACAAACTAAAACTTTGTTATCTTCACTTTGTATTTTTTTTGCCACTTGTTGAGCCATCAGTTGGGTATCACGCTCTCCTTGTAAACCTGTACAAGCATTTGCATTACCACTGTTAATTACTAAAGCTTTTACTTTTTCTTGAGTTGCAAAGATTTTCTCATCCCAAATAACTGGGGCAGCTTTGACAATATTTGTAGTAAAAGTTGCACTAAATGTTGCCTCGGTTTCACTAACTAAGAGTGTTAAGTCTAAGTTTTTCTTTTTAACTCCCGAATGAACTGATCCAACTTTATAACCTTTGGCAGCTGTGATGCCACCATCAATAATTTTCATAACTATTTCTCCTCACTAAATGGGAAATGGGCTAATTGTATTTAAACCGCTTGCTTCATCAAAGCCACAAACTATGTTCATGTTTTGTACTGCTTGACCCGCAGCCCCTTTAACAATGTTGTCTAAGGCACTAAAAGAAACTAAGGTTTTTGTTCTTTGATCTATTGCCCAACTAATATCTGTGTAGTTAGAACCTTTAACCCACCTTGTTTGTGGATGCACCCCTTTTTCTAACAACCTAATAAATTTTTCATCTTTGTAATATTTTAAAAACACATTTTCAATATCTAAGTCAGTAACACCCTCTTTTAGTTTTGCATAAGAGGTTACCAAAATCCCTCGGTTCATGGGAATCAGGTGAGGAGTGAATGTGATTACAACCTCTTTATTAGAAACATTTGTTAACTCTTGCTCTATTTCAGGAGTGTGACGGTGAGTAGTCACCCCATACGGTTTAATTGATTCACTGCTCTCTGTATAAATAAAATCTAATTTCTCAGCTCTTCCTGCCCCTGAAATTCCACTTTTAGCATCAATTACTAGAGAATCAACATCAATGAGATTCTCTTTAACTAAAGGGTAAGTTAGTAGCAGTGTAGCTGTTGTATAACAACCTGGGTTAGCAATAAGTTTGGTTTGTTTAATCTTCTCTCTATTTATCTCACAAAGCCCATAAACTGCACTTTCTAATAAAGAGATATTTCCATGTTCACTTTGATACCACTTTTTATAGGTTTCAACATCTTTTAATCTAAAGTCAGCCCCTAAGTCTATGACAACACACTTATTTAAAACATCTTGGTCAATTTGAAAGGAGGAAATTCCATGTGGTAATGATAAAAACAACACATCAGCTTTCTCAGCTAAAGATTTAATGTCAGCATCATAAAGAGTTTCATCGTATATATTTTTAAAGTTTGGATAAACATCACTGTATGCTTTTCCTTTATAGGTGCGTGAACCTGCATAGATATTTTTTACATTAGGGTGGTTAACTAACAATCTAATCAACTCACTTCCTGCATATCCAGTTGCACCAACGACAGCAACATTGACCATTTCATACCTCCTTAGCACCTAATGTATGTATATATATACATATTTCAAAATTATGCAACACTTTTATGTATATTTATACATACATTGAACCGATAAATATTTAGAGAATTTAAACTAAATGTTGCAAAAGCAACATAATAAAACCCCTATTTATGGTAATTTAAACTCATTATGGAACCAATGAGAAGAAAAGATAAAGAGCAAACTACAGAATTCGCCTACACAGTCTTAGATGAGGCTGAGTATGGAGTGCTTGCTTTAGCCGATAAGACAGGTAATACCTATGCAGTTCCAATCTCGTTTACCCGCATTGGAACTAAAATTTATATCCATGGGGCTAACGAGGGGAGAAAACTCTCATTAATAAATGAGAACAGTAAAGTCTCTTTTACTGCTGTCAGTTATACAAAACTTCTTCCTGACATTTTCTCAACCGATTACAAGTCGGCTATTGTTAGCGGCATTGCCTCGATTGTTGAAAATCAGAGTGAGAAGTTAGAGGCTTTGAAAGCTTTTGCCGTTAAGTATTCACACAACTTTTTAAAAGAGGGTGATAAATACATTGATGCTCAGTGGGACAATACAACTTTAATTGTCATAGACATTGAAAACATTAGTGGGAAGGCTCAACTTCCCAAATAAATATAGAGGAAATCATGGTAGAGACACTTTATGAATTTAGCCTTAAAGAGGCTACTGTTGTGGAACAAATAGTAAAAGAGTATGGGGTTAGAATAAACCACTTAAGCTTAGCAGAAGGGGAAAAAGTTGATCCCCATCCAACTCCAGACACTGCTCATATGATAGTAACCCAAGGCACATTAGCTATTAAGCTCAATGACCAAGAGCGTAAAAACTATAGCGCTGGAACAATAATAGGAATCCCTGCAAACACAATGTTGGACATTGTTAATGGGGGTAAAGGTGTGATGCACCTTTTTGTTATTAAAAAAGATTAATTAGAAATAAATATTATATCCAGGAGGATACACATGTCTAAGATGTTCTGTTTTCAGTGTGAACAGACAGCTGGGGGCAAAGGGTGCACAAGTGCCCGTGGAGTTTGTGGAAAACTTGCCGACACAGCTAACTTGCAAGATGAGATGACAGGAGCATTAGTTGCCCTAGCCCGCTCTGTTGAAGGCAAAACCATTCCAAGAGAAGCCGTTTTATTAATGTTAGAAGGGCAATTCACTGCTATTACTAACGTTAACTTTAACGACCCTGTTCTTAAAGATTTAATCAAAAGAATTGATCAACAAACAGTTGCAAATGGTGGAGATGCTTCAGCATATCCATTAGAGGATATTTGGTTTGGTGATGAAGACATCCGCTCTTTAAAAACTTTAATTCTTTTAGGGTTAAGAGGAATGGGTGCTTACGCTTACCACGCAAATGTTCTTGGCTTTAGCAACGAGACAGTAGATGAGTTTTTCTTCACAGCAATGAGAGCTATTGGAAGTAACTTAAGTGCAGATGAGCTTCTTCCTTTAGTTTTAAAAACTGGTGAAGTTAACTTAATGTGTATGGAGATGCTTGATAAAGCCAATACTTCAACATATGGAGATCCTGTTCCTGTTGAAGTTCCTCTTAAAGTTGAAAAAGGTCCTTTCATTGTTGTTACTGGGCACGATCTGTTCGATTTATATGAGCTATTGGAGCAAACTAAAGATAAAGGTATTAACATCTACACCCATGGTGAGATGCTTCCTGCCCACGGTTATCCAAAACTCAAAGCCTATCCTCATCTTAAAGGAAACTTTGGTACAGCTTGGCAAAACCAACAAAAAGAGTTCACCGATATGCCTGGAGCAGTTTTATTTACAACAAACTGTTTAATGCCACCAAAAGAGAATTACATCGATCGTGTCTTTACTACTGAAGTTGTCTCTTATCCTGGCCTTGTCCATATCGATGAGAAAAAAGACTTTAGCCCAGTTATTGAAAAAGCTTTAGAGCTAGGTGGTTATAGTGAAGATAAAGAGATGTTTGGAATTAACGGTGGAGCAACAATGACAACAGGTTACGGAAGAGCTACAGTTCTTTCAGTTGCCGATAAAGTTGTTGAGGCTGTAAAAGCTGGCGATATCAAACACTTCTTCTTAGTTGGTGGTTGTGATGGTGCTCGCGTTGGAAGAAACTACTACACCGACTTTGTTGAAGCTGCCCCTTCCGATAGCGTTATCTTAACTCTTGCTTGTGGAAAGTTTAGATTTAACGATATGCAAATTGGTGAGATTGGTGGTATTCCAAGAATGTTGGATATGGGTCAATGTAACGACTCTTACGGCGCAATCCAAGTTGCTTTAGCCTTAGCCAATGCTTTTGATTGTTCTGTTAACGAACTTCCACTTAGCTTCAACTTATCATGGTATGAGCAAAAAGCAGTTTGTGTCCTATTATCATTACTACACCTTGGTGTTCAAAACATCCACTTAGGACCAACACTACCTGCATTTGTTTCACCAAACGTTCTTAAAATCTTAGTTGATAATTTTGGTATTACCCCAATTACAACAGCTGAAGAAGATTTAAAGAAAATGCTAGCCTAACTATAGACGAATCCTCCACCCACACCTTCAAGCGGATGGAGGATTCAACTTATAAAATAGGGGCTTATTGATGACTGACTAACAAGGTAACTCTTGCCCCAACATCAGCTATTAAAACATGCACATTGCTACAAGTCAACACCCCTTTCATAATTATTTGTGCAAATATCAATAAATTCACTAACAATTTAACATTTTATTGCTATATATGTCATAACTTGACAAAACAGTGATAGAAGTAGAGCAACTTCTACGCTAAAAAAGGTTACACTAAGAGTTAGGCAACTATTTTTAGTGAATTTTGTACAGTAATGTGTTAAAACTTAATAAGTAGCTTTAAATTGAGGTTGTAAAAATGAGATTAAGAAAATCCTTCTAAACAATAGAAGGACAATATAACCCTTCTATTGTTATTTAAAATAATAATGAATGGAAGGATTAAAATGAAAAAATATATACACAACAATCTAAAGCCATTAATACTGGCTATTACTTTTTCAGTAGTAGCTTCTATTTTGGCAGTAAGAGTCCAATTTTTTAAAGGTGATGTTCTTGATTATGCTTTATCGAGAGACTTCGACAACACTTTAAAATATGGTCTCTATCTTGGTCTGTTCATAGGATTAGAACTTATTTCTTACTATTTCTATGATCGTAATAGGGGAAAATTTGCAGTAAATTGTTCGAAAGAAATAAGGGTGGACTATTTCAGGGGACTATTAAATAAAGACTTTCCGAACTTCTTAAAAAAGAAGCAGGGGGAGTATATTGCACAATATACTAATGAAATAGAGATAATTGAAAACCAATATTTTAGTACAATCCCTATGCTTACGGAGATAGTAATAAAAATTATTATAGTCTCTGTTTCTTTATTCATATTGGATTATAGGATAGCAATAATGACCTTATTTCTTCTAACTATGCCTTTATATATCCCAAAGCTAGTGGAAAAAAGATTACAGCAAGCACAAACTGAGCACGTGAAGGCATTTGAAAATCACATAAAGTCTCTAACTGATTGGTTAAGTGGTTTTGAAATAATCAAAAACTATTCTATTGAAGTTAATATTAAAGAGAAATTTGTAGAATCAAATAATATTACAATGATGAAGAACCTAAGAAAAAGGAACATGGGGTATCTTACTAGGTCAATATCAGCACTTCTTTCATATTTATCACACTTTATTATAGTTGTTTTTGCAGCCTACTTAGTATTAAAAGGAGAGTTTTCAGCCGGTGGTTTTTTCATCGCTGTGGGTATGATAGATCAATTATCCTATCCAATTATATCTCTATCCTATTTCATTCAGGATTTAGTTTCTGTGAAGCCTGTAAATCAGTCGATTTTAGAGTTTATAAATGAAAAACCTATAAAGCGTGGAAAAATAATTATACCTACAAAAGAGTTCAAAGAAATTTTATTCAAAGATGTATCCTTTGGATATCCGAATAATAAAAATATCATAAACAATTTAAACATGAAATTTATGAAGGATAAACAATATCTGCTCAAAGGAATAAGTGGTTCTGGTAAGACTTCCAGTGTTAATCTTCTTTTAGACTATTACAAACCAAGTTCTGGTGCAGTAGAAATTAATAATACCCCCGTAAATCAAATCAAAAACTTAAATCAAATGATTACTATAATGAGACAAGATACTATGTTGCTTCAAGAAAGCTTAAGAAATAATCTTACAATGTACCAAGATATTCCAGATGAAAAGCTCATTAATGTTTTATTCAAAATAGGTTTAGATAAATATGCTAATCATAGAGCTCTAGATATGTTAATCCATGAAGGGGGTACCAACCTTTCAGGAGGTGAAAAAAGAAGGATTACTCTGGCTAGAAGTATTCTTAGAGAAACTCCAATATTAGTTTTGGATGAACCATTAGCTAATCTTGATGAAGAAAATGCTAAATCAATTGAATCACAATTATTGGCCATTAAAGATAGAACTTTGATTATCATTTCCCACCAGTTTAGTTCTACAAATAGTGGAAAACTAGACGGAATAATAGAATTTAGTTAATAGAAGGCCCATAGCAGGAATGTATTTCTTGCTATAGACTTGAACCTAAAAAACTACCTCTCTGTTACTTCTAAAGAAAATAATAAGGCAAGAAATGCTTTATGATTTCTTGCCCTATAATATGCTACCGGCAATCGGACTTGAACCGATACGGGGTTGCCCCCAATAGATTTTGAATCTATCGTGTCTACCATTCCACCACGCCGGCAAATTTACTGTAACGTAGAATACAACATCAACTTAAAAATAACAATATCCTATTTTAAATAGCGCTCAATCATTAACAGATGCTCTTCGTAGCTGTTTGTGAGGTGTAAATTACCCTCTTTGTCATGAATATAAAAAAGCCATGGACCTTCCACTGGGTTAAATGCAGCATCAATTGATGCAATGGATAAAGAGCATATTGGTGTTGGAGGAAGATCAGTTACGATACGGGTATTGAAAGGATTGTTGCTAGAAAGCTCTTTAGTAGTTAATTCTCTGTTCCAGGCATCTAAGCTGTATCTTAAAGAAGCATCAATTCCAATTGGCATATTTAAATTTAAGCGGTTGTAAATTACCTGTGAGATTTTACCCATTTGAAGCACATCGTTTGTTTCACCTTGAATTAAAGAGGCTATTTTTATCACATCAGATAACGAAAGGTCTAATTTTTCTAGTTGCCCAAGATAAGGGGCAACAGCCTCATTTAGCTTCTCTTGGGATTGTGATGCTAATTGATAAGCACTAGTAATTGTGTAAGTGCCGCTAAGAAACCACCCTTCACTAAAACTAAGACCATTTTTAGTAGCAATGTCGCCAGTTGCTTCTATAAACTCCCCCTCTTTTGAAATATTTAGCTCTACTAATCTTTGATCAACCTTTTTAATAGTGTCACCAGGGTATATTGTAACTACCCTTTCAACCAATCTTTGAGGCCCGGTAACTAAAATATTTGTTACCTCCTGTTCATCCATTCCAACAGTAAAATAGTAACTACCTGCTTGTAAGCGAGTTGAATTGCCACTAAGTTCTAAATACCTTTCAAACCCTTTAGCATTTAACACTACCCCCTCTTTTTCTAAGAGGTTTGCTATTTGACGAGCCGAAGATCCTTTTTCTATCTCAACTTCAACTATTTTAGCACCACTAAGATCCAATGAGGGTTTTGGGAAATCATTTAAAACAAAAAATAAAAACAAAAGGGCTATTAGAATAACTATAGAGGCAGCAACAACTGTGGGGTGTGGAGGGGTAAAGCTAATTTTCTTTTTACCACCTTGCTCTTTAGAGTTGCGCTTTTTTGCAGATTCATTTGCTTTAGTAGAGTATTCTCTTTTTTTAGCCAAAGTTTACCCCTTTTGTTCCAAGCTCTTTTTTAAAGCCTCTTTTAGCTTTCCAATCTCTTCTCTATTTTTCTTAATCTCATCTTTAATTTGATCTATTTGACGATTATATTGATCTATTGATTTTTGTATATGTTCAATTCTTTGTTGATCTTGTTCAATAAAGTAAAGAAGCTGCCCTATCTCACTTTCCAGAAGTAACTCTTGTTGCTGCTTCTCCAACTCTTTTTTAATCTTTTTATGACGCTCTATTTGTTCATAGCTCTCTAAGATTTCATCATTAAAATCTTCTTTGGTCCAATCAAGTTCCTCTTGATAAATTAGTTGAGCATACTTAATAGCCTCTTTAGTAACTTTTTGAGATTGCTCTTTCTCTTTTTGAACTAACTCACCTATTTTCTTCTCAACAGAACCAACAACTCCCTGATCTTGGAGCTCTTTTTTTCCACTACTTATTTGGTTACTAACTTTTTCAATTTCGCCGTTGTATAGTTCGGTCTCATCTAGAAGATTTCGGTAAAGTTGATTGAGCTCTTCTGCTACTTTGCTAGCCAACAACTTTATAAGATCGTTTTGGGCAAGTTTTTTACCAATTAAGATAAAAAATTCTCCTCTTTCAGAGTTCTCTCTTTTAAGTTGTTGTTTAACTTTAAATATTTTATATCGTATTGCTATTTTCTTATGAAACTTAACCTCTGATAACAACCTCTCTAACTCTTTTAAACTCTTATGAAGATTGGCAAGCTCTTTTTGCTTAGCACCAACTTCAGGAATAAGATTACAAATTTCATTTGAAATAACTTTAGAGGCAGCCTCTTCCCAGATGATTACCCCAATACGACCAAAAGTCTCTTTGAGCTTTTGGTTACTCAAAGCTAAATTCTTTTTTAATTGACCTAATGTTATATGAGCGTCATCTAAACTTTTACTAAGGTCCCTTAAGTTTTCCAGTCTACTGGCAAAGCTACTTAAAAGTTCTTTAGATTCTATTAGACTTTTATGGCAATCGACAACCTCTTTAGTGGAGGTGATTGGGTTAAGGTTGGATAAGTGGAGTCCTAAGTCCCCATAAAGAACCTCTAAGTCTCTCTCAACTAAGGTAATTTTCCTCTTTACTTCATCTATTTGACTTCTTTGGCGCCCCATTTCTTATCCTTTTGAAGGTTAACTGATTGTACCATAAAGGGTGTTCCTTGACAAAGCAAGCACCTATAGCTATTCTAATTTCAGATGATAAGAAAGAGCATCGCATGAACAAATATTCTAAAGGGGAATTATGGTAAATTTAGCAATCCCCTCCTTACTTTTAGACAAATTAGAGAACTTAGAGACAAAAGGGCAAGCAGCTATCATTGAAACTGGTAGTGATGTTGCCCCTATTGTCATTAGGCGATCTCTTTTACTTTCCCAATCATCAAAGAAAAGGGGGACAAAACACTCTTCCCCTGAAACTCTTCTACTTATGAGTCAAGATAACTTAGTTGCCTATTTAGAAAAAGGGGACAACTCTTTGAAAAAAGAGTTCACTTTCCTTTCAGAAGAAAATAGCCCTAAAAGTGATGTGAGTTTACTAAACAGGAGAGTGAACCTTTTAGCGACAACTGCCCAAAGGGCAATTGATCACCTGCGCAGAGGCAATCTAAATTTAGAGAAGTGTAGATACCTAATAATTGGGTACGACTTTGACCAACAGGAGGATTTAGATTTAATAAAAAGTGAGTTTTTAGATGATTGCCGCTTCATTTTCACAAAGGTAAACAAAGAGTGTCACATAGAGCTTTATACACCTACACTGGACTCTTTAACTAGAGAGCCAGAAGAGATCTTAAGTAGAGCTTTAGTTGTGCGACAACAAGATTGGGAAACCCCTCTACAAAATTTAGAAATTTATAACTTAGAGAGACAAAGCACAAAAGCAATCTTAGATATTCTCTATGCAAAAGGTGAAGACTCTTATTTTATCATCCAAAAAACAAAGTCTAGGTGGTACAACTTAAAAAGTAAAATTGAAAGTAGTAGTATAAAAATAAGAGCCACCGGGTGTTCAGTTGATCAGCTACCCAATTATAAGAAGAGGGCTCAAGACAGCCCTTATTCATTGGTTATTATTGACCAAGATGCTAATCAACTTTTAGAAATTGTTAGAAGACTTAGAGATTTAAGAATTGAGTTTTCAACAATTGTTGCAATAGTAAATCCTAAACAACAACACCTCATCACTACTTCTAAGGAGACCCTACTAATGAACGCAGAGACAAAAGAGCATCCAAATAATGATGAAGTTCTTGCCGGTAAAATTAAGCTTCTTGTTGAAAAGCTTAATGTTGATTCAAACCCTGAACAACTAGAAAATCTTAAAAAAATAATTCGTAAGAATGTCCCTTTTTACCGAAGAGGACACTTTTCAGCCTACCTTTTTAGGGAGCTGTTTTTAGCTAAAGAGAGGACTCAAAAAGCTCACTCAACACCAAGAAACTCAAAAACACTTTATCTTAACATTGGTAAAATGAGACGCCTTTATGCTAAAGAACTTTCACAAATTATTCAAAAAGAGCTCAATATTAGTCGCAGTGATATCTTCTCAATTAGAATTCACGATAAATACTCTTTTATTACCCTATCTGAAGAGAATGCAAAGTTGGGCTTAGAGAAGCTTAATGGAATTGTGATCAAAGGGCGTACAGCTTCAGTAAGTTATTCAAACAAGGAGTAGGTGATGAACTTAGATGTTTTGCAACTTGGTCCATATGCAACTAACTGCTATTTACTTCACACCGATAAAAAGCTTTGGGTAATTGATCCAGGATTTGATGGAGATAAAATAATTGAATTTGCTAGTTCAAGAAACTTGGAGATTGAGGCAATTATTTTGACTCACTCCCACTGGGACCATGTTTTAGGAATTGCACCAATTGTTGACAAGTATCCTAAAACTCCTATCTATATTGGTAAAACTGAAGCTCCCTATTTGAAAAAAGAGGCTACTAAAGAGATGCGTGCTAAAGCAATCTCAATTGACCCAACCCAAAAACAAGTCCCCCTTTCAATGTTCATAAGTGTCCCAGAGGCAACTCACTTTCTTAAAGATGGTGATATTATTAAGGGGTGTAATTTGTTGGTAATAGAGACCCCTGGGCACACTGTTGGCTCAATTGCCCTTTATGATGAAGAGAATATGAGAGTTTTTAGTGGGGATACTTTATTTGCTGGCACAGTTGGAAGAACGGACCTACCAGAAAGTAGGCCCGATGAAATTCTAAAATCGATTAAGGAGAAACTATTTGTCCTACCAAAAAAGACAAAAGTTTATCCAGGTCACGGAACAAGTTCAACAATTGAAGATGAGATAAAGTTTAACCCATTTTTTAGTTAAAACTACCACATCTTCCTTTTTTGACCCTCTTGGCCACTTTTACATTTAATACATAACACTGCCCAAGGAATCGCCCTAAGGCGCTCTTTGGGTATTACTTCGCCACATTGAAGACAAACACCGTAACGGCCATTGCGTAATCGTGTTAAGGCCGATTCAATACTTTGAAGCCTCTTTGCTGCGTGTAGATTCAAAGCTTCCATTTTCTTACTTGCTATATCATCAGCAGCAATGTCTCCTAGGTCTTTTGTTCCCATTGAGTTAATCATTGCTCTGAAATCTGCATCCTCAGCGGCAAGGCTTTCAAGAATCTCTTTTCGAGCTTCTAAAAGTTGTTTTTCCATTTCCGCATTAAAATCTTCGCCCATATCCGACACCTCTGAAACCAGATATAAAATAGTACCCATAAAGATGGATGCGATTTTACTATACGTCAAGTAAAATCGTCACACACTTTAGGACATTAAAAAATTATCGATTATTTTCATCAAATCGGAGTATTCAACTGCACTAGGAAGGTGGCTGTAATCATCAATAATTTGTTGGGGAGCTCTAAAGAGGACCCCTTGATCTGCCTCTTTGATCATTGTTAAGTCGTTGTAAGAATCTCCAGCAGCTAAAACTTTGTAGTTAATTCCTTTCAAAGCTTGAACTGCGTAATACTTTCCATCTTTTTGTCTTAACTTGTAATCAACAATCTTTCGATTAGAGTCGAGAACCAAACTGTTACAAAATAGGGTTGGCCAACCAAGTTTTTCCATTAGAGGGGATGCAAACTCAGTGAAGGTATCGCTAAGGATAATTAGTTGACTCTTAGATCTAAGCTCATCTAAAAACTCTTTAGCACCCTCTAAAGGATCCATCTCTCTAATAACATCTTGGATATCTTCTAAAGTGAAATTGTGTTGATCTAAGATTTCAAGACGCCCTTGCATCAACACATCGTAATCAGCAATATCGCGTGTAGTTAATCTTAGTTTCTCAATCTTTGTTTTTTCGGCAAAGTTAATCCAAATCTCTGGGACTAAAACCCCCTCTAAATCCATACACACAATTTTTTGCATACTTTTATTAACCCTTTAAATTTTGTTTGGCGCTACTTTATCAAAAAGAGATAAAAATAGCTATCACTCTAAGAGGCAAAGCTGTTTATTCTCTAACCCTTTATAATCTGAGCAATACCAGCTGTCACAAAAAACACTCTATTTGCAATCTTTGCTAGTCGCTGATTTATAAAACCACACTGGTCTCTGTAATGACGCCCTAGTGAATCACTAGGAGATAAACCTTGTCCAACTTCGTTGGTCACTATCACAATTTGTTGTTCTGTTTTCTCTAAATAGGTAAAGAACTTTTCAATTTCGTCGTAGTTAGTTTTAATTCCTTGGTGAAATACTAAGTTACCCAACCAAGTTCCAATACAATCAATTAAAACAATATCATTTGGATCTTCAATTTCAGAGAGAGCTTTGGCAACATCTATTGCCTCTTCAACTGTTTTATAAAATAGTCCTTCACGTTGTTTACGATGACTCTCAACTCTCTTTTGCATCTCTGAATCGACAACCTCTGCTGTTGCCAAGTAGATTCTCTTATCGCCCAATTGAGTTGCTACTTTTTCTGCATACAAACTTTTACCACTACGAGACCCCCCAATAACAACAGTAATGTTAGACATTAATAGACACCTCTTTTCAATTAATCAAACAACAGGGTAGTCGATTTAGACTCCCTATTTCAACTCACTATCGCTATCTAAAAATGAAATTAGTGTGCTACACTACCTTTATGCACAATTTTGGCAATTACCTTGTAGCTTTATCCATTGGCTCTTTAATTAGTGTAATGGTGGTTTTAAACACCATCTTAGGGCAAGAGACTTCGATGGCTCTTTCTTTTATAATCAACCACCTTATTGGAATAGTTGTAATAACTCTTATTCTTATTGTTTTACGATTTACTAAAGGAAAGCCAACAAGACAAAAAGCTCCTTGGTATCTTTACGGTGGGGGCATCTTTGGCTTTCTCATACTAAATTCCAATTACATCACTATTATTAACATTGGAGCCTCATTATCAATGGCTACTGCTGTTTTTGGGCAATCATTGGGCTCTTTGTTGTTTGATTTATTTGGCTTTATGGGAGCTAAAACCTACAAACTAAACAAAAGAAAAGTAATTCTTTTAGCAATCAGTTTAATTGGAATAATCATCATGTCGCTAGGGGGAGGAGCTTACTCAATACTCTATATAATCATAGGTATTGCTACTGGTGTCATTACGATGATTCAGATGGTTTATAATGCAAAACTAGCTCGCCTCAAAGGTAATTTATTTAGTGCTCGCAACAACGTCCTTAGTGGTCTTATTGTCGCCTTAATTGTTTATTTATTCTTCTCACCCTCAGATATTATAAATTCAGCTGCTAATTTGCCAAAGCTCTCTTTTTCAATTATTTATGGGGGAGGATTGTTAGCAATCTTAGTTGTTGTTGGTTCTAATTTTGTCATCGGAAGAATTCCAACTCTTTATAACGCCCTACTTCTTAGTTCTGCTCAAATACTAACTTCGGTAGTTTTAGATTTTCTAATGTTTGATATCTTCAGCACAACTTTATTAGTTGGCTCTTTAATTGTTTTATTGGGGACTGCTGGCAGTATTATAGTTGAAGAAGTTAAAGAGAGTTAGCTGTTTTGTTTACGCTTTTCGTTACGGGCAGCTCTTCGCCTCTCTTTCTCTTCCATAACTTTTCGATAAGATTTTCCACTGCCTATCATCACAGCAAATGGCTTTAACGAATCAATATTAGCAAAGAGAATTTGGGTGATACTAGTCATAGGAACTGCTAAGAACATCCCCGCTACCCCCCAAATAAAGCCCCATAACGAAAGTGAGACTAAGATAACAAAGGGGCTTAAGTTTAGTTGAACCCCTTGAATTCGAGGGTCTAGAATATTTCCTAAAACAGTTTGAATTGAAATCATTAAAATAGCTACATAAAATACTGAAGCCCAATTTGGGAAGAACTGTAAGATTGCCATTACTATTGTTAAGACAGTCACTATGATAGAACCAATACTGGGGATGAAGTTTAAAGCAAAGGCCAAAACCCCCCACATGATGGCAAAATCTAACCCAGTAGCTAAAGCTGCTAAGTAAAACAAAACACCTGTTGCAATGCTGATAAGGGCCTTAAGCATAAGATAACGAGAAACTTGTCTATTTACCCGTTCAAACAAAACGGCAATTCTCATCCCCTTCCCATGAGGAGCTGCTACCTTTAGTTTTGGAATTAAAGATTGACGTTCCAGCAACAAAAAGAGGACAAAGATATAAATTAAAGAGGCTTTGGAGATAATGTTAAAAGCTTTTCCGCTAACAGATGAAAGAGAGCTAATAATTAACCCCTGCCAATCAAAGTTTATATAAGTTAAGAAACTAGTTCCCGCCTCAAGACCCAACTTTTCAGCAACCCATGCATCAATTACTACAAAACGCCTAATGTACATTGGCAGGCGTTGCATTAAACGATCGATGGTGAAAAAGGTGAACCACCCAGCTACTAGGAAAATTAGTAGTAAAAGCAACATAGCAATCACTACTCCAATCCATCTAGGAACTTTTAATTTTTCAAGGCGGTTTAATAATGGGTTTAGTAAAAGGAAAATAAACAGAGAAATTCCAAGTGGAAGAGTGACAGTTTGCGCTATTTTTAGCGTTGCCATCCCTAAAATTAGGGCAATCACTATGAGAGCTGTTTTTCCTGAATCTTTTTTCTTTTCTACGGTTTCTACCATTGTCTTACTATAATTCAGCTTGGAAAATACTGCAATATCTGTTATTAAGAGTTTCTATGGGACCAGCAGAGAGTCTTAAGAGAATAAACATTGTTTTAGTAAACCCCCAAAAAGGGGAAAACATAGGATCTGTGTGTCGAGCGATGAAGACAATGGGAATTACAAAACTCATTATAACTGGTAATAATGTTTATGACGAGGATCGTATTAAGGCTTTAGCAATCCATGCTTACGATGTTTATCAAAACAGTAAAAGGTTTAAAGATTTAAAAAGTGCAATTGAAAATAGCATTTTTGTAGTTGCAACTTCTCGTCGCCGAGGAAAGTTTCGTAAATACTTTGCCTTAAATCCAAATCAATTGGCTTCTCATATAAACAAATTAGGAGAAGGAGAAATCTCAATAGTTTTTGGTCCTGAAAGTGATGGTCTTAGTGATGCCGATTTGTCTTTGTGTCACACTACTGTAAATATCCCCACCGATGAGAGTTTTCCCTCTTTAAATTTAAGTCATGCAGTTCAAATAATAAGTTACACCCTCTACACTCAATTAAATACAATTGAGGGGTTTAACCCAATTACAAACAATCGCCTTTTAGAGGTGAGTGCAAAAATAAGCTCTTCATTAAAAAATATAAACTTTTTTAAACATGAGGAGCAACAAGAGGTTCAAACCTTTTTCCACGATATCTTAGCCCGCTCTTCCCTTAGTGAAAAAGAGGCAAAAAGATTAGAAAAGATGTTTCATAAGATTGAAAAGCTTAAGATTCATAAAGGATAAGAAGATGATTAAAAACTACCCTTTCTTAAATCCAATGCCACGTGTTGTAGCACATCGAGGCGACAGCCACAACTTTCCAGAAAATACTATAGAGGCCTTTGGTAGTGCAGTAGAGATGAAAGTTGATGTTATTGAGACCGATGTTCATCTATCCAAAGATGGGCATATAGTTATTTGGCACGACGAGACACTGGATCGCAACACCGATGGAAGTGGAAGAATTGAAGATTTCACCTTAAAAGAGTTGAAAAAACTTGATGCTGGCTACACCTTCTCCCCTGATGGGGGAAAAACTTTCCCCTTTAGAAAAAAAGGGGTAAAACTAGCAACACTCGATGAAGCTCTTAACGCTTTTCCTAATCAAAGGTTCAACGTTGATTTAAAGAGTAAAGAGAAAGAGATAGTTGGGGTATTTGAAAAAGTAGTTGTTAAAAATAACAGCATAGATAAAGTTTTGTGTGCCAGTTTTCATCTTAAAAATTTAAATATGATGAGAAAACTTAATCCCAATATCTTAACTAGTTTGACAACCATAGAGGTAGTTAGTTATTTGCTTAAACAAAAACTCTCCTTGTTGCCTAAAAAAGAGAAGCTTCTTAGACCTTTAGTTTTCCAAGTTCCCGTTAGACAGTGGGGCATTGAGGTTATAACCAAAAAATTTGTTGATGATCTACACAAAATTGGATCGGTGATTCAGGTGTGGACAATCAACGATGAAAAAGAGATGAGGCGCCTATTTGAACTCGGAGTTGATAGTGTGATGACAGATGATCCAGCAACTTTAATAGAAGTTGTTAATTCTCTTAATCTTCAATAGGGAAATCGGTCTCAATGTGGTACTTTTCAACCTCTTTGAAGTATTTGTATGTACCAACTTTTAATTCAGCTGTTGCCTCTTCATCAGTAGCAATGATAACCCTTTTGTGAAGTTGTAATGCACTACAAGTCCAAACGTGGCTCACTGGTCCTTCTACTGCTGCCCACAATGCGTGTGCTTTAGTAAAGCCACTAATGAGAAGAAGCACTTCATCAGCTTCCATAATCGTTCTGATGCCCACTGTGATAGCTCTATTGGGAACTCTTTTGATATCACCATCAAAAAAGCGAGCATTTTCATTTCTTGAATCAAAAGTTAAAGTTTTGACTCTAGTTACCGAATCTAATGAGGAGTAAGGTTCATTAAAGGCGATGTGTCCATCCTTACCTAAGCCCCCAACAAAAAGATTAACATGTCCATATTGGGCAATCTTTTCTTCGTAGGCTTTACACTCTAGATGTAGATCTTCAGCATTTCCGTTGGGGATGTTGATGTTCTCTTTTGGAATGTCGATATGATCAAAGAAGTTTTTATGCATGAAATAAGTGTAGCTCATCGGATGGTTTGGATCTAAACCCACATACTCATCCATATTAAAGGTGACAACATTTTTAAATGAGACCTCTTTATTCTTATTCATTTTGATTAATTTCTTGTAAGTTCCTAATGGGCTAGATCCTGTTGGAAGACCCAATACAAAGGGCCTATCTGCAGTTGGTTTGTAATCATTAATAGCTTTAACAATGTAGTGTGCAGCCCAATTTGTCATTCTCCTATAATCGGGTTGGATAATAAGTCTCATCTAGAGGTTCCCCCTTTTTAATCTATCAAAGCCCCACCAATAACAATGTCGTCTTTATAAAAGACGATAGACTGTCCTGGTGTGATAGCTTTTTGCCTCTCTGCAAATTTAATCTCAACACTTTGGTCACTTTCTATTATTAAAAGTGCCTTTTTTGCCTTGCTTGTTGACCTTATCTTTGCTTCAAGTTCTATCTTATCCCCATTTGGCTTAACAATCCAGTTTATTTCTCTAGCCTTTAAGGTGTGTTGAAAAGTTTGATCTTCATAGCCAACAATTACTTGGTTTTTTTCAGCATCGAGGGCAATCACATACAAAGGATACTCAGCAGAAACACCTAAACCTCTTCTTTGACCTATGGTGTAATTCCAATACCCTTGGTGAGTCCCTTTCACTTTCCCATCGGTATCAACAATCTTTCCTTGTAAAGGCTCTACATGCAGTAGATCGTTGTAAGCACCCCCATAAAAATCTTGGCTCTCTTTTTTCTCTTTGGTAAAAAGGTTGTTTTCATAAGCAATTTTTTTAACTTCCTCTTTGGTATAAGAACCTAAAGGAAAAAGTGTTTGAGAAAGTTGTTGCTGTGAAAGGCGATAAAGAAAGTAAGTTTGATCTTTAGTATGATCTTTACCCCTCTTTAAGGCCCACCTATCTCCAACTTTCACTATATTGGCATAATGTCCTGTTGCAAATTTATCAAACACAAGCCCTTTTTCTTTGGCAATTTGAGGCAGAGCTCCAAATTTAATAAAGGCGTTACACCAGACACAAGGATTGGGTGTCCTTCCAGCCAAATACTCATTTTTGAAATCTTCTAAAACGATTCTTTCAAACTCTTTGGCACAATCTAAAACGTGATACTCTATATCTAATAGGCTACTTATCCTCTTCGCTTCAGCAATATCATCTGCCTCATTAGGACCAAAACAAGCCTCTTTTAATAATTTTCCACTAAGAGGATTACCCTCTCGCCATGTAGACATCGTAGCAGCAACAACATCGTACCCTTGCTTTTTTAATAAAAGGGCAGTGACTGCTGAATCGATACCTCCACTTAGACCAACTAAG
Source organism: Sphaerochaetaceae bacterium (assembly GCA_050950065.1). Taxonomy (GTDB): domain Bacteria; phylum Spirochaetota; class Spirochaetia; order Sphaerochaetales; family Sphaerochaetaceae; genus JBAYOE01. The sequence continues at coordinate 108,618 of JBMNGX010000005.1, read as the reverse complement.
ACTCTCATATGAGCCTCCCATATATAAATAAACCGCTCTGGGATTCCAGAGCGGTGAAAGTCGAGGATGACGGGACTCGAACCCGCGATCTACGGCGTGACAGGCCGTCGCGATAACCAACTTCGCTACACCCTCACTATTAGCATAGTATAATTACACCACCAACCAACTTTTGTCAAGGCTTGGTACAACTCTTTATTGGGTTTGAAAAGTAAATTAGCTAAAGTATACTAAGAGTTAAGGAGAATTAGTTATGCAATTGAAGATTTTAAATTTCTTTGGAAACTTTTCTAGTCCATTTTTGGATCGGGTAGTTCAGTTTATTACGATGTTTGGAGAAGAGAGCCTTTTTATTGTAGTAATTGTCTTTCTCCTTTGGTGCTTTTCAAAAAGGAAAGGCTTCACCCTTTTTTCAACTCTCTTTAGTGCTTTATTGGCTATGGGGATAATTAAAGCAGTAGTCCGTTACCCTCGCCCATTTCAAGTTCATCCTGAAATAGGGGCTCAAAGACTCTCCACTGCAACGGGATACTCCTTCCCTAGTGGCCACTCAACAGGAGCTGCCTCTTTTTATGGATCTGTAGCTCTAGCTTTTAAAAAACAATATCTTTCAATCATAAGCGCCCTTTTAATAGTATTAGTTGCTTTATCACGCCTCTATTTAAAAGTTCACTGGCCTCTAGATGTCTTTGGGGGAGTTACTTTAGGCCTTGTTGCCTCTTTTGTTTTATACAACCGCTTTGAAACTCTCTACGATGATGAAAAAAAGTTAAGCACTTTTTCATTGGGTGTTGGAATTGGAGCAACAACAATCTCATTGTTATTGGCAATCTTAATGGCTTTTGCCAATGCCGATACCTTAGCATTTTCAGATCCTATGAAACTTTTAGCTTTAGCTGGAGGTGGTTATTTAGGATTTTTCTTAGAGTTCAAAAAGGTTAAATACACTACTGATGGTTCAGTGGGTCTAAAAGTAGTCCGATTTTTAATTGGTCTAATAATATTGTTAGCCATCCAATTTTCTAAAGCGGTAGTGGGTGATCATTTTGTCACTACCTTTGTTAGATATTGGTTAGTTGGTTTTTGGGCAACTTTTATCTACCCATTTTTAGGTTCAAAAATTAGAGTCTCTAAAGAGTCAACTCTTTTTAGCTGCCAAAAATAGTTCAACCATTTTCTCTTTGGTTAACTCTTTTAAGGCCTCTTCATCCTTTTTCATCTCATTGGGAAGTGGAAAGTTCTTACCACCAAGTTTGCCATAATAACCATAACGGCCATAGTAAACTGCTAGTGCTTTCCCTTCATGCTCTCCAAAAGAGATGATAGGTTCACTTTTTCTCCCCTTTTTGCTTTTGGCTGCTTTTGAAGCAGCCAAGAGCTCCAAGGCTTCATCTAGTTCAATACTAAAAAGCTTATTCAACTCTTTTATAGAGGCGAACTTCCCATCACTACCTACATAGGGACCATAAGGGCCAATAGATGCAACAACACTTTTGTTAGTTGCTGGGTCTAATCCTATCTCCCGTGGAAGGTGTAATAAATTACTTATAGTTTCTAAATCTAAAGTTTCTGGGTCCACTTTTTTAGGAACACTAGCCCTTTTAGGTTTGGGATTATCATCATCTTTAAGTCCAAGTTGGTAATATGGACCATATCGACCAACTAACAAGTAAATTGGCAATTTTGTTTTAGGGTCAACTCCGATGGGTTCAGCAACTCCGTTATCCCCATTTTTACTGGAAAGAAGCATTTCTAAATCATCTTTAGTAACAGTTCCAGGAAATAGAGTGTTGGGAATTGTGGCCGTTACATCATCTTTGGTTACATAGGGACCAAATTTGCCAATCATAATTTTGTACGGCTCTTTGACACTGTTTAGTTCAATATGTTTAGCATCAATTCCTTTTACAGATTCCAACTTACTCTCAACTTGGCTTAATAATCCCTCATCCCCTTCGTAAAACGATTTAAGAAAATCGAGACGATCCACTTTCCCTTCAGCAATTAAGTCTAAGCCCCCCTCCATCTTAGAGGTGAACTCGTAATCGACTAAAGTATCAAAGTTCTTTTCCAGTAGTTGAGTAACAGCAAAACCAACAAAGGAGGGAACTAAAGCAGTCCCATCTTTTATCACATACTCTTTTTCAAAAAGTTTATCGATGATAGTTGCATATGTAGAAGGTCTTCCAATGCCTTGTTTTTCTAACTCTTGAACTAAAGTAGCTTCAGTGTATCTAGCAGGTGGTTTTGTCTCATGCATTTCAACAAACAACTCGTTGAGCTTTAACTGATCACCACTAGCAAGAGGAGGTAAAATTTTCTCTTTATCCTCTAAAGCTGCTTCAGGATCATCAATTCCTTCAACATAAACTCTAATAAAGCCTGCAAACTTTATAATATTCCCATTAGCTGTAAAAATAGCATCTTCAACCTCTATTTTTGCTGTAGTTGAAGCTTTAATAGCATCGGCCATTTGACTTGCCAAGGTTCTTTTCCAAATTAAATCGTACAGATCTCTCTCTTTTCCACTGAGGTTTGTATCATCTGGGTGGATAAAAGAGTTCCCCGCTGGCCTAATAGCTTCGTGAGCCTCTTGAGCTGAGGAACTTTTAGAGGTGTATTGGCGTGAGGTGGGACTTAAAAAGTTCTCCCCAAATAATTTTTCTGCAGCAACTCGGGCTGCTTTGATTCCCTCTTGGCTTAAAGAGGGGCTATCGGTTCTCATGTAGGTGATAAACCCATTTTCATAAAGCTTTTGGGCAATCCTCATTGTCTCTTTGGCACTGAGGCGAAGTTTTCTACTTCCTTCTTGTTGCAAAGTTGAGGTAATAAATGGAGGAGATGGGCGTTGTTTGCGCTCTTTTTCTTCAACTGAGACAACTTTCCAAGCTCCCTTTTATTCAACCTCTCTCCTAGCTCTTTCGCCTGTTCCTCTTTAAGACAAACAACTTTTGAGGGGTTTTTAAGTTTTCCAGTCTCACTGTTAAAATCTTTTCCTGTCGCAACTCTTTTGTTGCCAACGTTTGTTAGTTGAGCTTCAAAGCTTGCTCCCTTTAAGCAAGTCAGCTTTTAAATCCCAATATTGAGCAGAGACGAAATCTATTCTTTGACGCTCTCTTTCTACAACCATTCTAAGACCAGGGGACTGAACTCGCCCTGCTGAAAGTTTTTGCAATGAGAGTTTTCTCCATAAAAATGGGCTGAGGGTGTAACCGTATAGGCGGTCTAACACCCTTCTGGCCTCTTGGGCATTTACTAGATTATCTCTAATTGGTCTTCCATTTTCTAAAGCGTTTAAAATTGCACTTTTAGTGATTTCGTGAAAGACCATTCTCTCGTAAGGAACTTTTGGTTTAAGAATTTCAACGAGGTGGTGAGCTATAGACTCCCCCTCTCTATCTTCATCTGTCGCCAAAAGAAGGTTGTCACTTTTAGCAAGTTCACTTTTTAACTCTTTTATAATTTTGTCTTTTCCCTTAGAGATCACATACTTAGGGATATACCCCTTCTCCACATCGATCGAAAGATCTTTTGAAGGGAGATCACGCACATGCCCATTGGAGGCTAGTACCGTATAGTTTTTGGGTAAAAACTTTTTAATAGTGCGCGCTTTAGTAGGAGATTCTACTATAATAAGACTCTTTTTATTGCTATTTTCCATTGGATTACACCTTATGAACCACTTTATACAAAGTGGAATCGAACTACAGTTATATGTATCTGTAATACTTTTGTCAACGATTGACAAGTTCTTGGTAATGATTGCACAATGATGCTATGAAACACAACACTGCTAAATGGTTTATTGGAATAATTATTATTGGCATAGGGGTTAACCTCATTTTAAAGAGTGCGGGCATCTCTTTTTCGCTCTTTTTTAAGGGGTGGTGGACTATCCCAATAATCCTTTATTCCATAGGGTCTATGATTAGAATGGGGATAGGTGCGTGGAATTTTGGAATGCTCGTTTTCTCTTTGTGGCTTTTAGCAAACCAACAAAACTGGATTCCCAGTTGGTTAAATAGCTCTTACATAATTGGGGCTGCAATTATTGGTTTTGGACTCCTTTTTATTTTCAATCCTTATCAAAAAGAGAAAGAGAATATCATCATCGATGATAAAGAAGTTAAAGTTGAAGTTAACTCAAGAAGCTCTACTTTTGAAGATCAGGCTAAAAATCCCTCCTACAGTGCAATCTTTTCAGGAAGGCAAATCAACAATAGAAGTGACAACTTAGAAAGTTTAACAGCTTTATCTTTCTTTGGAGGAATTGAGTTAAACCTTAGAAAAGCGGTAATTGAAAAAGATATTGTAATTGACCTTACAGCCATTTTTGGGGGAATAGAACTTAAATTGCCCTCTAATGTAAATGTAGTTTTAAAGGTAACGCCCCTTTTTGGTGGAGTTGAAAATAGTGTTATTAATCAAGATATAGGTGGTAGACCAACTGTAACTTTAAGATGTCTCGCAGCTTTTGGTGGTGTAGAGATCTCTTAAAATGAAAAAGGTTAAAACTCTTTTACTAATAGTACTCTTAGTAATCACACTCTCTAGTTGTGTTGTACAACAAGCTCTTTTTATAAATCAAAGAGGGGGTGGAGAATCAACTACTAATTTAAATGTTGATCAATTCTTTGTAGATTTGTTGGACGACTTTGAACTATTAGCTGGGGGAAGTCAAGATAAAAGTTACTTAGATAACTCTATAGAGAACTTTGTAAATAACTTAAGAACTACTGATAGCGCCTATTATGCCACCTCTTCTAAAGTGGGATTAAATAGTTATTTAATTGAGTTTAGTTTTAGCAGCTTTGAAAAGTTGTTGGACGAATTAAACGAAAAAGAGAAACAGAGCATCGTTAAAATTAGAGAGTTAGCTTTAGATACAACTTTAAACATTAACTTAAATATTGATAACTATCCTCAACTAGTTAAGATGGTCCCCTTCTTAGCAGAGCCCAACTTTGAAACCTTTGGCCCTTTGTATAATGAAGGAATCAGTGAGGATGAGTATTTAGAGATGGTTAGCTATATCTTAGGAGAACAAGCTCCCTCTTCAATTGAATCTTCAATAATTTCATTACAAATAACTTTGCCTAAGAATGTAAAAAGATTGACAAATGGGACAAAAATTTCTGCTAAAGTGGTCCGTTTTGATATCCCTTTAATAGATTTTCTTTTATTAGCAGAACCAATAATTTTCCAAGTTACTTGGTAATTAGACGTTAAACCTGAAGTGCATCACATCCCCATCTTTAACTACGTACTCTTTTCCCTCTAGGCGCATCTTGCCAGCCTCTTTAACTTTTTGTTCACTGCCGTAGGTAAATAGATCTTCACAGTGGTAAACTTCTGCTCTAATGAACCCCTTTTCAAAATCGCTGTGAATAGTGCCTGCAGCTTTTGGAGCTTTATCACCAGAGGTAATTGTCCAAGCATGTGCCTCTATATCACCAACTGTAAAAAAAGTTCTTAAGCCTAAAGTTTTATAAGCTGTGTGAATTAGTTGATCTAAAGCAGAGTTCTCTAAACCTAAAGCTTCTAAGAATTCTTGGCGCTCCTCTTTAGTCTCCATTGCTGCAATTTCAGCCTCTATTTTTCCACACACAACCACTACTTGAGAATTCTCTTTTTCAGCTACCTCTTTAACCAGTTCAATATATTTATTCTCTTGTCCAATATCATCTTCTCCTATGTTACAAACATAGATAACTGGTTTAGTTGTAATCAGGTGTAAATCGTAAATTAATTCTAGTTGCTCTTCACTTAAATTTAAGTTTCTAATAGCAACCCCTTCACTAAGTTTCTCTTTAATTAGATTTAAAAGGGGTAATAACATTGAGGCTTGTTTGGCACTCTCTTTATCAAGACGGCTCATCCTCTCAACTTTGAAGATTCTTTTTTCAACACTCTCTAAATCGGCTAAGGCCAATTCAATGTTGATTGTCTCAATGTCGCTTAGAGGATCAACTTTGTTAGAAACGTGGATTATATCGTCATCTTCAAAACATCTAACAACGTGGGCAATGATGCCAACTTCTCTGATAGAGGCTAAAAAGCGGTTTCCTAAACCCTCCCCTTTAGAGGCTCCTGCAACTAAACCTGCGATATCAACAAACTCAACTGTAGCGTGGATAGTTTTTTGGGGGGGAACTATTGTAATAATTTTATCTAATCTAGGGTCAGGAACATCAACTATTCCAACGTTTGGATTTATAGTGCAAAAGGGGTAGTTAGCCGCCTCTGCTGGTGCATTTGATAATGCTGAGAAAATAGTTGACTTGCCCACATTTGGTAGGCCTACAATACCACAGTTTAACCCCATACAACTCTCCTTGTAACGACGGCAGAGTATAACATATAATATGTTTTAAGTAACTAGATAATAATAAAAGAGGTCTTTACCCTGAACGAGAACGAAAATTTAAACACCCTGTTAATAACTCTAAAAGAAAGTGATGAATCTTTCGATAGAGCTCAAGCTAAAATGGATGAGTTAAGTAGTTTAGCCATCACCATCGATTGCACAATTGTTGAACAACTAATTATTCCCATAAGAACATACAATGCAGCAACCCTCATTGGGAAAGGTAAAGTTGAAGAAATCAGAGAGTTAATTGAAGAGAAAGAGATCGATTTTGTTATTTTCGAAAGTGATTTAAAACCACGAGTTCAACGCAACTTAGAGAGCATTTTTGATGTTGCTGTAATTGATCGCCAAGAGGTGATCTTGCAAATCTTTAGTGACCGAGCTGCCACTAAAGAGGCAGTTTTGCAAGTAGCTTTAGCTCGTCAGCAATACTCTCTTCCCCGCTTAGAGCGTAAATGGACCCACCTTTCACGCCAAAGAGGGGGAATGAGAGGAACTAGAGATGCTGGAGAGACCCAGTTAGAGATTGACCGCCGTTTAGTTTTGACTAAGATTGCAAACTTGAAAAAAGAGTTGGAAAAAGTTGTTGGTCAAAGGGAGATTCAAAGAAAAAGTAGAGTTGAAACTTCTATAGCAACTGCTGCAATTGTTGGTTACACAAACGCTGGGAAATCTTCTTTATTAAATTTACTAAGTGAAAGTGATGTTTTTGTTGAGAACAAACTCTTTGCCACCTTAGACCCAACAACAAGAAAAATTACCCTTCCTAAAGGCTCTTCACTTTTAATTACCGACACTGTTGGGTTTGTTAGTAACCTTCCTCACCAATTAGTTGAAGCTTTTAAATCAACATTGGAAGAGGCTGTTTATGCCGATATAATTATCCACGTTGTTGATGCTGCCCATCCCGATATGCTTCAGTGCTATGAGACAACAAAAGAGGTTTTACAATCGTTAGATAGTTTAGATAAACCAACTGCCCTTTTTATAAACAAAAGTGATGCTATCTACGATATGGGAAGTTTAAATCAAATTGTTAGTGAAAATCCAAATGCAATTGTAGGTTCAGTTAGAAAAAATAAGAATATTGATAAATTGCTTGATGAGATTGAAAATCTAATTGCCTTAGATTTTGTTGATTTAAAGTTTTTGTTTCCCCACTCAAAAGGAGACCTTGTAGCTCTTTTAAGAAAAGAGGGACTCATAACAACAATCGATTATGTAGATAATGGAACCTACATCGAGGCAAAAGTACCTCCCCATCTTAGATCTAAGCTAGAGCGTTACATGGTGTAAAATAAAATGGGGTCACCGAAGTAACCCCACCTTTTTTGTCTAATTCTATATTTCTTAGTCGAAATACCAAAGAGCACCAAGTGCTGCACCGTAGTCAAATTTAATTTTAGCATCTTTAAATGGGTAAGTTACACCAGCCCCTGCTTTTAAGAAAACTTCAATTGGAACTGCTTCAAAGAAATATGAGAGAGCTCCAAAACCTTGTCCACCAGCGGCTAAGTTTTGAAAGTCTGTACTTGCAAAGAAAGTTCCTGTTACACCAGCACTTACATAAAAGGGAAGCTCGCCAATGTCAAATTGGTAAACATCGTATTGGGCACCAAGCTCAGCAGAGATACCACCACCGTAGTTGTATCCAACAGTACCAACTAATCTAAAATCTTGCATCCCATATTTGAAAGCAACTCCAGATACAGGATATCCACCACTTAGTCCAACTCCAATTCCATTGGTTTTAGAATATCTTGCTGCAGATAATGGAGCGACTAAAACAAGCACTAATGCTAGAACAATAAATACTTTTTTCATTCCTTTTTCTCCTCTCGGGTCTTAGCCCGTTTTTCCTCGTTCTTCTAAAATAATAACTAAACTATTTCAAATCAGCTACCATTTATACTCAATTAAACAAGAAAAAGTGGTAAAAGTTACCTTTTTTTCCTTTTTTTCTAACACTTAACGAAAATTCGTCAATTTGTTATATTGTGTTATAACAATTAGGAGGTGGGTTATGGAGACCAAAAGAAACGAAATTACCCTAAAAGGGGTAATAATTGGACTAGTTGGTTTGATCATTATTACCAGTAGCTCTATGTACGTTGCCTTAAGAATGGGGGCTCTTCCATGGCCAACTGTCTTTGTTACTGTAGTTAGTGTTGCCCTACTTAGAAGATTTAAAAACTCTTCATTACAGGAGATTAACGTAACTCACACAATGATGAGTTCAGGGGCAATGGTTGCTGGAGGATTGGCTTTCACCCTCCCAGGTATTTGGATCTTAAATAGTAATGCTAAAGTTTCAGTAATTTCAATTTTAATAATAACTATTAGTGGTTCTTTGTTAGGAACGTTGTTCACAATTGTTGCCAGACAAAAATATGTAGTTGAAGAAAAGCTCCCTTATCCAATGGGCCAAGCTGCTTACAACACCCTCATTGCCAGCACAACAAAAGGCAAAGGTGCTTTAATTTTATTTAGTGCTTTAGCTTTTAGTGTTGTTTTTACAATCTTTAGAGATGGTCTACCTCTTATCCCAGCTGTTTTATTGATTTATGGGGGAAGCGCTGTAGTACCAGCAGTTTCGATGTGGATAAGCCCAATGGCTGCAGGTATTGGGGCAATCATTGGCCCTACACTAGCTTTACTGTGGTTAGGTGGAGCTATTTTTGGTTATTTAATTTTAACACCTCTGGGGATAGTTACTAAGCTCTTTAGTGATATGGGAATTGCCGATTTGTTTAGGCAAAACCTTGGAATTGGTTTGATGGTTGGAACAGGGCTGGGAATTATTGTTAAAAGTGGTTATCAGAAAATCAAAGATCTTACATCAAAAGAGAAAGGAAAATCTTCAACCTCAGTTATTGCAACTTTACCACCAAAAGTGAGATGGATAGCAGCCTCTGTCATTCTTGCTGTTTTAATATTGTTGACAGTTGGTACTGAAATAACTTTCTTACAAGCAGTTGTGACAATCATTGGAATCTATCTAACAACCCAAGTTGCTGCAATGTTAACAGGGCAAACTGGAATTAACCCAATGGAAATCTTTGGAATTTTAGTTTTACTTGCAATCCAAATAATTTGGAGTCCATCAACTATTGCTGCTTTCTCTGTTGCAGCTGTCACTGCAGTCGCTTGTGGATTAACTGGTGATATGATGAACGACTTAAAATCGGGTCACTTAATTGGAACTCGCCCATCAAGTCAAATTATTGGAGAGGGAGTTGGAGGTGTTGTTGGTTCAGTAGTGGCTGTAATTGCCCTATTTACTTTACGCCACTCTTTTGGGGGTTTTGGTTCCGAACTCCTTCCTGCCCCCCAAGCTCAAGCAGTTACTGCAATGGTTGGAGGACTGGGACATCCTATGGCTTTTACCATTGGAACTGTAATTGGAATTTTGTTATACCTCTTTGCAATTCCTAGCGCCACTTTAGGGTTAGGAATCTATTTACCAATAAATATTTCTACAATCATGGGTTTTGGAGCAATAGTTTTAATCATTGCTAAAAAGATCTTTGGCAAAGAGAAAATTGATTCAGTTTTAGATAAGACCAATTTAATTGCCAGTGGGTTTCTTGGAGGCGAGGGAATTACTGGTGTCTTACTTGCAATAATTGCCATGCTAAGGTAATTAGATAGTTATGAATCAACTAAGTCTTTATGGCAAAAATAAAGAGGAGTTGTTAAAACAACTTCCTCTTACTAAAAGTTATCAAGCAACTCAAATACAACAGTGGTTAGCCAAAGGGGTTACCTCCTTTGACGATATGACCACTTTATCAAAAGAGATGAGAACTCTTTTAACTGAACAACAAGTAAAAATAATCTCTAGCACTGTTGTTGATAAGCAAACAGATCCTAGCGGGGCAACTAAGTTGGCAATTGAGTTACACGATAAACAGATTGTAGAGGCTGTTTTATTAGTTGATGCCCAAGGACGGAAAACTGCTTGTTTATCGAGTCAGGTTGGGTGTGCAATGGGGTGTACCTTTTGCCGAACAGCAACCATGGGTTTAGTTAGAAACCTCAAAGCATTTGAAATCGTTGAGCAATTTGTCCACTTAACAAATTTGGGTGATGAAATTAGTAACATTGTTTATATGGGGATGGGGGAACCTTTAGCTAACTTAGATGAAGTTATTGAATCAATTAGATATCTCAACGATAAAAGTCTTTTTAATATTGGTCTAAGAAAAATTACTATTAGCACCAGTGGAGTAGTTCCAGGGATAGAGCAACTAGCTAAAAGTGATTTACCTGTAAGATTGGCAGTCTCTTTAGTTGCTGCAGAAAATAGTTTAAGAGATGAGATAATGCCAGTTAACAAAGCTTTCAATTTGAAAAAACTAAAAGAAGCTTTGATTAATTACCAGAAGGTTTATAAAAAGAGAATAACTTTAGAGTATGTGATGCTCTCTAAGTTCAACACCTCTAAAGAATCTAGCGAGCAATTAGCTAGGTTTATAAAAAATCTTGATGTGGTTGTTAATTTAATACCATGGAACCCCTCAGATGAATTGAAGTGGGCTCCTCCCACTTCAAAAGAGATAGATAATTTTACGTCCCATTTGAAAAGTTTAAATATACCCTACACACACCGCTACTCCAAAGGTCAAAAGATTAGCGGTGCATGTGGTCAGTTGGCTGTTAAAAAAGTTGGTGTTTAAATTTCGAAGTAGTACATTGCTCCAGCAGAGCCCACAAATTCCACCATGCCACCACCAGTGACAAAGATTTCTGGTCCTGCTTTTACAAAAACTTTGATAGGAACTTTATCGGCATGCCAAGACCATGTTACAGGAATACCAATTCCTACGGCTGTTCCTGCTCCAAATATGAGATCCAAAGTACCACCAACACTTAAGTAAAAATCAGCATTCCAACTACTATTAATAAAAGGGGTTGGGAAGTTATAATCTCCCCCAACTCGTAGAGCGAAGAAATTAAACCCGAAAGTTCGTAGATAACCTAATGATAAATTTACTTGAGCTGGTCCAAAGTTGTATTGAGCTGCTGGACCAACAAATAGAGGTAGCCCAGTTTCAATTCCTACTCCAACTCCCTTAGTTGGTTGGGCTGCAAATATTACTGTTGTGCTTATGATTAACAGTGCGACGATTAAGAGAACCTTTTTCATTGACTCCCCCTTTATTTCATTCGAAATAAACAAATTTTTATAACTAATAATCGTATTATAAAGGGGACAAGTCAAGGAAATTTATTTTCAAGCTATTCTTTTATCAGGACAGCTCTTATCCTTCTTACTCCTGCTGAAGAGGATTGTTCTTTTTTAATTTTAAAAGTTCCAAGAACTCCAGTGTGCTCTACGTGAGGTCCACCGCACACCTCTTTAGAAAAGTCTCCAACACTGTAAACTTTAACTTGCTCTCCGTACTTACCTTCAAAAAGGGCAATTGCTCCAGCTTCTTGAGCTTGTTCAATTGTCATTGTCTTAAAGGAGATAGGAAGATCTTTTTTAATGACGTCATTTACAATATCTTCAACTTGCTTTTTCTCTTCACTGCTCATTGGTTGAGGGTGAGTAAAGTCAAATCTCAATCTCTCTGCTGTGATATTAGACCCTTTTTGTTCTACGTGATTTCCTAAAACCATCCTTAGAGCTTGGTGAAGAAGGTGCGTTGCTGTGTGTAAAGAGGTGGTTAACTCATCGTGATCTGCTAGCCCACCTTTAAATACTTGTTCACTACCAGCTCTAGATTTCTCTTGGTGATTTTTATAAGCATCGTTAAAGCCATCAATGTCGACACTAAAACCGTGCTCATTGGCTAACTCTTCAGTGAGTTCAATTGGAAAGCCGTAGGTGTCGTAAAGTTTAAAGGCAACTCTTCCGTTGATTACTCTACTTTTACCTTTGAGCAAATTTGGTAACATCTTCTCAAACTCATGCTCCCCTTTAATTAGGGTGTTGGAGAATTTTTGCTCTTCTAAAGAGAGCTCATTAATAACAAATTCTCTGTTATCATTGATCTCTTTGTAGGCATCTTTGTACATATCGATAACAACTGGGGCTAACAAGCTTAAAAAGCCTTCACTAATTTTAAGTTTTCTGCCGTGACGAACTGCCCTTCTTATAAGGCGTCTTAAGATATAACCTTGTCCAATGTTGGAAGGTTTTACCCCTCTTTGGTCCCCTAAGATAAATACACTAGTTCTTAAGTGATCAGCAATGATCCTAACAGAGATATCTGTTTGTTCATCATCCCCATACTTAATATTGGCAAGTTTCTCAATTTCACTAATAATTGGGGCAAAGACTTCAGTCTCATAAACGCTCTGCTTCCCTTGTAAAACAGCAACAGTGCGTTCAATTCCCATTCCGGTATCGACACATTTACGATCTAGTTGAACATAGGTGCCATCTTTAGTTTTATTGAACTCCATAAAGACGTCGTTCCAAATTTCAAAGTACTTACCACATGAACACCCCGGTTTACAATCAGGCCCACAAGATTCTCTGCCTGTATCGATGAACATCTCTGTATCAGGTCCACAAGGTCCTGTTTCACCAGCAGGCCCCCACCAGTTATCTTCTCTACCTAAAAAGTAGATCCTATCTTCGGGAATTCCTAAAGAGCGCCAAACACCAGCTGCTTCATCATCACGAGGAACTGAATCGTCTCCAGCAAAGACAGTTACAGAGAGTTTATCTTTATCGATGTTTAAATGTTTAGTTAGAAATTCATAACTAAATTTAATTGCATCCTCTTTAAAGTAGTCTCCGAGTGACCAGTTTCCTAACATCTCAAAGAATGTTAAGTGATGTGGGTCTCCCACAACATCAATATCCCCTGTGCGGATACACTTTTGGTAGTTAACCAACCTAGTTCCTGCAGGGTGTTCTTCCCCTAAAATGTAGGGAACAAGGGGGTGCATCCCAGCAGTAGTAAATAGAACTGTGGGGTCATTTTCAGGAATCAAAGAGGCACCAGAAATTTGTGCATGCTCTTTTGATACAAAGAAATCTATAAATTTTTGTCTTAATTCATTAGCATTCATAGCGTCAAATATTATGCAAGCAAGTAAAGTCTGTCAAGTTAGATAGATATAAAAAAACACCCACTAGAAAATTAGCAGATGTTTATTTTTTGCTACCTCTCGGAATTGAACCGAGGACACAAGGATTTTCAGTCCTTTGCTCTACCAACTGAGCTAAGGTAGCTTACCAAATCTGTTTATACTTTGAACGGTTGTTATTGTCAACCCCTACCATGAAGAATTGTCTTGAGGTCTAAGCGATATCTCACCCGATTGAAGCAACTTTTCACTACCATCTTCTAGTTCAATAATGAGGGCTCCATTATCATCTATTTGCTTTATAAAGGCAGTATAAGACTCATTTGGAGCTATCACCTTAACATTTTTACCAATTACTAAAGAGTTCTCTCGATACTCTTTTAAATAAGAATTGTCTTCTAAGTTATCTGTTATTTTTTTTAGATTTAAGATTAAAGAGGCAGCAAGTTCATTGCGAGTAAGTTCAACTTTATGATCCTTTTTAAACAAAGATCCAGCAATTGAGTTTATGTTATCGGGGTATCCTTTTTCTGGTTCCTTAAAGTTTATCCCCACTCCAACAACGATTGACTCTATTTGTCTAGATTCAAAGCCACTAATCCCTTCAGTTAAAATTCCACACACTTTTAGGTTATCTAAATAAAGATCGTTAACCCACTTTATTTTAGTTATTTTGTTAGTACACTCTCTAATTGCCCTGTGAGTTGCTACTGCAGCAGCACTAGTTACTCTTAAAGCGATAGAACTATCAACCTTTGGTTTTAGCAAAAGGCTTAAATAAAGACCAGATCCTTTAGGGGAATAAAAGCTTTTGCCGTTACGCCCTCTTCCTTCACTTTGAGTTTCACTAATAACTATTGTTCCACTAACAGCCCCTTCCAAAGCGAGTCGCTTTGCTTGGCGGTTAGTTGAATCAATCTCATCGTAATAGTAAATAGGTCTATTGTAATCACCTTTTTCATTGAGTAGTTTTGTTATCATATCAACTGAAAGAACATCACTACTGCTTTTTAAACAATAACCAATCTTAGTTGAGGACTCTATTTGATGATTTAAACCTTGAAGAGTTTTTATGGCTTTCCATACTGCAGCACGGCTTATATTTAAAGATTGCCCTATTTGTTCACCTGAGATAAATGAACCTCTATTTTGTTCAAGAAGTTCCAACACTAAAAGAGATGTCTTCTTTGTTTTATTACTCATAATTGGCCAGAGTGTACCCCAAAAGAGCAGTATTGTAAACTTATTTTGGTTTTAATGTTTACAATGAAAAATCTTTGTGGTATAGCTTTTTTTAATGGAGGAGTTTGCATGGACTTAAGGAAAATTATTGTGACATCTTTGTTTGCTGCTTTAATAGTGGCCGGATCTTACATCGCCATCCCTGTAGGAGTTGTCCCTATAACACTACAATCGATGTTTGTCTTACTAGCAGGACTATTAGGGGGTAAAGCTGTGGGATTAAGTGCAGTTGCCACCTATATAGTTTTAGGCGCTATTGGGTTGCCTGTCTTTTCTGGAGGAACTGGAGGCTTTGCCCACTTTGCTACCCCCACTGGGGGCTTTTTAATCAGTTGGTTGGTGGCAGCTCCTGTTGTTGGTTCAATAGTGGATCGAAAAATAAAAGATTTAAATCGACCAAGTTTATCTAAAGGGGAAGTTGCTACAATTATCTTTGCTGCTGTTGTAGGAACATTGATCTTCTTTTTAATTGGGATTCCCTATTTAAAACTAATTTTACAGGTAAGTTGGAAACAAGCTATTGCAATTGGGCTAATCCCCTTTATTGTTGGTGATTTGATTAAGTTAGTTAGTGCTGTCATTTTAACAAACATCTTTGCTTTAAAAGTTCGCTCCTTTTTGAATAAGGAAACTATCGATGAGTAATCAAGTTGCCTGCTCTGTTAAAGATTTAGTTCTCTCAATCAACAAAGATAAACTCATTTTAGACAATGTATCTTTTGAGATAACTAAAGGTTCGTTAACTTGTTTAACAGGAGCTAATGGAGCAGGCAAATCGTTATTGATGCGGTCAATAAAGGGGCTATTAAAGATTGACTCAGGATCAATTTTTGTTGATCAAAAAGATTTAACTCAAAAAAGCAAAAAAAGAAATTTAGAAATTGGCTTGGTCTTTCAAGATGCCGATACCCAAATAGTTGGACAAACTGTAAAACAAGATCTTCTTTTTGGTTTACAAAATCTTCAACTAGAAGCAGATGAGCAACAAAGAAGAGTTGATTATGTAACATCACTACTGAACATTGAAGATCTTTTAGATAAAAGACCCAGAGCTCTATCTGGTGGTGAAAAAAGAAAAGTTGCCATTGGGGGTGTTTTGGTTATGAAACCTAAAATCGTTATGTTGGATGAACCTTTTGCCAACTTAGACTTTAGTGGAGTGGTTCAAGTTCTTAAGGGTCTTTTAAAATTAAAAGAGGAGGGAATTACTACCTTAATAGCGACTCATGAAATTGAAAAAGTGCTTTACCATTGTGATTCAATAATCATTTTAGATAAAGGCAAGGTGGGCTATAAAGGAGATGTTGTTTCCTCTTTACCCTTGTTAGAAGACTTTGGCATAAGAAGGCCCATTGTGGGTAATACTCCTTTAGATATTAGTGAGCTAACATGGTTGAAATAACACTTTTTCATTACCATCACAATTCTACTTTATTAAACAAACTACACCCTCTAACAAAGGTATTAGCTTTACTTATACTCTCCACTTTACTTCCTGGATCATCATTGCTACGTTTATCTATTATCTTTTTTGTTTTAATTGCCTTTTTAATTACTATAAAGCTTCCACTAAAGAGTTTTAAAAGAGAATTAAGATTCTTTATGATAATGGTCTCAATAATTACTCTTTTTAGATACTTAGTTAGTGGGACTTACTTAGAGGCTATTTTAGTTGCTTTAAGATTTATTACGATTGTGTTGATGGGAATAATCTTTACTTCAACAACATCTTTTGATTTACTTTCACCCTCTATAGCATCACTATTAAAACCAATTATTGGCAACCGAGCTTACAAAATAGCATTCACTTTAGAGCTAACTTTATCAACTATCCCTTTAATATTTGATTTAAGTTTCCAAGTCTCAGAAGCTCGCAAAGCTCGAGGTGAAAACATCTTAAAAAGACCAATTAAATCGATTGTTGAATTTTCAACTACCCTCTTTTCACTTCTTTTAGAGAAAGGGGAGATGATTGAACATGCCCTTATTGCCCGCAACTTCTCTTTTGATGTTTTCCCTAAAGCTCCCTCTTTTAAAATTAGAGATTTAATTTCTATCTTAATTACTGTTGTCTTTTTTCTTATTCTCTTTTGGTACACCTAATTTATTTGGTATAATATTAAAATGGAAGCAGAAAAAGAGGTTCTAAGGGCCTTTATAACTACAAAATTAAATGAGCACTCTTTAGATCAAAGAATTAAAGATTCAAAACAAATTTGCACAAAGCTTTTGAGTTCAGAACCAATTACTAGAAGTGATACAGTTTTAGCCTATTACCCTTTTAAAGGGGAAGTTGATATCAAATCTATCTTTTACCCCCTTTTAAAAAGAGGTAAAGAGTTAAGCTTGCCTCATAGCAACTCAGATCTCTCTTTAACTTTTTTCACCATCGATGGGGAGTTTGAAAATAAGTTGGTTAAAATGAAGTGGGACCTTAAAGAGCCCACCAAAGAGTTTTACACTCCTACTGTTTTTGATAAAGATAAAAAAGTTGTTGTTTTAGTCCCTTCTGTTGCTTTTGATTTAAATAGAAATAGATTGGGAAGGGGCTTAGGATACTACGATAGATTTCTTGCAGAGTATAAAGAGTCTGTTTTTACCATTGGAATCGCTTACGATTTTCAAATTGTTGAGACTCTTCCCACAAATAATTTTGATATCAGCGTTGATTTAGTAGTTACCCCAACACAAATCTTTTAAATAAAGCGCTCCAAAAAGGGGCTGAAGTGTTGGCTTACCATCATCTTTAAAAAAGCCTCACCTTTTGTTGAAAGTTCGTATGGATCCTTTTTGTTAGTTATAAAATCAAATAATTCTTTTTTTAAACTCTCAATTTTAAGATTTCTTAGAATAATTGCTAAACTTTTTAAATATTCGTAAGAGCGATTTGATGAGCTAGCAATGACAAATAAAAAGTTAACCAAAGTACTATCTACCGATTGATAATCAACCCCACTAATAGAGGCCCCTAGACCTATAACCATCTGATTTAAACTTTCAACTTTACCATGGGCAATAGCAATCCCATGCCCAATTCCAGTGGTCCCTTTTAACTCCCTTTTAATAACTTTCTCGGCAAATTGCTTTTTATCATTAAGGGTATCAAATATTGAACACCTGCTTATAACTTGCTCAATTGCTTGGTTCTTTTCACTTTGATCTATTAAGCAAATCACTGGTGCTATATCAGTTTCATTAATCATCTATTTTCTCTTACTTGCTAAATACTGATTCATCGCTTTGGCAGCTTTTCTTCCTTGTCCCATCGCTAAAATTACAGTGGCAGAGCCTAAGACAATATCCCCACCAGCATAAACTCCCTCAATTGAGGTAGCTCCTGTCTCATCATCTACAATGATATTGCCCCACTTATTAACTTTAAGATTCTTAGTAGTTCTTTCAATTAGGGGGTTTGAGTTATTCCCAATGGCCACTATCACTGTATCAAAATCAAATAACTGTTCGCTGTTGGGTATCACTACAGGAGAGCGACGTCCTGAATCATCGGGTTCTCCTAGCTCCATCTTTAATAGCTCAACTTGTTTAACTCTCCCTCTCTCATCGCCAACTATTTTAGTTGGGCTGTAAAGATACATGAACTTAATTCCCTCTTCATGGGCATGTTCAATCTCCTCTTTACGAGCAGGAAGTTCGTTAGCAGTCCTTCTATAAACAATGGTGACACTTTGTGCACCTAAGCGCTTTGCTGTACGAGCTGCATCCATAGCAACGTTTCCACCACCAAAGACTGCAACGTGCTTAGAAGTATACAGTGGAGTTCCAGCTCTCATTTTATCGTAAGCACGCATTAAGTTACTTCTAGTTAGATATTCATTTGCACTAAATACTCCAACTAGATTCTCCCCTTCAATGTTCAAAAAGCGGGGTAAACCTGCACCACTACCAATAAACAGGGCATCAAAGCCTTCATTATTCAATAAATCATTTACTTTACCAGTTCTTCCAACAAGGTAGTTCATCTCAATTTTAACACCCATATCGTATAGGGCATCTAGTTCCTCTTGGACGATACTTTTTGGTAATCTAAATTCGGGGATTCCATAAACTAATACACCTCCAGCTTTGTGAAGAGCTTCAAACATTACTACTTCATGTCCCTCTCTTCTTAAATCGGCAGCTGCAGTAATTGAAGCAGGACCACTACCAACAACTCCAACTTTAAAACCACTTTCCTCTTTTACTTCAGGTCTTTGGCGGGATTTGTTTGCTGACTCCCAATCTGCTACATAGCGCTCTATTCTTCCAATGTTGACCGCTTTATCGACACTCTTTAAAGATTTACCAACTGTACAAGTTAATTGGCACTGCGACTCTTGAGGACAAACTCTTCCACAAATAGCAGGAAGCATAGAAGACTCTCTTATAATTGCTACCGATTCAGCAAACTTCCCTTCAGCTGCTTTTTTAATAAACCCTGGGATGTCAATTCCAACAGGACACCCTTTGATACAGGGGGCATTTTTACAATCGATACATCTAAGCGATTCTATTTTAACTTGCGATTCGGTATACCCTAAGGCAACTTCATCCATGTTGTTAATTCGCTCTTTTGGATCTTGAGAAGGCATTGGTTGGATTGGAATTTTAAGGCGATCTTTTAAACTAAGATCTACATTTTCATAGGACGACAGGAGTTTTTGCGCATCTTCTTCAATTTTTTTTAGATCAAAAATCTCCATTATGCTTCTCCCTCTTTAATATCTAAACCAATGTGACATTTGTGATGTGCCTCATCTTCTTGCACTTTGTAAGTTCCAAGTCTATTTAATAAGTTGTCCCAATCAACTAAGTGTCCATCAAACTCTGGTCCATCCACACAGGCAAACTTAGTCTCCCCTCCAACGGTAACTCTACATCCTCCACACATCCCAGTTCCATCAATCATGATTGTATTAAGAGAAACTACTGTTGGGATGTTAAACTCTTTGGTTGTCAGGGTACAAAACTTCATCATTACAGGAGGTCCTATTGCTACAACTAAATCGGGCTTCCAACTTTCACTTAACTCTTTTAAAGGCTCTGTCACTAAAGCTTTTCTTCCATAAGAGCCATCATCAGTACAAACAGTTACATCATCACTAATTTTTCTCATCCGATCTTCTAAGATTACCAACTCTTTAGTTCGAGCACCCATGATGATTTTAACTTCGTTTCCCGCCTCTTTCATCGCTTGAGCAATTGGGTGTAATGGGGCTACCCCAATACCTCCTCCAACACAAACAACTTTCCCAAACTTTTTTATGGTAGTGGGGTGTCCTAATGGACCTAAAACATTTTCAATCTCTTCTCCCACCTCCAATAAAGCTAAGCGGTGGGTAGCCTCTCCAACAGCTTGAAAGACGATAGTAATTGATTGGCGCTCTAAAGAGGCATCGGCTATCGTTAAGGGAAATCTTTCAGCAAAGTCTCCTCCTTGCTGTAAGATTATAAATTGTCCAGGTTTCCTATTTTTTGCTATTCTAGGAGCTTTAATCTCCATTCTAAAAACTTCATCTGAGAGTTTTTCTTTGTCTAATATGGGGAACACCACTAACCTCCTAAATGGTGAGAAGTTTTCCTTTTGTGAACTAATTTCAGCCTACCAAACTTTAACTGTTTGAGCAATTGAACATCTTAACTTAATTAGCTTTCAAGCGATGCAGTTAAAGGGGTTAAAACCTTAATTTTTGTTCTATAGAGGTGAGCAAATAAGTAGATGCTCATTGTTATAGAGACCAACTCTGAAATTAGAAATGAGTACCAAGTAGCATTTAAACCCCACAAATGAGAAAGTAGATAAGCTGATGGTAAAAGAACTACCAACTGTCTTACTAACGACATATAGAGGCTATAAACACCTTTTCCTATTGCCTGGAAAGCTGCACTGAGGGTAATTCCAATAGCTGCTAATGGGAAGTGAAAACTAATTATTCTTAAAGCAATTGTTCCAATATCTATCATATGATCAGAGGCATTAAACATCCCTAGTAACATCTTTGTCCCAAACTGGAAAACAAGAGTTCCCACCAACATCACAATGAAAGCAATTGTAGCTCCAAAGCGGATGGAAGCAACAATTCTTTGTTTATCTCTAGCTCCGTAGTTAAAAGCAACAATTGAAATAAGGGCATTAACAAGGCCAAAGACTGGCATAAAAACAAAACTTTGAAGTTTAAAGTAAATTCCAAATACTGCAACCGCAGTTGCACTAAATGAGATTAAGATTGTATTCATCCCAACGGTCATAACTGATCCAATAGATTGCATAACAGTAGAAGGAAGACCTACACGGTAGATATCAACAATAATCCGCTTTTCAACTTTAAACCCTTTTAAGCTGAAATTAAGCTCTTTAGTTTTTCTTACCATGAAAATTAAAGCTAAAGTCATTGCACTCCACTGCCCAATGACTGTTGCAATAGCTGCCCCAGTAACACCCATTGCAGGAAGTCCAAACCACCCAAATATTAAAATTGGATCTAAGATGATGTTAATTACAGCACCTGTAACTTGGGTAATCATTGGGGTGATGGTATTTCCGGTTCCTTGCATAATCCTTTCGGCATTAATTTGGGCAAAGACCCCTAAAGAGAGTGTCGACACTATGACTAAATAAGAGTATCCCATCTCAATGATATCTTTACTATCGGTAAACCAAGTAAAGAAAACTCTAGAGATAGAAAATCCAATAATAACGAATAAGATTGAGCTCGCTAAAGCTAAAAACAGGCCGTGTAGGGCCACTTTTGAGGCCTCTTCCACCTTTTTAGCACCTAATCGCCTTGATAGAAGAGAGTTCATTCCTATTGAAGTTCCCACCCCCAATGAAATTATTAAAATCTGAACAGGGAAAGCTAAAGAGACAGCTGTTAAAGCATCTTCACTAACACGGGCGATGAAAATTGAATCAACTATATTGTATAAAGCTTGGACCATCATCGATAACATTATTGGGAACGCCATCGACACGACCAATGGTCCAATTGGCTTAATAGCCATTTTATTTTGTGATACTGGTTGCATGGGGCTAAATTTACCACTAAGAGCTTGTCATAGGCAACCCACTTTAAACTTAAAGAGCCCCACAAAAATTGCAGGGCTCAATTGCTAAAAATCTTTTCTTTAAACCTTAAATGGGACAATAAGATTTGGATCTAAAACTCTAAAAGTAAAAGATTCGGTTAAAAAGAGAGTCACCTCTTTTGTATCGTGAGACTCATACCCTAAGGCAAAATCTTGTCCAATGGAAAGTTCTAAGTTCTCATCGTCGTAAGGAAGTAAAAATGCTCCATCAACGGCAAATGAGTGGACTACTTTTGTTCCAACTAATCTTTCAATCCGATCTAATAGTGGAGTTCCTTTAACAACTTTATTTAACTCCAACCACCCTTTGTCTCCTACAACTAAAGTACATGGGCCACTAACATAGCTTGTACGTAATTTTAAAAGGGCTGTAGAGACAGCCTCCATAATTGTACTACCATCATTGCCAAAAGGGATTGGTTTGTGAGAGGCAACTTCCTCTAGACCAACAATTCCTCCCCCTTTGTACCCTTTGTAGATAGCTTGCTCTTCAAATTCTGCAATTTTTTCTGCAGCAGCATCTAAGGCATCTAAATCAATATCTTTGGCACCTCTGTTGAGGTTATCCATCTCCCACCTGTTTAAGGTGAATCTTACCCTAGTCTCACACAAAGGGCTAATTCTATAAATACCAACTTTGACATCGCCACTTTCATCAACCAAATCGACTCGCCCTTCGGTTACTGCAGTGTGGTTCCACCCTAGTGGTCCAACAACTCTTACAACTTTACGGGCACTTAAACGTGAGCGTAAAACTTCTGCTGCCCTATTTTCAATCTCTTCCCATGCATGAGAAGAGAGAGGGGCTAACTCTTTTTTTAAATTATCCATAAATTACTCCCCTTTCATATCGCCAATAGCTAAAGAATCTCCCTTTACACCAGAAGATGAACTTTTACCGGTCGCTCCCTCTTCAAGTTCAACAATTGACCCACTGGTAAATAGATACTCTCTTAACTCATCGTCCCATTTGTCCATGTTGCGTCTAAGCCACTCAATGGTCATACAGGCGTGCTCAATTTCTTCATCTCGGTTGTGAGCCATAATTGCTTTGAGTTCGGGGTCTTTAGAGGTGACCACCCTTTGGTTATACCAATCAACTGCTTCAAGTTCCTCTCTTAGGCTGGCAATTGCTCGTGAGATTTCACGCGATTTTTCATCTAAGTTATCATAAGGTTCTGAATATGACATACTTCCTCCTGTTAATAGTATTCCTACTAATCAATACAGTTCAGTATAACAAACCTTTGGCCACATTAAAAGAAAAAGGCCACACATTGTGCGACCTTTTTTATTGGATCTCCTACTATTTTATTTTAGTTTAACATCTATTTTTTTAGGTTGTTTAGCAGGAACTTTTGGAATTGTGATTGTTAGAATACCGTTTTTAAAGGTTCCTTCAATCTTCTCCTCATAAACGCCCTCAGGAAGAGCAAAGCTTCTTTCAAAGTTAACGCATGAGCGCTCTCTGATTAAGTATTGAGGAGATGCATCCTCTTTACTCTTTGTCTCTTTCTCTGCTTCACATAAAGATGAAATCTTAAGAACATGTTTATCTACATGGACATCAACATCTTTTTCATCCATTCCTGGAAGCTCTGCCTCTAATACATAATTCTTCTCATCTTCCCAAATGTCCACTGATGGACTTTTGGTTTGGGGGAGACCCCAATTGTTCCATAGGCTGTTAAATAAAGAGTCAAAATCACGTGAACTCCTTACTTGTGATGGGTTTCTTGTTACTACATATCTCATTTTGTACCTCCAAAATATTATTCTTATTTACACTAACTATATAAGCATTATGCGTGCCAACTTCATATCGTCTATTTATTTCCTTATATTACAATGTGTTATAAATATTAAATTAAGATCTTACATTTCTTACACTTCTGCAAATGGGACTTTATGTCACACTAGAGTCCGAAATGGCTCAATTTGCATCATCTTGAGACATGCAACCTAAATTATTCAAGGATTTATCATTTACTGTGTCATATTGACACAATATTCTTTACTATTAGTAGTTGACTCTTTTTTGATAGACCGTTATAGTACCTTATTGTCGACGCAGGGTAGAGCAGTTGGCAGCTCGTCGGGCTCATAACCCGGAGGTCACAGGTTCGAGTCCTGTCCCTGCTAATACCAAAAAGGCTATTTACTTAGGTAGATAGCCTTTTTTGTTTAACAGTCAACCTTCACCTACAAGCATATCTACATTTCTACCTACTCTTTATGTCTACATTTTCTCTCACTAATTGAGAGTATGTGTAGACTTATATTAAAGCTAAAGGAAATGCCATGTAAATAAAACTATTTTGGTTTTATAGTTTCTTTTAGACAAGAGAGATCTTTTTGTACTACTCATCAAAATTTAGGAATATTAATACTTACAAACAATTTTTAGTGGTTTGGAATTTTTTTAAGTTGTTCTAAAAACAAGAAGTCATCCCAAAGTGATAGTGAAGCAATCTCAATTGGTTTAAGAAATCTCTGTACATCTTGTGCAGCAAATGACCAATCAATTTGCTTTATTTTACTAGAGAGCTCTTCTATGCACCATGTATGATTTACTGCTATATCTTCCCCTTTCCAAGGGCCAGATTGATAAATAGCATTTTGTAAAAAAGTGTAGTTTATTGAAGTTTGCCGAGCGGTGTACCAAAGAAATTCATACCAATCTCTACCCTTAATATGATCTCTACATAGAAGCGCATGAATTTTTCCTGCAAACAGACTAGGCAAGTTTTGGCACATAATAGAGCTAATGTATGGGAAGTCTATAATCTTACGTTCATCAATACTCCCCTTGGGAGGGTTCGTATCAACTTCCAGTTTTATTTTAATTGTTCTTGATTGTTTATTTCCAGCAAATTCCAAGAACATTAATTTACCTAAAGAGTCTTCTTTTATGAATGTTTTTTTTACTGTAGCATCAACCTTGCTCTTGTCTTGAATTTCAAGATTAAAACCAAATGTTTCTAGCTTCTTGTTTTTCTAAACGACGAAGCAACGACTGTTCCAAGATGCAGCCTTTGTGGAGTTTTATAAGGGTTAGATATTTACCACAACTTGTATAGATTTTGAATCGAAAGAAAATGTCTTTTTTATAACAATAATAATGCCGAAGAGTTTTTCTCTTCGGCACTATTTTTAGTCGAGCGGGAAGCGCTCTATCATTTCGTGGAGGCTTCCTCCGTTGGATACATTGGTAAAGCCAACTTGTTGAAGAAGTCTTACTCCGTAACTGGAGCGAGCTCCTGTTGCACAGTAGATGATAATCTCTCGATCATGATCACCTAACTCTTGAGCCCACCTCTTAAGAACATCTAAACCTACGTTAATTGCGTTAGGCACTGCCCCTAAGTTAAACTCCATTGGAGTTCGAACATCGATAATAACTGGACCTACATCTGCGATTTGTTGTTCTTCTTCAACTTCTACATCATCAGTTAAACCAGTTTCATCTTTAATCTTTTTCTTAGTTATAGGAAATAGTCCTGCAGAGAGGTGCTTATAACCAATAGCTCTTTCGTGCCGTTCAATAGAGGTATACCCACCACTTAAGTTATAAACTTCATCAAACCCAGAACCTTTTAACATCCTTAAAACTACGTGTGATTTTTGTCCATCATCACTGATTAATAAAATAGGAGCTCCCTCTGGGATTCGATCTAAATTCTCCCTTAAGGAACCTTGGCTAATGTTGTTTGAACTATAGACATGAGCTTTGGAGAAAGTGATTGGGTCACGCAAGTCAATAACAACTGGTTGTTTTGCATTAACAAAGAGTTCTAAATCTTGAGCTAAAATTGAGGGGCTAAAGCCAGTATCGTGGTTAACTGCTGTAAATGAGGCCATGTTAACTGGGTCGTTTGGTGAGTTAAATGGGGGTGCATACGATAACCCAAGCTCCCCTAAATCTTCTATTGTTAACCCTCCAGCAATAGCAGTTGCCAATACATCAATTCTCTTATCAATTCCAACATAACCGGCAACTTGTCCACCTAAAATCTTTTTGGTGGCCCTGTCCCAAATCAACATAACACTAACCATCTCAGCCCCCTTGTAGTAGGCTGTATGGCTAACTTTGTGAATAACTATTGCATCGGCACTAAAACCTGCATCCCGTGCTGCTTTTAAACTCATTCCTGTAGAACCAGCAACTGCTTCAAAAACTTTTACTATCGAAGAGGTTGAAGTTCCTTTATAAACTCTTGAACCACCTAAAGCGTTCTCACCAGCAATTCTTCCTTGCCTATTAGCAGGTCCTGCTAAAGGTACTCTGATGTGTTTCCCTAAAACTCGATCTTCAATTTCGACCATATCCCCAGCTGCAAAAATTGCAGGGTCGTTAGTCATCAACTGCTCATTAACCAACAAGCTTCCAGTTTTACCCAACTCTAAGTTGGCATCTTTGGCTAATTGTAATGTTGGTCTTACCCCAATGGATAAAAGGACAAAATCAGTTTCTACACTAGTTCCATCACTTAAAATTACTTTATCATCTTCAACTTCTTGCAATGAAGTTCCCAATTTCAACTTAACTCCATAGTCTAAAAGCTCTTTGGTTATAAAGCCGGCAAACTCCCCCTCTAAGTTGGGAAGCACTTGGGGAGCCATCTCAACAAGGGTAACTTCCATTCCCCTTTTAACCAAAGCTTCAACCATCTCTAAACCAATAAATCCACCTCCAACTACGACAGCTTTTTTTGGATTATTTTCATATAGGAACAGATCAATTTCATCCATATCCTTTAAGGTCCATAGTTGGAAGACATGTTTTTTATCGACACCTTTTAAAGGGGGAATAATTGGTTTTCCTCCTTGGGCTAAAATTAATGAGTCGTATGGGAATGTGTGTTGTTCTTTTGTCTCTGTATTAACTGCTTTAACTATTTTATTTTCTCGATCGATTTCAATAGCTTGAGTGTTTGTGTAAACTTTCACTTTGTATTGATCATCAAACGTTTCAGGACTAGCTAAAATTAAAGAGGAGCGGTATTCAATATCTCCCCCTAGGTAGTAAGGAAGACCACAGTTGGCAAAAGAGACGTCAGCTCCTGCTTCCAAAATTGTTATGTTAACATCGTTGTTAAGGCGACGTGCCCTTGCTGCCGCTGTTGCTCCAGAGGCAACTCCACCAATAATCAAAAGTTCTTTCATTAATTTTCTCCTGTCAAATATAAAAATAACTTAGTTAAGTTATGAAATATCGAGCTATCGTGCAGTTTTGTACGACTCGCTATACAATTTACTAAATAAATGTACTTTTAGTGGAGTGACTAAGTTACATTACTATAATTGGTTATCTATTTTGTTCAATAAAGTTTAAGAATTTCTTGCTCTTTCAGTGGTTCACTAACGAAATAGCCTTGTAGATAGTCACATTTATGTTCAATTAAGTAAACTTGTTGCTCTTCATACTCTACACCTTCAGCAATAACTTTGTGTCCCACTTTATGTGCCATGGAGATAATGTCGGCTGGTTATAGATTGGCGAGCAACTAACAACAGTTGATCAATAAAAGTTTTATCAATCTTAATAAAATCAATTCCCAATTCACTTCCTCGGTGCAATGAAGAGTAACCAGTACCAAAGTCATCTAAAGCTATTAATATTCCCAACACCTTCAATTCATTTAAAATTGAGTTGATTTTAACAAAGTTTAAAGCAACTGCAGTTTCGGTAATTTCAAAAATTATACTCTTTGGACTAACACCACTTTCTACAATTATTTTTTCAACTTGTTCAACAAAACCTTCACTAAGAAGTTGAATTGGGGAGATGTTAATAGAAATTAATATTTTATCTTTTGTTTTTTTGGCAATCTCTTTATAAAATGCGAGCGATTTTTCAATTATCCTCTCACCTAAAGGGACAATAAGTTTTGTCTTTTCTGCAATTGGGATAAATTTAGCAGGTGATACTACACCTAGAGTTTCGATTTTCATCCTAGCCAGAGCTTCAACTGCCCAAATTTTATTTGTTTTGGCGTCCACTATTGGTTGGTACTCTAAATATAGGGAGTCCTCTTTATTGCCATTGGTAGAATCAACAATTTTATCAGTTATGAGGTTCTCTTCTTCTAAGAGCTTTTCTAGTTTGCTATCAAAGTGAACTACCCTAAATTCATCATCAAAACTATCTAAAGATTTATCGGCAGCTACCATCAAGTTTTTAAATATTTGCTCAGTGGTTAAATCTGTATTGCCTTTAATATCTACAATGCCTATCCCCCATCCAACAAACTCACTACCCAACACTTCATTTAAAATCTCTTTGACCTTAGTTAAAAGATCTACAATCTCCTCTTTATCCCCATACTTGTTCACATAGAGGGCTAACCAATTCTCATACAAAGAGAATAGTTGAATATTTTCACTACACAGCTCTTCAAACTTTTTAACTAATTCAAATAAGATTAGTTGAGTATAAGAGTAGCGATAACGGGCCACTAATTGATGAACTGGGGTTAAGTTAATTCCAATTATTATTTTTTTAGAGTCTGTGGGTAATTGTTCTTTTAAAAGAAAATCAAAGTAGGTGAAATTGTATAAGGTCGGTAACACGATCTCTTTGATAATAGTAGTTGTACTTTTTCTCCATCTCTTTGCGTTCACTAATATCTAAGATAATCCCCTCTACATGCTCACACTGTTCCATCCTCTTCATAAATTCCTTGCCCCTTTTCATAAACCCATTTTCTTTTTCCCTCTTTAGTGACAACTTCATACTCAATTTTAAAGGGCTCTCTTTTACTTATAGATTCATCAATCTCTTTTCTAATTATATCTTGGTATGGGGGGACAATCAGTTGGCCAAAGATAATCTCTTTATTATTTACTAAGAGCTGATGGTTCATAACCAAACAACTCTATTGAACCTTCAGAGACAAACTCCATAGTCCAGTGTTGATCATATTTACACCGATAAGCCATCCCAGGAAGGTGGCTCATAAATGTTTTTCTGCTTCTTTCACTCTCTGCTAGTTGCCCCTCTACATTTTTTTGTTCGGTGATATCTTGAATAAGAACCAGGTAGCGGTATGGTTTTAAATCTAGAATTGCTGCAATTAGCTGAACCCAAACAACTTTACCATCGGGATGGACATATCTTTTGTCAAAAGTGTAAGAGGCAACTTTCCCATCCAACATCTCTTTTTGTCTTATTAACTCAATCTTAAGATCATCTGGGTGGGTAAATGTCTCCCAGTTAGCTACTTCAATCTCTTTTTCACTTCTACCCGCTAACTCTAAATACTTTTTATTTACATACTCTAACTCTTCGCCCCCCTTTTTACTCTTATCTTCTTTGCTGATCATCACTCCAATTGGGGCATCCTCAAAGAGAGTTTTAACTACTACTTTTATATTTGTTGTGCTTTTTAGAATTTCAACTTGGCGTAAAGAGGAGAGATGAAGCTCGATTTTTAGTTGAATTTCTTTTTTACTTAAAGATTTTTTAATTACATCATCAAAGTTAAATTGAGATAATTTTTTAATATTTCCAAATAAAATTAATCGGCACCCATTTTCAAAAGCTCTTTGTTGAAAATCGACAAAGTACTTTTGGTCCTCTTTTATTAAAATCTCATCTTCAATTATGCAAACTGAGTTTCTTATCTTTTCTAAAGTTAGGTGATTTATCAATTGAGTTAAGTTTGTAAAATCTTTGTTTATAACGGATTCAAGCGCATCGAGAAGCTTTTTAGATTTGCCAGCTACAAAAACTCTTTTATCCATTTGGTACCTACGGTACAAGTATAACTGGCACTTGTTAGTTGTGTCGACTAAAGTTTTTAGTTAAAGCGGTGGTGTTTTTTATCTTTTGGTAGTAGTGGGGGCTTTTCTGACCCCTTTTGTTGGCTAAAGGAGACCCACAAATCTTCTACCTCTTTCTTTTTATTTTTAATTAAGAGAGTTGTTGCCACTAAGATAGCAGCAACAACAACTCCAATTACTATGTAAATAATCATAGAGGAATATTTCCATGTTTTTTAGCAGGCCTTGTTTCACTTTTTGTTGATAAAGAGGCAAGGGAGTGAATTAGTGCCTGACGAGCTTCTGATGGGGCAACCACATCATCAACCATCCCTGAAGCAGCTGAAACAAATGGATTCATAGAGTTCTCTCTAAACTCTTCAATCTTTTGATTTCTAACAGCAACGGGATCTTGGCTTGCTTCAATTTCTCTTCTAAAGATAATGTTTGCAGCCCCCTCTGCCCCCATTACAGCAACTTCTGCTGTGGGCAGTGATAAGACTCGATCAAATCCTAAAGTTCGAGAGGACATTGCTATGTAAGCTCCTCCATACGCTTTACGAACGATTAAGGCAACTTTGGGCACTGTAGCTTCACCAATTGAGTAAAGTAGCTTCGCTCCGTGCCTAATGATTCCGTTCCACTCTTGAGTTGTTCCGGGCATATAACCGGGAACATCAACTAGTGAGATTACAGGGATATTAAAAGCGTCACAGAATCTGACAAAGCGAGCTGCTTTATCTGATGAGTTAATATCTAAAGTTCCTGATAGGTAGCGAGGCTGGTTGGCAATAAGACCAACACTACGCCCCTCTAAGTGGGCAAAACCAACAATAATATTTAGAGCAAACTCTTTGTGAACCTCAAAGAAGCTTCCTTCATCAAAAAGTTCTTCAATTACTTCTCTCATGTCGTACGACTTTGTAGCACGCTCTTTAATTATTGCATCAATTTTACCAGTTACACTGCTAGGCTTTGCTTTGCCTGTTTTCACTGGAGGATTTTCTGTGTTATTAGCAGGAAGGCGTCCTAACAACTCTTTTACTTGTTCAAAACACTCCTTCTCATCTTTACAGTGAAAATGGGCATTCCCACTTTTTTTAGCGTGGGCACTAGCTCCACCTAAATTATCGTGGGTAACATCTTCACCTGTAACAGCTTTAATAACATCGGGTCCTGTGATGTACATTTGGCTGACATTATCAACCATGAAGACAAAGTCTGTAATGGCAGGTGAATAGGCAGCTCCACCTGCACATGGACCTAAAATTAACGATATTTGGGGAATTACTCCGCTGGAGATAATGTTGTTTCTAAAGATTTTTCCATACCCATCCAACGAATAAACTCCCTCTTGGATTCTAGCTCCACCAGAGTCATTTATTTGGATAAATGGGCTTTTTGTTTTTAAAGCCATTTCTTGAACACGGGCAATCTTTTCAGCGTGTTGCTCTCCTAATGAGCCCCCTAAAATTGTAAAGTCCTGAGAAGAGATCCAAACTTGACGACCATTAACTAAGCCGGTACCTGTTACAACTCCATCACCAAATAGGCGATGTTTTTCCATCCCAAATTCTACAGCACGGCTGGTCATGTAGGGGTTGTACTCAACAAAAGTTCCTTTATCAACTAGTTGTTCAATTCTTTCACGAGCCGTGAACTTCCCTTTAGCCTTTTGGTTTGCCTTTCTTTGCTCTCCTCCCCCATCATAGAGGGACTTTCTCATTCTCTCTAACCTTTGAATATTATCGGGTGTGCTCATTTAATTCCCCCTCTACTTATTTCGATCTAACTTCTTCTGAGAACAATTGTTCATCACTTGGCTGTTTGTTTTCAATTGGGAAAGATACCCAAGTTGTGTTAAGAAGGTGTTTCCAAGTTATATTCTCACTAATAATATTTCCACCCCAAGTACCACAACCTAAAGTTAAGGTTGTTGGCATTCCATTTGTCCAAGAACCACTGTTACTCAAACTTTGAGGTTGGTTAACCATAATTCTCGATACGTGAACTTTTTCGGCAAGTTTAATAACTTTGTCTCGATCTGAGGTGTGAATTCCACAAGAGTGACCTGCTCCGCTGAAGGTGGTAATTTGGTTGATCATCTCAACAGCCTCATCAAAGTCACTGTATTTGTAAATGGCAATAACTACTGAAAGCTTTTCACCTGAGAAAGGATAATCAGAGCCAATTCCACTCTCTTCTACCATAAAGAAACTTTTTCCTTCAGGAAGATCAATGCCTGCAATTGAGGCAATTTTAGCAGCATGTTGGGCAACAGCTTCTCTGTTCAAAACTTTCCCATCAGGCCAAATAGCTTTTTCTAATTTCTTTTTCTCTTCGCTATTAACTAAGTATCCACCCTCTTTTTCCATTGCTGCAATAAATTCATCGTAAACATTCTCTTTAACTACAGCGCCGTTTTCAGCAGAACAGCTAGTTGCTTGGTCAAAAGTTTTTGACCTTCTAATTTTATCGGCAACAACGCTCATCTCTTGGGTATCATCAACGATAGTAACGGCGTTTCCTGCCCCCACTCCGTAAGCTGGTGTACCACTTGAATAAGCTGCTGCAACCATCCCAGGTCCACCTGTTGCTAAAATAAGGTCACATTGGGCCATTAGTTGTCCACTTGTATCAAAAGAGACTTGGTCCATGTTGATAATTAAATCTTGGTCCATCCCATACTCTGCTAAAACTCCTCTCATCATATCAACAACGATACCGTTAGTTTTAACAGTTCTTGGGTGGGGAGCCATAATGACGGCGTTTCTTGTTTTAATTGCCCAAGCAGCTTTTAAAACAGGAGTTGCTTCACAGTTGGTACTTGGGATGATAGCTCCTAAAACTCCAACAGGTTTAGCAATCTTAACTAAGTTGTTAACACTATCTTCTTCTATGATGCCAACTGATTTTTGACCTTTCATGTCAAACCAGCCGCCTCTCACTTTATTCATCATTTTCGCATACTTACTTTCAACATCACCCATTTTAGACTCTTCTACTGCAAATTCAGCTAAAGAGCGGGCAAATTCTGGTTGTACTGCTCTATAACAAAGAGCCTCAGCAACTCGATCAACTTCCTCTTGAGTTGCAAACTCAATTGTTTTTTGAGCTGTGCGAGCACGTTCAACTAATGTTGCAATATAACTTTTTGCTTTCTCTAAAGAATCAGTTTGTCCCATTTATTACTCCTTCATCGTATAGCTTTCGCTTTATAAAATAACAGATTATCTAATTTTCTGATTAACTGTACATCTAATATTATTTCTAGTCAATCTATTATCAGACAATTGCAATTAAATTTTATTTTGTGTATGATAGGTAATTGAAAGGTTAAGCAATTGATTTAACAACTGAGCTTTTTTATTTGCTTTATCAAAAAATATACTCGAAGATGTGATGTACTCACAATTTGAGAAATTTAATATTTATAAGGGGATTAAATATGGCTAATGCTAAAAAAAGCCCATTGCTAGAAATGGCAACCACTACCAAAACAGATTGGTGGAACGACTCTTGCTCTATTGAAGAGCTCAATTATGCTGTCGAGCATGGTGCAGTTGGTGCAACAACCAACCCAGTCATCGTCGGCAATGTTCTCAAAAAAGAGATGCATCTTTGGGAAGATACCATTAAAAAACTAAACAAAGAGTTTGTTAATGGAACTGAAGAGGACATCACTTGGAAGCTAAACGAAGCAATGGCCATCAAAAGTGCAGAGATTCTAAAACCAGTTTTTGATCGTGAGAAAGGGCTTAAAGGGAGAATCTCAATTCAAACAAACGCTAGGAACTACCGCAACGCTAAGTTAATGAGTGATCAAGCAATCTATTTTGATACTCTAGCTCCTAATATGCAAGTAAAGATGCCTGTTAACGACGCTGGTGTTCAAGCAATTGAAGATGCCACCGCTGCTGGTGTTAACATCAACGCAACTGTTTGTTTCACAGTTCCTCAAGCTATCGCTGTTGCAGAAGCTGTTGAAAGAGGACTAGAAAGAAGAAAGAAAGAGGGCAAAGATGTCTCTACTATGAGTCCAGTTTGTACAATCATGGTTGGCCGATTGGATGATTGGTTAAAAGTTGTTGCTAATAAAGAGAACATCTTAGTTGATCCTGAGATTATGGAGTGGGCAGGTGTTGCAGCTTTCAAACGTGCTTATGAGATTTTCAACGAAAGAAAATATAAAACCCGTCTATTATCTGCTGCTTTTAGAAACCACTACCACTGGTCAGAGTTCATTGGTGGCGATGTTGTTATCACCATCCCATACAAATGGCAAAGATTGATCAATGGAAGTGATATTGAAGTTGTTGATCGCATTAACACCAGTGTTGATCAAGCTATCATTGACGATTTATCAAAATACTTTAAAGACTTTGTCCGTGCTTATGAGCCAAATGGAATGGAGCCTTCTGAGTTTATTGGCTTTGGTTCAACAGCTCGTACCCTTAGATCATTTATTGCAGGTTATGAAGATACTTTAAGTACTATTAGAGACTTTATGGTACCTAATCCTGATAAATAAAAAGTGGTTGGATATAAAAGTACCGTGTCGAGTGACACGGTATTTTTTTTAGTTGCCCGATTTTACATGCTTTAAGGAGATGTCGATATAGTGAATTGCGTTGGTCCGAATTGCCATAATCTCCTCATCAGTAAGTTCTCGTACAACTTTAGCAGGAGAGCCTAGTAGCAACACCCCCGGTGGATACTCTTTATTCATGGGAACTAAAGCACCAGCTCCAACAATCGTATCGTCATTAATAACTGAGTAATCTAAAATGATTGCCCCCATTCCAATTAAGACTCTGTTGTGGATTGTACAAGCGTGCACTATGGCAGTATGTCCAATAGTGACATCTTCTCCGATATGAACAGGATCTCCTTCGTTGACGTGAATCACAGCATTATCTTGAACGTTGCTTCGATCGCCAATAATAATTGGGGCATTGTCTCCTCTTAAGGTGGCACAATACCATACTGAAGCATCCTGACCTAAAACAACTTGCCCTATTACTTCTGCACTTGAGGCAACAAAGGCAGCTTTATCTACTTGTGGTCTATGACCTAAATATTCTCTAATCATTACTACCTTAACCTAGCTAAACTTTGAGCTACGTTTAAACAGTGATCCCCAATTTGTTCAACGTGGCGAACTATGTCTATATAAAGTAGCTCCCCTTTTACATCAGCCCCATTTTGCAATCTAGCAGAAGCAGACTCTTTTAAGATGTTTCTCATCTTATTAATCTTATCTTCTAATCTAACTGCAACCATCATATTCTCACTGGTAACGTGTTCGTTGAGGTGACTTTTTATAAAACGGAGGAACTGATTAACCAAATCGATATAGGGGGTTAAACTTTCAATAGCCTCTGCATCAATTTCAACGTTATTTCTTATTCTCCGCTCAGTTAAAATCATCAAGTTGTAACAACTATCACCAATACTTTCCAATTCATTTGTTATTCTCATCATGCTAACAACGTTTTTAGCACTAACTCGGTTCATGTTATCCATACTAGCTTGCGAAAGGAACTTGGTAATCTCCTCTTGCATCTGGTCAGTAAGATCTTCCATGTTCTTTTGAACTTCAACTTCATCTGTATGCAGTTCATCCTCTTTAGTAAAGAGTGTCCAAAAGCGGGTAAACATATCAGTTACAATATCAGCCATCTTTAGCAATTCCCTTTGAACAGTTAACAACGTTAGTTCAGGGGTCTCTTGCATTGAGGCTCTAAGGTACTTAAGTTTGTATGGACCTGGATCTTTTCCATCATCGGGAACTAAGAAAGAGACGAGTCTAGCTATTTGTGGAATAAAAAAGACAAATGCTAGAGTGTTAGCAATATTAAAGAGGGTGTGAAACATTGCTAAATGAAGAGGCATTGCTTTGGCAGCATTTAATCCGTATGCATCTCCTGGCACTAGCATATTTACCAATTTTAAGAAGGGGACAAAAAACGGAGTAATTAAAATTACACCCATTATGTTAAAAACTATGTGAGCTCGTGAAGCTCTGCGAGCATTTACTGAAGTTCCTAATGAAGCTATGTAAGCAGTAACAGTAGTTCCTATGTTCTCACCCAAAATAATAGCAGCAGCTGTTGGATAATCGATCCATCCAGCATATGCCATTGTTAAGGTGATTGCCATTGCAGCAGAAGAGGATTGAACAATTACTGTTAAGATAGTTCCAACTACCACAAAAAATAGGTACGACCAAAAACCGTAGTTGGTAAAATCGGTTATGAAATGGAGAATTTCAGGGTTATTTTCAATGTCGGGAACTGAACCTTTTAGAAACTCGAGACCTAAAAACAACAACCCAAATCCAATAAGAAATTCCCCTAGAGCCTCTTTTCTAAGTTTCTTAAAAATCAAAAAGATAAAACCAAGTCCAACTACTGGTAGAGCCACAACGCTTATGTCTACTTTAAAACCAGCTAGTGCAATAACCCAACCAGTCACAGTGGTTCCAATGTTGGCACCCATTATAACACCAATAGATTGGATTAATGATAAAAGGCCAGCATTTACAAAACTAACGACCATTACAGTAGTTGCTGAAGAAGATTGAACTATCGCTGTAACAGCTATACCGGTAAAGATAGCTGCAACCCGATTGCCTGTCATAAAGTTTAATACAGATTGTAAACGATCACCGGCAACTTTCTGTATGCCGTCGCTCATCGTCTTCATCCCATATAGAAAGAGACCTAGGCTGCCAACAACTAACAGTATTTGATAAATCATAAATTCTCCTTGTAAACCATCTGTGAATGTATCAGAGTAGGTGGCAAATGAAAAGAGGGGGAACACTCCCCCTCTAACACAATTTGAATATTTTACTTACACAATTGTTGGATCTACATCCTTATCGTAATCGATTTCGCTATACCCAAAACCGTGAATATTGTCATACTCTTTTTTAAATCCATCTAGATCAGCTTCAATAATTGTACTTCCCTCTTTTTGTAAATTCCACCTTCTTAAAACCTCTTTTTGAACATCTTCTTGCATCTCCCAATCATCAACTCTAATTCTATTTTCAGAGTCTGTAGGTACTTTTGAGGTTGCATAAAGGCGATCGTTAAAGAGCCTAAGCATCTGTTGAGTCGACTCTTCGTGGATATTTTTTTCTTTCATTACCTTGTATAAAATAGCTATGTAAAGAGGCACTACTGGGATAACACTACTAGCTCTAGTAACTAAAGCTTTGTTAATTGAAACATAAGCTTCTCCATCAAGTTCTTTAAGCATCTTATCAATTTGATGGGCACTTTTTTCTAAATGCTCTTTAGCTTTCCCTATTGTCCCCTCTCTATATACTGGGTAGGTGATTTCAGGCCCTATGTATGAATAGGCAACACTTTTGACTCCATCAGCTAAAAGATTTCGCTCTTTTAAATATTCAATCCATAAAATCCAATCCTCTCCCCCCATAACCTTAATGGTCTCTGAGCTTTGCATCTCATCTGCAGGTTCTATAACAGCTTTTTCGACTATGCCAGTTGCAGTATCAACTGATAAAGCTTCAAAGTTTTTTCCTATTGGTTTAATTACTGAGCGATAAGTCTCTTTTGTTTTTGGATCAATTCTTAAAGGGGATGCTAATGAGTAGACAACCAAGTCTACTTGCCCTAAATCATCTTTAATTAAGGTAGCTACTTGCTCTTTTACTTCATCAGAAAAGGCATCACCAAAAATAGATTTTGCATATAGAGAGCGTTTATGAGCCTCTTGTTCAAAGGCGATTGTATTATAATATCCTGGGGTAGCAACCTTGTTACTACTAGGTTCTCTTTCAAAAGAGACGTTTATGGTTGCAGCACCTCCGTTGATAGCTGCTACCATTCTAGAACCTAGTCCATACCCAGTTGAGCCCCCTAAAACTAAGACCTTTTTAGGAAAGAGCTCTTTTTGCTTAGGATTAATATTTTCTTCTAAGTACTTAATTTGCTCTTTAACAAACAACTTACACCCTTGAGGGTGGGCAGTTAAAGAGACGTTTCTCATTATCTTTTGTTTAATTATCATCGGAATCTCCACTAGATGCAATTACACACATCCAAGTTGCTTCAGCAGCAATCTCATTATCTACATAAACTTTACCACTTTGACGAAACATCATAGAGGAGATTCTTAAATTCTCAATCTCAATTTCTACTGTATCATCTGGTTTCACTTGGTTTCTAAATTTAGCTTTTTCAACTGTTGCTAACACAAAAAGTGAGGCAGGATCATAGATTCCCATCTGTTGTAATCCAGCTCCCCCACATTGAGCCATACTCTCAACTAAAATTACCCCTGGTACTACTGGATAGTTAGGAAAGTGCCCTTCAAAAAAGGAGATCTCTTTTTTGAACTTAAATCTCCCTTTGATTATTTTTTCATTAACTTCAGTTAACTGATCAACAAATAGAAATGGACTTCTATGAGGTATTAAAGATTTAACCTCTTTATATACTTCCATCAAAAACTCCTTTATCCATCGTATTTGGCAAACAACAGTGCTCCATTGTGTCCGCCAAATCCCAACGACTCACTTAATGCATATTTAATATTCCCATTTTGGCCCTGATTAGCTACATAATCAAGGTCACATTCGGGATCTTTATCCTCTAAGTTTATCGTAGGGGGATAATAAGAGTCTCTCATTGCCAATAGGGTAATAATTGCCTCAACAGCCCCTGCTGCAGCAATTAAGTGTCCTGTCATAGATTTTGTTGAAGAGACTTTTAACTTATAAGCGTGAGGACCAAAAACTTTTTTAATAGCTTTAGTTTCCATAACATCGTTAGCTTGGGTGCTTGTTCCATGGGCATTGATATAATCAACTTCAGTTGCCTCAATGTTCCCCTCTTTAATTGCTCCCATCATTGCCCTTGCAGCCCCATCCCCTTCAGGATCGGGAGCTGTTAAGTGAAAAGCATCACAAGTCATTGAGTAACCAATAATCTCTCCTAAGATGGTAGCACCTCGATCTAAGGCGTGTTGGAGTTCCTCTAAAACTAAAACACCTGCACCTTCACCTATAATAAATCCATCTCTAGAGGCAGAAAATGGGCGGCACGCTTTTTCAGGAGTGTCGTTAAAGGCAGTTGATAAAGCTTGGAGGCGGGCAAAACCTGCTACTGCTAATTGGGTAATAGCCCCTTCAGTACCACCAGTGATTGCCACATCAACTTGGTTGAACTTAATTGCATGGAAGGCTTCTCCTATTGCATCAGTCCCACTAGCACAGGCAGTCACTGTTGTATGACAAGGTCCTTTTATTTGGTACTTCATAGCAATGTTTCCAGCAGCCTCATTTGCTATTAGTTTTGGAATTGTTAAAGGAGCTACAGAACGGGGCCCTTTTTCAAAAAGCTTTGCTAAATTCTCTTCAACGACTTCAAAGCCTCCAATTCCATTACCCATATAAATTCCAGCTCTGTAAGGATCAAAGTTTCCCTCTAAATTTGCCTGATTAACTGCTTGTACTGCTGCGTATGCAGCAAATTGGGTAAAATCGGCCATTGAACGCACCTCTTTACGATCTAATAAAGTAGTGGGTTCAAAATCTTTAACCTCAGCAGCTATTTTAATTGGATACTCTTCGCTATCAAATCTAGTTAACTTTCCAATACCACTTTTACCACTTTTAATCCCTTGCCAAAGTTCATTTACACTGTTTCCTAAAGGGGTAACTGCACCCATTCCTGTGACAACTACTCTTCTGTTCATCTTCTTTCTCCTACATTGCCATTCCACCATCAACTGCAATTACTTGACCAGTTATGTAGGAAGACTCTTCTGATGCTAAAAAGGAGACAACTGAAGCAACCTCTTTGGCACTTCCTATTCTCCCTAATGGTATTTGTTGATTTAAATTCTCTTTAATTGAGGATGGTAAAACATCGGTCATCTCAGTTTCAATAAATCCTGGAGCTACAACGTTTACTCGAATGTTTCTTTGAGAAAGTTCACGAGCCAAGCTTTTAGAAAAACCAATGAGACCTGCTTTGGAAGCTGCATAGTTAGTTTGTCCTCCGTTGCCTATTATTCCAACAACAGAGCTAATGTTGATAATTGCCCCTTTTCTATTGTTTGCCATTATGCGTCCAATTCTTCGACTAGTTAAAAAAGCAGATGTTAGATTAATTTTAATGACCTCATCCCATCCTTCATCACTCATCCTCATAATTAACCCATCGCGGGTAATACCAGCGTTGTTAACTAAGATATCGATCTTAGGATCCTCTTCTAAGATTGTTTTTAAAGCAGATTCAACTTCATCAGCTTTTCCCATATCACACTGTATGTGTTTGATAAGAGGTCTATCTGTATCAAATCCTTTAGTGCGAGATAGATAGTAAACTTTAATATTTTGATCTGCAAAATTTAAAACAATCTCTTTACCAATACCGCGTGATCCACCGGTAACAATTGCAACTTTTCCCATTATAATTCCTCAATAAATTTTTGTATCTCGTCGTAAGATTCTAGTGAGTGGCACTCAACACTTTGCCCACTATTTTTCCAAAGCCCATTTAAAACTTTCCCAGGTCCCACCTCTAAAGCAACATCGACGTTGTTATCTTCAACCACCTTTTGCATAATAGATGTCCACCTTACTGCCTGGGTAAGTTGTTTGATTGCACTTTGCTTTATCTTATTTCCCTCTTTTTCTAATTCTCCTGTGACATTTAAGTAGAGGGGAATTTGAGCATCGCTAAATGTATAATCTTCTAAAAAGGAGGCAAACTCATTTTGCGAAGTTTGCATATAGGGGGTGTGAAAAGGCCCTGAGACTCTTAAAGTGATTACCCTTTTAGCCCCCTCTTTTTTAAGTAGCTCTGTATAACGTTCAATCTCACTACTATAACCAGCTATCACCACCTGATAAGGGCTGTTGTCATTTGATAAATAAAGATTCTCTGCCCCTGAGGCTTTTAAAAGGTGGTTAACTTTATCAAAACCTATTCCAACAACAGCAGCCATTCCAACCTCTTGGTTATTTTTAGAGGCCTCTGCCATTAAAATCCCTCTTGTTTTAACTATCTCGAAAAGCTCTTTTTCACCTATTACTTTAGCTTCAGCATAGGCAGAGAGTTCCCCTAAGGAAAATCCTGCTGTGCTACTAAAAGTAATTCCCCCCTCTTTTAAAACAGTGGCAACACTTCTATTGGCGACAGTGATAGCAACTTGGGTATTTTCAGTTCGTTGCAAAGTTGATTCATCAGAGGAGGCTAAAAGAGAGTAGACATCAATCTTTGTTGCATCACTAGCTAACTCAAAAAGCTCTCTAACACTCTTACTGTTGTTGTACAAATCGATTGCCATCATCTTTTTTTGTGATCCTTGACCAGGAAAACAGGCGCTGAATTTTACCATTTTATTAAATTCCCTCCATAAGTTAGACCAGCACCAAAGCCAATCGTCATAACTAAATCCCCTTTGTTAAGGATGTTCTTTTCAACCATCTCATTAAGTGCTATTGGAATTGAGGCTGCCGATGTGTTGGCATGCTCATCGATGTTTATAAAGAATTTTTGTTGATCTATTTTTAAACGGTTAGCAGCAGCTGTTATGATTCGACTGTTTGCTTGGTGGGGAACTATCCAATCAATTTGATCAATTGTTAAGTTGTTGCGCTCTAAAAGCTCTAAAATAACCTCTGTTAAAACTTTTACAGCGAAGTTATAAACAGAGCGCCCCTCCATTTGTAATTTTGTTTGGCTGCTACTAAGAGGATCATAAGGTTTCTGAGTTCCCCCTTGGGGAATTTTAAGATAGTGGGCTCCACTACCTTCAGCATACATAATTGTATCTATAATCCCTCGATTGTTATCTTCACTACTTTTAATTAAAACACTCGCTGCCCCATCGCCAAACAAGACACAACTGTTACGATCATTCCAATCAACTACTGCTGAGAGTTTTTCACTTCCAATGATTAAAGCAGAAGGAATTGAAGAGGAGGCAACCATAGCCCTACCAACTTCTAAGGCGTAGATAAAGCCAGTGCATCCTGCTGCGATATCAAAAGCGGGGATTTTATTTAAATTAAGTTTATCTTGAACAACACAAGCAGTTGCTGGAAATCCAATATAGTCTTGGGTTGCTGTTGCTACGATGATTGCCCCAATTTCACTTGGGTTCACGTTATATTTAGAGAAGAGGTTTCTTACCGATTCGGTAGCTAAGTCGCTAGTTGCAACATCCCTTTCAGCTAAGTGACGCGACTTTATCCCTGTGTGGGAAAAAATCCACTCATCGCTTGTATCTATTGTTTTTGCTAAATCGTCGTTAGTTACTTTTTTAGGGGGGAGGTATGCACCAACTGCTTCAATTGTTACGTTTTTCAAAACCATATAGCACTCCTAAGCAATCTTATTATTACAATTTACTAGGTTTTGTCAATATTGACAAATAGTGCTATAGGTGTATTTTAACGATTTCGCTTTTTAAGTGCGTTTGGGGTGTGTCCCCTTAACTCCCATTTACGACAAGAGTCGTTCATTTGAACGTAGAGTTGGGTGAAGCGGTTAATTTCTTCCATCCCATTTAGAAGCACTTCGTACTCGTTAAGTAAGTTAAAGGCATCTTGCATCCCATTACCCACAATACAAGAGTCGGTAATCTCCTCTACTAAATCGATAACGTGATCTTCATTGGCAATCTCATACCCTTTTAAAAACTCAACCATCTCACTTACTGCAGAAGAGTCTTGAGCATATGGGTTTCTAAAGTACTCAACTAGCTCATCACGATTTGGGATGTAGTAAGGCACCTCTCTCACTTTAAGTAAGAAATGTTCAACTTCTTCATACTTTTCAAAGAACGAAGAGATAATTAACTCATCATCAAACCACCAGTAGTATTGAGCTTTAGAGAGTTCAAACAACTCATCTTGAGCCATCGCTGGTGTTAAGGTCTCTTTTTCAAATTTATTCCAAATTAGGGCAAACTGATCAATGTCTAATACCCCATAGAGATTGGAAAGAGAGACTGCATAGGCATCAATTCTTTGATTTAAAGAGGCCCTTTCCCAAAGCTTTTTATCTCTTAAAAGATCAAGCTTTTCAACAAGCTCGTGAGGAACTACTGCTTTAAATCCTTTTTTATCATGGTAGAGATATAAAAATCCAAAGTTGTGTGCATGGGAGATATCTCTAAATTGCAACTCTTCTAAACTAAGTGTTATTGCCCTTTTCCTCCCTATAAAGCGACTTAGAAATTCTAAGTTCAACTTGGGAAGATAGGGGAGCATCTGCTCAAATCTACTTTCGATTCTTTTTGCTAGTTTTTCGATCAATTCTCTCTTTTGAATAGATTTAGGAAGAGTTAAGTTGTGATCTAATGCTAATTCATATAAATAGGGCTTAGTATACCCGTTAAGTGACTTTTCAAGGGTATAGGCCACCTCTTTTTTGAAAGAGGCATTAGTAAGTAGTTGTCTATTCATAGCGCTATCTGCTTCTAGGACTCCTTTAATCAATTCGTCACTAAAAACAGTAGAAAGGCGCATCTCAAATTTTGGCACTTCGTATTTAAATTCCCTCATGCCTATAATGTAACACAACTTTAACCAGTCGCAAAGCTACGGGCTAATTGGCGCAATTCTTCCATCTTTTGGCGTGTTGAAATAATAAAACTATTTTGTTCAACACTCCCTAAAACTGCCTCCATCTCCTTGTTGTTGCGATACACCATTTTACTAAAGGGGTTTTCAAAATCTTTTTTGCGAGATTTTAAAACCTCTTTTTCATAAGAGTCACAAAGTTGAATAAAGTAGCGTAGTAGATAATCCCAATTCTCTTTTTCTAAGGTTGCTACTCTAGTTAATTTTTGTAAAGATTGTAGTGAAATAATTGCTTTAACTTTATCGTATTGATCAGCCCAGCTATCTACATGATTATGAAGTTCATCCCAACCTACTATTTTGCCCTCTTCAACTTGGTTGATTAAATCAATTATTAGATGTTCAGAAACTGGCATTCCACCCAAATTGACAAAGGGATTCATAACTGCAAGGCGGTTGATCCTGCTACTTTGTAGCCAACTGATTGTCTCATCTTGAAATTGTTCTAATGAGAGATTATCTTGTGAGAAATAGGTCAACAAAGCTCTCATTGCACCAAAGACAATCATCTCTTTATACGCTTGGTACCCTTCACTTGCTTTTAAAACTAATGCATCATTTCCCGAACGTTCAATATTTGGAGCACAAACTCTTAGGTTATCAACTTGTTCAGGATGGGTCTCTAATAAGAGTCTACCCTCTTTTGTAATTAAACCTTTATTTTTTGAATCAATTGGTTTTAATACTTTTTGATCTATAGCCGATTGTCCCACCCATAAACTTAGTAAATCAATGGCATTAAAAATCTCTTCAAAGGTATCGGGTGCTAAATAGTCGGTCTCAATATATTGATCCACAAAGACCCTTCTATCTCGATTTTTAAATTTTTCACTGTTGCGAGATAGAGCATAGCGGTTGTACATCCACCAGTATGCA
The DNA here is from genome assembly GCA_050950065.1 of Sphaerochaetaceae bacterium. Taxonomy (GTDB): domain Bacteria; phylum Spirochaetota; class Spirochaetia; order Sphaerochaetales; family Sphaerochaetaceae; genus JBAYOE01. Next base: position 64,600 of record JBMNGX010000005.1, on the reverse strand, counting down.
GGCATTATCGCCACCTGCTTTGTATCTTCACTATAACCAACCATTGAAAATGGTAAGGGGATATCTAATTCGTTAGGATAATCGCCTTTGGTAACTAAGGTGAATGAAGCAAACTTGCTGTTAAACTTAATTGAAGAGGAGAGAGCTGGCCAAAAGCCCCTTTTTGCATGCATCTCCCCATCGTTGCTACGGGTGTTGTGATTAGATCCTATAGTAGCACCCGCTGCCATGTTGGATTGACCTTCCACTAATGAGGCAATTAAAAATGAGTTGTTGTGGTGTTGTTCATGAAATGGAAATGCTAAAGTATTTAAAACTTCACAACAACTAATTGTAGAATTTGATCCTAACATTGAGTTAATTAAGCGCGCTCCATATTTTAAGTAGCTGTTGTTTCCCATCACAAAACGAACTGCTTTCACTCCGTAGAAAATTCTACACCCATAACCAATAATTCCATTAACTAGTTCAACCCCCTCTCCAATTTGACTTGGGGAGGATTTATCACTTTTAACTGTTAGGTTTTTAAGTTTATTTGCCCCTTTAACATAGACATACTCACCAAATTTAACATCTTTAATAATTCTACTAGCTTTAATAATTGAGTGTGTTCCAACCGTTCCGTAATAACCCAACGATAAATCGTAGTGGTTTTCGGTAAACTCTTTTAGCTTTTCTAAAAACTTTGGAAAATCGCGGTAAATAGACCATAAATAAGCATCAGAGACCCTTAAATCATCAAAGGGTAAAACAGGTCTACTCTCTGTTTCGTTAATTACGTTTAACCAAATTCTAACTTTTTCTGCTTCCCCTTCTTTCACTATTCCATTGCCAAACTTAGCGTGGTTAGTGCTACTCATCTCATCAATTTCACTTAAGATACAAAGAGGATCGATTATGTAGTGGGCAAGGTATGAGACACGGTGAATTGAGCAGTGACGTCCAATATCACACGAGACGATATGACTATCTCTAATACCTTCAGGAAGGGAAAAGTCGTGGTATGTGATGGTGTAATTTTCCATCGACCCAATACGTACTAACCCATAGAAAGAGTTGTTTCTTATTAAAGATAAATCAATTGGATCTTCAACTAAAAAGTCGTTCCAATTGGCACAGACGTTGTTCTGATTTTCTAGTTGATCAATCTCTTTTTGAGTTAAGTTTCTAAAAGTGGCATTCCAACTTTCGATTTGTTTGTTACGAAAGTAGTACTCATCTTTGCCCTCTTTAAGATACTCTGAGGGGACAAAGTTGTATCCATAGTTTTTAATAGGCTCTCTAATCATGGTTTAAATCATACACCCCTCCATCAAAGAGGGCAACTAACTTAAAAATATTGAACTAAGATCATATACAAAACAGTTCCCACTAAAATGCTCAAAAGGGTGTTTCTTTTATAAAGGTGGATTAAGAGGGTAACTAAAGCTGCACTAAGTTCTTTTACCCACAAAGATAGGTGACTAAAAGAGACCTCTTTTAAACTATAAACTACCAATATTGCCATAACTGCAGGGGGAAGTAAGTCACTTAATCTTAAAACAACTTTGGGAACTTCTCTCTCTTTGCGGGAAAAGAGGATAAAAGGGGTTGCTCTAGTTGCAAAGGTGGCTAATGCAGTGACTGCAACTATTAAAAATGAGTGAAGAACGTTCATTTAACTATCCTTAATAAAAGGGCAACTAATGTTGCTCCTAAAGCTGCAAGTAAAAAGTGTTCACTGCCAAAAATTAATAAAGCTAATATTGCACAAATAAAACCAATTATTGAACTTACCCTATTTTTCTCATCAAACCACTGTTCAACTACAATCACAATAAATAAAGCACTCATTGCAAACTCAACTCCAGCTGTGTTAAAGGGGATAAATGAGCCCATTAAAGAGCCCAAAACCGACCCAATAATCCAATAAGTTTGATTTAATATAGCTATCTTAAACATCAACTCACTCTCTTTTTCAGTTGATGTTAAAATAGCGTATGTTTCATCTGTTAATGAGAAAATCATATAATAGCGGCGCCAATCCATTTTTTTAAAGTGTTCAATAAATGAAAGACCATAAAAAAGGTGGCGCGAGTTTACCAACAAAGTTGTGATTAAGACTGTATATAGAGGCACTTGTTGAGCCAGTAGACCAACTAAGACAAACTGCATTGAACCTGCTAAGACAAAAACACTTGAGCCTAATGCCCAAACCCAGTTGTAACCAGCTTTTTCAAGCAAAAGGCCAAATGCTATACCTATAACTATGTACCCCATTGCCACTGGCAAAGTTAAAATGAGAGCTCGTTTCATCTATTTGCCAATATTTAGGTGCATTGCCTCACGCATCATTGCAACTTGTTGATCACCAATCTCATTAGCTTTGCGACTTCCTGTGTTGATAATATCGCGTACTAAATCGAGGTTGTTCTCATAATAAGCCCTTTTCTCTCTGATGGGCTCTAAAAGGGTGTTGATGCTATCAGCTAAGATTCTTTTACACTCAACACACCCAATCGTTGCTTTACGACAGCGATCCCAAATCTCATCAACCCGATCTGGAGTGAAGATTTTGTGGTACTGACCAACGTTACAAATCTCAGGACGACCTGGGATGTCGATAGTCACCCTTTGTGGATCGGTAACTGCTTTCATCACCTTCTTAGTCACTTCCTCTTTACTATCTGAAAGATAAATAGCATTGCCTCGACTTTTACTCATCTTTGCACTCCCATCAAGGCCGTGAAGGCGAGGAATTGTGCTTAAGATAGCCTCAGGTTCAACAATGTTTGTGTTGTACATGCTATTGAACTTACGAATAATCTTACGGGCTAATTCAATGTGGGGAACTTGATCAGCACCGACTGGAACTAAGTGGGCATTACAAAATGAGATATCGGCAGTTTGGCTAACTGGGTAGCCTAAAAAGCCGTAAGTAATATCCTCATACCCATACTGAGCAGCTTCAGATTTAATTGTTGGGTTGTGCCTTAACGCATTCACATTGACCAACATTGAGTAGAATATGGTAATTTCAGCAATCGATTTAACTTGTGATTGTTGAATAAAGGTCACCTTATTAGGATCTAGTCCCACTGATAAGTTATCAATAGCGACATCGTAAATAGAGCTATTTAAAAGTTCAGGGTGTTCAAAGTGGGTTGTGAGTGCTTGGATGTCGGCTAATAAGATAAATGTGTCATATTTATCTTGTAGCTCTACCCTATTTTTGAGACTCCCCACATAGTGACCAAGGTGTAATTTTCCTGTTGTCCGGTCTCCTGTTAGAATTCTCTTTTTCCCATTTGCCATTTCGTTTCCCCCTAGCTAAATTGTCGGTGTAGTATACAACAAAATTAGGACAATAAGAAAGTGGGGTCACTTTTAATAAAATGTGATACTATTTACCCTATCAAAGGAGCATTATATGGCAAAAAGAAAAGGTTTTATTGAGGAGTTTAAACTCTTTATATCTCGTGGAAGTGTTATCGACTTGGCTGTTGGTATCATCATTGGTTCTGCATTTACTAAAATCGTCAACTCTTTAGTTAACGATGTGATTATGCCCTTAGTTGGGATGGTTCTTGGTGGAATTAATTTTACCGACTTAAAAATAGTTATTCGAAAAGAGAGTGGTGATTTAGCTGCTTTAGCTATCACTTACGGAAACTTTATCCAAGCTGTGATTGACTTTCTTCTAATAGCTTTAGTTGTTTTTATCTTAATTAGATCTATTAACACCTTCCGTGAAAAAAGTGAGCAACTACTAAAAAGAAAAGAACAAGAGATAGAAGAAGTTGTTAGTGAACCAACAGTCCCACCCATCACCGATATCGATTTATTAACAGAAATCAGAGACCTTTTAAAAAAGGATAAATAATGGATAGTCGAAGCGTTTTAGTAACAGGGGGCACTAGTGGCATAGGTAAAGCTGTAGTTAACTACTTTTGCCAAAAAGGGGACAATGTTTGGGCCCTTAGTAGAAGTGCCTCCTCTTACAAACGAGAGGCAGTTAATCACCATCTTGTAAATTGTGATGTAACTGATGAGCAATCAGTAAAATCTGCAGTTGATCAAATAGTAACTGAGATAAAAGAGTTAAGTTTAGCTAAAGTTTCTATAGTGATTCACTGTGCAGGTTATGGGATTGCTGGTGCTGCTGAAGACACCCCCATTGCAGATGTAAAAGCTCAATTTGAGACCAACTACTTTGGGGTTTTAAGAGTAAATAGAGCCCTTTTACCCTACTTAAGAGAAGAAAAGAACTCTTTAATAGTTATTTTGGGCTCTATTGCAGGAAGAATTAGCATTCCCTTTCAAAGTCATTATGCAAGCACAAAGTTTGCTTTAGAAGCTTACGTAGAGGCCCTTAGAATTGAAGCTAAAAAGTTCAACATTAAAGCAACTATAGTTGAAGCAGGTGATACAAAAACTTCTTTCACTAACAACAGAACTTTAACCTTTCCTAAAGGTTCTGTTTATTTAGAGCAAGGGAAAAAGTCTGTTGATAAAATGGCACACGATGAACAAAGTGGTTATAGTCCCACTAAGGTTGCTAAAGTTATTTACACCCTCTCACTAAAGAAAAATCCCCCTATCAGAGTTGCTGTGGGATTTAGTTATAAACTACTGATGTTTTTAAAGAGGTTGCTTCCTGACTTTGTCGCAGAGTTTATTATTAGTAAAATGTATCTACCTAAAAGCTGAAGAGACTTTAGCTTTTACAAACTTCCCTTCTCCTTTTTCTCCTAGGAAAGTTGAATTATCAACTATCAGTTTTCCCCTTAGGTATGTTTGGACAATTTTTCCTTTTACTTTAAAAGTATCGTACGGGGAATAGTTAGCTTTAGAGTGAACAGTAGAGCTACTAATTGTGTAGCTTGCTTTAGGATCGACTAAGATTAAATCAGCATCTGTTCCAACTTCTAAAGAGCCTTTTTCAGGATAAAGGCCAAAAGCTTTTGCAACGTTGCTACTTAAAAGTTCTACAACCTTTTTATAATCTTTATCAAAATGGGTGAAGATTAGAGAAAAGAGCTCTTCACTACCTGGTATTCCAGGAAGCACATAACGGCAATCACTACTAAGTTGTTTTTGCTCTTTACTAAAAGAGCAGTGATCGGTAGCTACAATATCTATTTCATCATTGTTTAAAGCCTCTTGAAGAGCTTTGTTATCACTTGGCTCTCGTAAAGGGGGTGTCATTAAATATAATGATCCATCCTCTTTCTCTAAATAAGAAGTTATCTAAGAAGAGGTAGTGTGGCGTTGTTTCAACTACCACCTTTACCCCCTCTTTTCTTAGTTCTCTAACCGCTTCTAAACCTGCTTCACTAGAGAGGTGGACCACATACAAAGGGCTATCAGATTCTTTAGCTAACTTGCCAAGTTGTAAAATAGCTTTCGCTTCAGCAATTGAGGGTCTTAAAAGAGGGTGATCTTTAATATTAAAATCCCCTTTGTAATTTTTCAAACTCTCTTGTATTACTAAATCATCTTCACAGTGAGCTGTAATAAGAGCTTTCTCTTTTTTAGCTGCTTCAAAAAGCTTTTTTAAAAGGTCAATTTCAATTAAATAACCAACATCTTTGTAAGTGGTGAAAATTTTAATTGCACTTATTCCGTAATCAACTAACTCTTTTAGCTCTGTTTCAATGGTGTCAGTTACTTTGTAAACACCTTGATGAAGGGCAAAGTCGATTGCCATCTCTTTTTCCATCTCTGAAATACGAACTTTCCCATTTTCTAAAAGTGATAAACTTTTATCGTGATCAGCAAAGTCTATTACTGTTGTTACCCCACCAAAGGCAGCTAACTTCGAACCATCATAAAAGGAGTCAGCTGTGACACTGTTACGAGAAACTAAGTGGTAGTGGGTGTGCGCATCTATAACTGCTGGCATCACAATTAAGTTGCTTGCATCAACAACAGTTGTCTCATTAGGTAATGTTGTAAGTTCTATTTTGGCAGCTATTCTTTTAATCTTCTCCCCTTCAATTAAAAGATCCCCTCTTTTTTGAAAAAGGGAATCTATTAAAAGGGCGTTTTGAATTAGTATCCGTTTCATAGTTTTAGGATACAACTTCTCAATTGCAACTGCAACTTTTTAATCTAGTGTTCTTATATACTCTTCATACTCACTAGCACTTAATAAATCATCTAGTTGAGCTAAGTTGGCATCCTTAAGGGTGTAGATATAATTCTCATAAGGATCGTCATTAATAAGTTCGGGTGAGTCCTCTAAGTCTTCGTTGATAGAGGCTACTACTCCTGCAATTGGGTTGTAAATTGAGCTGGTTGTCTTAACTGATTCAACTGTTGAAATCTCTTCAGATGCATCATACTCATCACCCACTGTTGGTAGATCCACGTAGACTACCTCCCCTAATGAGTCTTGAGCATAATCGGTGATGCCAACATAAACAACATCATCTTCCACGCGAGCCCATTGGTGCTCTTTTGAATAGCGTAAGTCTGTAGGGTTATTACTCATTTTTAATACTCCTTTATAAAGGTATTACACCTAATTACGATAATGGTCCAACCACTTTAAATCAAGCTCTGGATAGAGGTTAAACCTCTCTAATAAAGATTGAACCATTTGGCGTGCTTTAGTAATGGCGTTTTTATCGGTGACAAATCTTGCTCTACTAAGTTCCCCTTTTTTCTCCCCTTTGGTGATAGTGGTGGGTTTTGTGTTGCTTAAAACAAGTTTAATAATTGCAGCAACTTCTTCCATCTCTTTAACCCCCATCCCCAATGAGGTGATAGCGGGAGTTCCAATTCTTAAACCACTGGTGTACCAAGGTCCATTAGGATCAAATGGTAAAGCATTTCTATTTAAAGTTATGCCACTTTCTCTAAGGGCACTTTCAGCTTGTCGGCCGTTTAAATTAAAGGGGCGCACATCAATGAGCATCAAGTGGTTATCGCTACCTCCTGTGGCAACAACAACACCCTCTTTAATTAAAGCAGCGGCAAGGGCTTTAGAGTTCTCTACAACTTTGTGAGCATAGGTGGAAAAACTTGGTTCCAGAGCTTCAGTAAAAGCAACTGTCTTTGCAGCTAACATATGAGGAAGTGGTCCTCCTAAAACCATTGGGCACCCCTTATCCACAGCATCGGCAAACTCCTCTTTACAAAGGACCATTCCCCCTCTAGGACCACGTAAGGTTTTGTGAGTGGTTGTTGTAACTACATCTGCCCACTTAATTGGATCGTATTGATCGGTCATCACTTTCCCTGCAACTAAGCCAGCAAAGTGGGCCATATCAACCATGAAGACCGAGTTAGATTTTTTAGCAATCTCACTCATCCTTTTAAAATCAATCAATCTAGGATAGGCACTATAACCTGCTAATAATATTAGAGGTTTAAGCTCTAAAGCTTGTTTTTCAATTGCATCGTAATCTAATAGTCCCGTTTCTTTATCAACTGTGTAGGAGTGAGCTTCAAAAAGGTGAGCTGAAATATTTTGGCGATAGCCGTGAGTTAGGTGTCCTCCTGAGTAGTAATCTAGTCCTAATAGGCGTTGATTACCTGTAGCTTGGCGAACTTTTGCCCACATTTTGTCATCTAAGTCACTTGGATTTAAAATTCCAAGCTCTTCTAACATAGGAGTTTGAACTTTGGTATTTAAAATTGCCCAAAAGGCAACTAAGTTTGCATCGGCTCCACTGTGTGGTTGGATATAAGCGTGTTCAGAGCCAAACAGTTTTTTAGCCAAATCGGTTCCGTGAGCTTCAATTGCATCGACGTTATCACATCCAGCATAGAAGCGGTGAAAGGCAAACCCCTCTGCATATTTGTCAGTTAGAAGGTTCCCCATCGTTAGTTGAACAGCTAAAGAGCTGAAGTTTTCACTAGCTATTAGTTTTAGGTGGGTCCTTTGATCTACCAGCTCTTGCACTATGTGTTTCGCTACCAAAGGTGAAACTTCAGCAACCTTTTCTAGCGATGCTAAATAAGCAACTAAGTTGGTATTTACATCTTCGATTTTTCTATTTTCCAAATAAGCTTTTAAAATTGAGGTCTTGGCCATTTCATTACTCCTTGATTGTGTTGCATTGTGCCCCTAACACCATATAATTGTCAATAAATAGAGTAACAACTCTTGTTATATCATATTAATATATGTAAAGTGTTGAATTAGGTTCACTACAAGGAGGAGGTATATGGCACAACAAAGGGAGCGACTAGCTAGTCGTATCGGCTTTATCTTTTTATCAGCTGGCTGTGCTATTGGGTTAGGAAACGTATGGCGCTTTCCTTTCATAACTGGACAACATGGTGGAGGCGCATTTGTCCTTATCTATATTTTGTTCCTTTTAATCTTTGGCTTACCCATTATGGTAATGGAGTTTGCCATTGGTAGAGCTTCTCAACAAAATATTGGTATAGCCCTTAAGACTTTACAACCAAAAGGGACTAAATGGCACATCTACGGTCCTATTGCAATAATTGGGAACTACGTCTTAATGATGTTCTACACCACAGTTAGTGGTTGGTTGCTAGCCTATTTCTGGAAGATGGCAACTGGCTCGTTAACCGGTTTAGATCCTGGCCAAGTTGGTGCTAGTTTTGGAGCAATGTTAGACTCTCCAGGCCACATGACATTTTGGATGGTTCTAGCTACCGTTTTAGGGTTGGGAATTGTTGGATTAGGATTACAAAAGGGGGTTGAGAAGATCACCATGTATATGATGAGTGCCCTTTTTGCAGTTATGTTAGTCTTAGTCATTAAGTCGGTAACACTACCTGGAGCTTCTGAAGGATTAAAATTCTATCTATTACCAAACTTTAAGCGTCTATTTGAAAGTGGATTTTGGAACACTGTTTATGCTGCGATGGGGCAAGCTTTCTTCACCTTGAGCTTAGGAATTGGTTCAATGGCTATCTTTGGTAGCTACATTGGCAAAGAGCGCTCTTTAACTGGGGAATCTATAAGCATTGTTGGTCTAGATACCCTTGTTGCTTTAATGAGTGGTTTAATCATTTTCCCCGCAGCTTTAGCTTTTGGAGTTAAACCTGATGCTGGTCCTTCTCTTATTTTTATAACTTTGCCAAACATTTTTAACTCAATGGGCGGTGGAAGATTGTGGGGAGTTTTGTTCTTTGCATTTATGAGCTTTGCTGCTCTTTCTACCCTAGTAGCAGTATTTGAGAATATTGTTAGCTATTGGATTGATGTTAAAAACTTCTCTCGAAAAAAAGCTGTGATTGTAAACATTGTTGCTATCATCATCCTCTCAATGCCTGTTATTTTAGGATTTAACAAATGGTCCTCTTTCCAACCTCTAGGTCCAGGAAGTGGAGTATTAGATTTAGAAGACTTTTTTGTAAGTACAACCTTATTACCTTTAGGTTCTCTAATCTTCCTCCTCTTTGCTACAACTAAAAAAGGTTGGGGCTGGGACAACTTTATTAAAGAGGCTGATACTGGTGAGGGAATCAAATTCCCCAAATGGTCTAAGTTCTATGTGAAATATGTCCTTCCAGTTTTAGTAATCTTTGTCTTTATAATGGGATACATCGATATCTTTGGCCCAATGTTGAAAAAATAGAGTTCCTTAGCTGCCACGAAAGTGGCAGCTAACTCCTTTTTAGTAAGTTAGTTGACAAAAAGGTGCCCATTTTCTACACTTTAAGAGAATTGATATAACTAGAACTATTTGGAGGATTTGTGGCTAAAGAAGAAGCTATAGAAGTTGAAGGGATTGTGCGTGAAGCTCTCCCAAACACAATGTTTCGTGTTGAATTAAAAAATGGTCACGTGATTCTTGCCCACCTTTCTGGCAAGATGAGAAAACACTACATCAGAATTGTCCCTGGTGATACTGTTAGAGTTGCCCTCTCCCCTTACGATTTAACTAGAGGTCGTATTATTTACAGAGAGCGCTAAGTTAAATCACCTCTTTAAAACAACCCATACAGAACCTGAAAGCCCATCTGCGTTTATAATGGCACCGTATGCTCTCACTTGAGGTGAGCTTTTCAGATGCTCATAAACCATCTCTTTTAAAACCCCTTTGTTATCAACTGAGTGAAGCCCTTTACCGTGAACTATCTCAACTTTGTAGGTGTTGCGATCTAAAGCTTTGGCAATAAAGGATGAGAGTTCTTTTTCGGCTTCTAATTCACTGAAGCCGTGAAGATCTAATACCATCTTCGCTTTTTTCCCTTTGAGATGGCGAACCCCTTTTTTATTTTTTGGTTTGTCAGAGGCGGCAAGACCAGCATCTTTTTCCTCTAAGATACGAGAAAAGCGGTTGCCCTCAACCGCTTTTTTCCCCTCTGGTGTATTTTCCCACCTTCTTAAGATCTCTTCAAAGTCCATTTAAACCTCACGCACATCCAATACTTCCATTACAAAAGGTTTAATTAAGTCGACTGCTTTACTCTTATCGATTCCTTGCATCTTAATCGTACAAACAGCGTTTGAAGAGTCTGTTCCCATGAATGTTCCAAATGAGATAATATCTACTTCGTTTTCTGCTAACAAAGAAGTTATTGTGGCAATTGTTCCAGGTCTATCCTCAACTAAGAAGCTGATTCTTACCCCCCAATGCCTAGCTCCAAACAACTCCAATAAGATTTTAAAAAGATCACTTTTAGAGACAATTCCAATTAGTTTGCCCCCCTCATCTAAAACGGGCAAACTAGATAAATCTTGATCAACCATCAAGCGCGCTGCCTCTTCAACTGTGGTGTTTTTAGTAATAGTAACTACATCTTTAGTCATCAACTTTTTCACCAACAACTCGCTTAAAAGGTATGCCATCTCATGAATTGAGAGGGTACTCACAGGGGATGGAGAGGCGTATAAAATATCTTTTTCGGTAATTATTCCAACGAGCTTACGCTCTTTATCTAATACAGGGAGACGGTGAACACGCTCCCTTTTCATTAAAGCTGAAGCTTCAGCAACCGACATGTCGGGAGTTGCTGTCACAGGATTTAGTGTCATTCTTCTTCCAATTATCATCTTAGCCTCCACTGAAGTGCCTTATAAGATTGTAACGCACCCTCATTTTTATTTCCATATCAATAAGAACTCAAATCGTGTATGAGGAGAACCCTCCATCCACACTTAAAATAGAACCAGTAACAAATTTAGACAAGTCTGAAATGAGATATAAAACTGCCCCAACTATCTCATCACTAGAGCCATAACGTCCCAATGGGGTGTGCTCTACCACCTTCTTTGCCCTTTTAGTTAAATTACCCTCTTTATCCAAATGTAAAAACTTTAGTTGTTCAGTCATCACAAAACCTGGGGCAACTGCGTTAACACGCACATCTGTTTTACTTAAGTGAATTGCCAACCACTTTGTAAAGTTCACTATTGCTGCTTTTGCTGAAGAGTAAGAGACAACTTTAGTTAAGGGGTTAAAAGAGCTCACTGAAGCAAAGTTGACAATAGAACCTTTATTGGCTTTTACCATCTCTGATGCAAATAGTTGAGTGGGAATTAAGGTGCCAAAATAATTTAGATTGAAGTTTTTTTCTAAAGAGGCAATCTCTAAATCAAAGAAACTTCTCCCCTTTTGATCTTCTTGGTAAAACTCCTGATCAGTTGTAGCACTAGAATCGTTTCCCCCTGCACAGTTTACTAAAGCAGTTGGCACTCCCAGCTTCTTCTTAATCTCTTTTAAAGCATTTTTTACTTCTTGTTGATTTAAAACATCACATTTAATAAAAAGGGCATTCTCATTAGGAAGTTTCTCATTGGTATCTAAAATGGCAACTTTAGCTCCTAAGGAAACGCACTGACTAACAATCTCTTTTCCTAAGGCACCAGAGCCTCCAGTAACTACACAAATGTCACTTTTAAAAGCATCTTTGGCAAAGTAGCCCATTTCAACTCCCTATGTAAAAGATGTTTTACTCCCCAAGATAAGCCGATTTCACCTTCTCATTCTCTAACAAGTTAGAGCTAAGATCGGAAAGTACGATCTCTCCGTTCTCCATCACATATCCTTGCTTTGAGGCTTTTAAAGCCATCCGAGCATTTTGTTCAACTAAGAAAATTGTAACTTTATCCTCTTTGTTAATGATAGCAATTTTCTCAAAGATATCTTGAATAATTAAAGGGGCTAAACCAAGTCCTGGTTCATCTAGTAAAAGAAGTCTAGGAGAACTCATCAACGCACGAGCGATAGCCATCATTTGTTGCTCTCCTCCACTTAGAGAGCGAGTTTTTTGTTTACGTCGAGCTTTTAAGATTGGGAAGAAGTCGTACATCTCCTCTTTTTTACGAGCTATTTGTTGCTCATCTTTGATTAAAAAAGCCCCCATATCTAAATTCTCTTCAACACTCATGTCAGCAAAAACACGCCGCCCTTCAGGTACTAAAGAGACCCCTAAAGAGGCAATTTGATCTGTACGAAGGTTTGTACTACGAGAAGGAAGACCAAAACGACTTTTGTTATCGGTGTACTTTGAATCAGCAATTATATTGCCTTGGTAACTAATTGAGCCGGTAGTTATGGGTTCTAATCCCACAATTGCTTTTAAAAGGGTGCTCTTACCCGCTCCATTGGCTCCGATGAGACAAACTATATCTCCTTGCTCAACATGGACACTAACGCCCCTTAGAGCTCGGATATTGCCGTACGAGACACTTATAGAATTAATAGTTAACAATTCACTCATTCTTCTTCCTTCCCTAAATAAGCTTCAATTACAGCTGGGTTGTTTCTGATTTCAGAAGGGGTTCCTTGTGCAATGTTTTGGCCATAGTTTAATACTGTGATTGTATCGCAGATACTCATAACCAATTTCATATCGTGCTCAATTAAAACAACTGTTACGCCTAAGTCGCGAATTCGCCTAATAGTTTTCATCAAGTTAGCTGTCTCAAAAGGATTCATCCCTGCAGCAGGCTCATCTAAAAATAAAATTTTAGGATCGGTTGCTAAAGCACGGGCTATTTCAAGTTCCCTTTGGTGTCCATAAGGGAGGTTGCTTGCCTTTTCGTTAGCCAACTTTTCAAGTTTGAAGAACTCTAACCACTTCATCGTCTTCTCTCTGAGTTCACTGTACTCATCTTTGACGTTGATAAAACTTTTAATGGCTGTAACTAAGCGCCCTCTAGTGGCACTAGTTCCTGTAGAAAAATGTAAGCCCACCATAACGTTCTCTAATACAGAGAGCTCTTTAAAAAGACGAATGTTTTGGAAGGTGCGAGCAATTCCCATTCTACAAATTGAGTGGGCACTTTTGTTGGTTATATCGACCCCCTGGTAGTAAACTTTTCCACCAGTGGGATTATCAAGACCTGTGATGTTGTTAAATAGTGTCGTCTTACCAGCTCCATTAGGACCAATGAGACCACTAATTAACCCCTCATTAAAGCGGAGGCTAACTTTATTAACAGCTACAACACCGCCAAAGGCTCGAGTTAGTTTTTCAGTTTCTAGTAGTACCATTACTTCTCTCCCTTCTCTAGCCTTCCTCTTTGTTGTCTACCTAAGATTCCTTGAGGTCTCCAGATCATCATCACTACTAAAATAACTCCAAACAAAACCTGTTTGAATTGAGGAGGAATAACGTTTGACAATCCAGTTAACTGAGGGAAGTATGAGATAAATTGGATAATAAAAGCACCTAAAATAACTGCTTTGAAATTTCCCATTCCCCCTAAAACAACCATACAAAGAACCATGATTGAGACCATGAAAGTGAAAACTGATGGTGTTACTGATAAGATAAATACAGCTTGTAGTGATCCTGCAACACCAGCGATGGCAGCCCCAAAGACAAAAGCCCAAACTTTATAACGGGTTGTGTTAATTCCCATTGAAGTTGCTGCAATCTCATCTTCTCTAATTGCCTCTAATGCTCTACCCATTCTAGATTTTGCAATCCTTTCGTAAAATAGGTAGGCCAAAAAGACAAAAATCCAAACGAGGAGTAAAAAGCCCCATTTGTCGTATGGACTTACTCTAAATCCAAAAATTGAGACCATTGGAATTCTTTGAATGCCCATTGGTCCGTTTGTTAAACTGTCCCAGTTATTTAAAATGTTACGGACAATCTCTCCAAATCCCAAGGTGGCAATTGCCAAGTAATCCCCTTTTAATCTAAGAGTGGGCAGTCCAATTAAAAAACCAAAAGCGCCAGCTATAAGGGCCGCTATTGGAAGAGTTAACCAAAAGTTCCACCCATAGGTGACACTTAAAATTGCAGTTGCATAACTACCAATTGCAAAAAAACCAGCTTGTGTTAATGATAAAAGCCCTACATAGCCTGTGATCAAGTTTTGACCAACTGCCATCAGAGCATATATTCCTGTATAAATAAAAATTAAAAGGACGAAGTTAAACACTACACTTTCTCCTTTTCTGCTTTTCCTAATAAACCTTCAGGTTTTACTAGTAAAATAATTATTAGAGCAACAAAAGCTATTGTATCTTTTAATCCGTAGGGTATTCCTAAAATGGCAACGCCAAAGGTCTCTAAAAGACCTAACAAAATTCCCCCTAACATAGCTCCTGAAATATTTCCAATTCCCCCTACTACGGCAGCAACGAAGGCTTTAAGGCCTGTCATTGTTCCCATTGAAGGGTAAACTTTAATCTCTAATGCCAATAAGAATCCTGCAGTAGCAGCTAAGGCCGATCCAATTGCGAAGGTGATTGCAATTATTTTATCTGATTCAATTCCCATCAGCTTGGCAGTATCACGATCTAAGCTGGTGGCCCTCATCGCCTTTCCAATTCTGGATCGGTCAATAAAGAGCTTTAGGCTAATCATCATAATTACAACAACAATTAAAATTAGAATCTGGTGTGGGGTGATAGAGACCCCTTTAAACACTATTGGAGTGTTATCAAATGGGTATGCTAACTTTCTTGATTTAGTTCCCCACATCCAAGCTGCACTGTTACTTAAAATAAAAGAGACACCAATTGCCGAAAGCAGTGGAGCTAAGCGAGTTGCATTTCTTAGCGGTTTATAAGCAATACGCTCAATGATTACCCCTAAGGCAGCACTGAAAGCCATTCCACCCAACATAGCTAAAAAGAAAGCTAATAACGTAAATGGTCCAATGCTCTCCCCTCTGATTGCATCAAAGATGAAAAGTCCTATGTATGAACCCACCATTAAGATATCTCCATGGGCAAAGTTAATGAACTTTAATATCCCATAAACCATCGTATATCCTAAAGCAATTAAGGCGTAAATACCCCCTAAAGTAAGTCCATTCATAAAGTGTTGAAAAAATTCAGCAATCGATCCCACTATCGGCTCCTTGAATAAGTCAGACCTCCGCGACTAGCGGAGGTCTGCTTGTCGACGCTGTTACACTACCACAACTAACAGCATCGTTGCAATAAATTGGTCGTAAATGGTTACTCTATCTCAATAAGAGTACCATCAACTACTCCGTAAGCTCCTAAGTATTGTGGTGTTGTTCCTTGAACTCTGTAAACGCCTTGATAAGCAACTAAGTCCCCGTTTTCGGCAAAGTTAATAATACCAGTTACACCTTGGAAGTCTTTTGTAGCAGCAAATGCATCTCTGATTGCTTTGCGGTCAAATTTACCTGTTTGGGCATAAACTTTCTCAAGTGCGTCGAAAAGGATATAAGCACCATCATAAGCGTTAGTTGCAAATGAATCTGGTGCAAAGCCCCATTTCTTGGTATAAGCATCAACAAATTTCAAATAGGCATCTGACTCTTTAACTTTGGTTGGCCCAACATAGACAACACCATCAGTGTAATCGGCTGCAAGGTCATAAATTTCAGGGTTAGAGAATCCATCTCCACTTAAGAATGGAGTTGTAATTCCAAGTTGGCTTGCTTGCTCAAGAATTTGAGCCATCTCTGCTGTGTAGTTAGGAATGTAAATTGCATCTGGATTAGCAGCTCTAATTTTTGTCAACTGAGTTCTAAAGTCTTTATCACCCTCTTGAGCTGTTTCAGCAATGATGATTCTTCCACCAGCTGCTTCAAAACTATCTTTGGTTCCTTGGTAAAGACCTTGGCTATAGTCGTTTTTAACGTATAAAACGGCAAGGTTGCGATACCCAAGTTTTTCGTAGAAGTAGTGACCTGATACTTCCCCTTGGAGTCCATCACTAGCAACTGTTCTAAAGACGTAATCACCAATGTCGGTAATGTCTTTGTGGGTTCCTGATGGAGTTACCATCATAATCCCCTCTCCTTGAACTCTCTCACCTACTGCAAAAGCAACACCGGTGAATACTGGTCCAATAAGGGCACTAATTTTGTCAGAACTTGCAAGTTTTTCAATTCCAGCTAGCCCTTTTTGAGGATCTCCCTCACTATCTTCAATAACTAAGTCAATTCTAATTTTACCAGCAATTCCACCTGTAGCGTTTTTCTCTTCAATAGCAACAAGTGCTCCCTTGCTAATAAGATCTCCGTAGTTTGCATAATCTCCAGTCATTGGTCCAATAAATCCAATTTTAACTGAAGTTGGATCTGCCTCTTTACCGCCAGCAGCGAAAAGTGTAAAGGATCCGGCCAATGCAACAATCAATATTAAGGTCAAAATCTTTTTCATACATACCTCCTGTATGGTCCCCTCTAGTAATTAGCTACTGCTAATTAACTCTTTTTTCATAAGGTTATCGGAATTATATACATAATCTAGTATATTTATTCAACACTCTTTCATTACACCCACTAAAATTATGTAATTAAAGGAGAACATAATACTATTTTTGCCTATCGTGTACCTATTTTTTCCGATATTGACCAATAGAAGCTATTTTTTCTATTATGCACCTAATAAAGCTCCGATAGCTCAGCTGGATAGAGCACTTCCCTCCTAAGGAAGGGGTCGCGCGTTCGAATCGCGCTCGGAGTAATAAATTAATTATAAGAGCTTCAAAAGCTTTTCAACTGCCTCTTTAGGAAAATCATCATCTTTGTACTTGTCCAGCAGCAATTTTAAGAACTCTTTACTGAGATTTGATTGAGGAAGCATGTAAGCTGCCTCTCTAGCACAATCTTCTGCTAAGACTCTGTTTGAGTGGACAAATGCTTTTATCAACTTATCATTGTCTAAGTTTTTAGAAACCACCTCTTGAGTTGCTTTGCTCTCTAATAGCTTCTCTAAAGAAGCAACTAATTTTTTATCTTTAGCTTTTGTCTCTGGATAGTTATCGTAAGAGAGGTAGAGGGCATTAGAAGGACATGCATCGATACATAATCGACATCCATCAAGACATTTTTCAAAATCTATTTGGCCAGTTTCGGTATTAGTTGCCCCAGTTGGACAAACAAAGAGACAGATACAATCTTTTGTACATAGTGCTAAGTTTCTTACTGCGTGCATATTTTCCCCCTTTTAATATTTCACAAATCTTGATGTAGGTGCTTTACAAATTGGACAAACAACAGGAAAATCTTTTCCTATTGCAATAAAGCCACAAGCATCACACACAAATAGATTGTTATCCTCCAATAAAGAGGCTCCCTGTTTCTCGTAGCGACTTAAAACTGATTTTTGAATTGCTGTTACTTTCTTACCCCAAGTAACACATCGTAGTACTCCTCGCTCTTTTTGTTTTTCACCAAGAGCCCAAACCTTCTCATAACCATCTGTTAAATCGTCTTCAATCATAGAAGTTAGATCTTTTTTTTCATCCGCTTTTACCCGCTTTTGAAAAAAGCTCTCAACTTCTTTAAGTAAAGAGGCTTGTTCACTTCTAGTCTGTTTTTCACAAGCTTTTGCTAAATTTGAGCAGATAGCTACAAGAGTTTGGTCACTGTAATTCTCTAAACTCATCGTTTACCCCCCTGTTAGATATATAACTTAAGGATACTCTACGTACGTGACGTTGTCACCAAATCTTTCGTTGACCTGAGTAGAATAAACCACTATCCTAAAATTAGTTAATTATGAAAATTTAAAGAGGAGGTTACTAATGGCAGTTACCCTTTATACAACACCAACTTGTGGTTTTTGTCGCATGGCAAAATCTTATTTACAAGAAAATAAAATTCCTTTCACCGAGCACAACGTTGCATCAAATTCTGCAAAAGCTCAGGAGATGGTTCGTAAATCGGGCCAAATGGGTGTTCCCGTCTTAGATGTTAATGGGAAAATTATTGTTGGTTTTGACCGTGCTGCAATTGAGCGTGCACTTAAAAGATAGTTACTAAAGGGCCCAAACGGGTCCTTTTTTTATCCCCTTTAGTAGTTGATTCTTCATCTTATTTTAATCTAAAGTCCCCCTATGGGGAAAAACAAAACTACTACCATTATTTTAGCTTTAGCAACTGTTACTTTGTGGACAACTGGCTTTGTCTTTACGAAAGTTGCTGTTCGCTCCCTCTCTCCTTTCTCTTTAACATTCATTAGGTTCTTTTCGGCAGCTATCTTTGCTTTAATATTGGGTTTTTGGAAAAAAGTTCCCCTTCCTAAAGCAAAAGATATCCCCCTATTTTTACTTTTAGGATCAAGTGGATTTGCCTTATACCAACTCTTTTTCGCCTATGCAATGTTTACCCTTAGTGCAGCTATTTCCTCTTTGATAATTGCAACTGTCCCAGTAATAGTTGCCCTTTTTGCAACTCTTTTGTTTAAAGAGAAAATTGGAAAAATTGGGTGGGTCGCTATTGGCCTTGAGTTTATTGGTATTATGGTTTTATCACTTTGGAAAAGAGATATTTCAATAGGCAATGGCCTATTTTGGATTATTTTAGCTGTTATACTATTTGCAACTTATAATTTGGTACAACGCTTTGCTACTAATAACTACACCCCTTTACAATCAACTATCTACGCTTTAGTTGCAGCAGCTCTCTTATTAACTCCTTTTATTCCTCAAACTATTAAAGAAGTTGCTACAGCAGAAACAGTTGCCATACTTGCTGCAATCTTCATGGGAATTTTTCCAAGTGGTTTAGCTTTTGTCTTTTGGAATAGAGCTTTAAGTATGGCAGATCAACTAACTGACGTGACAAACTTTATGTTTTTAACCCCTATTTTAACTACCATTTTAGAAATCATAGTGTTAAAAGATCTACCTGATATGGGGACAGTAATTGGTTCAATCATAATTTTAAGTGGAGTTCTTATTTTCAACAACAGAGAGTTGTACAACCGCACCCCACTTTGATACATTTTAGTTATGAAAACTTATAACATCTTCAAAACAAAAATTGGTGAACTTTTAATTGCCCAAGAAAATGGGTTTATAAGTGATGTGACGCCCACTTTAACTAAAGGAAATTTAGACTTTGGCATTTTAGAAGAGAGTGAAATTACCAATGAAGCTGCAAAGCAGCTAATTGATTTTTTTGATAAAAAAAGAGTTGATTTTGATCTTCCTTTAAAACCTAAAGGGACAGATTTTCAAAAGCAAGTGTGGCAAGCCTTATTAGAGATTCCTTACGGAGAAACTCGCTCTTATAAAGAGATTGCCATTGCAATTGGCAATCCCAAAGCAGTAAGGGCTGTTGGGATGGCCAATAATCGTAACCCCATCTCCTTTATAATCCCATGCCATAGGGTCATTGGTTCTGATGGTTCACTAGTTGGTTATGGTGGAGGAATGGACTTAAAAGTATTCTTATTAGAATTAGAGAGTGGCAAACCTCTTACCAAATTCTAAAATACTCTCTTTTTGATCGTCGGGCTCATCTTGAACAATTAGCCCCTCCTCAAAAAGTTTTATTCCACTTTCTATAACTCTTTGTTCCCAACTTCTCATCCATTGTCCATCTCCCCAGCTGTAAGAGCCAAATAAAGCAACATCTTTATCTTTTAATAAAGGTTCTAACTTTTCGTAAAATGGTAAAAACTCCATCTCTTCTAACTCCTCTTCAGCTGAAGCAGGACATCCAAAGGCAAATCTGTCGTACTCTTTTAAAAGCGATTCGTCGAAGTGGCTAATAGGAAATAGATCAACTTTAGCTCCTGTGCTGCGAGCACCTTCTGCTACAAGGGCCCCTGTCATCTCAGTATTGCCTGTTCCACTATAATATATGATTGCTATTCGCATTTAATAACTCCTTGGTACCTCTAAGGTCGTTATGAATGAGTTATAGCGTCAAGTTGCAGAATTTTATTGACTGTGAGATTTTAGTAATTTATAGTTTTAGGTGTGGGATATTTTTGAGAAATATTGTTCTGTTAGCTACACACCTACATCAGTAATGAGTAAGTGTGTAGCTATTTTTATTATTTAATGAAAGTTCCCTCTTCAAGCTCTCTGAAAGCTAAGGCCAACTCTTCTCTCGTATTCATAACTATTGGTCCACCCCATGATATTTTCTCATTTAAAGGTTTTCCTCCAACAAATAAAAGCCTTACTCCCTCCTCTTGAGGTTCAATTTTCACTTTGTCCCCTTTGGTAAAAAGGACTGCTCTGTGCGATGGGACGATTGTTGAACTATCATCTAAGCGAACTGACCCACTAACTAAGTAGATGAAAATTGTGTGCTGTGGATCTACATCAATTTCCCAACTCTCTTTTCCTTTTAAAGCAACATCTAAATAGAGGGTTTTAACATAAGTGCCCTCAATAGCCCCTTTAGTACCTTTGTAATGGCCACTAAGAATTCTTACTGTGGCATTATCTTCTTCTACTTCTGGTACCATCTCATTTTCAATGTCGCGATAAGCGGGCTCTGTCATCTTATCTTTTTGAGGTAAGTTTACCCAAAGCTGAGCTCCTAACATATGTTCACTTGATTGAGGCATCTCTTGGTGAATAATTCCACTACCTGCTGTCATCCACTGACAAGAGCCATCTAAGATAGAACCTTTGTTTCCTAAGGAGTCTTGGTGTTCGATATCACCTTTGATTAAATAGGTGACTGTCTCTATTCCTCTATGGGGGTGCCATGGGAATCCTTTGATATAGTCTTGATCATCTTCTGAATCGAAGGCGTCTAATAATAAGAATGGGTCAAAGTCTTCTGCATCTGGTCTACCAAAAACTCTTACCAGCTTAACTCCAGCACCATCGTACTGCACTTGCCCACCAACTATCTTTTTGATTGATCTTCTAATCATATTCCCCTTCCATTTTGAAACATTGTTAGATAGAGTATAAAGGTAACCTTTCAAATGTCAAATAAGGAGTTATTAAAAATGGATGTGAAATTTTTTAGATGTGAACTTTGTGGAAACATTGTAGAGCTTATTCACAACGGTGGTGGAGAGCTAGTTTGTTGTGGCCAACCAATGAAAGAGCTTGTTGCTAGCACAGCAGATGCAGCTACTGAAAAGCACGTTCCTGTTGCCGAACAAGATGGTGACAAAGTAGTTGTAAAAGTTGGTTCAACTGCCCACCCAATGACTGAAGAGCACTATATCCAATGGATTGCAGCTGTCACTGAAGATGGAATTTTCCGTAAACATTTAAAACCTGGCGATAAACCTGAAGTAACTTTTGAAAACTTAGGTAAAGTTGTTGCCTACTACGAGTATTGCAACCTCCACTTCTTGTGGAAACTAGAGCTCTAGAAAATTCAAAGCCGGTCATTCGACCGGTTTTATTTTGATCTTTTAGGTGGTATAATTTTTTAAAGGGGATTTTCCCCTTTTTCAATGTTAGGAGAAAAGAAGTGATTTACAGAGAATTTGGGAAAACTGGGAAAAAAGTGTCGATTATAGGGATGGGAGGGATGCGCTTTAAGCAAGAGGAGTATGAGGGGGGATCTTATGAAAAAAGTAGTGAGATTGTTAAACGCGCATACCAATTAGGAGTCAACTATTTTGATACTGCTCCCGATTACTGTGATGGTCACAGTGAGAAAATCTATGGGCATGCTTTTAAATCTATGGATCGTTCTAAATTCTACGTCTCCACAAAATGTGGTCTTTGGAATGCTAAAAATAGCAGTGATGCTTGGAAAATGATTGAACAATCTCTAAAGAGGATGAACCTTGAAAAAATAGATTTTTATAACATGTGGTCAATTCTAACTTTAGATGATTACAAAGAGTATTTAAAAAAAGATGGCATTTTTGAAGCTGCTATGCAAGCTAAAGAGCAAGGATTAATAGATCATATCTGTTTTACTACCCACCTTAGTGGAGAAGATATAGCTAAAGTTGCCAATGATGGAATTTATGAAGGGGTAACTTTAGGTTACAACGCTATAAACTTTGCCTACAGGCAAGAGGGAATCGATGCTTGTCATAAAGCTAATTTAGGAATTGTTACAATGAATCCCCTTGGAGGGGGAATAATTCCACAAAATCCCTCTTATTTTGAGTTTTTAAAAGAGGGAGATGATTCACTGGTAGTCTCTGCTTTAAAGTTTATCTTAAGTCAAAATAAGGCCACCTTAGCAATTCCAGGGTTCAGTTCAGTAGAAGAGGTTGAAGAAGCTGTTAAAGCTACAAAAAACCTCAATAATGTCCCTTCTGATTATTTAGAGAAGATGGCTCTAAATCTCACTGAGGAGTTAAATACCCTTTGTACAACTTGTGGTTATTGTGATAGTTGTCCAGAACTTATCCCTATTCCTCAACTTTTAGAGTCTTACAACATGCACATCTTAACTAAAGGTGATGATAAAAAAATGTTTGGCAGAATGGAAAACCATTGGGGAGTTGATCCTCAATGGGCAGCTAAGTGTATAGCTTGTGGTCAATGTGAAGAGCTTTGCACACAAAAGCTCCCAATCATTGAACGACTTGATTATATAGCAAAAGCAATTGGGTAATATAAAAAGGGGCACCAGGCCCCTTCTTATATCTAAAAACTAATAGTTCTTTGCAGCGATCTCAAAGTGAGCTTTTTTGTGAAGACATACTGGGCAAAGCTCAGGAGCTTTTTTACCAATATGGATATGGCCACATACGCCACACTTCCAAATTTGCTCTCCGTCACGTGAAAATACGACCCCATCTTCCACATTCTTTTTGAGTGCTAAATAGCGAGCTTCGTGCTCTTTTTCAATTTTTGCAACTGCATCAAATAGAGAAGCAATTTTCTTAAATCCCTCTTCACGAGCTTCATCAGCCATGCGAGCATACATATCTGTCCACTCGTAGTGCTCTCCATCTGCAGCCATTTGTAGGTTGGTCACTGTATCAGCAAGCTCTCCACCCTCTTGTAATAGCTTGAACCAAATTTTGGCGTGCATTCTTTCGTTAACAGCAGTCTCCATAAAGAGGTTAGCAATTTGCTCATACCCCTCTTTGCGTGCAACTCCTGCCCAATAGTCGTACTTGTTACGAGCCATTGATTCGCCTGCAAATGCCTCTAGAAGGTTCTTCTCCGTCTTAGTTCCTTTTAACTCCATGGTTTCCTCCGTAATAATGTGGTAATTACTTTGAATTGAATACAAATAAATATTAGCATCGCCATATGATAGGCGCAAGGATTTTCCCTAAATTTCTTTTAAATTAGAAAAATTTACCCCAAATTGGGAGAAAAAGAGCTTTGTCTCATCATAATTTACACAAGGGCACGCCTTATGAAAAACCTTAGCTGCATTAATTGCATCATCTAAGGCGTTATGAGCGTTATACTCAAAGTTAAAGATTTCACTTAAATAGGTGAGTTTATGTGATGGTAGATCGCTCCAAATCTTACGTGCTATTTGTAAAGTACACCCATACTCAATTGATGGGATTGGGATATAAGAGTTTCTTAAATTAGCTTTTAAAATTCCAATGTCAAATGGGGCATTGTGAGCTATTAGAAAGTCCTCTCCAATAAAAGAGAGAACGTCATCCCACACTTCACTAAAAGAGGGAGCCTCTTTAACATCTTCACTTTTTATTCCATGAATTGCGATATTATCTGGATCAAAGTAAGGGTGATAAGGTTTTAATAGGGTGTAGAAAGTATCAACTATCTCCCCTTTTTCCATCCTAGCTAGTCCAACAGAACAAGGACTTAATAAGCTTTTATTAGCAGTTTCAAAATCTATTGCAACAACTCTCATAGAGTTCTCATCATACTAGAATGGGGGTAGCAAGCGCCACCCCCATTTATCAAAATTCATCTTCGCTTAAGAAACTATTAAGTTCCTTGGTAAACTCTTGGCAACACAATCATGCCCGCTACAAACACGATTATAGAAGCCACCCATGCTGCGATGGCATTTAAGAAAATACCACCAATTAAGAATCCAACTATTGAGACGACAGCAACAAATAGCGCATATGGCATTTGAGTGCTAACGTGCTCTAAGTGGGGACAACTTGCCCCAGTTGAGGATAAGATTGTTGTATCTGAAATAGGAGAGGCGTGATCTCCAAAGACCGAACCTCCAAGTACTGCAGCAACACCTAAGAACATAGCATTTGACAATCCACTTAAGTCCATCCCTTTCGAGTTGGCAAGTCCTGCAATAATAGGCATTGTGATTGGAATCATAATTGCAAATGTTCCCCAGCTTGTTCCTGTAGAAAAAGCAATCAAAGCTGAAAGGGCAAAGACTATCATTGGTACTAATGCCAATGGGAAGCCCCCTGCTACTACAGTGTCAGATAAAAATGAGGCTAAACCTAGCCCACCCTCATCAGGAGATGCTGAAATAATTGTTCCAATTGACCAAGCCATTGTTAAGATCATTAAAGCTGGAACCATTGAGCCAATTCCATCTTTCAATGCTTCAGAAGCAGTTTTAATGGTAAATAGGCGACGGGCAAAGTAGTAGATGTAAGTAACAGTGAGTGTGATAATAATTGAGTAGAACAAAGCAAATGAGGCATCTGTGTTAGCAAATGCTTCAGATAGTGTCATACTTCTCATAGCTTCACCAAATGAGGCGTAAGTTCCATCTAGAGCCTCTAAGTACCAAGTTGTAATTGGGAAAAAGGCAACTGCAGATAAAATTAAAACAACGATAGGGAAAAGCATATCAATTGGCTTAGCTAAATCTGTTTCAGCTTGCATCTCAGCAATTTCACCAGGAGCATCACCATAAGCTAAGTTATACAAAGAACCAGTTGTTTCATGGTATCTGTTAGATGAGGCCATTGGTCCAAAGTCTCTGTTAGTTAAAATAATCACTACAACCATTATTAGTGCAAACAAAGCATAAAGGTTGAAAGGAATTGATCTAATAAAGAACTCAAACTCACTCATCCCAAGTTCTTTAAATCCTTCAGATCCTTTAACTATCGACATAACTGTAACAACCCAAGATGAAACTGGAGCTATGATACATACAGGAGCTGCAGTTGAGTCGAGTATGTAGGCTAATTTAGCTCTAGGAACTCCATTTGCATCGGTGATAGGACGCATAACTGTTCCAACAGCCAAGCTGTTAAAATAGTCATCAATAAAAATCATAAGACCAAAAGCCCATGTTAATAACATTGAAGCTCTCTTTGTTCTCACCCTTTTTGCAGCCCATCTACCAAAAGCTTGAGCAGCTCCGGTTTTAGCTAAGAGCCCAACAAGGCCTCCCAATAGAGCACAGAATAATAATATTCTAATGTTCCACCCATCGGCTAAAGATTCAGCCAATACATCAGATAAGTTAACCAATGCTAAAAATGGATTGCCTGCCGCTACAATTAAAGTTCCTGAAAGGATTCCTAAAAATAGGGAGATAACTACATCTTTTGTTATGAATGCTAGTGCAATGGTTAAAACTGGTGGGATAAGTCCCCAAATTCCAAAGTTTGCCATAATACTCCTTCCTATGTGCTTACGATATAATTGTGCCTAGCATAACATAGGAAACAACACATATCTAGTATTATTTTACAAATTGTTAGAAATAAGAACAAACAGTTAGACTAATAACAAAAGAGCTCCCCAATCGGGGAGCTCAATCAAATTGCGAAATATCTGCTATCGGTCATATCCTAAGTTGAATCTAATTGTGAAGGCATCAACTGATCTATCACCAATAGAGACACCCATTTCACGCCAGTAGTAAGCTGCATCAACTCTCATTGCAAATAGGTCTAACCCTACTCCAACTGATAATGCACCTCTATTCATACCAGCTCTTAAGTCAATTGTAGATAGCAATCTTAGCTCAACTCCAGCTCTTAAGTGATTCCAATAAGCATTCTTATCACTCTCTAAAGCTTTAGCTAAGTTATTAACATCAACAAAGTCAAATGAGAATGTTGGTCTAATGAATTTATCAAGACGTCCAAAAGAACCAACCCAACCAACACCAAAGTCTAATGACCATGGGACCAATTCAGCTTCAAACTCAACAGGTTCTGCTGAGGCCCCACTATAAGTATTCTTATCCCCTCCAAAAAGATCCATCATTTCATTGATATAATCTCCAGAGTGCTCATACTTTTGCATTTTAAATTGTCCATTAATGTCTCTAGCAACAGCAGAAACTCTAAATCCAAATGGGAAGTTTACATTAAGTCCTATATCAAATGGGAGAGCTGAACCAGCTGCAAGGGCAACTTCTTTCATTATTGCATCAAATGGATCATCTGCATCATCATCATCTGAAACTAAACTAAGAACTTTACCAGCACCAATTCCATCGGTGTAAACCTTATAAGTTGGACGAGCTACTGCCCCAACGTCTAAAGATATTTTATTGGGAAGTAAATCAATTCTTACACCTAGACCAACTGAAAGGGCAACACTCAATTCAGCAAACAAGTTAACATTGGATCCTTTATCAATATTGTGAAGTTGTTGTTGAATATTCAACCCTAAGCCAAATCCACCTACTGTAAATGAGGTTGCAATATCTGTTGTTAATACATCCCCTTTTCCTCTGTTAAAAATATTGAGAATCCCCATTCCATCTGCTACTGGGTCAAACTCTTCCCCTTCTATTAGTTTTTGGATAATACCAGTATCAATAATCTTCTTAGGGTTAAAAAGTGTTACTGATACAGAAGGTAGGTTTAAACTAAATTTACCATCAGCTAAGTTTGCTGGGTTGAAGAAAAAGGCATCTCCATTTCTTGCTGTAGCGATTCCTGCCCCACCCATAGCCTCTATGCGAGCACTTATAGGTTTAAAAGTAGTTCCTTGATCAAATAATTGGTTATCATCAAAGAAGTCTGCATAAAGGGCAGAAGTTAATAAGCCTACAATTAGTAATGTTAAAATAATTTTCTTTTTCATATTATCTACCCCTATTCAACATCAAATAGATCAAATCCAGATAAATCACTAGCATCGATAAGAGTCTCTAATGTTTTTCTAATTCTAAGAGCAGGGTTCGTATTTGGTTCATTCTCGCCGAAGACATCTTCAAATAACTTAAATTCAATGTCGTTACCATCATCTTTTACATAATCATTAAACTCTGCACTATTGTTCTTCTCATATGCTTTAATAAACGCATAAACATCATTTAGCAATCCTCTAAACCCTGTGCTATCACCATTTTCATAGTTACTAAATTGATCTTCACCTGTTGTGACAACAACACTAATGAGATAACTAATTGGATCTGAAATTTTTACTTTCTTCTTTTAGAACTAGTCTCTTTTGCTAGTGCCTTAGCCATACTTTCATAGCTACTTCTAATAAAGCTGTAGTTGACTACCATAGCATCAAGTTCCGACTTTGAAACAACACCATTTTTATTGGTATCCATTGCAGTGATTACCGACTTTAAGATTGGAACAATAACTTCTTCTACCTCAAAATCATCTCCACCACCATCGCGTGAATTAGCTCTTGAAACACCTCTGAAACCATCCCCCAGATTAGCTAAGAAATCTTGTAAAATATCATCTACATCAACATCACCTGTAGAAGAAAGAGAGTTGACAACTTCAATAATAAAGAAGGCATCTGAAACAATATCCATAATTTCACTTTCATCTAGGTCTTCAAAATCACCAACATCGACAGCACTATCTATAGTATCTAATAAATCAATCACTAAAACTGCTACTAATAAGTCTGCTTCAGTTGTTATCTCAAAATCAAGTCCATGATCATTACCAAAAAGATCTTCTAACTTTTCTTTTAATTCATCATTTGTCTTTGAAGCAGTATTTGGATCTGCATCATTTTTAAGCTTCTCTTTTAAGTCTTCAGCTTTTTTAGGTGAATCTAAGATATCTTTAAGATCCTCTTTTACTTCCTTAAGCTTTTCTTTGTCTACTTTCCCAGCTCCATCAACAACCTTACTAATATTTTCAGAAACTTTTTTGGTTTGGGTGTCATCAACTGTTACAGCTCCTGTTGATGTTAGGACGTTTGTACCCATTTTACCCATCAATCCACTTAATGCATCTAAATCACATCCTATGACGGCTATTAAGAGTATGGGTATTATTAAAAACCCTATAATTTTCTTTCTCATAACCTTTTCTCCTATGAGGGAACTCCTTCCCTCCATAAATAATAAGTTGTTACTAACCAAAAAGCTAGTAAAAACAGCAACATTTGTCATAACATGGCTTCTAGTGCCATATAGAAAAAACACCTACGTGAAGATAAAGTAACAATAGTTGATTGACATGACAATTAATATTATGATATTAAGAATAGGAATGATTACTAATATGAGTTATACTAGCCCATAGTGTAACTTTTTATTAAGTTACAACATCTATATTAGAAGGAGGAGACAATGCGCTATTCACGTCAAAGAGAATTGATCTATGAAACATTAGAATCATTTGATACTCACCCTACAGCTGAGCAAATCTACCTCCATGTAAAAAAGAAGATGCCCTCAATTAGTTTGGGGACTGTTTATAGAAACTTAAATCTACTTGTTGAGGTAGGGAAAATTATAAAAGTAGACTCAATTGACTCATCCTCTACCCGCTACGATGCCCGTAATGATGAGCACTCACACCTCTACTGTCTCAACTGTAAAAAAGTAATCGACATCGATTTAGATTTTTTCAAACCAATCGATGCCGAAATTAAAAAAGAGTTTGGCTTTGAAGTTCAAGAGCACGACATAATCCTTAAAGGGATTTGCTCAGATTGTCAAACTAACTAAAAAACAGTTTCTTTAATACCTCTAAGTTTTTCTGATCGTTTAATTGCTCACTTTCATACATCTGCTCAATGCGCTCTTTGTAATGTTCGATCACTTTGTAACGGACAAGTTTCATAGTTGAGTTTACTAATCCATCATCTTCACTGAAAGCTTTCTCAATTATTGTGAACCTACTAGGAATCCACTGAGAAGGAATAATTCCTTTAGCTTTATCTTCATACGATTTTAGGATTTTAATAACACTATCATAAAGCTCTTTTTGATCTTTTATTCCCTCTTTAGTTATAAGGGCTTTCACTGCCTCTTCTTGTAAGGTGACTAAGGCAGTGGTTATTGGGTCGTGATCGTTATAAACAACGAGTTGATTAATTAAATCAACGTTGTTAACCATCACCTCTTCAACCTCTTCAGGTGAGTACTTTTCGCCATCTTTAGCTATCAAAAGGGCTTTAGCTCTTCCAGTTACCACTAAAAAGTTATCTTCATCGTAGTATCCTAAATCTCCCGTCCACAACCAAGTCTCTCCATCTTCCTCTCTTAGAACCTCTTTAGTTGCCTCTGGGTTTTTAAAATACCCTTTCATCACGTTATCCCCTTTGATAACAATCTCACCTCTTTGGTTAACTTTAGCTTCAGTAGTATCATCAACCATTATTTTACAAGTAACAGAGGGGGCAACTACTCCACTAGTACCGAATTTATACTTTAGTGGGGAGTTGGAACTAATTATTGGGGCAGCTTCTGTTAAACCGTACCCTTGATAAACAGGTACTCCTATTGCTGCAAAGAAGTGTTGCTGACGAGCTTCTAATAAAGCTCCTCCGCCAACACAATATTCTATTCTATTGCCAAACACTTGGCGTAACTTTGGAAATACTAATATGGATGCAAGTTTGTAAGGGATAAATGTTTTAATGTGGGTTAACAAAGAGCCTTTATTAAAGCCATCACCATTACGTTTAATTCCAGCATCTAGACCGTTATTAAAAATTGTCTCAACAAACTTCCCTTTTTGTTTTATTCCACTAATCATCTTCTTCATAAAATTCCCACTTATGGAAGGAACTGTTAATAAGAAGGTGGGATTAACTTCACCTAAGTTTTTAGGGAAGTTACGAACTATTGCAGCATTGCTTCCTCGTGCATCAACAAAACTTAGTGTTATCCCTCTAAGTAAGGCTGTGTAAATAGCAACAGTGTGGGCAAATGAGTGATCCACTGGTAAAACAACTAATGTTTCTAACTTTCCATCAGGAAGATCAAAAAGCTGTACAGCATCGTGGCTATTTGACCAATAGTTAAGGTGAGTTAACATAATCCCTTTTGGATTTCCTGTAGTACCACTAGTGTAACAAATATTAACTACATCATTTTCATTTATCTCAGCGATACTGTTTTTTACTAACTCGTTGTTTTTCTTTAGAAGCTCTGTCCCTCTTTTTATAATCTTTGGCCAAATGATGTAGTCTTTACCCTCTGTCCACTTATACTTTTCACTATTACGTTTTAGACGATCGTCGTTATCATCTAAGTAGTACAACACAGGTTTTTTTTCTAACATCTCCAAAGCTTTACAAACGTTGTCTAAAGTGTTTGATGAGGCAATGATTCCTTTAGCTTCACTATGAGTTAACCTAAATGCAATCTCATCACTAGTTAACTTAATAGAAAGAGGTACTGAGACCATTTTAGCTTTTAATAAGCCCATCTCAGCAATTATCCACTCACTTCTTCCTTCAGCTAAAAGGCCAAAGTTAGAGCCTATTTCTATATTATCCTCTATTAAAGTAGCAGCAAAGTAATTAGATAGGGTATCGATATCCCCAAATGTTTTCCCCTCCCATCCCGACTCTCCTTTCATTGAAGAGTAGAAGCGATTTGGGTATCTTTTTGCAGATTCTTCAAGCATCCTAATAATGGTTCTCATCTTACACTCCTATTAGACTCTTTGGTGTGAGAAATATTAACACATTAAAATGTTTTGTCAAAATAAATCAATTATTTTTTGAGCTGTAAATCGACAACAAAGTCAAAAAGGTTCCCATTGATGATTGTGTAACTGGTTGCAACAGGAACTCGATCTTCGATGAATGCAGTGTTTTTCATCCACAAGTGCGCAGTTCCCCTTTTTACCCCAAGTAAGTTGCAATGATAATCATCAGGAATTATTGCAGAGATTGTACGTCTCATGGAAATAATTTTATTATTAGTACTTTTTTCATAAACCTCTAAAAAAGGTTTGTTAGCTAGATCTTCTCGATCTAGTAGCTTACTAGTTGATTCAGAAACAAAAACACTTTTAAGAGAGTGTGGGACCTCATCAACTAACTCTAACAGTCTAATTCTAACAATTCCCTCATCCACGTTGTTTAACAATAGAGGCATATTTTTTGCTAATGAGGTATTAGGACCATAATACTTATCTTCAATAATTTGGTTTTTTATGTTGGTAAGAATTGAATCATAAAGATTATCTGTTGCTGCATTGCGAGTTTCACTAAGGTGCTTAGTTGAACAAACAAAAGAGCCTTTACCCCTAGAACGCCTAATTAGACCTGTACGAACTAACTCTTCTAAAGCTCTTCGGACAGTGATACGACTGACGTTGTACTCTTCACACAGTTCAAACTCGGTTGGAATCATAGCATTTTCAGGCCAGTATCCACTGAGAATTTTACTTTGCAATTCCCTAAATACAGTTTCATATTTTAGTTGCATTTCACACTCCAGTAGTTAAATACACTCTCTATAATAGACTTGTAGAGATCAACTTTCAAGAAGAACTACTTTATAACTATAATTAAAGGGGCTTTTTAACAAATCCCTTTTATAATAAAGTAGTTTTATGAATTTCAGACAATTTAACAGCATAGTAGAGATAAGGACAAAAATTATTAGTATGGGGACCTACCTTAGTGCCTCTGTCTATGTTGCCATTTCAACAACTTCGTTCTCCTTATCAAAATTTATTATTATGTTGTTTGCTGTCTTATTTGTAGATATGGGCACTACTGGCTTTAACACCTACTTCGATTTTATAAACGGTACAGATAATAAAAAGTTTAACAAAGAGCAAGCTAAGGTATTAGTTCATGAACATGTTAATCCCACCATGGCTTTAATTGTCTCATCTATCTTATTTTTAGCAGCTGCAATTTTAGGTCTAATTTTAGCCTATAAAACAAGTTTTTATTTAATAATCATTGGTGCAATCTGTATGGGTGTTGGGTATGTTTATACAGGGGGTCCTTTTCCGATCTCTCGTACCCCTTTTGGGGAAATCTTTGCTGGAGGGTTTTTAGGAACTATCCTATTTTTAATAACTTACTATGTTCATACCCTTACTTTAAATCTTAGCTCTTTGTTAGTCTCACTCCCTTTTATGATTATCATTGGGATGATTTTATCTGTTAACAACCGATGTGATAAATTCTCTGATACCGAAGCTGGAAGAAGAACATTAGCAATTGTTCTTTCTGAAAAAAGTGTTGCCATCTTTATGTATGGACAACTTATTTCAACTTTTGTTCTCACTATTTTATACTCTTTTACCTCATACCTACCAATAAATGTAGCTCCATTTTCTTTAGTAGCCTTTATTCTCTCTCTTATTATTTATAAAAATATGAACAAAAGAGGTTTCTCTTTAGAAACAAAAGACCCCTCTATGGGTGATATTTCAAAGATTTTCTTACTGTACTGTTTAACATTTAGCTTAGGACTATTAAGCACAATTGTGTTTTAGATATAGAAATAACTAGGGTTTATTGACTTTAATTTGAACTCATTTTAATATCTTAAAGATGAAGAAATTCAAAACTTTTCTGTTTGTACTTATAATTTTAATATTTTTGGGTGCTGAAAAAATTATAGCCAACCACTTAAATTACGCATTACCTGAGTACCAAACATACCATTGGCTTGATAACAACGACCAAGATTTAAATTGGGATTCAAATAGGGTTTATAATTCTTATGGACAAGTAAGTATAAGGCGAATATATTGGCAAAATTTGCCTGCTGGTTATGGGGAATTGACTTTAAGAATAAGCGTACCAACAGGTGATAATTTTGAACTAGTTAATACTGAGGATAGCTCTAAAAGAATTAGTTTTTCAGTTAAGGTTGAAGCAGAAGGTGATGTAAATCATACTTATGAAACAACTACAAGTCCTCTAGCCTATACAGTTAGTTACAAAAACGACAATACCTATAATTTTATTTCACTTAAGTTCAATGCTCCTGAAGGTGGCCAAACTTCTCTATATGGAACTTATTCTAATTTTTTTATGATTGAATTTGTTGATAACAATGGAGTGATAGTTGATAGTAGAGCATTTCCGATCGTAGCGTTTTATGTCAAACCCACAGCTAGTGGTTCTGGTGAGCCACAAAACTTTTTCTTTGTTGAACAATATCCTACAGCTGAAGGTATAGATGTTATTTACCTGAACAACAACAAAAGTGGAGTTTTAACAGTAGGAGCTGTCTCTTTCATGTCTATTGATAGTAACGCCAATGACTCTTTTAAGATTAAAATCGAACCCGAAAATAGTAACCAATTTAGATTTGAAAAAAATAACGGACAAGGATCTATTCCATATTACATTACCCTACCAGGGCGCAGCTTCTCTAGCACAAATAGTGCCGTAACTATCCCTATTGAAAACAAAGCATTATCCAACAAATGGCAAGAGTACATGGAAATTGGCATAACAAGGATAAATGAATATAACACCCCCCTAATTGGAGGAGATTACTCCTCTACAATTAAAGTCACTTTGATTAAAGATTAAAGAATTAAAAAGGGGTAGGATTTAGTTTTCCTACCCCCACTTTTTTTAATCCTTAGATTAAATTTTCCAAGTAATAATCCATTTTTTTATTTGACCTACTCCTGTGTAGAAGAAAAGACCTAATATGGTAACGTAGAAAATACAGGCAAACGACTCAGTTGTTTTTAGAAACTGAGCATACTTAATGATTTGACTTCCTAAGCCCATGTTTCCACCAACATACTCAGCACTAATACAAGCAGTAGTTGCAAAGATAGCGGCTAGTTGAAAACCGGTAAAGACATCTGGAAGGGCTGAAGGAAGTAAAATGTAGCGGAACTTTTGAAGTCGGTTAGCCCCAAGTGTTTGCATCAATTCGTGTCTAATGTGAGGAACGTTTAAAAATCCAGTGGCACTGTTCATATTAATAATTGCAAAGGATTGGATTAAGACTGTAACTATCCTAGTTTGAATTCCAAAGCCCATCCACAACATTAAAAGTGGCACTAATGTAATTAAAGGGGTTGTAACCAATAATAGAATGTAAGGGGTTAAAGCAACACTTAAAAGGGCAAAGTTTGTTACTAAAGCACTAAGTAAAATACCAACTGGAATTGCAATAAGATACCCAACTAAAATTGTCCTAAAAGTCATCCAAATGTGGGGCCACAAATCTTTAAAGTTGACAACCATCGATCTAAAGATTCTTGTGGGTGCTGGTAGTAACCAAGCTGGAATGTTGTTTAACTTAACAATTAACTCCCATACGAAGAATATGATTATAAAGAGGAGAATGGGGGCAACTATTGAAGCTACTTTACTATCTAGATTATCTTTTTTCATCTTCCATATCTCCTATTTAATAATACTTAGCTCCAACTCTCCTAAGAGGTTGGTAATCATATTAGAAAAATCTATAAACTCATGGGTCTCTTTCATCTCCAATTCCCTTGGATAAGGCAAATGGACATCCTGAATACTAATTAAGCGCCCTGGTTGAGTTGCCATAACAAAAATCTTTTCACTCAATAAAACTGCTTCATCGATGTTGTGGGTAATGAAAATTATTGTTTTTTTAGTTTTTTCCCAAACTTTGAGAATTTCCATATCAAGAGCATCTTGAGTAATTCCATCTAAAGATCCAAAAGGTTCATCCATCAAAAGAATCTCTGGGTTGTGAACCATTGCCCTAATTACTCCAGCTCGCTGAGTCATTCCCCCTGAAACTTCTGTTGGATAAGCATCTTTAGTCTCATAAAGACCAACCATATTCAATAGCTCATCCACCCTCTCCCAATCTTCACTCTCTTTCATATGAAAGACTTTTAGTGGTAAAGCAACGTTCTCTTTAATAGTTAACCAAGGAAGTAAGTTTGGCTCTTGGAAAACAAAGCCCATCTTCTTTAGCCTCTCTTTAGAGAGCTTTTTCTTTCCGTGGGGAACGCCATCTATTTTGATCTCCCCTGAAGTTGGAGGGATAATCCCATTTAAAAGACGAATAACAGTAGACTTACCACAACCTGAAGGTCCAACAATAGAGACAAACTGCCCATCTTCGATTGCGATTGAAAAATCTTGAACTGCTGTTATTTTCTGGCGCCTTGTGGAGAAAATTTTTGTTACGTTATCGTATTCTATTTTTGGTACTTTCATTCTACTTTCTCCAAATTACAACTTTTTTCTCGATAGCTTCGATGAGCATGTACATCCCAATACCTAACAAAGCGACTAGCAAAATAGAGCCATAAGCTAAATCTGTTTGAACATATTTTGTAAATTGAATAATCTTATTTCCCATCCCAATAGTCTTAGCCACAAAGTCAGCACTAATTGAACCAATAATTGAGAAAATACAACCAAGTTTAATACCGGTGAAAACTTGAGGCATCGCATTCATAAAGTTTATTTTTATGAACGCTTGGAAACGAGTTGCCCCAACACTGCGAGCTAACTCTTTCTTCTCAGTTTCAATGGTGGTAAGACCTGTTAAAGTATTTAAACAAATAATTGGAGAAGCTTGTAATATAACAATGATTACCCGTACGTTAGGATCATTGCCCAACCACAAAAGAACTAGTGGAACTAGTGTAATCATTGGAGTAATGACCAACCAAATAATCACAGGGCTTGTTGCTTTAGCTACTATTGAGAATTGACTAAAAACAGCAGCTAATAAAAGACCCAAAATAGTTGCACTTATAAACCCAATTAAAATAATTTTAATTGAGAACAAGAAGTCGGGTAAAATTGCTCTGCCAAAAGACTTGATAGTTCCTGCGACAACTTTTGATGGTGCTGGTAAAACATACTCAGCTACTTTGCCACTTTTAGCTAAAACTTCAAGTATCACAACTATGATGGCAAGTACCACAAATGGAGCCAAAATATTAATCCACTCTATTTTTTTCTTCTTTTTTGTTCCCATATTAAATCCTTACATGTTATCCCTGATTACACTATTAATTTCACTACAATATTCTAAGAACCTCGAATCGGCATATATTTCAGGAACTCGCTCTTCAAATGGAATATCGACTGAAATCTCTTTCACTATCTCAGTGGGCTTATTTGATAACACTAAAACTCGTGATGCTAGTAAAACTGCCTCTGGGACGTTATTGGTGACCATTAGCATCGTTTTATTGGTAGCTTGGTGTATTTTTAATACCTCAAAAGAGAGCATCTTTCTGGTAATAGCATCTAAAGCACCAAAGGATTGATCTAAGATTAAAATTTCTGGGTTGTGAACTAAGGCACGAGCAACAGCTACACGCTGTTTCATTCCACCCGAAAGTTCGTGAGGGAACACCTCTTTATATTGTAGCAGTCCAACAATGTCTAAAATCTCATCAACACGGTCAGTCCACTCTTTTCCTTTGAGTCTCATCACTTCTAAAGTAAACAACAAATTGCCGGCTACTGTTCGCCAGTGCAGTAAGTTTGAAGTTTGAAAAACAAAGCCGAAGGTTTTTAAAGCCTCTTTTGGAATTTGGGTTTTATAATTGACCCCATTTAAAATAATCTCACCACTGGAGGCATCAATAATTCCCCCAGCTATCTTTAAGAGAGTCGATTTTCCACACCCAGATGGGCCTAAAATCACAACACTCTCTTGTTCTTTGACAGTGTGAGTAAAATCTTTAATGACATCTAACTGATTTTTACCGTCACTAAATGATTTTGTAATGTGAGAAAGAATTAATTTATCGTTTTTTGCCACAATAAGCTCCCGTCCACTAACTCCGTTTTAAAATCTTATCCATCGCTAAGGAGGTGTTATATATAATTTGGGTTGTATAGTGTTGATAGTTGGGGGTCATCTCAGCATTGGCCCACCCTTCATACCCTATATCATCTAAGGCGTTCATAACTTCAGGCCAATTTACATCCCCTGCTAACAGATCAACAAACCCCTCAATAGTACCAACTGCTCTTCTGTAATCTTTGAAGTGGAGTTTTTTAATTCTATCTCCTAGGATACGAATCCACTGTTCAGGATAGCCAAAGCTGATGATATTACCCACATCTAAAAGCATCCCAACATAAGGTGAGTTAATCTCATCTAAGAATGTTCTAAACTCCAATGGAGAGAGTAAAAACTTGTTCCAAATATTTTCTACTAAGATGGCAACGTTGTGCTCTTTAGCAAAAGGTGCTAAATCGGCAATTGCTTTTTGAGCCCTCTCGTAAGCAACTTCGTAGGAGATAACTTCACTACCTGTGTAATACTCAATATTTTTAGCATCAGGGACAACTTGATCAACTCTGAAATCAACTCCAACAGCCCCAGGACACACTAAAACTCCATCAGCACCTAAAAGGGCAGCGAGTTCAATCTCTTTCTTTATAACACCAACAGCTTTCTCTCTGATGTGTTTTAAATCGCTTGTTATTGAGAATTGCCAAAACAGACCAGTAGCAACACTGTTAATATCAACTCCAATCTCTTTTGAACGCTCTTTAATTTTAAGAGCCTCTTTCTCTGTTGTTGCTAAAGAGAGTTCTCCCTCTTTTGATAAAGTTAGTTCTATCCCTTCAAAGTTAGCCTCTTTAGCTAACACCATTGCTTGTTCAATCGTAAAGTTATCGGGAAATGACCATCCATTGATCCCTTTGTAGATTTTAGATTTAGACAAACTATTTCTCCTTAGTTAATATTAATAAATTATCCAAGAATCTCTTTTACTTTTTTAAACATCCCCTCTGCTATAGCTCTTATGTCCCTCTTTAGAGGTGTGCACTCCATCCCCCACAGCTTCTGCGAAGGTGGCACAATCGATGAAATGAGAGCCATTAACTTCAGCTATCTTTTCATAAACTGCACTGAGCTCTTTAGATTTACGGATGCTCTCTTGTGAAAATACTGTTCCATGGAGAGTTGAGCCAAATTTATCATTTAAGTGAATTGGGGAAGCTATAAGAACTTCGGGGGCTGGGTTTAGTTGTTTTCTAACCAGTTGAACAAGTAAATCAACTCCCCATCCAATATCCCAAGGACTGTTGGTTGTGACGATCTTTAACATCGTTTGTCCCTAGCATTATGATAATTAAATCTAATGGGGCGTTAACCATCAATGTTGTTTCAAAGCCACTGCGTCCATTACGCATCTCTTCAATGGGATCTTCAAAAACAGTAGTTCTCCCATTTAAACCATTTTCATAAATATGGTATTCGCTACCCAAAAGGTTTTGTAAAACTCCTGGCCATCTCTCATTAACCCCATAACGGGTAAATAGTTCAGGGACACATCCCCAAGTATTGCTATCGCCATAACAAAGTATATGTTTCATTCTATCCTCATATTATAATGGAGGAAGTTGCCTTCCTCCATTGTAAAGTTAGTGTTTACCACTTTTACTCAGGTTTATAACGAGCTTTAGTTGAAGCTACGTCATAATTGTCGGCATCTCTTTCAACTGCTTTTTTGTCCCAAGAGTTGTCAAAGAATTCGTTAGTATAAATGTCATCAAGTGCAATTGGTTTTGTAATAACACCACTTTCAAGTGCTGCTTGAACGTTTAGCTCCCACTTATCTGGCCAGCTGTAACCAATGTTGTTCAACAATTTCTCTTCATCTGGTCCACCTTCGGCACCAAACATTTGATAAGCTCTTCCTTTTTGAACGTAAACAGCTGCTTTCCAAGTTACGTCAATGTTAGGGAATACGTCACAAACTAATGCCGCTGCAGCTTCGCTGTTGTATTTGGTGAAGTAAGTACCTTTTGAAAGGGCTCTTACAAATCCTGCTACAACTTCAGGTCTGTTTTTAATTGTATCAATGTTTGTTACGATTGAGTTTGAGTTTGTTTTTAGAACTTCATCACCATCGATGTATTTGAAGTCAAATCCTTGTCCTTGTAATTGCCATGCTTCACCAGGCCATGAGAAGAGCATATCGAGTTTTCCTTCAGCAACTTGGATGAAACGGTTCTCACCAGCGACGACCCACTCAATATCATTTCTGGGATCAACCCCAGCAGCTACGAGTGTTGGAGTTACCAACATCTCCCAAGAGGCATCACCTAAAGCTACTGTAAGTTTTCTACCATATTTTGCTTGTGCATCTCTCATGTCTGCCCAATCTTGGATTCTGCTATTTGAAGGTACACACATACCCCAAATGTTGATTGCATCATAAGCACTGATTACCTTGATTGGAAGTTCCTCTTCAATTGAAGCTAAAATCAACATTGGACCAGGCCCACAGAAATCTGCATTACCTGTTGCGACCATCTTAAGGTCCGTTGTTCCAAATGCACCTTCAATTTTTACATCAAGACCCTCTTCTTCAAAATAACCCATCTTGATGGCTGCCCAGAAAGGTGTATCTTCTAATCTTTCAGGGTCAGCAGGAAATACATAGGTTACAGGAATTAGTCCATCTTTTTTTGGTGCTACGTCTTTTTGTCCTTTTGCAAAAACTGGAAAGAGTAGTAGCGAGACAAGAACCAGTCCTACAACTAATTTCTTCATACAGAGACCTCCTGTTATAATTTAATCGCCGCAAAGCGGGATTCTGACTATAGTCAATTGTACCATGGTTTTGAGAACTGCAATAATAATATTTCAATAAAAGGGGTATTTTTGGGCTAATAATGCCATATATATAAAGGATTTATTTATATTTATGATATATCAGTTAAAAAATAGCTAATTAACATATGTAAAGATTGTTATAACTTTATGGACATAAGTAGGAAAGAAAAGAAGCGACTGAAGGGAGTCGAACCCTCGTCACGAGCTTGGGAAGCTCGGGTAATAGCCGTTATACGACAGTCGCACTACCACAACATAATAGCTAAAACTGTTTTACAAATCAACTAGGTTCCCCCTTTTAAATTGACTTCTATATTGGAGAGGGGTAAACTTATTCTTAATAAGATAAGTAGGGGGTTTTTATGGCCACTGTAGAACTAAAGAACATTACAAAAGTTTATGATGGTAATGTTAAGGCTGTCGATAGTGTAAATATCGACATCAAGGATCGCGAATTTGTAGTTTTAGTTGGTCCTTCTGGTTGCGGAAAATCGACAACATTGAGAATGGTCGCCGGTTTAGAAGATATCACCGATGGAGAGTTGTACATCGATGGGAAACTAGTCAACGATGTTCCACCTAAAGATCGTGATATAGCAATGGTATTTCAGAACTACGCACTTTATCCACACATGACTGTTTACGACAACATGGCGTTTGGATTAAAAATTAGAAAGTTTTCTAAAGAAGAAATCGATCAAAGAGTTAGAGAAGCTGCTAAAATATTAGATATTGAGCAGCTTTTAGAGCGTAAACCTAAAGCTCTTAGTGGAGGTCAAAGACAAAGAGTTGCTGTAGGTAGAGCTATTGTTCGTAAGCCTAAAGTATTCCTATTTGACGAACCACTTTCAAACTTAGATGCAAAACTTAGAGTTCAAATGAGAGCAGAGATTTCATCATTGCACAACAGATTAAAAGCTACGATGATTTATGTTACACACGACCAAGTTGAAGCATTAACTATGGCTGATAAAATCGTTGTCTTAAAAGATGGCCTTATCTACCAAATTGGTGGTCCATTAGAGTTGTACAACAATCCAGCAAACAAATTTGTTGCCGGTTTTATTGGCTCTCCTCCAATGAACTTTTTAACAGTAGATATCGTTAAAGAGGGTGAAAATCTATTTGCCAATGAAGGCTCTTTTAAAATTAAACTTACTGAAAAGAATGCTAAAGTTTTAAAATCGTACGTTGGTAAAAAAGTTACCTTTGGTATAAGACCCGAAGATGTTAAGTTCTCTGACAAAGCTGTTGATGGTGAAACTATCAATGGACAAGTAACTGTCATTGAGCCTTTAGGATCTGAGATTCACGTCTATCTCTCAACAGGTAAACACCAGTACGTTGCTAAAGTTGAACCACACATTGTTTTAAAAGTTGATCAAACCATTAGCCTCATTCCTGATATGGAGAAAGTTAAGTTCTTCGATTACGAAACAGAGAATGTAATTGAATAATTACTAATTTGGACAAATAAAAAGAGAGCCTTTTTATCGGCTCTCTTTTTTTGTAGTGTGAAACTACTTCTTGTATATTTTTCTCTCAGTGTAAGTTGTGTGTAACAAGTGGTGAGCTTTTTCACTAAGAGGGGCACCAAGGAACTCATCGTAGATTTGTTGAATCTCTGGGTTTTGGTGTGAACAGCGAACGGTTGCTTTTTCGTCATCAGTATAAAGACCAGCAATTCTCTTTTCACGAACATCGTCAGTTGAAGCATAAGGTTGTCCACCACCGCTGATACATCCACCACGACATGCCATTACCTCAATAAAGTGGTAAGGGGGCTCAAGGTTGTTATCACGAGCGTGGCGTACCTCTTCTAGAAGGTCACTTACGTTGGCCATACCGTGGGCAACAGCAACTTTTACTTTGGTTCCTTTGATATCAACTTCACCAGTTCTAACTCCATCCATTCCTCTAACAGCCTCGATGTTAACATCTTTAAGGTCTTCACCAGTGATTAAGTTGTAAGCTGTTCTAATAGCAGCCTCCATAACTCCACCAGTGTTACCAAAGATTGTTCCAGCTCCAGCATATTTTCCGATTGGGCTATCTGCTTCTTCATCTTCTAATTTGACAAAGTCAATTCCAGAAGCTTGGATTAAGCGGGCAAATTCTCTTGTTGTTAAAACTAGATCTACATCTGCATGCCCTGAAACATACATGTTCTCATCTCTTGAAATCTCAAACTTTTTCGCAGTACAAGGCATAATGGCAACTGAGTAGATATTAGCAGGATCAATTCCAGCATTCTCTGCGTAGTAAGTTTTTGTAATTGCTCCTTGCATCATCATTGGACTTTTAGCCGATGAGAAGTTAGGAATCATATCGGAGTAGTATTTCTCCATGTAGTCGGTCCAAGCTGGACAACAGCTGGTAATTTGAGGAATAGCACCCTCTCCAGTTGTTAATCTTTTTACTAATTCACTACCCTCTTCCATGATTGTTAGATCAGCACTGAAGTTTGTATCAAACACAGTATCAACACCTAAGCGTCTTAAAGCTGAGTAGATTTTTCCAGTTGTAATTGTTCCAGCTGGTAAGTTGAAGGCCTCTCCAACAGCAACACGAACTGCAGGTGCAATTTGGACAACAACGTGTTTTTCAGGATCGCTGATTGCCCTAACGAGATCTTGAGTCTCATCTTTTTCAAAGATTGCTCCAACTGGACAGTGGGCTGCACACTGACCACATTTAATACATGGACTATCGTTTAATGGAAGTCCAGCAGCTGGGCTCATTAAGGTGTTATCACCACGACCAATGAACTCAAGGGCGTAAACACCTTGCATGTCTTGGCAAACCTGTACACAACGACCACATTTGATACACTTTCTAGGATCTAAAACTAAAGATGTAGTTGATGTGTCTTGGGGTAATTCAGCAATTCTAACTTCGTATGGTTGCTCTCTAACACCAAATTCTGCTGCAAATCTTTGCAATTCACACGTTCCGTTTCTTGCACATGTTAGACACTCGTTGGGGTGATTAGACATAATCATCTCAATAACTGTCTTTCTAATTTGGTACAATTCGGCGTCGTGGGTAATGATGCTTAAGTTCTCTTGAACAGGAGCTGCACAAGCTCTAAGCAATTTTGGTGAATTCTCTTGTTTTACTACACACAATCCACAAGCTGCCCAAGCAGGCAAGTCGGGGTGGTAGCACAACGTAGGAATATCTACATGGACCTTTTTGGCTGCGGCAAGGATGTTGGATCCTGCCTCAATCTCAACTGGCATCCCATTTATCTTCATATGAACAGTACTCACAAGTTTCCTCCTCAACTATGAGGCCCTAACGGACCTCAATAGCTCCAAATTTACATGTTTCAAAACAGACACCACACTTAATACAAGCAGCT
The DNA here is from genome assembly GCA_050950065.1 of Sphaerochaetaceae bacterium. Lineage (GTDB taxonomy): Bacteria > Spirochaetota > Spirochaetia > Sphaerochaetales > Sphaerochaetaceae > JBAYOE01. The sequence continues at coordinate 21,578 of JBMNGX010000005.1, read as the reverse complement.
TGGTCGATAACGTGAACTTCACGCCTTTCACCACTAATTGCAGCTGTGGGGCACTTGCGTGCACATGCGGTACATCCGATACATTTATCTTCAAGAATGTAGTAGCTAACTAAGCTCTTACACTTTCCTGAAGGGCATTTTTTATCAACAACGTGGGCTAGATACTCATCTCTAAAGAAATGGAGTGTTGATAAAATTGGGTTTGGTGCAGTTTGTCCTAAAGCACAAAGGGAGGCTTTTTTCATCGCTTCACCAATTTCAACCATTTGATCTAAATCAGCTAATTCTCCATTACCTTTGGTAATTTTCTCTAACAAGTTGGCCAATGAGCGTCCTCCAATTCTACAAGGAGCACACTTTCCACAAGACTCATCAACTGTAAAGTTGAGGTAGAACTTAGCAACGTCGACGATACAATCGTCTTCGTCCATTACAATCATTCCACCTGAGCCCATCATTGAGCCAAGTTTCGTTAAAGATCCAAAGTCAATTGGTGTATCTAAGAACTCTTTGGTAATAACTCCACCGCTAGGTCCACCAGTTTGGACAGCTTTGAACTCTTTACCGTTGGCAATTCCACCACCAATGTCATAAATAATCTCTCTTAAGGTTGTTCCCATTGGAACTTCAACTAACCCTGAGTTTCTAATCTTTCCAGTAAGGGCAAATACTTTGGTTCCATGGCTATCTTCGGTTCCAATTTTGCTAAACCAGTTTCCGCCTTTAAGGATAATTACAGGAATGTTTGCCCAAGTCTCTACGTTGTTAATAACTGTGGGTTTACCCCAAAGTCCTTTAACTGCGGGGAACGGAGGGCGGGGAACTGGTGTTCCTCTACCACCTTCAATGGAGGCTAAAAGGGCAGTCTCTTCACCACAAACGAATGCGCCAGCACCCAATCTGATTTCAATATCAAAATCAAATCCGCTTCCTAAAATATCTTTACCTAAAAGGCCATACTCACGAGCTTGGGCCATAGCAATTTCTAAGCGACTAATTGCTAAAGGATACTCAGCACGAATGTAGATATAACCTAGATTTGCACCAACTGTTTTACCAGCAATTGCCATCGCCTCTAAAACTGAGTGGGGATCACCTTCTAAGGTTGAGCGATCCATGTATGCACCTGGGTCCCCTTCATCGGCGTTAACTACTATATATTTTGTATCCCCTTTAGCTTGGCGGGTGAAGTTCCACTTCATCCATGTTGGGAATCCTGCTCCACCACGACCGCGTAAATTGGACTCTCTGAGTTCGCCAATTACATCGTCAGCGGACCATTTCAAAAAGGACCTTCTCTAAAGCGGCATACCCTTCACGGGCAATGTACTCGTCAATGTTCTCTGGATCAATAAATCCACAGTTTCTAAGGACGATTCTGTACTGCTTTTGGTAGAATTCTATATCTTCAACTTTAGTGTGCTTTGTTTTGCCCTCTTTGTTATAAAGTAGGCGTTTAACTTCGCGACCTTTAATAACGTGCTCGGCAATAAGCTCTTGGGCATCTTCAGGTTTAATTTGCACATAGAATGAGTCTTCTGGAAGAATCTTTACAATTGGACCTTGCTCACAAAATCCGAAACATCCAGTTTTTACAATTTGGACCTCATTCTCAACACCCTGTTTTTTGCTTTCGCTTAACAGAGCTTGGTAAATATCATCTGCCTTACTCGATTCACAGGCTGTTCCTCCGCAAACCAAGATGTAGTTTCTAAATGTCATTATTTGCCTCCATCCTTAATGATATCTATAGAGGGGCGGTCAAAAACGTGTTCTGAAACCATCTTCTTCCGCATGATATGATCTTCAACAATTAATTTAACAACAGCACTATCAACTTTTCCGTAGATCACTGGAGGCATATCGGGAGCTAAAACCTCAACTGTTGGCTCTACATAACAAAGCCCCATACATCCAGTTTGAGTTACTGCGACGTTATCGAGCTTGTGTGCATCAAGTTCTTGCATAAAAGAGTCAAAAACACTTTTTGCTCCAGCAGCGATTCCGCAAGTTCCCATTCCAATAATGATTTGAAAATCTTTACCAGCTATGTCCCTTTTACGGAGATCTCCTTTTTTAGAATCACGGAGCTTTCTGAGCTCCTCTAATGTCATCTTAGCCATTTCAGCCTCCTGTAATCAGACCTCTGGGGTCTGCTTCCTTATTTCATCCAACGCAGCTTCTTGAGACCGCACATACGTTTTCAAAAGATTCAAAGATCCACTTGTATTAAAATCTCCAAGCAAATCTAACAACTCCAATCTATCTAGTTGGTAAGACTCTTCACCTTGAGGCAAATTTAAAGTTCGATTAATTACCATCTGGTAATCGGAACCGAAACTAAGCATTACCACCATCGTCGATGCAAAATCCCCAACTGGGGGACAATCAATATTGTCTGTAAAGAATCGATACGATACCGTTGTTCCAACTCCCTTCTCAGATTGTAAGGAGAATTCTCCATTAACACTCTGAACAGCTTGAATCAAAAAGGGAATTCCCAAGCCAACTTTTCTAGTGACATGTTTAATCCCATCAGTATAAAAGGGGTCGGTTACCCGTTTTTGAACCTCTTCGCTCATCCCCTTCCCATCATCTTCAACAACAAACTTTATTGAAGTTGCATCCTCCTCAATTAAAAGGCTAACATTTTTAGAGTCAGCCTCAATCGCATTTTGTACGATATCTAATAGGAAATCACACAAAGATGCATGCATACTTTTTTAACTAAACTTTGAGATAATGCCTGGCAACATATCTTTAGTTACTTTACCAAACACTTCAGAACCAACAGTAACAACTGGTGCCAATCCACAACATCCAACACATCTAACTCCTTCTAAGGAGAACTTTCCATCTTCTGTTACACCATTAACTTCGATGCCTAAAAGATTAGATAACTCACCCACTAAATCATCTGCCCCTTTCAGATAACAGGCAGTACCTAAACAAACTTGCATGTTGTGTTCACCTGGTTTAGTGATTTTAAAGAAGTGGTAGAATGTTAACACTCCATAAATTGTTGCCAAAGGAGTATCTAATAGTTCGGCAACTTTATCAGCTGATTCACGAGAGATATAACCAAATTCTTCTTGAACTCGGTGCAAAACCATAATCAAGTTGCCTGGTTTATCTTTCCAATCTTTAATAAAAGTTACTAATGGTTTAGAAAAATTATTATCGTCTTTCATATTTACAATGAACCTCCCGTAATCAGTACTATTTTATCTATAATCATATATTACACGGTTAGTCTAAAAATTACAATATATATTTGTTTATCGATTGTCAATTTTTAGCTGAAACTTATTTTTAATATGAAATATTGAAAATTATGTAACTTTATTGTACAATTTTTCACATAAATGAGGAAAACAGCATGAATAGTGATATGCTCAGTCGCATTACCCGCTACTATCGAATTCTAAATAGGCTTAGAGCCTTGGGCCTCGAGAAAGTTTTTGCCCACAACCTTGCAGATGGTTCTGGAGTTTCCGCCACTATCGTTCGTAAAGATTTTTCTTTGTTAGAAATTTACGGACAAAAAAGGGGTGGTTATGAAATTATAGAACTTCTAGAACACCTTGGAAAAATTTTAGGAAAAAGTGATGAACCAGAGAATGTAATTATTGTTGGGTGTGGAAGAATTGGAAAAGCTTTAATGCACTACAACGGTTTTGAAGTTGATGGAATTAGAATTGTTGCCGGTTTTGATTCAGATCCTTTAATCTACAACGACAGTAACCACCCTGTCCCAGTTTATCCAATCAGCAAAATTGAAGAGGTTGTCAGTGCCCACGGTGTAAAAGTGGCCCTAATTACAGTTCCTGAATCTGCTTCTGCCGATGTGTACCACCGTTTAGTTGAAATTGGAATTAGTGGAATTTTAAATTTCAGTCCAATTACTTTAAAGCCTATTAAACTTCCCGATGGCTCTCTTCCTGTAATTAGAAACATGAACATCGCTTTAGAATTGGAACAAATCTTTTACCAATTGCAGTTTCCACCTAAAGAGTAGATTATTCTCTTTTAATTAAAACTGTTACTGGTAGATGATCAGAATACCCCTTTGTAGTTTTTAAGTTATAAGAATTGGGAATACCTTTATCAGTCACCAATGGTTGATAACCTCGCACCTCCCCTTTTACAAACTCTAAATCCCACCCATCAAAGAAGTGGTGTGATAATAAAATCTGATCAAAGCTCTCCCACCTTCCGTTGTAATAGTAAGAACCATCTTTATCAGATAAAAGAGTCATCTTTTGATCTAACCACCATGTGTACCACTGATTTTTATTGGGTTTAGAACCTGTAACTACTAAACCTGTATCATCCTTAGTTTCATAACCTGCTACAATTAGAGCTTTAGGATAAGAAGAGCCCTCTTTAATTATGTTATCTGCGCTTTGATTAAAATCAGCAGCCACTATAACTGGTAAAAAAGGCTTTTGGTTTAAAATTTTGTTGTATCTAATAGTGATTGCCTCTGAGGTGGCAATTCTTAAACTCTCTGTCTCTTCTACTCCACCTAACCTACTTTTAGCATGGTAGTTAAAAAGTATTACTAAAGAGCCATCAAAATCGATAGTGCACTCTAAGATTGAGCGGTTATTTTGAACAGCGTGGATTTTAGTATCAACTATGGGATAACGACTAATAATGCCAACTTGAATTGGGGAGTTTAAATCATTTGTTGCACTATAGTATTTAAAACCCCTTTTTCCCAAGTGGCTAGTTAATAAGTCTTCTAAGACTTTTTCATTCTCTATTTCTTGAAACATAACTACAGAAGGGAGAGTTGGATTATTTTGAACAATTACTTCAGCTAATCTACTTAATCTAGTTTTATACTTTTCATAATTCCATCCACTTGATGTGGTAAACTCAGGATACTCATTTCCATTGTCGTATTGGTCAAATAGATTTTGAACGTTGTAACTCATAATCAAATATTGATTATCATTTTCAACATCAAATAATGAGCAACTAAAAAATATAAATATTAGTAATAAAAAAGATAATTTTTTAAGTGTTTTCACAATATGCCTCACCAAAAAAACCTTTGGTAAGGCAAAATTGCTTCAACTTAATTTAGTTCTTTATGGGATGAGATTACTCGATCAATTAGTCCATACTCAATTGCTTGATCTGAATCCAACCAGTAATCACGATCTGTATCTTTTTCAACTCGCTCAATCGGTTGTTGAGTTTGGTCACTAATAATTTTATTTAATCTTTGGCGAGTTTTTTCTAGTTGGTTGGTGTAAATTTCAATGTCGGTAGCAACCCCTTCCATTCTACTCATCGGTTGGTGAATTAAATAAGAGGAGTTTTCTAGGCCCACTCTGTACTTTTTATCAACAGCTAATAAGACTAAAGTTGCAGCAGAGGCAATAAGGCCCATTCCAACCATATAAACATCGTTTTTAATAAAGCGCACCATATCAAAAATGGCCAACCCTGCATCCACATCTCCCCCTGGGGAGTTGATAAATATTTTAATTGGTTCATCACTAATTGATTCTAAAATTAAAAGTTGCTTAATTATTTTTTCAGCGCTCTCTTTATCAATAGATCCTGTTAACATTATTGAACGAGTTTTTAAAAATCGCTCTTCACTACTATTTTCTAGTTGCCCTTTTTTCTCATTATCAGCCATAACTGCTCCAAATTATCAAAAGATTGACTTAAAGAGTATAAGAAACAAATCAAGTTGTGAAAAGCTACTAGTTTACTCTTAATCTCATACCGATTATATTTTAAGTATGGTAAGTGCAATCGTTGGCGTAATTGGACGCCCTTCTAGTGGTAAATCTACTCTCATTAATACAATTTGTGAGCATAAAGTCTCAATAGTGAGTCCAACTGCTCAAACTACTCGCAATGCAATTAGAGGGATTTATACCGATCAAAGGGGGCAATTAGTTTTTGTTGATACCCCTGGTTTTCACCTCTCTGAACAAAAACTAAACACCCTTTTACAAGAGACCACCTTATCTCACATAAAAGAGACCGATTTAGTTTTGTATATAATTGATCCTAAAAGAGAGCCCAAAGAGGAAGAGGAGGCTATAGTTAGTCACCTTCTAAAATTAAAAGTTCCCATTGTTGCTGCAATTAATAAAATCGATATTGCCACAAACAAAGAGGTTACTAAAGCTCGCATCTTCTTAGAAAAGAATTTTAAAACAGTTTTAGAAATATCTGCTGCCCAAGATAAGGGTGTTGATGAACTACTTATTGAGTTATACAAAGTAGCTCCAACTGGTCCTTTAATGTATCCTGAAGATAGTTATACCGACCAACCTTTAGAATTCAGAATTTCAGAAATCATTAGAGAAAAAGCAATCAACAGTGTAAAAGAGGAGTTACCTCATGCTATCTATGTTGAAGTAATCGATATGGAGTACTCTGAAGAGCAAGATTCCATTTGGATAAGGGCTGTTATCAACGTTGAAAAAGAGTCTCAAAAAGGAATTGTTGTTGGAAAAGGGGGAGAGGGGATAAAAAAAATACGCCAAGCCTCCTTTAAGGAGATTCGGCGCCTTTTTAAACAAAAGAATTTACATTTAGATTTAAGGGTTAAAGCTCACCACAAGTGGCGTAAAAAAGAGCATGTCCTTAAACGCTTTATATAATTAAATATAACGCTCTAAAATTGGTAAAATTTTCTCTTTGCCACAAGTTTTAATAAAACCTGCTAATTTAGGCCCTTTTTCTTTACCAATAATAATTTGATAAGCTACTTTGAAAAAATCTGGTGGAGCAATCTCAAACTCTTTAGCTATTGAGAAAATTTCTTCACTAAGCTTTTTCTCATCATAATTATCTAAATCAACTACCCTTTCATAAAGTTCTTTAACTGCCTTTCTTTCATTCTCACTTATTGAAGTAAGAGGATCATCTTCACCTCTTAAAATCCATCTAAAATCTTCAGGGCTAAATTTGGTAATCCAGTTCCAAGCACACTCACATCTAACTTTTAATCTATCAACTTGAGAGGGTTTAACATCTTCTAAACTCTCTATTACTGCATCAATATCGCCTTGGTTAATTTGTAAGAGGTTACATAGGTGTCTAAAAGGAATTTGGTAAGAGATCTCTGAGGGAACTTCCCCCACTTGAGACAGTTCATAAATTCTAGACTCTTTAGCTTTTCTTTTTTCATTGACCTCTTGAAGACCAAAGTAGATTCTTTCACAAGTATCGTAATCTTCATAAATTTTAAGCACATCTAAATCAAAGGAGATAGCAAACTCTGTGTTGGGTCTTGTTCCAACAAACAAGTAGCGAGTAATTTCTGGAGTATAAACTTCTAAAACATCAGCTAGGCTAATTACTTCCCCTGTAGAAGAAGATATTTTTCCACCTCTTCCTTTAATTCTAATGAAATCGTACTGAAAAGAGATTGGAGCTTCGGCATCAAATACCTTTACAATGTTTTTAGAGGTATCAAAAGAGCCTCCCTCTGAGTGGTGATCTTTTCCAGCTGGCTCAAAATCTACATTCTCATAAGCCCATCTCATTGGCCAATCAATTCTCCAAGGCAATTTAGCAATGGAAGTTTCTCTTAAATCGATGGTCTCAGTTTGATTTGTTTCATCATCACGGTAAGTAACTTTCCATTCTCCATCCCACTCTAAAATTGTGGTAGTATCTTTTCCTGTAAAACCACTAAAAACTGAGATAGGAAACCAAGAATCTTCTAAAGGAGTTGTTCTATGTTCATCCAACATCGCTTTAATAGTATCTTTATTCTCTAAGGCAATTTTCATCTCTTTGGCATAATCAGATGCTCGATATTTATCTGCTTGTCTGATGTATTCAGGTGTTATTCCAACTACTGGAAGAAGCTTTTCAACTGCCTTTTCGTTAGCTTCAGCGTAGTTAGCATATTTATCTGTAGTATCGGGAACATCGGTAATTGGTTTTCTTAAATAAGTTTCTAAGAGTTCTGGTTTTGGCATATTTTTAGGAACTTTTCTAAAAACATCGTAATCGTCCCAAGAGTAAATAAATCTTACATTGTGACCTTTATCTTTAAGAGATCTTGCAACTAGTTCAACTGAAATAATTTCACGAAAGTTTCCTATGTGAACCGTTCCGCTTGGGGTAATACCACTAGCACATGTGTATTGCTCTTTTGGTCCCCTCTCTCGGACAATTTTATCGGCATAGATATCTGCCCAGTGTGTAGATATTGGTTGTTTTTTCATAAATAGAATTATAGCGATAGGAAATTATTTATACAATATCCTCTCTTATTATCTTATAATGAAAGAGATGAAAAAAATTTTAACAACTCTTTTAATACTAATAATTACAACAACTATTTTTGCAACTAAAGGAATAGCCTCTTGGTACGATACAGGGCACATCACAGCCAATGGAGATCCCTTTAATCCAAACTCCCTTAGTGCAGCTCATAAAACTATGATGTTTGGTTCCATTGTAAGAGTTCACAATTTAGATAACAACAAAACAGTTGATGTTTATATTAACGATCGAGGACCATATGTAGATGGGAGGATAATTGATCTAACCCCGCTTGCTGCAAAAGCTTTGGGGATGTATGAAGCAGGTTTAGCAAAAGTAGAGTTAGAGATAATTTATCAACCTACCTACCCTATATCAGCTTACAACCGCCTTGGTGATACTGGTATTTATAAGATACAAGTTGGCTCTTTTAGCAATGAAGAAAGAGCAAAATCCCTTAAACAAAAACTAAAGGAGAATAACCTCAATGTGCAAACCGAGATAACAGAGGATAATCTTATAAGAGTAATTATCAAGTCAATAGAAGAAGAGAACTTAGAAGAGACACTAAAAACACTAACACACTTACAAATAGATCAACTTCTAATACAAAGTGATGCACCATTGGTTGTTGACTAAGAGCGAGTTTCTCAATAATATCACCACAGTCGGGCCCATAGCTCAGTTGGTTAGAGCAACGGACTCATAATCCGTGGGTCGCTGGTTCAAGTCCAGCTGGGCCCATTCCCAACACCTTCACTTAGAGTGATATTTTTAAGTCTGATTTAGTCAACTCAGTATTCAACTACATCTTATTCGTATAGTGGCATTTAGGATAATTCGAACAGCCATAGAAGCTACCATACCTACCACTACGCCTTATTAATTGACCATTGCATTTGGGACATATGCCCTGCCTAATTTTATGATTATCTTTATGTATATTTCTACGGACTGTTCTAATGTGATTTGAACGCAAATCTTTTGACTTAGCATTAAGAACAAGTATTCGCTCTGATATATCCTTAATTTCATCTAGTTCGATTTTATAATCTTTATGTCGGTAAATTTCTGATAATAATTGATTCATGTAAATTACTGGCTGTTTCGTATTCACTTTCAAAGTGCTCCTATCCGAGAAGACAACAATTGGGATGAAGCTGTTTTTGTTCATATCAAGCGTAACCGTCAAATGAAGCCCTTACAGTTATTAAACATTGAAACTACGTCGTTTCAATGTTAGTTTTACCGTCTACATGTTTCCGGAATTGGTCTAAGTTCTACCTTTTACCTCTAAGAATGTAGGGTTCAGTCCTATTTGGATCTGGTTTCGCTAAAGATCTTTGGGCTTTGAGAAAGGCAATCTCACTTTGATCTACATTCCAGGGTAATAATAAATCCCAATCTTGTGTAGTTTTGCACCTTGGCCCTTTAGCAAAGCAGTACCAAAGGTAATCATAAACATTAAGGGAGTTTGCTTTAGCTGTTTCTATTAGACTGTAATAAAGAGCAGAAGAGGCAGCACCATTAACAGTATTAGAGAATAGCCAATTCTTCCTACCTATCGTAAATGGTCTTATGGCTAATTCAGCATCGTTGTTATGTGGCGAAGATTCATAACAATCTACATAAGCAACCAAAGAGGGCCAATAAGTTTCTAAATAGCTAAAAGCTCTTCCCATTGCACTTTTAGAAGAGTAATTAACTCTTTGTTCTTGCATAAAGGTTTTTAGCTTGTCAAAGATGAGTTCACACTTTTCTCTACGAGTAACTAGAAACTGATCTCTATCTTTAATGCTACTTCTAAGTTGCTTTTCAATGGTGTAAAGCTCATTAATGATGTTAACTACCTTTGCTGCAACCATTGCCTTAGGATTCACTTTTAATATTTGCTTAAATTGACGTTGAGCATGAACCCAACAGTTTAAGTGTTTTTCTATGTGTAAATACCCCTTAAGACCATCAGTCATCACATACCCTTTAAAACCTTCTATTTGTTTTTGCAAAGTTTCTACTCTTCTATTGGGTAGATAGGTGTACAACACTAATTTTTTAAAGGGAGAACCTTCAGTAGAAGTAGAGCCCTACCTGAACAAGCATAAAGTTACTCTTCGAAGTTGCTGCTTCAGGAATCTTAAGCACCCTTACTGGTGTTTCATCTTGGTTAATGAGACTACTTTGTAGTATTAATTCCTTTAATCGTTTTCTTAGAGGTTCTAAAACTTGGGAATAAGTCATTAACCAATTAGAAAGAGTTTGTCTACTTACTTCAAAGCCCTCTCGCTTAAAGATCTTCTCTTGGCGGTAAAGAGGAAGTGAGTCACTGTACTTACGAGTAGCACAGTCAGCAACAAGAGAACTAGATGCTATTAACTTGTCTGTCTTAGGATTCTCCCACACAGTAATAATATTAGTTTCACCATTAGAAGTCTCTGCTTCACAGCAAGGACAAGAATATTGAGCAAATAGATGCTTTTCAATGTAGTATTGTTTTGGTTGTACTCCAACTTTCTCAACTACTTTATCTTCAACTCTTACTGTAGTTTCACCACAGCGATTACAACTAGGAGTCTCTTGTACTTCATGGACAATAGTTACTACAGGAGTATTGGCATCTAAGGTAGTTAGCTTTTGAGCTTTAGTGCGAGTATGTTGTTTAACAATAACAATTTCTTCATCTTCTTTAGGCTCTTCACTAAGTAGTTCTACCTCATCAAATAGATAAGCTGTTTGTTCTGTTTTGGGAACATAGATTAAAGCTGTTTTTAATTCATGGATTTCTTGTAGTTCTTTAAAAGCGATCATCTGCTGTTCATGATACTGTAACAAAGATAGATACTCATTAACTAATGCAGTGTGATCCATCTTTTTAAGTTGCTCTACAAGGCTCTCTTTCATGCTAAAACATTAGCACAAAAAGAGTTAATTGTCAATTCAAAGAGTAATCATTTTACTAAAAGTTTCTAATCTAGCTCACTTTATGTGGAATAACTACTTTTAGACGCTTAAAGGGATCTGCCCCTTTTAATAGAAGTTTTATTTCATCGAGTGTTATTTCTAAAGCCTCTTCTTCGCTTTGGGGCCAACTAAAGGTTCCTTCTACTTCTAGACGTTTAGTTAACTCCCAAAAACCATTAGAGTCCCATACTATTACCTTTAGTATTTTTTTAGAGCCACTACAAAACAAAAAGGCACTTTTATTAAAAGGGTTAAGCAACATATTAGATTCTACAATCATAGATAAGCTAAAGGCTCTTTTTCTCATATCTGTTTTTCCTGGTCGGATGTAGAAGCTGTATTGCTGCCAATCTAAGAACATTAGAAAAGACTCCTAATTATTTTAAGAACTTCTTGTAATTCAATTGGTGTGTAACCACTAGGCAATTCAACACTGATCTCTCCTAAGGTGAGTTTAACTCCTACCGTAGAAGCACCACTGGTAGAAACTATTTCCCCATTAGCTTGAGCAACCTGGATAAGGTTTTGGTTAACTACTTGGTTTTTGTAACGACTTAACCAGTCGTACATGGTTACTCGTGCTACTCCTATTGAAGTAGCAAAAGTGGTAACGCTTTTACCTGTCGCTGTCCACTTCATACATTCTCTTACAAACAAGATCCTTTGCTCATGGGTGAATTGTTTTTTAGCCATAGTTACCTCCACCACAATAGTGGCAAAGCTAAAGACTATTTCATAGAGGAGATGATTTGACGGTTACAAGAGGCATGCAAAACAAGCTAGGTTGATACAAGAGAAGGCTCTGGTGGCCCTTCAGAAGATAGATCCAGAGACTTTAACGAATAACGAGTTAATTAGGTACTTGGAGGTTGGTATTAAGATTGAGCGAGATACCTTAAACCTTCCCATTGAGTTAGTTCCTATGGAAGAAGAAAGAAAAGATGAGCATATGGCTCAACGACTTTCAAAAGAACTCTTGGAAAAAAACAGAAGATATTTTAAGAATTAGAGATCAGGTACTAAATATTTAAACATCAATATCTTATAAATTATCCAAAAAATCTGTCCATTTTTTAAAAAGTATTTTTAATCAAATCTTCTTTATAAAGGTATTCAACAAAAGCATCTTTAATTTGCTTATCTCTATACAAAATATCTTTTTCACTAAAATCATCCTGCTGTATTAGTGTTTTATATTCTTCAATCATACTACAAGGGTTTTCTTTTCCTCTTGCATCAACAAATCCTGCATAAAACTTTTTCTTATCTTCAAACCTATAATCTGAAGCCCTAATATTAATACTTCTTTCAAGTAAAATTTTATTTCCTAATGACTCTAAGTTTCCAGCATTAATCAACATATTTTCCCTGTTATGCCGTTCTGAAGCATAAATATGCTCTATCTGAAATCGGCTATTTAAAGGAGGTAGTTCTTGGTCTTCAAATGTAAAAGCATACCATGTTATCAATGATCTAGTGATAGGTCTATTATTTGTAAATCTATAATTATCAAGAGCATTTCGCACACTTTTTTCATCAAATCTAAAATTTTCAAAAGTGCATCGCTCTCCAGAATATAATTTAATCATTTCAGCATACACTGGGGTCCTTAAAGCATTCACACCTGGGTTAGTCAGTGCATAGGCAAAAATAAAAGCAGTGATTTTTGACAGGAATTTAGCAAACTCATCATTGTTAAGCACATCTTCATCATCTTTAAATGAAAAATAATAGACAGAAGTTATATATTCCCACATACTGTTAGGCGCATATTTTAAAACAAATAAAAGTTGTAAAACTTTTTCCGAAAATAAAGTTCTATCTTGTTCAGCTACCTGTTTCCAAAATTTAACCAAGGACAGTAGATCTAAAATAGTATTTTCTTTTAATAATCTTCTATAGTTATCATGTTCATAAAATTTTCTTAATGCTTCAGTTGTGCTGAGTTTGATATCTTCAGAAGCTCTAATGTAGTACATATACTTTGTGAATAACTCATCCATTGGAGTCCCAACGATTGGCTTAAATATTTCATCTGCATCTGTGGTTAGAGATTTCCAATTTTCTATAAATTCATCTTTCTGGTTCTTTTTATTGTAGTATTTATAAAATTGAGCTTTGAAAATATCTGCGTCCGCTAAAGGCAACCCCCTGTCATTAAGAGTAGAAAATATTCTCAATGCAGTATCTTGAGAGTCAGCCTCTATAGGCAATAAAATACAGTTGTTCAAAATTCTTGCTGGTAAAAATTGAAAGTATGTAGGATATTCTTCAACAAATGTATTTATCTTTTTCTGGAAAAACCTAAAATTTATGACATATTTGCTGTTAGCTGATGCTGAGACAGTTCCACTACGTAATATCTCTAAAAACTCTTCCTTTTCATCATCGGTGGCCACCTCAGAATCAATTTTTAATTGCTTAGTATCAGCATTTCCAAATTCATCTGTATGCCAAATACATTGTGAAATTAATCTCCTTAAGTCGGTTGACCTCTGATCATTCATTAGTGCAAATCTATCGTAAAAAGCTCTTAGTAACAGAAGAATGGTTGTCAGTCTTTGTTGTCCATCAATTACCTCTAATTTGCCATCATCATTTTTAAAGGTTACTATTGCTCCTAGAAAATATTCATCTCCTTTCACAAACAAATCGACATTGTTTTCTGGTAGTGCAAAGTTGAATATATCGTCCCAAAGCGTTTGGCATTCATCATCTTCCCAAGCATAAGGTCGTTGATAATCAGGTATTAGAAAATTAGGAGAGTTATCCGTGAAAAGTTGTTTAATTGTTTTTTGGTCTACATTTAATTTACTCATGTTCTTTCCTTTATAAAGTTTGCAAATGCCATAGCTACAAAGAAGTTTTTTAGATACTAAAACTATGATAACATAGATTCATCATTACTCAAGTTAGGGATGTGTTAGCTATTAATTAAATATCCCTAATCAAACCCTGAATCATCTACTTTCAAAGTTCTACTGTTTTCAGTCACAGTCCTAACAATTTCATTTGGGACATCCTCTTTGAACTCAATGTCAACATCAAGTCTAATCTCAATCTTTTTACCATCTAGACTTAATAAATGGTTAAGTATTTCATCATTTAGTTTCCCAATATCTCTAATAAATCGTGTTGTGTCTAATTTAGTAGATAAATAAAATCGTCTGGGGCCCTGGCTTTTAGGTGCAGTAGAAGGATCAACATCACTAACTGGTCCATCTTGTTCTCCTTCTTGTCCTACTTCTGGCTCAGGATAACTTGCTTCACCCTTTGGCTCCTTTTTGTCTTCCATTGCTTTTTTAGCTTCGTTGGCTGTAAGTATAAAGTTTGATTGGTCAATTATATGGTTAGAGGTGTTAAACTTTACCCCCAAATATTTACCATCTTCTACCACACCTTCAGCTATTCCAAAATACTCATCAGAAGAAAGACCTGCTGAAATAGCATTTTCCAAAACGCTATAATTACTTAATCTCGGGAGGTAACAGTAAGTAGTAAAGTAGCCCCATAAATCTTTGATTTTTATGTAAGCTTGATTTTTCCAAAACCAATTACTTAAAACCATACTTAATAATGCTGGCCCCCATTTGGTTATGGCGTACTCTTCCTGTATTACCTTCTTACTAGCTCGAGTAACACAATTTTCATCAGATCCGCTTATTCTTAAACAATCCCACTGAATTGTTTTTATATCTACACCAACGTCTATATTAGGTACAAATAGCCAAGAATAACTCTCATTTAAACGCATGTCGATAAGTTTGTGTAAACGCTGAATATTATGATCAGTTTCTTTTACTTGAGAAGAGTCTAAATTTAATTCATCTTTATCATCTTTTATTGATTCCCAAGCTTTAAGACTTTTTATTTCTGGGAACAAAGCTTCTTTTATGGAGGAGTCTGCTGCCACAAATATCAACATATTTTTATAAGTACGGGGACTATTTCCTCTATTATCCAATATTTGTTTGGCTAAATTAAGGGCAGAGTCTGCTTTTCCTTGATTAGAGTAGCTTATTGTTGGAGGTAAGACAACTAACCTTAAAGTTTGTTCATCTAACACATCCAAAGACGAAGAAGGACAACAGTGAACTCCAACAAAAGGTTCTTCTCTTCTCATCTGTCTTAATCGTGTTTCAATTTCTTGGATTACAGTTTCTTCTTTAATTTGAGTAGCCCGATCCTCCATAGTTTTACGCAGTGTTGGACGAGTATCGTACCAATACCTAGTTTGCTCGCTATTGCTGTATAAATAGGTTAGAGAAGTTCTCAATATTGACAAAGCATCGTTAAAAACAGCAATCTGCTCTCCTGGCTGAACGACTCCTAGCCGAATTCTTGACTGTTCTACACCCCTGACGTTCATTTGCTTAACGGAAGGTGCACTTCCCAATAATATTGTTCTAGCTACCCTCCGTGCAGCTATACAACCACCAAACCTTGTATGCTGTTGATCCTTTTGAAATGGGATTGATTTAGAGCCATCAACATCTTTTTCTATTACAGCGTTCCAACTTTCTGGGAGATGACGAGAAAGCTCATCCCTAATAATTGGATTGTCTAGAGAAAAAGATGAAGGCATTATTAAAAGGCTCGCATCATTTTTCATCCATAAATCATAAACCACTGCAGCCATCAAACGCAGTACTCCACGAGTTCTCTGGAATCTTTCTAAAGTTGCCCAATCTTCATATAACCTATCAAAAACCTCTGGATGAATAGGATAGCAACTTGTTAAACGATTTAAGTATTCAACTTCTTTTGTTTCACCAGGAAAGTCCGATTGATTTAAATAGTACATTTCACTAAAAGCTTTACAAACAGCATCTCTCTCTTCAAGTTTTGTACTACTTAAAAACAACCGTCTACGAACTACTTCAAACCCTTCATTGGCAGTAACTGGTTTCCATATAGCCTCTTTCCTACCCAGAGTATGCTCTAAAGTTTCTAGTACTTTTTTCCCTGCCTCTCCTCCGACTTCTAACTCAGACTCAGGTAAAGATGCAACAACGATACTATTCTTAGAAGTACTAGCAGCTTCAGTAAGTTCTTGAATAAAAGTAATTAGGTTGTCATAACTGCCCGCAGGCAATCCTGTTACTCCATAGAGCTTCTTTGCATAGGCAACAAGTTCGTCAATTAAAACCATACAAGGTCCGACTCTATCAAACATTGCTCTTAGTGCATTCGAACCAGGTGAAACACCTTTATTATCAGCCTTTTTTACGTAGTCATATAAATCCTTAACTCCAGATGATTCTGATAATTGGGCAGCTATCTCCCCCCACAACGTATTTATCGTAATTCCTGGCATATTTACAGGTCTTCTTGCTTTTGAAGGATCTAAAGCAGTTCCTACTATTACTGCCACATGTACTTTGGGAATTGAATCAACCTTAGATTCTTCTAGTACTGGTCTTATTGATGGAATTTTATCTAATGATATTTTGCCTCTAAGCAAATGGTACAAAGCTAACATGCTGTGCGTTTTACCACCTCCAAAAGCAGTTTTGAGCTGAATCACAGGCTCTCCATCTTTTCCTGAAACTCGCTTTACAGCTTCGCTTAAAAGGCCTTTCATTCCCTCAGTAACAAAAGTCCTAGCAAAAAATTCAACTGGATCTCTGTATTCTATCGAACCCTCTCCACGGGCTACTTGTCCTAGGTCAGCAGCAAATTCTGCATTTTTATATTGGCCAGAAGCAACATCTGGGTGAGGTATGATTATTTCTCTCCAAGGTTTTAAATTACTGCTAGGTGATTTTTTTATAATTCCAGATTTTTTTGTAATAATGGTCTTAACTACAGGTTTAACGACCTTGACACTTACAGAACCTTCTTTAGAGCCATAACGAACCTCCCTAATTAGTTCTCTAATACTCTCTGCTTCAATATCATCAAGTTGGTCTATAAGCCTTGTCATTGTATCTAATGCACGCCAAGTATAAGTATCATCAAAATCTTTAGAACCAGCATGAGCCCATTTATGCCTAACCCCTATTAGCTCATTAGCCCAACTCCGTTGATCGATGGACATTTTTTTCCTAAATACATCCTGCCACTGTCTACCTATTATTTGTAGGCATAAAAGAATATCAAAAGAGTTAATTAACTCCTCTTCACTACCAGCAATAGGCAAATCTCTTTGCTGCTCAAAAGATAGGCGTTCCAGTACCCCTTCTTTCCACCATTGCTC
This sequence comes from Sphaerochaetaceae bacterium, assembly GCA_050950065.1. Taxonomy (GTDB): domain Bacteria; phylum Spirochaetota; class Spirochaetia; order Sphaerochaetales; family Sphaerochaetaceae; genus JBAYOE01. Next base: position 4,165 of record JBMNGX010000005.1, on the reverse strand, counting down.
ACCATAAACTGATTTAAGCTCTCTAACAACAAATGGTGCCAGCGCTTTTAAAGTATGCCTAAATCCTGTATTTACCATCTCATGATTTTTCATATAACGTCCCTAATTAAAATTGTAGTTCCCCTTCTCTATAATCACCTTGCTCTAATAAGCTTTGTTGAATTGTCATCCAAGATGAAATTAAAATATTATAGGCATATGCTTCATTAGCCCACCCTTTTCTCTCTGCTATTGTGTATAGTCTATAGGCAAGAGCTTTTGCATTTTCAACAACTGTACTAGACAGCCTTGTTAAAATTTTTGAGGACCCCTCAATTCCAAATTTACCAAAAGCTTTAGTGAGATGTTGAGTGGCTAACCACACATTGTTGCTATCATTAATTGAGAACTCTTTTAAATCATCTCGACATACTAATTGAACAAACCCTTTTTCAGATGTTAATGCTCCTTTCTGAGCAAGTTGGTCAATCGAAATATTTTTAGCAGTTGCTAAAACTTGTGCTGTACCAAATTTCATTGGGTTAAAAGCAACCTGGGAAAAAAGTTCCACACAAAATCTACTTTCAGGATCTAGCTCTCCCTCTTGTTCACTAAAAAACTCATCTACAATTTGATTAATGATTTGTAGTGCTTCTCGAACAGACATAGGTGTTCCGTCAGCATCAAGCACCTTCCCGTTTCTTGAAAAAACTGCCATACCAGGTCCTATTGCTGACTGAGCTAAGTCTACAGGAGCAATGTTAGCATGTTGAAGCTGAACCAACGCTGGTTTTAATTCACGTCGAAGAGTATTTAAAAACTCTCTCCTTGTAATAAACTCAGCTGATAGCTGTTTCTTCCTACAAACAAGTACGATGGAAGATGCTAAAGCGTTTGTCCCAATTGCTATAGCCCTTGAGCCCATTTCAGTTCTAATTGGCCATGTTCCAGTTATCGTGAATCCTGCTTGAATTAAAGCTGAAAGCATTGTTTCCCATCCAGAAGATACTGTTGTTGCAACTGAATTATCATCTATTTTAGTCTCACTTTGCTTAAAAGCATAATAGATTGTTACTGGAATATCTTCTCTAGTATATTTATAAATTTGTTCAAATGCTTTCAACATTCCATTTTCAAAAAAATCTTTAGCCTTTGCTTTGTTGCCATCAAACCTATATGGAGTAGCTATAAGCTCTTCAACTTTAGGAACCAGCATTGTAGAGAATAAGTTAGGGTATGTATCTTTTAACGAACGTCTCATCCAGATATAGAGGTAATCAGACAAATCAGCATAACTAATGTTATCATAATAGGGAGGATCAGTAGAGACAACAATATTACGTTTTCCAATATCAATGGTAGCATCATTTTGAGTTGCACTTCCCTCTTTTATTATTGGTAAATTAAAGACAGCTTTTACCAACCAATTCATCATGCTATTATAAGACCCTGCTGAATTACTAAAAATATTAGCCTCTGCAAAGTCCCATACCATCGGAATTGACTGCCTTGCAAAGGTATTTCTAATAGTTTCATTTGTGTTATTCCAAGAACAAATAGAGGAATTCCTATCTGATAATTTGTCTACTAAAAAGGCCAAATATACTCCTAACGCTTCTCCATAGGCTTTTGCTCCTTTACCATTTTCAACAAGACTTAAAGAATCATCTTCCATTCTGGCTATGAGAGCATCTACATATACTTTATGTTGTGTTTCTTTTACTAAATCACTAAGGGTAGTCATTGCAAGAAGTTGGCGCTCAGTAAAAAGTGAGTGGTAATGAGTTAGACCATAATTTTTACACCAGATGTTTCGAGGATCATATGGCAATTCAGCACTGGGATAATGATTAGGTTTTGGTATATTTTTTGTGATTTCAATCATGTCATAAGAAGGAGAAACATAAAGTCTTCCTTTAGAACCTTCAGCTACAGTAGCCATCAGAACAGAACTCATTCTACCTTCACTGGCTTCTTTTTTTATATAACTCTCTCTAGCGTTAGCTCCACATAAAATACATAAAAATTGTGCTCCTCTCGACACTTTGGGTGAGGGTGGAACATCTCCCTTATTTGTGACTGAATATGATATTTTCCCATTATTTATCTTAGGTTTGACCCAATACTCTTTACCCTTCTTATTAGAGAGCATAAAAGAATTAGCCAATGGCATCTCACAGCCACATGCAGGATTAGGACATTTAACAGTTCTGGCCCAAATCCAAGCAACTACTGTTGCTTCTCCTCCATCAGCCAACTCCACTTTTGGATATAAATGGCCTATGCGCTTAAATGCCTCATCTCTCATCCATTCCCCATAGTATCTAACATCTTCTGCTAGACCAGTTGATCCTTTCCACTCTAATTCTGATCCCAATTGTGCACGGACTTCTGGATTAACTGGGGGAAGTCCTTGGAACTTAGGAGGGATTTCAATCATTGCTTTGTTAATCATCACTGCAACTGGATTTAGATCACTGGCATGTGCTTTTAACCCTAACCTTTGGGCTTCTAGTGGTATTGCTCCACCTCCAGCAAATGGATCCAATAATTCAGGAAGATCTCCATTTGTTGATTTAATTATTTCTGCCTTTGCTTTATCAAGTATTTCTTCATCGTTAGAGTTTTCCCAAACTACAAGTTCTTCAATTATTTTAAACAATCTTTGTCTTTCTTTATCTTGAGAGTCAACTGTGGGGAACTTGTCAGGGTGAGAAGATGGATCATCTACTAACGAAGAAAATATAACAGCTCGAGCAGCAGCTAATGGGCGCCTAGCCCACCATAGATGTAATGTTGATGGGTGCCCATGTCTGATAGACTTTTCTCTTGCAGAAGCTTCATTTATTGCATCTAGTGGTAATGCCACTTCAATTAGTTTCTTTTTAGCCATTAGTTATACTCCGTTGTTGCTTATGTGTTATTTCCGAATTCTTAAATAATAATGAGATATCATAGTTAATACTTGTAGAAGATTCATCTGGTATTGCTGAAAATGAGTTTCTTAAATAAGTCACATTCACAATGTTATCATCTACTTCTACTAAAGCAAGGTAGTATTGCCCTGGTTTGTTTAAGGATGTTAGAACTTCATTTTTAGTAACTGTCACAGTTGTTGAACCTTTCCTTCTACCCTTTACCTCTATAAAACGTAGACTCCCCTCATCAAAAACATTGTCTTTGGGGATCTTAGATTCAATATCATAACCACAGTTATCAGAGCTGACATCCTTAGGTTCATAACCAAGCTCTTGCTCAATTTCCAACACTGCATTCATAGCTATCACTTCTATTTTTTTACGATCTTTACCAAAAAGGTCAGTTTCTTCACTTCGTTCTTTCAATAAAGTATAGGGGACAATTATAGCTCCACCAATAATAACTGGAGGTAGTGGGGAAATGTTTTTTTCCTTTTGTAAATCTTCCATCCTCTTTTCAAGTCTTGCAGCAATTTCTTCTGCACGTGCTTGGGCTCTTGCGGAGTTTATCTTTGTTCTAGATTTTCCAGATGCTTCCTGCAATCTTAAATCGTTAGCTCTATGGTCCCAATACCTTATTTCAGAAGTAAGCCTGTTATAAACAGCTTTTTCTGTCTTCTTAATTCGTTTTAATTGCCTGTCCCTTGTCTCAGAAACATGGGTAGGTATTAAGCTTTCAATAGCATATTCAATAGCAATCTCTTCGGGATTACTAAAAAAGTTTAGTTTCTCTAATAGAGTTTTTACTTTTTCTTTTTCTTCGTCATTAGGAATTCGATAGTCGTGATAAGGAGCATAACCAGCATTGTACACCTTGCCGTTGACATCAATCTCAATAAAATGGACTCTTTGTGAAATTGTCCTACGATTACTATTTACTCCTTTGACACCATCCTGGATAGAATTTTCTATATATAATAATAATCTTGGCTCATCATATTTAAAAGAATTATCCACCATTATTGCACCCTGTTTTAAAACATCAACCCTTTGCTCTAGAATTAAATCAATTAGACTATCCAGCAAAGGATGGCCAGGGCATAACAAATCAGCTATTGGTTTACCTGGTACGTTTAGGTTATTTTTATTAAAACTAATTCTTTCGTATCTTTTTAGGACAGATCTGCCAATCCTAGATGGTAATTCTCTGTTTCTTATTGCAAAAGGAACATGTGTTATTTCAAATCTATTATTCTCCTTTTGCCTAA
>JBMNGX010000004.1:0-42118 GCA_050950065.1 Sphaerochaetaceae bacterium | reverse complement strand
ACAAGACTTCTATTTGGGAAATAGTCGTTCCAAAAAATCATCCTCTTCTAACAACATTTCAACGTTCAACCAGAAGTACCCATTCTCATCAAAGATAGTTAATTCACTATCGATTCCCATGATTTGATCAAAGTAGAGTTGCTCAAAAGCATCACTAATTGTGGTAGCAACAAAATTCTCTAAGATATAAACTTGTGGAACTGTCGATTTGGGATCTCCCACTATGGTGAATCTGATATCAATTGGTAAATCATCTTCATCACTACCTGGTAAGTACAAGCTAAATTGATAAGTTCCACTAGAAACACCGTTTATAAAGAAGAAACCTGTCTCATCGGTAAATAGGTATAAAGACTCATCGTAAACCAACTCTTCATTTCCATTTTCATTTAACTCCACACGCCACAAGTCTGTTGTGTAGCGAGAATAGGAAGCATCCTCTTTTCTTAAAAGTGTTCCAACTACAGAGTAACTCTTATCGGCAAACAGTTTTACTGCATAGCCTTGGCGAGGTCGAGGGGTAAAGTCATAAATGTAAGAGCCTCCACTAGAGACTATTGAGTCCCCCACCCCATAAATTACAATGTTATTCTTTTGGTGAGTATTAATGGTTGAGTAGGTAGAAGTCCCAAATAGAGATGGTAAAGAAGCAGGTTCACTAGTCATAGTTCTTGTTACTGCAATATCTGCGCCCTTTAAGGCCCCTTTAGGACGCACTAATAAGAAGTTATCCCCAATTGAGCGAGTTATTCCAATAAGCCCCCCAGCGTAAGCTATGGCTGTGTTAAAGGAGACTGAGGTGGTAAACTTTTTAAAGTTCTCACTAAATTGTTGTCTCAATGACAAACCAAACGCTTTAGAGGAGTGGTTGAAAGTAGCATTGCCACTAAAGCTATTTAGTGGGTCAGTAAAGTCAATTCCACTTAAGTTAAACTGCATGCTATTATTTTTAGTTTTAAAGACTCGCCAGTTTAAACTTCCAGTAACTGAAGTTTCAACATCACTGTAAACAGAGACATTCAGTGCTGTCGTAATTGCAACACTTCCACTAATTTGCCCTTTCAACTCAACTTTGTTTGTCAGTGGAGAGTTAAATAAGTTCAACGAACCATTGAGTGAGACTTTTGGAATTATTGAAGTTCCGAGTGTGGCAGAGGCTCTCCAATTAGGATTCTCAAAAGCTAAATCCCAATTTAAGTTTCCACTAAGGTAGTAACGAATCTTTGGACCAAAGTTTCCACTAGTTGATGCAGATAAATCTATCATGTCAGATAATGTTGAAGGATTTAATCCCATCACATTTAAAGAGGTGTTGTAAGAACCACTTTGATAACCCACTGAGATATCAAATCCACCAAATATTGTATTCTCTTTTTTACTAGAAAGACGATAGCTAACCCTCTCAGCGTGGCCAAATTTTAAGGGTTCTGAATAACTACCTGCCACATATAAATCAATTGGTCCAATATTGGTAGCCACTGTTGTTTGTAAAGAGGCGTTTATGGCATTTAGACTTGCCCCCAAGGTGTAGGATAAAGACATTGAGTCAATTACACCAATTTGTTGGTTGATTCTAAAGTTGGGATTCTCAAAATCGAAATTGGGAAAAGAGAGACCCATTGAATAAAGGGTATCCCCTTTTGCCAATAATCGAGAATCGTAAGCCAAGTTGAAATAAATTTCCTTCTTTAATGATTCATCATATAAAGGGGTTATCTCAATAATTGCTTTGTTAGCACCTTGGGCAAAAATAAAATCTCTAAGTTTATAAATTCCAGCTTGCAACTCTCTTCTATAAACTGACTTTCCATTTATAAAGATTTCAACCAAGGAGGGTTCATCCACCTCTATTTTATACTCAAATTGGTGGTTCTTTGGTTTAACATCTCCGTAGTTGTATCTTTTTTCTAATCCAATACCAACAGAATCTTTTGAATAGCCTAAATAGTCGGTCACATTACCAAACAGGACCCTTAAGCTCTTACTCTTAATATCAAAAAATCCTTGGATCCCTTGGAAAGTGATGTAATCTTCCCAATCATCAGACCACTGAACTTCTCTAGTTTCATTGTATGCTCTACCAGGGTGGAAGGTGTAAGAAAAATCAAAACCAACAGGTCCGATAGCAATTGAGTTTCTTGATTGTAATGTTAATAAGGAGAGAGGCTTAATTTTCCAGTCGTTAGCTTCATTAATATCGATTAAAGAGAAAACAGAGATGTTATTGTACCAAGAAAATAAAGCAGGTTTGAGTGATTCACTACCCGACATCTCATAACTACTGTAACGGGCAATATTGGCTCTGTTAATAGAAAGAATTCTTACTGGCATCATCCATGTAGTGAACTCTAAGTGAAGTTCAAAACTCATGTAATCGTACCAAGCCTCAATATCTAATTCTTGTAACTCTTCTAAACTTAAATACTCATTATCAGTATCGAAAAGAATATTTCTAAACTCTTCAGTTAATAGAGGTCCTACTGATCGATTTAGTTGTTCAACTTCAATTAGTATTGATGAATCACTAAATAAGATATCTAAATCATCTAAATAATCCCCATTTACAAACAATGGTACTAAATATGAACCATCACTAAAGATTGAGTAATCCTCTTCACCAGCAACATAGAAATCTGCCCATGGGTCATACTCATCCTCTTCTTCAAAGACAAAATCGGCCCAAGGATCTTCTTCACTAAAGTCTTCCCACCAATCTTCTACAAAAGCCTGCTCTCCAACAATAGGTTCACTTGTATCAACAGCAACTATCTCAATTATCTCTGGGACATCTTCAATTACTTCACGTTCTATTTCTATTTCTTCAGAAATAACTTGTTCAGCAACTTCTACTTCCACAGGAGAAGCTACTTCAATCACTTGTGGTTGTTCGATTTCAATGGGAGAACTTACTTCAACGGGAGGAATAACTTGTTCAACTTCAGCTGGAGGTTGCTCAGCAACCTCAACTTCTACAGGTTTTTCTTGAGGGGGTGGAAACCCGATGAGGGCGCGAACAGAGGAAAATAGCAGCAACACTATTGAAAAAATCAGCAAAACTGAGAGCATGCTGAGTATATATGTGCGCCGATGCTGCGACATTCATTCACACCCCTTTTAATTAAGCTAAATTAATTGTTATAGCTTATTTTTGGAGTAAAAAGTTTTGACGCATCGGCATTTGGTGCAGGATACTGCATGTTTGGTGGCCAAGTGACGTCAACTGTTACTTTCTTTCCAGCGAGAAGGTTTAGTCCATTAACGAAGCCCAATGCCTCTCCCTCATAGACAACACTTTGCCTTGTGGCGTTATTTACTAATTCTATTTTTGCCCCATTTAAGATTTGGTGAATTGTTCCTGTATTCGAAATTGTTAAACTTATCACCTCCTTTCCATCGCTATTAATTGATGGAAGGGCTGAGTCAACTTGCACTCTTGTTGTAGATCTTGCAGGAGACACATACAAGCTTGTGGTATAAACATAGAGGAAGTTGAACATACTTTGTCCTTCAGTAGCTCTTCCTTGAGTATAAGGAATTTGCTCAGCTCTTAATCTAAAAGAGAGTTCTGTTGGGACAGTTCTAGGTCCTCTGTATTGTACTCGCACTATCTGAGAACTTTGGGGTTTTAAAATAACCTTACTTGGTACTATGGAGAAATAAGGAGTAGCACTTTCGTTAACCTCTTTCCCCTCTTTAGTAAGATCTCTAGTGAGAGCAGTAATTTCAACTGCAATCGAGTCGTTAGAGTCATTTACTAAGGTATATGTTTTAGTACTGTTTGCTCCGGTAGGTGAAAATGTTTGCTCTAGTGGTGAGAATTGGAATGCAAACAACGGCACTACAGCTACCAAAGTTAGTAAAATTGTAATCGCTAATATTCGTTTTGTCTTCATACTGTGCATCATATCACTCAATTGTCCTTGGCGTAAAGATTTTTTTGTTAAAGCAGGAGCAACTCCCCAATTAATATTTTTTATTCTAAGCTCAATAAGAGGTTAAATTATATACTAGAGAATACGCAAAACATATACATATGTCAATTGTAGACTCCCTTATTACTACGATTTTACCACATATTCCTCTTAAACAACATAAAATGGGCAATTCTTATGACACTTCCCATTTATTGACATCATCTTTTAAAACATGGTATGTTCATCAACGTAATTTCGGGCTGTAGCGCAGGGGTTTAGCGTACATGTCTGGGGGACATGGGGTCGGAGGTTCAAATCCTCTCAGCCCGATACACTGCAAGGACTTATTCCTTGCAGTTTTTTTATGTTCACCTAATGCTTCAAAGCAATTCTTTTCTTTTTCTTTAATCAAACTTATGGGAAAAGGTTTTTTCCTATTGATTGTAGATTCAAGTTAGATTTATTTATAATGGTCTCAAGATTTAAAGATAATATAAAGTCTGAAGATCTTTCCCCCTCATGGTATATCTTACCATTCCTCCTAAAGAAATTTTTTAATGTTTGTTTACCGTTACCAGCTTTAGGTATTAGCTGTGTTTCTATTTTTAAATAATTGCAAATACCCGCATAATCTAATAAAAAAAGATCCTCAATCATACTACTTGCAGCCAAGTCTATTACCTCAATATATGGGCTTCTTAGTTTCCTTCTTAAGTTTTTCCAATCATCTTCATAAAACATAGTAATGTCTTCTTTGTAAGAGTCTGTATCGTAACAAAGAAAAATTGTCCATTTAATATTTTCATATTGTTTAATACATGAGTTTTTAAACCACTGAGCTGTGTTGGCTATTTGAGTTATCGTTCCAATTGTTTTTGTTCTAATTATTATGTTTCTAAAGCTAGACTGGGAATAATAGATGACCTCATTTATTTTTTCATCAAATTTTTGACTTAGTAAATAGTTTCTATTTTTACCATTGAAATAATAAAAAAGTGCTTCATAAAAAACTTGTTCTGTTTCCCCTTCAAAAATGAAAGCAACACCACTATCTATATGCCCCTCCATGTGGCTATATCCCCATTAGTGATTTTAAAACAAAGGTTGTTTTAGAGTTATTGCCCATTAGATCAAATAAATATTCTCCAACTGAAAGTCCATTATCTTTAGCACTGTTGATAAGTGTTCTCTCTTTGCTCTTTAAAATATTTTTAAAAGTTGCTTTGCCTTGATTATTTGGTAAGCCAATATAAATATTTTCAAGTTTCAAATATTGAATTAAGTATGGGTTATAAGTGGTAAAAATTAATTTACCCTCCCCTATGTTTTCATAAATAATTTGTAACACTCTTTTAATAAGAGAGGGATGAATATTAGATGCTAATTCTTCTACAACTATTAAATGATTAGCTGAACTGTTGATAAATATGGTAGCTAAAATAGAGAATAACCTTCTAGAGCCTTTTGAAAGCATATTAAATTCAATTGGTTGGTTTATGTTTTTGTTTATTAAAAATATTTTATAAGATTCATTATCTAATTTAAATGGGACACTCTGTTCTTTCCAATCGCTAACTACGGATGAATAAAATTTATAACTTTTAGGTTCAAACTCAGTTTTAACAACATCAATATCAACAATATCATCAAAGATAGTAAGAATAGCTTCTCTGAATAAGTCAAATTTATTGGGATCACTTTTTTTAAGGTCGTAAAACATCTTTGAATTAACGCTGTTATTTTCTTGGTAAGAGTTTTCCATACATGATAAAGAGAACCTTTTAATTAACTTTATTACTTCTAAGTAATCTAAATCATCAATTGAAGATAAATTATCTAAAGCCAATTGGTACTCATTTAGAATAATATTTCTAAAAGCAGTAGTAGATTTACTTTTTCTATATTTAAGCTCTTCTCTTTTTAAATAACTGGTGTATTTAGTACTCTCACTCTCTCTTAAATCTAACCACTCATCTACTAATCTTTGTCCTGAATCACCATTTCTTTTCCATTTAAATGAAAATCCATATCTAATGAATTGATACTCTTTTAGCTTAGGCTCGTGGAATTCTATTTCAAAGACAAAAGGCTCATTAGATAAAGAGGGATTTAAAGGGATACTATGAATTAACCCCATCATCTTTTCTCGCTCAAATTCCCCTTTAGTGATGAAAGCAACTGCAAACTCAATACCTTTTAAAAAATTAGTTTTACCATAATTATTTAAAGAAACCAGTGCTGTTATTGCTTTTACTTCTATCTTTGTTCTTTCTAGGTTTCTAAAACCACCAATAGTGATACTTTTAACTTCCATATCCTTTAGCTCTTTATTTATATTATATATTTTTGTTAATTATAAAATATAATATTGCCTAATACAACCTTTTAATATTTTATACAATACTTATTAGTGTCTTATAAATTTAAATGTACTTACTAATCTTAGTATTAAATAAGGTAATTATGGTGCCATAATGATTATCTATTTAACTTTTACATCATTCTAAAGTACTATTTGTAAGTGGGAGTTTTATTGTGTTTAATGATTTAGTTAATAAGCAAAGGGATTATTTTAAAACAGGTGAGAGTCTTAGTGTTGATTTTAGAAGGGCTGCTTTAAAAAAGTTGCTTTTGGCTGTTGAAGAGAATGAGAGTGCTATATTAGAAGCTTTGAAAGCAGATCTTAATAAACACGCTACTGAAGCTTACATCAGCGAAATATCTTTAGTAAAAGGGGAAATTAAATTTGCCCTTAAGAACTTAAAGAAGTGGACTAAAGTTAAGAAAGTTAAAACTCCCATAATTCACTGGCCTTCTAAAAGTTACCTTTATAGTGAGCCATATGGAGTTGTTTTAATTATTGCTCCATGGAACTACCCTTTCCAACTCTCTTTTTCTCCATTAGTTGGAGCTATTGCAGCAGGAAACTGCGCTATTGTAAAACCATCTGAATTTGCTAAAGCAACTAGTAGTGTGGTTAATAAACTCATATCTTCTACTTTTAATAAAAACTACATAACAGTAGTAGAAGGAGATCATGAAGTTTCTTCTAATTTATTAAAAGAGAGATTTGATTACATCTTTTTTACAGGAAGTAGTAACGTAGGGAAAATTGTCCTAGAACATGCATCTAAACATTTAACCCCAGTGACTTTAGAATTAGGTGGAAAAAGCCCTGCTATAGTTACCTCTAGTGCTAATGTTAAATTAGCTGCTAAAAGAATTTTGTTTAGTAAGTTTTTAAATGCAGGACAAACTTGTATAGCTACTGATTACATTCTAGTTGACAAAAGAGTTAAAGACTCATTAATTGCCAATTTATACTTAGAGCAGCAAAAAGCTTTTCCCAATGATGACTTTACCGACTTTCCAAAAATCATTAATGAGAAGCACTTTAAGCGCTTACAATCTTTTAATTTTTCTTTAGAACAGGGTATTACTTTTATAGAGGGTTATTCTTTTGAAGATAAAATAATGCAACAAGAGATATTTGGACCACTGCTGCCAATCATTGCCTATGATAATTTAGATGAGGTAGTTAAAACTCTTTTAGATAGAGAAAAGCCTTTAGCACTCTATTTATTTAGTGAAGATAAAAAAGAGAGCGAAATTTTGTTAAAGAGACTCTCATTTGGTGGTGGGTGTTTAAACGATGCTCTAATTCACATGGTTAATCACCATCTTCCCTTTGGAGGTGTTGGTAGTAGTGGAATGGGCTCATACCACGGCAAATACTCTTTTAAAACTTTTAGCCACTTCAAAGCAATTACTAAAAGTTCAACAAAAATTAATTTGCCGTTTAGGTATCGCCCCTACTCTTCTTATGTAAAACGCCTTTCAGATCTTTAGTTAAAGACCTGCCATTTGCTCAAACACTTTAGTAACTGCAGAGGCGTTCTCTTCTCCGTATCCCATGTTTTGTCCAACTTTGTTTATTTCATGAACGATGTTGGATAAAAGTACTGGAACATTTAAAGATTCTGAGAAGTTTCTAATAAGTTCAGTATCTTTAACCATGGTCCTTAAATGAAATGCTACTTCAAAGTCTCTATTTATAATGGAAGATCCTATTCCTTGAACTACTGGTGATCTAAAATCACTGTTCATCCAAACTTTAAGTACTTCATTTAAATCTAAGTTAGCCTTTTTAGCTAGGGCCATCGATTCACCCAAAGCAGCAACTATTGTTGAAACTAGGTGGTTTCCACACAACTTAGTTGCATACCCTTGCCCACTAGGGCCCATGTAGTGAACCGACTCACCTAACACATTTAATAGAGGGAGGGTTTTTTCATAAACATCCTTATCTCCTCCTACCATTATCCAAAGCCCCCCACTATTAGCTTCCCCTTTAGAACCATGTACTGGCGCATCTAAAAAAGAGGCTCCATTTTCTTTAAATCCTTTTTCTAAATAGAGGGCTGTTTCGGGCACTTGGGTGCTCATATCGATAAATATTTGATCTTTTTTAGAGTTTTTAAAAAGGCCCTCATCCCCTAAGAGAACAGAATCAAGGGCCTCCTTATTCCACATCATAGTGATAACATAATCGGCATCTTCTATCGCCTCTTTAACAGTTGTACAAAAAGTTGCCCCACTATCTATTAAAGATTGTGCATTCTCTTTAGTTCTGTTGTATGAAGTAACTTTATAATTATTTTTCAACAAGGTTTTTCCAATCCCTGTTCCCATCACTCCTGTCCCTATTACCGCGACATTCATGCCCATAATTTGTTCTCCTATTTGTGTTGCAATGTTTTAACTAACCTCTTTGAGGCATCTTTTAAAGCCTCATAGGTTACTTCGTATTGGTAAACATACTCTTTATAAATAGCATGGTTTTCCATATTTGGTTCAACTACTTTTTCAATTCGAACCATTTTGTCAGCTCCCTCTTGTAATGAGGAGTAAATTCCTGAAGCTACTGTTGCTGCAATTGCACTACCTAAAGAGACCGATTGGAGATCTTTAGGAATTATCATCTTCTTACCAGTTACATCAGCCATAATTTGCATCCAAAGGTCACTTTTGGTTGCTCCACCACAGGCGATGATTTCATCAATAACAACTCCCCCCTCTTCCATTCTTTGCAAAATTATTTCAGTGCCGTAGGCAACTGCCTCCATGATTGCCCTAAAGACGTGAATTGGGGTGTGTTTTAAAGTTAAGCCTCGAACAACTCCACGAGAGTGGGCATCAACCCAAGGGGTTCTGTTTCCTTGCCAGTGCTCTAAGACAACCAATCCTTCACTTCCTGGCTCTATTTCTGCAGCTTTCTCGTCTAAAAGTTTATATACATGAATTCCTTTTTCTTCAGCTTCCTCTTTTAAGTCGCTACATAAAAAGTTAGTTGTAAACCACTTAACAATAGAACCTGTTGAAATTTGTCCAGCTTCTACAACTTCCATTCCAGGAATAATAGCACTGGGGAAAGTTCCAAAGATACCAGGGGCGTGCAATTCAGTTTCGGTCATTCCAATGTGTAGTTGAGAAGAGCCAGTAATTAAAGCTAACTTACCTGGTTGGAGGGCATTAACTCCAATAACTCCCATGTAAGCATCAGCTCCCCCTCCTGCTACAGGAATTCCCTCTTTCAAACCAGTTAGTTGGGCAATCTTGTTACTTAGTCCCCCAACAACTTCGCCTAAAGCAACAATTCTTTTGGGTAGTTTTTCAAAAATATCGCCTAAGCCGATTTTTTCGTAAAGAGATTTAGGAAATCCCCCCTCGTTAATATTGTAGAACCATCTAATCGTTGTTGTATTAATATTAGCTGTAATCTCACCAGTTAAAAAATAAGCCATCCAGTCGGTATGTTCAAAGATTGTAGCAGCTTCATCATAAATCTCTTTTTGGTTTCTTTTTACCCACAAGTTTTTACAAGGGAACCATTCTGCTGATACTTTTCCAAAACCGACGTACTTTAAAGCATCATCACCACTAGCAGCTATTTCATCAGCCTCTTTAGCTGATCTAATATCCATCCACATAATTGCATCACGTAGAGGTTTACCGTTTTTATCTAGATGAACAACTGTACAACTAGTACCGTCAATACCAATTCCCTCAATTTGTTCAGCTTTGATTGGACTTTTTTCAAGGGCAATTTTAATTGCCTCGATCATCGATGTTTCCCATTTGGAAATATCTTGTTCACACCAACCTGGGTTGCAGTGAACATTTGTGTTATCACTGGTTCCTGCACTTAAACATTTACCTGTCTCATCATAAATCCCAGCTCTTATGCTCTCTGTTCCTGCATCAATTCCTAAAACATAACGGCCCATTATAATCCCCCTACTCAATTATTTTTTTCAATATTTTAATATTTTCTTTTATTGATCCTTGAAAGATTGCAGAACCTGCAATTGCTATATCAGCTCCTGCATCTTTTACCCACTTTATCGTTTCAGTACTAACTCCCCCATCAACTGAGACTATTGTTTTCAGGTTGTTGTTTGCAATGTATGAGGCAACTTTTTCAACTTTCTTAAGAACCTCTAGTTGCATCACTTGTCCCCCAATACCTGGGTTAACTGCCAACAAGTTAACTGCATCCAGTTTTTCAACTTGCTTGATTATTAGTTGGTAATCCTCAGTTGGGGTAAAAGTGACTGAAACATCAGTTTTGTTAGAACGAACCATATTTATATAATAATCCAAATTATCTTTGCCTGTAGCGTATTGTAAGCTTATTCTGTTAGCGCTAGTTTCTAAAAAGGTCTCTAATATCGATTCAACGTTGTGGTTGTACAAATGGACATCAAAGTAAGCTTGCGATACGCTTCTTAAATCGTTGATGATTTGTGGTCCAAACATTATATATTTAGTGTAGTGCCCATCACTTACATCAAAATGGAAAATATTTATCCCAGCTTTTTCACACTCTTCTAAACTTTGCCCAATGAAAGCATGGTTCGCTGCAAGCAAAGATGCACATATTTTCATTTGAGACGCCTCCACTACTTTTTAGCTAGATTATAACACGAGTTGTGTTTTTATACTTTCTAAATAAGTATATCACCCTTTTGACATATGTAAAGATTGTTTGAAAATTATTCACATATGCTATTGTGTTGGACAACGACTACTATGCAAGGTATAATTATCGTCATGAAAGAAAAGATTGCAAACAAAGCTTATGAGTTGGGCTTTGAGTATGAACAAAAATATAGAGGGTGTGCTCAGTGTACTGTAGCTGCCTTACAAGATGCCTTTGAAATAAAAGATGATTCTCTTTTTAGAGCTGCCAGTGGTTTATCTAGTGGTGGAGGACTTACTTGTAGTGGCTCTTGTGGAGCATATGTGGGATCGGTTATGTTTATGAGCTCTTTATTAGGTCGTCGACGTGAATTCTTTGATAACGATGATGATTTTAAATACACAACTTTTGATTTAGCTAAACAACTACACGATCGTTTTGTTAAAGAGTACGGCACTATTTTATGCTCTTCTATTCACCAAGAAATTTTTGGACGCACATACGATTTAAACAATCAAGATGATAAAAATCAGTTCAACTCTGATGGGGCTCACGTGGATAAATGCACCTCAGTTGTGGCTAATGGGGCAAAGTGGTGTGTTGAATTGGTATATGACCATCTTTATGAAAGAAAACTCCTTCCTGACAAGTTTTATCATTGACAACATCAATCGTTACGTCTACTATGTTAGATAGAACATTTATTTTGTTCAAATTATCAAACTTGTGAAAGGTTCTATGAGGCGAAAAGAGTATATTCAACAAAAAATCAATGAACAAAACTCTGTCCAAGTTAGCAAATTGGCAGTTGAGCTCAACGTTTCAGAGATGACAATAAGGCGCGATTTAGCTGAGCTGGAAAAACTTGGAGTTTTGAGAAAAACTCACGGTGGAGCTATTAAAGATGTCAGTCGTTCGTATGAACCCCCTTTTAGTTTACGTCAACACAAAGCTTTAGATGAGAAAAAAGCGATTGCTAAAGAGGCTTTAAAGTATATTAATGAAGGGGACACCATAGCCTTAGATTCAGGAACCACTACAGTTGAATTGGCAAAAGAGCTTGTCTCTTTTACAAATCTAACAATTGCTACAACCTCTTTACACATTGCAACTATATTTTTAAATCACCCAACTATCACTTTGTTACTTTCTGGCGGTGTTTTAAGAAATAATGAGGGATCAGTAGTGGGTAGTTTTGCCCAAAACAACTTCAAATCGCTCTACTTTGATACGTTCTTTGTCTCAGGGGGAGCTATTAGTTGCGATTCAGGATTAACAGATTACATAATTGAAGATGCTGCAATTAAGCGTCTAATAATGAGCCACTCTAAAAAGACTATAGCTTTAATGATAAGTGAAAAATTTGGACAACACACATTTGCCCAATTTGCCTCTTTAAGTGAGCTCGATGTTTTAATAAGTGGAAAAGTACCTACTTTAGCAATGCAAGAAGCTTTGCAAAAAGAGAAGGTAAAAACAATAATTGCCTAGGCAGAGGAGAAGAATAAGATGAAATGGTTGAAAGAAACATTTAATGTTAGTAAGCCGGTGATTGCTATGTGTCACCTTCAGCCGCTACCCGGAGATCCAGGGTACGACTTTGAAGGAGGAGTTGACAAGGTTCTCGATTTAGCTCGAAAAGACCTCAAAGCACTTCAAGATGGTGGTGTTGATGCTGTTATGTTCTCAAACGAGTTCAGCCTCCCCTACTTAACTAAAGTTGAGCCAATTACTTATACAACTATGGCTCGAATCATTGGAGAGTTAATGAGTGATATCACTATTCCTTACGGTGTAAACGTACTTTGGGATCCTAGAGCATCAATTGATTTAGCAGTAGCTACTGGTGCTTTGTTTGTTAGAGAGATTTTCACAGGTGTTTATGCAAGTGACTTTGGTCTATGGAATACAAACGCTGGTGAAGTCATCAGGCACAGAATGCACATTGGTGGACAGAACGTTAAAACACTATTTAACATTGTTCCTGAAGCAGCCTCTTACTTAGGTGAGAGAAATATCGTTGATGTTGCAAAGTCAACAGTTTTTAACAACAAGCCTGATGCACTTTGTGTTTCTGGTCTAACAGCAGGGGCAGAGACTGACTCTTCTGTTCTTAAAGCAGTTAAAGATGCTGTTCCAAACACCGCAGTATTTGCAAATACTGGTGTAAGGTTATCAAACATTCAGCAACAACTTTCAATTGCTGATGGAACCGTTACAGCAACAACTTTCAAACGCGACGGTGTTTTTGAAAACGAAGTTGATGTAAAACGTGTTAAAGAGTTCATGGATAAAGCAAAAGAAGTAAGATAAAAATTTAGGAGTAAGGTATGGACCAGAGATGGAAAAAACTTGGCAAATTGATAGTTGACTATTCAACTAAGGTAAAACCTGGTGAGAAAGTTATGATAGCTATGGTGGAACCAGAAACATTCCCTCTGGCCCAAGCTGTTTACGAAGCAGTCGTTCAAGCAGGAGGGTATCCACAGATACAACTTCTCTCTGAGCGACTGCGTCGCTCCCTTCTATTGTATGGAAATGAGGAGCAAATCAATCGCGTTCCAGATATTGAACTATATGGAACTGAATGGGCCGATGTCTACATTGGCCTCAGAGGTGCGTATAACCTCCACGTCTTAGATGATATCCCCTCCGATACATTAGCTAAAAACCAATCGGCTATGGGAATAGTTTCCACCAGTAGGTGGCAAAATACCCGTTGGCTCATTGTGCGTGTCCCTAATGAGCACTTTGCCCACCAAGCAAAATCAAGTTATGAAGAGATTGAAGAGATGTTTTTCAACTCTTGCTTCTTAGATTGGGAAAAAGAGCTCAAAACTTACCAAAGATGGTCTAAGATTTTAGAAAAAGGGAAAGAGATTAGAATTGTTGGAAACAAAACAGATTTAAAATTCTCTGTTGATGGACAGAAATGGGTCCCATTTGCAGGTGTTAACAATATGCCCGATGGGGAAGTTGCCACAGCCCCTATAGTAGAAACTATTGATGGGACAATCTATTTTGAAAATCCTGGAGTTTTAAGTGGCCGTTTAATTCACGGTATTACACTTACTTGGGAAAATGGGGTCTTAGTTGAAGCAACTAGTGACACCGAACAAGAGTTTTTCCAATCAATTGTTCACAAAGATGCAGGTTCCTCTTTAATTGGAGAGTTTGCTTTTGGGACCAACTACGGTGTAACTCGTTTTACAAACGATATTTTAGTTGATGAAAAAATTGGTGGAACAATCCACATCGCTTTAGGGCGAGCTTATCCTGAATGTGGCGGAACTAACGAATCTGCAATCCACTGGGATATAATTAAAGATATCAGAAAAGAGGGTTATGTAACTTTAGATGGCAAAGTCATCATAAAAGATGGTAAAATCTTAATAGACTAAAACTCTTTGAAGGAGCTTTAAATGAAAGCTACATTTTTAGGAATCGATTTAGGAACCCAATCAGCTAAAGGGGTTGTCGTTGATATTGATGGAAATGTTGTTGCTCAAGCATCAATTGATCACACCATGGAGAGTCCCAAACCTGGCTATTACGAACAAGATGCCGATAAAGTTTGGTGGTACGACACCGTCTATCTTTCTAAAGAGCTCTTAAAACAACTTGATGATAAATATATAAGTCACTCAACACTACAAGGAATGGCTGTTAGCACAACAGCTCCTTGTGTCCTCCCTGTTGATAAAAGTGGCAAACCTTTACGCAAAGGGATAATGTACGGAATTGATACTAGGGCAACTAAACAAATTGCCTATTTAGAAGAAAAAATAGGCAAAGAGAAAATTTTTGCAATAGGAGGGCAACACCTTTCTAGTCAATCTTGTAATCCAAAAGTGCTTTGGATTAAAGATAACGAACCCGAAGTATGGAAGAAAACTGATAAGATTTTAACTAGCTGTGGTTATGTTGTTTATAAACTAACTGATCGTATGTGTACTGACACTTACGATGCAATGGGCTACTCACCCCTATTTGATATAAGAAATCAAAGATGGGATTCCACTTATGAAAAAGATGTTTTTAGTTTAGATCTTCTTCCAGACATCCTCTGGACAGCTGAGATTGCTGGAACTGTTACAAAAGAGGTTAATCAACTAACAGGACTCCCTGTTGGATTACCTGTTATTGCTGGAACTGCAGATGCTGCAGCTGAGGCAATGAGCTGTGGAGTTAGTAACATTGGCGATATGATGATGATGTATGGAAGTAGTAACTTCTTCATTATGATAACCAGTGCGCTAAGGCCAGTTGAACAGTTTTGGGCCTCTAACTGGTTTGAAAAGGGCTCTACAGTGTTAGCAGGTGGAATGTCCACCGTTGGCTCTTTGTTTAGCTGGTTTAACGCCACCTTCCCAGGTCGCTCTTTTAAAGAGTGGGAAGAGCTAGCTGCAAAGTCAACTGTTGGGGCAAATGGGGTGACAATACTGCCTTACTTTGCTGGTGAACGCACACCTATTCATGATGCAAATGCCAAAGGGGTATTCTTTGGGATGCAATTGACAACAACTGCAGGGGACATGTTCCAAGCTTTGCAAGAAGCAATTGGTTTTGGTGTAAAACACAACTTAGATGTCTTAGCCCAAGCAGGTGAAAAAGCTAGTAGAATTGTTGCTATTGGGGGAGTTACCAACAGTGACATGACAATGCAAATCATAACTGACATTGCCAACACTCCTCAACAAATCCCCTCTCAACGAATTGGGGCAGCATATGGGGATGCATTTTTAGCAGCTTATGCAACTAAGGCAGTAGATTCACTTAATGCTATTGATAAATGGGTAAAGATTGAAAAAGAGTACACTCCAAACAAAGATAATGCACTGCGTTATCAAGAGTATTATGAGAAGTATCGCAATCTTTATGAATCAACAAAACATTTAATGCCTTAAGGAGTGACAACGTAATAAAGGTTAAATTCTTTATCTAAATCGTATGCTAAAAAGTCCTCTTCAGGGGTGTTTTCATAAAACAAAACAAATGTCTTAGTTAACTCTTTAGTAGTTAGAGGGGCGTGGTGCCACACCCCTTTTTTAAATCTAATTGCACTTCCTTTGGGAACTTTAAAGGCTTTAGCACTCTCAAAATCGGGCATATCTGCCTTACTCTTATCTGATAGCGCTGCAACAACAATTATGTCGTCAGTAGGAATAAGTACTTCACTAGTAGTGGTGTGTTGTTCTAAGGTGTGCTCTTCAAGACCATTTTTACCATATGTTTGGACTATTGAGACACTTGTTAACCCACTATGATCCATAACTGCTAGTTTATTCCAAAAAGAGAGTTCAGTATCAGAAGCATCAGCACTTCGAGTTGAAGTACTGATGAACTGTCCATACTCATTAAAACTCACATCTGTTGCATCAAGAAGTTTTAATTCAATTTTTCTCATTTTTTTAATTATCCATTTTTGCAATGTAGTCGGCAAAAACAGCAACTATTAAAGCACCCACTGTAGCACCTGGGTCTTGTACTGTTCTCGACTTCTCTTGATAATAGGCAGCTCTTCCATGTTGAGCAACCATATCTTTTGTTGCTTCAACACCTTTATTAGCTGCCTCTTTAGCCGCTATAAAAGCCTCTTTCAATGGAGCTTGAGAATTTTCCAATGCAGTAGCAGCAGGATCTAAAGAGTCCAGTATTGTCTTCTCCCCAACTTTTGACTTACCCCTTTCAGCTATACCGTCGGTAAATGTGCGCCAAAAAAGGGCCATATCGTTTAAAGAGATCTCAGTTTTATCTCTAAGGGCTTTTCCCCCTCTCATAAAACCTGTGGCCATTAAAGTACCCATCGTTGAAGGGGCAGCTTTCGCCATTACCATCCCCCCTTTCATCAACATCGAACCAATATCATCATCGGTGTAAGATTGGGCAAACTCATCTCCAGCTTTAAATATTGCTGCCATGGTTAATCCTAAATCTCCATCACCCATAACTGAATCTAGTTCTATGAGGTAATCTCTGTTGGCTTGAGCCATCTCATTTAACTTGGTAAATATTGCTTTAAAATCATCTAGTTGTAACAAAGACATTGTAAAACTCCTATTTAAAGTTGCTTTTGCTCAAAAAATGGGGTGTGTGCAGGGACGCTTAGATACTCTTTTAACTCATCATCTAATTTAAGCAATGAGATAGAGGCTCCAGCCATCTCCATTGAGGTGGCATACTCACCAGCATAGACGTGGAACACTTTAATGCCGTTCTCTTTAAGCATCTCGTCAACTTTACGGTACATGATGTACAACTCCTCTTTTGGAGTTGCCCCTAAACCGTTCATCAACACTGCAACTTCATCCCCTTTGGTATAAGGAAGGTCTTCTAAAATTGCATTTAACATTTGCTCAACAACTTCATCAGCACTCTTTAAAGGGCCTCGTTCGATTCCAGGCTCTCCATGAATTCCCATTCCAATTTCCATCTCCCCTTCTCCGATGGAGAATGAGGGTTTACCAACTTCTGGTACAATACAAGGAGATAAAGCTACCCCCATTGTACGAACGTTGTCGGCAACTTTTTGGGCAATTCTTTTAACTTCATCTAAATCTTTCATTGCAGCAGCAGCGCCACCTGCAATTTTATAGATAAAAAATATTCCAGCAACACCACGTCGTTTGTGCTCTTCGCCTTTTTTAGAAGAGGCTACATCTTCACCAGCAACAACTTGCTCTACTCGAATATCTTCCATATCTGCCATCTCAGCAGCCATATCAAAGTTCATTACATCGCCACCGTAGTTACCGTAGATATATAAAACACCAGCTCCACTGTCGATGGCTTTGGTTACTTCAAACATTTGCTCAGCACTTGGAGATTGAAATACTCCCCCTACTGAACAACCATCGAGCATATTTTCTCCAACATATCCTAAAAACAGCGGTAAGTGGCCTGATCCTCCCCCTGTAGCTATTCCAACTTTGCCTTTCTTAACATTTTTTGTTACAAAACATCTTAAATCATCGTTAACATAAGTTACTTGATTAGGGTGAGCTGCTACTATCCCTTTAATCATCTCATCTACAAAATTTTCTGGTTTATTTAAAAACTTTTTCATACCTAGTTCTCCTTCAATAATAATTTATGTTGCTTCAGAAGCAGTCGATTGCCGCATTTTTTTAACCCGTTTGTAGTTTCCATATTGTTGGGCGATATAGTTGATTGTCATTACCAACAACAGTGCAAATCCCCAAATAAACTTACGGACGAATGGACTAAATGCTAAGATGTTAAAACCACTTTGGGTTACTTGTAACATTACAATAGCCATCAACAAACCTGGAATATTTCCAAATCCGCCATCTGGATCTGCTCCACCTAAGACAACTACTAAAATTGCTTGTAGTAAGTAAGATGATCCATATCCTGGACGCATCGAGTTAGCTCTACTAATCATAATGATTGATGACACAGCTGCTAAAAGAGCAGTTGTTATATATGTTTGCATTATAATTTTAGCATTATCGACACCAGAGTAGCGTGATACTATTGGGTTAGTTCCCAACATATACATATTAAAACCTTGTTCAGTTTTACCCAGTAATAACCAAACAAATATAGTTCCTATGATAAATAGGATGAAAACTATTGGGATTCCAAAAATTGACCCACTACCGATGTATAAAAACGATTTTGGGAAGTTTGCAACACTTAATCCTTTAGTAATTACAGTAGCAATTCCTAAAAACAGTCCTTGAGTTCCCAATGTTGCCAAAATTGGAGGGACACCAATATAGGCAATTAAAAATCCATTAATTAAACCTACAGGAAGGGCAGCTACGATTGTAGCGGCAATTGCCAACACAATAGAGAGCATTGGATTCATCCCTGCGGCAGGTCCTTTTGTTAAAATAAGAGCTGCAATAACACCTGTAAAGTTTGCTGTAGCAACTACTGAAAGATCAATTCCTCCGGTAATCATTGCTAACATCATTGCCAATGCTAAAAAGCCAAACTCAGGAAACTGAGAAGCCATCGATTTAAGGTTTGTTGATGAGAGGAAAACCTCTGGCAACAAAGCAAACATTATTAAAATAGTCCCCATCATAATGATAAATAAAAACTTATTTTTGGGTTCTTTAAATTTAAATTGTAATAATCTTGGTAATTTATTTTTCATCGTAGATGTTACTCCTCTTCCGTAGCGATAATTGTTTTACCGCTTTGTTGGAATTTAGCTTGTAAGTAGGTAATAGAGACACCCAATATTAAAACAACACCAATGAACAGTTGTTGCCAATAGGTCGATAGACCCATCATAATTAGGTTTTTCTCTAAGATTGTAATTAGAATAATTCCAAGCATTGTACCAGTTAAAGTTCCAGTCCCGCCACTAATTCTAGCTCCTCCAAGAACAACGGCTGCAATAACTCCCATTTCTGTTCCAACTATGTAGTTGGGGTTACTGTACCTAATTAGTGAAAGGTGGATTACACCCATAATTCCAGCTAATAAACCTGCATAGGTGTAAACGAAGAAGTGGGTTTTACGAGTGTTAAACCCTGCTCGTTTAGCAGCCTCTAAGTTGCCCCCAATTGCATAAACACTTCGTCCGATGACTGTGTACTTTAAAATCACATAGGTGATAATCAACAGGGCAATTAAGATAACAAAGAAAATTGACAAACCGTAAGTTGAACCATCGGCTCTAGTTAAAGTTAAAATATTAATTTTACCAAACGATTTCACGCTCTCTGGAAGACTACCAATGTTGACAGATCTTGTTCCAAAGAACTCCAACATAATTCCATGATAAAGACTACTTGTTCCCAATGTTACTATTAGAGTTGGCACTTTTAGTAAGGAGACAAAGAATGCGTTAATTGCACCTAAAACAATTCCTATAAAAGCTGAAAGACCAAACAAGAACCACATGCTATCTATTCCAGATCTAATCATTAAGGTAATTGAGACGTACTGTGTAACAATAGCAATGGTTGTACTAGAGACATCAACTCCCCCACTTATCAAAACTAAGAAGATACCAATTCCTAAAATAGCTGTTCCTGAGCTACTGCGAAGTAGGTCAAACAAGTTATCTAGAGTTAAGAAGGCAGGGTTTTTGATAGTTACAAAAACTGAGAAGGCAATAATAATTAATAATACGAAAGTTTCACTTCGTTTAAAGATTCGTTTAAGATTCATGCGTCAACTCCTATCTCCACCCTTCTAGCAACTATGTCGAGCAGGTGATCTGCATCAACATCTCTAGAATCAGCAAACTCTTTAATAATTGTCCCTTTCGACATAACTATGACACGGTTACAGTTATCTAAAATCTCTTGCGCTTCATCACTGATGATTACAATTCCCATCCCTTGGCGTGCCAAATCTCGAATGATCTCATGAATTGTGTGTTTAGAACCAATGTCAATTCCAATAGTGGGTCCATCCAAAATGAAAACTTTTGGATCTGTTGCTAACCACTTAGCAATAACAACTCTTTGTTGGTTTCCACCAGAAAGGCTGTTAGCTGGGTTGTTTGGTGTTGGTGTTTTAATTGAAAGTTTTTCAACCCACTCGTGTTCACAAGTTCTCTTTTTGGGTAAATCAAGCAGTTTACTTCGCTTTAAGAAGTTTCTTATTACTGTAATTACAATGTTGTTTCCAATAGATTGAACATCAAACAAACCTTGAGTTAGGCGATCTTCAGGTAAGAAGGCAATTCCATGACGCATTGCATCGCGTGGGTTCTTAATTGAGACCTCTGTTCCTTCTACACTTATTGAGCCACTATCTGGTTGATCTATTCCAAAGATCGATTCAACAACTTCAGTTCTTCCTGAACCGATGAGTCCAATGATACCAACAATTTCACCAGGACGAACTTGGAAGTTGATATCTTTATATTGTCCCGCTTTAGCTAAGTTTTTAACTTCTAAAAGGGGTGTTTGACTAAATTTATCAGATTCGTATGTATAAGGTTCAAACTTTAAATTTAAACCAGTCATTATATAGGCAAGGCGCTCCTCGTTTAATTCGTGTGAGGGATAAACTCCTAAAAGTTTTCCATCTCTTAAAATAGAGATATTTTCAGCAATTTCGAAAACCTCACCAAGTTTATGGCTGACAAACAAGGTGGCAATGCCCCGCTCTTTTAATTTTAAAATAATTGAGAAGAGGTGTTTTACCTCTTCGCTTGTGATAGCAGAAGTGGCCTCATCCATGATGATAAGCTTAGCATTTTGAGTTAGAGCACGCGAAATAGCAATTATCTGTTTTTTAGCAACAGAGAGATTTTCAACTCGCTCATCTATATCTATGTCTTCTCCAATCTCGCTAAGGGCTCTTTTCGCCGTCTCTCTCATTTTCTTCCAATTAACAACTTGTTGGTTTGACTCCAACATATCATTGATTGAAATATTTTCAGCTACTGTAAGGTTTGGGAAAAGTGATAGGTCTTGATAAATAATTTGAACACCAGAGCGGATAGACTCAATTGCATCTTTTCCACTTAAAAGGTTCCCCTCAATTGAAATAGTTCCACTATCTGCTTTGTGGATCCCGCCAATTACCTTAATTAGTGTCGATTTACCTGAACCATTTTCACCAATAAGGCAGTGAATTTCCCCTTTACTTATCGTTAAATCAACATTATCGAGCGCCTTAACACCAACAAACGTCTTGCTAATGTTTTTAGCCTCTAAAAAAACATCTGCCATGATGACTCCTACTATATTTTTAGTTAATTCAATAAATGGGAAACCCCCTTAGGGATTTCCCATAATTTAAGAAAGATTAAATCTTAAAGGAGGTAGTCTCCGTCTGGTCCTTTCCAATCATCAATGTTATTAACATCAACGTCTACCCATGCTTGACCGTAGACAACTGGAACTCCGTGAGCGTTCTTTCTAATTGTGATATTTTCATATCCAGGAACACCTAGGTTAATACCATCTTTAATCTCTTGGCCTTCGAGCATCATGTATGCCAATTTTGCTGTGGCATAAGCTGCGTCAGCTGGTACCCAGAAGTGGATTGATTTAGCTGCGCCACTCTTTAGATATTCACCAGCAACTGATGGTAAAGCGGTACCAAATGCGGCAACTCTACCAATTGCGCCTCTCTCTTCAATAGCAGCAGCAGCACCAGGAACGGTACTCATTGCGCTACCCATGATAGCTTTAAGATCTGGGTGAGTTCTTAATAACTCTAATGTTCTCTCGTAAGCAAGTTGTTGGTTCTCTCTATCTTCTACCCTAACAGCTTCAGCAGTGAAAAGTTTTGGATATTTGGCTTTTGCTTGAGCCTCTTCTCCATCAACCCACTCCATGTGTGTTACAGAAGTTAAGTTTCCAACGAATGGTTGCCATTTACCTTCATAACCCATCCACTCAGCCATGATATCCATCATGTGACGACCATAGTCTTCGTTATCAAATGCTTCTAGGTCGTAGCTAACTTGTTGTTGAGTTGATGCTTCGTGTGTAAATGTTAAGATACCGGCATCATTTGCCTTTTTAAGGACAGGAATTAATGCATCAGGATCGTTTGGAATTACTAAGATAGCATCAACACCTTTAACGATGAGGTCTTCGATGAGTGCAATTTGGGTTGCAGCATCGGCAACATCAGCGCCAATTTGATAAGCGTTGACATCTGGGTGGTCTTTAGCAAATTTTTCAATACCAACTCTGGTACTATCAAACCATGCTACCCCTTCAAGCTTTACAACTAAAGCGATTTCATACTTTGTATCTGCGGCCTTTTCGGCTTTCCCCGCTGCAAATGCAAAGCTTCCGACGATTGCCAGAATAAGCAAGACTGTTACTAGCTTTTTCACAATCACCCTCCTAAAATTTTTCTTGGCTCACAAAAAGCCAATATTTTTTAATTATAGTTGAACCATTTTCAACTAAATTTTCAAAACCAAAATTTTTAGCAAATGCTACAATATACCTTCTCTATTAAACAAATGTTAAATCTTTTACCCCTTTTTGGGGGAAATGGTCTTTTCTATAACCATCTGTTTACCATTCTAAGTCCGAATATTTGCGTTGTCAAGAAAAGTTTCTATAATATTTTAGTTATCGTTTACTAAAATTAACTAAAATTTTAGTTGTGTTTTTGAGTATTGCCCCTTATCATTAGATTATAAGGGAAGTTTATTATGAAGGTAACTATTAAAAACATTGCAGAAAAAGCTGGCGTTTCAATCTCTGCTGTCTCTTTTGCACTAAACGATAAACCTGGTGTTAGTCAAAAGACAAAAGATCTGATTTACAAAACTGCAAAAGAGATGGGGTATGTATTCACCCCTTCTAAAAGCCCAACTATGGTTTTACCAAAAGGGTTAGTAGTAAAGGTGTTAAAGATAATAAAACATGGACACACCATTAACGCTAGCCACAACTCTTTTATTGATGCTTACATTGAAGGTTTAAATGAGTTTGCCTTACAACAAGGAATAGTAATTGAAGTAGGAACTTTTCCTGTAGAAACACCGATTAGCACTATTAGTGAAGAGATGAATAAGAACAAACCCGATTTAGGTTATTTAATAGTTGGTACTGAGTTGAGTAAAGATGACATCAAAATCTTAAAAAACAGCAGTAGCAACGTTGTTTTTATGGATACCTACTTTGAGTTTTTACGAGCCCACTTTGTTGATATGAACAACACTGACACTGTTTATCATGCCATTAGCCATCTAAAAAAATATGGACACAAGAAAATTGGCCTTATAAAAACTAATGTGGTTACTGAGAACTTCACAATGAGAGAAGTTGCTTTTTATAAAGTGATGAGAGAGTTAAACCTTCCAATTAATGAAAACTACATAGTTGAAGTTGATTCAACTTATGATGGCTCTTATCACGATATGTTAAATCACTTAAATAATAACGGTGAACTACCAACGGCCTTTTTTGCAACAAACGACATAATGGCTTTGGGGTGTATGAAAGCTTTTAGTGAAAAGTTGATAAAAGTTCCCGATGATGTGTCGATTGTTGGTTTTGACAATCTTCCAATGAGCGAGATGAGCAATCCCCCTTTAACTACTATCGATGTTTATAAAGAGTGTATCGCCTTACACGCTTTAAATATCTTAATTAGTTTGCAAGGGCCACAAAATTATCAAAAGTCGGTGAAAACTTTAATAGATGGGGAGTTAATTAGCCGCTCCAGTGTAAAAAAGATCTAAAAAGGGTCTCATTTCTTTACATTTGTGAAGTTTTTCAAAACTTTCTTTACATTTGACAACTACATCTCTTTAATATTATAATTATCATTAGATACAAATATGTAAATTTTATTATTAGGAGATAGAAGTATGGCTTTAGCTAAAGATGTACACAAGGAACTCTATTACAAGATGTTGCTTACTCGGGAGTTTGAACTAACTGCAGCCAAACTCTTCACACAAGGGAAAGTTCATGGAACTGCCCACTTCTGTATTGGAGAGGAGGCAACTGGAGTTGGAGTCTCTTCGGCTCTAGAGAATGAGGACCTTATTACTCAAACACACCGTGGTCACAACCAAGGTATTGGTAAAAATATGGACATCAACAGAATGATGGCTGAATTCTTGGGTAAAGAGACAGGTTATTGTAAAGGGAAAGGGGGATGTATGCACATCGCTGATTTCTCTGTGGGATCGTTGGGTGCTAATGGAATCGTTGGTGGTGGAATTCCAATTGCCACTGGAGCTGCCCTATCACAAAAGTATCGCAAAAGTGAAAACATAACTGTTTGTTACTTTGGTGATGGAGCTGTAAACGAAGGTTCATTCCATGAATCTTTAAACTTAGCCTCAGTTTGGAAGCTTCCAATTATTTATGTAGTTACCAACAACCAATATGGGATGTCGATGCACGTTCAACAATCGATGAACATCGATGATATCTCCATCAGGGCATCTAGTTACGGTATGAAAGGGATCAAATTGGATGGAAACGATGTAGTTACCATTTATGAAGAGACCAAAAAAGCAAAAGAGTATGTAAAAAAGAATGGTCCAATGTTGATGGTCTTAGATACATACCGTTGGATGGGACACTCAAAAAGTGACGCACAAATTTATCGTGAAAAAGATGAAGTTGAGATGTGGAAAGAAAAATGTCCAATCAAACGTCACAAAGAGTACTTATTAGAAAAGAAAATTTTTAGTGAAAAAGAGCTTGATAAAATGCAAGAAGATGCAGCTGAAGAAGTTAAAAAAGCTTTAGAGTTTGCTGAAAATAGTCCTGAGCCAAAAATCGAAAACATCTTTGATGATTTATATGCCTAAATTGAAGGAGAACTTAAATGCGTGAAATTACATATGCTCAAGCTATTAATGAAGCGATGAGCGAAGAGATGAGAAAAGATGACACTATTATCTTCTTAGGTGAAGATATTGGAATATATGGGGGAGCTTTTGGAGTTTCTCGAGGGATGTTTGAAGAGTTTGGACCTGAGCGTGTTTTGGATACCCCTATTTCTGAATTAGCAATCACAGGGGCTGCTGCAGGTGCTGCTATGACAGGCCTTAGACCAATAGTTGAAATTATGTTTAGCGACTTTTTAACTTTGGCAATGGAGCCTCTAGTAAACCAAGCTGCTAAAAACCGCTTCCAATTTGGAGGACAAGGGATGGTCCCTATGGTTCTTAGGGCTCCAGGGGGATCTGGAACAGGAGCAGCTGCTCAACACAGCCAAAGCTTAGAGGCTTGGGTTGCCCACGTTCCAGGACTTAAAGTTGTTATTCCTTCTACCCCTTACGATGCAAAAGGTCTTTTAAAATCTGCCATTAGAGATAACAACCCTGTTGTCTTTTTAGAGCAAAAACTCCTTTACAGAGTAAAAGGTCCAGTTCCTGAAGTTGGTGATGATTACACAATACCTTTGGGAGTTGCCGATGTTAAAAGAGAGGGAAAAGATTTAACTATTATTACTTATGGAAGAATGGTTGGTCGCTGTCTTAGTATTGCACAGCAATTTGCTGCAAACAAAGAGGCTGATATAGAAGTTATTGATATTAGAACCCTTACCCCACTCGATAAAGAGACTTTAATTAACTCTGCTAAGAAGACCGGAAAGGTTTTAGTTGTCCATGAGGCTGTTCAAACTGGTGGCTATGGTGGAGAGTTGGTTAGCACAATTGTTGAAAGTGAAGCTTTCTTCTATTTAGATGCTCCAGTGAAAAGATTGGGAGGCTTGGATGTACCAATTCCTTATAACCCCCAACTCGAAGCTCAAGTTGTCCCAACTGAAGAGAAGATAACTGCAGCTATTAGAGAATTGATGTAGGAGGATTTGATGGCTGAACCTATTATTATGCCAAAATCTGGCATGGCTATGGAAGAAGGGGTTATCATTGAGTGGTTGATTAAAGAGGGAGATCAAATTAAAGAGGGAGATGTAATTGCCCAAATTGAGACCGATAAAACAACCATGGATTTAGAAAGTGATTTAACAGGTACTGTTTTAAAACTTGTTTATCCTGATGGAACCACTGTCCCAGTAACTCTCCCTATCGCTTGGGTTGGTAAAAAAGGGGAAGCAATTCCTGAAACTAAAGAGATAGCTAAAGAAGAGGTAAAAGAAGCTAAAGAGGTTAAAGAAACTACCCTAACTCCTATTACAACCTTTTCAACTACTAAAATTGCCTCAACTCCTGCTGCTAAAGCAGCTGCCAAAGAGAAAGGAATCGATTTGGCAAATGTTACCCC
The DNA here is from genome assembly GCA_050950065.1 of Sphaerochaetaceae bacterium. Taxonomy (GTDB): domain Bacteria; phylum Spirochaetota; class Spirochaetia; order Sphaerochaetales; family Sphaerochaetaceae; genus JBAYOE01. The sequence goes on along the minus strand of JBMNGX010000004.1, from coordinate 15,560 downwards.
TAGTGGGAAATGGGGTGAAATAGTTAAAGATGATGTTCTAGCTAGTGTAGTTAAAGCTACCCCACTAGCTACTAAAGTGGCACAAGAACAACAAATTGATTTAACAAAAGTTGAGGGAACTGGTCATCAAAAGAAAATCTACGTTAGAGATTTACAAAGAACGACCACTAAAGGTGAAGATAGAAGAGTACCTTTAACCAATATCCAAAAAATTACTGGCAAAAGGATGTTAGAAAGTGTTTTAACTATCCCACAAGTAACTGAGGATATTAATGCTAATATGGATAAGCTTCTTGCACTAAGAGAAGATATTTTATCCCAAAGTGGTTTTAAACCCTCAATAAATGATTTTGTTGTGTTAGCCACTGCTCGAGCCTTAGAACTCCATCCTCGTTTAAATTCAATCTTTGATGAAGATGCTATTATTGAGAAAGGTGATATCAACATTGGTGTTGCTGTAGCAACAGAGCGTGGTTTAGTTGTTCCTCATATTAAGAACACCAACAACCACACCATTGGATCTTTACACCTTGCCACTAGTGCCCTAATTGAAAGATCCCGAGAAGGAAAACTAGCAATAGATGAACTTAGTGGTTCAACTTTCTCCATCTCAAATGTTGGAATGTACAAAATCAGCTCATTTACCCCAATAATAAATCCACCTGAAGCTGCAATTTTAGGAGTTAATACAATTGAGAAGGTTTTAGCCTTAGTTGATGGGGAAGTTAAAGAAAAGAGTGTTATGAAACTAAGTTTAACTTTTGATCACCGCATTGTTGATGGCTCTGGTGCATCTTTATTTTTATTAACCTTAGTCGATTTCTTAGAAAATCCTCTAAGACTTTTAGTTTGAGGCTTTAGATGGGTAATATGAAAAAAGATCTTGTAATAATTGGAGGAGGACCTGCTGGTTATATCAGCGCGATAAAAGCGGCCCGCTTGGGCGCTTCGGTCCTCTTAGCCGAAAAAAAGAGTGTTGGGGGAACTTGTTTAAACCAAGGATGTATTCCAACTAAATATTATGTACAAAGCTTACATACCATCACTGCTTTAAATAATGCCGCCTCGCGCGGCATTGAAATAGCTGACCCCTCTTTCACTGTAGATATGAAAAAGGCCGTAAAGGGGAAAGACAGAACAGTTAAAAGGTTGGTAAAGGGTGTAGAATTTTTACTTAAAGGATCGAGTGTTGAAACAGTTGACCAAAAAGCTACTATTATTGGCCAAAACTTAGTAAAACTAGAAGATGGATCAGTGGTAGAAGCAAAGAACATTTTAATTGCAACTGGCTCTGCTACCAACAAAATTCCTATTGAAGGAATCGATTCTCCATTAGTTGTAGATAGTGAACAAATTTTAGATTTAGAATTTGTCCCTAAAAGATTGGCTATTATTGGAGGGGGAGTAATAGGAATTGAGTTTGCCTCAATTTTTAACTCTTTTGGGTCTGAAATAACTATTGTTGAGGCTCTCCCTTCAATTTTAAAAGGTTTTGATGAAGAGCAAATAGATGTTATTGCTCGTAGTTTAAATAAGAAAAGAATTAAAACTTTCACTGATACTACTGTCACTAAAATTGAGACTAAAGGCAAAGAGGCAACTCTTACTTTAAGTAACAAAGAAGTTTTAGAAGCTGATTTGATTTTGCTAGCAGCTGGAAGAGTTGCTAATCTCTCTTTTTTAACAGATCAATTTAAATTAGAGACAAATAAAAATAGCATTAAAATTAACGATTATGGACAAACAAGTTCACCAAATATCTACGCTGCAGGGGATGTAACAGCTAAAAGTATGCTAGCTCACGCAGCTTACCACATGGGAGAGGTTGTAGCTCACAATATCTGCACCGATTTAGGCTTGATTAATCAAGGTAAAAAGCAAATCGAACTAGACATAGTACCCTCTGTAGTTTATTCTGATTTGGAGCTTGCTTCAGTTGGAATGAGTGAGCAAGAGGCTTTAGCTACAAAAAAATATGATGTTGTAGTGGGTAAATTCCCCCTCTCTGCCAATGGGAGATCCCTATCTGCCGATTACTCGGAGGGATTTGTAAAGGTTGTCTCAGAGAAAAAGTATGGTCAGATTTTAGGTGTAGCTTGCGTTGGTTACAATGTTTCAGAAATTATTGGAGAAGCAGCTGTGGCAATGCAACACGAACTAACTGTCAATGAGATAGCCAACACTATACACGCCCACCCAACAATTAACGAGGCTTTGAAAGAGGCAGCGGCAATTTGTATTGGGGAGTGTTATCACTGGGGAACTTAAGCCTTTTTTAAAAGCAGAGGTTTTGTGTGCAAAAAGATAAAAAGGTTTTAATTTCTATTGCTAGACGTTATTACATGGACGGACATTCACAACAAGAGATTGCTAAAGAGTTTGGTATTTCTAGACCAACTGTCTCCAATGTATTAAAAAAATGTCGTGAGTCAGGTATTGTCCAAATAAAAATTGAGGATAGCTTTCCCTACTCTACTGCAGTTGGAGATCAGCTTAAAAAGAGGTTTGCCTTAGAAGATGCAATAATTGTCTCTACTAAATCGGATCAAAGTATAACTAAAGATGTTGGTTCAGTTGCTGGTGAATATGCAACCTCATTGTTAACAGAGGGAATTAAAATTGGAATTGCTTGGGGGACAAGTTTATACCACATGGTTCAACACCTCCCCCAAAGAGCAATTAAGAACTCTTCAGTTGTCCAACTGATGGGCGGCTTCGGAGCCGCTTTGCCTCAATACGACGGTTCAGAGCTTGCTCGTGAGTTCTCTAGACGCATCAAAAGTAGTTACTACCCTTTACAGTGTCCTGTAATTGTTAATAACGTAGTTGTCAAAGAATACCTATTAAAAGAGTTGGGAATTCAAGAAACTTTAAAGCAAACTAAAAACTTAGATTTAGCTTTTGTTGGAATAAGTAGTAACTATCCTAATCAAAGCGCCATGGTAAGAGCTCAATTTATTAGTGAAGAAGAGGCAAAAGAGATTCAAATGGCAGGGGCAGTAGGTCATATTTGTGGCTACTCATACGATGCTGATGGAAATCTTTTAGATATCTCATACAATAAGCGTATTATTGGTATTGATTTTGAAGACTTTCTAAAAGTGCCTAAAAGAGTTGGAGTAGCTTATGGAATTCAAAAAGCAGAAGCTATTAAGTGTGCTTTAAAAGCAAACCATATAACTACTTTAATTACTGATGAAGTTACAGCTAAACAAATTATTAAGCTCTCTGATAAGTAACACTTACTGTTTAGCTGTTTTAATAAAATAGTATGAGAGCAAGAGGATTATTTATGAGTAAAGCAATTATTAGTGACATCGATGGAACGCTCTTATCTAAAGCGGCTGATACAGCCCCACAAGAAGTTAATGATGCCCTATTTAAGTTTCAACAAGAAGGAAACTATGTGGGGCTTTGTACAGGTAGAGCCTTAGGTGGGTGTCAACCAATAATTAAATCTCTTAAAAGTTTAAATCTTCCAAGTATCTTCTTTGGAGGGGCATTAATTTGGGATACCAATGAAAATAAAGAAGTTTTTAGTAAGCCTTTAGATAAATCAATTTTAGAGATTGTTCCTAAAATTATAAGAGATTACGAAGGTGTTAGTGTAACTTTAAATAGTATTGATCAAGGATGGACAGTAAAAACAAATGAAACTTTACAAGTTAAAGCTACCACCTACGATCGCACCACCCCTGTTGTCGATTTTGAGAGTGTCAACTTCAAAGAAGAAAAACTTTTAAAAGTTCTTCTAACTTGTGCTAATCCAGACACTTTAAAGAAAATTAGAAGTGAACTACTAGATCCCTCTTTATTTCACCGAGTGTTTGCCAGTCGCCACTTCTTTGAAATAACTGATCACACTGTTGATAAAGGAAAGGCTATTGAGATTCTAAAAGACCTTTACCCCCATCTTAAAAATGGGAAGCTTTGGGCTGCAGGAGATGCTCAATCTGATGCTCCAATGCGCCACTATGTAAACTACTTTGCAGCTCCTGAGGATGCCCATCCTTCAGTTGTTGAGTTTGCAGATTACCTATTCCCATCAGCAAAAGAATCAGGCTTTGTAAAATTCATAGATTATTTATTAGAATAATAAACAAAACCCCTTATTTCACTTTAGACACCTAAGTTGAAATAAGGGGCCATTTATTTAGTTCTTATTTCAAGTTGGAAGAATAACAATTAAAATATGCCTCTCACACCAACTTTTTTATGCAATAATTCTAAGTTCCCTCTTTTAAAACATCTAAATATTCTTTATAGGTAAATCTTCGATCTCTAAGATTTCCAGCAGATTGGACAAGAATGTTTAGGTCCACCAATCTTTTTACTGAAGAGCCCACTGTGTTATAAGAGAGATTTAAGTCTTTAGCACTCCTTCCTATTTCAATAATTGGATTTTTTTCTAGGTATGAGAAAAGTTGCAAAGCTGTTGTTCTTGCTCTTCCTAGAGTATTAATTTTAGCAATATTTTCATCATGAAGTTTTGCCAAGATCATTATGTTTTTATAACCATCTGTAGCTGCTTCATTAATTGCTTCTAAAAAGAACTTAATCCACTGTTCGTAGTTCCCACTATTTCTCACTAAAGTTAACCTATCGTAATATTCACTCCTATTTCTTTTTAGAAAATAAGAGATGTATAAAGATGGCGTAGTAATTACTTTCTCATTTATAAGAAACAAGGTGACTAATAATCTTCCTATACGGCCATTTCCATCTAAAAAGGGGTGAATAGTTTCAAACTGGTAATGAATTAGAGCTGCTTTTAGTAAGACATTAAAACTATCTGGAGTATTCATATACTTCTCTAACTCTGACATCGCTTCAATCATATCTTTAGGGCTAGGAGGAATAAATCGTGCATGCTTTAAAGAGAGCCCCTCTCCCCCTATCCAATTTTGTGAAATGCGAAACTCTCCTGGACTTTTATTTTCCCCTCTTACTCCATCCATCAAAATTGAATGGATTTCTTTAATAAGTCTGTTAGAAAGTGGTAATTCATTTAGTCTATCAATTGCGTAGTTGATAGCTTTTACATAATTGATGACTTCTTCGACATCTCTATTAAGATTATTATCAATATTGGGATCAAGGACATCTTCTAAGGTGCATTGAGTTCCTTCAATCTGAGATGATAATAGAGCCTCTTTACGAACATACATTGGGATAAACAGATGCTACGTGAGGAATTAAGGATGAGGCACTTTCCAGTTTTGTAATTGATTTAGTTGACGCAACAATTAAATTAGAAATTTCTTCATTAACTACGATAGGAGGTTGTGGAGGCAAATTAGATGGTAGAAAAGATAAATACTTAGCTTCTCCATCTAATTGAGACTTAAATACTCCTGCCCTATTCCCCTTTTCCATACCTTTCCTACTTAAATTGAAATAACTATCTATAAAATACCATCCTTATTTCAAGTTGTAAAGACAAGTTGAAATAAGAAGGCTGCTTATGCTTTATTAGAAACTTAACTTAGAGATTGGTGTGTTATAAAAATTAATTGTTAAAGAAGGAACTTATTATAAATGGAATAGATTAATGATTTTAAAATCAGGCCACCTCCCTACTATTAGAGAGGTAGCCAAGTTAAAACTAGCTACTAGTCTCACATTGATTCAGTTGTATAAAATGGAGAATACTTTATTTCATCAGGAGTTTCTTCATCAACTTTTAAGATTGTACCAAAGTCGGGCTCTTCACTACCCCAATAGTTATTTGTAAGATTATACTCAATACTGCCCATAGTAGTTAATTTAACAAAGTCAGGATCTACTGGATCTTGTCCTGATGGATAATTAGGAGGTACAAATGTGTTTCCTGTTATTTGGACCTTTGTACTTGCAGAAGACCCAGCAAAGTCCACTCTAATAGCCCTACCACCAACCTCGTTATTATCTTCACCTGGTGGATCCATATCAGAATCCCAATTACTTATTTTATTGTCTGTAATAAGTAATCTTGAGCCTTCCTCTGAAAGACAACCTGAATAAAGGTTTATGCTATTTTTAGTTACATCTTCTATTATATTTTTAGTAATTGTTATGTCATGCTGTGCTTTGACCATTCTTATAGCTGTACCTGTTCCATTTTCTTCACCAACACCTCTAAAAACGTTATCTGAAATAAGCACAGGGCCATTCGCAGCTCCGTGTATATCTACAGCAACAATTGAATTAGCTGGAGAGCCTGTCATAGATTCTCTGATTTCAGTAAAAGTATTATTCGTTAAAATCAACTTCACCAACATTGGATGCTAAAATACCCTTGCCTGTCAATTCGAAATTATCTATTAATACCTCTCCTTTGGTTATAGAAACACCTTCCGTTAAAGTCGCACCGTAACTAATTAGTGCAATATTTTTATGCAATAGCTAACTCTTCTGCATAGCTCCCTTTATTGACATAAATTACATCGCAGACATCAGAATCATCACTTGCTTCGCTAATTGCGTCTTGGATGGTATTCAAAACCTTCTATCTCAGATTCGGTCATTAATATTACACGGGTGTTTTCTATACCTTTGAATACCAAATCTTTAGAGCCAGAGGTAGACGTAAGCCCTTCTTTAACTCCTAAATACTTTACTACAATGGTTTCTCCAAAAGGGTTTTCAGTTTCAACTTTCAATGGTGAAGAGTATTTTTTCGAAGACTTTGTGGGAGTTGTACCATCAAGGGTATAATAGATATCAGCTCCGCTTGTTTCTGTAGATAAGGTAACCGTCACCTCCTTGTCATTACTAAGAGAACTAACATCAACAGGATCTGTTGTGATAGTTACTCCAACTTCCGAGCTAGTAGGGTCATCAGGCAATTTATCATCACAACTAATAAATAGCCCCAAAAGTAGTATTGATATCATACCTAATACTAGTATCGTTTTTGACATCTTTTGCATTTGAATGCCTCCTAAATATTGGTAATTTAATTGTACGATATTTATGTAAGAAAACAACATTTTTCGTGACATTTTTTATATTACTTATTATCTTATAAGCACTTATGACCTACGTTATAAGTTGTAAAAATTATTTGATTAAGAGTGCTTTATGTTAGATTGTTTTTATATTATTTGTGGTTTTTATTTCTTTTTGTCATAACAAACTAGTAAATATAAAAAATAAGATTTGAAATGAGTATAAATAGCTCTTGTGACATATCTCATATTAAGCAATTTGAAAACACAGCTTATGTAGCATGTGAAAAGTAAAATAATTGCAATAGCATAGTTTTAGCCTTTGAAAATAGAGCTTTTAATTTATTTTTATTTAAGATTTTTTTGTGTTTATTTATCAGTTTCACTAAATGTTTGGGTTTCACTATGAAAGTGAAAGAACTTTATTTAGTGAAACTGATTGTGTTTAAGTTTATCTCAAAGTCCCATAAACCCTAGGAATAAGACAATAAGAAAGAGAATTATTATTGATACAACTTGAGTTACAATTGCACTCACTGCTCCTCTTCTGGTCTCTTCTTTATCGATGAGTAAAGCTATGATAAGTCCAACTACTGGGAAAAAGAATGTTAATAAAAAGCCTCCCCAAAAAGATCCTTCATAAACTACTTTTTCTGTTGAGTGAGTTGCATACACTTTGGGCTTTTCTCTTTCTACAAAGACTATCTTATCATCTTTATCGTAGTAGGCATAAACATCATCTCCCACTTTAAAAGTAGAGTTCTCTACAACTTCTGTTTGCCCATTTTCTAACAATATTGTTATTTCACTGTTTTCAACTTTAATTACTTTAGCTTGCACCTTGTTTTTCATACTCTCTATATTAATAAATAAAGGTGACTAGTGACAACTTAGTAGCCACAACTTTGCTTTTAAGATACTTTTAAAGAAGATGACTGGCTTGCTTAAAAAGTTTCACATAATATTTATCTACCTTGTACTACTATTTATCCTCTATTTTTTAATCACCTCTATATTTATCTTTGCTTTCACTAAAGGGGCAACGCCAACAGCTTCTGAAAGAGTGAAAGTCATTATAATGATAAGGTTGTAGTAATAGAGCAACGCAGCTTTGCTGCTATGAGTAGGATTAACTTAATAGAAAATGCAACTTCTTCAATAAAGTTGGCATACTACGCAGTTCATGATGGCCTTTCTGCTGATATCTTTTATGGTTCAATATTAGAGGCAGCAGATCGGGGAGTAAAAGTATCACTATTATTTGATGGAATATTTCACAATTTAAAAGGGAAACAAATTAAAACTTATGCAACGTTGTTTCACCACCCAAATATTGAAGTAAAACTATACGAACCTCTAAATATTTTAAAACCTTGGACAATTAACAACCGCTTACACGATAAGTTCATCATTGTGGATGATAAGTATGTTCTTTTAGGTGGAAGAAACATTGGTGATAAATACTATTTGGATGATTATGGTGATAAATTAGTTGAAGATCGTGATGTTTTGATGGTTAGCTCCACTGAAGGAGTTCTAGGGGACTTTGATTCTTATTTTGAAACTTTTTGGAACTCAAAATATACTAAAAGTAAAAGAAGCTCCTTAGTAAAAAAGTTAAATAAAACTTCAGATAAAAAGAAAAGTGAACTTTTAGATAACTTAAACACTATTCGTTCTAAATACCCCAATCGCTTTAACCAAGAAATTGATTGGAATGAGTTGAGTTTACCAACTAAGAGAGTGTACTTAGTAACTAACCCAATAGGGCTCTTATTTAAAGAGCCCACTATTTTAAATGAGTTTCACTACTTAAAAGAAAATTATAAAGAAAACAACTTTTTTCAAAGTCCCTATATTATAACTCCCAAGAAGATGGGGGAATTTAGTGATAGTGTTTTAATAACTAACTCCATCTATAGCTCACCTAACTACTTTGCCCTCTCAGGTTATTTAAAACATCGTAAAAAGCTCTTTAATAGTAATAACACTATTTATGAATACTATGGAGAGGGATCTATCCACGCTAAAACATACGTCTTTGATAAAACTATTAGCATGGTTGGTTCTTTTAACTTAGATCCTAGAAGTGCTTTCTTAAGCACTGAGAGTGTCGTTGTTATTGAAAGTGAAGAGGTTGCTGAATCTTTAACAAACAATATAGAGAGCTTAATTGAACAAAGTAGCTCTTATCCAGAAAAACAAAAAGAGGCTTCCTGGTATAAAAACCTCTTAGTAAAACTCTTTATAGTTTTACTTTACCCTTTTGACTTTTTACTTTAATAGTTGATCAACAGCAATAGTTAATCTTTTTTAACCACTACATAGATAGTTGATGTATATGTTCCAGCTTTTGTGGGTTTAGTGGCAGGGTTAAGGTAAATACTTACTATCCCATCCATGCTGAACATATCATATTCACTTCCATCAATTGGGCTTATTATTTCATCTTTTATACAACTAAAAGTTTTCCTGTTTGGCAAAATTTCTACCATAGAGCCATAATCTGTAGTAAATCTTGCTGCTAATCTATATTGGAATGTTGCATTTCCATTATCAAGTGTGAAGAAAAAGTTCGTCTCATTTCCAAGAGGATCACTAGATAGGGTAATTTGGGCATTATCAATGGTAGAAGCGTATCTCACTGAAGCAACATCCAATGCTTTACTCATATGATCACGCCAAGCAATTTCACTAAATGGGATGTCTTGTATATAAATTTGGTCAACAGCAAAAGTATTAACAAATGGTTTTACATTTCCCACATTTGGTATGTATTGAGCAGCAATGTTAAGATTCAATACTGCACCACTAGAGGTTGAGACTCCTATGTGACTCTCATAATAACCAATATTAGGAGTTAAACTTTTCCATTTATATTGCTTTGTTAGAATTTGTGTTACGTCAACCCAAATTGCCTTATATGGATACTTATAGGGGTGGCTTCCACCACTATTTTTACCAGCTTGGGCACTAGCGTTATAACCATCTTTACCTTCTGCAACACTCTCAGATCCTGCACCATATGGTAAAGCATAAGTTCCCCCATTGTTTTCAATAACTACACATAGATTTGAAAAATCGTGTTGAGTATTGTTGTGCCTTAATCCTTTAGCACGGGTTACTAAAAAACTCACGCCAATATTGAGGTTCAGGGTTTTGGTTATTAAGTGTAAAGTAGAATCTATTATTAGTAGTTCCAATAGCGTAAGGAGGATTGGCAACAAAAGAGAAAGTTGTTGGAGGACCAGAATAAACCAAACGGCCTAAGTACCCCTCATTATTCCAATATTCATTACTATTTTTATAATCATCTGGATTGCTCTTATTTGGTACAGCTAAATCACTGATACGAAACCCATCAAGATTCCCTGTTGCTTTGTCGTAGATTAAAGAGGCGGATGAGATTGAAAAAAGAAACACAATAAAAAGCAATAAAATAAGTAGTGAACTCTTAGAACTACTTATCATGAATTGACATTTTGAACTACTTTTCTTCTTCACCTATCAATCCCTTATATAGTAAAAATTTATTTGAATATGTAATATTTGCCTTGATATTAAAGGCTTAAACTATTCTAGTCAATCATTATTGTAATTATTACAAACTCCTCAATATTGTAGCTTAAATTATGTTAAATTTTAAAATTTAAAAATATTACCCAATTGGTCGATAATATATCACTTATTTTCCCATTTTAGTTAAAAATAGAGCTATTTTTAGCTAAGTCTAATATATTATCAAAATATTTTACATATTTTATTTACTTTCTTAATAAAGAGTTACCTCGATGTAAACTCTTTTATAAATTAATTGTTAAACTTTTGTCCTCTTTTCTTTGACAAATGGATAATTCAATGCAATCATATCTATGATAAGGTTTTCATAAATTGTCATACAATAACTGTTGGTTGTAAAACTTCCTTCCATTGGGGAGGGGTTAAAGGAGATACACATATGAAAAAAAGAGTGTTCACTATTGTTTTGGTTCTTCTAGTTGCATCTATGCTATTTGCTCAAGGTGCTCAAGAGGCCAAAAAGTACAAGACTCTCCAAATTTACACAGCTTTAGATACTGAAGAAGCTCAATACTACATCGATGCTTTTGAGAAGGAGATGGGTATTAAGGTTGAGTATGTAAGGCTAAGTAGTGGAGAAGTTGGAGCCCGCATTGAGGCTGAAAGAACCAACCCTCAAGCTAGCGTATGGTTTGGTGGATCAAACACTGATCACATCAGTGCTGCTGCTAAAGGTCTTTTAACACCATACACCCCAAAAACTGACTTTGAACTAGCTCCAATGCTACACGCTGACAATTGGGATTGGGTTGGATTCTACACCGGTGCTATTGGATTTGTCACAAACACAAACTTCCTAGAAAAGCACAATCTTGATCCCCCACAAAGCTGGGCTGAGTTATTAGATCCAGTTTACAAAGGACAAATTGAGATGGCCTACCCCTACACCAGCGGAACTGGTTATACCGCTTGGGCAACAATTATCCAAGAGAAAGGGTTAGAAGAAGCTTTAGATTGGTGGAAAGAGTTTGACAAAAACATGCACCAATACACCACAAGTGGAACAGCTTGTATTGCAAGAGCCGGTTTAGGTGAGTGTGCAGTTGGTATTGCTTTCTCACACGACATCGTTGCTAAAGGTATTGCCCAAGGTTATCCACTAGTGATGAGCTTCCCTAACGAAGGAACTGGATACGAAGTTGGTGGTGCATCAATGATTAAAGGTGCCAAACAAGTTGAAGAGGCTCAAATCTTCATCGACTGGCTATTTAGCGAAAATGCACAAAACTTATTCAAAACCTATTCACGTCTTCCTGTTAACCCAAAAGCTACAGTTGCACCTGGAGCTATTAAGTTAAGCGACATCAAGTTAATTGATTACGATGCAGTTAGAATGGGTCAAATGAAAGATCAATATGTTACCGCTTGGAGAGACAAGATTGGTAAATAACATTTAAGTTGAAAATGTGGAAAGTGCAACCTCCTTTGTTAAATTAGAGGTTGCACTTTTATAAAAGAGGTAAGCATGAAGCAACATCGAAAAAGTGGCATTCAACAACTAAATGAGATTAAGAAATTAATTAAAGAACCTTTTTTACTAATTTCTATTCTTGTTATCTTTTATTTGTTGATAGTGTTCGTCATCTTCCCAATCTTCCAAGTCTTTAAGATGAGTTTTAGTTACAACAACTCTTTTAGCTTGCAAAATTACAGGGATGTCTTAAAACAGTCGTATTACATTAAACCATTAATAAACTCGGTAATTTTAGGTGTTATTGTTGCTACGATTGGTACGTTTATTGGATTTGTATTTGCTTATGCAATCACTCGTACTCCAATGAAAGCTAAAGGACTATTTCGTTTAGTAGCAACATTTCCAATGGTTAGTCCCCCATTTGTAGTTGCCTTAGCCTGTATCCTATTATTTGGAAGGGCTGGAATCTTCGCAGGTGCTATCGGAAATATTTATGGATTAACCGGTTTGACTATCGTTGAGACAATTGCCTATGCCCCAACAGCCTTTTTGGCTCTTGTTGGAGTACTTCAAGCAATTGACCCCTCTTTAGAAGAGGCTGCAATGGATTGTGGTGCCTCTAGGTTAAAGATTTTCTCAACTATAATATTCCCTCTAGCTACTCCTGGAATACTTAGTGCTTGGTTATTAGTCTTTATCCAATCTCTTGCCGATTTTGGAAACCCTATGATTTTAGGTGGGGACTTCCCTGTCCTTTCAGTTCAAGCATACCTACAAATTGTTGGAATGTTCGATTTAGCTCGAGGTTCAACTTTGGCAATCTTACTTCTAATTCCAACTGTAGTTGCTTTCTATTTACAAAAGTACCTAATCTCTAAAAAGTCTTTTGTTACTGTTACTGGTAAACCCACTTCAGCAACAATTAAAAACTTAGAGTGGTACATTAAATATCCTGTTTACACTATGAGCTACCTATTTGCCTTTATAGTGCTACTGTTCTATGGAATGGTTGTGTGGGGTTCTTTCCAGAAACTTTGGGGAATAGATCCCTCATTCACCTTACGTAACTATGTTCAAATGTGGAAAATAGGGAAGAGCTACATTAAAGACTCTTTGTTAATCAGTGTAATTATTACACCAATAACTGGAGTTCTTGGAATGTTTATAGCATTTCTTATTAGTAGAAAAGATTTCTTTGGACGCAATGCGATGGAGTTTTCTAGTATGTTAACTTTCGCTGTCCCAGGAACAGTTGTTGGTATTGGTTATATCTTAGCATTTAACAACCCAACCTTCTTAATGCCATTTACCTTAACTGGAACTGGGTTTATTATCATGGCATTGTTGGTCTTTAGAAACCTCCCTGTTGGAATAAGAAATGGAATTGCCGCTATTGAACAAATAGATCCTTCGATTGAAGAGGCCTCCATTGATTTAGGTGCAGATAGTGGTACAACTTTTAGGAAGATTACCCTTCCAATGATCACCCCTGCATTCTTCTCTGGACTAGCAAACACCTTTGTCCGCTCAATGACTGCCATTAGTGCAATCATCTTCGTTGTTAGTGGTAGGTGGAACTTTATAACAGTTGCCGTCTTAGGCTTCGTTGACAACAGCCAATACGCTCAAGCTGCTGCTATGAGCTTATTAATTATTGCTATTGTGTTAGCCGCCTTAGGCGTCATTAAACTTTTAACAGATAAACTGGGTAAGGGGATGCAAGGCTTCTCCATTATTGAATAGGAAAAACATATGAAAAAAGCATACTTAGAATTAAAAAAGTTAAACAAAACTTTTGGAAGTGGGCAAGATCAAGTAATTGCCGTAAATGATATAGATTTAGAGGTTAAAGAGGGAGATTTAGTTACCCTACTAGGGCCATCTGGATGTGGTAAGACAACCACCTTAAGGATGATTGCTGGCTTTCATACCCCTACATCAGGAGATGTCTTCATCGATGGGACTGCAGTTAACGATATGCCCCCTAACAAACGCCCCACAGCAATGGTTTTCCAAAACTACGCCCTTTTTCCCCACCTCACTGTTTTTGAAAACATCGCTTATGGTTTAAGAATTAGAAAAGAGAGTGAAGCTCAGGTAAAAGAGAAAGTTGATAACATAATGAAACTCATTGGCCTTCAAGGATTAGGAGATCGGCAACCACGTCAACTTTCTGGTGGTCAACAACAGCGCGTTAGCTTAGCTCGAGCATTAGTTATGGAGCCTAAGGTTTTATTATTTGATGAGCCTTTAAGTAACTTAGATGCCAAATTAAGGGTCTCTACCCGCTTAGAGATTAGAAAGTTACAACAAAGATTGGGAATCACCAGTGTTTATGTAACCCACGATCAAGAAGAGGCAATGACCTTAAGTGATCAAGTTGTAATTATGGAAGATGGTCTAATTCAGCAAATGGGAACTCCAGTTGAAATTTACAGTCGCCCTGCAAATAAGTTTGTTGCCGGTTTTATTGGAAAAGCAAACTTTGTTGAAGCCTCAATAACAGATATTAAAGATGAACAATTTATAATCACCTACTGTGATAAACAAATCATAGCTCCCCAGTGGAACAAAGATCTTAAAAAAGGGGATGAGGTAGTAATAGTTGTAAGACCTGAAGCTGTCACTTTAGAAGAGCCTAATGATGATTTAGTTGAAGGAGTTATTACCAACTCTGTCTACTTTGGTTCTCAAATGCTTTATGAAGTACAGCTACCTGATGGGAAAGTACTACAAACTGAGATTGCAGATCCTCAGTATCACACTATTTATGAACAAGGGCACAAAGTTGGAGTTGTCTTTAAAAGTCGCTCACTACACGTGCTACCCAAGGAGAAATAAATGAAAGCTGACATTGTAATGATTGGACACATCTCCCAAGATATCATAGTTGACTATCTTGGAAATCGACAGGAACTCATTGGAGGAGCAGTTGTCTACTCCTCTTTTTCTGCTGCTGCTTCAGGTGCTAAAGTTACTGTTGTAACAAAATTGGCCAAAGAGGATGATCATTTAATTAGTGACATCCAAAATCCCTCAATCACTTGGAAAGTAATTGATTCTAAAAACAGCACAGCAATAAGAAACACTTACTTTACTGCCGATAAAGAGCGGCGGGAAGTTGTTCTTTTATCTCAAGCAGAGCCATTTGTCATTAATGAGATAGATGTAGAAGGAGAAATTTACCACTTAGCAGGTCTATTTGGAGGTGAAATCCCTGATACTTTTATCAAACCTCTATCGGAGCGGGGTAAAGTTGCTATGGATGCTCAAGGGGTTTTACGCTGTTTAGATGATAAAACAGAGTTAGTTTTCTTAGATTGGGAAAATAAGAAAGAGCTCCTTCCTTATTTAACATACTTTAAAGTTGACGCAGCGGAAGGAAAAATCTTAACTGGTTTAGATGATCGAGAAGCAGCTGCTAAACAATTAGTTGCTTGGGGAGCTAAAGAGGTGATGTTAACTCACAACTCTGAGGTGATGATTGCAACAAAAGATGGCATTTACACTGCTCCATACACCAATGAGAATAACAGTGGTAGAACTGGGCGCGGTGATACCACTTTTGCAGCTTACATGGCTTGGCGTAAAGAGCACGACATTCAAAGCTCAGTTAACTTTTGTGCTGCTTTGTGTAG
>JBMNGX010000003.1:0-308580 GCA_050950065.1 Sphaerochaetaceae bacterium | reverse complement strand
ATCTTAGGGGAGTTAAAAAAGCTCTCTGAGCAAAACGTTGAACTGTACAACAAAATTGTTGATCAGTTTAACCGCCCATTAAAAGAGGGTCTTTACAGTGATTTTGCCAATAGAGATGCACTTTTATCTTTAGTGCGCTTTAAAAGCAGTAGCGAAGAGGGGTACACCTCATTAGCTGCTTATAAAGAGCGAATGGGCACAGATCAAAAATCGATCTACTATTTAGCTGGGGGATCTGAAGAGAATCTAAGAAGATCGCCCCTTTTACAAAGTTACAAAGACAAAAACATTGAAGTACTTTTAATGACCGACGATATTGATGATATCGTTGTCCCCTCTATTGGAACTTTTGAAGAACTTCCTTTAATGGCAATCAACAAATCAGGGGCTGTTGAAGAACTTGATAAAGAGGCTTCTAAGAAAAAGAGCAAAGAGGGTAAAGATGTTGTTAAGAAGATTAAAAAAGCCCTTGGCAAAAGAGTTAAAGATGTAGTTGTTTCAACTAGATTGGTTGATGTTCCTGCAGTAGTAGTTGTTGATGATGATGACATGTCTGTTCAAATGCAACAAATTCTTAAAGCGATGGGACAAAGCGACATGCCAGAGAGCACCCCAATTTTAGAGATCAACGTTGATAACAACATTATTAAAAAGATTGCTGACTCTACTGATGAAAAATACATTGAGAACATGTCTTTTGTATTATTAGATCAAGCTCTACTAAGTGAGGGTGTAATGCCTAAAGATCCAACTGAGTTTGCTAAAAGGGTCAACGAGTTATTAGGTAGTTGATTTTTTACCTAATCCAATAAGAAAGATTTCATAAGAATCGGAGCGAGAGGCTTTTGGCTTAAAGCCTTTCGCTTTTTCAAAAAGGGCTCTTAGTTTTTCTAATAGCTCTTTTTCTCCAGAGCCTTGAAATAACTTAACAACTAAGTTTCCCCCCTCTTTTAAATTCTCTTTAGAAAACTCAATCACTTGTTCAACTAAAGCTTCACTACGAAGAGTATCTACCATCTTGTTCCCTGTTGTGTTGGGTGCTGCATCACTGATGATTGCATCAAAAGGTTTGTACTTCTCTAGCTTTTCTTGAATCTCTTTACTAAAAGCATCCCCTGTAAAAGAGACAATTGTTGGGGGAATTGGACTTAAATTAAGAGGTTTTAAATCAACAGCTACTATAGTACCAATACCTTTAATTAATTTACGGTGAGTATAAAGGGTCCAAGATCCTGGAGCAGCCCCAATATCTAAAACAGTATCCCCTTTTTTAATAATTTGGTGTCGTTGTTGAATCTCTTCTAATTTATAAACACTTCGGGCAGGGTAGCCCTCTTTTTGGGCTTTAAGGGTGTAATAATCGGCACTATCTCGTCTACTTTTAGCCATGCGGTATAATAACACAAATATGGCTTTAGCACAAAATCTGTGTGAAAATGAAATAAGAGAGAAAACCAATAAATAATCATTACGATACTACTCTTGCATTTCAAAAGAGAAGAAGTGTAGTTTATTCAACACTAGGGGAGTTTAGTATGAACACTGTTACAGTGAGATTAAACAAAGAAGAAGCAAAAATTTATAAAGAGTATGCAAAGTTAAAAAATATTCCTTTATCAACTTTGATGAAAAAAGCCTTAGAAGAAATGATTGAAAATGAAATTGATTTGAAGGCGATTTTAGATTATGAAAAACGAGTTAGCAAAAATGATGTTGAATATATTGGGTTTGATAAGATAAGAGTTGTAAAGTAACTAGAG
The DNA here is from genome assembly GCA_050950065.1 of Sphaerochaetaceae bacterium. Lineage (GTDB taxonomy): Bacteria > Spirochaetota > Spirochaetia > Sphaerochaetales > Sphaerochaetaceae > JBAYOE01. Next base: position 306,820 of record JBMNGX010000003.1, on the reverse strand, counting down.
CATTTGGACAAAAAAAGTGGAGATCAGCGGGTGGGTTATTGGGGTGGGGAGAATTCCGCTGACCTCCTAATCACACTAAAGGAGGTATGAAAAACTGTTGCTCTGTACATATATAAGGGCATTAAGCGTGCCAAGAATTTTACCTTAAAATGGCTCTTTTTATCCTTTTTAGTGTGCAAAAAAGTTACAGTAGGCTAAATGCGTGCAACTGTTGCACAATTGACGAACTGTTATTGTAAGGTTATGTTTTGCACATGTCTTTAAATATTTTAAATAGAAAATTTCGTTACACATATACAAATGTGACTTACAAAATCATTGGCCTAAATATTGCGGTATTTTTACTTTCATATATTTTCCCAAGAATTCAACTTAGATTAGCTTTAGTACCTAGTTACATAATCGTCTACAAATGGTATTGGCAGTTTGTCACTTACATGTTTGTCCATGGAGGCTTTTCTCACCTCTTTTTTAACATGTTGGGATTATTTTTCTTTGGTAGGCCTGTGGAACAGAGAATTGGTAGTAGGGAGTTTTTACTCTTTTACTTAATGACAGGTTTTTTATCGGGGCTCTTTTCATTTATTTCTTATGTAATTGGGGGCACTAATGTTATCTTAGTGGGAGCATCGGGTGCTATTTATGCAGTGTTATTAGCCTTTGCTACTTTCTACCCATTTGCCCGAATTTTTGTCTTTGGTCTAATTCCTGTTAGAGCACCTCTTTTGGTTGTTATTTACACCTTTATTGAATTAAGTAACCAAATTGGAGGAAGAGGGGGCAATGTAGCTCACCTAACTCACTTAGCAGGTTTAGGTTTTGCATATCTTTACTTTTTAATAAGACTAAAGATTAACCCAATCGATTACTGGAGACGCTAAAGCTCTGTTTCAATGTTCTTACGAATATCGGCATACTTTATTTTAATCACATCATAGATTATTTTAATCCTTTCGTTGTGGTGTAAGAAAGAGGATTTCATTGCATTGATTGTAAGTTTCTCTAAATCCCTTAAATTTAAACCGTAATGTTCAACAGCTAGAGCATACTCTTTAGTTATTGTGGTGTTGCTCATTAGACGGTTATCTACATTTAAAAAGACTCTAAAGTTATTTTTATAAAAAACATTGAATGGGTGAGTGGCGTAGTTTTGAGCAACCCCTGTATCAACGTTGCTACTTAAACACATCTCAATGGGTAGTCGTCGATCTTTGATGTAGTGTGCTAAAGAACCCATTTTTTCAATCTTCGTTCCTTCAACACTCATATCTTCAATTAACCTAGTTCCATGTCCTATTCGATGGGCTCCACAAACTTGGATAGCTTGCCAAATAGATTCTAGACCAAAACCCTCTCCTGCGTGGATGGTGATGTTGAAGTTTTGATTACGTATGTATTGAAAAGCCTCTAAGTGCTTTTTAGGAGGGTGCCCTGCTTCATCTCCTGCTAGATCAAAACCAACAACACCTTTGTTTCTATAAGCAACAGCTAATTTGGCAACTTCTAAACTTAAAGAAGGATCTTGGCTTCTCATTCCACAAAGAATAAGGCCATAGGCAATGTTTGTCCTTCTTTTTCCCTCAATTAAACCATCTAAGACAGCCTCAACAGCTTGATCCATAGTTAAGCCTTTGTTGGTATGCAGTACTGGAGCAAAGCGGATTTCACTGTAGACAACATTCTCTTCACAGAGATCTTCTAAAGCTTCAATAGCAATTCTAGTTAAGGCCTCTTTAGTTTGCATCACACTTAAAGTGACATCAAAATTTCTTAAATAGAGGGGAAGGGACTTTTGTTTAGAGCCTTCACTAAACCAAGTTTTTAAAGCTTTCTCATCGTAGGTGGGTAGTTCAATGTTGTACTCTTTCGCAAGTTCAATAACTGTAGAACTTCTTAATCCCCCATCAAGATGGTCGTGTAAATCTACCTTTGGAACTTCTTTAATTAGTTGTGTTGTTACCATAAAAGGATATTACTACACACTTAAGTGCTTCGCAATCCTCTTTACAGATTACCCTTTTACGGCGATAGTTATTATAGGGGGCAAAAATGGATAGTATAAAATCTTTAGATGAAAAACTATTAGAGACTTCTGATACCGCTACTACACAAAAAGAGATTGCTGATTTAATCAAAGAGGGTGCTAATGTCCATTGTACCGACTCCTACGGATTAACCCCTTTAATGAGGGCAGCTCTTTTCAATAAAAGTGCAAAGGTAATTAAAGCTCTTATTGATGCAGGTAGTGATGTCTATGAAAGAGAGCCACAATACAAATCGACAGCGCTGCAACTAGCTGCTAATCACAACCCATCGGCTGCAGTAATTGAAGCATTAGTTGCAGGAGGTAGTGATGTAAATGATGTTAACTACCTTGGTGAGACTGCCCTAATAATGGCAGTAAATAGTGGTAACGACACTAAAGTAATCAGTGCCCTTATTAAATCAGGTAGTGATATCAACGCTCGTGATTACCACGATCGAAGCGCATTGGATTACGCTTCGATGGCAAGGCGCACCTATGTTGCTAAAATTCTAAAAGAGGCTGGAGCTAGATAGACTCATCTAGCTCAATGTCTCTAACAACAATTTCCTCATACAAAGATGCAATGATTTTTTGAATACTCACTACCGCTTCATCTAAATTGTATGAGATACTCTCTTGTTCTTTACCTCTAAGTTTAACTTCAATGAGATTCTCTTTAAGGCCTCTGTTGCCAACGGTGATTCTAATAGGAATGCCAATTAAATCGGCATCAGCAAACTTCACCCCAGCCGATTCTTTACGATCATCGTATAAAACATCAATTTTTGCACTCGTTAAATCTTCATAGAGTTTATCAACAACAGAGCCCTCTTTTACCAATGAGACCAAATGAACATCAAAAGGGCTTGTTGAAATTGGAAGTTTAAGACCACTTTCATCGTTGTAATGTTCTGCTAAGCAAGCTAATAATCGCCCAACACCAATTCCATAGGAACCCATAATTACAGGTTTTCTTTTTCCATTCTCATCTTGGTACATTGCATTCATATCTTCTGAGTAGCGAGTTCCTAGTTGGAAGATATTTCCAACTTCAATTCCTTTACTCTGAGTTAATTCAGAGCCACACTCAGGACACTTATAACCAGCTTTCGCCATACCAATGTCTGCCACCTTCCCATCAAAGTCTTTTTTGAAGTTGGCATTTATGTAGTGGTAATCTACCTTGTTTGCCCCAGCAACTAAGTTGTTGCTCTTAGCAACTGAATCATCAACGATAACTATTACATCTTTAGAAACTCCAATGGGAGAGCCAAAGCCAACTTCCATTTTAGCTGCTTTAATCTCTTCATCGTGAGCTGGACGAATATGGTTTGCTTTAGCAGCGTTTTGAAGTTTGTTCTCTTCTACATCTAAATCGCCTCTAACAACTCCTACTACTAAGCGAGTAGTCTCTTCTCCACTACTTTCATCAACAAAGGTTCCCACCATAAATAAAGATTTTGCAGTTTTACTTGTTGGAATATTTAACAACTCGGCAAGTTCTTCAATAGTTGTCGCATTAGGGGTGTGAACTAACTCTTTCTCTTTGATTTTTTCAGGGTAATAAGTTTTTTCAAAGGTTGCGATTTGACGATTAGCTGTGTAAGAGCAATTGCTACAAATCATAATTGTATCTTCACCAATGGGAGAGAGGTACATATACTCATGAGCAACTTTACCTCCCATCATCCCTGTATCAGAACCAACAGCGATTGAAGGTAGTGCGCATCGATCAAAAATTCTAAAATAAGATCTGTAGTGAGCTTTGTACTGTTTTTCTAGCCCTTCGTAATCTTTATCAAAACTGTAAGAGTCTTTCATAGTAAATTCACGCACTCTGATAAGACCTGCTCGAGGACGTGGATCATCGCGCCATTTGGTTTGTAGTTGGTAAACTAAAGAGGGAAGACGTTTATAAGAGTCAATTTCAAAACGGGCAATGTCTGTGACAACCTCTTCGTGGGTCATCGCCAATACCATATCGCGCCCCACTCGATCTTCAAATCTCCCCATCTCTTTATCAATTGCCCAATAACGCCCTGTTTCTTTCCAAATATCGGCAGGGTTAACTACAGGCATTAAGATCTCTTGGCCCCCAATTGCATCCATCTCTTGGCGAATAATGTTCTCAATTTTTCTTATTGAACGAAGACCTAAGGGTAACAAAGAGAATATCCCTGTCCCTAATTGCCTAATAAAACCAGCTTTAACTAAATAACCGTACCCCTTGCTATCGGCACTAGAGGGTAGCTCGCGTAAAGTTCGGGAAAAAATATGTGACATTCTCATCAGAAAACTCCTTAAATGACTATACAGTAACCAAGATTGTAGCAGAACTTGCCAATTTTGCTCAACGCTAAGTTCTTCTATTTATCTACTTTGTCAGTTAATATAAAACAATGGATAAAAAAGCAAAAGATGTTGCCTATTTTATGGCTCGCCTATATCAAAAAGGGTTAACTACTTCTTTAGGGGGAAATATAAGTGTTAAAGGGGATGGAGAATTTTATTACATTACCCCCTCCTCTTTAGATAAAGCTACTTTAGATGAGTCTCTAATTGCTAAAGTAGATTTTGCTTCAAATAATTTAACTCCCCATTTGAAGTTGAGCATTGAAAATGAGATGCACCGCCAAATCTATTTAACAAGAGGCGATGTTAAAGCAATTATCCACGCCCACCCAGTATTTGCTACCACATTCTCTGCCATCTCTAAAAAAATAAATATTAAACTCACTGGTGAAAGTGTAGCTATGATTAAAAGTTACTCTTTAGTTCCTTATCATAAAATGGGCAGTGAGAAGTTGGCAAAAGCTGTTGCAGATGGGTTAAAAAATAGTGATGTGGCTTTAATGGAAAATCATGGAGTTGTTGCAGTGGGGAACTCTTTATTAGAGGCTTTTGAGAGAATTGAGGTCTTTGAAAATTGTGCGAAGATGACTTACATAAGTGAGAGCTTAGATCCAGAGGGGATAAAAGTTATTGTTTAACGTTGATGGGAAGTTTTAACTCTCTTTGAGCATTAGCAGATAATTCTACTGTCCTCTTTTTTAACAAAGAAATTTGTTTTAAATCGTAGATGTAATGATAATAATCGATTGAACTATTTGAAGCTCTATAAATTAAAGCATATCCTTTTTCAGGAAGAATTGTTAAAGCTAGAGGGAGTTCACACCCTCCTTTAATTTTTAGAAGGTGTAAATCTAGAAGTTCACTCTCAGTTAAATAGCGATCTCGACAAATAATTGCCATTAGAGAATCTTTTTTCTCTTCATCACGATCGTGAAAGATTATATCGGCAACTAATGATCCTTTCTCTTTTAATATTGGCAAGCCCATATCGACAAACAAATTTTGATCTTGATTTTTTAAAAGCTCGTTTTGTAAATACAGAGCTAAACGGTGACTCACTGGAATTCTGTTTCTTCTCCAGAAAAAGAGTTGTTTATCATTTTCAACTAAGGCTGTTAAGGCATTTACGAACTTATCAAAGAGGTGAATTATTTCATAAGTGTGATCGCTGTTTTCCATCAAAGCTATTGTATCACAATAGGAAGTAGATGCAACATCGCTCTACCTATATTTCACACTCCAGTTCATTTTAGCAACTTGGTTAATTGTTTGGTAAGTTGAACAATAGCGAGTCGCTATCTCAAAAGCTTTCTCAAACTTATCTCTATCTTCAATATCTGAAGCTGTCACAATAATATCTACTGTCTCTAAAGTAGCAACTTTCTCATCTCGCTTAATTCCAGTTATATCTAAATCAACTTCTCCATATTGAAGTTGCATTTTTTGTGCAATAGAGTAGTAAGTAGCCCACAAACAGTGACTAAGAGCTCCTAGCAGTAGCTCATAAGCAGCAAAAGCTCCACTTTTGCCACTCATCTCCAATACAGATCCTCGATCGTTGTGAAGTTTTCCTACCGTCCCATTAAATTTTGATAAAGTATGTATTCTTTCACCCATTTGGCACTCCTTATTCCTTTAATGTAATAAAATTAGGTATCAAGGTAAAGGGATTGTTCCCTGTAGCACTAATAGCAGCAAAAGAGGCTGTAGACCAAGCAGCTTGTAAGTTATATCCACCACTAGGCCCATCTATATCTAAAACTTCACCTGCAAAATAGAGATCTTTTACCAATAAAGACTCCATCTTATTTTTATCAACTTCTTTAAGTGAGATGCCTCCACTAGTAACTTTAGCTAAGTGCTCTTTTACCCTTATGGTAACTTTGTACTCACACAAATTGGTTACCAACTTTTTTAAAGAATCTTTATCCAATGTAGATGCTTTCACATTTTCTTTAACAAAATGGTTAGCTAACTTTAGGGGGAGATTTAAAAGATGTAGTATTGAGACAATACTTTTCTCTTTGTTTTCTTTAATTAAGCTAATCAACTTTTCATAAAGTGCCTCTTTAGAGTAGCTCTCTTTGTTTTTAGTAACCCAACAAATTGTTAATAAGCTATTAGTTGTAAAATGGCGACTATGATTTAAAACTACGGGTCCTGAAAGACCATCGTGGGTAATTAAAATTTTCCCTTCACTTTTTATTTTGTTTGTAGAAAGGACAACACTTTCAACACTTGTGCCACTTAGTTTAGAGAGTTTCGTATCAACAACCTTTACTGGGGCTAATGAGCCTTTTAGAGGAGTTATGGTGTGCCCAAATGATTTAGCTAATGTATAACCGTCACTACTGCCACCATGGGCAATAGAGCCACTGGTAATTATTAGTTTATCTGCAAGGTATGTTTTATCTTTGTGATCTTTTAAACAAAAATGGTTCTCTATTTTCTTTGTTTCAACAATGCGGCTGTTGTAAATAATTTTAACCTTATTTTTTTTCAACTCTTTTTCTAAAGTTTCTAAGACTGTTCTACTAGAGTTAGAAAGAGGAAAGACTCTATTTTCATTCTCCTCTTTAGAAGCCATCCCCAACTTCTCAAAAAACTTCATTGTTAGTTGAGGAGTGAGGGTGTACAAAGGTCCTTTTAAAAAGGGAACATTGTTATAGTGCTTTACTAATTCATTTGGAGGGATGTTGTTGGTGTAGTTACACCTACCAGATCCACTAATTAAGATTTTTCTTCCTAGAGTGTTGTTCTTCTCATAAATAACAATGGTGGGGGAGGTCTTATCTGCATAAGCGATAAAAAGGGCACTGAAGATTCCAGCTGCTCCTCCCCCTATGATAGCGTAGGTCATTGTTTAATTATTAGATGAAGTTCATCAAGTTGTTTTTGGTCAACTAAAGAGGGTGCATCATCCATTGGACTAATTGCTGCACTGTTTTTAGGAAAGGCAATGACCTCTTTAATTGAAGATTGTTGAGCCATAATCATCACAATGCGATCAATTCCTGGGGCAATTCCACCGTGAGGGGGAGGACCATATTTTAAGGCATTTAAGAAAAAACCAAACCTCTTTTCAGATTCTTCATCAGAGATGTTACAAATTCTAAAAATTCTTTTTTGTAGTTCGGCATCGTGAATTCTAATTGACCCTGAAGCTACCTCATACCCATTTAAAACTAGATCATAAAGATCTCCTTTTACACTGCCTGGGTCCTCTTCCAACTTATCGATGTATTGTGCTTGAGGCATGCTAAACATGTGGTGAGCTGCCTCCCAATGATTCTCATCTTCATTGTATTCAAAGAGGGGAAAGTCAATTATCCAACAAAAAGCAAATTCACTCTCATCGTATAGTTTTAAATCTTTGGCAACTTTAGTTCGAACAGCTCCTAAAGAGGCACAAGTTGTTTTCCAACTGTCGGCAACAAAGACCAACATATCTCCCTCTTTAGCATCAAATTTTTCAATGAAATCTTGATGTAAGTTTTCAAAGAACTTAGCTACTCCCCCTTCTAAGGTGGTAGAAGAGGCAACTTTCATCCAAGCAAGACCTTTAGCACCATAAACTTTTGCACTCTCTTCAAGTTCTTGGATATAACGGCGGCTAAAAGCAACATCGTCACTGAAAGGAACTTTAAGGCCCTTAATAGAGCCTCCATTGGCTAAGATATCTTTAAAAGTTTTAAAATCTGATTGATTGGCAAGTTCTGCTACATCAACTAATTTAACATCATAACGAAGATCTGGTTTATCAACTCCGTAGGTATCTAAAGCTTCAAACCAACTTAGGCGTCTAAATTTTTCAGGTAGATCTACGTTGAGTGTTTGCTTAAAGGTGTAGTTAAAAAGTTGTTCCATCAATAAAAGAACTTCATCCCTTTTAACAAAGCTCAGTTCCATGTCGAGTTGGGTAAACTCAAGTTGGCGATCTCCTCGAGCATCTTCGTCTCTGTAACAGCGAGCTATTTGGAAATATTTGTCGTACCCACCAACCATCAACAACTGTTTTAAAAGTTGTGGACTTTGGGGTAGGGCATAAAACTTACCTGGATAGTGGCGTGATGGAACTAAAAAGTCGCGAGCCCCTTCAGGGGTGGAACGTATTAAAGTGGGAGTTTCAATCTCATAAAAATCTCTTTCCCACAAAAACTCTCTAATAGCTTTAATAAAGTTGTGCCTTAAAGCGATTCTTTTTTGCATACCAGTGGAGCGTAAATCTAAATAGCGATAACGTAAGCGGGTATCCTCTTTAGCATCACTTTCATCTGAAATAACAAATGGGGGAGTCTCACAAGTGCTTAAAATTTCTATCGAGGTAACTTCAACCTCAATTTCACCTGTTGCCATCTCTTTGTTGATCATCTCATCGGGGCGTTGATGGACAATCCCTTCAACACTTATGCAATACTCAGAGTGCAATGAGGAGGCAATTTGTTCTAACTCTTTAGAGGCGTTATCACCAACAACTACTTGGGTAATACCGTAGCGATCACGCAGGTTTATGAAGTGAATTGCACCATGGTTACGGATTCTATGAACCCACCCATTTAAGACAACTTTTTTGTTGGCATCACTTTTTCTTAATTGGCCACATGTAACAGTTCTTTGTTTATATTCCATGGGCGCAATATACCATCTCATTTAATAGAATTCAATTAGATAGTTTAGTTTGTCTCGTTGGCTACAGCTAACATCAACTTGATTCTGTTTTCTTGGTTAACTCTTGTGGCCCCTGGATCGTAATCTATGGGCACTATGTTAGCACTTTGATCGCGCTCTTTCATCTTTGCAATCATCCCTTTTCCAACTATGTGATTTGGTAAACACCCAAAAGGTTGAACGCAAATTATGTTTTTATAACCTAATGAGGCTAAATCAGCCATCTCAGCAGTAAGAAGCCACCCTTCTCCCATTTTTGTTCCTAGATTTATCATTTCGCGCCCTGTTTTTATAGTGTGGGTAAAAGGCTTTGGAACAACAAAGTTTTTATTAGTGCTAGCTGCTTTTAAAAAGAGCGCCTCTCTTTTAAGTAGATAGTTTAAAACCCATTTAAAAAAGAGCTTTTTAATAAAAGAACCCCCATATAAATTGATGTTCTCCACTTGGTTATAAATTCCATACATTACAAAGCCTAAAATCCCAGGAATCATAACCTCACACTCTTGTTGCTCCAAAAAATCTTCTAAGTGATTATTTCCTAGTGGGGCATACTTCATATAAATTTCACCAACTACTCCAACTTTTATAACATGGCGTGAGTAATCAACTTTTAATTCAGAGAACTCTTTAACCATCTGAAGTGTGTGTTTCTTATAACTTCTAAAAGTTTGTCTTTTTTGAGAGCCCAATTTTTCAATCCATTTGGCTACTAGTTTATGAGCATCTTTCTTATTTACTAAATAGGGTTGAACTTGGTTTTTTAAATACATCAAAGTATCCCCTAAAGCTAAAGAGTAGATTCCTTGAACTAACATTGAGAGTGTTATTTGAAAACCCTCTTCTTTATTCATCCCCGCTAAGTTTAATGAGACAATTGGGATGTTTTTATACCCTGCTTGATCAAGTGCTTTTCTTAAAAGATAGATGTAGTTACTTGCTCTACAGCCACCCCCTGTTTGACTAATTGCCAAAGCAACTTTATCTAAGTCGTAAGTGTTGCTATCTAAGGCATCGATGAGTTGTCCAATTACTAACAGAGCTGGATAGCAAGTGTCGTTATGAACAAACTTTAGTCCTTTGTGGATAACTTGAGAACCTTCGTTAGTTAAAAGTTTAACGTTGTAGCCTTGATACTTTAAAGCTTTTTCTAATAAAGCAAATTGAATATTGGCCATAGAGGGGACTAAGATTGTGTGAGTTTCTCTCATTTGACGGGTAAATTTAGGCCCTTCTACTGCCATAAGAGTTCTCCTTTTGTTGCTCTATTGCCGATAACAAGCTTCTAAAGCGTATTTTCACTGCCCCTAAGTTTGTAATCTCATCAATTTTAATTTGGGTATACATTTTGTCTTGGTCTTCTAAGATGTCACGAACCTCATCACTAGTTACTGCATCCAAACCACATCCAAAAGAGACTAGTTGTACTAGGTGCATATCATCCTCTTTATCAATAACTTTAGCTGCATTGTACAACCTACTGTGGTAAGTCCACTGATTTAAAACATTAACTTTAAACTTTTTAGAGGGCGGTAAAAGGGCATCTTCACTAACTACTGCTGTATCAAAACCACTAATAAGTTTATCAATTCCGTGGTTGATTCCAGGATCTGCATGATAAGGTCTACCTGCTAGTACGATTATGTTTTTATTTTCAATACGGGCAGCGTCGATAATCTTCTTACCCATCTCTTGTTGTTTGTTTAAGTAGTTGGTGTAACTGGTAAATCCTTTATCAACTCCCTCTTTAATTAAAGACTTTTTAACTTTGCCAATGTAAGGCTCTAAAAGTCCTCCTATTTTATCAATGAAATCTTTTTTCCTATGGAGCCCTATGTGGGGATTTATAAAATTAACCTTTTTAAGTTGTTCAATGTTTGCCCCTAAAACTTCTGGGTAGTAGGCAACGACTGGGCAGTTGAAGTGATTATCACCAAGTTTCTCATCTAAGTTGTAAGTCATCGATGGGTAAAATATATTTTTAACTTTCTTATCCAAAAGTTGCTGAATATGACCGTGGGCAATTTTAGCAGGGTAGCAAACTGTGTCACTTGGAATTGTAGCTTGTCCTTCTAAGTAGGTTTTTCTAGTTGAGGGGTTGGTGACAACAACTTTCTTTCCAAGAGCTTCAAAAAATGGTTTGTAAAAATAAATTAGTTCGTAGATGTTAAGAACTAAAGGAATGCCAATGGTGTTTTCATCAACTTCGTTATCATCGAGATAGATATTTAAATTATCGAGTTCTTTTAATTTCCATTTGTAGATATTCAAATCATCTCGTTCACTTTTGTGGGTGACAGGGCGTTCACATCTGTTACCACTGATGTATCGTTTACCGTTACTAAAGGTGCTGATAGTTAAACGGCAGTTGTTGGTACACAATCCACAAGTGGCAACTTTAACTTTATGGGAGAACTCTTTTAAAGATTCTTGATCTATTAGAGTTGAAGGAACTTTAATATGTTCTTTAGCAAAAAGGGCAGCTCCGTAAGAGCCCATTAAACCTGCGATGTTAGGTCTAATTACTTCACACCCTAACTCTTGTTCAAAGGCCCTTAAAACTGCATCGTTGTAAAAGGTTCCCCCTTGGACAACGATCTTTTTACCTAAAGCATCGCTACTAGGGGCCCTTATAACTTTATAAATTGCGTTTTTAACAACGCTGATTGATAGTCCTGCACTAATATCACCAACAGAGAATCCCTCTTTTTGGGCTTGTTTAACTGAGGAGTTCATAAAGACAGTACATCTAGAGCCTAAATCAACTGGATAGGGGGCAAATAAGCCTAACTTGGCAAATTCTTTTACATCGTAATCTAGTGCTTGGGCAAACGTTTGTAAAAATGAGCCACAACCACTAGAGCACGCTTCATTTAAAAAGATGTTATCAATTGAGCCATTACGGATTTTAAAACACTTAATATCTTGTCCCCCAATATCAATAACAAACTCAACATCTTCCATAAAGTGTTTTGCCGCAGTGTAGTGGGCAACAGTTTCTACTAAGCCAATATCAACTGAAAAAGCGTTTCTAATGATATCTTCACCGTAACCAGTAACCCCACTTCCCCCAATTTTTATGTTTGGAAATTGTTTGTAAATTGCCTTTAAGTTGCGTTTAATAATTGGAACAGGGTTTCCATTATTATTTTGATAAGAGGTAAAGACTATGTAGTTATCTTGATCAATTAAAGTTGTTTTAACTGTAGTGGACCCTGCATCAATTCCTAAATAGTAAGTTTTATTTGGATCAAAAGTTGTTGTTGGGACTTTATTTTTATTGTGACGAGTTATAAATGAGTTGTATTGATCTTCATTTTGAAATAGGGGAGCAATAGAGACCACTGGAGTTACAGCTTGATCTTTTTTCAAATTAGCAATAGCTTCATCAAAATCAATTATAGTTGTTGCTGAATAAGCTGCCCCCAAAGCAACATAAAATAGAGAATTTTCTGGACAAACTCCTTGAGTTTCTAAGACAGTATCAAAAGCTTTTCTTAGTTGATCCATAAAGGTTAGTGGGCCTCCAAGGTAAGCTATGTTTCCTTTTATGGGACGCCCTTGAGCTAAGGCTGCAATTGTTTGGTTCACTACTGCATACAGAACTGAAAGAGCTATATCCTCTTTTTGAGCTCCTTGATTTAAAAGAGGTTGAATATCACTTTTGGCAAATACTCCACAACGAGAAGCAACTGTATATGTTTTTTCTGCTAAAGAGGCAGCCTCATCTAATTCAGAAGCAGAGATTTCTAACAAGGAGGCCATTTGGTCAATGAAAGCTCCTGTGCCTCCAGCACAAGAACCATTCATCCTCACATCCATTCCACCACTAAGATAGAGGATTTTTGCATCCTCTCCCCCTAGTTCAATAATCACATCGGTGGAGGGCATCAATCTACTAGCTGCAATGCGGGTAGCATAAACTTCTTGGATGAAAGGGAGTGAGACTCGATCTGCCACCCCCATAGCGGCAGAGCCACTTATCATAAGGGGGGCTTTTCCATCTATTAAAAATTGATCTTTTATTTTTTGTAGCAGTTCTGCTGTTTGATTAACAATTTGGGCAAGGTGGCGCTCATAGTGTGAAAAAACAATATTGCCGTAGTCGTCTAAAACTACACATTTTATGGTTGTTGACCCAACATCTAAGCCAACAGTCATTGCCGCCTCCCACCCACTAATTTAATAGTATTAAGTTTCTAATATATCACACATCTACAATCTTACAACTTCAACAACAAGGGTATTATGTTGTTATAACTTTTACAAGAGGGGGAGAATTTGTTCTGTGAATACAATACCTTTTAAAATTAATAAATTAATTTATTAAAAGGAGACTTAACACTTGTTGGAGTTCTTTAAAAGTGTAAATGTGCGTGTTTAAAATATTGTTAACAACTTCTGAATTGAAGGTCTCACTGCTCATATTGTAATCACCAATCATATTCATCCACTGCTGCCCATTATCTATTAACCCAATTGTAAATGCTCTTCTAACACTCTCTTTTGAGCTATCTATGTTTTGTTCTCCTTGGTCTTTCAGATACTCTTGTATGGTTTCCCAACCCAATTCAAAGGTGAATTCGAAAGTATGGAGAAGACCAAGTTGTTCTAATTGTGTTAGAGCTCTTTGTTTTGACAACACTACTGCCGATTCAAGTTGAGAAAGAGCTTTAGAGAAACTTGATAATCGTTGAGTCCAACGACTATCAAGATGTGAAGTTTCATTCATTTATAAAGCCACTTTCTCAAACTGTGCTTGGTACAACTCCCAATAAAATCCTTGTTGTTCAATTAATTGGTCGTGCGTTCCTGTTTCAACTATATCTCCATCTCTGAGTACTAAAATTACATCAGCATTTCTAATTGTAGAGAGGCGGTGGGCTATCACAAAGCTTGTTCTGTTTGCCATCAAGTTCTCCATAGCCTCTTGAATTAGAATCTCGGTCCTAGTATCTACGTTACTTGTAGCTTCATCCAATATTAGAATACTTGGGTTGGCTAATAAGGCGCGTGCAATTGTAATAAGCTGTTTTTGCCCTTGAGAGATGTTGGTAGACTCTTCGTTAATAACCATATCGTAACCACCAGGGAGGGTATCGATAAAGTGATCGATGTGGGCAGCTTTAGCTGCAGCAACAACCTCTTTGTCACTAGCATCCAACTTTCCATAGATGATGTTCTCTTTAATAGTGCCACTAAAGAGCCAGGCATCTTGTAAGACCATTGCAAAGTGACTTCTTAAATCGCCTCGAGAAAAAGTGGTAATGGCATTGCCATCAATTTTAATAGTTCCACTTTGATAATCGTAGAATCTCATCAACAGTTTTACTAAAGTTGTCTTACCAGCTCCAGTTGGACCAACTATGGCAACTTTCATCCCTGGTTCAATGTTAGCTGTGAAATCTTTAATTACTAAGTTATCTTTATCGTAGCCAAATTTTAAGTTTTCAAACTCAACTCTTCCTTTAAACTTTGTAATAGTACAACTTGTTGGTTCATCAACTTCATCTTCAGTTTCCAAAAACTCATAAACTCTTTCAGCTGCTGCAACAGTTGATTGCAACATGTTGGTAACTTGGGCAACTCTACTAATTGGTTGCATGAAGTTTCTTATGTATTGGATAAAAGCTTGGATGTCTCCAATTGGTAGTGATCCGTTGGCAACTAAAACTCCACCCAAAAGGGCAATTGCTACATATCCTAAATCTCCAAGCCCTTGCATAACTGGCATCATTAACCCTGAGAAGAACTGACTTTTCCAAGCAGAGTCATAAAGCTTTTCGTTTGTATTGTTAAATTTCTTTAAAGTCTCTTTTTCCCCATTGAAAGCTTTAATGACAACGTGTCCTGCATAACTCTCTTCAACAATTGAGTTAATATTTCCTAAATCTTCTTGTTGTTGAACAAAGTGGCGTTGAGAGTATTTAACAACACGGGAGATGTAGAACATAGCAATTGGTAAAATTAGTAGTGTTACTAAGCTCATCAACCAACTGATGCTGATCATCATAACTATTACCCCAAGGATGGTAATTAATGCTGTTAAAACTTGCATTAAACCTTGGTTTAAGTTTTGGGCAACTGTATCTATGTCGTTAGTGACTCTAGATAGGATATCCCCATGAGTTGTTTTATCAAAACTTGATAAACTCATTTTATGAATCTTAGCGTTGATACGAGAACGCATCGATTGAGCCACTTTTTGTGATACGTTACTTAAAATAAAACCTTGGGCAAAGATTGCTAAAGCGCTGATGATATAAAGTGTAGCTGTTAAAAGTAAAATCTTACCAACTAAGGTAAAATCGATTCCTTGAGCTGAGGTTACCCCTACAAAGACTGTTGTTGTAGCTTTACCCAATACCCTTGGTCCTAAGATGTTAAAAATTGTTCCAACTATTGCAAAGAGGGTAACTATGATTATTGAGACAGAGTAGCTACTTAACTCTTTTAAGAGCTTTCTTAAAGAGACTTTAAAATTTTTAGCCTTTACTTGAGGTCCCATCATTCGACCTCTTCCACCTCTCATTGGCATTGGAGGTGTTGGTTGTTTACGATCACTCATACTGTGCTAACTCCTTTTGCGATAACTGAGACTCAGCTATCTCGCGGTAGACCTCACACCTTTTAAGTAGTTCTGAGTGTTTTCCTTGATCAACTAATTTGCCCTCATCTAAGACCAAAATTAGATCAGCATCCATAATCGTACTAACCCTTTGAGCAACAATGAAAATAGTTGTCTCCTTTAAAGAGGAGGCTAATTTTTTTCTCACACTCGATTCAGTTTTATAATCTAAAGCTGAAAAGCTATCATCAAATAAAAGTAGAGGGGGCTTGGCTGCAATTGCTCGGGCAATAGAGAGGCGCTGACGCTGTCCTCCAGAGACGTTGCTTCCCCCTTGGGTGATGGTACTTTGAATTTTATCTTTTCTTTTATCGATGAAATTAAAGGCATCACTAATTTCAGTAGACTCTCTTATTTGTTTTTCACTAAGTTCTCTTTCCCCAATTTGTAAGTTTGACTCAATTGTTCCACTAAATAAAAATCCTTGTTGGGGAACGTAGCCAATCATCTTACGCACCTCTTCTAGTTTCATCTCTTTAATTGAAGTTTGGCCAATGGAAATTGATCCACTAGTGGCATCGTAAAAGCGGGGAATTAAGTTTAAGAGGGTAGATTTCCCACTACCTGTGGAACCGATGATGGCAACTGTTTGCCCTTTATCAACACTGAAAGAGATGTTGCACAAAGTGGGAGCTTTAGCATCGGGGTAGGCAAAACTAACATCATCAAATTTAATAAACCCTTTTTTAGTTTGTAAGTTCGCTTTTTTATCATCAAGTTCTTTAATCTTTATTGGAGTGTCGACAACCTCTTTAATACGGGCAACAGAGACTGCAGCTCTAGGGAGGATAATTGTTAACATTGTCATCATCAAAAAGCTCATGATAATTAACATTGAGTATTGGATGAAAGCCATCATGTCCCCAACTTGCATAGTGCCACTTTCAATTTGAAATGAACCTTGCCACACAATCATGATTGAAGTGAAGTTCATTATCAGTGTCATTGCTGGCATCATCCCACTCATAACTCTGTTAATAAACAGTGATGTTTTTGTTAAATCTAAGTTCCCTTTTTCAAAGCGATCTATTTCATGCTTTTGATTATTAAAAGCCCTTATAACTGGAAGACCTGTTAAAGTCTCTCTAACAATCCTGTTGAGGGTGTCTATTAAAGTTTGCATCCTCTTAAAACGGGGCATAGACAAAGAGAACATCAACAGTACAACTGTTAAGATGGCAATAATTGAGATTGCTAAAATCCAAGAGATTGAGATGTTGGTTCTTAAAACTTGAAATAGACCCCCAATAGCCATCAGTGGGGCAAATACAACAACTCTTAAAATCATAACTGAAGATTGTTGAATTTGTTGGATATCGTTTGTGGAACGGGTAACTAAGGAGGCTGTTGAGAACTTTTGCATCTCCTCCATGTTAAAAGAAATTGTTTTACTGTATATCTCTTTACGAAGGTTTTTTCCTAACGAAGAAGCAACTTTAGCTGCAAACAGTGAAACTAAAATTGAACTACCCATCCCAATAAATGAGATTAAAAGCATCCTAAGTCCAATTGAGATGATGTACTTACGTTGCACTGTAGAACCAACAAGGCCTAATTTTTCATTCTCTTTTACTATTTGGTTAATAGCATTTGCTTTAGTTCCATGTATTTTAATAAAAGTGTTTTCATCAACTTGTGGATTTTCAACTAGATAGTAAACATCTTGTTGTTGGGTATAACTACTTTCAATTAGAGGTTCAACAATTGACAGGTGATTGTAACTCTCTTTAGTGAGGGTAGTGGGGATGGTTGATTCAATTCCCCTTTGCTCAATTCCAACGTTAACTATTTGGGAAGTGTAACGGGGTAAAAATAGATCAGTTCCAACTTTTACCAACAGCAAAGCGATAACGATAAGTATGAAAATATAGGAGCCTTTTAGCTGCCTTCTAATTAGATCCATCAACAATGCTCCTTTTTAAGTTCTCTTTAAATTTGTTTAAGATATCTTTACTTAAATCTTTTTCTTCTTTGGTAAAGTCTTGATAAAGCTCATCCTCCATCTGTTTAATTAAAAGGATGATTTGATTAACTAATTCTTTACCTTGATCTGAGAGGTAGACTCTAAGGATTCGAGCATCTGTTGCCTCTTTTTTTCTAACTATTAAGTTATTTTTCTCCATCCTTTTTAACATCACCGTTAGGGTGGATGGTTTTATCATCATCGCCTTTGCCAAACTTTGTTGGCTAAGTCCCTCTTTAAAACTTACGTTTAAAAGGAGGTGGCTTTGAGAAGGGTGGAGGTTTATTTTTGAAAGGAGTTGGTGGCTTCGTAAAAATCGAAGCCGCTCAATTTCTGCAAGCAGTGGTATTTTCTTGTTCACAAGCGCCTCTAAAATTCGTTAGGTGTCTAATAAATAATAGGGGCGCCTGTTTTTGTCAAGCTGATTTTAAAATTTGTTTTGTTTATCGTTAAATCGTTGGTCCCAATCTGCCTCTTTGTCAAAAATTTGATCTTCCATATTCTCAACTTTTCTTTTTAGATTCTCATACCAACTTCTCATCGACTCTTGATCTGAGCTATATCTTTTTGAGTAAGAGGGCTCAAGTGGGATAATTAAAGCCATCAAGGCGTAAATTAAAACCCCAGGAAAGACGCTAGTAGCAATGATTGAGATTGCCACTATTAGCCTAAGAGGTTTTACTGGAAGATCTTTCCAGTCAGCAAACCCTTGGCAGATTCCAAATATTTTTCCATCTCTTGATCTATATAATTTTTTTGTAGCCATAATAAAAATTCCTATTCTCTTTTTTCTCTACTGTTTATGATAATTTCAAGGCTCTCAATTCTTTTGGTAAGCTCTTCAAGCTCCTCTAAAGAAACATTATCATCTGTTTTTATGTTCTTCTCTTCTGATTTTTTATTTTCTGCCTTAACAGCCATTCTTATAATTGCGTAGGCAAATAAAAATGGGGTGATTATAGAGACTATAGCTATTACTGATTCCGAATTCATAATTCTTTAACTCCCCTAGTAAGAACACTTTAACCTTTTTGCTTTTTAAGACGCAACTCGTTTAACTCTTCTTCAATAGCTTTTTCCTCTTCCAGGGAGGCAAACCTAGCCTCTAAATCGCTTTGAGCAGCATAATAACTTTCTCGCTCACTCATTCGATCTATTTGCCCCTCCATCTCTTCAAACTTATTTAGTGGATCTTCGTAGGTAGAGGCGCTCTCTTTTTTGGCAGCTTGAAAAGATTTTTCTCTCATAGCTTTGTGTTTTGCCCTTAGAGACTCCAACTTCTCTTCAAGCTTTTCAATGTCACTTTTACACTTTGCTGAAAGTTCGTTGTAGTGCTTCTCTTCAGCATCTAAGGAGTCTATTTGCTCTAAAATCCTTCTTCGTTCTAAAAGGGCCTCTTTAGCTAGTTGCTCATTTTCGTTCTCTAAAGCAAGCTCAGCTCTTTTAAACCATTTGTCAGCACTCTCTTTGTACTCTTTAGTTAATCTTTTAACTCTAGTTTGGTTGGCAATATTGGCAGCACAAGATGCTTTCAGTTCAATAATTGTATCTTCCACCTCTTGTAGCATGAGGCGTAACATCTTCTCAGGATCTTCTGCTTTATCTAAGATTGCGTTGATATTAGCATTAACTATATCCATAAACCTTGAAAAAACTCCCATATAAGTTCTCCTTAAAATTAATCTACTAACTATAGAGCATTAAACGTGCCAATCCTTTTATGTGCCTCTTTTACATTGTTTTATGGTAAAAATAACCATGTTGTGGTAATATTGACCTATGGAAAATAGGTATATGGCCAACCCATTAGGGGAATCTGAGAGTTTTTTAACCTTTCAACAACAACTTAGCAGAGCTGCTAAAGTTAATAGAAGTGTTTTAGTTGTTGGAGAGCGAGGTAGTGGTAAAGAGCTTGCTGCAATGAGGCTTCACTATCTCTCTCCCAGGTGGCAACAAAATTTAGTCACAGTTAACTGTGCAGCTCTTCCACCCTCTTTAATTGAGACTGAACTATTTGGCTACGAAGCAGGAGCTTTTACTGGAGCTACAAAAAGGCGTAAAGGGAGATTTGAAGAGGCTCAAGGGGGAACACTCTTTTTAGATGAGATTGGTTTAATACCACTCGAGGTGCAAGAAAAGATTTTAAGAGTTGTAGAGTATGGAACTTTTGAGAGGGTGGGCTCTTCTGAAACATACGAAGTAGATGTAAGAATTGTTGGAGCTACTAATACCGATTTACCCACTTTATGTGATGAGGGTAAATTTAAAGAGGATTTATTAGATCGCCTCTCCTTTGAAGTTCTCTTTTTGCCCCCTTTGAGGGAGCGTGAAGGGGACATTATGTTGTTAGCTGAATACTTTGGTTCAAAGATGGCACTAGAGTGTGATAAAGAAGAGATGCCAATTTTTTCAGATAAAGTAATTGAACAGCTTAACAGCTACAATTGGCCTGGTAATGTAAGGGAGCTAAAAAACGTAGTTGAAAGAGCTGTTTATAGATCTGATACCCACTTTATAGATAACATAATCTTTGACCCATTTAAAAACCCTTTTGATAAAGAACCTTCAGTTGTATTTGATAAAAAAGAGCAGTTGAAATTAGGAAGTTATGAAGAGGCCAAAAGGAAATTGGATCTCTTATACTTAGAAGAGGCATTAAATAAGCACTCCCAAAACCAAAAAGAGGCAGCAAAGGCCCTTAAATTAACCTACGATCAATTCAGGGGCCTTTATAGAAAGTATAAAGATTATATTAATTAGTCTTTGAGTGCTTCTCTTTTAGTTTAGCCAATTCTTGGTCCACTGCGCTTTGTTCTTCCATCTTAGTGAAGGTAGCCTCTTTAGTGCTCCATGAGGCAACTTTAGCCTCAGCTTCTAACTTTTCAATTTGCTCTTCTAGTTTGCTAAAGCGCTCTAAGGTACGGTTACTCTCTAGCTCGTTAAGAATTTGGTAAATCTTCTTTTTCTCTTTAGCATGAGTTGCCCTTTGAATTAGAATAATCTCTTTTTCTTTAATCTCTCTTTTTTTAGCTTCAATTAAATCAACTTGGCCTTGAAGTGAATCAACTACCTCTTGAAGGTGTTTGTATTGCTCTTCTAATCTTTCAAGTTCTCTTTTTATTCTGTTCTTTTCAGCAATGGCCTCTTTGGCTAATTCATCATCACCACTTTCCACAGCTAAGACAATTCTTTTTTCCCACCTTTTAAGGGCAGCTTTAGTTTTAGTTATCTCTTCTTGAACTAAAGAGCGAGCTGCTAGGCGTTGAGTTGCCCCTTTTTTAGCCTCAATTAGAGCATCATCAAGTTCGTTGAGCATTAAGGCAATCATCTTTTGGGGATCTTCAAGTTTGTCTAACTTGGCATGAAGGTTTGATTTAATAATATTTTTTGTTCTTTTAAATATTTTCATCTACGTTCTCCTAAAAGTTTATCACTACTTCTACTAATGCATTCACCGTGCCAACTACCCAAATAGGACTAAATCGAGTGAAATTGGGCTAATAAACCAGTAGTGTTGGTTTATTTTACCATTGAACCATTTCACTCTACTAGTTAAAATGAAAGTATGGGAACACTTTATATAGTAGCAACTCCAATTGGTAATCGCCAAGATATCACATTAAGAGCCTTAGAGATACTCAATCAAGTAGATGTAATTGCGTGTGAAGATACTCGTCACACCAACAACCTTTTAAATTTCTACAAAATAGATAAAAGGGTGATAGCTACCCATGCCCACAATGAGAAAAACTCTGCTATGGGGATAGTAAAGTTACTAGAAGAGGGAAAAGATGTTGCTTATGTTTCAGATGCTGGAACTCCAGCAGTTAGTGACCCAGGAGCCCATTTAGTTGAAATAGTTCGTCAGCATGATTTTAAAATTGTCCCAATTGGGGGAATTAGTGCACTCACAACAATAATTTCAGTTGCTGGATTAATTGGTAAGAGTTTCACTTTTGAGGGCTTTTTACCAGTTAAAGGGAAAAAAAGAGTAGATCGCCTTGAAACATTGTTAAATCGTAACGAAGCTTTTGTCCTTTATGAATCTCCTTTTAGAGTTATAAAGTTGCTTGAAGAGTTGACACTTTTAGAGGCAACTAGAAAGATTATCATAGGGCGGGAATTGAGTAAGATTTATGAACAAATAATTAGTGGTAGTGCCTCTGAGCTACTTCAGCAGTTTAAACAAAGAGACTCAATTAAAGGGGAGTTTGTTATTTGTGTTGGAGTTAGAGAGCCAAAGTGATCACTATTAAAAAACTCTCATCTTTAAAAGAATCAACTAAAATTGCCAAATGTGCTCGTCTAATAGATCAATACCTACTTGCTAACTCAATTGAGTTTAATTACATCAAAGAGGTTGCTTTAATAGTTAGCAACACTGAGTACCCACTAGTTAGTTCAAAAACAAAAACTTTAAGCAAAGCTGTTTTTTTATTAGATAAAGAAGATAAAGCTCTATTAATAGATTTAAATTTAGCTCTCCATTTAGATTTAGGATTAGAAAAAGGGGATTGGGATTTTGAAGTAGAGATGCAACAAAGTAGTTCTTTAAACCCATTTGCAATTGTCTTAGATCGCCTGCGCTCCCCATTTAATGTTGGTTCTGTTTTTAGAACAGCCGATTCTTTTGGGGTTAGTGAGATTTTAATTGTTGGCCAAGGTGCTACTATTGAACATCCTAGGGCAATTCGTACTTCTCGTGGTTGTGATAAAACAGTTAAGTGGCAAAAGGTTGAACAACAACAGCTCATTGGCTCTTTAAAAGGTAAAAATGTTTTTGCCTTAGAAAGTGGGGGAGAAGATATTAATAACTTTGAATTTCCTTATGAGGGTTTTTTAATTGTTGGAAATGAGGAGTTGGGAGTTAGCCCCCAATTGCTAGAACTAGCTGATAACAGTTTAGGGAAGGTAACAATTCCCCTTTATGGAACTAAAGGCTCTTTGAATGTCTCTGTTGCATTTGGCATAATGATGCAAATGTGGCACACCAAGGTTGCGAATCGAGGCAGTTATAATGGCAGCATTTAGGACAAAAAAGTTGAGTTTTGAAGAGAACTACGTACGGATGAGTGAAACTCCCGTTCCCCGGTTAGTTGGCTCGTTGGCTGTACCAACTATCATTACAATGTTGGTCACTACTTTTTATAATATGGCTGACACAGTTTTTGTCTCTTGGCTTGGAACTCAAGCTAGTGGTGCTGTAGGAATTGTATTTTCTTTGATGTCAATTATTCAAGCAATTGGGATGACTTTGGGGATGGGAGCAGGAAACTATATTGCCCGTCTTCTTGGAGCTAAAGAGAATCAAAGAGCCAACCAAGTTTTAGGGACAACTTTTGTTTTAGCTTTAGCTATTGGGGGAGTTTTAACTTTATTTGGTCTGATCTTTTTACAACCTTTTATGAAGTTGTTGGGATCCAGTGAAACAATCTTACCTTATGCTAGTGATTATGGTGGAATCATCTTAATTGGAGCTCCTATTATGGCAGCAACGTTTGTTATGAACGTATCCTTACGTAGTGAAGGAAGTGCCTCTTTAGGAATGATAGGGATGGTAACAGGAGCTTTATTAAACGTAGCCCTTGATCCTCTTTTAATTTTCACTTTCAAGATGGGAATTAAGGGGGCAGCAGTTGCAACAGTCTTTAGCCAAGCAGTCTCATTTGTAATTCTTTTATCGTTTTATTTAAGAAAGAAGAGTGTCGTAAGACTCTCTACAAAATGTTTTAGATTTGAGGCATCTATTTACAAAGAGGTCTTTGTCACCGGAATGCCAGCTTTTTATCGGCAAGGGATGGCCTCAGTTTCGATGATAATCTTAAACATCGTAGCTCGCCCATTTGGAGATGCAGCTTTAGCAGCTATGGCAATAGTTGCCCGTACTATGCAGTTTTTAGGCTCAGCTCTAATTGGCTTTGGACAAGGGTTTCAACCTGTTGCTGGCTTTAGTTGGGGAGCTAAAAAGTACGACAGATTGATGGAAGCTTTCTATTTCTCTTTAAAAGTTGGAGTGATAGGATTTTTAATAATCGGAGCAATAGGTTTCTCATTTGCTCCAACTATTATGAGGTTCTTCATCAAAACAGATTTAGAAGTTGTTAAGATTGGTTCTTTAGCTATGAGGTTGCAATCTTTAATGATGCCTCTTCAAGCTGTCAATATAATTATCTCAATGTTTTTCCAATCAATTGGGAAACCTCGTCAAGCTTCACTAACAGCACTAACACGCCAAGGGCTCTTTTTTATCCCCACAATTTTAGTTATGGGTAAAACAATAGGGGTGTTAGGGATTCAACTAAGCCAACCAATAAGTGATCTATTTACATTTATCCTTTCGGTTGCAATGATGTTCTACTTCTTTAAAAAGTCAAACATTCTTAGTTTGGTGGACGAGATATCTCATAAAGACGCTTCAGCCGTTGTTCAATAGTTTTATTGAGAGTGTCAGGGGGGAAGTTTCCTTTTTGATTTCTCTCACCCGAAGGTCGATCAGTTAAAATTTCCATCCCTTCATCAATTGTTCTAATTGGGTAGATGTGAAACTCTTTTTTCTCAATGGCATTAATAATTTCATAAGGTAAAACTAAACTTTTAATGTTTTGAATTGGGATAATTACCCCTGGGTGATTTTTAAGGTTTAAATATTTACAGAGGTTGAAAAACCCCCCTATCTTTTCATTAATTCCCCCAACAGGTTGCAACTCTCCCATCTGATTAACACTGCCTGTTACAGCAATATTTTGTTTGATGGGAATCTCTCCAATAGCTGATAACAAAGCATAAAGTTCACTTGATGAGGCTGAATCTCCATCTACAGAGCCATAAGATTGTTCAAAACAGATTCCTGAGTAGATTGAAAGGGGGAAGTTGCGTGCATATTGTTTTCTTAAGTATCCTTCTAAAATTAAAAGCCCTTTATCATGAATCTCGCCACTTAAACCTGCTTCGTGTTCAATGTTTACAATCCCTTCACTTCCAGGAGCCACAGTTGCACTAATGACTGCAGGAACTCCAAAGGAGGCCGAGCCTCGATCTAAAATAGCTAAGGCATTAACAACTCCAATTTTAGAGCCCTCTAAGGAGATAATCATCTCTCCACTGAGTATCTCATCAAAAATCTTTGTTTCAGTGATACTAGTTACGTAGTTACGTTGGTTAACTGCCTCAATGACACACTCTTTATCAATTACATTTTTGTTTGTCTGAAGGGCAACATAGTTGGCCTCCTGCATTAAATCTCCAATAAGTGAGAGTTGAGTTGTTAACTCATCGCGTGATTCAGCGATAAAAGATGAAAAACGGAGTAACTCTCCTATGCCACTCTCCTTTAAAGGGAAAAGGGATTCCTCTTTGACCACTTTATTCATAAAAGAGATTGTCCCTTGAATGTTTTCACTAGTTGCTTTCATTGTGTAATCAAATTCGGCAGAGACTTTAAATAACTTTAAAAAATCTAGGTCGTTATCACAAAAGGTGTCGTAAGAAAATTCAGAGCCAACTAAGATTACTTTTAAAGAGAGGGGAATAGGATAAGGTCTAATTCCCGTTGCCTTTGAAGAGGGGCTATTTGTATTTTGGACAACTAAGGTGTTTGTAGTTAAAAATCTTTTAAATGCTTCCCAAAGCCCTTCAACAGTTAATAACTCTTCAGC
Source organism: Sphaerochaetaceae bacterium (assembly GCA_050950065.1). GTDB lineage: Bacteria > Spirochaetota > Spirochaetia > Sphaerochaetales > Sphaerochaetaceae > JBAYOE01. The sequence continues at coordinate 281,531 of JBMNGX010000003.1, read as the reverse complement.
ACTAATTACTATGTATCCCCCTGCTGCCTCTAACAGCGAACCACTTCTGATTGATAAAAAGGGTAAATAGGTGTCACTACAGATATCACTATCTAGATCCAATGAACCAAATAGGTTGTTAAAAGTGGGGTGAGTTTCAAAAATAAGGGGGCGAGATTTTGTGTGGCTATGATCTACTAATAGATTAACAGAGTACCTTTGGTAAAAATTATCACTAGGAAGATCTGTTTGGTGTTCTAAGTCAAATAGATAAAGGTGTTCTAATAAATCTTGTTTTATATGTAAATAATGGTTAATTAATAAAATCTCTTTTTCATCTTTTAAAAGGGGCTCTAGTAACTTAGTAGTTAAACTTTCCATCTCAGATGAGCAAATTTTTTTATTAGCTGTAGCGAGCTCTTTAATTTTAAGTTTGAGTTGGTTAACAAACTCCTTCATCTTTAATAAGAAAGCTCTCCCCTCTCCAGGGGCAAATGTTAGAGCTATTGGGGAGTCTGCTTTAGTGAAGTTATGGATAAAGGCTATATCTTTTAAAAGTGTTAAATCTTCTAAAAAAGGCCTGGTTGCCAATCTTATTGCTGTAGATCTACCTGTTCCTGGATCTCCACTAACAAAGATGTTATACCCTTTTGAATTGATTGAAAGGCCCATCTCTAAAGCCTTCATAGCTCTAGGTTGGCCAACTATCCCCTCTAAAGTTTTGGAGGATTGAGAATTTATTGTATAGGTGAACTGGGCCTCATCGACATTCAGTTCACGCCGTGAGAACCTTTTAGCTGTCATGAGAGTCACTATAGGTGGTGGAATAATTGATGTCAACTCTCTATAATAGAGCAATGAAAATTGAACAATTAAACGCCTATTTGGCTCAAAGACTCGATTATGAAAGTTTTAGATCAATCGATAGCTCTTTAAACGGGCTACAGTTCTCCTCCCCAAATAAAGAGGTAACAAAAGTAGTTTGTGCTGTTGATGCCTCTTTGGCAACTTTTGAAGCTGCAGCATTGTGGGGCTCTGATGCAATCTTTGTACACCACGGCCTTTTTTGGGGTAAGCCAATTGCCCTAACTGATACTCACTACAAAAGAGTTGAAGTGCTTTTTAAGAACAACATCAGTTTAATGGCTGCCCATCTTCCTTTAGATGCTCATCCTGAATTGGGTAACAATGCAACTATGGCTAAATTGTTGAACCTAGAAGATATTAAACCCTTTGGCAATTACCACGGTTTATCTATTGGTTTTCAAGGAACATTTAGAGAGGCAGTAACAATTGATTACATCACAGAGAAGTTAAGATTAGGAGATAAAACTGGTCTACATGTTCTCCCTTTTGGTAAAAAAGAGATTAAAAGTATTGGAATTGTTTCAGGGGGAGCTCCCAATGAACTATTGGAGGCAATCTCTTTGAACTTAGATGCCTTTGTTACAGGGGAGACTAGTCACACAATGTACTCTTACGCTTTAGAATCTAAGATTAATATGATTAGTGGAGGACACTACGCCACTGAGGTTTTTGGAGTTTTACAAGTTGGCAAAGAGTTGAGAGAGAAATTTGGCCTTGAGGTTAAATTTATTGATTTACCAACTTCATTGTAGAGAGTATTAAATGGCCCCATTAATCTTAACTGTTTTAGTAGTTATAGCTGATCAAATTACTAAGTTTATGGTTGTTAGCAATATCAACCTAGGGGAAGTTAAGTACACCCTCTTAGGGGACTTTATCTGGATTTGTCATGTGCGTAACAATGCAATAGGTTTTAGCTTAGGATCTAATTTTCCACCATCAGTGAAAATAGTTCTTTTTATAATTGTCCCTGTGATTATCCTTTTTTTGTTGATCTTTTTTGTTATAAAAAACAGGGAGTTCTCACTTTTTCAAAGATGGATGGTGGCAGGAATAATTGGTGGTGGTTTTGGTAATATAATCGACCGAATTTTTAGAGCAGAGTCTGTTGTCGATTTTATTAGTGTTAAGGTGTATGGTTTGTTTGGTTATGAGAGGTGGCCAACATTTAATGTTGCCGATATGACAATTGTGGTTTGTACCATACTTTTACTGCTTAGTTTAATATTTATAAAATCCTCTGAAGGAAAGAAGTAATGGATAGAAAAATGGCTAATACAATTGGGTTTGTTTTACTTGCTACTTTTATAAACCTAATAATAATGGCGATCTTGTTTCTCATTAGTTTTATACTCTTGGATCGTCTTGTAGATCCTGAAAGTGAGATGATGATGTTTTGGATAGGCGTAGTTTTCTTATTCTCTATCGGTGGGACCTTTGTGATTTACTTAAAAGGGGTTAAGATAGTGACAGAGAAATACAACTTAAAAGAAAAACTTGATCCAATCTTTTTCAAAAGGAGAAAAGATCGACGTAAGAGGTACGACCAACAACAATGAGTCAATCAAAGGGGTTTGAAAAACTTAAAGAGGCCTCATGGTTCCCATTTTCAGATGAACCTGTAATTAAGGGGTTGTGGTATGTTCCCCGTTTAAGTTGTATCTCCTTTCTATTTCCTGAAGAGTCTATTGATCAAAAATGGCACCTTTTTGCCCACTCTTGGTTGGGAATCCAACACTATAGCTCCGATAGTGGAATCATGTGGGAACCGGTGCAGATGGTTCAGCTTCGGGGGAAACACCCATTTCTTTTTAAAGATAAAAACCAGTACCACTTAATTTATGAGCGGCACGGCGCACTAATTCCCTTTGTTGAACGTTTAAGTAAGAAGGGAAAAAAGGAGCATATTAAAGGATCTCACATTGAGATGCGCTCCTCTAGTGATTTAAATGTTTGGAGTGAGCCAAAAGTTTTGTTTAAAGCAACTGATGCTCTTTGTGCTTCAGACTATTTAAAAAACCCCCTTATTGGACACCCTCAACTAATTAAAGTTGATGGGGGTTATCGTCTTTACTTTGGAGCTTCTAAGGTTGGTTTTAACCCCTCTTCAGCTCGTTATATCTGTAGCGCTTTTTCAAAGAACATCGATGGCCCTTATCTGTTGGAATCTGAAGTTCCCATTTTAGAAGCTAATCCAAATAGTAAATACTCCAACTTAGCTGTTGGGCGTCTTTCAATTTACAAAGAAGATCAACAGTACATAGGTTTCCAAAATGGGCGTTATTGGGATGACGATAAGAAAAAAGAGAGTTCCGCTATAACAATAGTTTCTAGTAGCGATGGACTAAATTTTAGTGAGTGTGATGTGAAGCCTGTTTTAACTCCTGTTGAAAATACTTGGGCCTCAAAACATATTGTCAGTTGTGATGTTCGTTATAAAAAAGATGAAGATTGTTGGTATTGTTACTACTCAGCTACCGGTCAAAGAAAAGGTCTTTTAGTTAAGGAGTCTATTGGACTTATGATTGGTAAGTTTGTTAGAAAGTGATTTATTCAACTTCAACAACAATTTTGTTGTTTCTTTTTGATTCTTTAAGTTCTAGTTTAACTTTTTTCTTTAAATTAGCTTTAGTAATAAGCTCAATTTGATTTAAAGGTTTTCCCTCAATGAATTGAATAATAGCCCCTTCACTTAAATCTGTTCCCGTTGCATCGGGGTAGGGGAAAAATCCATGAAGAGCCCCTTTTACCTCTAGATATTGAACTGGAGTGTCGGCACTCTTTAATTCTTGGGCATAAAACTTCCCATCATCTAAAAGAGGATCAAACTCACTAGTAATAATTAGTGTAGGGGGTAGGCGGGAGTGGTCTTTTGCCAACAAGGGGGAGAAGTTTGTATTTAGAATATCTTTTGGTTCTCTTTGATAGTGGTTAACATAAAACTGCATCTGTTTTTCTGTTAACATTGGAGTATCTTTAAAGGTTGTAAAAGAGGGGGTTTTTAAGCGCCCATCTGTAATTGGGTAGAGTAAAATTTGCCCAGCTAATTGGGGCCCTTTTCGATCACGTGCAAGGCGGGCAACAACAGTTGCCAAATTTCCTCCAGCACTATCTCCAGCCACATAGATTTGCTCTGGATCTATTTTCCAATAGCGAGCCCCTTGGGCTGCCCACAACAAGGTGTTGTAACTATCTTCAACAGCAGTTGGAAATTTGTGATGGGGGGCAAGACGGTAATCAACAGCTAAAACATCGGCTCCTGTAATTTGAACTAAGCGGGCACACACATGCTTGTACAACCCCATATTCCCAAATATCCACCCACCACCATGGTAGTAGATAATTAGAGGTCTTAAACTTGTTAAGCGTCTTCTTTCCACCCCAGCCTGTTGGAAAAAGTAACCTGTTACAACTCCATCATCTACTGGGATTATGTATGTAGAAGTCTCTACATGTTTAGGAAATTTTTTTAATAGACGATTAGCAACTCTACTTTTAGAAAGGTAGTGTTTGTTGTAGTGGATTATCTCATCATCGCTAAGAGTAGTGAAATCTACATCTCCTTCCATCTTCTGAATTAGCTTAACAACTTTTTGAAGTTTTTTTGAGATTTCGAACTTTTTAGTTTCTACCACTTTAGCCATATTAAACCTTGCTTCTATTGAATAGAATTGTATACCATTTTGAGCTAGGTGTCATAACAAATAAAAAAGACCTCCCCAATAGTATGGGAAATAGCAATTAACGGTCACGACTAGTGACAATCCATTGGCATTTAACACCCGTAGGGGAGGTTTTACTAATTATTAAACATTTTAATTAAACTTATATTTGATTGTAACTCCTATTAAAGCACTTTTCTTTAACCCATCAACTGAAAAATAGTCTTTAGGATTGTCAATTAAGTTTTTAAGGTCATCAACAAAGTAGTTTGCTTCAACACCAAGGCTTAACCACTCTAAGATGTTAACATCAACCCCTCCACGAACGTTGAATCCAAGTGAATCTGAGGTTACAGAAACCCCCTCTGCTATAACACCTAAATATAGGAGTCCTAGTCCAACATAAGGTTCTACTATACCAAAGGGACCTCTTAAAACTGCGTCAATCATGTATAGATTAATAAATACGTCTTTATTATTCTCATCTTTATATGTCTCATAAACGAGAACGTCTCCAGAAACTCCTAAATAAGGAGTAAAGAAAAACTCACCTCTAAGACCAGGAACGTAGTTTCCTTTGCCATCTCCTGCATAGTCTGCCCAACTACCAAGGTTAACAAAGCCGATACTTCCTTTGCTTGCTGCACTTAGTCCAAAGAGCAATACAACAAGTAGCAGAGCTGCAACTAACACTCTTTTTTTGCCCCTAACCACCCTCCCTTTTTTATTTACTATTAACAATGTGGTAAGGAAATAATAGCAGACATTTCGATAAAAGGTTATCTTTATTTTGCTAAAAATAGGGCCATTGTTATAACATTTAAATACAAAGGGGGCATTAGTTAAATAATTTCCAATTTTTTGTTATATTTATATATGAGTTGCTCTTGCGCAAAGGGTAGGGTCAAGTTACTATCCAAAGGTAACAGCAATAGATGCGCGAAAAATAGGAGGTGCATATATGAGTACAGTTAGATCGATACTGGACCAAAAAGGGGCTGAGGTTATTTCGGTATTTCCAGAAGATACTTTGGCTCAAGCCATTTTAAAATTGACCCAGCACAAAATCGGTGCTGTGCTAGTTCTTGATGATAAAGGAGCTATCAAAGGTATTTTATCTGAAAGGGACGTTATTAAGCACCTTGCTGGTAGAATTGAGTTCTCAACCTCAATTCCTGTAAAAGATGTGATGACCAAAGGTGTAACCTACGTAAAACCACACCAAACTCTTGAAGAGAGTCTACAAATTATGACAACTGGTAGATTTAGACACCTTCCTGTAGTTGAAGATGACAAGGTAGTTGGTATTGTCTCAATTGGAGACGTTGTTAAAGCAGTCTTAGCAGACCGTGCTTTCCAAATCGGACAACTAGAATACTACATTACCAACACATTCTAATAAAAATTAATTAAATAGTAGTTGAAAGGTGACCTTTCTCTTTTATAATCAAAGAGAGAGGTCTTTTTTTGTAGACACCCCGATTTGCACCGGGATCCAATTAAAAGGAGGTGTCGATGTGGAACCTATTTTAGAAGAGGCGCTAAGAGTTTCTGTCAAAGAGGCTAAAAAAGGGATGGAAGATGGTAAAGGTGGACCCTTTGGAGCTGCAATTATTAAAGATGGAAAAATAATTGCAGTTAGTGCAAACACAGTCTTAGCAAACCATGATGCGACAGCCCATGCCGAAATCAACGCTATTAGAGAAGCTAGTAAAGTTTTAGGAACTCACGACCTTAGTGGATGTATCCTCTATGCAACGGGCTTTCCGTGCCCGATGTGCCTTTCAGCAGCAATCTGGGCAAATATTAAAACTATCTATTACGGGTGTGAAGCTTGTGAGGCGGAAGAGATAGGATTTAGAGATGATTACATTTACCGCTATCTAGAAGATAAGCACCAAAACTCCGATGTTTTAGAGTTACAACAATTTGGCCACGATGTGTGTAAAAAATTGTTTGCTAAGTATAAAGAGGAGAATAAAGAGCTCTATTGATTTAAAAGGTTGCTAATGGAAATTGGCCCATTCTCAATTTTTTTAATTAGTTGAGTTGCACTTAATGGTTCACTTAAATAGTACCCTTGTGCCATAGCAGCTCCACTGGAGAGTAAGAATGCTAGTTGCTTCTCATTCTCCACCCCCTCAACAATTATCTCATAATCAATTTTTTGGGCAATCTTTACAATTGAGTCTAAGAAGCGATAGCGCCTTTGATTATCATCAATTTCCCACAACAGTTTTTTATCTAACTTTATGTATTGGAAAGGAAGCTTTACCAAATAGGAGAGATTGGAATAACCACTGCCAAAATCGTCTAGGTGGAACTTAGAGCCAAAAGCGTAAAGTTGCTCACACACCTCTTTTGCTTTATCAAAAGAGCTGTTTAAAAATGAACTTTCTGTTAATTCAAAGTTTATTTTCCCTTTACCAACATTGGCCTCTTTGATTTGTTTGATAATTGTAAAGCTGATATCGGGCTCTTCAAATTGTTGGGCAGAGAAGTTAATGGAGATTGTTATCTCCTTTAGATTTTTAGTTTTTAAAGTTGATAAGAGATTTAAAGATTTTGTTAATACCCATTTTCCTATTTCACCAACAATTCCTAACTCTTCAGCTAGTGGAATGAACTCATTTGGACCAACAAGACCAAGGTGCTCGTTTTCCATCCTGATAAGAGCTTCAACTTCAACCATAGAGCCATCTTTTAAAGAGAATATTGGTTGATAAACCAAATAGAGGTTACGTTCAAAGTTCCTATTTAAAAGAGTTTCAATTATCTTATTCTTCCTTCTTATAGATGAAATCATAGCTGCATCGGCAACCATCAACCTCTTTTGAGTGAGGGTCTTTGCTGTCGCAATTGAGTTATCTAGCAATGTAATAGCATCAGTTTCAGATTTGTAATCAAATGGAAGTTTTAGTAGGGCAACTGAAGTTCTTAGAACAGTTGAAATTGAGTTTGTCTTAAATGGTTTTTCAAAGAGTTTAATTATCTTATTTGCAAGTTCACTATCTCCATTTTTAGGAACTATCATTGCTAACTCATCCCTTTGGTAGCGATAAAGTTGCCCCTTAGGGATTAAAGATGAAAGTTCATCAGCTACACTTTTTATCAAGAGGTTAGAAAATTGATTGCCAAAGGTGTAAGTAACTTGATTAAAGTTGTCGATACTAACTATATAGATGGTAGATTTTCGTTTTTTCCTATTTAGAAATTCAACGTGACCATTGAAAGTCTCTCTATTTGGATAACGGGTTAAATTATCAATTGAAATTCTACTTGTTTGAAAGTTCAAATAGAAAGAGAGAGCTACAACAACAAAAGCAGTTCCAGTTAATATAGTGTCAGGATAAAAAATCTGGACAACGACTATTATTAAAGCCGCTAATGGGGGCCAAGAGATTATTTGAATAAAGTATTTATCAAAATATTTGCTCTCTAAAAGGGCCCCCAATGTAGCTGCAACTATATGGACAACTGAAATTATTATTGGGAGCGTATTTAGTGGCCCTCGATGGTACAAGTTAGTTTCATCCAAGAAATATAAAGCACCAGTTTTATGGTTAAGCATAACAACTACTACATACATAGCAGATGTTAGTAAGATGAATGTTATTAAGTAGGTTTTCCTTTTTCTATGTTGAGGTGGAGCATATTCGTAAACATAGGAGAAGATGTAGTAGATAAAGAACTGGGCAATGAATGGATAAAATAGGAAGTAGAGAGTGTTAATTAAATGTATCACAAATCTAGAGAGTTCTTGGTAATGAGAAACACTCCATGCTGAGAAGATGTTTATTATAAAGGAGAAAAGAGAGTAGACTAAAAGACTTCTAAAAAGGCGCTCTTTGAAAGAGGGCATTACATGGGTGTAGCGGGAATTTAATAAAATCACTATTACTGTTAAGGCTGCTATTCCTTCAGCAATAATATTCCAGTGCATCACCTTCTCCCTCTAGTTAAACAGTAGTTTGATTTTCTTCTACTTGGTTAAAAATTGCAAGCTCTAAAAAACCTGACGTTAGGTTCTAATACGTAAGGAATTTTTGACATTAAAAAGAATTAGCTCAAAAGATATTGCCAAAAAAGCTCTCGAGGATTATCATACGGTGCATATGAAAGCTCTCTCTCTCAATCAAAAAAGATCGCTAAAAGCATATCTCTATCTTTTACCAGCACTTATCCTAGCTTATGTTTTTAGTTACCGCCCTTTTGCCCGAACTGTTGTTAATAGCCTCTCTTTAGTTAGCTTCAGTGGCAAGATTGTTGAGTTTGTAGGACTGGAAAACTTTCAAAAACTCTTTAGCGATAAGAACTTTATAATCGGCTTAACCAACACTTTTAAGTTTGCCATTTTATTTGTCCCTTTGAATTTAGTCTTTTGTTTAGTTGCGGCCCTTTTAGTTTATAAAAAAAGGCGCTTTAACGCCTTTAATGAGACTCTTTTTATTTTACCAATGGCTGTAGCGATGAGTTCGGCAGCCCTAATTTTTAAAGCCCTCTTTAATCCAACCATTGGAGTTATTAACTACTTCTTCTCAATCTCAATTAAGTGGTTTGACGATCCTTGGTGGGCAATGTTCACTTTGGTAATCTTAGGGATTTGGATGGCTGTGGGACTCGACTTCCTTTTATTATTAGGAGCTTTAAGAAGTGTCCCTAAACAACTCATTGAGGCAGCTCAAATGGAGGGGGCAAATGCTCTATCAACTTTTTTCAGAGTTCAACTCCCATTAATCTCCCCAACTATTTTATTTGTTGTCATTACCCGCTTGCGTGATTCAATGCTCCTTAGTGGGCCTGTAATGGTTTTAACTGGAGGTGGTCCTCAACGTTCAACTCAAACCTTGGTTTATCAAATGTATTTGGATGGCTTTGTTGCAGGAAACTACTCAAGAGGATCAGCTATTGGTGTTGTTGTTTTCTTTTTAACCTTCTTGCTAATACTGTTAGCTTTTAGAAGTGAAAAGCGGAGGGTCTTTTACCAATGAGAAACCGCTTTTTAAAAACTGAATTATTAAAAGGGATAGCAGCAACTTTATTGGGTCTTGCTATCATCTTCCCAATTTATTACGCCTTTGTTGCCTCCTTTTTTACAATTCAAGATTTCTCTTTATACCCTCCAAAGATTTTTATAACCTCTTTAAATTGGCAAAACTACATTAGAGCTTTTAAAGAATCGCTTCTTTTTAGGTTTATGTTAAACTCCCTTTTTATTGGAATAGTGGGTTCCACATTGCGAATGGGCGTTGCCATTTTAGCTGCTTTTGCAGTGGCTCAACTAGATTTCAAAGGGCGCAACTTTTTGTTCTTCTTAATCTTGGGGACGATGATGTTACCCCCAGATGCCTTAATCATTGAGAACTACTTAACTATCAGTAAGTTGGGCTTAGTTGATACCTATTTGGGGATAATGTCGATTTACTTATTGGCCCCCACTCAGATGTTTATGTTACGCCAAGGGTTTAAGAGTATCCCTAAAACTTACAGAGAAGTTGCCTCAATTGATGGGTGTGGGGACTTGAGATTTTTAATCTCTGTTGCTATTCCTATGAGCCGCTCTTTAATTTTAACGTTGTGGCTCCACTCATTTGTAACTATATGGAACACCTACTTGTGGCCCCTGTTAGTTACAAACAAGCCTTACATGAGGACAGTACAAGTTGGCATCACTATGTTGGGTTATACAGAGAGTTTAGACTACGGTCCAATTTTTGCTGCTATAACTTTGTTAGTTTTGCCCTCTGTGATTATATTCTTAGTATTGAGAAAAAGGATTGTTTCTGGAATTGCTTCCGGGACAATTGTTGGATAATGGTAGGAGGTACCATGAAACGTCTTATAACAATCATATTAATTTTATCAATTTCTTTATCTTTGTTTGCCATGGGGACCAAAGAGGGTAAAGATTCTTCAATAACTAATGTTGAATTTTGGCACTCCAACAGCGGGTTGCTCCAAGATGCTATGGAATCTTTAGTTGATCAATTTAACTCAACTATAGGAAAAGAGAAGGGGATTAAAGTTAGTGCTATTTACCAAGGTAAAGCTGCCGATGTGGCTACTAAACTTAGAGCCTCATTACAATCTAATAGAGCTAAAGATCTTCCCGACTTAGCTCAAGTTGATGCAACTGGAGTTATGGATGTGCGCGATTCTGCTTTTATGGTCTCAGTTGAGAAACTAATCGACAACGATCCAACTTTCTCAATTGATGAACTTCAAAAAGGGACAGTTTTATCGATGACTTATAAAGACCAAATGATAGGAATGCCCTTTAACGCCTCAACAATTTTACTCTATTACAATAAAGATGCTTTTAAAGAGGCAAACTTAGATCCCCAAAGAGCTCCAAAAACAGTAAAAGAGTTGGGTGAGTATGCTGCCAAATTGACCACCTACACTAAAGATGGAAAAGAGGTTGATCGGTGGGGCTTTGCTGGTGTTCCCACCACTTATGAGATGGTCTCATGGATTGGACAACAAGATGGAGTTAGTTACTTAACTGATAAACTCAATGGGCACCAAGGTAATCCTACCCAAGTACTTTTTGACAAAAATGGGACTTTAGAAAACTTTTTAAATGAGTGGAAAAGAGCTTATAAGATGGGGGGAATTGGAAATATTACCAGCGATGTTAGACAACAATTTATTGCGGGCAAAGCTGCAATGTTCTTAACCTCAACAAGCTCTCTTTCAACAGTATTAGATTCTGTTGGGGATAAATTTGAAGTTGGGGTGGGGTATTTACCAAGTGTTGATGAGAACTCCCTTGGGGGAGTTAACATTGGTGGTGGGGCAATCTTTGTCTTTGACAACTCCAATGATCCAAACAAAGTGGCTACTTGGGAGTTTTTAAAATTCTTAACTAGCAAAGAAGCTCAGCTATTTTGGCACCAAAAAACAGGGTACTTCCCAGTTAATAACGGAACTTATGAGATGGTGGAATTTAAAGAGCACTTAGAGAACAACAAACTCTTTAAAGTTGCCATTGATCAACTGTTAGATAGCGATCCTCGAATTCAAAGTGTATGGTGGCCAAATGCTTTCCAAGCTTATTACGAAGTTCAAAATGCAATAGTGAGAATGTTAGACAAAGATATAGAACCAAAACAAATCACAGATGAGCTTGCCAAAACAATAGGGGGATTTATTGATGAATATAACAGGATGAATAAGGAGTAGGAATTTGAGAGTTGCAACCTCTACAAATATTATCTCATCTCATAGAGCTCGTAAAAGGGTTCCTATGATTGAGTTCATCCCATTTTTATCTGAAAAGTTTAAAATCTTAGATTTGAACTTTTGTGAAATGATGAATCCAGATTCTCTTTTGTTAACCGATCAATATAAAAGCTATGTTGGCTCTTTAATTGAATATCGCAATAAGTATGATTTAGAGTACAACCAATGCCATGCCCCTTACACCCACGGCTATTTTGAACTACCTAAAAATAGACAAGAGAGGTTGAATTGGGAAATCGAAAGGAGTATTGAGATGGCGGGGATGTTGGACATTCCCTATGTAGTACTTCACTCTGCTACCGATAAAAATAATTATGAGAACTCTTTCGAGGCCAATTTAAAGTGGCTTAAGTCCTTTGTGAAGTTAGCTAAAGTGCACAACACCTCAATTGCATTAGAGAACTTAACCTACGATAAAAGTGGGCAAGTTGAGTTTACCAGCCAAGCAGAAGAGCTAGTTCAACTCATTGAGGCTTTAGATAGTGATAATGTTGGTGCTTGTTACGATTTTGGTCATGCCAATATGGTTGCTAAAAATCATGAAGAAAATATTTTAACTCTAGGAGAACATCTTAAGTGTACCCACGTAGCAGATAACAACGGTATCGATGATCAACATTTAATGCCATTTCACGGAACAGTACCTTGGGAAAAGTGTATTGATGCTTTGAAAAAGATCAATTACAAAGGGGATTTCACTTATGAGATTATGTTCTTTTCTGAAAATATTCCCCAAGAGGTTCATAAAGAGTTTTTAGATTACGCCTATAGTGTTGCTGATCATTTAGTGAAAAGGTTCAATGAATCTTAAATTTTATTTTTTTGTCTCTTTAGGTCCAATATAAAACTCACACCGATCTTTAAATTCACAATCTTTACAAGACTCTCCAGGACATGAGACAAATCCCTCTTTGACACTCTCTAGTTGTTTTATATGCCAACTTAAATCATCAATGAGTTTGTCTATTTTTCTCTTCTTTTTGATTGTATCGCTGTAGAGTTTACGATACTGCTTAAGAAGCTCAGTTCTCCTTTTTTGACCACTACTATCTTCAGGTCCCATTCGAACAATCTTCCCTATTTGATCTAAGGAGAATCCATAACGTTTCAGTTGAAGGATTCTTAAAAGATAAATTAAATCAGCATCGCTGTAGTAGCGTTGCCCTCCAGTTGAACGGCTTTGGGTTTTTAATAGACCCAAAGCCTCATAATAACGGACAGTTCTTACGGTAACGTTGGCCTTACGAGCCAACGTACCGATTCTATATCTATTCTCACTCACTTTTCTAATTAAGCGAAAACTTCACTAGCTCCTTGGAAAACAATCTTAACTAGATCCTCAATTTGATCTAAATCTATACTTGAGAATGCTAGTCTTAGATATTGGTTCTTAATTGAGATAGTTCCAACCCCATATTTATCCAATAGGTGTAATCTGAGTTTCTCAGAGTCTCCAGCACAATCGAATGTCATAAAGTAGCCAGAGTTGAAAGGAAGTGGCCTTAAGAGTTTATTCTCGCTGTAGGAAGCTAACACCTCCTTCATCAGGTGGTACCTTTTGGCAATCTCTTTAATTCCATCCTCTTTCTCTTGTTGGTAGGTTGGGCTATTCATCCCGTTTAATAGAATTGTTTGGGCAGGTTTTGAACAAGATGAGACAGTTCCTCTGATAGCTCCCATTGTTTTATTAACTATAGCCTCATACTGTTTTTCTGTTGTCCCTTTTGAGTTGTAGGTTATAAAACCAACTCTGAAGCCCCAAACCATATCCTCTTTAGTCGCTGCATCACCTTTAATTGCTAAAATATTTTCATGTGCATCACAAAGGAGGGCAAATAGGGATTGGCGACATGTGTCCTCTTCAAAGAAAAGACCAAAGTAGGCATCGTCGGTGAAAACTAAGAGCTTTTTACCCTCTTCAGCTTTTGCAACCAACATCTTAACAAGTTCATTAGCTTCATCAATTGTTGGGGTGTAACCAGCTGGGTTGTTAGGGAAGTTTAAAATCATAGAGACTTTGTCTGAGTCGATTGAATCGATGGTATCGGCAAGGCCTGCAATATTGAGTTTATCACCATCAAAGAGGGGGAAGGCAACTTGCTTTGCCTCTCTTTGCTCGGTAAAGACCAAGTTGTAGTTACCCCAGTACATATCTGGAATAATTATTGATTCTCCTTTATCTAAAAAGAGAGCCCCTACTACGCTGATAGAGTGGGTTAAGCCACTAGTTACAGCTGGTAATGAGGTTAGTTTACCACTCATTGAAGGGTTTTTTAAAATCATTTGCTCGAGCCATTTCTTACGTAATTTTGGATCTCCAGCTGTTGGGGCATAGGGTAATACATCGTCTCTTTCAAGACTTTTTTCAAATCCGCTATAAACAGATTTAATTCCCATTGCCTTTCCATTCTCTGTTGCAATTCCAATTGTTGCATTGTAGAGGTGAGCTTTTTGTTTTGCCTCTGCTGATTGGCTAATAATACCTCTGGGAAAGTACATCCGCTTCCCATAATCGGATAAAAGTTCTGCTATGAGTGAACCTTTGAGTGTCTCGTTCAATTCCTTCGCAAGTGGATTCATATTCTCCTCCTTTTGGATATCTATTTCTCCTGTATATCATACCCTTCTACCACGTATTAGTGAACCCCAAATAATTGACTCTATTTATTGTGTTTAAATAATAATTTAGCTTTTAAAGAGTGTAAAAAGTAATTTATTGAAAAACTAAGATGTTTTTAAAGTGAATAATTGCCAAAGTTTTTACAAAGAAGCTATCCTCTTGATTTATTAACAGCAGCTCTAACAGTTTCTTGCACCTTTTTATTTAGTGGGCCAAAGTCTTCTGAAGTGTATTCACACATAAAAACCCCATCATATGTAGAAGGGAGGCGTGAAAAAATTTCATCAAAAGGAATTTTGCCATAAAATGGGGGTAGGTGGATATCTCCTCGCCCAAACTCTCGGCGGTATCCCATAGAGAGGTTGTCATAAACAGCTCTGTTTGTAATTCTTAGTGGCTCATAAACTCCTGTGTTATCACTTAGGTGTAAGTGAGCTAAATAGGGAAACATTTTCTCAATAGCTTCAAAATAGTCAAAATGGTAGTAATTTGCTGCTAAAAAAGCGTGACCGGTATCTAAAGTTAAGCGTAAGTTGGGGTGGTTAACCTCTTTTGCCAACTTTACAACTGGTTCAATAAGTTCAACTTCAATGTTCTCTACACAAATAATGATATCCAATTCAGCAGCTTTTAAAGTAGCTTTTTTAGTTGCTTCAAGAAATTGTTCCTCGGCACGTTGGTTTTGAGTTTTAACTTCGTAGTGCAAAACTAAAATTTTCATGTTCAACTCTTTGCAAATATCTAAAGAGGCATTGAGGACATTGGTATGTAAGTTGTGATCTTCAAGTGATCTTAGATCTAACCCTCTACCTATGTGGGCAGTATAAATAAAATCGTACTTGTTCAAAATTGATTTTAGAGTATCAAGGCAGGGGCGACATATCTTTCCACCAATGATTAGAGGAAAGGTCTCTATGTTAATTTCTACAGCATCAAAGCCATCCCTTTTTATTTGGTTCAAAGTTTGATCTAGTGAATTAAAAGATGTCTTTTTAGGAAGATTAATACCAATAATTGGGGACAAGTGAGGCTCCTTTATAATGGGACATTCTTTATAACAAATGCCCATTTTTTATCTATTATAGCAATAAAAATCTGATTTAATAACAACTTTTATGTTTAAAAATTTAATAGAGAGCTCAAATAAAGGTTTCTATTGAAAACTTCTAATTAATGTATGTATTATAGGCAAAAGTGAGAGGGTCTTTTGTGAACAGTAAAGAGAAGTCTATTTTATCAAATAAGGTTGTTGCCACTTTAGCAGCAATATTGTGTACCTTCCTTTGGGGAAGCGCCTACCCAGCGGTTAAGTTAGGTTACGAATTATTTAATGTTGGTGCTGATGATACTGCAGCTAAGTTAGCCTTTGCAGGAGTTAGGTTCTTTTTAAGTGGATTAATAGTTTTAATCTTCTTTAGAGCACAAAATAAGACTAAAGTTCTAACCATCTCATTTAACAAAAACTTTTGGCAAAAAGTTGTTATTCTTGCCTTAGTTCAAACCACAATTCACTACTACTTTTATTACATTGGTTTAAGTTATACTACAGGAGCTAAAGCCTCCATCTTAAACACCCTTGCTGTTTTCTTTAGTGCCCTACTTGCTCACATGTTTTATAAAGATGATCGTCTTAATTTAGCTAAATCTATAGGGATTTTAGTTGGTCTATTTGCCGTTGTAATTGTTAACTACGAATCTAAGATGGGTTTAACAATAAACATTAGAGGAGAGGGATATATTTTAATAGCCTCTTTATTTACAGCTTTGGCCTCTTTGTATACTAAAAAAGCTAGTGAGAGTGTTGATCCTGTTTTACTTAGTGGATCGCAATTGACCGTTGGGGGAGCATTGCTGTTGGTTATTGGGCTTTTAATGGGCTCCACTTTTCCAATCTCCAATCCTAAAGGGCTACTACTTCTTTTATATATGGCTAGCCTCTCATCGGTTGCTTTTTCCCTTTGGGCAGCTTTATTGAAGCACAACAAAGTAAGTTCAATAACTATCTTCTTCTTTTTAGTGCCTGTTTTTGGAACTTTGTTGTCGGTTCTTGTTTTAAAAGAGTCGGTGATGAAAATTCAATACTTGATTGCACTTCCTGCAGTAGCTATAGGAATCTATTTAGTTAATAAGTAACTGATAACCTATTCCTCTTTTGTTGACATCATTCCGATACCGGTATAATGTAAGTCAAGGGTATCATTATGAAGTACATCAGCATAAAAGAGTTCAGTGAGAGGTGGAAAATTAGTGATAGTAGAATTAGGTTGCTCTGTCGTCAAAATAGAATTGAGGGCGCTAAGAAAATTGGAAAAAGTTGGGCTATCCCTTTTGATGCGCCAAAGCCAATAGATAAAAGAGAAAAGGTAAGTGAAGAATTTATTAACTTACAATTTGATTTCACCGTTGTCGACTCTTTAAAAGATAAGATTGATAAAAAACGTCCTTTTCCCAAAAATAGTATTGCCTCGCTTCACGATAAAATTGTTTTAGAGTGGACTTATAACTCAAATGCTATTGAGGGAAATAGCTTAACACTTTCAGAAACTAAAGTTGTCCTTGAAGGAATCACTATTGGTGGGAAGTCTTTAGTTGAACACTTAGAGATCATCAATCATCGTGATGCAATTTTATTTGTTGAACAGTTGGTTGCAAATCAAAAGATACTTTCTGAATGGGATATAAAAAATATCCACGCTTTAATACTTAAAGAGATAGATAATCAAAACTCAGGGAAATACAGATCAGAAAATGTAGTTATCAGTGGAGCAAAGCATACTCCCCCTAAACACTATAAAATAGTTGATTTAATGCAACAGCTTATTCACCAGTACAATGGAAGTTGGAAAGATTACCACCCAATAGTAAGGGCAACTTTATTTCATGGAGAATTTGTTAAGATACACCCCTTTATTGATGGCAATGGAAGAACAGCGAGGCTTTTGTTAAATTTTGAATTAATAAGAAGTGGATATGCACCAATTGTTATGAAAGTTGAAAATAGAATCCAATACTATGAAGTATTAGATGCAGCTCACACAACAATGGATTATGGCCCTTTTATAAAGATGGTAGAAAAGTTGGTTGTGGAGTCAGAGGAACTTTGGTTGTCGGTATTAGAGTAATTAGCTCTTTTAAGAACCAGATAAGTTCATAATAACTAAACCAGTTACTATTAAAACAGCTGCAAAGATTCTCATAAAGTTTACTGGCTCTGCTAGAAAAACAATTCCAACTACAAATGCTCCAACAGCACCAATGCCTGTCCACACTGTGTAAGCTGTTCCCAATGGGATGCTTTTCATTGCAACAGCTAAAAGCCAAAAACTTATTAACATAGCACCAAAGGTGATTAAGGTGGGGTTGAGGCGACTAAAGCCATCAGAGAGTTTCATAAAATAGGCCCAAACAACTTCTAACACTCCAGCTATTAACAACAAAATCCAATTCATACTATTTCCTCAACTTATAAAAAAAAGTTGCCACTAGAGTGACAACTTTTTTTGGAGGTAAGGGGAATTGAACCCCTGACCTTCTGAATGCCATTCAGACGCTCTAGCCAACTGAGCTACACCCCCAAATGCATTGGTAGAATAGCGATGTCTTTGATTTTAGTCAACTCCTATTAATTTGTTGACCTAAAGAAGTAGTTTTAAATAGTTGTATCAAAGTTCTATAATTTTTAGTAAATAATTTGTAGCCTATTTGATTTTGAGTTGTTGTTGTTTATTGAGCACCATCGGGGAGGAATTAATGAAACGGCTCATTTTTACATCTATGCTTCTATTTTTATCCTTAAATATTGTGGTTGCTGCACGCCCATTCTCTTTTGGATTTGGTTTCATTGCCGAAAGAAAAGAATCTAATGAGAATATTGAAATTGGAGACTTTAAGGCTTCTGAATATAAAATGGGTGCTGAAGCTCGGTTGAAGGTTGCTTTTGTGGAAGGGAGTGTTAGTGCCCTTTTGGATGAAGATAACTCTGCAATTGAGACTTTGTTCACCTTTGGATTAAACTTAAACATCTTTAAAGTGTTTGATTTAGCTTTAGGGGTGGGTCCTAAATTTAGTTACAATTTCACTGAAGACCGCGATCCTTATTGGTCTCGTTCTGATAATCAAAATAGTTATGGTGAAGTTGGTAGTTTTGGAGAGGCCTTTAAAGAGGGGATATTTCATTATCGTGCCCACACAGATTTTGTCTTAGGGCCACTTTCAGCAGGTCTTTATTGGAGTGTTCCAACTCAAGGGTTCTCTTTTTGTTCAAACAACTTTTCCCAATTTTTACCAGAGTGGGATCAACTAAAGATGGGTATTTCTTTAATGCTCTACTTAATCTAATAAGTAGGTAATACAGTTTACTACTTCAACTTTGTAACTCTTATCACGTTGAGTTATTTGATAAGTCCCTTTTCTAGGACACCCTTCACATTTCAGACCCAATGAGTCGTAACGGTAACAACTTCTACTAATAAAGTGGGGAAGTGTAATTCCCTGGTTCTCTACAAAGGGGTAGTACCCAATAATATTTGCATCAAAAGAGGTTAAATAAGATGCAGATACTTGGTTTGCAACATAAAGATAAACATCGATGAAAGTTTCAACATCTTTGTTTTGTTGAGCCCACTTTAAATGGGCATAGTTATTTAATCCTATTCTGATGTTTTTGGTGTTAGTGACAATCTTATCTAAAGCTGCAAACATAGCAGCCTCATCAAAAGTTACTGGTGCTAAAGGTAAATAGTAGTACCCATCAACAAAAGGTAAAGACTCTTTTTTCTTTAAAGTCATAACTGGATCAATGAAAGGAAGATTTGTTACAAGCCTCTCTCTAGGGGGAAGGGATACTAATCTTTTAGTAATTGAATCAAAGATGGGCTTTTCATCTAAAGAGCTTTTTATTAATTGATCAATATCATCTAAGTAAACTCTTCTTATCTCTTTTAATTGAGAGAGGGGGATAAAGAGTTGTTGAGCTTCATAAGGTGTTTTGTTAACAAGCTCTAAAGACTCTATTTTGATGTAAGAGCTAGGGGAGTTTAAAAAGATATCTTCAAAGTTCTTTTTAAGTAGTTGTTTTTTGAGCGCTTTATTTGATGTTATTGGATAGTTTTTATTTAAGTAACTACTATTTAAAGCTATTTTATCATCGTAAATAACTATCTTTAAGTTAATTGGATTTAAGTAACTTTCAATTGCACTTTCGTTTATTAAAGGCAAAGTTGAATCGTGACGACTAATCATATATAGATTTGTTGGTGTATTAAACTTTTCATCTGTTGAGACAATTATCCTATTAGTCTCTTTTTTGTTAACAACAGAAAACTTAATAGCTTTTGGAAGGCAGTTTTCTTGGTAATCTAAAACCATCAGCCCATCTCTAGAATCAACATCTCTGTTTGTCTCAATAATTAGCTCTCTATTGTTTTGAGAAATAACTTTACCAATCTTAAGACCTTCATGAGAGGGGTGGTTTGTGTTAACTAAAGAATCAGTGTCTCTGTTTTCTTCAACTTTTTCTTTCCCATAATCAAAAGTCCATCCGTTAGTGGTAGTTCTAGAAAACTCTATTAGAAGATTTTCCAAAAGGTGCAGATCACTAATATTTTCTTCTAACAACTTTTTATAATAGAGGGTAGCATATTTAACATAAGAGGGACTTTTCATTCTCCCCTCTATTTTTAAAGCATCTATACCGATCTCTTTTAACTTTAGGATATTGTTGGTGTGAGCTAAATCTTTCATTGAGAAAAAATATCCATCTTGGTTTTGTTGATTAGTAAACCAAGTTCTACATATTTGAGCACACTCTCCTTTGTTGGCACTACGAGTTGTTAAGTTGTAACTTGCCATACACAATCCACTGAAAGAGTAACAAAGGGCTCCATGGATAAAAACTTTTAACTCAATATCTTTATTCTCATCTCTTAGTTTTTTAATCTCTTTTAAAGTTAACTCTCGAGCTAAAACAACTCGATCGAAGCCCATCTCTTTTAAAATTCTTATTCCACTGGTTGTGTGAATTGCCATTTGGGTTGAGCCGTAAAGTTTCAATGAAGGGGCATATTTTTTAACTAAAGGGACTAGAGCAACATCTTGAACGATGATTGCATCTATTTTTAGAAGCTCTAAGACTTTTAAGATTTTAACTACTTTTTCTAAATCTTCTTGTTCAACGATAGTGTTTATGGCAACTTCAATTTTTTTATTGAGTTGAGAGGCAACACCTTTTATTTGAGCTAGCTGGGCTATGGTGAAGTTTTTAGCCCCTTTACGAGCTGAGAAATCTTTTAGTCCTAGATAGATGCTATCAGCTCCATTAGAAAAGGCTTGTAAGGCACTTTGCATGGAGCCTGCGGGGAGAGTTAATTCCATGACTAAACAATACAGAAAGTGTAAAATCTAATCAATGACAAAGGCTCTTTATCAGTAAAACAGTATTGAATATTGTATTGATAGACTATAGTGTTAAGTTGTTAGATAGCTACTTACCATAACCGTAAGGATAGTGAAGGAGTAATGGATGAAATTACAAGATCTTAAACATGAAAAATTGATTAAGTGGGTTGAAGAGGTTGCAGAGCTTACCAAGCCTGATGCAATAGTTGTTGCAGATGGAAGTGCCGAACATTATCAACAACTTGTTGATGAGATGGTAGCTAGCGGTCTTGCAACTCCATTAAACCCTGATAAAAAACCGGGCTCAATTGCTTTTTTCTCTGACCCCTCAGACGTTGCCCGGATTGAAAATAGAACATACATTGCCTCAGAAACCCAAGAGGCAGCTGGTCCAACTAACAACTGGATTGACCCTAAAGAGCTTAAAGAGACAATGAGTGAGCTTTATGATGGGTGTATGAAAGGAAGAACTTTGTATGTTATTCCTTTCTCAATGGGTCCTGTTGGTAGTGACATTGCTAAAATTGGTGTTGAACTTACCGATAGCCCCTACGTTGTTACAAACATGATGATTATGACTCGTGTTGGAACAAAAGTTTTAGATGTTCTTGGAACTGATGGATACTTTGTTCCATGTTTACACAGTGTAGGTAAACCTCTTGCTGAAGGTGAAAGTGACAATGGGAAATGGCCTTGTGCTCCACTAGAGAAAAAGTATATCTCCCACTTCCCTGAAACCAGAGAGATTTGGTCATACGGTTCAGGTTATGGTGGAAACGCCCTTTTAGGTAAAAAATGTCTTGCTTTAAGAATTGCCAGTGTAATTGCCCGTGATGAGGGGTGGTTAGCTGAGCATATGCTTATTTTAAAAATTACTAACCCAGAAGGTGTTGTTAAGTATATTGCAGCTGCATTCCCAAGTGCTTGTGGTAAAACAAACTTAGCAATGCTTATTCCAACAATTAAAGATTGGAAAGTTGAAACCATTGGTGATGATATTGCTTGGATGAAATTTGGTGATGATGGCAGATTGTATGCAATCAACCCAGAAGCAGGATTCTTTGGAGTAGCTCCAGGAACTTCAATGCACTCAAACCCCAACGCAATGCACTCTTTAGAGAAGAACTCAATTTTCACTAACTGTGCTATCACCGAAGATAAAGATGTTTGGTGGGAGGGAATTGGTTACGATGCTCCTGGCAAACTAATTGATTGGCATGAGAACGAGTGGATTCAAGACAAAGGGAATAAAGAGCAAAAACCAGCAGCTCACCCTAACGCTAGGTTCACAGCTCCTGCAGCTAACTGTCCCTCAATCGCCCCTGAGTGGGAAGATCCAAAGGGAGTTCCAATTGATGCTTTCCTATTTGGTGGAAGAAGACCTAAAACAGTTCCTTTAGTTTATATGGCAAGGGATTGGAACCACGGAGTATTCTTAGGTTCAATCGTTGGTTCAGAAATTACTGCTGCAGCTAGTGATTTAAAAGTGGGAACAATTAGAAGAGACCCATTTGCTATGTTACCATTCTGTGGTTATCACATGGGTGAGTACTTCCAACACTGGATTGATATTGGTAAAAAATCTGATGCCGATAAACTACCAAAAATATTCTCAGTTAACTGGTTTAGAAGAGGAGAAGATAACTCCTTCTTATGGCCTGGATTTGGTGAAAACAGTAGAGCATTAAAGTGGGTGTTCGAAGCTTGTGCAGGAACTGCAAAATCGAGAGAGACCCCAATTGGAATTATGCCAACTGTTGATGCAATTGATCGTCCAGACGATGTTACTGAAGAAATTATGGAACAACTTCTTTGTGTTGATAAAGAGGGGTGGTTGAAAGAGGTTGCTGATATCAGAGAGAACCACTACCCCAAATTTGGTGATAAACTACCAAAAGAGTTAGCAGAAATGCTCGACATTATGGATGAAGATCTTAAAGATTATCCAGATGAGAGTAAAAAGTGTTAACTAATATTTAGTTAAAATTAACGTCCACTTCTATTGAGGTGGACGTTTTTTGTTATCTTGATTAACTGCTTCTAAACCTTCAACAATTAAACCCATATGTTCAACTAAAGGAAGTTTTAGGCCAACAGACTTTCCTAATTCACTAGCTCTAAGGCAAAACCATCTATTTTCAGTCTCTCTTTTACTCTCCATATCTTGAAGCATTGAGGTTTTCCCTCCGTACTCCAAGGAGGCGAAGATCTTTTGATACTTTTGAATATAAGAGTGATCTAAACCTTTTATGCCAATTTTTTGAGCTAATTCAATTACCTCTTTTTGAGATTCGATGATTAAGGTTTTTAAACTCTCAAAAGAGGCACACTGACCATAAGTAGCCCCAGTTATTGCACTCACTGTGTTGATACTGACATTAACCATAAATTTTGCCCACATCTCTAAGTGAATGTCATCTGGGACAATATGATTAATTTTAGCATCGCTAAAAAGTTTCTCTATTTTCTTAATCCGATCTGTTTTAACGTTATCTTTTTCACCAAAGTAGATAATTCCTTCAGTTGAAAAGTTTATCTTATTATTTAGACGAGTTGAATCTAAAGCAGTGGTAAAAGCGTATAGCAGTTTTTCTTTGCCAAAGTGAGTTGCTAAGATTTCTTCACTATCAATTCCATTAAGTAGGGAGATAATTGTAGTCTCCTCTTTTACAAAAGGGGCAATAGAGGCGATAGCTTTTTCTAAGTGATTATTTTTAGTTGCAATAATTATTAAATCTGATTTTTCATCGTTGAGTGGGGTAGTGACATAATTAAAGCTAACCTGCTTTTCATTTAAATAGATCCCCTCTCTTTCATAACGCTCTTTTCTTTTATCATCAACGATAATTTCAACATTTTCATAACCCAGAAGTTCACTTAAACGCCATCCATAAATAGCGCCAACTGCCCCAACTCCTATTAAACCAACCTTTTTCATCTAATTTTCCTTTAGTGTAACAATTTCTTTAACAACTTCAGTGAGTTTATTTAACTGCTCTAATGAAATCTCCTCATTGACACTATGGGCATTCTCATACCCGTTGGTAACAGTAATAACTGGTAAGTTGTTGTTTCTCATTATGTTGGTATCACTACCACCACCGGTGAACTTTGTTGAGAAGGGGATATTTAAATTATCACAAACCTTTTTGTAAGAGAGAACGGTTTTATCGTTTTGATCAATTTTATAAGAGGGGTAGTTGGTCTTAGATTCAAAAGTGTAATAGCCCCCATGTTGTCCAATGGCTTTTATACAACAAAGTTCCATATGAGCTAGTTGTGCTTTTGCACTCTCTTCACTTAAAGAGCGCACCTCAGTGGTAACAACACACTTTTCACTAACTACGTTGTTTGCCACTCCCCCTGCAATGGTACCAATGTTGGCAGTAGTATCATCATTAATTCTTAACATCTTCATCTTATCGATAGCACTAGAGGCCATTGCTATTGCGCTGATTCCTTTTTCAGGGGTAAAGCCTGCGTGGGCCGCTTTGCCATTGAAGGTAATAATTGAGTCTGTTTTACTTGGAGAGGCAACAACAACTGTCCCAATAGGACCACTAGCATCTAAGACATAACCAGCTTCAATTTCTTTAAGGTTACTTAAATCGTAGTTTTTAATCCCCTCTAGTCCAATCTCCTCTTCAACTGTAAATAGAACAATTAAATCTCTAATATCAATATTATTTTGTTGTAACTCTTCAACAGCTGCTAATATGGCAGCAATGCCCGATTTATCATCTGCCCCTAAAGCACTACTTTTATCGGTAACAATAGTTCCATCTACAATGGATGCGTTCACATCAACAGCATTAGGAACTGTATCTAAGTGACAACAAAGCATAATTGGCTTTTGTTTAAAGGAGCCTAAAGTGGCTGTTACATTGCCATAACTATCTTGTTGAACTTTGAAGTTAAGGTTTTCTAATCTTTTAATTATATGATCTCTAAAAGTTTGCTCTTCTTTAGAGGGGGAGTTTATTTTAATAAGCTCCATAAATATTTGTGTTGTTCTACTTTCCATATTTAACTCCTCGATTATTCTAAATGAGCATACCATAAGGTAATAGGTTACTGAAGTATCTATGGACTAACTTTGAAAGGTACCTTATTGTTAGTAAAAGAGAAGAGGAGGCAAGATGGCAACGTTTTCTAATGCTGAAAGATCAGTTTTAGAGGGTTCTTTACAAATTTTAATAAATAATGATTCCCCTTTTGCCGAAATTGTTAAAGAGAGGATGGGTGATATAGAGCAACTAGCACAAATAGTTGACCGAGCCCCCTCTCCAAATAGCAATCTTTTAAACAATGGTGATCGAAGAACTGCTGCTACACTAGCTAAAAAGCTGTGTGAAGATGGGTTAGGACACGTAGTAAACTTGCCAACTAAAGCAGTTTTAGGTCACGGTTTAATAGTTAGTAAGCTCCACCTCTTTGGCTTGTTGATGAAGCTTTTAGAAACTAGTAGTGAATTAGATGCCCTTCGTGGTGATATTGAAAGAAGGTACAACAACCTCTTATTTACTTTAATGGCTGAAGATCTTTATACAGCTCTTATCACCAAAGAGGATTTAAAAAAGCCTTGGGTTAATAAAGCTGTTCACGAACTAATTACAATGTGGGATGAACGCACCAGCGATTACATTGAGCAGTTCGGTTTAGCTATTAGAGATTTATGGGAAGCGCGCCACACAATTGTTCCAGTGTTAGGAACTTTGTTAGGGACTGTTGAGATTATGAGATTAAGTGCCCTGCTGCCTCCAGTGTGGAATAAGTTTTTATCAAAAGTTGCTACTCGAGAAGATATTGTTTTTGCTTTAGAGGAGTTTTTATTCGATTTAACTTATGAAGAGTTAGTTGAATTGAGAGCTCTTATGGCGAAAGAACAAATTAGAGTTGTTGATCGATCTACCAGTCATAAACTACTAAAAAAGAAAGAAACCCCAACTGAAGAGTTTAATATTGCCTTAGCTTTGTACAAAAGCTTTATGAAAAGACAACAGCTAGCTAAAGAGCGCTCTTATAGAGGTGGAGATGGGCCTCGCCGCTCTTTAGAGGAGTATTTTGTTATTTATCTTCTCTCTTTGTCAAAAATATAAGAATAGAGGGTAGCCTTAAATCTCTTCTAAGGGTAAAATTTGGAAAATTTTTCCTAGGAGAGTAATTTAATGTCATCCAATGAAACTATTTACAGTCCCCACGATCGACCCCCACTGTCTAAATGGATTCCACTAAGCATTCAACACGTCTTTGCAATGTTTGGTGCAACTATCTTAGTTCCAATCTTAACAGGGCTCAGTATCTCATCAGCTTTGTTTACAGCAGGAACTGGAACTTTACTTTACATAGTAATAACTCAAGCTAAAGTGCCTGCATTCTTAGGTTCTTCTTTTGCTTTTATCCCAGCTTTAATCTCTATTAGTGCCTCTTATGGGGTTTCAAGTGCTCTAGGGGGAGCTGTTGCTGCCGGTATTTTCTATATCATCGTTGCCTTTATAATCAAACTCATTGGTGTTGAGTGGATTAAAAAGACCCTTCCTCCTGTTGTTATTGGAGCTGTTATTATTGTGATTGGACTGAATTTGGCTCCAACAGCAATGGGTATGGCAATGAACGATGGTGCTGGTAATTACTCTTTAGCCAACTTAACAATTGCTGTAGTAACTTTAGGAGCTACAGTTATTGCCAATATCTTCTTCACTGGCTTTTTTAGTGTAATTCCAATTTTAATTGGCCTTGTTGTTGGGTACCTCTTTACCTTAATTACAGGCTCATTTTTCCCTCAATTTCATTTAATTAACTTTGCTGTGATAGCTGAGGCTCCTTGGTTTGGCTCTCCAACATTTGCTATTCCCACCTTTAGCTTTGTCCCAATGCTAACCTTTGTAATTGTCTCTTTAGCAACAATGGCTGAGCACTTAGGCGATACAATTACTTTAGGTAAAGTTGTTGGAAGAGATTTTACAACTGATCCAGGGTTGCATCGCACCTTAGCAGGTGATGGTTTTGCAACTGCTTGGGCAGCGTTTTGGGGAGGACCTCCTAATACAACTTACGGGGAGAACATTGGAGTTATGGCAATAACTAGAGTCTATTCTGTTTGGGTAATTGGGGGAGCTGCAGTAGTTGCTACAGTGCTCTCTTTCTTCCCTAAATTTGGTGCTTTAATTCAAACAATTCCCTCTCCTGTAATTGGAGGAATCTCAATATTGCTATTTGGTATTATTGCCTCTAGTGGTTTAAGAACTTTAGTTGAAAGTGGAGTAGATTACGCTTCAAAACGCAATCTAACAATTTCGAGTGTTATTTTAGTTATCGGAATTGGGCAAGGTTTGGTTGCATTTAACTTAACTGGAGAGTTGAAGTTCGAACTTGGTGGAGTTGCTTTAGCTACTGTAGTTGGAATTTTATTAAACTTCTTATTGCCCAAAGGCAACGAGTAATTAAAATGGGCCTTAGATAACTAACTATCTAAGGCTCATCTGTTTTAAAACTGATTACTATCTCTTGGCGAGTAATAGCCAACTTACGCAACGTTACCCCAGCATCATTTAACATCTTTTTAGAGGCGATAACTGCAGGGCTCTCGCTGTACTTATCTGATAAATAAACAATTTCACTAATACCACTTTGAATGATTGCTTTAGCACACTCGTTGCAAGGGAAAAGGTCAACATAGAGGGTGCACCCTTTTAGATTTTGAATACTATTTAAAATTGCATTTAGTTCAGCATGGGTCACATAGGGATATTTTGTATCTAAATACTCCCCCTCTCGTGCCCATGGGTAGTGATTATCATCTAGACCTATGGGAAGGCCATTGTAACCAGTTCCAACAATTTTCTTATCTTGACTAACGATACAAGCTCCAACTTGGGTGTTAGGATCTTTACTTCGCTTTGCTGATAAAAGGGCTATGCCCATAAAATATTCATCCCAACTTATGTAGTTGCCCCTTTTCATCTCTCTTTCTCCTCATAAATAGCTTTAAAGAAAGCTACTATTTCATCACTTAGCTGTTGTTGTATTGAAGGGTACATCAACAAGGTGTGTCTGTTGTGATTCGATTTTAAATTAGTTATTTTCTCTTTAATATTCTTAGAACTAACTCTCTCTTTAATAACAGGCAAGTTTTGAAAAGAAATTGTTTTATCATTTTGATCGTGGGCAATATAGATGGGTGTTTCAACTAAATGAAGATTAGCTCTAATCTCTTTTAAGTTGTACATTAGTGAAACGCCCCCTCTAACAAACGAACCAGAATAGCCAATCCAATTCTCTTCTCCGTCGTTTATTTTATCACTCCCCTTATGGACTTTGGGCTTTAAAGCAGGGGTAAATAGGGCAACTATCCTCATAAAGTAGTAACCCCACTTTTGGATAGCACCTAATTTAAAGTCATTTAAGAAGACTGGGGTTCCAATGAGGGCAATCCCATCGGGCTCTTTGCTAGTTCCTCCAAAGTTTTCAGCTAATTTTAGTGTCATTGCCCCTCCCATTGAGGTTCCAATAACAAAGAGATATTTATAGTGGTTTCTCTTCTCTCTGTAAAAGCTCTCTAAGTAGTTGTACCACTGGGTAAAAGTTGTGTTGTACAGCTCTTTGGGCTCAGTTCCAAAGCCAGGAAGGAGGGGAACAAAGACATCAAAGCCTTTATCGAAAATCTCTTTAGAGGCCCAATCGTAGGCGTATGGGGTGGAAGGATAACCGTGAACTAAGATAACAGCACAATCCATCACCTCTTCGTACTCCAAATAAATTGGCAATGCCTTACGATCAAATACGTTGTCAACGTTGGGAGTAATGGGTTTTGTGTGACGATCTTTGTAAAACCAAAGATTAGCACTCCATCCATAAATTAAAAGAAGGGCGGCTATTAATAGAAGGTAAATCATAAAATTAGCATAGACGAAAATTATATAGAGTGCAATAAAAAGAGGCCCTTGCGGGCCCCTTGGGTTTTTACATAAACAACGCTAGTGCAGGTCTAACACCATCAACTAGTTGCTCCATGAAAGGAACTACTGCCAATAATATTCCAGCAGCTACTGCTGAACCAATAACACCAGCTACGTTTGGTCCCATGGCGTGCATCAACAAGAAGTTTTGTGGGTTGTACTCTTGTCCAACCTTACTCGATACACGAGCAGCCATAGGTACTGCAGAGACTCCTGCTGATCCAATTAAGGGGTTAACAGGGTTCTTGCGATCAATTTTATTCATCAACTTAGCAATTAAGACTCCACCACCAGTTCCTAGTGAGAAAGCAACCATTCCTAAGAGTAAAATACCTAAGGTGTTTAAGTTTAAGAATGCACCTGCTTCCATTTTAGAACCAACAGAGAGACCTAAGAAGATAGTAACAATGTTCATAAGAGCATTTTGCATTGTGTCGCTTAAGCGGTTAACAACACCACACTCTTTAGCTAGATTACCAAACATCAAAGCTCCAATTAAGGGAGTTGCAGAGGGAAGTAGGAATGCACAAATAGCCAATACAGAGATTGGGAAGAGAATCTTCTCAGTCTTAGAAACTGGTCTAAGTTGTTGCATTCTAATTAAACGCTCCTCTTTAGTTGTTAAGAGTTTCATAATTGGGGGTTGAATAATGGGCACTAGTGCCATGTATGAATAGGCAGCTACTGCTATTGAACCAAGTAAGTCTGGGGCCAATCTACTAGTAACATAAATTGCTGTAGGGCCATCAGCTCCTCCAATGATTCCAATTGAGGCAGCAGCGTGTAAGTCGAAGCTAATTCCTGGGATGAAACTTAACAACAAAGCTCCAATCAAAGCTACAAAGATTCCAATTTGGGCAGAGGCACCAAGTAGGAGGGTCTTTGGGTTTGCAATCAGTGGGCCAAAGTCGGTCATTGCCCCAACTCCCATGAAAATGAGAATTGGGAATAAACCGGTCTCTATACCCATGTCGTACAATATTTTTATAAATCCAGCAGCGGCATTAGCGCTAGTGGGGTCAATTGCAGCAATATAGGCAAAAGGAATGTTTGCTAAAATGGCTCCAAATCCAATTGGTACTAGAAGTAGAGGCTCAAACCCTTTGCTTATGGCTAAGTAGAGGAGAACTAGACCAACTACGATCATAACTAAGTTTCCCCATCCACCAGCTGCTAGGAATCCTACAATACCTGTAGTTTCCCATAGTTGCGTAAACGCTTGTCCAATCATCTCTAAACTCCTTTAACCAATAATGACTAATACGTCGTCTGCCATTAATTGATCACCCTGTTTCACAATAATATCTCTAACAGTACCGCCGACAGGAGCAAAAATCTCATTCTCCATCTTCATCGCTTCCATAACTAGTAGTAAGTCATTCTCAGCAACTTGATCGCCAACTTTAGCCTCTATGCGAAGAACTAAGCCGGGCATTGGAGCTTTAACTTCAGTTCCACCAGAAGTTGGAGCTGGAGCTGCAGCGACAGGGGCAGGAGCAGCGGCTACAGGAGCAGCGGCTACAGGTGCACCCTCTTGACCAATAACTAGTAGAACATCGTCTGCGTTGAGTTGATCACCTTGTTTTACTTTAATCTCTAAAACAGTTCCATCAGCTGGAGCGAAGATTTCATTTTCCATCTTCATTGCTTCCATAACCATTAGAACGTCGTTCTC
This sequence comes from Sphaerochaetaceae bacterium, assembly GCA_050950065.1. Classification (GTDB taxonomy): domain Bacteria; phylum Spirochaetota; class Spirochaetia; order Sphaerochaetales; family Sphaerochaetaceae; genus JBAYOE01. The sequence continues at coordinate 251,129 of JBMNGX010000003.1, read as the reverse complement.
TTTAACTTTATCACCAACTTTAACCTCAGTTCTTAAAATAAGGCCGGGCATTGGTGCTTTAACATCAACTCTTTCAGTTGTTGTGGCAACAGGAGCAGCAGCAACTGGTGCAACTTGTTGAGTGATTCCTTCAGTAACAGAGATGTTATAAGAAACACCATTAACAACAGCTTGTGAACCTTTAAGTTCAACTGCGTATGAGTTGTTGTTAACTTGTACTGTATATCCACCATCGCTACTGCCAGCTTGAGCAGCAGGTTTCTCTTGGCTCTTAAATCTTACGCCGTTAACTTTTGCATTTCCTGTGAGGTATAAAATACCTTTCTCTTTACAAGAAGCTGCAATGAAGATGTTCTCTTCTGTTTCGGGAAGATTTTCAGCTTTAAGCATTTCGATAGCAGCTTTGCGCCCTTTTTTGGGATCTTTATCGTTGATATCAACAGCTTTCTCTTTAGTTGGTTTTAAGCCTAATTGCTCTTCAGCAATTTTCATAATCTTTGCATCGGGCTGCTACTGGAGTTTTTCCAAAGTAGCCAAGGACCATCTTGCCATACCCATCAGCAATTTTTTTCCAATCGCCAAACATTACGTTGTTGAAAGCTTGTTGGAAGTAGAATTGGCTAACAGGGGTAACACTTGTTGCATATCCACCTTTAGCTACAACATCAACCATTGCTTTGGTGATATCGGTGTAACGATCCATTAAACCGTTATCTCTAAGCATTTGTGTATTTGCTGTTAAAGCTCCACCAGGAAGTGGGCTGAATGGGATAAGGGGGTTAACTTGAGTTGCCTCAGGAGGTAGGAAGTAATCATCCATAGCCTCTTGGAAGATTCTCTCAGCTTCCATAACTTTATCAATATCGATATCTAAGGTGTAATCGGTTCCCCTTAGTGCGTGCCACATTGTGATAACGTCGGGCTGACATGTACCACCAGAGGCGGGCATTAAAGAAAGATCCACTTGATCAGCACCAGCTTCTAGTGCGCTCATGTATTGTTGAATACACACACCAGCTGTGTCGTGAGAGTGGAATACGATATTCATATCTTTTCCAAGGAGCTTACGAGCTCTTTTGATTGTCTCATAAACAACTTTTGGGGTTGTTGTTCCACTAGCATCTTTGAAACAGACTGAATCGTAAGGAATCTCTGCATCTAAGATATCTTGAAGAGTTTTCATATAGAAATCTGCATCGTGAGCACCATTTGCCCCAGGAGGAAGTGCCATCATAGTAACAGCAACTTCGTGTCTAAGGCCAGCTTCGTGAATTGCACGCCCACTGTCGATTAGGTTGTCAACATCGTTAAGGGCGTCAAAGTTTCTAATTGTTGAAATTCCATGCTTAGCAAATAGTTGAGCATGAAGTTTAATAATATCGCGTGGTTGGGACTCTAGTCCAACAACGTTAATACCTCTTGAGAGAGTTTGTAGATCGGCGTCAGGACCTGCAACTTCTCTAAATTGGTCCATCATGTCAAATGCATCTTCATTTGTGTAGAAGTAAAGCGATTGGAATCTTGCACCACCACCAGCTTCAAAGTGGGTAATACCAGCATCTTTTGCAGCAGCAACTGCGGGCATAAAGTCTTTAGTAAATACTCTAGCACCATAGACAGACTGAAATCCGTCTCTGAATGCTGTACACATAAATTTTACCTTTTTCATAGGGTCTCCTTGGAAGTTTACTAGCGCTTCGAGTGCGCGACGGCAGCTGTAATAGCTGCAGCAATTTCTGTATCAGTAGATGTTGTTACACTTGAGGCACTAACCGTAGCGCTAGCGGGACGCTGTGCAACACTTTGTTCGGGCATAAATTTAATAACTAAAGTAGAAAGAAGTTTTGTTGTAAATACTAACAATGTTAGGAAAACAAAGACAACTCCCATCCCTAAAACCATCAAAATCAGCCCATTATTAACTTGCTCAATAAGTAATTCTTTTGGCATTTGTTGTAGCATGTAATGTGCTCCTTGACTAAATTAATTCTTACCCTTGATTAAGGGTTAAAAGAAATCATCTAACTATAACTAACTTAAGTTTCTCTTTCAAGGTCTAATGCTTATATATAAGTGATAAAAGAGGTTAAACTAACTCTGTTATTGCTTTTTATTAAATAGACGACTAAAGTTTTTAATTATACAGGGAGTCTTTGTGAATACAACAAAATCATTAAACAAGAAACTTCAGCAAGTTGGTCTTAAAATATTGCTTCTCAGTGACAAAGAAAAACTCGATAAAAACACCTTTGGTTTATCGCTGAATAAACAATTAAACAAAGATGGTTATATCTCAAAATTAATTGAAGCGGATAAGTTAGAAAATCTTGAAGAACAACCTTTAGATTTTTTAATTATCAACAGCCCAGAAAGGATAGGCAAAGTTCATCACCAACTGTGCCAAACTATAAGTGAACTTAGTGGAGTAATAATTGTAACTAAAAGTGCAAAAAGTGCTTTTTTAGATATAAAGCGTTCATTAATTTTTATGCGAGAGTATAGGTTAGCCCTCTTAGGTGTGGTAGAGTTAGATGTAGTAGAGAAAAGCTATGCCATAGAAGTGGCTTTGAAAGAGGATTTACCTTATATGGGTCCTTTTGATACTAAAGCAAAAGATGCAACAAAGATTGCCACTTTTTTAGAAAAAGCTACAGCCTACTCAACTAGGAAAAAATAGTGGATAAAGAGAAAAAGCTTCACCTTTGGTGGGAAACTTTAAAGAAAGAAAAAATTTACGAGACCCCCCTTTTTGATATCAAAAGGGTACATCGTCAATCAACTGATGGGAGAAAAGGGGATTTTATTGAATTAGATGCCCCCAAGTGGGCAACTGTAATTCCTTGGTTTATGGATCTAAATAAAGGACCTTCTTTTGTTATGGTGCGCCAATACAGACACGGCAGTGATTCGGTAACAATAGAATTTCCAGCAGGAATTGTTGATGAGGGGGAGAGTCCTAAAGAGGCAGCTTTAAGAGAGTTGGAAGAAGAGACTGGTTATAAGCCAACTGGCAATGTTGTTGAATTGGGCTCGGTTTCTCCAAATCCAGCTTTTATGAACAACCGAGTTTGGTTCTATTTAGTTGAAGGGGTAGTTGCTACAGGAAAGCAAAGTTTAGACCCCAACGAACAACTCGATATATTAACACTCCCAGTTGATCAAGTGATTTCAATGATGGGAACTGAAGATTTTGACAATGGGATTATGATGATAGCGCAAGCTTTCTTTTTGCGTTATGCACACAAAAATAGATACCTATTGCCACAGGAGATAAGATGAAAAAGTACATTGTTTTTGTTTTACTTATTGCAACACTGTTAGTTGGATGTACAACTACTACTAACCAAAGAACTATTTCAGTTAGTGGAGTAGGGACAACTTACGCTAAAGCCGATATGGCCACATTTAACTTAAGTGTTAGTGAAATTGCACCAACAACCAGTGAAGCTCAAAAATTGACAACAGCTAAAGTTGATCAAGTTTTAAAAATAGTTAAAGAGGCAAAGATAGAAGATGATAAAATTAAAACTACCTCTTTGAATATTTATCCTGAGTACAGGTATAAAGATGGAGAGCAGTTTTTAGTTGGTCAAAGAGTTAGTCAAAGTTTGTTCATTGAAGTTGAAGATTTAGAAACTACTTTGGCAACTTTGTTAGACCAAATTGCTCAAATCGATAACATCTCAATTAATTCAATAAACTTTTCAAAACAAAACAGCGCATCTGAATATAGTGAAAGTAGAGCTTTAGCAATTGAAAATGCAACTAAAAAAGCAGCTGAGTTTGCTGATGCTTCTAATGTTAAGTTGGGCAAAGTGCTTACAATAATTGAAGGAACTAATCAATCCAACAGCCCAATTTTAAAAGCTGAAGCAGCTATGGTTATGCGTGCAGACACCTCCTCATTCAATCTCCCCTCGGGGCAATTGGAGTTCTCATCGAGTGTCAGTATCACAATTGAACTGTTGTAGAGGGTAGTTAAATGGACGTTAAGAGGTTACAACTTTGGGAAAACAGGATGGCCTCAGTTATCTCAAATGACACAATAAAAGCTGTCATTGAAGATCAAGGCTCAATAGTTTTAGAGTTGAGCAACTTAACAAACAATGGGGGGAGGGTAAATGCCCACCCCTTACCCTACTTTAGAGGTACTCAACACTTTTTTGATAAAGAGTACAACCAAGCATTTTGGCAAAACAGGCCTCTTTTGTACTACCTTGGGGGAAATTTTTTCTGTTTTCCTAACTATGGACCAGCTCAACAAGTGGGGGAGGTTTATCACCCTGAACACGGTTTTGCAGCAACTGAGATGTGGAGTGTACAAAAATATGGAACCGATGGGGAAACTGGAGCTAACTGGATCTTATTTAAGATGGTGAGTCCTAATGAAGATTACCCTTTTGTAGCCTTTAAAATTGAGATGATGCTCCCATCACACCCCGTTTTATACAGCAGTGTAATTATTAAGAACCTAGGTTCTAAAGATATAATTGCCAACAGTGGGTGGCACAATTCAGTTGGTTCTCCTTTTTTAGAGACAGGTTCAATAATCGATTTGAGTGCTGATTACTACTCAGTCTCCCCTTTAGAGCGCTCCTTAGAGCAAGTTGGTAGACTTAAACCATCAGCTGAGTTTGATGATTTAAGTAAAGCCCCTTTACGTAATGGACAATTAATTGATTTAAAAGTTGTCCCCTCTGTTACTGGCACTACCGACTTTGTCACAGGTAAAATCCCAGATGATGCTAAGTTGGGTTACGCTTCAGTGCTTAATCCAAGAATGAAGATGGTTTACTTCACCTTCTTTACTGGTCCTGCTGCCTCAACTGATGAAGATGAGATAATTTTGAACTTCAACAACTTGTCGATGCAGTATGGGGGGAGACCTTTTACCCCCTATGCCCTTTACGATGGAGGGACAGACTACTCATTCTCTGTGGGGCTTCAAAATGCAACTGGTTATTATAATTTGGGCCTTAAAGAGTCGTTAGGGAACCCAACACTTTTTGGCAAAGAGACAACCATAACTATAAAACCTCAACAAACTAGAACCTTAAGATATGGCACTGCCTTTACCTCTTATGAGAACCCAAAGATGGATGGGGGAATTCAAGAGGTTGAACAAGTTGTTGAAGGGCTAGTTTTGAAAAGGGGAAAAGCGTGGACGTTGATTGAAAGTGACTCGATTTTCCATTTTCTGAAAGAGTTTGAGAAAAAACTTTTAGAATAAAAAAAGGAGAGCCAAATAGCTCCCCTTTAAGGTGCCGACCGGATTCGAACCGGTGAATAGAGGTTTTGCAGACCTTTCCCTTACCACTTGGGTACGGCACCATTGCTTTAGCGAAGATAGCAGAAAAAATGATGAAATGCAAGGTGATTAAATTTTTTAGTAGGTGATTATAACTCTAGTAAAGAGGGTGTAAGATAGAGGTAGAGGAAAGATATGGACAATGATAATCAATATAAAGACTCTTATTGGATTGACTTTGAATTACTTAGCAGATTTATGGTTGATACTTTAGTTAGCAGCAAAGTTCCTTTAGAGGATGCCAAAATTGTTGCCGACGTTTTAATCGAATCTGATAAGAGGGGAATAGATTCACATGGAATAGGGCGCTTAAAGCCAATTTATCTCGATCGAATTGAGATTGGAATTATCGACCCTGTTACTAAAATAGATATTATTAAAGATGATAAAACCACCGCTGTTATTGATGGCAATAATGGAATGGGACAGGTAGTTTCCAAAAAAGCGATGGAAATGGCAATTGAAAAGGCCAAAGAGTATGGGATGGGAATGGTAGCTGTTCGTAACAGCAACCACTACGGAATTGCTGGCTATTATGTCACAATGGCTACTGGTGCCGATATGATAGGAATCACTGGAACCAATGCTCGACCCTCAATTGCTCCAACTTTTGGGGTGGAAAATATGTTGGGAACTAACCCTTTAACTTTTGGGCTTCCAACAGATGATGAGTTTCCTTTTGTTTTAGATTGTTCAACCAGCGTAACCCAAAGGGGTAAGATTGAAGTTTATGGAAGAAATGATAAAGAGCTACCTGAGGGGTGGGTAATTGGACGCAATGGAGAGACCAGAACAGATACTAAACAGATCTTAAAAGATTTGACAACTGGGGAAGCTGCTTTAACTCCATTAGGGGGAATTGGGGAGCTAACTGGTGGTTATAAAGGGTATGGATTAGCTACAGTTGTTGAGATTTTAAGTGCTGCATTAGCTGATGGTGCTTTTATGAAAGAACTCAACGGCTTTGATGAGAATCACAATGCAATTCCTTATCCTCTTGGGCACTTTTTTATTGCAATTGATCCAGGTAGATTTATGGGTAAAGAGATCTTTAAAAAAGTTGCCTCAATTATCTTAGCTCAATTAAGAGAAAGTGAAAAAGCCCCAGGAGAAGAAAGAATATTTACAGCTGGACAAAAAGAGTATGAAGCTTGGTTATACAGAAAAGAGAAAGGAGTTCCAGTGAACAAACCTTTACAAAAAGTGTTAACCGATTTACGTGATAAATTTAACTTAGATTATAAATTTGAATTTGAAGGATAATAAAATGGATGATTTAAAAAAAAGAGCACTTGATTATCATATAGGGGGAAAAGTTAGCGTAGTTCCCACAAAACCGTGTGTAACTTCTGATGAGTTATCTTTAGCATATACACCAGGGGTAGCTCACCCTGTTTTAGAGATTGCTGAAAATAAAGAGCTAGCCTATAAATATACCTCCAAAGGGAATTTAGTTGGAGTTATTACAAATGGAACTGCTATTTTAGGCCTTGGAGATAGAGGACCATTGGCCTCAAAGCCTGTAATGGAGGGCAAGGGAGTCCTCTTTAAAAGGTTTGCCGACATAGATGTCTTTGATATTGAACTCGATATTAAAGATGTAGATAAATTTGTTGAGATAGTAAAGGCGATGGAGAGCACATTTGGTGGAATCAACTTAGAAGATATTAAAGCTCCAGAGTGTTTTGAAATAGAGAGACGTTTAATTAAAGAGTGTAACATCCCAATTTTCCACGATGATCAACATGGTACAGCAATCATAGCCACTGCAGGATTGATTAACAGTGCGAAGTTGGTTAATAAAAAATTAGAAAATCTAAAAGTTGTTATCAACGGTGCGGGAGCTGCAGGCATTAGTTGTGCAAGGATGTTTGTTGCTTCTGGAGTTAAAAAAGAGAACTTAACTTTATTGGATAGCAAAGGTGTTTTACATACCGACCGCCTCGCCTCTCTGACAGATGAGAAAAAAGAGTTTGCTAAAGGGGGAGATGTTAAAGATCTTAAAGGTGCTTTAAAAGGTGCTGATATGTTTATGGGACTTTCAGTAGCTAACATAGTGGATCAAGAGATGCTCCTTTCAATGAATGATAATCCAATTGTCTTTGCCCTAAGTAACCCAGATCCAGAAATCTCTTACGAGTTAGCTGTTGCAACAAGAGACGATTTAATAATGGCTACTGGTAGAAGTGATTACCCTAACCAAATTAATAACGTCTTAGGGTTTCCTTTTATCTTTAGAGGTGCTTTGGATGTTCGAGCTACTAAAATAAGTGAAGAGATGAAGATGGCCGCAGCAGTTGCTTTAGCTGACTTAGCTCACCAAGAAGTTCCACAAGAGGTTAAACAAGCATACAAAGGGGAAGATTTTAAATTTGGGCCAAATTATATTGTCCCTAAACCTTTTGATCCACGCGTTATTGAGTGGGTAGCAGTTGCTGTTGCCAAAGCAGCCTGTGATCAGAAGATAGCTCAAAACCCAATTGAGGATTGGGAGGCATACAAAGTTAGTTTAAAAGAGAGGATGAAAAGCTATTGGATTTAGTCTTCTATACCCCAAGCACTTTTTAGTTGCCCTTTAGCTTGCTCTAATACTTCTTGGTACTGATCTGAAAGCTGAGTGTAACTTTTTTGAAGAAGTTTTAAAAAGTCGGGGTCTTGATCTAAGGGGGTATTGGGAGCTCTTCCATATTGTTGGGCAAGCTGTTGTTGCTTTTGTTCCCACATTGGGTGGTATTGCTCCTTAGCCCTCTCCAATAGAGCATCACGTGCTTCTAAGTATTTATCCATAAAAGCACCAACTTGAGCCAAAAGTTGGGCGCTATCGGCCTCTGGTCCATCTATGATTTTTGCAATTTGGATTAATTTTTTTATTCTAATTTCGTAATCGTTACTTTGTGGTAGTGCTATATTCAACAACACAGTTGAAGCAAATGCTTTTTTAAAGATCTCTTTTTTCTCACCAGAAACCTCATTGTAAGCTTCTTCAGCTTTTTTACCATCATTTTCAAGATCACTTAAAAAAGATCCAACAATGCGTCTAGCATCATTAAAGAGCATCTCATTTCTTATTTTCTCTGGATCTGCTTCAATGTCAGCGGTTTTTTCTAAGGCGATCTCCCAAGCCGATTTCAGTAATGCCATTTTCTGCTCCTTAACTATTTTATTTGATTCCACTAGTAAGATAGCAATGTGAAGGAAGTTGGACAAGTCTCTTACATGAAGCATTCTGTATGCAATTTAAGTGTATTGTAAAAACCCAAGTGGTAATAATAAGGGTTAATTATTTAATTTGGGCAAAGATTGATAACAATCTCTGTACAATTATGCTAAAATCAGCTATTGTTTATAGCATGAAAGTACAGAAAGAGAAGAGATTATCACAGCAAGAGACCCAAGTTATTGAGATGGCTAAAGTGAATAATGGAATTATAACCAGTACTAAAGTAACAGAGGAGAATATTCCGAGGCGAGTTCTTAGTTCTTTAGTTGAGTTAAATTTACTCTATAAGGTAGAGCGGGGAGTATATATGCTTCCAGCAGTTTGGGAGGATGATCTTTTTACTCTTCAATGGCGATTTTCAAGAGGAGTCTTTTCTCATGAAACTGCTTTATATATACACAAGATCAGTGATCGAACACCATTTAAATATACAATGACATTTCCTTTTGGATATAACACTGGCAATGTAAAAAAAAGAGGAGTTATAGCAAAGACAACTAAGAAAGAGAGATACAAACTAGGTCTCATTTCTACATCCTCTTTTAATGATAATTTGATTTATGTTTACGATATTGAACGAACTCTTTGCGATATTGTCCAAACTCGCCACAAGGCAGATATCCAAATTGTAAACCAAGCTATTAAACTTTACGCTTCATCACGTAACAAAGATATTGCAAAACTATTGAACTATGCTAAGCAACTTCAAGTAGAGCCCACGATTCTCAACTATATGGAAATCCTTTTATGAATATAAAAAGCAACACAGTAAATATATGGCTCACCTATGATATGTACCCATTGGGGTACTTCTTATAAGAAAAGGTTGTCAATCTAATATAATTGTAGTATATTTAACTTAACCAAATGGTTAAGTTTATTGAGGTAGCTTTGTTTTGAAAATTGAGTATGAAAACAAAAAAGTAGAAAGGTACTTTAAAGACTTAAAGCTATTACAAAAAGAAAAAGGTGAAAATCTAGCAAGAAGAGTTAAAATTAGGCTAAATCAGCTATCGGCAGCTGATAATTTTAACGTTTATTACTCTACACAATTGGGCAAGCCACATCCATTGGCTGGAGATTTTAAAGGTAAGTATGGAATAACACTTTTAAAAAATATTCGGCTAATTGTCAAAGTCGATACTGAAGATCTTAGACCTGAGTCATTGGTAAATTGTAAAACAATAATTATTGTTGGTGTAGTGGATTATCATGGAGGCAAAAATGAGTGGATTATCAGCTGAGTTTATTATCCACCCCGGAGAAACATTAAAAGAAATCTTAGAAGATAGAGAAATGTCTCAAAAAGAACTCGCAATTAGAACTGATGTTACCCAAGCCCACGTAAGTAAAGTTATCAATGGGCAGAAAGGAGTTTCAGTACAATATGCAAAAAAACTTGAATATGCTTTAGCTATTGATTCTAGTTTTTGGATAAACTTGCAATCTAATTACGAAAGAGAGGTGGAGGATTTTAAAGAGTTAAATAATGTTTCAGAGCGTGAGTTTGAAATTTTAAAACAACTAAAAGAGCCAATTAAATATTTTAAAGAGAACTCACTTATAGAACCACAAGCGCATGGAACAAAATTAGTTATTGCTACAAGAAAATTATTAAATGTTAGTAACTTAGAAAGGATACCTGATATTGTACAAATTGACTCTTATCGAATAGCTCAAGCTCTTAAGATCGATACTTCTTTATTATCTACATGGCTCAAAGATTGTGATTTAATCAGTGAAAATCAAAATGAAGAAAACACTTAGAGTATTACCAATATAATGAAGAGAAAGTTAAGTACGAGTTTATTTAAAAAATGATAGTTCTGGACGCCAACAAAGAAAGTCGCTACTCTGATAATCATGAATAACAGTGAGCCACTATTTTACAAAGATGGGTATTTAAAAGAGATTACTACAAAAGTTATCGCCATTGAACCACAGAAAAAATATGATGAAGTTGTTGTTGAACAAACTATCTTCTATCCCGAAGGGGGAGGACAACCTGGAGATAGAGGAACAATAGATAACTTTGAAGTTTTTGATACTCAAAGTAATTCAAATGGTGAAATCTTACACCATGTAATAAAAGATCACACTTTAAAAGTAGGAGATGATGTAAATCTTAAATTAGATTGGAAACACCGCTACGATTATATGCAACAACACAGTGCTCAACACCTTCTTTCTGGAACTCTCTTTAAACTTCTAAAAGTTGGAACACTCTCAGTTCATCTTGGAAATGAAGATTTTAGTATTGAAGTAGATGCCAACAGCTTAACTGAAAAAGAACTCTTTGATGTTGAAGATGAAGTTAATAAAGCAATTAGAAGTTCAGAAGAAGTATGGGACTCTACCCACACACCAATAGAAGTAAAAAAGTTTAATTTAAGAAGAGAAGTTAAAGTAACAGGAGATGCTCGCATTGTTTCAATGGGCTCTTTTGATAAAATAGCATGTGGTGGGGTTCACGTTAAAAACATCAGTGAAATTAAACATATTCAATTTTTAAGATCTGAGAAAATTAGAGGGAACTTACGCCTATTTTTTACTGCTGGAGATCGCTCAATTGCCCTAATAAGAGCTAATAAGAAAATAGTTGATGAAGTGGGGACTATTTTGTCGAGTCAGAGCGATAACATAGTACCCAATGTGGAAAAACTAAAAATAGATTTAGTAGATTGTAGATACCACTACAATCGAAAAGTGACTACTTTGGCAAAGCTTTTATTAGAGCAAAAACTAAAAAATAACTTAGCAATCTTTGATGCTACAGATTGGGCTGATGATGAGTACAAAGCAATAGGGGAAGTTTTACTAAAAGTTGATAAATTTGCCATTGTCATTACTAGAGAAAATCAGCAGCAAAGGCTCAATTGGATGGTAGCTTTGAAAGGCCTTGGTGATGAAAATCAAATTTATAATCAAATCAAAGAGCAAGCTCTCCCTCTAATTGATGCTAAAGGGGGAGGGAAGGCCCCTTTATGGCAAGGAATTGGGCAAAACAAAAACAATAAAGAGGCTTTTTTAGCCAAATGTATGACAATATTGAAAAATATTCACATTATTGAATAATTCTTATACCTTTTTTGATTTAACTTGTGGTATACTAAACGTTTAATATACCTCACCACAAATTTATTAAATAAAAGGGAGTTTTGCCAATGAATTTTCTACACAGTTTAAAAGCTGCTCAAGATAGCTCTTTCATAATTTTACTTTTTACACTTATATTCACTTCAGGCTTCTTGATGACTCGAATAACTAAAATAGCAAAACTACCCCACGTAACAGGATATCTTTTAGCAGGAATAGTCATTGGACCCTCTGTTTTAAAGCTTGTTGATATGGAGACAGTTCAAAACTTAGATGCCATAACTGACATTGCCGTAGCAATCATCGCATTTTCTGTAGGTCGCCACTTTAAGCTCTCTAAGCTTAAGTCAAATGGGGTTAAGTCTATTGTTTTAACAATCTTTGAAAGTAGTAGTGCTATGTTATTAGTTATGGTATCTATGCGCTATCTCTTTAATCTTCCATGGGCTTTTTGCTTTATGTTGGGAGCTATTGGAGCTGCTACAAGTAGTGCCAGTACAATGATGACTATTCGTCAGTACAGGGCAAAGGGAGCTTTTGTAGATTCGATTTTACAGGTGTCAGCCTTAGATGGTGCTTTTTCTTTAATAGCTTTCAGTGTTAGTGCTGCTATCATTAAGGCAACTGATGTGGGAGGTATCAGTTTTGTAATTATCTTTAAGCCAGTTATAGTTAATTTAATTACTATTGCTTTAGGCTTTGGCTCAGCCTTTATTTTAAAGTACTTGATAGCCAAAAGAAATAGTGATGATCACCGTCTTGTTGTCCTTATAATAATAATTTTTGGCCTTACTGGGCTGTGCATCCAACTCGATGTTTCTCCACTGTTATCTTGTATGATGTTGGGGGGTACTTACAGAAATATTACTGGAGATAAACAGCTGTTTAGACTTTTAAATTTCTTTGCTCCCCCAATTCTATTAACTTTTTTTGTAGTTTCAGGAATGAAATTAAATCTAGTCTCCATGCAAAGTGCTGGAATAATGGGAATAGTCTACTTCCTAATAAGGATGGTTGGGAAATATAGTGGAGCTTTTGTGGGAGCTTCCGTTCTTAAGATGGATAAATCAATTCGTAACTATTTAGGGTTAGCTCTATTTCCTCAAGCTGGAGTCTCTATTGGGTTGGCAGCCTTGGGACAAAGATTATTACCCCCTGAAATGGGAATACTTTTAACAACTATTATTCTACCATCGGCTGTATTGTACGAAATAGTTGGACCCATCACAGCTAAACTATCAATAGTACTATCGGGTTCGGTCAGAAAAGTTGAAATTCCACAAGAAGATGAAGTTGAACCTGTTATTTAATTTTTTCTTCAATCTCTTTGATTAATAGTAGAGTCCTCTTTTCACTGTTGCCCACATAGTTAGTTGCACTCATTAAATTTATAATCTCTTTCTCACTAAGATATTTTAAAATCTCTTTCTCTTTGCTAAGAGTAGTAGCTAGTGGATTATCTTTTCCTTGTTGCACCAGAGGCCATGCATCTAAAGAGTGTTTTCTAATAACTTCATGTAGAAGCTGGCGATCGCCCCCTTTGCTTGCTGCTTTCATTAAAACTTTCTCAGTCGCTGCAAACATCCCATACCTATTTAAGTTTTGCTCAATCTTTTCAAAATCGAATACAAGGTTTTTAACTAGCCTGTTGGTACTATTTAAAACTTCATCGGTAGCTAAGAACATCTCTGGAATAACTACTCTTCGGTTAGCAGAGTCATCTAAGGTGCGCTCTAATATTGAGTTGGCACTATTTTCCCATAAAATTCCAACTTGGGAGGCAACAAATCTACAAAGGGAATTTATTTTTTCACTAGTGATTGGGTTACGCTTGAAAGGCATTGCAGAAGAGCCAACTTGATCAGGGGCAAAAGGTTCACTCCACTCCCCAATAGGGGGACTTTGAAGCACCCTTAAATCTAAGGCAAACTTAGCAAGGGTGGCACTCAATGAGGCTAAAGCAACAGCCAATCTATAATCTTGTTTTCTTGGATAAACTTGAGAGGCAACTAAAAATGGCTTTAAGTTAAGACTCTTAGTCACCTCATTTTCAAAGGCCATTGCATCGATGTCACTATTTTCTAACAAGCTCTCATAAGAAGCACCACTACCTACAGCCCCTTTTAATCCTTTCCCTTTGAGATTGTCATAGAGGTTTGTTAAATCGTCTAAATCAGCAAGCAAATCTTGAGCAGTAAAAGCTAGTCTGTAGCCAATTGTTGTAACTTCAGCAGGTTGAATGTGGGTGAAAGCTATTGTGGGGACAGAAAGATTCTCTTTCATCTGTTTTACAAAGCTTTTTAAAAGCTCTTTAAGGTTGTTAATTACCACCAAAAGAGCCTCTTTTTGTCTTAAGACATCCATGTTGTCTAAGACATCCATGCTTGTTGCCCCAAGGTGGATAATTGAACCCCCTATTTTACACTGCTCAGCATATGTTTTAATCTCTGCCATTAAATCGTGCTTAATTACAGACTCAATTTCAGTTGCTCTGGCGATATCAATTTGTTCTTTGTGGGCAATTAAATCATCAACTTGTTGTTGAGTAACAAGGTTAGCTTTTTGTTGTGCTTTAGCAATTGCAATCCAAATCTCCCTTAGTAATAGACGCTTGTTGTGTTCACTAAAGATTTCTCTCATTTTCTCAGAGCCGTAGCGCCAAGTAAAAGGGGAGATGTATTGATCATGGGTAAATTCATTTGCCATTTGTTTTGCCTATAATATTATTATTTGATCTCTTTCAGGTCCTACACTAACAAACTTAATTGGTGTCTCTAACAATGAGGAAATTTTATTAACAAATTGTTGTGCCTTTACAGGAAGATCATCCCATTTGCGAGCACCAGTTGTATCGCTCATCCACCCCTCAAACTCCTCATAAATTGGTTGAACAATCTCTTGAGTTGCTGTGTCGGGAAGATCAGTTACTATCTCATTTCCAATTTTATAAGAGGTGCAAATCTTAATAGTTTCAAAGGTATCTAAAACATCGAGTTTTGTTAAAGCTAAAGAGGTAAAACCATTTATCCAAGTTGAGTAGTTTGCTGCTACTATATCGAGCCAACCACAGCGGCGAGCTCTTCCTGTTGTTGCCCCAATCTCTCTACCAATGGTTTGAAGTTTTTTCCCAGTCTCACCAAATAGTTCAGTGGGAAATGGACCTCCACCAACACTTGTTGAATAAACTTTTAATACTCCAATGATTTCATCAATTTTGTTCGGACTGATTCCAGAGCCACTAACAGCTCCTCCGGCAGAGGGGTTACTGCTAGTTGTATAAGGATAAATACCCCAATCCAAGTCTCTCATAATTCCCAATTGACCCTCTAAAAGGATACTTTTATCACTTTTAATAGCCTTTTTAACAATTGGGAGGGTATCAACAACTTTATCACCAAAGAGGTTAAACCATTTATCACGAAGAGCCATCATCTCATCTAACTCAATTAAAGGAAGGTTGATAAAACTCAAGCTGTCTATTTTTTTGATCCATCAACATCTCTAATCTAGTTTTAAAACGCTCTCGATCTAAAATATCGCCAGCTCTTAAACCGACTCGAGCAGCTTTATCACTGTAACATGGACCAATTCCTTTTTTAGTTGTTCCTACTTCCCACTCCTTCTTTTTAGAAGCCTCTTCTGCACCATCTAACATACAGTGATAAGGCATAATTAAATGAGCTCTACGATCAACAAAGATGTTCTTTCCATCAACATCGGCATGAGCAATGGATGCAAGCTCACTCTCTAAAGTCTCAAAGTTAACCACAGTTCCTGCCCCGATTAGGCAAGTTGTATTTTTATTAAAGACCCCTGATGGGATTATATGTAGGGCAAACTTCCCCTTATCGTTGATAATCGTGTGACCTGCGTTATCACCACCTTGGAACCTAATTACCACATCAGAATTTTGAGCAAGGTAGTCAACAATTCTCCCTTTCCCCTCATCGCCCCACTGGGCTCCTACAATTGCAGTAACACTCATCTATTAACTCCTCGCTTTAATGTTGTGCTTATCGATTTCAATTGCATCCCATGGATATTTTATCCAAACGTTTTTTAAATCTTGGGCTGCAAAATAGTGACTCACTTCTTTAGGAAATTCTCCCGCTTTCTTCTTATCTTTGTTGTGTAAAACTAAAACAGCAATCTCTTTTAGATTACTTTTTATTAACTCATCAATGCAGTACAACAAAGTTGTTCTACTATCATCAACTTCATCTATTAAGATGATTCTTTTTCCCTCAAGGTGCTTTTGGGCATCATCGATCCACTGGATTTTCTCAATAACATCCAAAGGTTTGTTATCGATTCCGTAATAGGAGACCCCTACAGCTAATATTGGGATATTTAAAAATGTTTTTAAAATACGGGCTGGAATAAAGCCCCCAGAACCGATGGCAACGATATAGTCAGCTTGGTAGTTGGTTGCAACAATCTTGTCGGCTAGTTCTTTAACCAACTTGTGGATAGTTGAGTAGCTGACATAGTGTTCGTTACCCATTTAAAATCCTTCTACTCTTCAACCGGCAACATCTCGGCAATGTAGGGTAAGGTGCGATATTTTTCAGCGTAATCTAACCCATACCCAACAACCCAAACATCGGGAATTTCAAAGCCAACATAATCGGGCTTAAACTCAATTCTCCTTCTTTCAGGTTTGTCCAAAAGGACAACACTCTTTAAAGAAGCAGGTTTGCGAGCAGCAAAGTTGCGACTAAGATAATCTAAAGTGTGCCCACTATCTAAAATGTCTTCAACTATGATCACATGCTTATCCTCTAAGTTCTCTCTTGTATCCATAATCATCCTAACGTTACCGGTAATTTTAGAGGAAGAGCCGTAACTAGAAAGGGAGATAAAATCAACTGCATGTTTGACGTTTAATTTACGACAAAGGTCTGATAAGAAGATAAACGACCCTTTTAGTACACCAACTAGTATTAATGTACCATCAATCTTGTCATAATCGCGGTTTATGATATCGGCTAACTCATTCACTCTGCGCTGAATTGTATCGGCATCTATCAAAACTCTTACTAAATCTTTAGTCAATGGTGGAAGGGCAATTGGTGTCATTTTATCTCCTCATTTGCACTTAAGGCATACCAATAAAAGATTGTAGCTGTCAAGAGTCGGCAACGGTATCGATGGCCTCAACAGCGTTGTTAAAGATGTTCTCTTCTCCCACAACATTGTTAAACTCAGATCGATAAAATTGCTTTTTAACTCCAGGTTGAATACCACAGAAAAGAAGATTCACACCCCTTTCTTTTAATTCAAAATAGAGCTCTTCTAATGCTACCATTGCAGAGTGATCTATATGTTGGAACTCCCCTAACTGAAAGTATTATTGTGTTAACATTTTCAATGGAACTGATGGTAGAAACTAGTTGCTCTTGGCTTCCAAAAAATAGTTGTCCAGTGACATAGACTAATTTTACTTTGGACATCTTTTCAGTTAAGTTGTGCCCTTCTTGGTGTCTTTCATCTATGTTGGCTATGTTTATCTCAATAGCACTCGACTTAACTACAAACAAAATCATCGAAAGGGCAATTCCTATTAAGATTGCAACAGTTAAGTTAAAAATAACTGTTGAAAGCATCGTTACTAAAAATTGGGCAATTGGTATTTTATATTTGTTGGAAAAGTAACTTTTAATACTTTTCCAATCGTTCATATTCCAAGAAGTTACCATCAAAACCCCAGCTAGTGCTGCTAGTGGGATTCTACTCATCACTGGACTTAGTAAGAACATGGAGACTAACAAAGCTCAATGAGTGAAAAACACTGGTCATCCTAGTGACTAAGCCAGCTCTGATGGCAACTGAAGAGCGTGCTAAAGCTGCAGTAGCTGGAACTCCTCCAAAAAATGGGATAATTAAGTTTCCAATTCCTTGAGCCATAAGTTGTCTGTCGGGATGAAACTTCTCTTTAGTCATTTTGGAACCGGCAGCTCCACTGAGCAAAGACTCAATCATTGCCAAAGCAGCAACACTAACTCCAGGCAAAAAAAGTTCTTTAAATATTTGAGGTCTTAAAAAGGAGAAACTCAATCTATTTTCTAAAAAGATTGAGCGGGGAATTTGTCCCACTTCAGCTACATTAAATGGTCCAAAGAGATTTAATAGTAGGGTAATAATTATTGCAACTAAAGAGGGGGGAAGCACAGCTGCCCATTTTTTAGGCCAAAAGACAATAATCCCTACTGCCAATAGAGCAAACATAAGTGGTTGCCACTGAATGTGAAAGCCATGGTTAAAGTAGGAGGCAATATTTTGAACTATTGTCTCACCACTACTGGTAGTTCCAAAAAAATTATCAATTTGGCTAAAGGCAATAATTACGGAAATTCCTGCAGTAAAGCCTGTAATTACAGCACTTGGAATGATAGCGACTACTCTTCCTCCCTTAAAAAGGGCAACAAAAATTAAAGTGATGCCACTAAAAAATGCAACTGCCATAACCCCTTCAAACCCATATTTCGCTGAAATGGGGATTAAAATGGCAACCATAGTTCCAGTAGGACCACTGATTTGGAAAGAGGCTCCCCCTAAAAATCCAATGATTATCCCACTAAAAATAGCAGTGACTAAACCGCTAGCTGCATCAGCTCCTGAAGCTACTCCAAAAGCTAAAGCTAAAGGTAAAGCTACAGCTGCTACAGTGAGACCCGCAAGGAGATCTTTAATTAGTTTGTTGCTGTTGTAAGACGAAAATTCGACTTTAAGATCTTTTACGTATTGGGCAATCATTGCGTGGTAATCCTTTTTAATGTAGTGAGATGATGAAAATTATATCAAGGGGTAAAAAGATTTACAAGGTAACAAGAGTGCTGTACGATTGATAAAAGAGAATAAAAACTGAGGTAGCTATGTTTGAACAAGTTGATTTAAGTACATTGGAATTAAATCCATTCACAACAATTGGAGAAGATAAGTTTTTGATTACTGCAGGAAACGTTGATCAATACAATACAATGACTGCTGGATGGGGCTTTTTTGGCACTATGTGGAATAAAAGTGCCTTTGGGATAGTAGTTCGTCCAAGTCGTTATACCTATGAGTTCTTACAAAACTCCAACCACTTTACAGTCTCTTTTTTCTCAGCTGAGTATAGTGAGACACTAAAGTACCTAGGACAAAACTCAGGCCGTGATAAAGATAAAATTAGTATGACCAATTTAAGTCCAACTTCAGTTGGTGATAAATACATAACTTTCGAAGAGGCTAACATGGTGTTGTGTTGTAAGAAGGCTAGTATGAGCCCAATTGAACCAGAACACTTTTTACTTGATGAGATAAATGAGCATTACGAACAAGGAGATTACCACACACTCTTTATTGGCTTTGTTCAACGCCTTTTGGTTCAAGAGAGTTAACCGTGGTAGAAGGTGCGAACATTGGTAAAGAGCATTGCAATGTTTGCCTCATCACAAGCAGCAATAACCTCTTCATCTCTTATTGAGCCCCCTGGTTGAATAATTGCACTCACTATCCCTTTGGGGATGTTATCAATTGAGTCTCTAAAGGGAAAAAATGCATCACTAGCTAAAACCATCCCTTTTTTATCTCCACTTTTAGTTAAAGCAATCTTAGTAGCATCAACTCGAGAAACTTGACCAGATCCTATTCCGCAAGTTACTAAATCTTTAACAGTAACTATTGCGTTACTTTTTACATGTTTTACTACCGACCAACTAAATAAAAGATCTTCAAGCTCTTTTTCTGTTGGTTCTCTTTTAGTAACTACTTTTAAATCTTCTACTTTTAATTGAGAGGTTTCTTTTTCTTGTAAAAGTAAATCACTCCCTATGAACTTACCAACTAAGGCACTTGTTTGTGGAAGTAAAACTCCCGTCTCTATGAGTCTTAAATTTTTCTTCTTAGAAAAGATTGCTAAAGCCTCATTAGTAAAAGAGGGGGCAGCTAAAACTTCAATAAATTTATTAGATAAGTATGTGGCACTTTTAGCATCACACTCTTTGTTTAGGGCAATAATTGAACCATAAGCACTAAGGGAATCTGCTTCAAAAGCCTTTTGTAAAGCATCATCTATTGTGATGCTTGTTGCTACTCCACATATTGTTGCGTGTTTAATTACAACAGCAGCACTACTATTAAACTCTCTAACACTGTCGATTGCAGCATAGGTGTCGTTGAAGTTGTTAAATGAGAGAGCTTTGCCTTGTAGTGTTTTACTATCCAATAAAGAAAAACTCTCATTAAAACTAAATCCCTTATAAACAGCAGCTTTTTGATGGGGGTTTTCCCCATATCTTAAATCAATATCCTCTTTAGTTAATTGGATAGTTATTTCTTTAGGAAAGAGCTCTTTGTTAAAATAGTTGGCAATGAATGAATCGTAGTGTGCACTATGGGCAAAAGCTTTAGAGGCAAACTCTCTTCTTTTTTCTAAACTAACACTTTGATTTTCAAGTAGTTGCTCTATCAAGTTGGAATAAGAGTCAACTTCAGTAACGACAGTTGTCCATTTGAAGTTTTTAGCAGCAGAGCGGATTAAAGTAACACCTCCGATATCGATTTGTTCAACAATCTCCTCTTCGCTAAGACTTTCATCATTAGAAGCTTGTTGAAATGGGTAGAGGTTACAAACAACTAAATCGATCCATTTAATGTTGGCTCCAAGAGCCTCTTTTTGATGTTGATCTCTAAGACCTAAAATTCCCCCTGCAATAACAGGGTGGAGAGTTTTTACCCTCCCATCCATAATTTCTGGGTAGTTGGTAAACGATGAGATTGTTTTAACATCGATCTTAGACTCTTGTAATAACTTAGCAGTTCCCCCTGTTGAGATAATCTCAATACCAAGTTGGTTTAATACTTTTGCTAATTTCACAATATCTGTTTTGTCTGAAACAGATAAAAGGGCCCTTTTAATTTTTTCCATACCCCTATTTACCATTAAAAGTGGTACCAATTCTAGAGTGTAAGCCCTTTTATTTTTTTCAATGAGTCGTTACAATGGGCCAAACTTAAAAAGGGGTTACCGATGGAACTAGATGTAAGAAATTTACATCCATTAGAGATTAAATTGTTAAGATACCTCACTAAAGATAGTGAAGTAACAGCTCAAACTCTTATTGAGCACTTAGATTATAATGTTGGGCAATGTAACCAATCTTTTAGTTGGTTAACTGCTAAAGGGTATTTAAAAGAGAGTAGTAAAAAAGAGTTAAAGCTTTTTGAAATTACCCCTTTAGGAAAAGAGCAACAAAAAGAGGGAACTCCAGCTCAAAAAATATTTAAATATTTAAATGAAAAAGGGGATGCCTCTTTACCCACCTTAGCAGAAGAGCTCTCTTTAGAGCGTTCAGATGTTGGTTCTGCTTTTGGAATTTTATCCAAAGCAAAAGCTGCAAAGATGGGTGAGGGGAACTTAGCTACTGCTTTAACAGATGTTGAGCCAAAAGAGATTGCTATTGCCACCACGCTATTAACTAAAGCTTTAGAAGAGCCATTAGATGAGAATTCTTTAAATGAGCAAGAGTTATCGTTTATTTTAAAGAACAGTAAAAAAAGAGGTGCTAGTGATACCCCTTTTAAAATTGTTGAAAGAGAGGAGATCTCTTACAAACTAACTGAAGATGGCCTTAAGGCTAAAGAGGCTTTAGTTAAAGCTAACATCAGTGGCAATGAATTGGGAGTTGTTACCAACAAAATGCTTAGTGATGGTTCTTGGAAGAATTCTACTTTCCGTCCATATTCACTAAAAGTTCCCCCCGCACGTTTAATGGTGGGGCGTCGTAACCCTTATGCAGAGTATCTACAGTGGGTTAAAGATAAGTTAGTTGCCCTTGGGTTTGAAGAGTTTGATGGACCGCTGGTAGAGAGTGAATTCTGGAATGGGGATGCCCTATTTATGCCTCAGTTTCACAGTGCACGTGATATCCACGATGTTTACTATGTAAAAGATCCAAAACATATCAAAGAGATTGAAGAGCCATTTTTATCACAAGTTGCCAAAACCCACGAAGATGGGTGGACAACTGGCAGTCGTGGATGGCAATACCCCTTTGATCACGAGTTTACCCGTCGCCAGGTTATGAGAAGCCAAGGAACTGTTTTATCAGCAAAGACCTTACCTAATGCTAAAATACCAGGTAAATACTTTGGAGTTGCTAGATGTTTCAGATATGACCAAGTTGATGCAACTCACGGGGCTGACTTTTACCAAACAGAGGGAATTGTTTTAGGAGAGGATGTCAACTTAAGAACCCTTTTAGGACTATTGAAGATGTTTGCTGAAGAGGTTGCTGGAGCTGAAGAGGTAAAATATGTTCCAGGTTATTTCCCATTTACTGAACCTTCAATTGAAGTACATATCAAACACCCAGTGTTGGGTTGGTTTGAGTTGGGGGGAAGTGGAATCTTTAGACCTGAAGTTACCAAAGCTCTAGGAATTGATGTTCCTGTTTTAGCATGGGGTTTAGGAATTGATCGGATGGCCTTAATGCATCTTGGTCTTAACGACCTTCGTGAACTCTTTACTGCCGATATTGAGAAAGTTAGACTACGGAGGACAAACTAATGCCTAAAATTGAAGCTGATGAGAGACTATTAAAATCTCTTTTAAATGATAAATACGATAACCAAAAACTTGAAGACTCCTTAGTTGTAGCTAAGGCAGAACTTGATGGTTACGATGAGATTGAGAAAGTTTATAAAATTGAACTTAACGATACTAACCGTCCCGATTTATGGTCACCTGCTGGTGTTGCTCGTCAATTAAATACATACAAGTCTGAAAATATTCCCTCATACGATTTTTTCTCAACTATTGGTGAAAATAAAGATTACGAAGATCGCATATTGATTGTAGATCAATCAGCTAAAGAGATTCGCCCCTATTCGGTAGGCTTTGCTGTTAGGGGAAAAAAACTTACTGAGGAGAGCTTAGAGGCTTTAATTCAGTCACAAGAAAAACTTTGCCACAACTTTGGTCAAAAAAGAAAGAGTATAGCTATTGGAGTATATCGAAGTGATTTGATGAGTTATCCAATTCATTTTAAAGGTGCTGATCCCGATAAAGAGAAGTTCGTTCCACTTCATATGGATGAAAAACTCTCTTTGCGAGAAATTATTAAAAAACACCCAAAAGGGGTGGAGTATGGCCACATTGTAGCTGATTTGCCCCTCTTTCCCCTTTTGCACGACGATAACAATGAAGTTCTAAGTTTCCCTCCAGTTATTAACAGCGCTCATCTTGGGGCAGTTGAAGAGGGGGATGAGAATCTATTTTTTGATTTCAGCGGTACAATTTTGGATGACCTTATTTTAGCTGCCAATATTTTAGCAATTGATTGTGCAGATATGGGGTATGAAGTTTTACCAGTGTTGTGTAAGTATTCTTACGACACCCCTTACGGAAAAGAGTTTGCTGTTCCATTCTATTTCCAAAAAGAGGCAACTTGTGAAGTTCCCTTTTTACAAAAGATGGTTGGAAAAGATTTAACTGATAAAGAGATTATCCAAGCTTTAACAAGGATGGGAATTAGTTCTAAAGTTGAAAATAATACAATTAAAGCGCGAGTTCCTGAGTATCGTAACGACTTTTTACACCCAGTAGATATTGTTGAAGATGTTATGATTGGGCACGGGATGGAGAACTTTATCCCAGAGATGCCTAAAGATTTAACTATTGGACACTTAACTGAAGTTGAAGTTTTTTCTCGCAAGATAAAAGATGTGATGATTGGTTTAGGGTTTCAAGAGATGATGTACAACTACTTAGGTTCTAAAAAAGAGTACATCGACAACATGCACGTTAGTGGAGAGTCTTACATCGAAATTGCTAACCCAATGAGTGAAAACTACGCCTTTGTCCGTCCATCAATTATCCCCTCTTTACTAGAGAGTGAGTCGGTTAGTGGCTATGCAGTTTATCCACACCACATCTTTGAAGTTGGAAAAGTTGCTTTTAAAGATGATTCCGATGTTTCAGGAACTACAACAAGAAACTACTTAGGCTTTTTAAGTTCTAGTGGTGAGATGGGATTTAATCAGCTCAACAGCCAAATTGCAACGCTCTTTTACTACATCCAAAAGGAGTACACCCTAAAAGAGATGGTGGACCCCCGTTTTATAGAAGGACGTAGTGGGAACATCATCTATAAAGATGTTGCCGTTGGAGTTTTTGGGGAAGTGAGTCCAGTGGTTTTAGAGAGCTGGGGTATCACTATGCCAACAGTTGCTTGTGAGATTGATTTAGATTTACTACTTGCTTTGTAGCTCTTTTAAAAACTCAGCAATCTCCAATGGGTGATCAGCGGGGGAGACTTTTGGCCACACTTTGACCAAAACTCCCTCTTTGTCAAAAAGAAAGGTGCTTCTAATAATTCCCATTCTCTTTTTTCCAAAGCTCATTTTCTCACCCCAAGCGCCAAGCTCTTCTATAAGTTTGTGCTCTGTGTCTGCTAGTAAAGGGAAGTTTAATTGGTGTTTATCTCTAAATTTTTGATGTGATGCTACGGAGTCGGCACTGATGCCAACAACAGTTGCCCCAAGTTCTCTAATTACACCTAAGTTGTCCCTAAATGAGCACGCCTCAGTAGTACAACCAGGGGTGTTATCCCGAGGGTATGCATACAATACTAAGTATTGCCCCTGATAATCTTTTAAATAAACTTCTCTATCTTGATCATCCAAAACTGCAATGTTTGGTGCTTTTGAACCAATTTCCATCATCTCAGGCTCCTTAAAAATCGTCATTGAAAAGGGAGTTAAAAGCCTTAAGGGCATCCTCTTTCTTTTTAGTACTACCTTTAGATTTTGCCACGCCCATCACAAAGTGGTCACAAAAATTGGCAATATCTTTGTTAATTACATGCTCTTCAATATTCTCTGTACACTCTTTATAAGATGAGGGGCTGTAAAACTTACAATTTAGACACACCTTTAAATCTCTGCCACAATTGGGGCAAAGAGACTGGTGACCAATTGTCATTAGGGGGTCAATTTCTGTTTGACAAAAGTAGCAACTTCTCATGACCAAAGTGTAACAACGCTTTTATCCATCGGCAAGTTAAATCTCTTTAAAGCGAAGCTTTAGCCCATACTCTTCAAGTTCCCCTTCTTGATAACTCTCTTTAGGTAAAGAGAGTTTTTTGTTATCATCTGTGTAGCGGGGAATAACGTGGATATGAAGGTGGGGGACTTCTTGATTAGCAGCTACTCCGTTGTTAATCACTACGTTAGTTGCATCACAACCCAGTTTTTCGGTTAAAACTGCATCAACTTTTTTTACAATTTTAATCAGGTGTTGTAATGTTTCAGATGGGCAACTAGCTATTGTGGGATAAACTTCGTTGGAAATAATTAGAGCGTGACCCTTGTTAGCTGGGGCAATATCTAAAATGACAGTTGCCAAATGATCTTCGTAAAGTTTGACTGAAGGGATTTGACCCTTAATTATTTTAGTGAAAATAGTTTCCATAAGGGGAGTTTACCAATTTTTGGGCCAAATTTCCACACAATTATATAGTGCGAAAGGGATTGAATAAAGGATAATAATATATTAGAATCCGTCCGGTACCCCTTTTTAGGGGCTTAAACCTTCTATCCAAGTTAATACAAATTCCAGTATTGTCGCAGGGTATGTTGGAATTTACATAGTTACGAAATCCCATTCAATTCTTGTGGGATAAGAAAAGAGGAAACTTATGAGTGACATTTCAAAATTGAGGAATATAGGGATTAGTGCCCACATTGACTCGGGCAAAACAACCCTTTCTGAGAGAATACTTTACTACTCCAATAGAATCCACGCTATCCACGAAGTTCGTGGAAAAGATGGTGTTGGGGCCACTATGGACTCAATGGAATTGGAACGTGAAAGGGGTATTACAATTGCCAGCGCAGCTACCCACGTCTCATGGAAAGATCACCCTATTAACGTTATTGATACTCCTGGGCACGTCGACTTTACCATTGAAGTTGAGCGCTCTTTAAGGGTATTAGATGGGGCTATTTTAGTCTTATGTTCAGTTGCAGGAGTCCAAAGCCAATCAATCACAGTTGATCGTCAAATGAAACGCTACAACGTTCCAAGGATTGCCTTTGTTAATAAGTGTGATAGAACTGGAG
Organism: Sphaerochaetaceae bacterium; assembly: GCA_050950065.1. Classification (GTDB taxonomy): domain Bacteria; phylum Spirochaetota; class Spirochaetia; order Sphaerochaetales; family Sphaerochaetaceae; genus JBAYOE01. Next base: position 225,399 of record JBMNGX010000003.1, on the reverse strand, counting down.
CAAACCCCTACCGTGTTAAAGATCAACTGATTGAAAAACTTGGTCTAAATGCAGTCTTAATGCAAATCCCAATTGGCTTAGAGGATAAGTTAGAGGGGGTAGTCGATTTAGTTAAGATGAAAGCTATTTATTTCGATGGACCTAACGGGGATGACGTAAGAATTGAAGATATTCCTAGTTCCTTAGTTGATGAAGCTAACGAAAAGCGAGAAGAGATGCTCGATACAGTCTCTATGATTAGTGATGAAGTTATGGAGGCGATGTTATTAGAGGATGTTAGCGAAGAGTTGATTTACGAAGCAGTTCGTAAAGGGACAATCGCATTAGAGCTTGTTCCTGTTTTTATGGGTTCTGCTTATAAAAACAAAGGAATCCAACCTTTGTTGGATGCAGTTGTTCAATACTTACCAAACCCCACAGATGTTGAGAATAAAGCTTTAGATTTAGATGATTCAGAAAAAGAGGTTATTTTAAAATCGGATGATAAAGAAAAGCCTGTTATCTTGGCATTCAAATTAGAAGATGGACAATATGGTCAACTCACCTACATCAGAATTTTCCAAGGAAAAATCAAAAAAGGGGACGAGTTGTACAACACCCGCAATCGTAGGAAATTTAAAGTTGGGCGCTTAGTGCAAATGCACGCAGACTCAATGGAGGATATTACTGAAGCTGGCAGTGGTTCAATTGCAGCTTTATTTGGAATTGATTGTGCTAGTGGAGACACTTTCTGTCACCCCACATTGAACTACTCAATGACAAGTATGTACGTACCTCGCCCTGTTATCTCTTTAGCTTTAACTCCTGCCGATAAGAAATCTTCTGATAACATGGCTAAAGCATTAAACCGCTTCACTAAAGAGGACCCAACCTTTACAACTTATGTTGATCCTGAATCCAACCAAACAATTATTCAAGGAATGGGAGAGCTCCACCTTGAAGTTTATGTTGAGAGGATGAAAAGAGAGTACAAAGTTGATGTAGCTACCGATCAACCAGAAGTTGCCTACAGAGAGTCTATTAGCCAAATGGCAGAATTTAACTACACCCACAAAAAGCAAACTGGAGGATCTGGTCAATTTGCAAGAGTGGCTGGTTACATTGAGCCTCTAAAAGCAGCACAAGGGGAAGAAGATGAAGATTATGAGTTTATCGATCTAATCAAAGGGGGAGTTATTCCAACTGAGTATGTCCCCTCTTGTGATAAAGGGTTTCAGATGGCCCTTAAGAAAGGAACTCAACTTGGATTCCCTGTTGTTGGCGTTAGGGCTGTTATTAACGATGGTTCGTACCACCCCGTCGACTCTTCAGATATGGCATTCCAAACTGCAGCTTTAGGTGCTTTTAGAGAGGCTTACGATCGTGCTAAGCCAATTATATTAGAGCCTGTTATGAAAGTTGTCGTTGAAGGACCAACTGAGTTCCAAGGAAATATTTTTGCAAGTATCAACCAAAGAAGGGGAATTATCATAAGTTCTACTGAAGATGGATTGATGAGTAACGTTGAAGCTGAAGTACCTCTATCTGAGATGTTTGGCTATTCAACAGTTCTTCGCTCTTTAACTCAGGGTAAAGCTGAGTACACAATGGAGCTCTCTAAGTATAGCCGTGTTCCCCAAAGTATTAGTGAAAAACTTAAAGAAGATTACTTAGAGAAGAAGAAAAAAGAGCAAAAATAGGGCAAAGATGACTATTTTGTGGTGCAGTAAAGCGTGCTATACTGCAACTAGGTTAAATTGTGGAGGAAAGATCGATGGAAATACATGAACTAAATGCCTTAAGTCCACTTAGGGCTTTTGATGAATCACTAAACGGCGGTCTTGGTAAAGGGAACCTTGGAGTATTGGTTTCTCGCCATGGTGTTGGAAAGACAGCTTGTTTAGTCCATTTAGCCACCGACAAGCTATTTAGAAATGAGCACATAATTCACGTCTCCTTTTCTGGAAACGTGGAGCATGTTATTAATTGGTACAAAGAGGTATTTCGCCAAATTTCGGCAGGGCGTTCACTAGAAGATGCTGCTGCAATTTATAATGAAATATTAGCTAATCGTGTTGTTATGAATTTTAGCCAAGAGAACATCACAATTGATAAAGTTCTCTCATCGTTAGAGACCTTAATTAAAGAGGGTTCTTTTAGTGCTGATGCAATAATGTTTGATGGTTATAAATTAACTTTGGCAACCGATGAGGATGTAAAAAAGATTAAGCAGTTTGCTAAAGATCTTAGAGTTGAAGCTTGGTTCTCCGTCTCTCCTGTGAGACCTGATGTCACTTTTGATGAACATGGAGTTCCCAATACTATCTTAAAGTATGCTGAATTAATCGATGTTTTAATTGGGTTAAAATATAATGAGGCTATGGATAAGGTTGTAATGACCTTAGTGAAGGATAAAGAGCACTTAGATCCTAAACCGATGCAAGTCTCCTTAAATCCAAAGACGATGTTAATCAGTCACTAATAGTGTTACTTGGGCAATGATTGCCTCTGATTGCCCAACTTCACCAAGCATCTTTTCAGCAGTTTTTGCTTTGACTGAAACTTGGTCGATTTCTAAATTACACAAAGAGGCTAAAGAAGCTCTTATTCTACTAATGTGGGGTAAGAGCTTTGGTTTTTCTGCAATGAGAGTTGAATCAATATTTACAATCTTCTTATCCCCTAAAAGTGTTATTGTTTTTTGTAAAAGGACTTTACTATCAATATCTTTATATTTGGGATCTGTTGGGGGAAAGTGTTGTCCAATATCACCTAATGCTAAAGAGCCTAAAAGGGCATCAATAAGGGCGTGAATGAGGACATCTCCATCACTGTGGGCTTCAAAGCCAAGATGGTACTCAATTTCAACTCCACCTAATACTAATTTTCTGTTTTCAACGAGACGGTGAATATCCCACCCTGTTCCAACTCTCATAATTTAATCTCCACTGGGAATATCGGAAACTTTTGTAATTTTTAAGTTGTTAGCAGATCCTTCACAAACTCCCACTTTAAACCCAAAGTCGGTAAAAATTTCAGTATCATCAAAATAGTGTTTACCATTGTCAGCAGCATTTTGATGAGCTACTAAAATATCTTCAAACTTAAATGCTTGTGGTGTTTGAATTGAGACGACATTGGTTCGATCGAGGTGTTCAATAACCTCCATCTTCTCATCAACTTTTTTGATTGCGTCATGGATTGGTAAAACAGGGGCAGCTCCCCCGTAGACTGTGGCTGTTGCCAATGTTGAGATGATAGTTTTTTCATCGATCCAAGGGCGAGCCCCATCATGAATTAAAACGTACTCTATATTGTAAGAGCCCTCTTTGAGAGCTTTTAAACCGTTGTAAACAGACTCTTGGCGAGTTGCGCCCCCTTCAACTAAAAGGATAGGAGTATCTATAGCAAAGTAGAGGTTATCTAAGGCCTCTTCCGTTTCATCTTTTAAACCACTAGGGTAAGTGACAACTACCACTTTTACTGAAGGAAGATTTACAAAAGGGAGTGTTGCATTGTATAAAACTGACTTTCCATCGAGCTCTAAAAACTCTTTCTTTTTGTAGACTGCAGGACTATGACCATTAAAACGGCTACTTGCACCGCCAGCCGTTACAATTGTTGCGTGGGAGGGGAAGGACATTACTCCTCCCTTTTGCTAGGTTTCTCTAATTTTGCAAAGATAAGTGCTTCAAGTTCCTCTTTAGGTTTTTCTAAAGCTAAAGAACCTTCATCAATTAATATCCTTAAAGCATTGTCGTAAAGTTTTCTCTCTTGAACAGGGAGCTCTTTAATCTTACTGCGGTGGTAAAGAATTTGAACAACTTTGGCAATAGAAGCAATTGAGCCCTCTTTTAAAAGGTCAACAGACATTTGGTAGCGTGCTTTCCAATCAACTGGAACTTGTTCCAATTTGTTTGAAATCCCATTGATAGCACTTTGAGCCTCATCTTTGGAGACAATTGGGCGAATACCCAACTCACCAACCTTGTCGACGGGAACCATCACCGTCATATCGGAAATATCTAAAAATATTTCGTAATAGAGTCTGGTAATGCCTCTAAGGGTCTTCTCTTCAATTTTTTCGATAACACCAACACCTTGAAGTGGGTAAACAACGTGTTCGTTTAAGGTAAATTTTTGATTAGTTTCTGACGATGACATGGGTGTGATTATACCCTAAATTGACAAGTGCAACAAGGTGTGGCTAAAAGAGGAGTTTTAGATTATATTTCCCCCATGGATAAAAAAATACGTTTCTCTGGAGTGTTGTTACACCCCACTAGCTTATATGAAGAGGATGGCATTGGCTCTTTTGGTAAAAGTAGCTACGACTTTGTAGATTTTTTAAGTAGTGCTAACGTTGGGTTGTGGCAGATTTTACCTTTAGGTCCTGTTGGCTTTGGCAACTCCCCTTATGCTTCTCGTTCAACCTTTGCAGGTAATGAACTCCTAATAAGTTTAGATTTTTTAGTTGATGATAACTACTTAGAATTTGATGACTTAAAAAATAGACCAACTAATAGAGGCGATAGAATTAACTTTGAAGAGGTGCAAAATTATAAGTGGCCTTTATTAATCAAAGGGGCAAATAATTTTCTTTTAAATGCTACTAAAAAAGAGAAAGATTCTTACAACTCTTTTTGTGAAAAAGAGAGTTACTGGTTAACAGATTATGCCCTTTTTCAATCCATTACCAACTTTTATAACGACTCAAGATGGTTTAAAAGTTGGCCTACCAAGTTGGCAAATAGAGATAAAAAAGAGTTAGAGAGATGGGCTAAAGAGAATAAAGATGAGATTGAAGTTTATAAAGTACTTCAATATTTTTTCTATTCCCAGTGGCACCAACTAAAAGAGTATGCCAACAATAAAAATATCGCCATCGTTGGCGATATTCCAATTTTTGTTGCCCACGATAGTGCCGATGCTTGGACCAATAGAAAGATTCTAAAACTTGATGAGGATGGGCACCTAGAGGCCTCTAGTGGAGTACCGCCCGATGCTTTTAGTGAAACTGGTCAACTTTGGGGAAACCCCCTTTACGATTGGCCTGCTATGGAAAAAGATAATTTTAGCTGGTGGGAAGAAAGATTAGCTTTTCAATTTGAACAAACAGATTTCGTTCGAATTGATCATTTCAGAGGCTTTGAAGCGTATTGGGAAGTGCCATCTAATCATAAAACAGCCCAAAATGGGAAGTGGGTGAAAGTTGATGGACAAAAACTATTTGACCACTTTAGAGAAAAGTTTGGCTCTTTAGCAGTAATAGCTGAAGATTTGGGTGTTATTACAAAAGAGGTTGAGCACCTTCGAGACTCAAACAACTTTCCTGGGATGAAAATTGCCCAGTTTGCTTTTAATCAAAAGGGGGATGAACTCGATAGTAGCAACGCCTACTTACCCCACAACTACTCTGAAAGATGTGTAACTTATACTGGAACTCACGATAACAACACCACTAGAGGGTGGTTTGATTCATTAGATCCAACACTACAAGATTTAGTGCGCCGCTATTTAAGTTGTTCAAGTGATTCGGTGAGCTGGCACATGATGCGCTCTGTGATGGCATCTGCAGCCCAATTTGCAATTATTCCAATTCAAGATCTTTTAGATCTAGGGGAAGAGGGGAGGATGAATCTTCCTGGTACTTGTGGAGATGAGAATTGGTCTTGGAGATTAACAGCTAATCAAATCAATAGAGATCTAGCTATGAGGTTAAAAGATTTAACTCAGTTCTTTGGACGTGATAGTGGTTATGTTGAACTAAAGAAACTATTTTAACTTCAACTCTTTAAGAGGGTGGATATTTAGAAGGTTGTCGTGCCAAACGGCAACCTTTTCACTATTAACGATGTTAATTGTAAAACCGTGGTAGAACGGAAACACTACATTGTTTTCTAGTAGATACAACTCTGCTTGTTCAATTAAGTTTTGACTGCCACTTTCCATTGCTTTATAAACCAACTCATCGTAGGTGCTATCTTTGTAGTTTGCTAAGTTGTACCCACTATCACTTAAAAAAAGTGATAAGAATGAGAAGGGATCTAAGATATCTCCTATCCAGGTTATGAAAGCAAAGTCGTAAGGACTTTGAGAGGGGTAGCGACTGTACATCTTTAAAGGAACTACATCTAAAATAACTGTTATCCCAAGTTCTTTAGACCAAATGTCAGCAATCTTTTTAGCCGACTCATAAACTTTGGAGCCCCTGTGAACACCAATGTTCAACTCTGGAAGGGCAATCCCATGGGCAAAGCCCTCTTTACTTAAAATTTCAAAAGCTTTCTCTTTATTAGTTTCATATGAGTAGTTAAACATCCTCTCTTTAGGAATTAGATTTGTTGTTGGAAAGAGTTGTCCACTTTCTTCTTTCAACTCATCCCAAGGAATTAACAAAGAGAGCGCTTTACGAATTTCTTTGTTGCTGTATGGACCACTAGTTGCAGAGAAGTAGTAAAAGGCTGTTGAGTACTCTAAATCGATATGTAGATCATTTAAACTCTTAAGGTATTGGGGTGGTACAAAAGCCAAAGACCAATCGATTAAATTGTTTTGATACGATTCAACTAACTGCTGCTCGTCCAAAAAGAGAAACTTTATATAGTCACTGCCAATTTCGTCGTAGGCTCTATACCATCTGTTTTTCTCAAGTAAAATTTGAGAGGGGCTATTTTCCACTAAAACAAAAGGACCACTAGAAATCAGTGGTTGCTCATTTTTATTTGTACGATAACTTTTATGAATTGCACTAAATGGAATTGTTGCCAAAAGGGAGGGAAGGTAGGGGGCACTGTAATCTAAGGTGAGTTGAATTGTGTATTTATCTAAAGCTTTTATCCCAACTTGGCTTTTGCTCACCTTTGAGTTACGATAATTTTCTAAATTGGTTATTGGACCCATCATTGCTATTAGCGGGGAGCTTTTCCCGTTGGGGTTATCCAACAACCAAAACCAAGAATCAATAAAGGTTGAACTATCAATTGGATCGCCATTAGAAAAACGGCTATTTTCATCTAAATAAAAAGTCCAAGTTAGTTGATCAGGCGATAGGTCAAATTCTTTTGCTATGGCACCAACAGCCATTCCACTTTCACCATCAAAATTAAAGAGCCCTTCAAACAATCCCTCTAAAATCAAAAGGGAGTTTGTATCGGTAGCCTCTACAGGGTTTAAAAATGGGGTATCTGACTCTTTGTCGATTCCAATGACAAAAGTATTTCTCTCACTAAGAGATTTTCTTATTGGGGCATCTAATTTTTCAATATCACCTTTACTACTAAGGGGAATTATAATCATTAGTAGTGTCAAAAAGGTGATTACAAAACGCCTCATGCATACTCCCTTTTTATTAAATCAACAACTTCTCTTATTTTATCTTTTAAAGACTCTTCAACACCCTCTAGTAGTTTTTTCTCTATCACTTTGGGATCGTAATGAAGATTAACTAAAGACTTTTCTAAATACTCTATCAGCTCAATCGAAAGGGCATCACTAAATATTTTAACCTCTTTAATAGTAGAATTATTTACATTGAAGTTCAATTCAACCTTACCCCACTCAAATCGCTGGCTCATCTTAGTGGAGAATTGGGGAGTTGTCCCAAACCTCCATTGCCAATCAGAGTACTTTTTATAAGTGTCGTAAAGATACTTTTCCTCTTTTAGTCTTTCTATTGTTAAATCTTCAATTGGAACTTCATTATTATAAGTTTCAAAAAAGGTCTCAATAATAGCTTCTGATAGATTATCATGGGTCAAAGAGGGGTTAAAGGATGTTAAGTTGGCAACACGGGAGGCAACTGAGCGTACCCCTTTGGACTCCAATTTCTCTTTATCAGGAGTTAGATAAGTTGGAATTTTTCCCATATTTGCATCAATTAACAAAGTTCCATGGTGGAAAGCTTTTTTAGTAGTCATCCTAAAAGCACTTCCTGAAACTTTTTTTCCATCAACTAAGATATCGTTTCTACCCGATTGAACTGCCTCGATGGAGAATCTTTTTAAAGCTTTTACAATAATTTCAAAGTTTTTATGAGTATCATAAAGGTCTCTTTTAGACATGAAGGTGAAGTTTGTATTTCCTAAATCGTGATAAACGGCTCCACCACCACTTTGACGTCTAGCTAAGACAACACCATCACTATTCATAGCCTCTAAGTTGCACTCAACGTAGGGGTTTTGATAACGCCCAATTACAATGCAAGGTTTGTTGCGCCACAGAAAAAGGATATGGTCAAAACCCTCTAACGTATTAAATAGCCAATCTTCGGTGGCTAAGTTAAACCATGGGTCGTTGTGTTCTGCTGTAAAGACTCTAATTTTGTTCATTGACAAATAATACTGTGTTTACACTCAATCAGCAACATCCTATACTCAGATGCGTGAATATCATCCTATTTGAAACAGATAAAAAAGATAACTTTATTGAACTGACAGACTTTAGGGCAAGCCATATTTTAAAGGTTTTAAAGCTTAAAGTTGGTGATACCTTTAAAGCAGGTCAAATCAACAAATTTGTTGGAATAGCTGAAATTATAGCAATTGATAACAATTACATTCACTACAAATGGGTTGAAAAAGAAAAAGCTACTGGAGAAAACCAAATCACTTTGATAGTTGGTTTAGTTCGTCCCATCTCAATGAAAAGGATTTTACGTGAAAGTGGAATGTTTGGCATTGAGAATATTGTTGTAGTAGGGACTGATTTAGGAGAGCGCTCTTATAAAGAGGCAAAGTTGTACAAAGAGGGTACTTATAAAAAATACTTATTGGATGGGGCGATGCAAGCAGGAATTGCCACTTTACCCAACTTTTACCTTTACGATAAGTTAGATAACGCCTTAAGTGAGATTGATTCAAAGAGTTCTAAAATTATTTTTGACAATGTAAAAGGGATTAAACAAATAAGAGATAAAAAAAAGTTTGAAGATAAAGTAGTTATTGCCATTGGAAGTGAGAGGGGGTGGAGTGATAAAGAGCGCCAGTTGTTTGAAAGAGAGAGTTTTGATTTTTTCTCAATGGGAAGATATATTCTTCGCACAGAGACAGCTTGCTGTTCTGCTTTAGCTCTAGTTTTATCAACCATGGGGCAACTTTAATAATAATTGCCCCCATCTTAATTTTGTGGCACTATTGAAAATCAGGAGGAGTTGTTATGGCACATTGTATAGTAGAAGAGGCTGAGGCCATTTTAGATAAGGAGTTCAAAGTCTTAGATCACGGCTTTGTCCGTTTAGTTGACTACTTAGGATCCGATTCAAGAATTGTTCAGGCAGCTAGGGTTTCTTATGGAGAGGGGACCAAAACTTATCGTCAAGATCGCGGTTTAATTAACTACCTGATGCGTAACGACCACACATCCCCATTTGAGCAAGTAAACTTCACATTCCATGTAAAGATGCCAATCTTTGTTGCTCGTCAGTGGATTAGACACAGAACCGCCCGAATAAATGAGATTTCAGGACGCTATAGCATTATGAATGATGAGGCTTACGTTCCAGAAATTCAGTACATCAACACACAAAGTGATGACAATAAACAAGGACGCAATGAAGAATCTGTTGATCCTAAAGTTCAAAAAGAGGTTTTAGAGCTTTTGCAAAATGATCAAAAACATGCTTTTGATACTTACCATAAACTCTTAGATTTAGATATTGCCCGTGAGTTAGCTCGAATCAATCTCCCTTTAAGCCTATACACAGAGTTCTATTGGCAAATGGACTTACATAATCTGTTTCACTTCTTAAAACTTAGAATGGATGCCCATGCCCAATATGAAATTAGAGCATATGGTGAAGTTATTTTCGATATTGTTAAAAAAGTTGCCCCTTTAGCTGCTGAAGCTTTTGAAAATCTAGTTCTCAACGGAAGAAGATTTTCAGCTAAAGAGATCGAAGCTATAAAAGAGAATCTTAACTTTGATAACATTGATCTTAAAGGTAGAGAACTAGATATCTTTAACGAGAAGTTTAAATAAAGTTTTTGTCCAACATCTGCCCCTTTGAGTTGAGTTTCATTGTGGGCAGAGTGGGGCGTTCTGTCAAAAGCTCAGGATTATTTAAATAGTGTTGTAACACTGAGATAGATTTAATGAAATAAAATCCATCAGCAATTCTCTCATCCAAAGAGACTCCAATATCCATCGTATCAACAAAAGAGCGTCTACCATCTTCACTAACAATGCGGCGTCTTTTTAAAGCACCCATAGTTAGAAATAAACTTGTTGTTCCCCACTCATAAAGATGGTGGTGAGGACTACTAAGTAAGTTAATACTCCCTAAGTTAGCGACAAAGGCTGAGACATGTAGTCCATCTGCATCTCTAAGGGCTTTAGGGGCAATCCCCTTTTTATCTAAATATCTAATGATTCCAACAATCATCTTTAAAAACCAATTTGGGAACTTTAAAAAGAAGCTGATTGCTTTATCAGTATCGTTGTCTTCTCCTTTACGAGCACTTATAATTGTTTGGTTAATTAACTTGGCAATCTCTTCAAAAGTCATTTCTGGCTTAAAATAAATCACCGAAGAGTGTTCAGGAGCCTCATCGGTATACTCTTCTTTAATTACGAAGTTTAAGCTGAGTTCTTTACGTTGCCAATATTTGTTATCCATGATGAAGCGATTTAATAGTGGACGCATGGCAATAGTTCTTATTAAAGCTGCTAAAAAAAGTTCAAAGATTCTGTATTGGTGATCACCAGGGTTTTCTTTATTGTACTTTTTAATAAATTGGACTGCATTAGTTAAATCTACTGGAAATTGGTGATAAACTACCGAGCCGTTACGAGTGGGCATAATGTAGGGAAAAATCCTCTTATAGGGGCTCATTTCATCTACATAAACAGCATCATTTCTCCACTTCATATCTTATTCCTTACAAAATAATATGTTATGTCATTATAAAGAGAGTCAACTCTCTGAGCAAGCGATATTCAGTTTTTTGTAGTACTGCTTTTTCATTTCTTGTTCAAAGTGCTCATCGGAAGAGTACTCTGTTTGTAAAGTTGGTAGCCACAAAGAACTTTTCTCCATACAAAGGTAGAAAAACGGCCCTTGTTGTTTCCACTCCGTAGGGAAATAATCATAAGCAGTTTTAAAAAGATTAATTTTAATCTCATCGGAATAAGAGTATTTGCCTGCAACTTCAACCATCTCCATTTGTAAGACTCTACTTCTTTTTTGACCGAGGCGAAGCTGTTTTAAAACCTCTTTAGTAAAAGTTAAAGTTCCGAAAGAGATCATCACCACATCCTTTTTATCAAAGTTTGTTGTGATTTTCTCTACAATTTCACGATACTCCTCTTCCCAATTTTCATAGTAAACCATTGGATGAAGGTGAAAGCCCACTTTCATCCCCCGTTCAACACTTTTTAAAGCAGCTTCAAGTCTTTTATTTAAAGAGGCAGATCCATGCTCCTCTTTTTCTATAATTGTTTTCCCATTTAATGACCAAGTAGCAACAACATTGTTGGGAAAAGAGACCTCATCTAACCAATCTGTACGTGCTGATTTAGTTTTTAACTCAATTACGACATCTTTGTGTTTGTTGGCAAATGAGGCTAAAGAGCTTAAGACATTGTGGTTATTGCCCCACATAAGTGAATCAGAAGATTGACCAGTTCCAATGTGCCAAATGTGTTTAGGAAGTTCTAATGAGTTAAGCCTTTTTTCAATATCGGCAGTAAAAAGGATTTTATCGTTGTCATAAAAAGATTGAATTGAGCAGTAAGAACATTCAAAGCCACACTGACGCACTAAATCTAGAGTATAAAGATTACAGCACCGGGGTTTTTCTTTAACAGAGGGGCAAGGACAATACCCGATTAGGGTTCGCCAGTCATCTTGTTCTACAACAACCTCTTTTTTACTGTAGGAGTGATTCACCACAAAATCTGAATATTTAGTGGGCTCTTTTTTTATTTGATCAATTTGATTGAAAAAGTTGCTTAGTAACTTTTTAGTTCTAATTTTATCTGAAGGTAGCTCTTTGTTATCATCATGCCAATACTTTTCAACAGGACCTAAGTCCCACATCCTTAAATCACTAGCCACCTCAATAATTTGTCTAGTTTGTTGAAATGAGAATCTATAATGCTCTTTTAAAGAGTCAATAAAATTGTAATCTTCTTTAGTTAGAGTTGAAGATAATTGGTGTTTTTCCATTTCTCTATAATAGGACCAATATTGCAATTTCTTCAATCGCTTAGTATTGTTAAGTTAATTATGAAAAGTAGTCCGAGAGAGATTGCCAAAGAGTTGCCCCACCGAAGCGGGGTATACCTGATGAAAGATAGCTCTGATCGGATAATATATATTGGAAAAGCTAAAGATTTACGTCACCGAGTCACGAGCTACTTTCTTGGCCCAAAAGATATTAAAACCTCATTTTTAGTTAGTAAGATTGCCGATATTGAGTACATCATTACAGGTAATGAGTATGAGGCTCTAATTTTAGAGAACAACCTCATCAAAAAGCATAACCCCCATTACAACATCTCTTTAAAGGATGGTAAAAGTTATCCTCTGATTAGGATAACAAATGAACCATTTCCAAAGGTTTTTAAAACTCGAAGAATTATTCACGATGGATCTGAATATTATGGCCCTTATCCCGATGGTAAGAGTTTAACTAAGTACTTAGATTTAATTGAGAAGATGTTTCCACTGCGTAAATGTGGCACCCCTTTAAGAAAAAGATACACCCCATGTCTTTATTACCATATAGGGCGCTGTAGTGGCCCTTGTGCAGGTTTGATTAGTGAAGAGGAGTATACAGAGCACATCAATAAAGTAAGAGCTTTCTTACAAGGAAGAGATGACGAGTTAATTAAGCAAGTTAAAGAGGAGATGCTTCAAGCTTCTAAAGATCAAAACTACGAACTAGCTGCTAAAAAAAGGGATTTAGTTTTAGCTTTAGAGTCGGTTTCTAAAACTCAACAAGTTGAAGATTTCTCTCAAGAGAGTCGTGATTACGCTGCATGTGAAATGAGAATGCACTTAGCAGCAGTCTCTATTATGCAAATAAGAGATGGAAAATTGATGGGTAGGGCTCTTTATAGGGCAGAGACCTTTGGGGATGAGACTGAAACTCTTATCAACTTTTTAGTTCAATACTACGGTGATGGGGGTAATAGACCTCAAGAGCTCTACGTCTCTCACGATGTAGATAGCCAATTAATTGGGCGCTATTTCAACGAAGATTTAAAAGTCCCTGTAAAAGTTTCGGTTCCCACTGAAGGTAAACACTACAGGATTATGAGAATGGCTAGTGAAAATGCTGCCCGCGATGTTGAAAAAAGATTAAAAAGTAGAGAGAACCCTGAAGCTTTAGAACAACTGATGGAAGTTTTAGAATTGGAAAATCCCCCTAAAAGGATTGAGGGATTTGATGTTACCCACTTGGATGGTAAATTTACCGTCGCCTCTTTAATTTCTTTTATTGATGGAAGAGCAGATCAAAAAAACTATCGCCGTTTCAACATTAAAAGTTTGGGGGGAAAGATTGATGATTACATGGCTTTAAAAGAGGCAGTAACTAGGCGTTATACTCGCCAAGTTAAAGAGAAAAAACCTCTGCCTGATTTAATTTTAGTAGATGGGGGAAAAGGGCAAGTTAATGCTGTAGTTGATGCTCTCACTCTTTTAGGACTGGAATATCTAGTTGTGATAGGGCTAGCTGAAAAGTATGAAGAGATTCATTTCAGTGGTTCTAAAGAGCCTTTACAACTTTCTCAAGATGCCCCTGCATTAAAACTTCTTCAGGCAATTAGAGATGAGGCACATCGCTTTGCCAATGCACTAAGTATTCAACAAAGATCCAAAGAGGCAACTTTTGCCTTGTTGGAATCAATTGATGGGGTGGGTAAGGTTCGTAGTAAAAAGATCATGCAAACTTTTAGCACTATAGAGCAACTGTTAAGTTTGAGCGCTGAAGAAATTGCTAAGCAAGCTCAAATACCACTGCCTATTGCCCAGAGGATTCTTAAAACCTTAAATCTTTAGAGAAAGAGAGAACTTGCAATTTAGCTGGTGCATTTCCTTCTCCTTCCATTATTATTCCTAAAAGCTGTTCCATTAAAAGTGTGTGAAAGTCGTTTGAGTATTGGCGCACCTTAATGTCAAACTCTCCAAGTCTTCCAATTATTTTACGAGTTGTCTTTAAAGGGTACCGTTTTGACCCTTTTTGATAATTCTCAATATCTTTTTTTCTTTTAAGTGGAGAGCTCTTACCCATAACTTGGGCAGCTTTTACTGCTGAGTCCCAGTTATTTGACTCTTCAAAAGCTTCTTGAATTGAGATTAAACGTCTAAATTGCCACAACAATCCCCCAATTAAAGAGATTGCATCAAACTCTTTTGAATCGAGAAGGGTGTGTAAGATAGAGAGAGCTCTTTGATATGTTCCTATACAAATTTGTTCAAAGAGGGAGAAGACCGACTCTTGTTTGGTGTGTTGGATGTAAGTTTCAATTAAAAAGTCGGTTATGGTATTTTTATTATCACTTAAGGCAAATTGAACTAGTTGGTTACTTACAACTCTTAGTTGTTGGGTATTGTTCTCAACTAAAGCTAATAAGAGTTCTATTGCATCATCTGTGATTGCTAAATCTGCTTTAGTAAAATAGCTTTTTAGCCACTGACTTTTTTGGTTATCAAAAAGTTCCCAAAATATTTCTGTGTTCTCTTTAGGAATTAGTTTTGCAATCCTGTTATCTATATACGTGTTATTTGAAATTATTATTAGAGTTACATTAGGATTTGGAGCTTTTAAATATTCAGCTATATCTTTAGTTTGCTCACTGTTTAGTTGTTCAGCTTGGCTTAAGATAACCATCCTATAATCACTAAATAGTGAGTTGCTACTTAAAGAGGCAATCATCTCCCCATTTAAAGTCTCAAATGGGTAGTAACGTTCAAGTTCAACTTCAACGTTGTGCTTTTTATTTAAAGAGGATCGAATCTCTTTTAGTTTTTGCCCTTTATTTCCCACTTCAGGTCCTAAAAGGAGGTAGTTGCTACTCATAGTCGCGAATGATCAACTGAAGTTTACCTAAAATGGTAATATCTTTTGAGTAGAGAGAGCCATACTTTGGGTTTTCAGGGCGCAGTTCAATTGAGTTTGATTTCAAATAAAACCTTTTTAAAGTAACTCTGTTCTCTTCCCCTACGCGGGCAACTACAATCTCTCCATTGTTGGCACTGTTAGTTTGTTTAATAATTGCCAAATCCCCATCCATAATTCCAGCATCAACCATACTGTCTCCCTCAACGTGGAGGGCAAAGAACGGCCCTTTTCCTGGAATCATTGAAGAAGGAAGTTGTAAATCGTACTCTTTGTTCTCCTCTGCCAAAAGAGGAAGCCCTGCTGCTGTAGCTCCTAAAACTGGAACACTAATTGTTTCACCTCTTTGAGATGAAGAGTAGCCAACAATACCAGTTGATCTACTAATTCCCTCAGATGAGTGGATAACCCCTTTTCTCTCAAGTGCTTTAAGGTGATCGTGGGCTGCTTTCACAGTAATTTCAAAGGCGCTTGCAATATCTCTAACAGCTGGGGCATACGAATTATTGTCGATATACTCTTTAATAAAATCGAATACTTGTTGTTGTCGATCTGTAAGCTTTTTCACTTTAAACTCCTACTCTTCAAACCTATTGTTAAATAGATTTTCTATAGCATCGGCTGCTTCAACTTCATCAGGCCCTTCAGCACTGATTTTTAAACGCGATTTATAGGCAGCCCCTAAGGTGATAATCCCCATAATTGATTTGCCATTGATTCTCATCTGATCTTTTTCCATATAGATCTTTGATTCAAACTGGTTTGCCACCTTAACTATAAGCGCTGCTGGCCTGGCATGTATTCCTGCTCTGTTTTGAACTTCTACTTCCCGTTCAACCATTTCAGAATGTCTCCTCATTATTGTAATAGAGATTGCGTGCCGACTCACTTTCAAGCCACTTCAAAACCCCTTGGTCAAACTCTTTGGCTGAGAAGTATCCAAGATTCTTCAAGCGCTCATTGCGAGCAGCTGTTTCTATAATAATTGGGACGTTACGCCCCAGCTTTACTGGAACTTCCAGTTTAGGGACTGTAATTCCTAAGATAGATTCAGTCAACTCTTCGCCAACTCTTTCGTAGTTTTTATTTGAATCCCACTCTTCAAGTTGAACTATTAGTTGAACTTGTTTACGCTCTCTAATTGAACCAACTCCGTAAAGGTTAGCAATATTTAAAATACCTAAGCCTCTAATTTCCATGTGGTGGGCTAAATGGGGATTCTCCCCGCTCCCAATTAAAAATGTTTCACTGATGTTGCGAAGTTTTACACTATCATCACTAATTAGGCGGTGACCTCGTTCAACCAACTCTAAAGCAGTTTCACTTTTACCAACCCCACTGTCTCCTGTAATTAATACCCCAATACCAAATACCTCAACAAAGACTCCATGAATGGTCATTGTTGGAGCAAATATCTCCTCTAATAATTGGATATAACCTTTGGTGAAATCGGCTGATGAGATTTTGGTAGTTAAGATTGCACAACCTGAATTTTCAGCTAAAGTAGTAAACTTTTTACTAGGGGATCCTTGGTCTGTAAAGACACAACAAGGAATCTTATAAGAGAAAAACTGCTCGATTGTTTGATAATTATCTTCCATCTCCAACTTCTTTAAATAGAGTTGTTCTCCTCGTCCAAAGACTTGAATTGTGTCGTGGTTGAAAACTTCAAAGAATCCACTGATGGGCAATCCTGGGCGACTAACTTTTGAGTTTGTCAGCTTGCGCGATAATCCACTACGCCCAGCTATGCAACTAAGTTGTAAGTGGTTGTTTTCTTTTAAATCTAAATCGAGCAAATCTAAGATTGAAAACTCAACCATAAAGCCTCCCAATGAACTATAGCACAATATAGTGGTATGTTACCATTTGTTTAGTAGTTTTTACATAATAGAAAAAATGCCCCCGCAGGGGCATTAGAAATAAGTAAAATTATTTTTAGTTATGACTTTGTATTTTACCTTTCTCCTTTCGGGCTAAAGCCTCCAGCTTATCAACTAGCATCTCTATCCCTTCGTAAAGCTCGTAACAATCGTAGCTCACCATTTTTACTAAGCCCCAAGAAAAGTGGACTTTCCCATCGAGATGAAACCCTTGACCCTTTGTCTCTCTAGTCACGGTGATGGTTAAATCGTGAATAAAGCTCTCTGCAAAGGCAAGCTTCTCCAACTTTTTATCAAAAAAGTCGCGTGTTGTGTCACTTACATTGTACCGGATTCCTCTGATTTCTAAGTTCATAGGTCCTCCTTTAGAAAAGTCTTATAAAAATGATACGATTGCCACTAATAAAAGTCAAACCAAAAGACCTTCTAATTTAGGCGCTCATAGGAGGAGTCTATGTCTAATTCATTCCTATATTTTGTAACTGTTCTACGAGCGATCTTAATCCCTTTAGAACCTAATATGTCTGCTATTTTCTGATCGGATAGCTTTTTGGGGCCTTCATGCTCAAGGATAATCTCTTTAACCATCTCTTTAACAGCTGTTTTAGAGACCTCCTCTTTTTCCCCTGTAGTGGTTTGTAATGAGGAGCTAAAGAGCTCTTTAATGGGAAGTATTCCCCAATCAGTGTCTATATATTTGCCTTGTACTGCTCTACTAATTGTTGTCTCGTGAAGCGATAACTCTTCTGCTAAAACACGATAAGTTAGAGGTTTAAGATATCTTGGACCACTTAAGAAAAACTCACTTTGATATTTTATAAGTTGAAGACCAATGTTTCTAATAGTCTCTCCTCTCATCTCTATTTGACTGATCAATTGATTTGCAGATCTAACAGCATTAGCGATGTAAGAGGAGACCTCTTTTTTAGTCTCTTTCCTAGATAGATCACCTAGATGTTGAAAGTTTGTATCGATGCTTAAAGTAGGGGCTGCATCATCGTTTAGAGTTAGTTGCAACTTCCCTTCAACTTGGCGCACATAGAGATCAGGAATTATATACTGAGTCTCTCTAGTGTCATAAAGTTTTCCAGGGTAGGGGTTGAGTGTCTTTAAATAGCGGTATAAAAGTTCAACTTCATCCTCTTCAAGTTGCAATGAAGTGGCTACCTCTTTAAATTTATTAAGTCGTAGTTTTTCCAAATGGGTGTAAACCATCTCTTTAAATAGATCTAAATCGTTGCCACTTAGTCCATCAATTTCAGCTTGTAAAACTAAAGATTCTTTAAAATCGTAAACTCCAATGCCTGGAGGATCTAAAGATTGAACTATTTTTAAAGCCTCTTTAATTTTTTTAATTTGATTTGGTTTAACTAGAGATTCAACTTTGTTACGATGAAAGCCATTTGAATCTAAGTTGCTGATTATTAAACTCCCTAACTCAACTATCTCTTCGCTCACTTTTAGCCACCCTAATTGGCGTAAAAGATAACTTTGTAAAGTCTCATCTCTAGAGAGGGCTCCTTCAATGAATTGCTGGTTTTGATCAGCAGCAGTTTGATCAAAATAGGAAGAGAGGCGCACTGAAGAATAGTACCGATTTGGATCATACTCAGCAGAATCACTTAAATCATCATCTGCTTTAACTCTATTTTGACTTTCAGCTATCCTTTCAATTGACAATGAGCGCTCAGGGGGAATCTCTAAGGCTGGGTTGGATTCAATCTCATCTCTTATTTTTTGTTGTAACTCCAAAGTTGACATAGCCAACACTTCAAAAGTTTGAATTAGTTGAGGAGAGAGGGTGAGTTGTTGTTTTAACGATTGTTCCAACTTTAGAGAGAGGCTCATTTAAAACTCCTCTCCAAAGTAGATTTGACGAGCTTCAGCATTTGCTAACAGTTGCTCTTTATTGCCACTAGCTAAAAGCTTTCCATTGTTAATTATGTAAGAGGTGTCGGTGATAGCCAAAGTATCACGCACATTGTGATCGGTGACTAAAATGCCAATTCCCTTTTTAGCTAACGAGAGGATCAGTTGCTTTATCTCATAAACTGCCTTTGGGTCAATACCAGCGAAAGGTTCATCTAACAATAAAAAGCGGGGATTAGTTGCAATAGAGCGGGCAATCTCAGTTCTTCTTCGCTCTCCACCACTAAGAGTATAACCAAGTTGTTTTTTTATTGCACTTAGGCCAAATTCTTCTATCAAGGAGTTAGTTAACTCTTTTTTCTCTTTAAAGCTTAAATCTTTTCTTGTTTCAACAACCAACTTAATATTCTTTTCAACTGAGAGTTTTCTAAAGATTGAAGATTCTTGAGGTAGGTACGATAATCCTAAGCGGCTTCTTTTATACATTGGCATGTTTGTCACATTCTTCCCATTTAGAAATATCTTCCCTTTATTGGAGGCAATAAAACCAACAATCATATAAAACATCGTAGTTTTACCAGCCCCATTAGGGCCAAGTAGTCCAATAATTTGGCCCGATTCCATCTCTAAGGAGAGTTCATCAACTACAACTTTGCGTCCATATTTTTTCTTTAGGGAGGTTGCTTTTAGAGTAGATTTATCCATTAACACTCCCTCTAATTGATCCCTCTAGTAAAATCTCATCATTCTCTAAATCAACAGTTGCACCTGAAGCACTGTAAGTGTCTCCTTTGTAAGTTATGGTTGTGTTACCTATAAGATGGAGAGTTTGAGCTACGCGGTTGTACTCAATTGAATCAGCTCTACAAACCATGATTCCTGAATCGGTGTGCCTTAAAATTTTAGCCTCAATTTGTAGTAGGAGGTGACTTTCATTTCTAGAGTAGGAGAGGTAGGCTCCAGTGGCAATAATCTCATTTTCTAAATCTTGAACTTCAGCCCAACCATCAACTAACAATTTTTCTGCAACACGATCGTAGGAGAGGGTGTTGCTTTTAATTAAGATGTTGTTGTCACTGTCAGTGATAAAAACACCACCAGTACCAACTAAGTAGCGTGAATCGGGACCTAAAAGCTCAATATTTTCTGCTTCAAACTTTACAGAACCAACCTCAACAACAGCATCTTGACTTAGCATTATGGTTTCACGCCCCTCTCTCATCACAGCTTTGGTGTGTCCACCTCTAAAGATTATTGGCTGTGCAGCGCTAAGGGGAAGGGCAATTAGAATGAAGATTAAAAGTGTTCTAAATTTAGTCATAGTATAAAATCCCCTCCTCCATAGTTGCAAATTCAAATTCTGAAGTGGCAAAGTTACCCACAAAGCCCCTCCCTTTAAGTATATCATGCTCTTTGTTAATTAAGGTTACCAGGCTCTCTTTTTCACTAAATACTTTTTTATCGTCGCTGTGCCAATCAAAGTTATCACCATGTAGTGAAAAGTTCTCTTTATGGTTTTTAATAGTCACATCTTTTCTGAGTCTTAAGTTGTTAGTTGTAGTCTCTATTTCGCCTTCATTAAAAGATCCAGACATAATCAAAGTTCCATCAATATCTTTTTGAATAAACGTAGCTTTGGTTATAAAAGCTTTGTTAGCATTTTTGTAGATCTCAATGGTCTGAGCTTCTATGGTGATAGGCTCTTCGTCTGAACTTTTTATTTTGTAGGTAGTATTAGTTAAAACTAGGTCGGGCAAAAGGTCTAAGTGGAACTGATCACTCTCTTTGAAGGCAAATGAGCATCCACTTAAAACTACAACCAAAAGGATTAAGAGCCAAAGCAATGAGCCCTTTTTCACAAAATTTCTCCTACTACTTTGTCTCTGAGAGAACCCGGGTAATTTTGGGGGTATACTCTTTAGCTTTCACTCTTGAAAAAATATTGGTGATTAAAAATCCAAAAGCAATACCAACAACTCCAAAAAGGACCCTAACAATCTCTGTTGCTTGAGGTTTAAAAGCCAAAGTTAAATAGTACCCTAAGGGGAACAGTAAAAGAGGCAACATCAAAGCCATAAACCCAGCTAATATTGTCTTTCCTGGGGGAAGGTAGAGTTCGACGGTATCTCCAATAGAGAGTTTAATATTGGTATCATTACCGGCAACAAAGAACTTTCCTTTGGTGTTACATAGTGCTCCAGCTTGGCAACTTTCACATGCGACTGAGTCACAAGAGACGGTTACCATCCCATTATCATTTATTGAAACGACAGATGCGTGTTCATACATATCATTTGCTCCTTATTTCTAAGCAGGCTTAGTAGCATTATTATTAACGATTAAGCGCAATGGTTCAATATTTGTTCTCTTAAAATCGTCTTGCAAAGTGACAATTGCCCCTTGTAACTCAATTACACCCCAACTCTCATCACTTTGAGAGGGTATTTGTGTAATAAAGCGCTCAATCTCTTTTTTGCTTTCAAAACCTCCAACACTGATGCTACTGCCACATCTTCCTGTGTCTGTTATAAAAGCAGTTCCATTGGCTAAGGTGTGGGCATCGGCTGTTAACACTTTTGAGTGCGTTCCTATGACAGCAGCCACCTTCCCATCTAAAAAATAACCCATGGTTTGTTTTTCTGCAGTTGTTGTGGCGTGAAATTGGACAAGAATTGCATCAGCTTCACTTTTAGTTTTCTCAATAATATTTTCAACTAATAAAAAAGGATTGGCTAGATGGGTTCTATTGAAGTTGCTGTTTCCCATTAAGTTTATAAAAGCAAACTTTTTATCTTTTATTTCAACTATCCTAATTCCCCTTCCTGGTGTTTTAGGGGGGTAGTTTGCTGGTCTCAAAATTCTGTTAGTAGTTCCAATAAACTCCACCATATCTTTTTTGAAGTAAGTTTTTTCTCCTGTGGTGATTAAATCAATACCCATCTTCATTAGTTGGATCGAGTGGTTTTTACCAATTCCAAATCCTTTGGTAACTCCCTCTCCGTTGGCAACTACATAGTCGATGTTGTTTTCACTAACAACTTTTCCAAGTCCTTCTTTCAAACTCAGCAAACCCGCTCGACCAACGATCTCCCCTAAAAACAGAACTTTAATACTCATACTTACAATGTAGAGTTCTTTTAAACCTTTTTCAAGTTTCCACTAAATAAAAAAATCCCCTAGGCTACTAAAAAGTAGTCTAGGGGCAAGGGATGAAACAAAGTAAGCTTATGCTTTAACAGCATCCAAAGCGGCATTATAATCGGGATGATCTGTTACCTCTTTTACGTACTCGACGTACTTTACCACATTGTTCTCATCAAGGAGGAAGACGGAACGGGCTAACAAACCAACTTCCCTAATGTATGTGCCACTTGCGTTGGCAAACGAGTGATCTTTGTAATCACTTACTGTCATCACTTTATCAACGCCTGCAGCACCACACCAACGCGCTTGGGCAAATGGTAGGTCCATGGAGATAGCTATTACTGTAACATCTCCAAGCTTTGTTGCTTCTTCGTTAAAACGGCGCACTTCAGCGTCACAAACTGAAGTATCTAAAGAGGGAACGGCTAAAATAAGCTTTCTCCCTTCAATATCACTCAATTTAAATTCACTTAAATCATTTTTAACTGCTGTGAAATCATCAATTCTATCTCCCACTTTTAGTGGATATAGTGCTAAATTTACGGGATTACCCCCAAAAGTAATATTCATCATATTCTCCTTTTTAAACTCATTACAGAAAATACTAATAGAATAGAGAATCGACAACAGATTGACACAAAATAAATCTATAAGTAATAATTTCTTGTTGGCCCAGATGGCGGAACTGGTAGACGCGCTAGGTTCAGGTCCTAGTAGGGAAACCTGTGCAAGTTCAAATCTTGTTCTGGGCAAAAGATATAAAAAATGGGCTACTTAAGGGACACCATTGGGTGTTTACATCAAGCCCTTATATTTCGCCCAGTCTTTGATATTTTAATTACAGTATAGTTATCTACTAGGAAGTTGATGAAATTGTTCTGACAAAACAATACCTTTTAACTTGCAATTATACCCTAATGGGGTATTAATAAATCTGTTTAATATCTAATTGCACCCTATAGGGTGTTGTTTATGTATTAATGCTTGTCTTTAGACCCTATCAGGTATATTATTGTGTTATGGATAATGTTATTGGTGATTTTATTAAAGCAAAAAGAAAAGAAGCTGGCTTAACCCAAGTTGAGTTTGCCCTTAGATCGGGCTTGGGATTGAGGTTTGTAAGAGAGTTGGAGCAGGGAAAGAAAACTGTTCGCTTAGACAAAGTTAATCAAGCCTTATCTATGTTTAATCATCATGCAGCACCAGAGCCTTTTGAATGGGATGAAAAGGAGAGTTGAAGGTGGCTTATAGAAAAGGGAAAGTATTTGTAAAAGATACATTTGCAGGAATTATAGAAGAGATAGATACTGGGTATCGATTTACTTATGATGACAACTATTACAACAATAAAAAGTCAAAGCCAATTAGTTTAACTATGCCTCTAACTCAACAAGAGTATACAAGCAATGCACTTTTCCCTTTTTTCGATGGACTTATAGCAGAGGGGTGGTTGTTAGAGGTTGCTATAAAAACTTGGAAGCTCAATAGAAATGATCGAATGGCTATCTTATTAGCAACTTGTAAAGATAACATAGGCTATGTAAGTGTTGAGGCTTTAAAATGAAATATTGTTTAAAGTGTCTAGAACCATTAGATTCCTCTACTACTGTCCAGTGGCACCAAGGATGTTCTCAAAAAATGTTTGGAACAAAGACTCCTCCTGAACTTGAGATAAATGAAGATATTTTGGAATCTTTGGCTTATGAGGCAGTAAGAAAAGGGGTCAACGTAACTGGAGTTCAAAAAAAACTATCACTTAATTTAGATAATACAGAGAGAAACAGTAGGCTAACTTTGGTTGATTATCCAACTGGTTACATTTTAAAAGTGGCCTCCTTAGAGTATGAGCAATTACCAGAGTTTGAATCTTTAGCTATGAATTTAGCCCAACAAGCAGATTTAGATGTTGTTGAACACGGTTTACTTAAAGTTAAAGATGGGTCTTTAGCTTACATAACAAAAAGAATAGATCGCCTCTTTAGTAAAAATGGTGTTGAAAAACTCTATATGGAGGACTTTTGTCAATTAAGCGAAAGAATTACTGAAGATAAGTACAAAGGCTCTTATGAACAGTGTGGCAAAGTTGTGAAACAATATTCAACCCAGCGGATGCTTGATTTATCGACACTGTTTTATGTAATACTTTTTTCTTATGTAATTGGAAACTCCGATATGCATTTAAAGAACTTCTCTTTATATAGTCCTTCAGCTGAAAGGATAATTTTATCTCCAGCTTACGATTTACTTCCAGTATCATTGTTGATAGAAGATAGTGAACAGACTGCTTTAACTCTTTTGGGTAAAAAATCAAATATAAAGAGATCTGACTTTATAAAATTAGCTAATAACTTTGACTTAGACTCTAAAGTAGCTCCTAGAATGATAGATAAACTTGCCTCATTGGAAGATACGTTTATTGAATATACCAAAAGAAGCTTTTTAAATAGTGAAAATAAAAAGAGGATGAGTGCTTTGATTAGTGAGCGTATTAAAAAGTTAACTGATTAAGCTATCAATGAGAAAAGTAATCCTCCGCTAGTAGATAATAAAACTACTAGAACTACGTATATAATCGTCTTTTTCAAACCCAACGCTTTTCCTATTACCAACATTGCTGGAAGTGAAAGGCTAGGACCAGCTAATAAAAGAGCTAAAGCAGGAGCTTGTCCCATCCCACTACTTATTAAACCTTGGACAATTGGGATTTCAGTAAGAGTTGCAAAATACATAAAAGCCCCTACAATTGAAGCAAACAAAGTTGCCCCAATAGAGTTGCCTCCAACTAAAGACTCAATCCATTGATTAGGTATAAGAGCTTGGTGCCCAACTCTTCCTAATAATAAACCAGCAATAAAAACACCGCCAAATAGAAGGGGGAAAATTTGAACAGCTAACTCTTTTGTAGAATCAACCCACTCACCTAACTTTTCTTTGTTTAACCACTTTATGATTACCCATAAGGTTATAAGAACAAAGGGGAGGGTTATATAATATTTTAAATTGAAGATTACATCCCAAATTCTATTTGCCCCATTTGAGGGGGCCCAGTTTACAAAGATTAAGATAGCTACCATTGACCCAATAAAGAGGGTAATTTGTTTTAAAGAGAGCTCATTAGTGGCACTACTGTCAAACATTGCTTCATCTACAACTCTATCTTGATCCTCTTTATTGAAAATTAATTGCATTATAAGGCCAATAACAATGGCAAATAGGATAGCAAATACCATTCGAGCTAACCCCAATCTCCACCCAAAAACTTTGTATGAGAGGATGATCGCTAAGATGTTAATTGCAGGACCAGAATATAAGAAAGCAATGGCAGGACCTAGCCCTGATCCCTTTTTATAAATTCCTTTAAATAGAGGAAGGATTGTACAAGAGCAGACTGCTAAGATTGCCCCTGATAACGAAGCAATTAAATAGGAGACCCACTTTTTAGCTTTAGGACCAAGATATTTAATAATTGCTTGTTGGTTTAAAAAGACAACTATTGAGCCCGCTATAAATAGGGCGGGGATTATACAAAGAAGAACGTGTTCTTTTGCATATTCACTGAGCATCATGAAAGCTTCCAAAATACTATTGACAACTTTAGGGTGAGAAAAAGGGACAAATAGGGCAATTAGAAATATTATTGAAATAAGAATTAGTTGTTTATTAGTTTTAGACAAGGTGCTTTAAAACCTCTTCTTTTGGTAAAACTTTTCCACTGCTAATAATTGAGCCATCTATTATCAAAGCAGGGGTAATCATAACTCCAAGTGCAACTATTTTGTCCATCTCAGTTACTTTTTCTATTTGCGCTTCAATGCCTTTTTCATTAATGGCACTACGCACATTTGCTTCCAACTTATTACATTTTGCACACCCGGTGCCTAATATTTGTATTTTCATAGTTTCCATTATTGGAAACTATTGTGTTTATGTCAATAATTTATTGACAAAGTTGCCCTATTTTGCAACATTTTTCATATGGATGAAATTGAACAAAGTGCACAACTGTTTAAAGCTTTAGGAAACCCAGTTCGTCTATCTATGGTGCTTGCTTTAAAAGAGAAGTCATGGTGTGTCTGTGAACTAGCAGAGAGTTTGAATATTAAGAAATCTGCTGCCTCAAAACACCTCTCCTTATTAAATAGCCTTGGAGTTATTGAGATGGAGAAAGAGGGGACAAGGGTAAATTGTACTTTAGTAATGCACTGTATAACTAACATGATGCAGTGTGCTATTGATAAAAACTAATTAATTGTGACTTTGGTTTTAGTAGATAGTGCCCACTTTTCTAATTCTTCTTTATTTAAATATCTTCCTTTAATTTTTACTTGATTCTCATTTTTGTAATCAGATGGTTCACGATAAACATTTAATCTCCATAAAGGAACTTTTCCGATTTGTCTTTTAATAACTTCAAGATTGTTTATTGATAGATTTGGATAAATTGTAGTTCTTACTTCCCAATCATCAAAAGTCTCTTTTAGTATTTGCAATGAAGAGTTAACTTTTTCCCAATTTGCACCTTTAGAACAAATACTTTTGTAATTAGCCCATACAGCTTTTACATCAAGAGCAACATAATCTAACAACTTATTATCAATAAGCTCTTTTAGAATTAGAGGGTTAGAACCATTGGTATCCAATTTGACAAGATATCCTAAGTTTTTCACTTCACCAATAAAGGATTTGAGAGCCAACTGCATTGTTGGCTCTCCTCCACTAATAACAACTGCTTCTAGTTGGTTTTTTCTTTTTTCTAAAAAAGAGAGAGTTGAGTTGTAATTCTTATTTTCCTTAAATTCAATTAAAGAGCGGTTATGACAATAAAAACAGTCATAATTACACCCTTGAGTAAAAACAATGGCACTAATTTTATTGGGGTAATCTAACAATGAGAACTTCTCAACAGCAGCTATATTCATAGAGCTACCTTGTATTCTACTCTTTCATCATACTCCTCTTTTTTACCTACGTGAAAATCTCCAACAGGTCTTAAGTATCCAACGACTCTGGTCCAAATCTCAGTATCTTTATTACAGGTAGGACATTTTTTTACTTCACCACTTATATAACCGTGGTCTGAACAAGTTGAGAATGTGGGTGTTAAAGAGACATATGGGAGGCTATAGTTGCTAAATATCTTTTTTAATAAAGTTTTTGCAACTTCTATTTGGTCGATCTTCTCCCCTAAATAAAGGTGTAATACAGTTCCACCTGTGTATGAAGATTGAAGTTGATCTTGTAAATCTAAAACTTCGAAGATGTCTTGGGTGTAGGCAACTGGAAGTTGTGTTGAGTTTGTATAGTAGTTTGCATCAACTCCGCTACTAATAATATCTGGGTAGGCTTTTTTATCTAAGGTAGCTAAGCGATAACTGGTTCCTTCAGCAGGCGTTGCTTCTAAATTGAAAAAAGTAGAATACTTATTTTGATACTCTTTAATTTTTTCATTTAGTAAATCTAAAACTTCTAAGGCAAACTTTTGTCCTTTGGGTGTCGTTAGGTTCTCTTGATCATTAAAGAGATTTCTTAAAGACTCTTCCATTCCTACTAGCCCAATAGTAGAGAAGTGGTTTGCCCAATAAGATCCCTGTTGTTTTTTTATTGGTTCTAGCCAGCGAGAACTAAATGGGTACATTCCCCTCTCAGTCTCTTTTTCAATTATTTTTCTTTTTAAGTTTAAGCTAATTGCAGCTAGATCTGCCAATTCAGCAACTCTTTGTTTGTAATCATCTTGATCTTTAGCTAAATATCCAATTCTGGGTAAGTTAATTGTTACCACCCCTATAGAGCCTGTTAATGGGTTAGAACCAAAAAGGCCACCACCTCTTTTTTTGAGTTCAGTTGTATCTAAACGGAGGCGACAACACATTGATAAAGCATCTTCTGGATCTAAGTCGCTAGAGACGTAGTTTGAAAAGTAAGGAGTTCCATATTTACAAGCCATTTCCATAATTGCATCAGTAACTGGACTGTCCCAGTCAAACTCTTTAGTGACGTTAATTGTGGGGATAGGGAAGGTAAAGGGTCTTTGAGAGGCATCTCCTTCCATCATCACCTCACAAAAAGCTAAGTTAAAAAGATCAACTTCTTTTTGAAACTCTCCATAAATTTCATTTTGGACTTCACCGCCAATAATTACATGTTGATTTTTCATTCTAGATGGAACTTGTAAGTCAAAAGTGAGGTTGCTAAAAGGGGATTGAAAGCCAACTCTAGTTGGGACATTGAGGTTGAATATAAACTCTTGGATAGCTTGTTTTACCTCTTTGTAACTAAGGTTGTCATATCTTATAAAAGGGGCACAGTAGGTGTCTATTGAAGACCAAGCTTGAGCTCCTGCACACTCTCCTTGAGTTGAGAAGGTGGCGTTAACAATTTGTCCTAAAAGAGAGCGAAAGTGTTTTGCAGGGCGAGAAGTCACTTTGCCCTCTATTCCACCAAAACCCATTGTTACTAATTGTTGTAGATCCCATCCACAACAATAAGGGCCATAAAATCCTAAATCGTGGATATGAAATTCCCCTTCGAGGTGGGCTTTTCTAATATTTTCAGGATAAATTTCATTTAAGTAGTAGTGACGGGTAAATTGTTCTCTGATGTAGTTGTTCATGCCGTTTACAGATTTTCGGCTGTTGGCATTCTCTTTTATTAGCCAAGTTCGATCATCTAAATAGTCGTGAAACATGTTCTGAACTGCAGTTATAAGGGCACTCTCTTCTCGAGCTTTGCCCCTTTTCTCTCTATAAAGAATGTAAGCTTTCGCAGTAGCAATGTAATTGTGTTTAATTAAGACTTTTTCAACAGTATCTTGAATTGTTTCAACATCGACAGAGTGTCCATGTTTCTCAGAACAAAGCTGAAGAACCTCTTTGGCGATTAAGGGGGCATCAACTTTTTCTTTGGTAGCGTTAGCAGCTTTTTCAACTGCATTAACAATCTTTTGTCCATCGCAAAAGAGTTGTCGGCCATCTCTTTTAGTAACTAGATAAACCATTTTCTCCTCCAATTACTCCACAGCTGTAGATAATTGGATAAGAGTGGTCTCTTAACGCACATACCATACACCGTGGTAGCGTTAGTTCATGCAGGGAGGTCTTCTGGCTTAGGTGTAACAAAAGGTGTCCCTTCCCAGATTTCTCCAGTGGTTTTGACACCCCTCTAACCTTTACAGCGGCGGGACCGCGTGGGATTCTCACCCAACTTCCCTGTCCTGCATGCACAATATATAGTGTTGTTGTACCAAAGGGTACGCTACCTATAGTAAGGGGGATTAATTTATTAATCAATAGTAAAACTGGTAATAGGTTTTGATGGTCTATAAAACGACAAAATGAAAAGTTAAGAAGTTGGTTATATAAAAAAGTGAAAATATAATAGGAGAATGGAAAGCTAGAGAGCTATTAGGAGAGAGAAGTTTTAACACCTTTTGATTGAAATATATGTCTAATAGCTATAACAGGGTGGTATAAAATCATTCTGGGTCCTGAAAAGCGCATTATTTTTTTTATTTGCTCTTTCTTATCTGGAGTGTAGCAGTGAGTGGGGCAAGCTGAGCAAAATGGTTTATTTGGTTGATAGGGACAATTAGCAATTCTGTTTTTAGCATAATGAAGAAGTTCATCACACATCTGTTTTTCATCTCTATTCTTATTTGAATAGAGATGAAACATCTTTTCTAAAACTGTTTGCTCTTTTAAAATTTCCATCTACTTACTTAACAACGAATTCCCTTTGTCGGTTACTTTATACATCTTAACAAACTCTTTAGAGCAAAAAGTAGCGAAAGGGCAACCACCACAACTGCTAGAACAAACAGAAGTACCTTGATCTTCAGTTATGTAGCGCATCCTTATTAGTTGTTTTATAGATTCATCAATAAGAGCCTCTGATACATTCATCTCTTTGGCTAAAATTGATTTGGATAAATATCCATTATTATTAATACTTACTAATACATCTTTTAACATAGCAACTACCTTTTATTAACTAAACCCTAACAGCGATCCTATTTGGAAAACTGCAACTGCAACTATCCACCCTATAACAAAGGTATAGACAGCCATGAAGATTGGCCACCTAAGGGTTTTAGTCTCTTTTGCCACAGTACCTAAAGTAGCGACACAAGGAGTGTATAAAAGTACCATCACCATATAAGAGAGGGCAGTGAGGTGGGTAAAATGTTGTTGAATTGCATTTACTAAAATTGCTCCCTCTTCCACATATTGTCCTGCGTACAACATTCCCAATGTTCCAACAACTGCTTCTTTAGCAGGGATACCGGCAAACAGTGCTACAGACTCTTGCCATGTTCCAAAACCAGCATGTTTGAATAGTGGAATTAAAAGATTCCCTAACATACCTAGATAGGTGTGCTTCCCATAAGGGGTAGCAGTTGATGGTAGAACAGCTAAGACCCACATAATAGCAACAACTAAGAAAATTAGTGTTCCAGCTCTTTTAATGAACCCTGATACGTTAGCCCACATATTTCTTAAAACGTTTATTGCAGCAGGCATTCTGTAAGGGGGAAGTTCCATAATGAAGTAGGAGGACTCCCCTTGGAAAAGGAGTTTATTAAAGATCTTAGCCATAACTAGGGCAACTATAATACCGAAAGCGTAAAGTAAGAATAAAATTAGTCCACCATGTCGGGGAAAGAATGCAGCAATGAAAACCGAATAAATTGGAAGTTTAGCACCACACGACATAAAGGGGGTGATTAACATAGCAATCATCCGATCTTTTTTATTGTCCATTGTACGTGTTGACATAATTGCTGGGACGGTACAACCAAAACCAATGATCATTGAGATGAAAGCTTTTCCTTGCATCCCAAAGCGTCTCATTAAATTGTCCCAAACATAAGCTGCTCGTGCCATATAACCACTATCTTCCAAAAAGCCCAATAGTAGATACAAAACGGTAATTAGTGGGACAAATTCAACAACAGCCCCAACTCCGTTAATAACTCCATTTATCATAAAGGAGACTAAGAAGTCTGGAGCTTTAATGTAGATTAAGAAAGTTTCCAAGAATCCTCCTAAATACTCAACCCCCTCAGCAGCAAGCTCTCCTAAGATATCTTCTCCAATTGCAAATGTGATTTGGAAAACTGCCAACATGATTAAGGCAAATATTGGGATTCCTAAATATTTATCAATTAAAATCTTATCAATTCTGTCAGTTAAAGTTAAAACCTCATTTTCAGGTCTAATAACCCCTAACTTTGCAATGGTGTTTGCATATGCGTAACGTGAATCAACAATCTCTAACTCAAAAGAGTCACTTTGGTGGAATTTGTAAAACTCATCAATTCCCTCAATGACTTCTTGATCAACATCGCTAGATCTTAAATCATCAACTACATGATTATCCCCTTCAACAACTTTAATAGCAGTCCACTTAGCGGGGAAGGGGAGTTTTTTACCTTTCAGAATATCTTCAATGTGTTGAATATGGTGACTAACATTTTCATTGTAAGTTAAAGGGTTCTCATACTTTAGAGGTTTTTCAATAGCTTCAATGGTAGCTTTAATAATCTGTTCTTTACCAATTCCTTTGTAGGCAACTGTTGCTACAACAGGAAGCCCTAAGCCTCTTGAGAGTTTGTGAAGGTCAAACTTAATCTCTCTTTTTTCAGCTTCATCAACCATGTTTAAGGCAATAACTATATTTTTGCCCATCTCTAATAGTTGTGCTGTTAAGTATAAGTTGCGCTCAATATTACTAGCGTCAATGATGTTAATAATTACATCAGCTTCATCAGAGAGGATGTAATCCATCGCTACAACTTCATCTTCGCTGTAAGCACCTAACGAGTAGATTCCAGGAAGATCTACCACCTCATAATTAACACCTTTATGGGTAAAAGAACCCTCTTTTTTCTCAACTGTGACCCCAGGCCAGTTTCCTACGTGTTGATTAGAGCCTGTTAGGGCATTAAACAAGGTAGTCTTCCCACTGTTTGGATTTCCAACTAAAGCGATTTTCTTATTTTGCATTATTAGGTCCTTATGACTCTTGGTTTAAAATAATTTTGCTTGCTAGTCCCCGTCCTACGGCAACCTTATTCCCGTTAAGACTAACAATTACTGGACCCACATCATTTTTTATTATTTTCACGAAGGCACTGGTATTAAAACCAAGCTCATAAAGTCGTTTTGTAGCACCACGACCTGCTGCAATGGTGTTAACTTTACCTTTATCGCCTTGGCGCAACATTGTTAAATTTATTGATGTATTATTCATAAACGATTGCCCCGTATGATATATATTAAAAGTTAGTCATAACTAACTTTATTATAATAAACACTATTTTAGCCCCTTTTGTCAATGGTAAAGTTGTCTCTATATCTATCAAAAAACTTCACTTTTGTTGCAAAAGTAAAAAATATACTATTTAATATTAGGAGGTACATATCTTTACCATAAGGATTTGAAATGATTACAAAATTTGGACATGTAAGTATTGTTAGCTCATCTTATAAGGAATTGGCTGATTTTTATATAAAAGTGTTTGGGTGTAAGGTAAAACCGCCAGTTAGAGACTTAAAAGGCCCTTGGGTAGACTCTCTTACCTCAATTAAAGATGCCCATATTAAAGGAATTCATCTACTACTACCAGGTTTTGATGAACAAGGTCCTACTTTAGAAATTTTTGAGTACAACAAAGTTGTTGATGATAGTAACAAAGAACTTAATAAAAGTGGATTTACCCACATTGCTTTTGGTGTTGATGATGTTAAAAAATATATTGAGTTGGTTTTGCAACACAAAGGCTCTTTAGTAGGAGAGCATGTTGAAGCTACTGTTGAAAAAGCGGGAGAAATAAGTGTTGTCTATGTTAGAGATCCAGAAGGGAACATTATTGAACTTCAATCGTGGTCTGCTACTTTAGAATAACCTTGATCTTCAATTACATAACGTCCTGTTTTTTCTTTAATATAGGTGGCAAGTTTTTCGTCAGTACAATAAACGTAACACCCTTTTAAACCTCTACTCATTAAGGTGCGATAAGTATTTCTAATAATTTGATCTATCTCTTGCAAAGCGACACGATCTTTTTTATTAGCCTTACCTTTAAGCCCATCTAAAGATTTATCACTAGTTGCCCTTTTTTTATAATCGGTAATAACTACACCATCTTCATAGCGTAAATCATCTCCAATTATGACTCCAACATAATTAAACTCTAAGCCTTGGGTAGTGTGGATACACCCAATCTGGTTAATTGAAGTTTCGCTGATAGCAAAAGTTGGATCATTAGACAAGTTCCATTGCATTGCAAAATCTTCTAAAACTATATCATCAATTTCACTATCTTTTTTAGAGGCCCACTCCCAGCAATAACCGGCAACTAATCTACTTTTGTTATCCTCTTCGTTTTTCTTCTCTACTAAAGATTTTAATTCTTTGGGAGAATCGACAACTTTAAATTCGTAATCGATTCCTTTTAATGTGGGATGAGGTGTATCTTTTTGAATTCCTAAAACCTCATCTAACCAAATCAGATACCCATCAGATCCTCCACATCTAAATT
Organism: Sphaerochaetaceae bacterium; assembly: GCA_050950065.1. GTDB lineage: Bacteria > Spirochaetota > Spirochaetia > Sphaerochaetales > Sphaerochaetaceae > JBAYOE01. Next base: position 191,920 of record JBMNGX010000003.1, on the reverse strand, counting down.
GGGAAACTAAATGATCTTCGTAAATTTCAGCATTAAAGTGTTTTGCCCACTTTTTAATTACCTCTTTTGTTCCCCAATCTTTAGCGGTGACTCTTTGAGCCTCATCAATAAAAAATATTGTTGATAAAGAGGCATTGATCAACTCTTTAACTTGATCCTCTCCACTGTAAAATCCTCTAAAGGTGCGTTTGTTGAGGCGGTGAGTCTCATCAACTACTAAGGTGTCGTAATCATTAGCTTGGCTTTCTATAAAAGAACCAGAGCCTTTAAATAAGTTTGAGATATTTCTTCTTTTGAACTCTCCCTCTCTTAGTTTTGCTTCAAACACATTTCTTGGTGCAACGTTCTTAGTTACATAAGCAACTTTTTGTTGATGTTGGGTTAGTTCAACAAGGAGGTTTATAGCTACAACAGTTTTTCCTGTTCCAGGTCCTCCGTTGATTATAAAAACCCGCTTTTTGTAATCCTCTTTAGATTTTTTGCTGTAGGCTAAAGCTTGTTCGTAAACAACCTTTTGTTCATCTATTAAAACAAACTCATCTTTCCCTTTTAACATATTTGCTAAAACATCTTGTAAAGATTTTGAGGGCTTAATAATTCCATTGTCGATGTAATAAAGGGTCTCTTTGTCATCTCCTTTCTTAATGTACTTTTTAATAAAATCTTTTAATCTTTCAACATCACTACGACAAAATAAAGGAGAGTCTTTTAAATAGTAATCAAACCACGGAGCAAAAAGGGGATCAGAGTTCTCATCTTTGTAGTAGTTGTGTAAGTAGGCACAACTATTTAAAGTTATTGGAATTTGTTGAACATTTAAGTTGTAGTCGTTAATTAAACTTTTATAAGAAGAGGCTTGGTAGGAGGGGTGGGTAGTTTTATGTAGCCCCCCACCTAAATAAGTTTTTACATGTCTAATTTCAGCTTCAGGATCTACTTGGATAATTTTATCCACACCCTCTAGTGGATGTACTTCACTCCACTGTTTAAGTTCAACTATTACTGCATTGTGTTTTTCATTCTCATCAAAGCCAGTGAGAATAAAATCTACTCTGTTAGAGGTAAATGGAATTGAGAACTCTATAGCAACTCCACTAGTAAAGGGAATCTTCTCATCTGAAAGGACAGTCTTCATATAATTTAGCGAGTTCATCCAAGAGGCTCGTTCACTTTTAGAGACCCTTTTGTGAAGTTTTTCAAACATCTCTTTTTCAATCTTTAAATCAATTTGATTTGAATCAACATCTTCTAAAAACTGTTTTTTATCACCTACATAAACTAACAAATTACTATCCTTTAACTTTTATCCAGTTCAGTATATTTTTTAGCATTGCCCCAAGCATCTTCAACTTTATACTTTTCCTTGTTCTCTTTTAATTTTTCTTTAATGATTGTGGTTATATCTACCCCAATGGCATCGGCAAACTGAGTGGCATAGATAAAGATATCGGCTAACTCTTTTGCCATCTGATCTTTTTTATTGGAGACTACTAAATCCTCTTTTGACCACTGAAAAAGTTCTAACAATTCAGAAGCTTCAAGGCTCAAAGAGATTGCCAAATCTTTAGGGTTGTGAAATTGTTTCCAGTTACGTTGATCTCTAAATTGCAATATCTCATCGATAGGTATAGTAGCCATAATCAAATCTCCTATTAAAAGAGAATTATAACACGTTAACAATATGATGGTCATTCTAAGTTTGAGCCTTTATACTTACCTTTATGAAAGTAATTGTTACTGGTGCTGATGGACTGTTGGGAAGTAATTTAGTTCGCCTTTTAATTGAAAGTGATTATGAAGTTGGTGCATTTGTTGAGAAGGGGAAAAAGACTCCCACCTTAGATAACTTAGATTTAAAAATCCACTATGGTGATATCTTAGATGTTGATACTCTAAATGAGGCATTTGAAGGCTACGATAGTGTGATTCACGCAGCAGCCAGCACTTCAGTTTGGCCATCTCGCTCTAAAAAAGTTTGGGACATCAACTTTAATGGAACTAAAAATGTAATTGAGGCAGTCCAAAAACAAAAAATAGGGCGCTTAGTAGCAGTGGGAACTGCAAACTCATTTACCCCAGGTTCAAATGAACAAAGTGGCTTTGGGTGTGAAAAGTATAAGTTAGATTACATCGACAGTAAGTACGCCGCTTTAAAACTCATTAGAGAAAAAGTAGCTAATGAAAATCTACCAGCTTTAGTAATTCATCCCACTTTTATGATAGGTCCCTACGATACAACACCCTCATCGTCAGTGATGTTAATCCGCCTGATAGAGGGAAAAATCCCTGGATACACTAACGGGGGTAAAAGTTGGACCTATGTTAAAGATGTTGCTCAAGCAATAGTTAATAGTTTGACAATGGGACAAATAGGGCACTCTTACATAGCAGGAAATTGGAATCTCAGTTATAAAGAGTTCTTTGATTTAGCTGCAGCAACACTAAATGTGAAAGCCCCCAAGTTTTATATTCCTCGATTCATTACTTTAATGGGGGGTGCTTTATCCTCTTTAGGGGCTGCTATCACTAAAAAGCCTCCTTTACTAAGTTATACAATGGCTAAAATAGGTCTTGATAAACACTACTACGACTCAACTAAAGCGCACACTGAATTAATGATGAGCCAAACACCACTAGAGGTTGCGATAAAAGAGTGTGTCAATTTTTTAGTTGAGAACAATATGGTTGAATACAATGGGTAAAAATCAATTTTCATTTGCTATTTTATTGACGGTTATCACTGTTGGCTTTTTAGCTTATTGGTTTTTAGTTGAATCTAAAAAAATAAAAGACTTTTTAAATAATAAGTTTAAAGATGATAAAGCAACTTTAATTTGGTTTATCGCTAATAAGAGTTTGGGATTTTTGATTTTTGGTATAATAGTACCAATTGTTGCTTTAACTCTTTATCCCACTTTAAGCTTAAAAGATTTAGCATTTCAATTTCCCGTTAATACAAAAGGACTTTTCATCTTTATAGTAGCAACTATTTTGGCCCTTTTAGTTGGCATTATTAAAAATAAGAGGGGAAAAATTGAAGATCGTTATCCTGAAGTGGGGCTAAATAATAGTTTAGTAGTCGATTTTGTTTTCTGGGCTCTCTACTTATTATCTTATGAGTTTATGTTTAGAGGAGTGTTGCTGTTTATTGCTATTGGTGAAGTTGGTCTAAGTACAGCTATTGGAATTAATATTGCTATTTACGCTTTAGCCCATGTTCCTAAAGGAACCCAAGAGGCTTTTGGTGCCCTTTTATTGGGGTTGTTACTCTGTTTGTTAACTTACAACTCATCTTCAATATTGTATGCGTGGATAATTCATTTAGCTTTGGCAATTTCAAACGACTTTAGTGCTTCCTATTATAAAAAGAGGATTAAGTAGATGGATAAGAAAGTAGTCTTAATTACTGGTGGAAGTAGAGGAATAGGACGCGAGTTAGCTCGCCAATACTTAGAACTTAATCACATTGTCTACATAGTTGCTCGCAATAAAGAGAAGTTAGAGGCAAGTAGTAAAGAGTTAGATGAAAGTGGAAAACTTTTAAAAGCAATTGCTGGAGATGTTAGTGATCCCACTTTTTGTAAGGGTGTGATTGATCAAATTATTGAAGAGCAAAATAGATTAGATATTTTAATTAACAACGCTGGGATGGCAATGAGGGGTCTTTTTAAAGATACAAAGGTTGAGGTATTTGAAAAGCTTATTAACATAAACTACTTAGGGGCAACTTATCTCACCCATTATGCCATCGAACACTTAATAGCTAACAAAGGGTCAGTTATCTTCATATCTACTATCGCTGCAATTCATGGATTGGCTAAAGTGGGTGGTTATGGGGCAAGTAAAGCTCCTTTAAGCATTCTTAGTGAATCTATAAGGGCAGAGATCTCTTCTAAAATCCTCCATGTTGGGACCATTTACGTTGGGCTAACAGAAAATGATCAAGACAAAGTTGTTTATAGCTCTGATGGTTCTTTAATAACTTTAGATAAAAGAAAAAATAGCCACACTCAAAAAGATGTTGCTTTGGCAATAATTAAAGCAGTTAACAAAAGAAAAAAGAGGGTAGTGCTAACTCCACTAGGGAAATTAGCAGCTCTTTTTTATCGCTACTTTCCCCGTTTGGCCGACTTTATAATAAACAATGTGGTTGCTAAATCTTCTTTGTATGCCGATTCAAAACTCAAATAGGCTTTAATCTGTAGTTCTCAATCTCCCACCCTTCAACTTTAATTCCTAATGAATCGGTGACAGATTGGTAATCAACTAAAGAGGCATCTAAATCTTCAGGGTAGTGGGCATCGGTGTTGAAGATGATCCTAGCACCTAAAGATTGGGCAATCTCCCAAAATTTGTTAGTTGGGTAGGGGTATCTGGGCCCTATGTTGCTGTTTATTTTAGATCTTCTTAAGCCTTGTCCATTTATTTCAAGGGGGATATCTAAATCAACAGCAGCTTGTACAATTGCCTCAGAGCACGCTTTAGCTTCATCATCCCAATCAATATAGAACATTCCAAATAAATCGGGGTGAACTCCAAATTGGTACAATTTACTTTCCAACCCAGCAATGTAGGCATCTGTGTAGCGATGAATCATTTTTTTTGAGTAAGGAAGGTTTCCCACATACCTTTCATCCCCATTAAAATCTTTCACAAAGTGGATAGCTAAAGCTAAATAATCGGTGTAGTTGTTATCAACAAGGTTATCTATATACCACTTGTGGTAGTCAGGATGGTGATCAACTTCAAAACCACACAAGATGATGATGTCATCATTCTCTTTTTGTAGTGTGCGACATTGATCCATATAGTTGTCGATTTGACTAAAGGCCATCCGAGTGGAGGACCATCTGTTATCATAAAGAGGGCAGTGTTCGCTAAATCCTAAAGCACTAAAATTTAGCTTTTTAGCAACTTCAATATACTCATAAAGTTCCCCCCCACCGTGGCCACAGTAGTGGGAGTGGGTATGTAAATTTATCTTATCCCCTTGATGTTTCGAGATTGTATTTTTGCTCATAAGTCAATTATTACAAAGTTTTAAATTAATGACTAGGGGCCCAATTAACTAACGTAACTGTGGATACTTGGTAGTAATACGTTAACACCAACGAAGGTGAAAAGTACTGAGACAAAACCAACAATTGAGAACCAAGCAGCCATTTTACCCTTCCAGTTTTTTCTTAGACGTAAGTGGATATAAATGGCATAAATTATCCAAGTTATTAAGGACCAAGTCTCTTTAGGGTCCCAAGCCCAATAACGACTCCAAGCCTTTTGAGCCCAAATAGCTCCACTAATAATTACAATAGTTAACATTAGCAATCCAAAGACTGTAACTCTGTAAGCTAAGATATCACTGACAACTGGATCTTCTAAGATTTTGCGTTCAGATGTTCTTTTAGAGTCAACTAAATAGATAGTTGCGATGGCTGCAGAGAGGGCAAAGGCTCCATACGATAATATTGCAGTTCCTACGTGGAAAGTGAGCCACAACGATTGGAGTGCTGGCATCAAAGGTCTCACTGTTTTGTTTTGCATAGCAGCATAACCCATCACTAAAATTCCCAATGGCATTACAAAAGCTCCAATGGCTCCAAAGCGATAGATCATATATAAAACTAAGAAACTTAAAATAATTCCCCAAGCAAACGAGAGGGCAAATTCATATTGGTTACTAAAGGGAACTCTTTGACTTCCTATAGTGCGGGCAATCATCGCTACTGTGTGGAAAGCAAAACCTGCTATTGTTGCCCAAGTGGCACCTTTTTCAACTTTCCCTGAAAGTTTGGTTACTAAAACTAAGTAGCTAATTGCAGCGACTATGTAAAAGAAAAAAGCGATAGTAAATGTAATGTTTTCAATATTTTGGTACATATTCTTTTAATCCTTCTTTTTTAAACGGTTCAAATCAGAGACGATGCTCTGTCTAAATACCCACTGATTTCGGCGACTACAAGTTCTGAGTTTACCATCCTCATAGCTAACAAATCTAGGGTAACAATAAAAACTAACAAACATTCCTAAAAGTATCACAATAAAAGAGGTCAAAACTATGGGGTAGGAGGGATCAGATCTCACTAACAATCCAGTATAGGCAACTGCATGGGTAAATGTAATATTGTAATTTTCAAAACAAATCGCTTGGTTAGGGGCGATGATATAAGAGTCTACAGGCTGACCAAATTGGTATAAGACAACTGCAAAGTGGGGGTTGTTCTCTTGGTTAGTTAAGGTAACTGGTTGCTGGCCATGTCCAATTGCTAAATCGGGGTAATATCCATATAAGAGAATCGTTAAGTGGGCATCTTCAACAAAGTAAGATCTTCCTCCTCTAAGGAGCCCTTCAGCAATAATCTCTTGTTTATCGGTATCAACAACTCTAAGATTACCTGTCCACCCAAAGTTTGCTTGATAAAACTTAAGCCCTTTGTAATGTAGAGGCTTATTCACCCACAACTCTTTGGTGAGAGTCGTTCCATCATCATCTTTAATATTGACTCTACTTATGTACTGTTTTAACTCTCCATCATCATCGAAGGTCATATAGAACTCTTCCAATGTTAATAAAAAGCCTTCCTCTTCAAAGTAGTGTTGGTTAGTAGGCAACAAAGTGACATTTCTTTCATCCGATTTTAGATTTCCAATAGTTCCCCCTAAAAAAAGGATAATCAAACCAATGTGGGTTATTGTTGCACCCAACACTCCCCATCTAAACTTTGCACCTTTAAGTTCTTTATCACCAGAAACTTTAAAGTGGCGCTTTTTAAAAAGGGCTCGAACTATTTTTTCATCTTTTTCTTCTATTACTTCCCCTTTCTCATTAAATGGGGGGTAGTAATCATCGCTCATCTGTTTGAACTGACTCTTAAGTGAAAGAACAGTACAAAGAGTTAAGTTTATTGTGAATAAGATTACTAAGATAATAAAAATCAGTGAGCTGTAAGCTTTATCGAGTGATAAAGCTAAAATTGTTGGACCAAGAGTTTCATATCGATCCAAATAGAATTGTGGGCCACTGTGTTGTGGAATCAGGGTCCCAATAACTATGTAAAGGGCAATCAAAATAAGTAATACTACGGCAACTTTTAATGAAGCAATAAAATTGAGGACCTTTTTTGTTTTTTTATTCATACCTTTCCCTAAATAAATGTTATAAGAGCCGGAAGGTTTCTTCCGGCTCTTGATACTTTAGTAGTAAATCAACTTATGGGTCAACAGGAGGCGGAGCAGAGGTAATTACTTTCCAGTTAGCTTTACTATCTGTCGCCCTTAAATCGTCTTCTGTTAAGAAGATTCGATCGTTTCCGTGACACGAATCACAACTCTCGTTTTGGAAAGTTGAGCGTTGGATATTGTGAGTTGGTGAATATTTCCAGTTACTCTTTTCATCAAAGTTTGGAATCAAGTTATCACCAGCTTCTATGAATGAATCAGCAGCTGTTGGCATGTGCCTTAAAGCAACATACTTATAAGGGCGCTCTTCTGTTGGATTGGGGTTTAAGCCAATTCTAAAGAGAACTCTAGTTTCAGAGTGACTCGATAATGATTGTCGGTCATCGGCAATTGAGACGTGACACTCAAAACAGTTTTGGTTAGCTTGTGCGTGACAAACTTGACATGCAAGGGTATCACCGTGGATTAAGTGTTGCTCAATACCATCAGTTCCTAAAGCGACCTCTTGGTGACAATCGTAACAAGATGGAAGAGTTGGTTTATCCCACATAGAGGCATACTCTTGCCCTGTACCGTGGAAGTTGCTCACATCGTGACAATCAATACAAGTCATCCCCATTTCATAGTGGACATCTTGTGCAAAGCCAACAGTACCCATGAACTCTCCAGCATTTCTTGCCCCGTGACAACCGTAACAGGTTTGATCCATTGGGGGAGTGCTAAAGAACTCATGCTTGTTGATAAGTCCACCAGCGTAGTTGCTTGGACGAGAGACGTGACACTCACCACAGGTTGCGTGACAGGTCATACAGTTGAGGTCAAAGATTTCCCCTAAGCCGTGGTGTGGATCATCTAAGGCATGAGCATCGCCACTGAACTCAATAAGAGAGTTGGCAAATCCACGTACCGAATAGTGAAGACTCTTAGCGTATGTCTCTGTTGCTTCAAGGTGACATTGGGCACAAACGCCTTCTGGATCTGATGAGGGTTTGGTATTAACTCCTACGTGAGCAAACTCAAACCTATCTTCTAGACCATTTCCACCGTGACAAGTAACACACCCTAATTTACCGTGGTCAGTTTCTAAAAACTCAAATGAGACTTGGAATTTTTCAAGCGCCGAAAACTCCGGCGCAGCGGGTCCTCATCCTCCTGTATCTGCGCCAGCAGATACAGGTGTTGCCAATTTATTAATTGGATTGGTTTTAGTATGACAAGCGATACATTTATCGCTAACTTGCGGCTCTAACTCAATGGGATCGGTGAAGCGGGCCGTAATAACCTTTGCAGGGGCCTTTTTGGTACACCCAAATCCAATTAAGATAAAGATTGCTATGAGAATCAACAACCCTAAATAGGATGAATTTCTAGCTTTCTTCCTTCCCATTTTCTCCTCCAACACTAGTAAATTTCCTGTGAAGTCATTATATCATTATCGATAATAAAATATCAACTAAAATATATCAGATTGTTTTGCTAATATTTGCCTTTTATCACCTATGCGGCGCACTAAATTATCTTTTTCCATTTGATTGAGAATTGGTAAAAGATGCTTTCTACTTAAAGGCAGGTTATCACGTACATCAGCGATGGTGATAAATTGATTTATCTCTCTATTTTTAAGAACTTGAGAAACTATTTTTTGGTAAGTTTTTTTAGAGTAAATTAAAGATCCCTCTAAGATAAGGATGTAATCGTTTTGTAAAAGCTTTCCAACAATTGGTTTTTCCCATCTGGCAACATTTTTGGTTTCAAACCCTTTGATGCCAAATTGTTCAATCTTCTCTAAAAGCTCTTTTTCTTGATCGGAGAGACTTTCCTTAGCTTTTGTTGCTTTTTCTAAAGCTGCATTTTTAATTACAAATTCACCCTGATTTACAAATCTATTTATTAAAGAACCTATGAGCTCTTTGGGATATCTTTCAAATTGTTTGGCCTCTTCTAAAAGGATATGCCCTTTTTCTTCAACTTTAGTTGAAAGTTCATTTTTAATTGCTAATGACTTTGTTTCACTTATAAAGAACTTACCAACTCCAATGAATTTAACCCCATTTAAGTTAAGCTCTTTAACCTTTACATCCTCTCTTTTGCCAAATCCATTTAAAACTAAATTTAACTGATCTAGGTTTTTTAAAGTGGAGAGGGGAGGAATCTGTTTAGCTTTATCTTTTGAAAGGGATTTATCATAAATAAAAGTACCTTTAGCTAAAAGTTTCGAAGAGCCTGGATGAATAATTAGAAGCTTTTGATTCCAATGAAAGGGATGTTTTTTAGTTGTTGTAATTGTTACTACATTGTTACCAATATTTTTTAAAATTGCCCTATCGTGCCACGAATCTGATGCCACCTCATACTCACCAAAATTCTTTAACTCCAATTCTTGGTTTTCCATTATGGGGCTAACTAAGAAAGAGGTTTTATCAGTGACATAAAATTGGGAGGCATCGGGTGTTATACACGAACCTTTATTTAGTTGCTCACTGTTAATACCTTGAAGGGCTATTGCTGTTCTACTTCCCTCCTTAGCTACCTCGACTTTTTTACCAAAGGTTTGTAAAACCCTCACTTTGGAGTCGATGTTTTCAGGAAGGAGGGTAACTTCTTGGTTGATTTTTAAAGTAGTCCCCCTTAATGATCCTGTTACCACAGCACCTATACCACTTAAAGTAAAAGAGCGATCTATAAAAAGGGCAGGGGCAAAGGTGTTTGGCTGTGTTGTTACTAAGGTTTTTTCAATAACCTCTTTTAAATTTTCGATACTTTTGGGATCTAAAGGATTGGTGACAACAATCTTTGGTTGATTGCCAAAGATTTTTTCATAATTCACTTGGGTCTCTAAAATGACTTTTTGTAGTTGTGCATCATCTACTAAATCAGCTTTGGTGATAACACAAATAGTGGATGGAACTTCAACTGCTTTAACTATTTTAGCGTGGTCAAAAGTTTGTTGTTGCCAACTTTCGTTAGCGGCAATTACTAGAAGATTTAAATCTAATGACCAAGTGCCCTGTACCATATTCCTAATAAATCTTTCATGCCCTGGGACATCGATGACCCCAACAACTTGATCTTTGCTGTTGGTATAAGAGGCAAAGCCCAACTCAATGGTGAGTTTTCTTTTTTTCTCTTCAGGAAGGCGATCTACATCTACATTGGTCAACTCTTTTACTAAAGTTGACTTACCATGATCAACGTGACCGCTAGTTCCAATGATGTACATTTACAAAAGCTCCTTAATCTTATCCAAAGAGGTGGATCAGAAGTTCTAACTCCCCCTCTAAAAGGGTTGCTAAGTTCAAATGAACTTTACCTTTTTCAATAAAGCCAATTATTGGAACTTGTTGATCACGCAATATTTTCATAACCGTATTGGCACTTTTTGTTGAATTTATCTTAACAGCATAGGAGTCTAAATTCTCATCGGGGGTAGTTCCTCCCCCTAAAGTGATCTTCGATTCAACTAGAGAGAACTTTTCACTATTTAAAAAGGCAATTAGTTTTTCTGAGTCCTCTTTTACTTTTTCTTTCTCTTTTTTTATTAAAGATAGAACAGGGGGATCAACTTTATTGAGGTGATTTATTAAATCCTCTTCTAAAAGGGTTAAAACAGTTTTTCCAGGTCTTAAAACTCTGTACAAAGGGGATTTTATTAATTTATCAATTAATTTTTTAGAACCAACAATTGCCCCTGCTTGAACAGAGCCTAAAGCTTTATCACATGAAAAAGAGACCAAATCAGCACCCATTTTAATGTGCTCTTTAACTTTTTGCTCTCCTGGGAGATCTGCTTCTAATACACCTGAGCCTTGATCAACTATCAAAAGTTTATTTTCATCTAAAAGTTCACTTAGCTCTTTAGTTGAAACTTCGTCTGTAAAACCCCTTAAGGCAAAGTTGCTTCTATGTACTTTTAAAATAGCAACACTTTTCTCATTAAGGGCCTCTTTGTAATCATCAACTGTGGTTATGTTGGTAGTTCCAACTTCAACTAACTTAGCTTGCGACTCTTTTAAAATAGAGGGGATTCTAAAACCACCTCCGATTTGAACTAATTCCCCTCTACTAACAACAACCTCTTTCCTTTTTGCAAAGGTTGAAAGAATTAAATAAATAGCAGCTGCATTGTTGTTAACTACCAAAGCAGCTTCACTTTCAGTTAAAGTTGCTAGAAGCTGTTCTACTAAAGAGTTGCGTTGACCTCTTTTACCACTTTCTAAATTAAACTCCAATGAACAGTAGTGGGTGTTTAAATTTGTTGCTGCTTGCCAACTAGCTTTTGAGATTGGAGATCGTCCTAAATTGGTGTGTACTACAACCCCTGTACAGTTGATAACTTGGTGGACTCTCATTTTATAAACTTTGGCACACCGGTTTTCACACCTTTGAACTATTTTATCAAACGAAAGATCAAATAGTTTTTCTTCTCTTATTTGATTTAATTCATCTCGAATTAAGTTGGTCACTATCGGCCTACTTATTAAATCAAAATAAGAAGATAACTTCTTTTGTTGTAAAAGAGTTTCTACTTGTGGTATTGAGACTCTGTTTTTTTCCATAGTACGGAAGTGGCAGGAATCGAACCTGCCGCTGCTCATTTACAGCCAACGGTTTTGAAGACCGCGGGAACCCCCAGATTCCATCAGCTTCCAAAAAGGGCCATCGTTTTCACGATGGCACCTTCAAATATTAAAGCACTATATGGTCTATTTTTCTAGTGGTAAACCGGCTGGCTTCCAACCATTGTTCATTCCACCTTGGAGTGAATAGGCGTCAAAGCCCATGGCACGAAGAACGCCAACTGTTTGACCTGAAGTTTGACCTGAGAAACAGGCAACAACAATTCTACCATTTCTTGGAAGAGTCTCTAAGATTGAACCAAAATCGGCCCAAGCTGTGTGTGTTGCACCCATGATGTGCCCTTCAGCAAAATCGCTAGCTCCTCTGATATCAACAACAGTGAAAGCTCTTGGATTGGTATCTAAAGCATCATATAAATCTTGTGGTGTGATAAGTTTGTTCCCATCGGTACCAACAGATTTGAAGTAAGCTCTTGCTGCATCCCATAAAACTTCTTGTTTTTCGTTTCTTGGGGAAGAGGCGTTGCTTCTGCTTGCTAATGGATTAGAACCTGTTGCTTCAGCAGCAAAACCTGCACCGGTCCAACCGCCCATTCCACCAGTTAAGCTCTTAACGTTAAAACCAGCAAGTTTTAAAGCACCAACTGCTTGACCAGCTGTTTGGCCTGAGTAACAAACTACGACAACTTGTCTGTTTGTTGGAATCTTCTCTAATGAGGCACCAACATCGGCCCAAGCACTGTGATAAGCGCCTTCAATGTGCCCAGCTGCAAAATCAGCTGCTGAACGGATATCAATAATAAATAGAGCTTGTGGGTTATCATCCAATGTTGCTTTAACATCGGCAGCACTAATCATATTGTTGTTTGTTGCGATAGCAGCAAAATACTCTTTTGCAGCTTCTAACAATACGGCATCTTTATCAATTGCAGGTGTAGCTGCAGGGGCAGTTGCTGCTGGAGCAGCTGCTGGTGCTACAGTGGCTGCAGCCTCTTTCTTACCACAACCGGTGAAAACTAGCATTGCGGAAAGAAGTACAATTAACAGAGCAATGGAAAACTTCTTTTTCATGAAAAACTCCTTTAAAAAAATTAGTTTAGCTATTATATATTCAGAACTTTATCATATATATCAATTTATTAATAGATGCATTTTTATCGATAAGTGAAGATAGTTAAACTTTTTCTTATTTTCTGGTCAATTACCCCATTATTTACTATAATTTAGGGCCGAAGGAGTTTTTATGATTGAAAACCTGCAAGATGCTTACATGTTAAACAATGGGATTGCGATGCCTGGCTTTGGTTTAGGAGTCTTTAAAATTGGGGATGGCTCTCCTGTTATTAATAGCGTTAAGTCAGCTTTAAGATATGGGTATAGATTAATAGATACAGCCTCTATTTATGGCAATGAGAGGGGAGTGGGAACAGCTATTAAAGAGAGTGGTTTAGAACGTAAAGAAGTTTTTCTGACAACTAAACTTTGGAACAGTGATCAAAAAGAGGGGACAATCTTAAAAGCTTTCGAAAGTAGTTTGGAGAAATTGCAAACCGATTATGTTGATCTTTATTTAATCCACTGGCCAGTTAAAAGTAAGATAGTAGAAAGTTGGAAAGTATTAGAGCGTCTTTACAATGAAAAAAGGGTGCGCTGCATTGGGGTGAGCAACTTCACCATCGATAATCTAAAAACACTTTTAAATGAATCTGAGATTGTCCCTGCAGTGAATCAAGTTGAAATACATCCCTTACTAACTCAAGAAAAACTTAGAGAGTTTTGTAACTTAAATAATATAGTTGTCCAAGGTTGGTCCCCTTTGATGCAAGGAAATTTAAATATTCCTTTGTTGGATGAGCTAGCTAAAAAGTATAAAAAAAACAATGGGCAAATTGTTTTAAGGTGGCACATTCAAAATGAAATTATCCCAATTCCTAAATCAATTCATGATTACAGAATCAGAGATAATAAAGATATTTTTGATTTCACTTTAAATAGTGATGAGATGCAAAGTTTAAACAATTTGAATCAAAACAGAAGGTTTGGACCAGATCCTGATACTTTTGATCCCTAAACTATTTTTTTTGGTATCTTTTTAAAAAGACCTCATAAGCATATATCTGGCCTTGAATTTGGGCGTGTTTTAGTTGACCACGCCCATCCCAATCTTGTCCTTGGTAAATTAGTAGGTAGTTCAACTCTTGTTGAACATCTTCTATTGAAAAGTTGGGAGATTTTGATCTAATTTCTAAGTGAGTTAAAAGAGCTTCGTATTCACTCTCTAATATCTCTTTCTCTATATCTGTTGACACACCTACATCCTATTTTATGCACTACGTGAAGAGAGTTTATCAAAAAGATTAAAAAGAGTCTTCTCAACTTTGGGATTGTTTAGGCTCTTAATATCATCTTTAGCCCTCTTTAAATAGGAATCAGAAACCTTTTGAGCTTCAATAACACCCCCAAGTTGGTGGACAATTTCGTGTGCTTTGTTTGAGATTCTTCTAGTCATCCGTTTTTTAGAAATTAAAACATGGAGTTTTCTTTCTGTTTGAGGAAGCTTTTTTTCAACTTCTAAAGCTTTTAAAAGGGGAAGAGTTGGAATACCACTAAGAAGATCTGAGCCCACAGCTTTACCAAGTTTATCTTCAGAGCCTTCGTAATCTAAGATATCATCTTTTATTTGGAACGCCATTCCCATCAAATATCCAATACGATGCATTTTGTATTGAACAACTTTTTCCGCTTTAGCAACTGCAGCTCCTGCGTAACCACTTAATGCAAACAAGGAGGCTGTCTTTCCTGCAATACGGCGAGTGTAGCTACTAGTGGAGATAAAAAAATCTCCCATGTTAGCATCTTGCTCTAATTCACTTTCACAAAGGCGACTAAAGGAGTTGGAGACAATAGCAGCGTCTAAGTCTCCCTCTTTACCGGCAACAAGGGCCATCGCTTTTGATAAAAGAAAATCGCCTGCTAAAACCGCCTGCTTGGGACCATTAGTTGCTAAAAGGGTTGGCAGATTTCTCCTAGTTTTTGCATTGTCGATTATATCGTCGTGAATAAGGGAGGCAATATGGATCATCTCAACGACTGAGGCTATTTTCTTAACCTTATCTAGTCGATTAGAATCTCCCAGTTGCCCCCCTATTAACACTAATGCTGGGCGGAGTAACTTCCCATTATTATTTACTTGAGCCGATAGAAGTTCTTTCACAAAGGAGTGTGAATGCTCTATCGACTCATTCATTAACGAACCAACATCTTTAAGTTGAAGTGCAATTTCTGGTTCGTCTTTCCAAAATTCCCCCATCTTATAATATGGCTTCCTTTTGTTTCTCTAAACGTCTTTCCATCTGCTTGCGAGTAAACTCTGGCTCATCCATGAAGAGGTAAGTTTTCTTAGCAATTGGAGTTTTGTTCCACAACTTCTTAAGGTAAGGCATTACCCAGTAATCTAAACCAAATGCTCTTCCAGCTCCACCTAACATCACGATGGATACAGCCATGAACCAAATAATTTCTTTACCAGCTAAAGCACCAATTAAGAACATTACAGATAATCCAAGTGAGACAATTGCAGCGGGGAAGGTGAACAATCCAGCAATGAATAGTAAACCAATTCCAACCTCAGCTAAAACTATCATGATTTGGAAGAAATAGGGTGCCATTGCAACAAAAGTGTCATTAATCCAATTGAAAAGGGCTGTAGGCTCTTTTAATAGGGGGGGTGCAAATTGTTGAACAGCATCACCTGCAGCTCCACTAGCAGCACCAACAGCTTCTACAACTTCGCCAACATAAGAGGCACTTCCAACAGAAACCCCTCCAACAACTTCGGCAGCAGTATCAGCTACAGCTTGGCTAGCTCCACCAACAGCATCACCCCAGTAAACTTTGCTACCAGTAGTATCTGTTAACCAGCCATCGAAGACTTTCCCAAGTCCTTCAATTAGCCACATAACTCCTAAGTATATTCTTAAGAAGACAATCCAATAGGAGGGTACTTTATACTCAGCAAGACCACCGATGAGCGATCTCTTATCTTTAATGTTGAGAATTTCGTGTTTAAAGTAGGTCCAAACACCGTTAACACCACAAACACCAAATTGGTAATACATGTTAACCATGTGTTTAATAGCTTGTGCGAAAAAGCCATACATAACAATTCCCATTGTGTTGGAAACTGCGTAGCGTCCACCTATGGAGACCATAAAGCCGTGGAAGTTTGATTTAAATGGTTGTGGCTCTTTTGCTTTGAGACCCAACTCTTGTTTGATATTGTAAGCCATTGAATGGGCAGCAGTAGCAGCAGTTTGCTCAGCAGCCTCAACAATTTGTCCAACTGGCTTTCCATCTTCCATGAACCAAATTCCATCACCAGCAAGGTAAACGTTCTCATAATCAAATGAGCGCATAAACTCATCAACAGCTTTTCTTTGAACTTTACCATCAGTGAGGGGGAGGTTGTGAGTAAATGTTGTTCCTCTAACTCCACAAGTCCAAACTAAGGTTCTTGTTCTAATAACTGTTCCATCTTTAATTGTTACAGAGGTATCAGTGGCATTTGTAATTAAGCTGTTAAGTTTAATTTCAACACCATTTTTCTCCATATATTGAACGGCTTTTGCACGAGGTTTGTCAGTTAACATGTTGAGGATACTTCCAAGGGCTTCAACGTTCATCAATCTAATTTCAGAAGGATCAATTCCGTGTTGTTTACATAAAATTGGAAGCCACTCGATCAACTCACCAACGAGCTCAACACCGGTGAATCCACCACCAGCAACAACAAATGTGAGCATCTCTTTTCTAATTTCAGGATCTTTTTCGTAAGAGGCTTTAGTAACTGTGTCGATAATATGACGTTTGATTCTTAGGGCATCTTCTAATGACCAGAGGTAAAATGAGTGCTCTTTAATTCCAGGGATATTAAAGTCAGCAGGCTCAGCACCTGTAGCAATTAAAAGTTGGTCATAGGGGTATGTCCCTGCTTCACCTTCAAGTTGTTGTTTCTTGAAGTCAATATTTACAACCTCATCTTGAATGACATTAACATTTTTCCCTGCGAAAATTCTGTTAAAAGAGATCTTTACAGAATCTTCATTTACACGGTTTCCAGCAACTTCGTGTAATTCCGTCATTAAGGTGTGGTACTTATGACGATCAACTAATGTTACTTCTACTTGGTCTTTGTATTTTTTAAAAGATTTATGGAGGATTTTGGCAGCATGGACTCCTGCATATCCCCCTCCAAGTATCACAATCCTTTTTTTATCCATTTCTTACTCCTTACTCTATCTAATGGCCTAAGAACCAATATGATACCTTTATATGTTTAATCAGACACAACGATCTGATTGTGATAGCTTGCTGTTTTTTCCCATATGCGATATATCACTTGTATAGTATTACCATGAAACAGAAGAAAATTGCAATTCAGTTTATTTTTATCGGAATGATTTTCCTCCTCTTTTTTACTCTTTCTTGTAGTAAGACTACAAAAAGCAGTTCAATCGCTCCAAAAAGTCGCTCCGAATTGATGTTGGGTACAGTTAGTACAATTTCCATTTACGACAATCCGAGTGAAACAGCCTTCAACTCTGCTTTCAAACGAATTGATGAAATTGAACAAAAGATGAGTGTAAACATCGCAAGCAGCGAGGTTGTCCAAATTAACAAAAACAGCGGCATTAAGGCAACCCCTGTCTCTGAAGATACCTACAAAGTTATTAAAGAGGCAATTAGAATCGCAAAGCTTAGTAATGGAGCCTTTGATCCAACAATTGGACCAGTTGTTAAAGCTTGGGACATTGGAGGGGATGCTCCTCGGCGCCCCCCCCAAGAGGAGTTAGATCAACTTTTAAGTTTAGTTGGGTATGAGAAAGTTGAGCTAGATGATGAGACAAGAAGTGTAAAACTACTTGAAAAAGGGATGCAACTAGATCTAGGTGGAATAGCCAAAGGGTATGCTGCTGATGCAGTAGCAGCCTCTCTAAGAGAAAATGGGGTAAAAAGGGCTATTATTAACTTAGGTGGAAACGTGTTGGTAATGGATCAAAAAACAGATAATGATTTGTGGCGTATTGGAATTCAAAACCCAGAAGAACAACGGGGAGGGCACGTTGCCATCCTCTATCTAAATGATAAAACTTTAGTAACCAGTGGCCCTTACGAACGCTACTTTGTTTTAGATGATATTGTTTATCACCATATATTAGATACAACTAATGGGTATCCAGTAATTACAGATTTAACTAGCGTCTCTATTATTACCGATGAGTCGATGGTTGCCGATGGACTATCTTCAGCTGTTTATTCACTTGGATTGGAAAAAGGGATGGCTTTAGTTGATTCACTAGATAACGTTGAAGCTCTCTTTTTAGATGTAAATGAGAACATCTACCTCTCTCAAGGATTAAAAGATGGAACTATTAAATACACTATCAGTAACGCTAAGTTTAAAGTAATGAAATAGTGTAACCAAATTTTGGAAGTAGATAGAAAATCCAAAAAACACAAATATGAACTAAATTAATTAATATGGGGCCTATTAGGGGAGTATCACTACTCTCCTTCTTGTCTTCTTCTATAACTTCTTTCTCTTCTAAAGAGAACAACAATTTATCAATTGCCTCTATAAAAGGTCTTTTGTTTTCTAAAGAAGCCCAAGTGGAGGTGATTTTACCAACATAAAGAAGTTGTAAGCTAATGGTAGAACCAGTTTTACCAGGAAGGCGTACTTTACCACTAACCATGTAGTGCGATAAATAGAGTAAAGAGATTAAGATAAAAGCTTTTCGGGCCCCTAAAATTAAAGCTCCTAAGGTTATGTTAAATGGACCCACCTTTGTAAGCAGTAGTCCATTGGGTTGTAGTAGGTGAATAGTTGATAAAGAGATTAACAAAATCAGATTTGGCAAAAGCTTAAACTTCTTTTTTTGACTAATTGCCAAAATAATTGCATACAAAGCTTGTAAGAAAATAAAAACAATATCTGTTTGTAAAAAGATTGAAGGGAGAATTAAAAGCCCTGCTATTAGTTGTATATACCCTTTTCTCATAGGAGTTTCTCCTTGTACCAAAGAGACCTCTCTTTAAACTTATTGGCAAAAAGACCCAACACTACCGAAGTTATTAAACCTGCAACTAAAAATGGGGGGGCAATAAATTTTACCGATGAACCAAATAAAAAAAGGCGTGCTAATTCCAATTGGGCAATGTTGCTTGCCATAGCTCCCCCAATAGAGACCCCTAAAAAAGTAATTGAGTTTTTAAAGGAGAAAAATAAAACTCTCATAACTAGAGCACTAGCAACAGTTCCCACTAAAGAAAATAGTCCAATATAGGAAAAAAGAGTTCCAGTAACTAGCCCTTGTCCTAAAACCTTCAACAAAGCTAAAAGCCAATACTCTTTTTTGCTAAGTAAGGGGAGGGCAATAATCAAAGGCAAGTTAGCCAATCCAATTCTCATAAAAGGGATGGGCTTAGGAATCATATACTCAACTGTTGATAAAAAGAGGGCAAAGGCAGCTAAAAGGGCAACAAATTCAACTCTTTTATCGCGCTCAGAATGAAGTGTCATCAACTTGATCTCCCTCTCTATTTGTAGTGTCTCCCTCTATTAATACAAAGACATCATTCGGTAGGCAAATAATCCACTGTCCACTTTCACTAACCCATCCAGAGGAGATGCACACTTTATTGTTACAATCAGATTCAACTACTCTTACTTTGCTATCTTTTATCTCAATGGTAGTTTCACCAACAGGACCTTTAAATGTGGCAAAGGTATTTACACTTAAATCGTAATACCACTCTTTATTATTGGAGGTGACCTTTACTGTTGGTTTTCCTCCAACACTTCCAATAGTAGTAAAACTGAGAATTATAATTATTATAGCAACGATAAATATTAAAATATCGACTCTTTTAAATAGCTTCACAGGCGAATCGTAACAGGTAGTCTACCCCTTGTCAAAGTAGTCAAAACTTTATTATAACAATTAGGAACATTTTCTTTTAAAACCACCTTGAACAAATAAGCCGATACTAATATACTGATTCCCGATTTCGATATATTAGGAGTGATTTCATGAAAAAGTTAAGCGTTGTTTTTTTAGCTTTAGTCTTAATCTTGCCGCTTGTTTTTATAAGTTGTAGCAAAGAGGAGAAAAGTGTTGCACAAACAGTAAGTGCACCAGTAGTTGAACAAGTTAGTTATGTTCTTCCTGAGAGTTTTGCAGATGGAATCTATTTTGCCATGGCAGACAGCTTTGATTCAGGTGGTTGGAAAAGTACCGTCACTGTCGTTGTAGAAGGTGGTAAAATTGTTGACGTTGATTGGAACGGTGTCACAGAAAATGCCACTTTAGATAAGAAAGCTTACGATCGTGCTGGTAAGTACAACATGGTTAAGTTTGGCAATGCCATTGCAGATTGGCATGTGCAAGCAGAGCGAGTTGAAGATTACATCGTTGCTACCCAAGATTTAACTGGTGTTTCTTTTGATGCAGATGGACACACTGATGCTATTAGTGGTGTTACTATCTCAGTTGACGAAGCTTTCAAGTTAGCAATCAAAGCATTGGCAACACCAGCAGTTGGTAAAGGTCCTTACACTGATGGTTCTTACTTTGCAATTGAAGAGCAATATCCCGATTCAGGTTGGAAAGAGTACATCAACTTAACAGTTATCAATGGAAACATTGTTGCTGCAAGATGGAATGCTTTTGATAAAAGTGGTAACGATAAAGTTGCCTACGACAAAGCTGGAAATTACAACATGGTTAAATTTGGAGGAGCCCAAGCTGAGTGGTACGTACAAGCTCAAAGGGTAGAAGCTCAATTAATCAAAGATCAAGATCCTAATAAAGTTGACACAGTTGGTGGTGTTTCAGTTGGAACAGAGGAACCAATGAGTTTAGCTAAAATTGCTTTAGCTAATGGTCCTGTAACTGCTGGCCCTTACACTGATGGTTTATACTTTCGCATCTCAAGCAAACTTCCCAGATTCTGGATGGAAATCTAATGCAACACTCTTAATCAAAAATGGGAACATTGTAGATGTATATATAAGTGGTGTTAACAAAGATGGAGATGATAAAAAAGATTTTGACAAAGCTGGAAAATACAACATGGTTAAATTCGGAGGAGCTCAAGCTGAGTGGTATGAGCAAGCTGAAAGAGTTGAGAACTTTATTTTAGAGACTCAAGACATTAAAGCTGTAACTTACAACGCTAGTGGTGAAACCGATGTTGTTAGTGGAGTCTCAATTGCTGTTGATGAGTATGTAAAGTTACTTGAAGCAGCTTTAGCAGCTGGCCCAAGATAATTTGTAAGAAAGTTAACTATATAAAAAAGGGAGCTGCAATGGCTCCCTTTTCTCTTAGCTGAACAGTGGTGTCGATAAATAACGATCGCCATGATCTGGAAGAACTACAACTATTTGTTTATTCCAGTTTTCCTCTTTTTGGGCAACCTTTACAGCAGCAGCTAGTGCCCCTCCCGAAGAGATCCCAGCTAAAATCCCTTCGCTGGTGGCAAGAAGCTTTCCTGAAATAAAAGCCTCTTCATCATTAACTGTTACTATCTCATCATAAATAGAGGTATCTAAAATCTCAGGAATAAAACCAGCCCCAATTCCTTGGATCTTGTGCTTTCCAGCTTCATTGCCAGATAGAACTGCACTAGTGGCTGGTTCAACTGCAACAATTTTGATGTTTTTGTTTTTCTCTTTTAAATAGGCACCTGCTCCACTGATTGTTCCCCCAGTTCCAATTCCACAAACTAAGATATCAACATTGCCATCACTATCTTCCCAAATCTCTTTACCAGTGGTTTTTTTATGAATCTCAACGTTGGCATAATTTGTAAATTGACTAGGAATAAAAGAGTTTTCAATTGAAGTGGCTAACTCTTTAGCTTTAGCTATTGCCCCACGCATTCCTTGTGCACCATCAGTTAAAACAACTTCAGCACCATAAGCTTTTAACAAAGAGCGCCTTTCAACACTCATAGTATCGGGCATAACTATAATAACTTTAAAACCCCAAGCAGCACCCACTAAAGCTAAACCAATACCGGTGTTTCCACTAGTGGGTTCTATTAAGGTAGAGCCCTCTTTAATTAGCCCCTCTTTTAAAGCTTTTTCAACCATCGCTTTAGCAATACGCTCTTTAACACTTCCACCAGGATTAAAAGCCTCAATTTTGACAAATAAGGGTTTGTGTAAAGAGAAGGCAGCTGAAAATCTACTAATTTCAACCATTGGGGTTAAGCCAATGAGTTGTGTAATATCTGAATATATTTTACCCAAAATAGTTTCTCCTTTTGAAAAAAGAGCCGTCGTAAGTTAATGCGACGGCTTCTTAACTCAACTAATATTTAATTTACTTAAGAATTTCGTGTAGCTCAATATCAAAAATTAGTAGTGCGTTTGGTTGAATCTCATTCGAACCCCGCTCTCCGTATGCTAAAGAGGGGTGTAAGTAGAAGCGGTAGTGAGATCCTTCATTCATCAATTGAACTCCCTCAGAAAATCCTGGTATTAAATTTCCTAAATTAAATGTTGCAGGTGTTCCACGTGAGTAGGAGTTATCACCAGTAGTTCCATCTAAGAAGGTTATAAGATAATCAACTACAACATCGTCTGTGCTTTTAGCATTAGAGCCTTTCCCTTTGGTAATAACTTCGTATTGAAGTCCACTGGAAGTTTCAATAATGCCCTCTTTGTTTTTATTTTCTGCTAAGAACTGTTCAGCTTCTAATAAATTTGCCTCTCCAAGTTCAGCAACTAAAGCTTCGTAACGGCCATCCATCAAATTTTGATAAGCGCTAAAGATTTGATCAATTTCTTCATCACTTTTGTTGAGTGGAATACCATTAAAAGTGTCGCTGATACCATCATTGAAACTATCAAGTTCAACAATTAAACCTTGGCTTTGTAAGTTGAACTGTAAGATATAGCCATAAGCATAACTGAGTTTATCAAAATAAGTCTCTAAAAATCCAACAGCTTCGCCAGCTTCTTCGTTTAACTCATCAACAGTAAGTAGTCCATCAACATAATCTTGGTAGATATAAAAAAGCATCTCCATATCATACTCATCAATCATTGGGTCTTGGTAATTATAAAAATCGGTAGATCCAATAATAAGGGGGCGGTATGAGAGGTTGCTCTCTTCTCTGACTATATTGGAACCTAATAGGTAGCCATATATATAGCTAAATTGACTTTCAAGCTCATCATCACTTAAAGATAAGCCTTCACTAATAACAACAGTATCGAAATCAAAATCTTCAGCTGTTGCAACGGGTTCACTTATTGTAGTTACCGAAACATCACTAGGAATTTGCTCTGTTGCTTGTTGCTCCTTTGTCCCTGCACATGAGGCTAACAAAGCTACTACAACAATAATTGTTGTTAAAATTGAGAGTTTTTTCATGACTCGATACTCCTTCGAACTTTTCATTCTCAAATTGTACATCTAATAACTATCTTACTAACTTATCTGTTAGTCAACCGACACTATAGCCCCTTTTGTGAAGTTTGAGTGTAGTAACTCTAACAAATCCCCTATTAGATAGTTTACTTCCTTTTTTACCATAACCATTATCTTATCTACATTCTCTTTTACAACTGTATAAATCAAAGAACCTTGAGGAGGGGGGATAAAATCTTCTTTATTCTCTAAATAGGCCTCTTTTTCAGCCTTAGTTGCCCTAAATTCTTCATTGGGCCACAAAGAGTAATCAAAACTACTTTCTAGAATTTGTTGCTCCTCTTTAGGCACCTGGTAGAAAAAATCTATCCCAGTTAGTTTTTCAACCTCTTCAACACTGGTAGCAAAGACCTCTAAGCTCTCTTTAGAACCCTCATTGGGGACAATAAAGCCGATAGCTTTTTTCTCAGGCTCGGTGTAATCCAAAATTACTTTGTAGTAGTAGTTGGGAACTGAAACTTCATTCTTTCCAATTGTTTTATAAGGACCATCAGTCAAAACTGGGCCAGTGACAACATAAATTAAACCCTCATGAGAAGCATAGTTACGAACCGTTGCCTCTAAACGTGACCACACACCTCGGTTAAAAGAGGGATCTTGAGGGCTCATGTTACTTAAATAAAAAGAATCAGATAAAGACTCTTCAGAGTAAGAGAGGTCTCCTGCTGGTGCTAAGTGCCCTCGATCGTATCCTGAGCCTCTGTAATCGGCTAAAACAGCAGAGCCTGTTGAAATTTTAGGATCTTCTCTAAAGTTATCTTTTCTAGGGAGGTTCCCATAAACATGATCCCGAGTTAATTGATAAGCAACCCATTGAGCTTGTTCATGATCTTCGTTGTATAAAAGGGAAAAGCCCGTATGTTCAATTATTTCATCCCCATCGGTAGTGTAAGGAATCTCTAAAGCAATTAAAGATGCTTGTTCACTCTCATATTCACTTACTGTGGGTGTTAATACCCACAACACCACCATTCCAATAATCAAAACTGTGGCAAAGATTAAAACACGTTTGCCCCTATTTTTTACTCTCTTCTTACCCATAATGATTTAGATAATAGATATTTACTTAAAAATGGGCAATCACTTTTGGCTTTGGTAGATTCTTAAAACAAGTGCACTACAGATAAAAAGTAAGATTAAATCTAACTCAATAGAGGCTCTGTTTAATTTAAAAAGGGCAAAGTTTTCCAAAGTGGAACCTTGGTAAGTGACAAAGAGGGCAATAAAAAGGTTATTAGCTGTATGAAAGGCAATTGCAATCTCAGAGCCCCTAGTTTTAATGACTAAATAGGTAAACATTGCCCCTGTGATTAAGTAATAACTAATTACCAACACCTTGCTATTTGCTAGAACAACCTCTTTGTTTGCCAAATGGGCAAATCCAAAAAGAACAGAAGAGATTAAAATTATTATCCCATTGGAGGCCCTTTTATCTAACATCCTAAATAAAGTGATTCTAAATAATAACTCCTCACTAAAAGCTTGTAAGGGTGTTAAAACTAAAACTAAAAGAACTAAAAGCGGGTAAAAACCTTTACGATAATTAGAAGTTGCAACTATTGAGTACCCTTTAAAAAAAGATAATAAAATAGTTGCCCCCACCATCGCCCCTAGCCAAATAAAAAATGAGATAAAAAATAAAGAGTATCTAAAAGTGGGGGCATCACTAATGAAAGTAGTCACTTTAGTTTTTAAAATTACCTTAATAAAAATTAAAAAAAGGGCAAATAAGAGGATAAAATTTAAATGAAGTAAGAAGTATTGGAAAATTAAAGAAGAGCCAAAAGGTTCAATTAATAAAGTTAAAGCCGTTCCTAAAAATGTCCAAGAAAGTTGTATTACTACAAAACCAATAAGAAGAGTTTTAAAGCTAAAAGAGTTGGTAGGGTAACTCATCTCTTTCAGTATATCACCACTAGTGTTATAATTGCCATCATGAGAGTTGCCTCAATAACAAAGTTGCGCCAAGTCATTCACAACAAATTTTCTGACCCCTTAAGAACACTAGTTTTTCCAACAGAGAGTTCTCGTAGGTATTGGTTAGAAGATTACGCTTACAAAGGAGAGGCAAAAGTAGTAAGAGGAGATCAAGCACTAGCTTGGGATACTTTTAAAGCTAACTTTCTTCCAACAAGTGAAGCTCAACCAGTTAACCAAACTATTAGATCTCTTTTTAGCCAAAAGTTTTTAGAAGAGGAGAATTTAAAATGGTTCTCCTACCCAAACAAAGAGTACTCAAATCAAAACTTAGCAAAAGCTTTAGTAAATACACTTTTAGCTCTTCCCCAAATAAAAAGATATGGTAAAGAAAGTTTTCCAAAAGAGTATTGGGAAGATTTAATCAAACTTGAAAAAAGTTACCTTCAGTTTCTAAAAGAGCAAAATCTTTTTGACCCTTCGTTCTTTTTACCCTCACCCGATAACTATCCTAAGCTAAAAGAGCAAAAAATAACTCTCTTCTTCCCCGAAGTTTGTGATGGTTTTGAGCAGTTTGAGACTATTTTAGAAGATATTGAGATAATTAAAGGGGAAGAGGTTAAAGAGGCTTCTTTCTTAAATCTTTATCAAAATGAGATGATTGAATTAAGATCTACAATCTCACAAATTGAGAAGCTTCTTGTTAGTGGAGTTGAAACTCATGAGATAGTTATTAGTGTGGGAAATCTTAAAAGGTGGCAACCTTATTTAGAACACCTTGCTAATCTAGCAGATTTACCAATCTCCATAGTTGATTCTAAAGCAATTGGTGAGTTTAAATCTTTTCAACTTTTTAAAAATTTAATTGAATTACACACTAAAGAGTACCCAATTGAATCTTTACGCTCCTTTTTACTAGATCTTTCTTATCCATGGAAAGATTTAGAGTCACAAAAAGAGTTAATCAATGAATTAGTAAAATTGAAAGGGGAAAATAAAGAGAGCCAATTAATTAAACTTACTAGAAGTAACTCAAAGTACACCAGCTGGTATAAGAACTTTACCAATTTAAACAACGCCCTGTTTAATGCTAAAAATGTTGATCAACTTAGAACTGCCTTGTTAGCTTTCACCGATAAACTATTTAAAAAATCGATGTGGGAAAGTGAGTTAGAGCACAACGCATTTCGTTTCATTGTAGATAAATTAGAAGAGGTTAAAGAGGCTTTAAATAAGAGTAACCTTAAACCTAAAACGAATCTATTCTCCTTTTTCATTGATAGGGTTGAAGAGAGTTATTATGTTCCAGCAGTAAAAAGAGAGGGTATTTTAGTTTATCCATACAAAGTTGGAGTAGCACTAGGGACTAAGTACCACTACGTAGTTGCAACAACTTTTGAACAAACCAACATAGTTGAAGGGAGCTTTCCCTTAATTGGTGAAAGTGACTATTTAGCTGAAAGAAAAGATGATTTAAGCAATATCTATTTAAATCACTACCAACTAACTAGTGATAATCTAATATTTTCAGCTTCCGAAGTTATGTTTGGCAACAACAGCGCTTTAATACCCCCTTATTTTATTAACCACGATGCCATAAAAGAGCACTCTTCTTTTATACGAGATGATAAATCTTTTTTAGAGCAACAAAGATGGACTCTTTTAGAAGATAAAGTTTTTTCAGTTACCCCTAAAAAACTTAAAGAGTTTCAAAATGGAAAAATTAGTGCTTTTAGACGCAGTGTGAAAGATATGGGCAACACTAAAGAGGTTCTTGATGTTGTTAAAGATAAAATCAATCAACTAAAGTTAATTGAAATTTCTCCAAGCCAATTGGATAACTACACGATTTGTCCAATGAGGTGGGCCCTCAGTCATCTTCTTAAAGTAAAAGAGGGAGAGTTTGTTTATCAACAAATTGACCATTTAGCTATTGGTTCACTTTTACACAAAATCTTAGAGAGCTTTTTCAAAGAGGTGCGCTCTAGGACAACTATTTTTAGTGCCTCTCATTTAAATGATTATGAAAAACTTTTAATAGAGAGTGCAACTAAGTTTTTTGATGATTATGAAAAACAAGTGGATGCTCCTAGAAAAACAACTTTACACTACATTAGAGACCTTTATATGGAGCAACTACAATTAGTAGTAATAGAAGAGAGTAAAAAGTTTGAAGACTTTGAGAGTGTAGCTTTTGAACAAAAGATAAGTAGAGAATACAAAGAGAAGGGGTATTTACTTAATGGTATAATTGATCGTTTTGCCATCAATGAAAAAGAAAGCCGAGTTGCAATCATCGATTATAAGAAGAGTTTTAATACCCCATTAAAAGCAACAAAAGAGGATCCCACTTCATTAAAGTTACATCAACTTCCTTTTTATGCTCTCTTATTACAAGAGGGTGATGACCACTACCAAGTTACAGAGGCAGCTTACTACAACATTCAAAAAGGTCGTTACGCTTATTTGTGGGAATTTAAAGATCAACAAAACAGAGATGAGTTTATAAAGGTAGTTAAAGAACACTTAGATGTTATGGTAGTTACTTTGAAAAAGGGAATAATTGGGGCAACACCTTCAAATGAGGGGTGTAGGTATTGCACTTACCGTCAGGTGTGTCGAAGGAGGTATGCCCTTCAATGATTAGTAAGTTAGAAAAATTTGATCTTTTAATAAAAGATTTAAATGATCAACAGCGCGCTGCTGTTAATGAAAATAAAAATACAGTTGTAACTAGTGGGGCAGGGTCGGGTAAAACTACTGTTCTTAGTTACCGCTTTTTACGTTTAGTTATTGAAGAAAAAGCCAATGTAGATGAAATTTTAACTTTAACATTTACCCGTTTAGCTGCAAGTGAAATGTTCTTTAGAATTCAAAAGAACTTAGTTGCCTTTAATGAGTACGATGAAATTAGAGAGCAAGTTGCCCTTTTTAGTGAAGCAACTATTTCAACAATTGACTCTTTTTGTAGCCAAGTAGTTGGTAACGATTTAAAAAGGTATGGATTAAGTGATCAATACGTTTTAGATGATGAGGCTAATTTCCAATTAGCAGTTGAGTGTGCTTTAGAGGTAGTTGATAAATTTAGTGACGATGAAGGATTGTTATTTTTAGCAACGATGTACAGCCCCGATGAGTTAGTTGAACAACTTTTAGCGAAAATTGCAGTTAGCACTTTCTATTTAAATCAACCTTACGATCCACTAAAAAATACCAATATTATAATTGAAAAGATTAAAGACTCTTATGCCAATTCAATTGATCACCTGCTAAAACAGTTGATGAGTCTAACAGCAATTCAAGGAAGAGGTAAAGTTTATTTAGATAATCTTGAGTTAGCCAACAACTTATTAAACAGTGCCCCTCAGCTGTTAGATTTAAGTAATCTTGAAAAGACTTTTCTTTTACTAGATGGTGTTAATTTTAAAAGAACAACTGTTAAAGATGAGTTTGCACAACTATTTAATGAAATAGTTGAAGAGATTAGAAAAACTACTTTACCACTAGTTAAAAGTTGTGCTTTAGCTTTAATTGAAAGTGATAAACTTCTTCCAATATTTCAAATCTTAAAAGAGATGCACTCTCTTTATCTAACAAGAAAAAGGGAAGCTCAACTATTAACCTTTAACGATATCTCCCACATGGCACTCGATATCCTTTTAAACAACAAGAAAATTAGGACCTACTATAAAAATAAGTTTAAATATATTTTAGTTGATGAGTTTCAAGATACTAACCAACTTCAAAAAGATTTAATTTATCTTTTAGCAGAAAAAAAAGAGCTTTATTCAAACTCAATTCCTCACCCTAGTACTTTAGTTGAAGATAAGTTGTTCTTTGTTGGAGATGAAAAACAATCAATTTACCGCTTTAGAAAAGCAGATGTGCGAGTCTTTAAAAAATTATCCAGCGAGATAGAAAGTTCAGGTGGTAAAAACTTAGAGTTAGATCTCAACTACCGTAGTGATCCTAAACTTATTAATTTCTTTAACTCTCTATTTGAACCAATTTTTAGTAGTGCAACTGAAGATTTTGAGGCAACACATCAAGAGCTGAAAGCGGGCAAAAAAGAGAGTGCAAATGAGTCTAAGATAGAGTTTCATTATAAACCAATTGATGATGAACATGATGACGATGAAGAATCTTCTGATGCAATTCAAGCTGAGGCTTACCATATTGCTAAGCTAATTGAAAAGATGGTTGGTAGTGATGATTACTTACTAGATGATAACAAACGCCCCACCTATAAGGATATTGCAATCTTACAGAGAACAACAACTAATCAGATGCACTTTGAAAAAGCTCTTAGAAAAGAGGGAATCCCTTATACAATATCGGCAATAAGGAGTTTGTTTTTAGAATCAGTTGCCAACGATATTTACTCATTTTTACAACTAATAATTTATCCAGAGGATAAGTTAGCTTATGCAGCTGTTTTACGTAGCCCTTTTTGCCGTCTAAGTGATGAACTTCTTTTTCCCCTTTTAGAGAACTTTGAAGTGGCATTTGAAAATGAGAGTATTGAAACAAATATTGATGAAGAGCAACAAAGATACCAGTGGGCCCACTATGTTTACACTAAGATTGTAGAGCTTGCTAAAACAAACTCTATAAGTAGCATAGTTAGTTATTTATGGTATGAGGGGGGATATCGTTACTACCTTCTTAGTGATAAATCGTATCACCCCTATTTAGAGCACTTTGATTTTTTATACGATTTAGCTTTAGAGTTTGATGAGAAAAAAAGATCTTTAGTTCTGTTTTTAGATTTCTTAAGAGAGAGGATGGGACAACAAGAGCACCTTCAAGATATTGAACCACTAAGAGATGAAGTTGATGGGGTGCGAATTATGACAATCCATAAATCTAAAGGTCTACAGTTCCCCATAGTTATTTTAAGTGGAATGGGGGGAGGCGTTAGAGTAAATCAAGTTCCCCCATTTTACACAGTGGATTCAATTGCCCTACCTAAACACTACAAAGAGGATTCTTCTAAAAAGAATATCCTTTATGAATTAGATAAACAAAGTTTAAACGCTCAAGAAGTTGCTGAGATGAAACGCCTTTTCTATGTAGCAACAACCAGAAGCGAAAAACACTTAATTCTCAGTGGTTTTGAATCTAGTCGTAACACTGGTGAAAAAGCTGCTGATAGCTATTTTATAGCGCTGTTTAACAACAGCAGTTATAATGCAATCTTTGATAAAGTTGAAATAGAGAGTTATCCAACTTCTATTTTAGCAATTGGATTAGATTACTCTAAGATTGAAAAAAATGTTGCCTTGATGGATAAAAACTACAAGGCAACTGAGATACCTTACGTTGTAAAACCTTTTGCAACTACAGTTACTGAGTTAGCAGAAAAAAGTATTTATGAAACAGAGGAGGTTTATCCTCTTAAAAAAGTTCCCTCTGATTCAATAATCAAAGATAAAGAACTTGAAGCAGCTTTTGG
Organism: Sphaerochaetaceae bacterium; assembly: GCA_050950065.1. GTDB lineage: Bacteria > Spirochaetota > Spirochaetia > Sphaerochaetales > Sphaerochaetaceae > JBAYOE01. Next base: position 161,293 of record JBMNGX010000003.1, on the reverse strand, counting down.
TTCGTGGTGTCACAAAGCAATTGAGAAAGTTATAAAAAAAGAGTTAACAGAATCTTTAGATGAGCAAAAGCTTTTAGAATTTGTCCCTGAGAGATTTAAAAGAGCTAACATAACAACCTCTCAATTAAAAGAGATCGCCTCTTCAGCTTTGTTATTAGTTAACAACCTATTTAAAAGTGACTTTTACAATGAACTAATTAATAGTGGTTATGAGAAAATAGAGAGTGAAGTTGATTTTACAATGAGATTAGAAAATGAGGATGGCCCTAAAGTAGTTAATGGTTCAATAGATCTACTAGTACACTATCACTCTTATTTAAAAGTTTACGATTTTAAAAGTGATTTGTTCAAAGATAAAAATAGACACCAAGAGCAACTAAGGTTGTACCAAGAGGCAGTTACAAAACTTTACAATAAAGAAGTTGTTACTGAAATTATTTATTTAAGAGATCTGTAGCTGCTTTAATAATTGATTTAATTGCTAAATCTATACTCTCTTTGTTGGTTGCAAAATTTAATCTAACATATGTTTTATAATTATCTCCAAACCAAGAGCCATCGTTCATTGCAATGGATGCCCTTTGCCCAAAGAAACGGGATAACAATCCCCCTTCAGGGCTAATGCTTTCATCATATAAAAAGGGGTTGTTTTTAGAATCAAGGACAACTTTATCATAAATAGAAGAGCAATCTATTAGGCCAATAAAAGAGGCTTCTGGGAGGATAAACTTTAAGCCAGTACCACTATGTTCAAAAGCATTTTTAATAGAGTTAGACTCTTTTTCTAAATAGATTAATAAATCTTCTAACCACTTTTTGCCCCCATCGTAAGCAGCTAAAGCTAAAGTAGTTCCTAAAAGGGAGGGGTTTAGTCCTAAAGCGCTCTGTCTTGATGAAAGGGTATTATGCATTTCAGATGAACAGGAGACCACATAAGAAAAGTGCTCTCCAGCAATGTTGAATGTTTTTGAAGGGCTTATACAAGTAGCACACTCTAAGTTGTACTTTTTAGCAACTATATCAAAAGGGATGTGAGTGTGATTGGGGTAAGTTAAATCGCTATGAATCTCATCACTAAGGACAACTATTTTATGTTTGCTACTAATTTGGGCAACTTTATTTAACTCATCTTCACTGAAGACCCTTCCAGTGGGGTTGTGAGGAGAGCAAAATAGTAAAATTGGGGAGTTAGTTGATTTAACTAACTCATCAAATTTTTCAAAATCGAGTTGGAATTGCCCATTTTCAAAAACCATTGGCCAAGAGGCGACTTCTCTATTTAATAAAGTGATAATTCTAACAAATGGTTTATAAGCGGGCATTGGTAAAATTATCTTATCTCCCTCTTTAGAATAGAGTTCAATGAGGGTAGCAATAGAGCTCAACATTCCAGAAAATGGGAGAAGTAAAGATGAATCAACTTTCCAATTGTGGCGATAAGAGGCCCATTTAATAAAACTACTTTTAATATTTTTAAAAGAGGGGTATCCAAATACACCATGTTCAGCAGCTTTTGTTAGCTCATTTATAACAGATAGAGGAGATTTAAAATCCATATCTGCAACCCAAAATGGGAGAGCTTCGCTGTTGTTACAAATAGATTTTATTGCCCCTTTGTCCCATTTGACTGAAGGAGTTCCAACTCTATTTACATATGATGAACTTGGATCAAAAGACATTTTTAAAAATCCTCTTTCTCAATTGATGATAAAATAGTGGCAACCTCTTTAGCATCCTCATTAGAGAGATCTAAGTTTGTTACTAATCTCACTTGGTCGTTGTTTGAAAGTGTTAAAACTCCCTTTTGAGCAAATACTTCAACAACTCTCTCGGCATCCACATTCTCTACCGATAAGAAAATCATGTTAGTTTCAACATCATCGTAATTAAAAGTGGCCCACTCTTTTTCTTTTAAAGCATCTGCGATAATTTTTGCATTTGTATGATCATCGCTTAACCTTTCAATGTTGTTTTCAAGGGCATAAAGGCCAGCTGCTGCTAATATCCCAGCTTGCCTCATTCCACTACCTAACATCTTGCGCACTGTTCGTGCTTTGTAGATAAACTCTTTTGTCCCACATAGAAGTGAACCAACAGGAGCACCCAATCCTTTAGAGAGGCAGAAGGTGATAGTATCCCCATAAGAGGCCAAAACACTTGCAGGTGTATTAGTAGCAACTGAAGCATTAAATATTCTAGCACCATCGATATGAACTTTGATGTTGTTTTGTTCAGCTAATGCTTTTATCTCTTTAAGATTTTCAAGGGGGTAACAAATTCCAGCAATGGTATTTTCCACTTCAATCATCGTCGTAGGTGATAAATCGTAAGCGGCCTTACGAATGTGAGGTTTTAAAGAATCCCTAGTTAAAATTCCTCTAGGGGTGTCGATACTTATTGGAAGAACTCCAGCAATAGCGCTAATGGAACCAACTTCTAAATGGAGGATGTGAGAATCTTTATGAGTCAATACTTCAGAGCCTCTACCGCCGTTGATATACAAAGGGATTAAGTTTCCCATTGAGCCAGTGGGAACAAAGAGGGCAGCTTCTTTGCCCACCATCTCTGCACCCATCGCCTCTAGCCGGTTTACTGAAGGATCCTCAAAGAAGACATCATCTCCCACTTCTGCATCAGCGATTGCTTTACGCATCCCCTTTGATGGTTTGGTAATTGTATCGCTGCGTAAATCATATATTTTCATCTCTTTTCCTCCTAGTTAGGGACGCTAATTTGTTCAAGTTGAGAAAAGAATGTTGGAAAGGTTACATTCACAGCATCAATACCTTTTATCGTAATCTCTTTATCAGAGTTTAACGAAGCGATAGCCATCGCCATAATAATTCTGTGATCGTCGTAGCCACTGACGATTCCCCCATTAAGAGAACCATCTCCATCTATCTCTAAATAGTCGGGGCCCTCTTTAACACTGGCTCCCAAAACTTTTAAATTGTCGTGCATAACTTTAATGCGATCTGTCTCTTTAATTCGAGCTTGAGCGACATTGTACAAAATTGTTTTACCCTTTGCATAGCAGGCAGTGACAGCTAAAATTGGTAAAGTGTCAGGAATTGCATTTAAATCAAATTTTCCTGCTTTTAAAGGTCCTTTTGGAGAACTCACTGTGACACTATTGGTGTTAGTCCACTGAATGTTACACCCCATTTCACTTAAGATATTTAAAATCTCTTTATCACCTTGGGCATCGTAACGATCTAAGTTGTTAACCGTGACACTCCCTTTAGCTACAGCAGCAGCTGCAAAGAAAAAAGAGGCACTAGAGTAATCACCACTGATAGTTGCTTCAAAACCACTGTAAGATTGAGAGCCTTCTATAAGGTATTTATCCATCTCATCGGTTCGAGAATAGTTTATGTTTTGTAAATCTAACCAGCTTTCACTCATTTTTACATAAGGTTTTTCATTTAGCAAAGTTAGATTAACAACACTGGAACCTTCAGCTAAAGGGAGTCCTAGTAACAAAGAGGAGAGGTATTGGCTAGTGGGACTAGCTAAAGTAACATCCCCTCCTTTAATTGGGCCAGTTAGTTTAAAGGGGGGGTAATTTTCTTTTTTTAGATACTCAACTTTGCACCCTAATGTTTTTAAAGCATTTAGTAGTTCACCAACTGGTCTTTTAACTAATTGGTTATCACCAGTGAAAGTGACAGAAGAGTTAATAGTTGCTGCCAAAGTTGCAGCTAAATACATAGTAGTTCCTGAATTTAGACAATCTGCATAAACTTCAGGTGCAAACTCATTAGGAGGTTTTACTACTATTTTGTTTGTAAAGATATCTATCTTAGAGCCAAAAGCTTTACACAATGAGATACAAGCCTCTGTATCTAGTGAGAAAAGAGGATTGTTAATAGTTGAAACCCCTGAGGCAAAAGTAGCCACTAGTAGAGCTCTTATAGTTTGACTTTTAGAGCCACTGATGGTGATTTGACCATTAACTTGTGAAGGTTTTAGCTTAATATCCATAGTGGCGATAATATCGTTTTTAAAGATGTGATGCAACGGAAGGGCAAAAAAAGCTCCCAGTAAAAACTGGGAGCAAATTTAGCAAATTTTAAAACTATTTGCGATAGATGTTTTTGGTTGGGTGGTAATCCATTGTGTTGGCATGCCATCCGCCCCAAACTGAAGTATCTACTAAGTTATTTGTTGTGTAGTAGTAGATGTTCATAAGAGCTTGGTCTTGGTTGATCATAATGTCTTCAGCAGTCATTAAGACTTCCATTCTATCGTTGCCACTTAATGTAGCAGCTTCTTTAATAAGTGCATCGTAAACAGCGTTAGAGTATTTACCACCGTTCATCTCTGTTCCGGTGACAAACATGTCTAAGAATGTGTTTGGATCTTGGTAGTCTCCAACCCATCCAGCTCTGGCGATTTGGAAATCACCTGTGTTTCTGCTGGAAAGATAGGTTGCCCACTCTTGGTTCTCAAGCTCAACGTTGATGTTGAGGTTCTTTTTCCACTCTTGTTGTAGGTACTCAGCAATAGCTTTGTGGTTACTGTCTGTATTATAAAGAATTGAAGTTCTTGGGAACCCAACTCCATTTGGATAGCCAGCTTCAGCTAAGAGTCTGCGAGCTGCTACAACATCTTCAACAGGTTCTCCAAGTGAAGCATAACCAGCCATCTCAGGAACAATACCCCATGCTGGGATTTGTCCACCACGAACGACGCGGTCAACTAAGTCTTGGCGGCTGAAGCTCATAGAGAGAGCTTTTCTAACTCTTGCATCATCAAATGGAGCCTTTTCAGTTTGGAACACATAGTAGTATGTGGCCAATTGTGGGGCTCTATGATAATCCCTTCTGAGGGATGCAGCGTCGAGTTGATCAAGTGGTATGTTTGTTAACCAGTCAATCTCACCGTTTAGGTACATGTTGTAAGCTGTGTTGTTATCATCAATTGGGAAGAAAACAACTTCGTCAAGTTTTACATTGTCAGCGTCCCAGTATTTGTCGTTTTTAACAGCGACGATACGTGTTTGGGGACTCCACTCTTTAAGAACGTATGGTCCGTTTCCTACAAAGTTTTCTGGTAAGATCCAATCTTTACCATACTTTTCAATGGCGTGCATTGGAACTACTGCAAATGAGTAGTGAGCTAAAGCGCCAACTGCGTAGGGAAGTGGTCCAACTAAATCCATTTGGAAAGTCTTATCATCTAAAGCTCTAATTCCAACTGCTTCTTTACCGGCTAAGCCCTCTGCATAATCTTCAGCACCTGCTAAGAACATTGCAGGGAACCAAGAATAGGGACTTGCAGTTTCTGGATTTAATCCGCGTAGCCATGAATCAACAACTGTTTGAGCTGTGATTTTTACACCATCACTCCAAACTGCATCACGAAGTTTGAATGTGTATTGGTAGCCATCATCGCTAACTGTCCAACTCTCTGCTAAGCCAGGGATACCATCGGCTGTAACAGGATCGTAAACAATCAAGCCCTCGAAGATTGTCTCATAAATGCGGTGCTCAGGAACACCTTGTATTTGATGAGGATCAAGGCTCTCGGGCTCAGCGCCGTTAGAAATTCTAAATACAACCTTATCTACATCATCAACTACGGGAGCTGCTGGAGTAGGAGTTGCTTTAGGAGCTTCAACTTTTGCTACAGGTGTTTCTGTAACAGCGGGCGCAACCTTGGCGGCCTCTTCTTTCTTTCCACAGGAAACAAATAAGGCACCGACAAGGAGAATGATTAAAGCAATTGAAAATACTTTTTTCATATCAATATCTCCTTAAGATAAAAATGCGTTCACTATAGATTACATTAACTAATTGTAATAATCAAGTTTTTAAATTTTATTGATAAGAATTGGCCATTTTAGCGGTAGCCTTTTACCAATACTCAATTTATTATTTAGTTATGGTGAAAATGGGGTTAATCAAAAGAAAAGATGGGAGCGCTCTTTATCAGTTTAACTTTGCCCATCGTCTTTTATACCTAGTGTTCTCTTTGCTGTTGGTTGTTGGCTTTCTGTTTGAAGTTAAAAGTACAACTATTACCTTAAGCTTTATTGTTCCTGCTGTTTTGTTTTTATTGGGATTATTTGGCTTTGGGTATCAAGAAAGATGGCTTTTTGACCCAAATAGTAAAATAGTTGAATACACAATAGGTTGGTTTTTTATCAACAGAAAAGAGAGATTTAATAGTGATGATATTGAGAGTTTTGAATTAAGTCATTTTATTAAAGGTTTTGAATCTGCCGCTTTAGCCCCTGCCAGATTTAAAAGGGGCAATAGAAAGATGGTTGTTTTTTCAATCAACTTTCATGACAACACAAAAAAAGATATCGAAATAATTGGTAAGCGCACTAGCAGTGGGATGACAGAAAAATCAGCCCAGCTAATTGCTGAGCTGATGAATAAAAAGTTGTATGGTGATTATTCGTAGAGCCAACAGGCTACTTCGTGATCTTCACTCATCTTTTTCATTGGTGGAATATTAGTTTTACACTTTTCCATTCTTACAGGGCAGCGATCATAAAAGTAACACCCAAAGCGTTCAACGTTTGGAGAGGGGACATCACCTGTTAAGATTATCCTTTTGCGTTTTCTTTCTACAACAGGATCTGGAATGGGAGCTGCTGATAAAAGAGCTTTAGTGTAGGGGTGTAAAGGATTCTTATAAAGTTCACCGGACTTAGAGATTTCCATAAACTTCCCTAAATACATAACAGCAATGCGGGTACTTATATACTCAATGACTGCCAAATCGTGAGCAATGAAAAGATAAGTTAATCCAAACTCTTTTTGTAAATCGGTAAGTAAGTTTAAAATTTGAGATTGGATTGAGACATCTAAAGCACTCACCGGCTCATCAGCTAATATAATTTTAGGATTAAGTGCTAAAGCACGGGCAATTCCAATTCTTTGACGTTGTCCTCCACTAAATTCGTGAGGATAGCGGTTTTTAAATACTTTGTTTAAACCAACACGCTCCATCAAATCTTCAACTCTTCTTTCAATCTCATCGGAGTCAACTGAAGGGTCTAACATCCCCCTTCTTTTATAGATGTGTAAAGGCTCAGCAATGATAGTGCGCACAGTCATTCTTGGATTTAATGAGGCATAAGGATCTTGAAAAATCATTTGAACGTTTTTACGCACATCTAAAAGTTGAGTTTTAGTGGCATTTACTAGATCCACTCCATCAAAGATAACTTGACCACTAGTTGGTTTGTAAAGTTGGGCAATCGATCTAACTGCAGTGGATTTACCACACCCTGATTCTCCAACTATTCCTAAAGTCTCCCCCTCATTAACTGTGAAAGAGATCCCATCAACAGCCCTAACAGCTCCAACTTGCCTCTTTATAATAAACCCAGTTTCAATAGGGAAATGTTGTTTTAAATCTATAACTTCCAATAATGGTTTTTTAGACATCTTGTGTATCCTTCTCATCGGTAAAAAGCCAACAGGCTACTTCGTGACCCTCCCCAATATCGACAACTGGAGGATATTGAACTCTACAAATCGGCATCACCCTAGGACAGCGGGGGTGAAAGGGACAACAATCGGGAAGATCAATTACGTTGGGCGGTTGCCCTTCAATTGAGTAGAGTTTTCCATCTTGAGCTTTATCTAAGCGGGGAACCGATTCAATAAGACCAAAGGTGTAGGGGTGCGATGGGCGTGCATATAGATCTTCTGTTTTTGCCTTCTCAACAATTTTACCTGCATACATAACACAAACGTTGTCACACAACCCTGCAACAACTCCCAAATCGTGGGTAATTAAAATTACTGCTGTGTTTAACTTTTGGGTAATCTCTTTTATCAGTTCAAGAATCTGAGCTTGAATAGTTACATCCAATGCAGTTGTTGGTTCATCAGCGATTAAAATCTTAGCTTCACAACTAAGAGCCATTCCAATCATAACCCTTTGGCGCATTCCACCAGAGAATTGGTGGGGATAGTTGTGAATTCTCTCCTCTGCTGCAGGAATTCCAACTAACTTTAACATCTCAATTGATTTATCCAGGGCCTCTTTGTAAGAGACTTTCTGGTGCAATCTTATAGTTTCCACCATCTGAGTTGAGATTTTTAAGAACGGATTTAAGCTAGTCATTGGGTCTTGGAAGATCATTGAAATCTCATTTCCCCTGTACTTTCTAAAATCGTTCTCTTTTAGATTTAAAATCTCTTTACCTTGATAGATTATCTCTCCTCCAACAATTTTTCCTGGAGGAGACTGAATCAATCTCATAATCGATAAGTTCATAACAGACTTACCACTACCAGATTCACCAACGATTCCCAATGTCTCTCCCTCTTTTAAAGTAAAAGAGACATCATCAACTGCTTTAACAACCCCTGCATCAGTTTTAAAGTGGGTTCGAAGGTTTTTAACCTCAAGTAGTGTTTTATGTTTATCTTGTGATTTTGTACTAGTCACAATAATAACTCCTATAACTGGTTTTTACTTTGTGGGTCAAAAGCATCTCTAAGCCCATCACCTAAAAAGTTCATAGCAAACAAAAAGAGTGTCATCGCAATTGCTGGGAAGAATAATCTCCAAGGGTAGTGGGTCATTCCACTCACTGAATCTCCAACTAAAGAACCCCAAGAGGCATAAGGAGCTTGAACTCCTAAACCTAAGAACGATAAGAACGACTCGGTCATAATAAAGGAGGGGATTCTCAGAGTGCTAAAAACAATGATAACTGATAAAGAGTTGGGAACTAAGTGTCTAAAGATAATTCTCCAAGTTGGAGCTCCCATCGAACGGGCTGCCTCAATGAACTCTTGGTTCTTTAAACTCATAATCTGCCCTCTAACCATCCTACTGACAGTTAGCCAACTGATTATAGCTAGAGGCAAAGAACAAGTTTAAAATATTACGCCCAAAAATTGCCATTGCAATAATAACTAACAACATATAGGGAAGGCCGTACATGATATCGACTACCCTCATTATTATATAATCAACTTTTCCACCTAAGTAGCCTGCCAATGCTCCTAAGACAACTCCAATTAAGACACTTGTTACTGTTCCAATGAATCCAATAGCGATCGAAACTTGTCCACCGTAAATAATTCTACTGAGCATATCTCGCCCTTGGTGATCAGTACCTAAGTAGTAGCGTCGGTCGTGCATTTTTGTTGCCTTAATCTTTGATGTTAGTCCACCTTGAATTGAAATCTCTTTATTTAAAGGAAACTCAACAGAATCTTCACTTGCAGCAATTACTAAGTCTCTAAGGGCAACATCTTTAACATAGGAACTAACTTTAGCTATAACATTCTTTTTAACTAAGTTGTCCCACTGACGAGTGCTCATGTTCTCCATTTCAGTAGCCAGCAGTAGTTGTAAATCTTCAGAGCTTAAATCTGTATTTTGTCCTTGAATTACTTTTAGTTTTTGTTGCTCGATCTCTCGGGTGTATTGCTCTTTTACTAGCTCTACATCTGTACCAATTAAAGAGGCATAAAGATCAACAAGCTCTTCAGCTGGGAGGCTGGCAATATTAACTCGATGACCACTATCATCGCGGTTCCAAACCTTGTTAACAGTGATTTGTAGTTCTGTTTTAATTTTATTGTTTAAATTATCGACACTTCTTTGTTCGCTAGAGCTAAATTGATAATTACCATTTTCAACTTGCTCAGTACCATACTTATACATATAGTCCCAAACTTTAGTAACTTCATTCGCATCAATCCAAGTCCAAAGCTGGTCCTCTACCTCTTCTGTTACTGCCATTCTTCCTTGGCGCCAAGCTTGGGTATATAAATCGGCCATCCTCTTTTCAACTAAAAGCTGTCCTGAAGTTTTTGTTAAAGAGGGGGGTAAGTGTTGATGGTCAATTATAATCTCATCATAAGGGTAAATTGGTAAAATTGGGGCAGTTATGGCTAATAAGATATAAATGGCTACAATACCCACACTGATAACAGCCATCTTGTTTTTCTTAAGGCGTCTCCACGCATCTTTAGTGAGGCTATTACCAACTATCTCTTGGTTAAATTCATTTGTTGCTTTTACTACTGCTCTCTTTTTAAATGGTAATTTCATCGTAATAAGACCTCTATGCGTATGTGATGCGAGGATCAAGCATCGAATAGACTATGTCAACAACAAAGTTCATGATGACAAGAATTACTGAGTAAACAATTACAACTCCAACTATCAAAGTGTAGTCACGGTTAAATGAGGATTGAACGAAGAACTTTCCAAGTCCAGGAATTCTAAAGACCTGTTCAACTACAACACTTCCAGTGATTATTCCAGCAAATGCTGGTCCTAAGTAACTAACAATTGGGAGCATTGAACCTTTCATTGAGTGTTTGAAAACAATGGAAGAGCGTCTCATCCCTTTTGCTTTAGCTGTTCTGATGTAATCGCTTCTCAAAGTCTCTAACATGCTAGAGCGTGTTAGACGAGCAATCGTTGCAAAGTCGGCAAAAGCTAAAGTAATAGCTGGTAAAATGATTGTGTTTAATCCATCGCCTGCTTTAAACCAACCACTAGTGGGTAGCCACTTCAACTTTATTGCAAAGACATATTGCAACACCGGTCCTATGACAAACAGGGGAATAGAGATTCCTACCACAGCCAGTGCCATACTTAAATAATCTACCCAACTATTTTGTTTAACAGCTGCCAACATTCCACTCATTATTCCGAAAAATACCGACAGCGAGATGGCAATAGAGCCCAATATCATAGAGTTGGGCAGACTTTGGAAGATGTAAAAGTTTACATCGTGATCTTTATAACGGTAAGAGGGACCTAAATCCCCTCTGAAAACGTCAAACATGTAACGCCCATATTGAACCAATAAGGGATCGTTGAGATGGTACTTAGCCTCAATGTTTCTTTTAACTACTTCAGGTAAGTTCCTCTCTCCATCAAAAGGGCCCCCTGGTGCAACTCTAACGATGAAAAAGCTAATTGTGATGATGACCAAAAGGGTTGGAATAATCCCCAATAGGCGCCTAATAATATATTTAGTCATTGCGCACCTCTAGCGTATATACGCGGCGATAGTATATTAAGATGTTTAGTTGTTCAAGCAATCGCTTGCACATTTTATACATTGGTAACACTATACCACTAATTACAACATCCTGTGAATGGAATTGGACGATTAAATTACAATAACCCTTGACTATATAATTATAGTTTAAGAGACTTGCTTTACTTTAAAGGAATCGATTGTGGAAAAGAAGAAATTATATATAGAGAACCTTGGGTGTGCCAAAAACCAAGTTGATGCAGAAGTGATGTTGCATCGCCTAGAGCAAGAGGGGTTTGTCAAAGTTGAAGATGCCCTAGAAGCCGATTTGATTATGGTCAACAGTTGTGGTTTTATAGAACCTGCTCGCCAAGAGTCTATTGAGAGCTTTTTTGAACTAAAAGCTGCCAATCCCAATGCTAAAATAATCTTTAGTGGATGTATGGCTCAACGCTATGCAAAGAGCTTAGAAGAGCAGCTTCACGAAGCTGATGGTATTTTTGGCAATAGAGATTTAACTAAGATAACTAGCTTTGTTAATAGGTTGTACAAAGAAGATAGGGTAGTTGAAACTCCCCCATATCCACTAATTGAGGATGCCGATAAAAGAGAAAACTTATTCAACTTTCCAGGTTCTGCTTACCTAAAGATATCTGAAGGGTGTAACCATCGCTGCCGCTATTGTGCAATTCCTTTAATCAGAGGATCACTACGTTCTCGAAGTAAAGAGATAATAGTTGCGGAAGCAAAAGAGTTGATTGCCAATGGGATAAAAGAGATTAACTTAATTGCCCAAGATTTAGCTGCTTATGGAACTGATAAAAATAATCAAAGTCAATTTTTAGATCTTTTAGAGACCTTAGTATCAATAGAAGGGGATTTTAAAATTAGGATGTTGTACATCCATCCAGATTATTTTCCCGATGAGTTGATAAATTTTGTTGTTAACAATGAAAAAGTTATCCCCTACTTCGATTTGCCATTTCAACATGCAGATCCTTTTGTTTTAAAGATGATGGGAAGAACAGGAGATAGTGAGACTTACTTAAATCTAATTAAAAGAATTAGAGCAGCGATACCAGATGCGACTATTAGATCAACATTTATGTTGGGATTCACTAACGAAACTGAAGAGAGTTTTAAAACTCTTTTAAATTTTGTTAAAGAGGCTCAATTGGATTGGGCAGGCTCTTTTATCTACTCAAAAGAAGAAAACACTCCTGCTTATAAAGATAGTGACAACACTCTTTATAAAAAACAAATTAAAGAAGCTGCCAAGTGGCAAAAAGAGTTAGAGAAAACTCAACAAGAGATAACTCAAAAAAGATTAAAGCGATTTGTTGGAACAGAGCAATATGTTTTAATTGAAGAGTTAATTGAAGATGAGGATTTAGCTATTGGAAGAACTGTCCATCAAGCTCCTGAAGTGGATGGATTAACAGTTGTTATGGGGCATAACTTAAAAGAGGGAAGTGTTATTAGATGTGGCATTAGACGCTTAAATGGAATTGATTTAGAGGCACTTCCAATAAAAGAGGTATTAATTTAGTGGCCAATATTGAGCATTACTTAAATCAACTTAATCAACAACAAAAAGAGGCTGTATTAGAAAATAGTAGGCCACTGTTGGTTCTAGCAGGGGCAGGATCTGGAAAAACTAGGGTTATTACAACTAAAATTGCTTACGCTTTAGAGGTCTTAAAATTACAACCCTATGAGATTTTAGCTGTCACTTTCACTAATAAGGCTGCTAAAGAAATGAGAGATCGTGTTGAACAGATGGTTAGTAGCGTTGATACATCTTCAATGCACATTAGAACTTTCCACTCTTTTGGCTCTTACTTATTGCGTCGCTATGCTGCCAAGTTAAACTTAAAACCAAGTTTTACTATTTATGATGATGAAGATTCACTTTCATTATTAGCATCATGTTTTCCTTCAGAGAAAAAAAGTGATTTAGCTCCTGTTGCTAAAGCAATCTCTTTAGCTAAAGATCGCAATCTCACTTACGAAAGTAGCGAGTTAAAAGATTTTAGATACGACGATGAATTTCCCAATCAATTTAAAGCTTATCAACAAAAGCTAGAAAAAATTGGGAATGTAGATTTTGCCGATTTAATAAGTAGGCCCTTAGAACTTCTAAAGAAAGATAAAGAGGTTGCCTCACAAATCCAAAATCGCTTTAAAATGATTTTAGTTGATGAGTACCAAGATTCAAACATTGCCCAGTTTGAACTTTTAAAAACTTTAGTGGGTAAAAATACTTTTATTTGTGTTGTTGGAGATGATGATCAAAGTATTTACCGATTTAGAGGTGCTGAAGTTGAAAACATCCTCTCCTTTCCCAATGTTTACCCAAACACAAAAACAATTAAGTTGGAGCAAAACTACCGCTCAACAAAAAGGATTTTAGATTTAGCCTCATCAATAATTAAAAACAACCACTCACGCCATCCTAAAAAGCTTTGGACCGATAGCGAAGAGGGAAGTGCTATAAGATTAATTAACTACCAAGATGAACGAGATGAGGCTTCTCGTATCGTCTCTGAGATAGTTAACAAAGGAATTATTAACAACTCAGCAATTCTTTATAGAACTAATGCCCAATCAGTAGCCTTTGAAAAGGTGTTAGCTCAAAGACATGTCCCTTATAAAATAGTAGGCTCTTTAAAGTTCTTTGACCGAGAAGAGATTAAAGATTCATTAGCCCTCTTAGCTTTGATGTTAAACAAAGATGATGAAATTAGTTTTAAAAGGGTGGTCAATAAACCAACTAGGGGACTTGGGGCTGTAACTATTAACAAAGTAGTACAGCTAGCTAATCAAACTAACACCAACTTAATTGATGCCTTAAAAGTATATTCAGAGCAAAAAAACTTAACTAAAGGGTCTGAATTTGCCCAAATGTTTGATGAAGCAGAGAAATTGATTGAACAAGGGTTAGATTTAATGCTTCGTCATCTTCTGCAAAAATCACAACTTTTTAGTCACTACTTAAAAATAGATCGACAAAACGAGACCGATCGAAGTGATAACTTAGAGAACCTCATTTTAGCAGTTGGAGAGTATGAAAGCTCTGTTGAAGGGTTAACACAGTTTCTAGAATCTTTAACTTTAGATCCAACAACCTTAGGCTACTCTGATCCCTCTGAGGCTCCTGGGGTCACTTTAATAACGATGCACAACACCAAAGGCTTGGAGTTTGACAATGTTTATATCACAGGGTTGGAAGAGGGGCTCTTTCCCTCTCGCGCTTGTGAAACAAATGCCGACTTAGAAGAGGAGAGGAGAATCTTTTATGTAGCTCTAACTAGGGCAAAAGAGAATCTTACCCTATCGTATGCTTCAAGAAGGATGATTTGGGGAAGAGTGAATCACCTTTATCCATCCCGCTTTGTTCGAGAACTTGATGATTCTTTAATTGAAAAAGAGGAAGCTTTTAACGATTACAGCCGTTTTGATCGTCTGGAACAGAGAAGAAATTCCAATATTATTTTAAATAAAGTGAATACTTTTTCTAAAACTGAAAAGGTGGAAAAGGTTGAGAGAGTTGAAGTAGATTATCAAGTTAATGATAAGGTTCAACATAAAAATTATGGAGATGGGGTGGTAGTTAGTAGTAGAAAAATGAGAAGTAAAACGATGATTGATGTTAAATTTAACAACGGTTCTACAATCTCTTTTTTCAACGACACCCCTTTACTAAAAAAACTTTAACTCTCCTCTAGAAATTTAATTGGTAAAAAGGTATAAGATAGAGTATTGATTTTTGAAGGTTGGCAAGCTTAGCAAAACACTCCGATAAACCCTTTCCCAAAGCAGGAGTTGGCTAATAACTCTAACCTTATAAATATAGAATCTCTCTATTAAGAGATATGGTGTGTACATATTTTGTGTGACTGTTGACATTTAGATTTAAAATATGTAAATATACACCGCTGATTGTTGAAATTGAAGATAGGGTATTTTAAATGAAAACTATATTTGTTAATCCAAATACCGTTGAGAAGAAATGGTATTTAATTGATGCCGAAGGTAAAAGGCTGGGTAGAGTAGCTGCTGAGGCTGCTAAAATTTTACGTGGTAAAAATAAGCCTGAGTTCACTCCCCACCAAGATATGGGCGATTACGTTATTATCATCAATGCCAAGAAAGCTGTCTTAACTGGTAATAAGTATGAAGACAAAACTTACTGGCGTCACTCAAACTACCCCGGTGGTATTAAGAGTGAAACCTATGCAAAGGTTATTGAGCGCAAGCCCACTTTCCCAATGGAGCACGCTTTAAAAGGGATGCTACCCAAAGGGCCATTAGGGTACAAGATGTTTACCAAGGTAAAAGTTTATGCCGATGACAAACATCCCCATGCGGCACAAAAACCGATTCTACTTGAGATCTAAGGAGCACTAAATTGGCTACAAAGAAAAGTGATAAAAATGTAAATCTTGGTTTAGGAACAGGGCGTCGTAAGACCAGTGTTGCTAGAGTATATCTTCGTGAAGGTGATGGTAAAATCTCAATTAACGGACGCGAACTAAACGACTATTTTACCAACCCCCTCTATGTTTATATGATTAAACAACCTTTAGATGTGACTGACAACTTAGCAAAATTTGATTTAATCATTAAAGTTCATGGTGGTGGTCCCACCGGTCAAGCAGGTGCTTGTCGTCACGGCATTGCTCGTGCTTTAGTCTCTTACGATGAGAACAACCGTCCAGCACTCCATGCTAACGGCTTTATGACCAGAGACTCGAGAATGGTTGAGCGTAAAAAATATGGTCAACCTGGAGCAAGACGCAAGTTCCAATTCTCAAAACGTTAAGATGGCTTTTGCCACTATCAAAAAGGGTTCCAAAAAAGATGGCTACTTTGCCATCTTTGAAAAAGGAACCCCTTTTTTTATCTCCACCAGTGAGTTTCTACAAAACAACCTTTATGATAACCAAGTTCTCAGTGAACAGGAGTTTCTATCTCTCAAAGAGAAACTTCAACCAAAAAGGTGTTACAAAAAAGCTTTGGAGTATTTAGCTAGAAGAGAGCACTCCTCTAAAGAACTCTTTTTAAAGCTTTATCAAAAAGGGTTTTCTAAAGAGGTAATAAATACTCAACTTGATATTTTAAAAGATGAAAATTCCCTTAGTGATGAACGCTTTGCAACTCAGTTTATAGCTTCTCGTCAAAGAAGAAATCCTGAAGGACCTTTTATGTTAATTCAAAGATTAGTGAGTAAGGGAGTTGATTCTTCATTAGCTAAAGAGGTAGTTGATTCCTACTTTGAAGATTACGAGAATTTAAAAACAGATATTGAAAAAGCTATTAATAGATTAAAAAATAAAGATAATTTAAAAGAGCAGCTTAGGAAAAAAGGTTTTACCTCGTACCAGGTGCAACAATTTTTAGAATAAAAAAGGGGGGCGACCCCCCCTTAGTAGTTTAGAGAACTTTAAAAGCATCCCGACCAGCATATTTAGCTGTTTCACCAAGATAGTCTTCAATTCTCATAAGTTGGTTGTATTTTGCCAATCTATCAGAGCGGCTCATAGAACCAGTTTTAATTTGACCAGTTTGAAGTGCCACTACTAAATCGGCAATAAAGTCATCTTCTGTTTCACCAGAGCGGTGGGAGACAACTGCAGTAAAGCCAGCTTTGTGGGCCATCTCAATAGCTTCAAAGGTCTCAGTTAAAGTTCCAATTTGGTTAACTTTAATTAGAATTGAGTTTCCGATTCTCTCTTTAATACCACGAGCTAATCGCTTGGTGTTTGTTACAAACAGATCATCTCCAACGAGTTGAACTTTATCACCAATAGCATCAGTAAGCATCTTCCACCCTTCCCAATCATCCTCATCCATTCCATCTTCAATTGAGATAATAGGATACTTTTCTACCCAACTTGTCCAAAGATCAACCATTTGTTTGCTGGTAAGTTTTTCACCTGTGGACCATCTGAGGTTGTAAGTTTTACTCTCTTTATCGTAAAGCTCACTTGCAGCTGGATCTAGTGCAATCATGAAATCCCCATCTCTACCTGCTGTGTAACCAGCAGCTTTAATGGCCTCCATGATAACTTCTAAAGCCTCTTCGTTTGATTGAAGATCGGGTGCAAATCCCCCCTCATCACCAACGTTGGTGTTGTAAGAACGTTTTTGTAAAACATTTTTTAGGTGGTGGAAAACTTCGGAAGTCCAGCGCACTCCCTCTCTTAGTGAGGGTGCTCCAATGGGCATTACCATAAACTCCTGAAAGTCCACTTTGTTATCAGAGTGGGCTCCACCGTTGATGATGTTTGCCATTGGTACTGGAAGTAGTGTTGCATGGTATGCACCTAAATACTTAAATAAAGGAAGACCTAAATAATCGGCTGCAGCGCGTGCTACTGCCATTGAAACTCCCAAAATAGCGTTAGCTCCCAACTTCCCTTTGTTTTCAGTTCCATCTAAGGCTAACATAGCTTGGTCAATAGCTACTTGGTCTAAAGCATCCAATCCCTCCAACTCGGGGGCAATTAAAGTATTAACGTTATCGACAGCTTTTAAAACTCCTTTACCAAGGAACCTTGTTTTATCACCATCGCGTAGTTCAACTGCTTCGTGGACTCCTGTTGATGCACCGGAAGGGACAGCTGCACGCCCCATCGAGCCATCTTCTAGGATAACGTCGACCTCAACTGTGGGGTTTCCACGTGAGTCAATAATTTCCCGTGCCTCAATAAATTCAATGATACTCATTTAATATACTCTCCTACGACTAGTTATGGGTAAAAATATCCCCCTTTTACAACCTATTGTCAAGATAACACACTTTTAAAATCGTCCTAAGAGCTGTACAATCTTCGATATGGAGAAGTTGCCTAAACTAACAGAAGAATTAATCTCTCAAATAATTTTTTCAATGGAAAATCAACAAACAGAACACCTCCTAGATTTAAAAGAGGGGGTAATTGTTGAAAAGCAGTTTATTGATGAAGAAGATAACAGCCGTTATTTAGAATTGCCAACTTGGTCGAGTGCCGATGGGTTTAAAACAATGGAGAAATTCACCTCCACTGTAAGAAACCCAATTTATAAAAATAAACTTAGAGATGTGCTTCAATCGGGCAAAGGGGTCTTTAGAAACTTTAAAGATGTTTTACACCAACAACCCCAATTAGAAAAACTTTGGTACGATTATAAAGATAGAGAGATAAAAAAGAGGGTAGTCTACTGGTATAAAATGGAATTGGAGATAGAAAGTCTCACCTCTTTAGGATTAGATACTTTTGATGAGTTTGATGAAAACTTAATTAAAGAGGATTTTATCTTTAGCGATGATGGTTTAGCTCACCTACAAGAGATAAGATTTTTACAGCACGCTTTAATAGATCAATATAAAGAGTCTGAAGATCCCAAAGAAAGATATTTGGCTTTTAAGATAAAAGAGGCTTTTGTTGAAAGTGAAGATGATGAGTATTTAACTATTTTAACTTCAACTGGTCAGTTTGCTGGTTTTATCCGCTATTTAATAGATGAACAAAGTTCATTAGCAATAGTTAGATGCTTTATGATTAAAAAAGAGTTTCAAGGTCTTGGTCTATTTAAATATTTATTTGAAAAGTTGATGACACTCCTTAACGAATATGGGGTAAAAGAGATCATAGTAGAACTGGTTGGAGAGAGTCTAAAAGTAGCTAATATGTTTGAATTTTCAGAACCAGAAAATCTTACCCACTCTGTTGCAATATCTGTAGATAATTGGTGTGACAAAGTCACTGAATAAACACACTAAAACATCAAAATAGGCACAAAGTAAGGATAAAACACTAAAAAAACAGAGTTACATCACTTTTATATAGAAAATATGTAACCTTTCCCTCAAAAAACAATTTAACTTGACAGTGATACAGGCCATTGTTATAATTCGCCTAGTATAACGAGAAAAGGGATGAAGCGGGTCTTTGCACCTGTCCCGAATTATTTTGGAGGAAGTATGAAGAAAATTTCTGCAGTACTTTTAGTTCTAGTACTCGTGGGCAGCGTAGCTTTTGCCGGCTTCACGGGTAGTGCTTCTGTTGATTTTACAGGAGACTTTGATAGTGGTAAGTTTGGCTTTACAAACGATAAACTAGTTACAGTAGACTTAGTTTTAGCTGAAGCCCTTGGAGAGAAAGTTGGTAGTGGTGATATTTATGCATCTATTGCTGCTTCATTCACTTTTAGCTTTGATTCAGAAGATGTAGCACCTGGTGCTGTAGTTGCGTCCTGGCTTTGAGAGTTGACTTTGACCATGCAACCATCGGAAACGAGGACTGGTATGTGAGTATCCTTGGGGCAATGGGCGCTCCTGATTTCGCATCTTCCGCAATTGATTTTGATGATGATGATGAAGGTCTTAATTTAGCTTATGATTTCAAAACTGCTACACCTCTTGCTGGAGTAGAAGTTGGCGTTGCTGGATTTAAAGTTGGCTTAGCTGTACCTTTTGGCAATAACAACCAAATTGTAAAAGATGACAACAAACATAACGTTCTTGCTACATTAGTAACTCCAGATTTTAAACTTGTTGATGGTTTAACTCTAACTGCTGGAGCAGCTGCAAGATTATCAAATGTTGCCAACCAAGCTATCTCTGGTTCACTTAAAACAGCTTTTGAAACTGACGAGTTTAGTGTCGCTGTTGCTTCCGATCTTTTTTATGATCTTACATCTGAAGATTTTGAAGCTGAAGTTGCAGCAAATGCAGTTTATGACTTCTTAACTCTTGATGCTTATTTTGCAACATTAGAAATGGGTGAAAATCCTCCTCTTCCTTATGGTGGAGCAACCAATGTACTTTCAGTGCAAGCAAAAGCTGAAATTGAGCAATTTGACGTAACCGTATTTGGTAAAGATTTAGTAAACACACAAGATCTTGGTGCTTCTGTTAAATTCCAAGCAACTGATGAATTAGCAGTAACCGCACGTGGTGGTTATGTTATAGCTACTGAAGTTTGGAATGCCGGAGCTGATGTTGAGTACAAAGTTGATGCTCTTACAGCTAAAGCTGGTGCAACATTCTATAAAGACTCAATCTTAGAGGCTTATGCTTCTGTTGAGACAACAACACTTGTTGATGGCGCTACTCTTAGCCTCGCTTGGAAAGATGCAAAAGACCTTCTTGACAAAGGAACTCCTGCAACCAAGTATGGTAAAGTTGTTGCTGCTGCAAAAATTGCATTCTAATCGAAAGCGATTAATAAAAAGGCTGCCTGAAAGGTGGCCTTTTTTATTTGCCCTTATAATTAATTCAAATCTATCACGATAGGAACTCATAATTGGTTTCTACTTAGTTTAAATAAAATAACGGTAGAGGTTATTAGGCCTCTACCGTTTAGTGTTTGTTTTTCTTTAAAGCTATGGACCTAGTTTTTCTTCTTAACAACTTTCCTAATGGCTTTAGGTTGTGCCTTTACTATTGCTTTACGGTGTCTAATTAAATAGCACTGGTGGATCTTTTCATTTCGTTTGAAATCAATTGGGATTGTTTGATCTGTTATCTCTTCAACTTGGTATGCTGCTTGTAATTCTGTATGAAGGTGGAATCTTCTAAAGTTGGTAGAGAAGATTAAAGTCCCATCTTGAGAGAGGTGGCGCATACATTGGTGAACTAAGAATCTTTGATCTCGATCAACATCAAAAGTTTTTCTCATCTTAGAGTTACTAAAGGTTGGAGGATCACAGAAGATTAAATCATACTTATCATGTGAGTTGCGTAGCCACTGGATACAATCATCTTTGTAGTAGAAGTGGTTCATTGTATCAAAGCCATTCATCTCCATGTTCTTCTTTGCCCAATCTAAATAGGTTGTAGAGGCATCTACACTAACAGTACTTAATGCTCCACCTTTGGCAGCATTCACTGTTGCACTTCCTGTGTAACAAAACAGATTTAAGAACCTCTTATCTTTAGAGTTCTCTTGAATGTATTTTCTAATAGGGCGGTGATCTAAAAATATCCCTGTATCTAAGTAGTCACTAAAGTTAACAAAGAACATTAAGTTGTTCTCTCTCATTATGTAAAACTTATTTTTATCATCAAGTTTTTCATACTGCTCAGTTCCTTTTTGAGCTTTTCTTTGTTTCACAAATATTAGTTCTCGATCTACTTCAGTTGCCCTTTCAACAGCATCAATAAGCTCATTTAATCTTTTTTCTGCATCTTCAGGCTTTATGGTTTTAGGAGGAGCATATTCTTGTAAGTGGATAAACCTATTCTCATAAAAATCTATTGCTGCTGAGTATTCAGGCATATCAGCATCGTAGATTCTATAACTACTTACACCCTCTTTTTCCATCTTAGGTCTCAAGGCTTTTAAGTTTTTAAGAACTCTGTTGTAAGCCATTTGAGCTCCAGCAGAAAGGGGTTGAGCTAATCGTTCTCTCTTTCTTTGAATAGCTCGATCAATGAGAATCTGTTTTTCTTCTTTAGTGTAAACTCGGTAGTGGGCCAATTGAGCCTCTAAGGGACCGTTGTACAAAGCATTGGTCCTTTGTGGTTTCATATCAACATAACTAAGTAGTTGTTTATCGCCACAAAGAATTGCAACGTTCCATCCTGAAAAGAGGGTGTTAAACTCTCTTCCCATAGTTAAGTAAAAAGACTCTATAGAGGTGTGAGCATCAACTCTTATTCCATAAGGGGGATCTGTAACTACGTAGTTTTCCCCTGGGGGAATATCATCTTCAGTTAGGCGAGTAAAATCTTTTTCTTCAACAGTTACAAAGTTTTCCACCTTAGCTATTTTAATATTCTCATTAGAGATTCTTAAAGCTTTAGGTGAGTTATCCCATCCAATGATTTGAATAGAGCCATCATTTTCAGTTATCTGTTTCGCTAAAGCCTCATCAACAACTTTTTTCCAAACTTCTTTGTTAAAAGAGTTCAACTCTAAAAAGGCAAACCTATTTAAATTTAGAAGTCCAGGGGCTGTCTTTGTAGCCATTAAAGCGGCCTCAATTAAAATAGTACCCGAACCACAAAATGGGTCTAATAAAAGGGGAACGTTATCCTCTTGTAGATCTTTGTACCAAGCACTGCGCATTAAAATGGCAGCAGCTAATGTCTCTCTTAAAGCAGCATCGGTAGCCTTTTCTCTATAGCCTCTTTTAGAAAGGTCTTTTCCTGAGAAATCTATGTACCACTTAACACCATCTCGATCGATGTGAACGTGGAATGTGATATGGGGATTGTCAATATCGACAGAGGGGCGCTGCCCTTTGTAGATATCTCTAAAGCGATCAACTATTGCATCTTTTAATCTCATTGCTGCAAAAGTGCTTCGCTTTAACCAAGGGGTGCTTAAATTACTAACAGTGACACTAAAAGTTTCATCTAACTCAAAGTACTTTTCCCATGGGATAAGTAGTGATGCCTCATAAAAATCATCACTGTTGGATATTCCACTTTTCTCTTGGATAGTTTGTAAGAGTCTATTGGCTACCCTTGTTTCTAGACAAAACTTGTAGCCAATCTCTATATCTCCACTAAAAGAGACACCACCACTAACTAGTTGAACCTCTTTGGCTCCACATGCAAGTGCCTCTTGGGCAACTAAGTCGTTTAAATTCGCAGCACTCGAGGCAAAATATTTCATACTATTACTCATTTTAGTAAAAATTGCAGTTCATCTTTATTGAACTGATAAACAGAGCCACAGTTAAAACAAGTAAGCTCTAAAGGAAATGGCCCCTCTTCTAGTATAGCCGATTTCTCACTTTGAGGCAGGGTTGTTAAATACTCAGCATAGCGACGACGATCACATGGACAAGAAAACCCGTACAACAAAGAGTCTAAGTGTTCAGGATCGCTGTCGCTAAAGAACTCTTCTACAAACTCTTTGCCACTTTTGCCAGTAGAGAGGTATTCACCCAAAGAGTCCATTTTAGCAACGTCCTCTTCTAGTTGTTCTAAATATTTATCATCAGCGCCAGGAAGTTTTTGTAAAAATAGAGCACCAGAGCCAATAACGTGTCCTTTTTTATTAAACTTAATGCTCAAATTTACCAAAGTTGGAGTTTGTTCACTTATTAAAAAGTACTCAGCTAAATCTTTAGCCAAATCTCCATGCTTTAACATTATTTGCCCTTCAAAGGGAGTCTTTTTTCCCTTCTAGAAGCTTAATAACACTTAAAAACCCTGGTCCATAGTAATCAGAGAGATCAAAGCTCTCTAATGGCTTTTCAACAGGCAAAGGTACTTCGTGTAAATAACCTCTAACAGCTCCAAAAGCCCAAGATTCTACGCTGATTCCTTTAATAGGACCACCACAGTCAATATTAAGTTGAACTCGATCATCCCCTTTAACAGTGGAGGATAAAATTCCTGCAGCCAAGTAGGCTTGTCCTAATACTAAGGTCTCTAAGACACCCAACTCAAAGTTGGCTCTCATCTGATTTATAGTTTTTGTTCCCTGAATAACGGTGGCTCTAACTTGACCCCCGTGTAGTAGGAAAACTTCTCGTCCATCATCACCAAGCGTTGCTAGATGATTACGAACTTCCTTTTCTTGAATTTGTTTTTTTATCATGGCAACTCAATTTAAGCGACTACACCCTTTTGTGCAATAGCATGAAACTCATCTCCTGAAAGAACTTCTTTATCCAACAATAAATTGGTTATCTCATCCAATACTTTTCTGTTCTTCTTTAGCTTTTCAACAACAATTTCATATCGTGCATTTACAATTTTGGAAGTTTCACTATCGATGTACTCTTGAGCTGCTTCCGAATATTCTCGAGCTCCCCCAAGGCCTTGGCTCACTGTAGAAGGTAAGGTGATATTTCGATACTTCTCACTCATACCAAACTCCATGATCATGCGCCTCACTAAATCACTAGCTCTGCTTATATCGTTTCCTGCTCCAGTAGATATTTCATCATAAACAACTTGTTCAGCCGCACGCCCACCTAAAAGGGTATCGATGTTACCTAATAGTTCACTCTCACTCATTAAAAAGCGATCTTCAGTTGGATATTGTAATGTGTAACCTAAAGCACCCAAGCCTCGTGGGATAATAGAGATCTTTGAAACAGGGGGAGAGCCTTCAGTCATAAAGGCAGTTAAAGCGTGACCAGTTTCATGATAAGCAACTCTTTTACGCTCATCTTCACTAAGAATCCTACTTTTACGTTGTAATCCTGCTACCGATTTTTCAATTGCCTCTTCAAAGTCTTCATGGGTAACACTCTTTCTTTCACCACGAACGGCCATAAGGGCAGCTTCGTTGGCAATGTTTGCTAAATCAGCTCCAGCAAGACCTGCAGCACTTTGGGCAATCTTTCTTAAATCAACATCATCGCCCATTTTAATATCACGGGTGTGAATTTTTAAGATTTCATAACGCCCCTCTAAATCGGGTTTATCAATTAAGACCTGGCGGTCAAATCTTCCAGGACGCAATAGTGCTTGGTCTAAAATCTCAGGACGGTTAGTAGCAGCTAAAATAATTACTCCGGTACGAGAGTCAAAACCATCCATCTCAACTAGAAGTTGGTTTAAAGTTTGCTCTCTTTCATCATTTCCACCAAAAGAGGCATTTGAGCGAGTTCGTCCAATAGCATCAATTTCATCGATGAAGATGATACAAGGGGAGTTCTCTCTAGCTTGCCTAAATAGATCTCTAACTCTAGCAGCACCAACACCAACAAACATCTCTACAAAGTCTGCTCCCGACATTCTAAAGAAAGGAACATGAGCCTCTCCTGCTACAGCTTTAGCTAATAAGGTTTTACCAGTTCCTGGAGGTCCAACTAACAACACCCCTTTGGGAATCTTTCCGCCAATGGCGGTGTATTTATCGGGGTGTTGAAGAAAATCAACAACCTCTTCTAGTTCTTGTTTACTCTCATCAGCTCCTGCTACATCACTAAAGCGAATTCCTGTATCCTCTTCAGCAACTATTTTAGCTTTGTTTTGAGTGAAGGATAATACTCCTTGTCCTCCTCCTTGTCCCATGCGTGAAAATATAAATCTCCAAACAACAAGGAAAATTAGAACTGGGAATACATAACTTAGTAAAGTTGATAATAAAGAGGGAGTTTTAGGTGCTGTTGCATAATAACTAACTCCCATCTCATCTAATAGAGGAATAAAGGTGGGATCGTTAATTGCATAGGTTGAGTAAGTTATTCCCCCAGCAATTGGGGCAAGGCCCAAATATTTATCCTCTTGAATTTCAACTCTAATTATATCGCCAGTTTTAATAGCCTCTTTAAATTGGTTGTAATCAATTTCGGTGATAGCTCCTTGTTTTACCAAAGCTGAATTTAATAGCATCATTACAATTACAATTGCTATAAAATACCACAAAGAGAATTTAAATCTTTTATTAAAAAACTGACTTTTAGGATCTTCTTTGTGAATTCCAGGCTCTTTTTCATTTTTTGGTTTCTGTTTTGCCATTTTATTGACTCTGATGTCTTCGTCCATTTTATCTCCAATATTAAATTAGTTAGGTGTCTACTTAATATACTTTATCCAAAATGATTCGACAAACAAAGGGAGGTTTATTATAGTTTATTCATGAAAACTACAAAGAAGGTTGTTTTAATCACCGGTTCTAGCGATAGAATTGGAAAAGAGATTGCTAAAAGGTTAATTTCACTTAACTATAAAGTGGCAATTCACTACAACACCAACAAAGAGGGCGCACTAAAATTAGTTAAGCAGTTGGGTGACAACTCTATCGCCTTACAGGGGGATTTAAACAACCTAAATTCATTAAATAATTTAGTTGATAAAATTATAGAACACTATGGTAGATGGGATATCTTAATTAACAACGCCTCCGTGTTTGAGAAAGCCTCAATAGAAGATATAGATGAGAAACGTTGGGACTTAGATCACAACGTTCATTATAAAGGGCCGTTTTTCTTATCTAAGGCTCTTTATGAACATTTGAAAGTAAATGGTAGAGAGGGAGCAATAATTAATATAAGTGATTCTCAAAGGGCACCTGTAGCCTCTAGTTACCTCTCTTACCATCTAGCTAAAGGATCTCTTAGAGAACAATCTTCTATCTTAGCTAAAGCTTTTAGCCCCTATGTGAGAGTTAACCAAGTTGAACCAGGACCTGTTCTACCTTTAGATGATTCTCATACTTCTTACTTTGAAAAGTTGAAAAGCAGTTTGCCATTTAATAGGTTGGCAACACTTGATGATTTAGTTAGCACAGTTTTATTTCTTTTAGAGAACAATTCAATCACAGGAGCGGCAATAGCAGTTGACGCTGGGGGCCACCTTCTATAAATTTACTATAGTAGTGTGAAAATTATTCACACTAATATTAAGTGGATTTTAGGTGTTTTTACCCCGTTGTAAATGAAATTTATTATCTTTCTTATTATTATGCAGCTACAAAACTATAAGGAATATCTATGTCTAAAAAACGAGCACTGGCAATAATAGCCACCTTAGTTGTCTCTTTCTCCCTCTTCTCGATCCCTTTAGATCAAATAGTACAAGAGGCAAAACAAAACTCAACCACTATAAAGAAGATAAACTTAGCCAAATCAAGTAGTGAAATAAGTTTAACCCAAAAAGACCTTCCCAAAGAATTGGGGATAAGTGTTTCAGGTGATGTTGTTTATGTAGGGGAAAGCGAAATTGAGAGAATGGGAGTCCCAGTAGTGTTGCCCCACAATATTAGTGTTAGCCCAAGTGTATCTTTAAGATTCCCTAATGATGGAAATACCTCTTTATCTTTTAGTGCTAAATCTATAACAAAAGATTTGGTAAGTGACGGCTCTTGGAGTGCTGATCCTCAAATAGGAATTTCACACACTTTCAAATTTGGAGATAGTGGGGATGCCTTAGATGATTTGAGTCTTTCCAAACAGAGAATAGAGATTGAGCTTAATTACCAAAAGCAAATTTTAAACTTTGAAAGTTCGATCTATGGGAAAATTATTGAACTACTAAACTTAGAGAAAACTCTTTTAAACAATGAAAAAGATATCTACGTTGCTAAAACTAAAGTAGAGGATAGCAAAATTCTTAAAGATATAAGTTTTGAATCTGCCTCTTTTAAAAGTTTAGAGTTGGATTTAGCTAGAAAAGAGAGTGCTAAAAACTCAACACTCCAAAAAATAGCCTTAGTTCAAAGCCAATATGAGCAACTCACTGGTCATCTTTGGCAAGGAGTTGAGGACATAACAAAAGCTTCTTTAAAACTTCCTTCATTAAAAGGAGGAGACTCCTCAGTAATTTTAGCCTCTATAGATTTAGAGTATGC
Organism: Sphaerochaetaceae bacterium; assembly: GCA_050950065.1. Classification (GTDB taxonomy): domain Bacteria; phylum Spirochaetota; class Spirochaetia; order Sphaerochaetales; family Sphaerochaetaceae; genus JBAYOE01. The sequence goes on along the minus strand of JBMNGX010000003.1, from coordinate 134,062 downwards.
TAAGGAGCAATTGGAAGTTCAAAAAAGGGCAACGGTAAGAACACAAGCAGGATTAACGGTTCCTACCTTAACAGTTCAAGGTAGCGCTGGTTTAAACTATGCTAGCAGTAGTGACAAAGTTAGCTACTCAGTAGGTACAAGTGCCTCTTACAGTGGAAAAGACTTTGGAACGAGTGCATCTGTAGGCTTGAGTATCAACGATGAAAGAGTTGTTCCAACAGTAACAATTGGCGGCTCTTGGTCTAAAAATACCACTGGTACAAGTGATTACTTAACACTTCAGAACTTAGAAAATAGGGTAACTTTAGCCAACATCGATTACCAACAAGCTCTCATTGATTACCAGATGAAACTAAATAGCTTAGCTAGTGAAGTTTTAGATTATGAGGTGAGTTTAAATCAGTTTGAGCAAATTGTTGAAATAACTAAACAAAACTTAGAGACAACTAAAGAGGCTTTTGAATTGGGATTGGTAACTGAAACTGATCTTAATAACGCCTTGTTAGAGGTTGAGCTGCTTAAATTTGATAAAGATGTTTTAGAGCTTAATGGCCTAATTTTAGAGAACAAAATAAAAGAACTAAGCTTATAGCTTAATGGAGAATTAAAATATTATGGGTGATAAACAAAACAATACTGAAGAGAGACTAAGAGTAAGTTTGAAAAAAAGACTTAGAAGAAAAAGGATAAAAAAAGCATTCACTTGGATTATTATTTTAATTATCCTAGGGGGAGGCTACTACCTCTATAAATATTATGAAGAGAATCAAAGACTCCCATTTGGGCCTGAGGGGGAGCCTCGTAGCCCCTTAATGAGCCAGTCAGCTTCTCAAGAAGTTACAGTAAGAGAGATTGAGTACTCCAAAACTATTGATATCAGTGGGCACGTGGAAGCTTACCAAACCCAACGGGTAGTATTTAGATCTACTGGGGCAGTAACAGGAGTCTTTGTTAAAGAGGGGGACTTTGTTAAAGAGGGAACTCTGTTAGCAACAATTGATGATACTAGCCAATCTTACAACTTAGCTAATATTGAATCTCAAATAGAGGAAGCAAAACTCAGAGGTTCTGTTAGAACTTTAGGACTTTTAGAGATGCAACTTAAAATGGCTCAAAACAATCTTGATTACACTAAAGCGTATGCTAATTTTGATGGAGTAGTTGCCTCAGTTAATGTTGATGAGGGGGACTACTTTGAAGCTGGTACTGCAGCTATGATTTTAGTTGATCGAAGTAAGCTAAAAGCAACTGTTGAAATTGATGAAATAGATATTCAAACAATATTTGAAGGGATGAGTGCTGAACTAACATTTGACTCTATTGGAGATCGAGTTGTTGATGCTAAAGTTGATTACATCCCAATGTTAGGACGTACAACGAACCAAGGTATTGGTGTGTTAGATGTTGAGATAGTTATTGATGATCCTCCAACTCAAGTGTCCCCTGGATTCACTTTTGCTGGTTCTATCATCTCTGATGATATTAAATCTATCTTAGTAGTGCCAGCTTCTGCTATTACAAGTAACAGAAGAGGCCCCGATACGATTAGGAAAAAAGGTTCCGATGGGAATATTATCTCAATTAACGTCACCAGTAAATATATTGGAGAGAGTATGAGTGAAATTACCAGTGGTGATTTAAAAGCTGGTGACATCGTAATTGTTGGAGGAAATAGCACATCAAATTTCTCCTTCGGAGCTCCCAGTACTCAAATGAGAATGGGATTTTAGAGGTAGTTTATGAGTAGTGAAGTAATTACCCTTCACGATGTAAGACGCTACTTCTTGATGGGTGAATTTATAGTTAAGGCCCTTGATGGGGTCTCCTTAACGATTAATAGAGGTGAATACACAGCAATAACTGGCCCTTCGGGTTCAGGCAAATCAACAATGATGAACCTCATTGGGTGTTTAGACACCCCAACTGATGGTCTTATTAGCATCGATGGGGAAGAGACATTGGGGATGAGTGAAGCTGAATTGGCCTTTATTAGAAACCAAAAGGTTGGTTTTGTGTTCCAACAATTTAACTTGCTTGGAAGAATTAATGCTTTAGAGAATGTGATGACTCCCTTATTGTATGGGGGTATTGGGGTAAAAGAGAGGCGTGAAAGGGCCAAAGAAGCTTTAGATAAGGTTGGTCTTTCTGATCGGATGCGCCACCGCCCTAATGAACTTTCAGGGGGGCAAAAACAGCGGGTAGCTATTGCTCGTGCTTTAGTGAACGACCCTTCAATTATCTTAGCAGATGAACCAACAGGAGCACTCGACACAACAACAGGAAATCAAATTATGGAGTTGTTTGAACAACTCAACTCTGAAGGAAGGACAGTTGTTGTGGTTACCCACGATTTAGATATCGCAATGAGAGCTCATCGCCAAATTAAGGTGCTCGATGGGAAATTGGAGAGTTAGATGATCTGGGAAAACATTAAATTAGCAATGAAAAGCATGGCCTCATCTAAAATGCGCACCTCGTTGAGTTTACTTGGAATTATTATTGGAGTTGCCTCAGTAATTGCAATTTTAACTTTAGGACAAAGTGCTACCAAATCTATTACCGATGCGATAGTGGAAGGGGGGTTGGAGATGGTCACCATTTATCCAATCCGCAGTGAAAAGTCGTCTAAAGAGTTCACAGAGGACTTTGGAGATAGATTGATGGCCAATGTTGATGACATTCGTACTGTGTTGCCAGTTAACTCTTCAACAGCAGTAGTAAGGGTGGGACAAAAATCAGCAAGTGGCTCAGTTAATGGAGTACTCTCTTCCTATGCAGATATTTTAGATTTTGAGGCCGTGGAGGGGAAGTTTTTCTCCCTTTCAGATAACATGGCAGCGCGCCAAGTAGTAGCTTTAGGCTCTGCAATTGCAGAAGAGTTGTTTCCTGATGGGGATGCTGTTGGCCAATTTGTTTCAATATTTAGAAACCAAGCTAAAAGTTATCAAGTTGTAGCTGTTATGAAAGAGAAAGATCCCTCTTTCAACATCCAATACAACAACGGCCTATATATCCCTTACAACACCTACTCACAACGTTTTATTCGCCCAACAATAGTTGGCTCTTACGTTGTCAGGGTAAAAGAGGGTGCAGACTCACTAAAAGTTTCAGATAATATTAGCGACTACTTAGATTCAACTATAGGTTCCGATTCTTACACTCTTTTCTCACCTGCAACATTAGCCGATATGGCTGAACAAATTACAGGAACCTTCAGCACTTTCTTAGCAGCAATTGCAGCAATTTCACTATTAGTTGGTGGAATTGGGATTATGAACATCATGTTGGTCTCAGTTGCTGAACGGACTCGTGAAATTGGAGTTAGAAAAGCGATGGGAGCCTCCCCATGGACAATTATGGGGCAGTTTATAACCGAAGCTATCGTATTAACGATAACTGGAGGATTAATAGGGATTGGATTAGGGACGTTGCTAAGTTATGCTGTAGCTAACGTTGTTGGATGGTCTTTGTACATCTCCTACTCCTCTTTCATCTTTGCAGCAGGCTTTTCGACGTTAGTAGGGGTCTTCTTTGGTTGGTATCCAGCAATGAAAGCATCAAAGCTCGATCCAATCGAGGCCTTGAATTATGAGTAGAGTAGATAGTAAACCATTTTTTGAAAGACGCGAAAAAATTTTAGTAGTTGTTGGACTTATAGGACTACTAGTAATTTTGTCTTCATTAATTTTACTATTAGCTCGATTAATAGTTGTTCGGGAGAATACCTTGATGCAATTTGAAGCTGAAAGGGGATTCTCCTCTTCAACTTTATTGTTGTTGCAAGAGGAGCACTCTAGAGCCCTTTCAGCAATGGCTGAAGATAATATCAAAGGAATTGGAGTTTATACTAGTAATGGGCGTTTGCGCTTAGGACTAGGATCAGTTCCTAACACCCTCCCTCTAGATCGTTTTTATGAACTTTACAGTAAGCAGAGGGGCAAACCAACACCAACTCAAGGAATTGCTACTTACAACAAAACAACCCAAATGATTGAATATGTGCGCTTTAGTCGCCTCACTATCCAATTAGAAACTGGAGCTTTGATGTTAGAAGGTGATGGATTCTTACCCTCTCCACTAACATTTAGCGACGTTGTTTATGTCTTATTTGATGGACAATCTTACTATTACAAAACTATTTTAGTAAGAATAGTCACCATAGCAGCGATATTGGCAGCAGTTGCTTTTACTTTTATCCTCTATAAAATTTACTTAAGAAACCGACTTTATCGAGAGACGATTGAAAAACAAGAGAGCTTAGTAAGTTTAGGTGAAGCTGCTCGAACCTTAGCACACGAGATAAAAAATCCCCTAAGTGCCTTAACACTTCAAATGGCTCTTTTAAAAAAGACCCTTCCAGCAACCTCCAAAGAGGATTTAGGGGTAATGGACCAAGAGTTAGAGAGACTAAATCAACTAACTAATAAGATTTCAGATTTCTTACGTAACCCAATTGGCAATCCTGAAAAGCTAGATTTGTATACGCTGCTGGACTCTATAAAAGGGACATTCCAAGAACAGATTAAAATAACCAAAGGGACTAATCAAAGAGTTTATATCTACTTTGATTACGATCGTGCCCGTTCAGTATTTGAAAACTTAATTAAAAACGGTCTCGAATCTTATACCAAAGGGAGAGCCTTTGTAGAAATTGAAGTCACCAAAGATAAAAGGCAGATGATTCACATTTACATTAAAGATCGAGGAGAGGGGTTAGACCCCTCCCAAGTATCTAAAATATTTGATCCATTTTTCACCACTAAAATTTATGGTTCTGGAATAGGGCTCTCCATTTGTAGTCAATTTGTTCGAGCTCGTGGTGGAAAAATAAAACTGTATAACAGGGAGGGTGGGGGTGCTATAAGTGAAGTTATATTACCATCTAAACCCACTAACTGAAGATGAAGATTTTAATAGTTGATGATGAGATTAACATAAGGCAACTGATGAGTAAGTACCTCAACTTAGAGGGGATTGCTACCGATGCTGCAGAAAATGGGCTCTCTGCCCAAAGACTCCTTTTGGAAGAGCACTACGATGCCCTACTTGTTGATTTAAAAATGCCTGGGATGGATGGCATTGAGTTAATCAAGTGGGTACGCCAAGAGGGCTTTCGCCTTCCAATAATTATGATTAGTGCCCATGGTGAAATTAAAGATGCAGTTTTAGCCTTAAAAGAGGGAGCTCAAGATTACATAGTAAAGCCGTTTGACCCTGAAGAGTTAACTATTAAATTGCGTAAGTTAGTTGAAGTGCAAAATTTACGTGATGTTGTAGAGACTTCTAATCGTCAAGTTGATTCTGTTGAACAGTCATTAGTTGGAACTTCTTCTGCCTTAAAGAAAATAAGAGAGATTATTTTAAAGATTGGAAGAACTAATAGCAACGTTTTAATCACAGGTGAAAGTGGAACAGGTAAAGAGGTTGTAGCTCGTCAAATTCACGCCTCTAGCAATGTTAGTGATGGCCCTTTTGTGGCTATCAACATAGGAGGAGTTCCTGAGAACCTTTTAGAGAGTGAACTTTTTGGTTATGAGAAAGGGGCTTTTACCGGAGCTGTTGGTAGAAAGATTGGGATGTTTGAATTAGCCAGTAGTGGAACACTCTTTTTAGATGAGATAGGGGATATGCCATTTGCCTTGCAGGTAAAGCTTCTTAGAGTCTTACAAGAACGTAAAATAAGCAGGTTAGGTTCTACCTCCTCAATACCAATTAATGCCCGCATCATTGCAGCAACTAATAAAAACTTGGACAAACAAGTGCAAGAGGGTACTTTTAGAGAAGATTTGTTTTACCGACTCAACGTCGTTCGAATTGAAATACCCCCTTTAAGAGAACGTAAAGAGGATATTGGCCCTCTAGCTGCCTTAATTCTTAGTAACTTAAAAAGTCAAATGGGCTCTAAAGTTGCAGGATTAAGTGAAGATGGTTTAGAAGCTTTACAAAATCACCCATTTTATGGAAATGTGAGAGAGCTTGAAAACATCTTAGAGCGGGCAGTGATTTTTAGTGATCAGAGTCTTTTAAGTGCTAAAGATTTAGATTTAACAGGCTCTGTTCAAACAGAAGAATCAACTGAAGAGCGTTTTATTAGTGGGAATCCTAAGAAACTAAAAGAGATTGAAGAGGAAGCAATTATTAGAGCTTTACACCGCTGGGAGGGGAACCGTACCCGAGCAGCAGAAGAATTGGGGGTCTCTCGACGCACCCTTATAAACAAAATAGCCGAGTACAATATTGACCTATAGTAGGAGAGAATTATGTTACCAAGATGGTCTTTAGAGACAATTTACCCATCACTAGATTCTAGTGAATTCCAAAATGAGTTTAAAACAATTGATAATTTAGTTGAAAAGTTAAACAAAGAGCTTTCTGATAACACAACTAACTTTAACGATATTTTAACTACTTACCAAAACTTAATAGATGTTAGTTCAACAATTAGCTCTTACTCTTATGCAGTTTTATCAACTAACACCAAAGATGTTAAAGCACTTAACGCCCTTAACAGAGTTGAAAAAGCGATGTTAGCTGTTAGTGATCTACAAGTTAAGTTTTTAAACTACTTAAAAAATGATAAAGAGCGAGCACTAAAAGAGGTGGATGAAAAATATCACTACATCTTAAATTTAATGTGTGAGCAGCAACAACATTTAATGAGTGAAGCAGAAGAGGCCTTAGCTAGCGATTTAAGTCGTAGTGGGGCTTCTGCATGGTCGCGCCTACAAGATACCATCTCTTCCAACGCAACCTACCAGTGGAGCGAAGATCAAATTAAGACAGTTATCCAACTAAGATCTTTAGCCTTTGATCAAGATAGGAAAGTTCGCGAAAAAGCTTTTAAAGCTGAATTAGAAGTTTGGAAACAACATGAAATTGCCTTAGGAGCTGCTTTAAATGGGGTTAAAGGAGCTTCCATTACCCTTAATCAAAGAAGAAAGCATAAAAATGCAGTTGAACTAAGTACTAAATTACAAAGAATTGATTCAGAGATTTTAGACTCTTTAATCTCCTCTATTGAAAAGTATCTTCCAGTGTTTAGAAAATACTTAAAAGCTAAAGCTCATCTATTAGAAGTAGAAAAGTTAGCTTTTTATGATCTGTTTGCCCCTATTGGTAAAAGTGAAAGAAAGTATGAATACAGTGAAGCTCAACAATTCATAGTTGAACACTTTAGCTCTTTTTATAAACCGATGGGTGAATTTGCCCAAATGGCATTTGATAAGAATTGGATCGACAGTGAACCAAGAGAAGGAAAAGTTGGTGGAGCATATTGTACCAGCTTCCCTTTACGTAAAGAGAGTAGAATCTTAGCTAACTACGATTACTCATTTGATGGAATTGTAACTATAGCTCATGAACTTGGACACGCTTATCACGATCACATGACCAACGATCTGCCTGCACTGCTAGGTCAATATCCAATGACATTAGCAGAAACAGCCTCAATCTTTAGTCAGTTTGTAATTTTTAAAGGGGCTTTAGAGGATGCCAAAGATTCTGAAAAATTAGTTTTAATAGAGTCGTTCTTACAAGACTCAACTCAAACTTGTGTCGATATTCTAAGTCGCTACTACTTTGAAAAAGAGTTGTTCGAAAAAAGAGAGGAGGGAGAATTAACTCCTTCACAACTTAACGAGCTAATGATTAAAGCTCAAAAGAACTCATATGGCGATGCTTTAGATGAATCCTTATTACACCCATATATGTGGGCGGTAAAAGGGCACTACTACATTGAAGAACTCCCATTTTACAACTATCCATACGCCTTTGGTCTATTGTTTGGCTTAGGGGTTTACAACTTAAAAGAGGAACATCAAGGAGATTTTGGCCTTTTATATAACAAACTTTTAGAACTAACTGGACAAAACTCAGTTAATGAAGTGACTAAAAGTGTTGGCTTTGATGTGAGTAAGAAAGAGTTTTGGGAAAAGAGCTTAGATTTAATTGCCTCCTATGTAGATGAGTTTGCCTCATTAGTAGGTTACAACAAGTGATTGTTGAAGTTGATGTTGAAAAACTAATCTCTAAAGGCTTAGGTCTTGCCCGCTATGATAACAGAGCCCTCTTTATTAAGGGGGCCCTAGAAGGTGAAAAAGTAAAAGTAAAACTTTCTAAAAGTAAGAAAGATTACTTAGAGGCAACCTTAGTTGAAATAGTTAAACCCTCAAAAAACCGAGTTAAGCCAATATGTGAATACTACGGAGTTTGTGGAGGATGTGATTTACAACACTTAGAACACCACAGTCAAATAGATGCTAAAGAGAAAATTATTAAAGAGAACTTTTTACGCATTGGCAAAATAGATTTAGATAAGAACAACATCAAAATTGAAAACTCATCTTTTGCTGATTCAAGTTCTTATCGCCATAGAGTTCGCTTTCACATCGATAAAGTAAATAACAAGGTTGGCTTCTTAGAAGCTAAAAGTAAAAATGTTGTTGATATAAAATATTGCCCTATAATAACTGACTCTTTAAATAGCTTTCTTAATGAAAATAGAGAGACCCTTTTAAAGTTAAATAAAAACCAAGTTCGAGTCTTTGATGCAAATGAGAATGTCTCTGTTGAAAAAGATGAAGTTCATTACGAGTTGCTAGGCAAAAGACTCTATTTAGATGCAACTTTGTTTTTCCAATCTAATCGTTACTTATTAGAAAATCTAATTAACTTTGTTAAAGAGAACGTAACAGAAAATAACATTGCCGATTTATATGCAGGGGTGGGAACTTTTAGTGCTTTTATTGAAGGAGCTACTAAAAATACCTATGCAGTTGAGAATAATAAAAATGCCCTCTACTATGCTAAAAAGAATTTAAAGTACACTAAATTTTTTACGCGTGATGTAGAAAAATGGCCTTTATTAAAGAGTATTGAGTGCGTAGTGATAGATCCTCCAAGAGTTGGTTTAGATAAGTCTGTAATTAAAACTATTGGTGAAAGCAATGTGAAACAAATAGTTTACATCTCTTGTGATAGTGCAACTTTGGCACGAGATTGCCACCTTTTTAATGAGTTTAGTTTTAAGATTAAGAAAATGAAGATGTTTGATTTTTATCCCCACACATCTCATATAGAAAGTGGTGTTGTCTTAAAAAGGTAGTTAGACTACTATCCTGATGGTCCAAGCTTTTCTATGTTTAATAGGGGGAGCATCATGGAAAATATTTACAAAGATTTGTATCAACATACTACGTTTGTTGAACCGATAAACTTATCGTTTCACCAATATTTATTATTAACTGAAAAGCCACTGTTAGTTCATACAGGGGAACACAACAATGGCCCTCTTCTAATAAAGAGTCTCAAAGAGGTTTTAAAAGGGAGAGAACTTAGTTACATCTTCATCAGCCACTTTGAATCTGATGAGGCAGGAGCACTGCAGCTTTTACTTAATGAGTATAAGGAAGCTACTGTTTTATGTAGCGAAGTTACATCTAGGCAGCTTGCTGGTTTTGGTATGGGTAATGAGAATGTGAAAGTTGTTGATGAGAAAAGTTCAATCGTTGAAAAAGATTTCACTTTTGAATTTATAAGCTACCCAGCAGAGATGCATTTATGGGAAGGGCTCTTTGGGTATGAGAAAAAGAGGAAGATCTTCTTTAGTAGCGACACAATGATTGCTTTTGGAAAACCTAGTGAAAAAGTTGTCACAAAAAGTTTTGATGAGTTAATTGGGAGTTTAACCATTGAGCAAATCCCCGATGCTAAAAAACTAATTGAGATTCAAAACACCTTAATGCAATTAGAAGTTGATTTTGTTGCACCTGGGCATGGTCCAACTTACTTAACAAAGGAGGCATAAGATGATTGATGAAAAGCTAATTAAACTAATTAATACCCCTCCTGATAGTGCTGCTGCAATTGTTACCAACAACAAAGAGGGAGCCCACGTAGTAAATACGTGGAACTCTTACATCAAAGTTGTTGATAACAAATATCTATTGATTCCAGTAGGAAGGATGAACCAAACTGAAAAGAACTTAGAAGAAGATAAAAGAGTCTTACTAACTATCTCTAATAGAGAGGTAATGGGCCTCTCTTATAAAGGAACCGGCTTTTTAGTAGAGGGAGAGGGGAGTATTGTTAATAATGGCCCTTACTATGAAATTATTAAAGAGAGCTTTAGTTGGGCTAAAGGAGTTTTAGTAATTGAAGTTAGAGAGCAACAGCAAACACTTTAACTACTCAGATAAACAAAAAGAGCACCTTAGTAACAACGACCCTTTATTAAAAGAGGTCATTGAAAAAGTTGGGCATATCTGTCGAGAGGTAGAGCCCAACATCTTTAGTTCCTTAGTTCGTTCTATTATTGGTCAACAAATTTCTACTGCAGCACAAAAAACTATTTACAGTCGCCTTTTAGAGCTAGTTAAAGAAATTAGTGTGCAAACAATCTTCTCTCTAGAACAAAATGAGTTACAGCAAATTGGAATCTCAAATAGAAAAGCGCTTTATATAAAAGAGTTAGCCACTAAGGTGGTAAACAAAGAGATCGATTTAGAGAGCTTGAGAACTAAAAGTGATGATGATGTTATAAAAGAATTAATTAGTTTAAAGGGAATCGGAATTTGGACTGCTGAGATGACTCTGATATTCTCATTACAAAGAGAAGACATTGTTAGTTATGGCGATTTAGCAATTCGTAGGGGAATGGAAAAGCTCTACAAGATTGAAAAAATCACCAAAAAACAATTTGACTCCTACCGCAAAAGGTATTCCCCCTATGGATCGGTCGCATCACTATACCTATGGGCAGTGGCTTCAGGTAAGTGGGGGTACTAGTTAACCAAATTGGTAAATAAATATTGACATGCTCACATCCCATTGTAATAATTTAGGTTAAAAGTGAGATAGAGTATGAGACTAAAAAGTGATGACATTATTGCAACCCCTCCTGGATTAACAATTAAAGAACAACTTGAAGATAAGAATATGAGCCAAAAAGAGTTTGCTTCTCGGATGGAATTATCAGAAAGACACATAACCAAACTCATCAATGGAGAAGTAATACTAACTTTTGACGTTGCTAAAAAGCTAGAAACTGTTTTAGGACCCTCTATACAATTTTGGCTTAACCTAGAAAATATCTATAGAGAGAAAATAGAGATAGCTAAATCAGAAAAACATATTGAATTTAGTTGATACAACAACTTGAAAATAAGATATGAATTTATTTAGCCTAATTACAGTTCTCCCACTGAGTGATTATTAATAATAAATTTATTATACTAAATTAATGGATATAAAGAAGGAGCCAATAAAGCTTTTTACAATATTTAGAGCAGTCTCAATTGTTTTGATTATAGGGATAGCTACATATGTGGTTATCACATATGGAAATTCAACTATCAACATTTTAGTTGAAAAGTCCAATGAGAATTTAGTTGTAACTACCTTAGTTATATTTCTTTTGTTCTTTTTAAAATCGATCTCTTTTGGCCTTCCTTATACAGTGTTGTACATAGGGGTAAGTCAGATTTATCCTTTAATCTGGGCACTACTAATTAACATTGTTGGTATTTTAATTAACATGCAAGCTCCCTATTTCTTTGGACGTAGAAAAGGGGGAAGTGTAGTTGCTAAAAGTGTTGCTAAATACCCTAAGTTGGAGATCTTCCTCTCTTTTAAATCCTCTTCTCCTTTAGTGTTTACTTTCTTAGTTAAGTTCTTAGGAATCGTTCCTCATGAAATAACTAACCTTCTATTAGGCTCTTTAGCCATAAACTACCTTGCATTTAATGTGGGCGGGGTGTTGGGACTTTTACCTGGGATGGTTGTAACAACCATTGCAGGCAGCAGTTTAAGTGAACCAACTTCTCCCCAATTTATTATTTCTGCTACTTTATTTATTCTACTTGTGGTTTTTTCTTACTATATGCTTGCTCGACTCAGTAAAGATAAAAATAGAGGCTAACTTAGTTCCTTTTATTGATAAAAATAGTTATACTAAAGTAAGTTATGTTAATGGAGTTTTTTGATGGGATTTCTAGATAATTTAGGGCCTTGGATATATTTTCTTATCTTCTTTGGGAAAATAATAGAAGTAACAGTAGCCACTTTAAGAATGGTGTTGATTAACCGTGGAGAGAGAGTTAAGGGGATGATTATCGCCTTCTTCGATATCCTCTTATGGTTGATAGTTACAGGAACAGTTTTAGATGGTTATCAAGAAGACCCACTAAGAATTGTTGCCTTTGCCACTGCTTTTGCCGTTGGTAATTATTTAGGTTCTTGGTTTGAAGATAAACTAGCTTTTGGTTTAAGTTCAATTCAAGCAATTGTTGCCACTAGTGAAGAGAGTAAAAAATTAGCTGCACTTCTAAGAGATGAAGATTTTGCTGTCACTGTTACTAAAGGTGAAGGTAGAAATGGAATGAGGGATATCCTCTTATTACACATGAAAAGAAAAAGAATAAAAGAGGCAATTGCCCTTATCGAAGATAATAGCCCTGGGGCTGTGATTGTAGTTAACGACTCTAAAGTTATCAGTGGCGGTTATATCGTCAGAAAATAATTAAATTTTGATTTAAGTCAAAGACTCTTTGTTCAATAATTGGTAGATATAATTATCTACTTTTTATGGAGGAGTCTTATGAAGCAAGTAACATACCAATTGGAAACTCTTAGTTGTCCAACATGTCTATTAAAAATTGAGAGTCTATTAAAGAAAACTGATGGGGTAATTGATCCTAAAGTTCTTTTTAACGCATCAAAAGTTAAAGCAAAGTTGGATGAGAGTAAGATTAGTAGTGAAGAAGTTAAATCTAGAATAGAGAAACTTGGTTATAAAGTTCTTCAGGAGCTTTAGATGAAAAAAAACTTCTCTTTGATTTTTGCTTCCTTATTAGTTGTTAGCTCATTTATTTTTAATCACCTCTACGGTTACACCTTAGCTGTAATCATCTTAATGGTAGTATCAACTCTCTTCGCTGGTTGGCCAATTTTTAAAAGAGCTTTTGGAGCTTTGAAGTTTAAAATAGTTGGTATTGAAGCCTTAGTTACCATTGCTACCACAGGGGCATTAATAATTGGAGAGTATTGGGAGGCTGCTGCTGTAACATACCTATTTATGCTTGGCTCATTTTTAGAAGCAAAGACAATTGAAAAAACACGCCACTCAATTAGGGCCCTTTTAGATTTAGTTCCCGACACTGGTAGAGTTATCAGAGATGGGAAAGAGGTTGTAGTCAACTTCGATGAGATTGAAAAAGGGGAAAAGGTTGTCATTAAACCAGGAGAGCGAATCGCTGTTGATGGATTTGTCTTAGAGGGGAATGCCTTTGTTAATCAAGCAACAGTAACAGGGGAATCTATCCCTGTTGAAAAAAGCATTGGATCTGAAGTTTACAGTGCAACAGTACTAGAGTCGGGCTATTTAATAGTTGAAGCAACCAAAGTTAAGGGGGAGACAACTTTTGACCGTATTTTAGAATTAGTTGAAGAGGCCCAAGATAACAAAGCTACAACCCAAAAGTTCTTAGAGAAGTTTAGCCGCTACTATACCCCAGCAATTATTGTTTTATCAGCATCTTTATTTTTAATTACAAGAAACATTAACTTATCGTTAACACTATTGGTAATTGCTTGTCCAGGAGCACTAGTAATTAGTACCCCTGTCTCAATTGTTGCAGGAATTGGTAATGGTGCTAAAAAAGGTCTTTTATTCAAAGGGGGAGAGGCAATTGAACAACTTGGTACGATTAGGGCAATTGCTTTTGATAAAACAGGGACAGTAACTGAAGGAAAACCTGTCGTTGTTAATCTAAGAAGCTACGGTCCAACAGAGCAAGAGCTGTTACACATTGCAGCAAGTGGAGAGACTTACAGTGAACACCCTATAGCAAAAGCTATTGTTCAACGTGCTGAAGAAGATAAAAGCATTGAAGTTGTTAAGCCTGCTCATAGTGAGCCCATTGTTGGTAAAGGAGTTGCCTTTAGCTTAGATGAGAAAAATTACATCATTGGTAACAGAGCTCTCTTTTTAGAACATAATATTAATTTAGCAGTGATAGAAAAAGATTTAATTGAAGATGAGAGTAAAGGATACACAGTAGTAATTGTTGGAACAACTGATAAGGTAATTGGTTTAATCAGCGTAGCTGACACTATTAGAAGTGAAGCAGAGTCTTTAGTTAGCGATCTTAAGAAAGTTGGTATTAGACAAGCAATAATGCTCACAGGTGATAACCCCCTAACTGCTAAAACAATTAGTGAGAAGTTACATTTTGATGATTACAAAGCAGCACTACTACCTGAAGATAAAGTTGATTATATCAAAGAGCTCTCTAATCGTTATAAAAAGGTTGCAATGGTTGGAGATGGAGTTAACGACGCTCCAGCTTTAGCTACAGCAGATTTAGGAATTGCCATTGGATCAATTGGAAGTGATGTTGCTATGGAGAGTGCCGATATAGTAATTATGAGTGACAAACTCAACTACCTCTCTTATGCAATTGCCCTTTCAAGAGCCACAGTGCGCAACATGAAACAAAACATTATCTTTGCCTTGTTAGTAGCTGCATTTTTACTAATGGGAGTCTTAATTCAAAAGGTTGATTTAGCTTTAGGGATGTTGGTACACGAGTTATCGGTCCTTTTAGTTATCATTAATGCAATTAGACTATTAAACTTTGGTAAGAAAAAGAGATTGTCGTAACTATTAATTGTAACTATTATCTAGGTATGAGTTGTACATGTAACTGCAGTTGTATTTACCTAGTTCCAATTTTCCAACACCTCGATGCTAAAGAGGTGGCCAAGATTTCTGAAATTACAACCCAACGTAATTTTAAGAAAGGGGAATATCTGTACAGACAAGGGGAGAGTGTAGGACAACTATTTGTTCTACACACCGGTAAAATAAAACTGTTTCGCCACTCAATTGATGGTAAAGAGCAAGTTATTCGAACCTTGTATCCTAAAGAGTTCTTAGGTGAACTAAGTCTAATAAGCCACAGTAAACAAACTAATAGTGCTACTGCACTAGAAGATAGTGAAGTTTGTATGATTAGGTGGGATAAATTAAAAACTTTGATGGAGAGTAACGTCTCCATCGCTTTTAAAGTTATGGAAGAGTTGGGTAAAAGGTTAGAACAAACTGAATCGCGCTTAGAGATGTCTAACCTATACACTGTGGAGATGCGATTAGCCAACTACCTTTTAGAAGCTTCTAAAGGAGACGATCGATTTGAATTAGAGCTTTCTAAAGGGGATGTTGCTTCACTACTTGGAACCACTCAAGAAACCCTAAGTAGAAGATTATCAACATTTCAACAAGAAAAGCTCATTAAATTAGAGGGACAACGCACTATTACTATCTTAGACAGAGAAGCTTTGGGCGATTATACTCAACAGTTGTGATACACTATAATCGAATTAACGAGGAGTTGTTATGAGAGATGGCTTTGTCAGTGTAGCTAGTGCTACCAATCCAATTAAAGTTGCCAACCCAGCTTTTAACAGTGAACAAACAATTAAAATTATTAAAGAGGCAAATACGAAAGGAGCTTTAATAGTTCTTTTACCTGAACTAGGACTAAGTGGGGCCACTTGTAACGACTACTTTAGAGATTCAACTTTAATTGAGCAATCTAAAATAGCTTTAAAGAAAGTTGTTGATGCTACTAATGATTTAGAAATTATCTCGGTAGTGGGAGCTCCTTTATTAGTTGAGGGAAAACTTTACAACTGTAGTGTAGTGATTTCAAAAGGAGAAGTTTTAGCTGTAGTTGCTAAAAAGAACTTAACTTTACAACAAAGAAGATATTTTTCAACAATAGATGAGAATATAATAATTGAACTTTTTGATTTTTCTGTTCCCTTCGGTTCAGATTTAATATTTATTAGCGATAAAATAAACGAACTCTCTTTTAAAATTGAGATAGGACAACTAACTTCTTTAGACCACCAATCTGCCAATTTAATTCTAAACCCCGCAAGTGAGATCTCTTACGTTGGTAAAGAGGATAAAGATTTAGAGTTTGCACGAGTTCTTAGTAGCAATAATTTAGGTGCCTTTGTAAAGACAACCTCTTCAAAAGATGAATCTACTAGTGACTATGTTTATGCCTCTACCAATATTATTAGTGAGTTGGGTAAAATTTTAGTAAGTGAAAAGTCTTATGAGAAGAATTTAATAATTAGTGAAATAGATTTCAAAAGAATACAAAGTGAAAGAATCAAAAATCCCTTGTTTAATAAAAAAGAGGGGCAGCTAACAATTATTTTTGATCACAAAGTTAGTGAAACTAAATTAACTAGGAACTTTAGTACAACGCCATTTGTCCCATCCAATGTTGATAAAAGGGTAAAAGAGGCTTTAAGTTTACAAGTTCTTGGTTTAGCTAAAAGAATTGAACACCTTAATTCTAAAAATGTTGTTTTAGGAGTTTCTGGAGGATTGGATTCCACATTAGCTTTAATAGTTGCTTATGAAACTTTTAAATTTTTAAAGTTGGATGTAAAAGGAATCATCGCAATCACCATGCCCTCTTATGGGACAACAAAGAGAACTTACTTTAACGCAGTTGAGTTAGCAAATCTTTTAGGTGTTAGCTTCAAAGAGATTGATATAACTAAAGCTGTTGAACAACACTTTAAGGATATTGGTCACGACCCATCTGTTAGCGATGTTGTTTATGAAAATAGCCAAGCGCGGGAGCGAACACAAATATTGATGGACATTGCAAACAAAGAGGGAGCCTTTGTCATTGGAACTGGAGATTTATCTGAGCTAGCTTTGGGTTGGGCCACTTATAACGGCGATCAAATGTCAAACTACGCAGTGAACTCTTCAATTCCTAAAACACTTATTTCTCACATCATTAAATATTTTGGAAAACAAACAAACAACGAAAAAATAGTTAAAATCTTAGATGATATTTGTGCCACTCCAGTTTCTCCTGAACTTCTTCCCCTTAAAGATGAAAAGTTAGTTCAAATAACAGAAGAGGTAGTTGGCCCTTATATCTTGCACGATTTTTTCATCTACCACTATTTAAAATATGGTGCTACAAGTAAGAAGATATTGCGTTTAGCTACCTATGCATTTAAAGGTATGTACAATGAAAAAGAGATTGCTAACGCACTAAAAAATTTCTTTAAGAGATTTGTGAGTAGTCAATTCAAACGCTCCTCTTTTCCTGATGGGCTTAGCGTTGGAACAATCTCATTAAATGCAAAAGATGCGCTTCAATTACCTAGTGATGCTGATCTTACTATGTGGGTAGATTTGTTAGATTAAGAGACAACTAATTTGTATCCTTTTGGGCACCTTAGTTGTTATCTATATGGTACATAACAGAATTTTAAAGGAGATAATTAGTTGTCGACTATACATAAAAGTATTATTTTCATTGCACTTGCACTTATTTTACTTGGAGGGGTAGTAGGTGCGCGTAGTCCATTTGAATTGGGCTTAACTTTTACTGGAGTTTTTGAGGCAAGCAATAAAGAGGATTCAGAGCCATTTTTCGATCGGGCGGGGAATCCTGATAATTGGACAATCGGATTGGGGCTGGCTAGTAGAATCTACTTTCTCGATTTGTCGATGTTAGCGATGTTGCCTAATGACAACTCAGATAGTGGAGAAACATTAGCTTTATTAACATCGGCCTCCTTTGCCATCCCACTAGTAACCGATTCATTGTACCTTGGAGTTGGAGGGGGAATGACCACAAATTTCTTCTTCCCCAAAGATGATAGCTCTGAGGCATTAATTGTGGGAAGGAGGGCGTCCGAGGTTACCTTTGGCGAAGTGTTAGAGCACTCTCCATTACACCTTCGTGTATCACTAGATCTATTACTGGGAAAGGCTAAAGTTGGACTATCTTACATAAAACAGAGTTCAACAACTTTTGCTACCCTTACTGGCCAAGGGGGTTGGGTTAACCTATTAAGATCAAAAGGTGATGACAAAATCTTATTTTTTATTCAATTGGCGTTAATTTAAAAAAGGAGTGCAACCTTTTGAGGTTGTAACTGTTATTGATATACCAGAGACAACTCTGAAGAAGGAGAGTTTATAATGAAAAAAAGATTATCAATATTATTAATACTACTTTTAATAGTCTCTACAGGACTATTTGCAGGGATTTTTAACCTAAGTGTTGGAGCAACAGCTCAATTCAAAATCCCAGCCAAGGGAGTTGATGCTACCGAGTTTATGGGCGACATAGAAAACTGGGCCTTTGGTCCAGATGTACGTCTAAGGCTTCTATTTGCTGAAGTTGGTGTAACTGGATTGTACAGCCCAAGAGAAGGTGGTGGACATATTTTAAGTGGACTAGTGACAGGTGGAGTCTCTTTTGATGTTCTAGGGATGTTAAGAGTTGGCTTAGGAATGGGACCAAGAGTTGCAGCCTCTTTTGATAAAGATTTTGGAAATGCAACAATTATGGTAGATGGAGCACCAGAGGGTTCAGATTTTGGTAAGGCATTTATGAATGCCCCAATGACTTACAGAGCAACAGTTGACTTTAAGCTCTCTAAGTTCTTAATTGGACTTAACTACACAATCGATTCTGATGGATTCACATTTGAAAATGCTGAAGTTGGCTCCCTATTGCCAAACTTCAAAGATAATCCTGGAAAAATTGGAGTATCTTTACTCTATTCATTCTTTTAATTAAAAAATAATAGGCGCCTCACTTGTAGTGGGGCGCCTTATCTTTTAGACTTGGAACAGCGTGTTGAAAAAATTATTGTTTGTCTTAAGTTTTATCCTTTTAATCCCCTCTATCTTATTCGCTAGCAATCTTTTTTATTTTGGTATTGGTTCTATTAGCCAATTTCAGTACAACTTGTTTTCATCTGAGATGCAAGAGGCCAATGTCATTGATGTTAGAAACTGGGCAACAGGAATTGAAGCACGCTCAAAAATCCTTGGAATAAACATAGATGCCTATATGTTGATTCAGCAAGGGGAGATTATCGACATAACTGAAACAGGGAAAGCTGTTTTTGAAGATAACATAGCTCAAAAACTGAGAGGAATGGTTGGCATTGGTTTTTCAACTAAAGCTGCCCCCATAACCACCTTGAGCTTTGCTGTTGGAACTTTAGTTGGTCTTAATGTCTCTCCCGGCTTTGGAGTTGAAACTTGGTTAGGTGATGAGAGTAACGTCTTCCAAAAAGGGGAAGAAGAGAAGTTTTGGTCCAATGCCTCATTAGCTTACCGCCTAAGAGTGGACTTCAACATTGGTTCATGGTCTTTAGGAGTTCACTACCAAGTTCCCTCCAGTGGATTTTCATACGCCAATCACAACTACGAACGACTTAAACCGATTTGGGACGAAGGAAAAGTTGGAGCCTCATTCGTAACGAGTTTCTTCTAAGATATAATTATGGTATTATATAGAGAAATTTAGAGGGGGCTTTGTGTGAAAATTGTTAGTTTTATCTATTCGCTTTTAGTTGCCACTTTAATCTTTTTTATTCTCTATTTTATCGTCCCAGTTACCAGTGAACAATTCTTTGGAACTAGCAATGCACTAAATAGAGACATTAAAGGCCTTAGGGGGGCAGTTGAACAAACACTCGATGACCAATTAGTTCCTAAAAGGGCAATTGAGCAATACATACACCTTTTAAAAGAGGCCTCTTTTGAAATAGAGCTCAGTAATGCTGTAAGGAACAACCCAGAACAAGTTATCCCATTGATTGTAAAACAAGGAGAAGGGATCGACTTTAACCAATTTCCACAATCTCAGTTAAATAGAATATTAACTGAAGGGTTGGCAAAATTTGATCGCACATCTCCTAAAAAATTAAATATCTTAAAACTAGTTTTTGATAACGCAGTAGAAGGGCTCTAATGCGAGCACTCTTTTTAGGTACAGGAACCAGTCACGGAGTTCCCAGAATTGGGTGTAAGTGCGATGTGTGTACCTCAAATGACCCAAAAGATAAAAGATACCGCTGCTCTTTATTAATTGAACAAGATGATTATTCTGTAGTTATCGACACAGCAGTAGAGTTTCGCCTTCAAGTGCTCCGTGCAAACATCAATCATATTGATGCCCTATTTTATACCCACAACCATGCAGATCATATGAATGGAATTGATGATGTAAGAATCTTTACTCGCCAAGGGGATTTGAATGTTTATGGTCCTGATGAAGTACTAAAAGATATTGAAAGTAGATTTCCCTATACAGTTGCTAGTAACAACTTAATTAGGGGACTTCCAAATTTAAAGTTAAATAGAATTGATAGTAGTGGAGTAAAAATTGGCCCCTTACACTTTTACCCAGTTCCGCTAGTGCATGGTTTTAGCCAAGTATTTGGTTACAGAGTTGGAAAATTAGCTTACCTAACAGATTGTAAAGAGATTCCTCAAAGTAGCTTGCCACTTTTGGAGGGGGTGGAAGTTTTAATTATTGATGCTCTTAGATTTAAAGAGCACTCAACGCATATGAGTATTGATGAAGCAATAGAGACAGCAAACTTTTTAAAAGTTAAAAAGAGCTACCTTACTCACTTAGATCACGATATTAGTCACAGTGATTTAGAGAGGTACTTGCCTGATAATATCTATCCTGCTTATGATACTTTAGAGCTAATTATTTAGGCAAAGGAGTTTTCAATGGGTGATAAAAAAAAGTCCCTTTTTATTATAGATGGGTATAGTTTAATTTATAGATCTTACTTTGCTTTTATTAATCGCCCCTTAAAAGATCCAAAAGGGGAGAATGTATCAGCTCTGTTTGGTTTTTTTAACACCCTTTTAATGTTGATGAGAGATTATGAACCTGATTACATCGTTGTTGCGTTAGATAGTAAAGGGCCCACCTTTCGACACGAAATGTATGAGCCTTACAAAGCAAACCGCGATGCAGCTCCCGATGACTTACATGCACAAGTGCCTAAAATTATAGATATTTTAGATAAAATAAATATTAAAAAAATCGCCGTTAGTGGCCTTGAGGCCGATGATATCATAGCATCATTAACTCAAGAGGCTACTAAAGAGGGATTAAAAGCTGTAATGGTCACTGGTGATAAAGATCTATTACAACTAGTAAATCACGATATCTTAGCCCTTAGGCCCCCTAAAAAAGGGGAGAACTCTTACACCTATGTTAACGAGGATGAAGTTTATCAACAACTAAATGTTACACCATCACAAGTAATTGATTATCTAGCACTAATTGGTGATAGCAGTGACAACGTCCCTGGTGTTAGTGGCATTGGCCCTAAAGGGGCAGTAAAGTTATTAAGTGAGTATCCCTCTTTGGATTTGATTTATGAAAATATTGAGAACCTTACCCCTTCAGTTAAAAACAAACTTGTTGAAAATAAAGAGATGGCTTATTTAAGTAAAAAATTAGTAACTTTAAAAAGTGATCTTTTTAAAACAGATTCTTTTGATAAAGAGCAATACAGTAGCTTGTTAGTTCAGTGGGACAATGGTTCTGAGATTTTCAAAGAGTATGGGTTTAACTCAATCTTAAAAACAATTGGACAAGAAAGTAGCACTATCGAAAGCCAAGTCGAAACCCATTGGAATCAAAAAGGCTCTTACACTTTAGTAACATCGGTAGCTGAATTAGATACTCTTTTAGAAAAAGAGAAGATAGTAGCTTTTGATTTAGAGACAACAAACTTAGATGAGATGTGTGCTGAAATTGTTGGTTTTTCTTTCACCTCAAAACCGTTTGAAGCTTACTATGTTCCCTTAGTTGCTGAAGATAAAAAGTACTTAGATGAAGATGAAGTTAAGAAGGTGTTGAAAAAACATCTAGTAGAGCGGAAATTACAACTTGTTGGACAAAATCTAAAATATGATTACAAAGTATTAAAAAGGTGGGGAATTGAGTCTGTTGAGTTAGCTTTCGACACTATGATAGCTGCTTGGCTTTTAGATAGCTCCTCTTTGTTTAACTTAGATTTTCTTGCCCAAAAGTATTTAGATAATTATGAAACTATTAAATACAGCGATGTAGTACCTGATAAAAAATCTCTTTTCAGTTCAGTTAGTCTAGAGGCAGCAACTGATTATGGTGCAGAGGATGCCGATGTAACTTGGCGCTTATATGAAGTGTTAAAACCACTTCTAAAAAAAGAGGAACTTGAGGATCTTTTTTATGATGTTGAGATGAAGTTAGTTAAGATCTTAGCCGACATGGAACTTACTGGAATTGAACTTGATCAAAACAGCTTGGAAGTTTTTAACATAGAGATCACTAAAAGAATCGACGAGATCGAAAGTGCAATTTTTGATGAGGTTGGTTATGAGTTTAATATTAACTCCCCCAAACAACTACAAACTGTCTTATTTGAAGAGCGAAATCTAACTCCAGGGAAGAAAACCAAAACAGGTTATTCCACAGCTGAAGCTGTTTTAGAAAAGTTAGCCCCCTTTGATATAGTTCCCCGTTTAATATTAGAAAATAGGACTTTAGTAAAACTAAAGAACACCTATGTTGAAACTCTTCCAACAATGATTAACCCCACTACCAAAAGAGTTCACACCTCTTACAGTCAAACAGGTACTGCAACAGGGCGCTTATCTAGTAGAAATCCCAACCTCCAAAATATCCCAATTAGAAGTGAAGAGGGAAGACAAATTAGAAAGGCTTTTGTGGCTAAAGAGGGCTCGCTGTTCTTATCAGCTGACTACAGCCAAATTGAGTTAGTTGTTTTAGCCCACCTAGCTGATGATAAATATTTAAAAGAGGCCTTTATAAGAGGTGAAGATATTCACCGCCACACCGCTTCTTTAATTTTTGAAGTCTTTAGTGAGATGGTGAGTTCTGAACAAAGGAGAATTGCAAAAACAATTAACTTTGGGGTGATGTATGGGATGAGTGCTTTTAGACTCTCCAATGAACTGGGAATTTCTCGCCAACAAGCTCAAAATTTTATCACCAACTACTTTGAGCGCTTCAGTAAAGTAAAAGATTTTATGCAAAAGGTGATAGATCAAACTTTAGAGACTAAAAGTGTAACAACCTTATTAGGACGCAAACGCTTTATCCCAGAAATTAGTAGTCGCAATAAGATGGAACAAGCCCAAGCAGAAAGAATTGCAGTTAACAGTGCAATTCAAGGTTCTGCTGCCGATATAATGAAATTAGCTATGATCAATGTTGTTAAAAAGATGGAAAGTAAAAATCTAAAAAGTAAACTTTTACTTCAAGTCCACGATGAGTTAATATTTGAAGTTGTTGAAGATGAGATGGATGTGATGAAAGAGTTGGTTGTGAATGAGATGGAAAACTCTTACAACCTCTCTATACCTATTAAGGTCTCCGTTGAAACTGGAAAAAACTGGGGAGAGATGAGTTGATAACAATTGGATTAACTGGGCGCTATTGTGCTGGTAAAAGTAGTCTCACCCCTTTCTTTGAGATGGGGGGTTTAAAGGTAATAGAAGTTGATCAGCTGGGGCACCAAGCTCTTAGTAGCAGTACAAAGCAATTGACTAATCTCTTTGGTTTGGAGATTTTGAATGAAGAGGGGACAGTAGATCGAAAGAAGTTGGGTAAAATAGTTTTTGGTGATAACAAAAAACTTAAGGAACTTGAATCTATTGTCCATCCTAAAATGGTTGAGGAAGTTGTCTCTTTAATTGAATTAGAGAGAGCTGCTAACACAAAAGGGGTTATCATAAATGCAGCCCTTTTAAAGAGGATGAACTTAGAGAAGCTGTGTGATGCAACTATTTATGTTGCAACGCCCACCCTTATTCGCTTCTTTCGTTCTCACAAAAGGGACAAAACTAATATTAAAAAGTTTGTCCAAATAGAAAAAGCTCAAAAAGAGATCCGACTCAAGGAGTTGAAAAGGTCAATAAAGGTATTTATTATCTTTAATTGGGTACCAAGACGATTTATTTATCGACAAATTGAGAAGTTTTGGGCTACTATGGGACTATAGGATTAAATGGGATGAGAAAAACAGGTATTTTTATTTTTTTAGGAATTGCTATCTCTTTAAGTATCTTTATTTTTGCAGGGGTAGTTTACTACAACCCTCTAATTAGAGAAGCATTAAACATTGAACCTATTAGTGTTGTAAAAACAGTAGTAGCGCCAGTGGTTAAAAAAGAGGTAGAGGTAAAGCAGGTAGAACCAAAAGAGAAAGAGGTTGCACCTGTTGTTAAAGAAGAGCCTAAAGTGGTTGAGCCAGTAGTTGTAAGAGAGGAGCCTAAAGTAGTCGCACCTGTTGTGGCAAAACCAGAGCCCCCTGTAGTTAAAGAAGAGCCCAAAGTGGTAGAACCAGTGGTTGTCAAAGAGGAATCCAAAAAGGCTGAACCTGTAGTGGTTAAACCAGAACCTACTGTAGTTAAAGAGGTGCCTAAAGTGGTTGCACCTGTTGTGGTAAAACCTGAGGCCCCTAAAGTGGTAACTCCTGTAGTTAAAGAAGAGCCTAAAGTTGTTGAACCTGTTGTAGCTCCCATGGCAGTTAAAGAAGATTTTAAGTGGCCAGAGATTAATGTAGAAGGGCAAAGGGCAATATTTATTGAACCAATTTCCTTTGAAAAAGAGGCTGCAGAGAGACGTAAAAAGGCAGTAGATGATTTATTTGATCGTCTAGAGTTCTAGATAAATAAAAGGGCCATCGCAAAATGCGATGGCCTTATTCGTAAATTTAGACAGTTGCCACAGGTTCTGGATCATCTTGAGGTTCGCCTCTATGAACTTTGCCCATTAAAGTAAAAGCAATTGCCATACAGACAGCTGCAAAGATAAATAACGAACCGTAACCAAAGATATCAATTAAGGCTCCAGTAATTGGGGGAGCAATAATTGAAGCTAGTTGGCTAAAGAAGTAGTAAAGACCTGTGTAAATTCCGATGTTTGAATAATCGGCCATTTGCCACAACATTGGAAAAGAGTTAGTAACAACAGTTACCCAGAATATTCCAAAGGCAAACATCAAAGCCCAAAATGGGATTGTTAAGGCTAAAGAGGGGCTACCAGAGCCTTTAACTACTAAAGAATGGCCAAACACTAAAAGAAGAACAACAACTAAAAATGCTAAAGCAGTTCTAATAGTTTTCTTACGCCCTCTTTTGTGAGCCACTATTCCACTGGGGATGGCAAATATTGCATAAGCAATTCCAACCATTCCAGCAGCTAAAGCTGCATTACCTGTGGAAGTGCGTAAAATTTCAACTGAGTATTTACCAACAAAGGGTAAAACTCCTTGGTATCCAATGAACCAAAACAGAAGCGATAAGAGGATAAAGAGGGCACTTTTCTCCTCTTCACCTAAAATCTGTTTTAAAGATTTAATTATTGGAACATGCTCTTCTTCAGCTTTCTCTTCATAGTTGGCATTTTTCTCTTTAACAAATAAAAATAGTAAAATAGCAGCTAAGATTACCAATACACCTGCTAATGGGAAAGCTAAAATATCATCTGTAGGACCACGATTGGGAAGGTTAATCTTAACTCTCATAAGTTGTGCTAAGCCAATTGTTCCAACAATAGAAGCAATTCCACCCATTGTGTTAATAACACCGTTAGCCTCTGATCTTATCTCACCAGGAATCATATCGGGCATGAGAGCCACCACTGGGCCTCTTGCTGCTTGTTTAAACAAGTTTAGGGCAAAGATTAAGATTACTAAAAATGGAAGTGACCACAAAGCGCTAAATGGCATTAAACCAAATGCAATTCCACTTAAGGGCAAAAGGACAACTATAAAGGGCATTCTCCTTCCAATGGGAGTGCGTATTCGATCACTTAATGCACTGAAAACTGGAATTAAGAAAATTGCGAAGATGTTATCGATCGTCATAATCGCCCCAATAACAGCATTAGATTCAATATAGCGACCTAAAAATATTGGTACATAGGTATCATACAGGGGGTCCATCAACCCCATGGTGAAAAAGCCTAGTCCAATGAGAAAGGTTATCATGTAATACCCTTTCATACTCTTTTGTTCTCTCTTTTTTGTCATGGCAGCCTCTTTTGATGTGATGGTAAAAGTGTACCAGTAATTTAAAGGGGATGCAAAAGATTTATCACTATAAGAAAAGTTAACTTAAAGCAATTGGTATGGTTTATATAATCTATAATTTAAATACTCATAGTATGTTATTTAAGGTCTTTACACACTGGAGGTAGTGGCAAGGATAGATGTAGTTTTAGTTGATAGAGCATGGCTAAAACAAAATGGTATTGAAGTAACAGCTGTAGCACACCGATTATATCGAAAGTCAGGATTCCTTTGAAATGGTAAAGTATTCTCTATTCACTAACGTTACTAGGCTTTGATGCTTATATTGGGCACATAAGTGCTGTTAGGGATTTTATATATTCCCACTATTTGGCACTTGGAAAGTCGCAAAGCTTAAAAGTATGTAATAAAGAAAATTTATCCCTATGGGTTGAGAAAGTAGAAAAAGATTAAAGTCTTGTTACTATGAAGCAAAACCTATTTTCAGTGAGTTCTATTGGTATAGTTGTAGATCCATTTGGTTTGTGTACTTGGCCAATTAGATATTCAAGTGCTGAGCGTGTTTTTATTGAATTGGCTAGCATCATTAAAACCAAAGAAGATGTTTATCAAGCAAAAGATATGTTAGAAGGAGCCGCTAATTTGAGACCTACACGATTGCAACTACTACTTGAGAATTGCACTAGTATTAAAGCAAAGAGGTTGTTTTTGTGGCTTGCAAAATGAGTTAGCCCCACTTGGAATAAATATATTGATATCTCAAAGATCAATCTTGGCTCGGGAAAAAGGCAAATTGTACCAAAAGGTGTCCTTGATAATCAATTCTTAATAACTGTTCCTAAAATAGAAAATGAGTACTATTGACCATAAATTGGATAGTTCTACTTATAGTTAGGCATGTTATACTAAAAGTTAGAAAACTGTGAGGTAAGTTTTCCATGGAAAGTAAT
This sequence comes from Sphaerochaetaceae bacterium, assembly GCA_050950065.1. Classification (GTDB taxonomy): domain Bacteria; phylum Spirochaetota; class Spirochaetia; order Sphaerochaetales; family Sphaerochaetaceae; genus JBAYOE01. The sequence continues at coordinate 107,195 of JBMNGX010000003.1, read as the reverse complement.
TCAGTAGAATATAAAAGAGAGCTCTCTGACGATTTTGAAAAAGAAATTGTAGCCTTTTTAAACACAGGAGGGGGAGAGTTATTTATAGGATTAAGCAATGATGGGACAATTTGTGGTGTTGATAATTCTGATAAACTCTCTTTATCAATAATAGACAGAATTAAAAATAACATTTTACCAGCTGCCTTGGGGCTATTTAATGTAGAGGTGAAAAAAGAGGGAGAACTTTCATACATCCGCATAATTGTTGCCCAAGGATTAGAAAATCCGTATTACCTAAAAAAGTATGGGATGAGCGAAAAGGGTTCCTATATTCGAATAGGCTCCCAATCTTCACCAATGAACCATAAGTTAATTAATCAATTAAACTCCCAAAGGGTGGCACACACTTTAAGCAATGTAGTATCTCCAAACCAATACCTCACATTTACACAATTGAAAATTTATTATGCAGAAAAAGGTTTTGATGCTAGTAGTGAGTTTTTCTTAAAAAATTTAGGTCTTTATACAGAAGATGGGAAGTACAATTATGTTGCCTACCTAATGTCAGATAACAATGGAAACTCAGTTAAAGTTGCTAAATTTGGGGGAACTGAGAAGTATGACATATTGGAACGAAATGAGTATGGAAGAGGATGCTTAATTAAATCAGCTTATCAAGTGTTAGATAAACTAAATGTTGCAAACACTACGGTGGTGAGAGTTGGTGGTAGCGCTGCTAGAAGAGAGTTTAACCTAGTTGATAAAGATGCAATGCGTGAAGCAGTTCTTAACGCAATTATTCATAACGACTATATAAATGGCTCTTATCCACAATTTGAAATTTATGATGATAGACTCGAGATTGTATCCACTGGGGGACTTCCAATTGGACTTCCTGAGGATGAGTTTTTTAGAGGAAGGTCCCACCCTCGCAACAGAGAACTTATGAGAATATTTTCAGATATGGAATTGTGTGAACAACTAGGATCTGGGATGAAAAAAATTTTAAAAACTTATCCTAAAGATATTTTTGAAATCTCAGATAACTTTATTTCAGTAACCTTTCCTTACAACAAAGAGGCATTAAGTGTTTTAACTGAACATAAAAATGGCGGTGTAAATGGCGGTGTAAATGGCGGTGTAAATTACCTCTCTAAAAATGCTAAAGTTGTATTGGATATTATCAAAGAAGATGGTTCTATAACCCAACAAGAGATGGCAAAAGAGTCCAAGGTTTCTATTAGGACAGTTCAAAGGGCACTTAAAGAACTGAAAGATAAAAATATCATAGTTCGAGAAGGTTCAGCTAAAACAGGAATCTACTCTTTAGTAGATGATCCTTAGAAGAACATTTTACTTTAAATTGCAGTTGTGGTAAAACTTCCCTATGGCCTTTATCACCACTAAAAAGCAACTAACAAACTATTTAACACTAACTGAAAAAGAGGAGCTTTGGTTTGATGAAAACAACGACAAACTTCCTTTCTTAGTTAGTGAGTACTATTTATCTTTAGTAGACCCTAACAATCCCAACGACCCAATAAGAAAACAAATTATCCCCACTAGTGATGAGTTTGTAAGTTTCCCTTCTGAAGATAAAGATCCTCAACTAGAAAGTAGTTATAGTATCTTACCCCGTTTAATTCGCCGTTATAAAAGTAGGGTAGCACTATTAGTGACTGATAAATGTACAACTTATTGTCGTCATTGCTTTAGACGCCGTTTTACCTCTTTAGATAAAAACATAATTAGTGATAAAGAGGTGCACGAAGTTGGTTCTTACTTAAAAGAGAATTTAGAGGTTAAAGAGATTTTAATTACAGGAGGAGATCCGCTAACTCTTTCAGATCAAAATCTTTTAAACATCTTAAAAATTTTATATACCTATCGAAACGATTTAGTAATTAGAATAGGATCAAGAGTGGCCGTCACTTATCCTCAAAGGATAACTCCTTCACTTATTTCATCTTTAAAAGAATCGGGTTTTAAAGCCATTTATGTAATGAGTCAGTTTAACCATCCCACTGAAGTTACTTCAAAAGCTCTTAGAGCAACTGATTTGTTTATCGACAACGGAATTTTAGTTCTAAATCAAACTGTTTTGCTTAAAGGAATAAATGATGATGTTGATACTTTAGAAGTTTTGATGAACAGCCTAGTTAGTAATAGAATAAAACCTTACTACCTCTTTCAAGGAGATTTAGTAAGTGGAACTAACCATTTTAGAGTCCCCTTAGAAAAAGGGCTTGAGATTGAAAAAGAGTTACGTAGACGTTTAAGTGGTTTGGCAATGCCTTTATATGCTGTTGATTTACCCAATGGGGGAGGTAAGGTTCCTATAGTTCACCCCTACTTGAAGAAAGTAGAGGATGATAACTCTTTGTTTGAAAATTATGAGGGAAGCGAGTTTTACTACCCAGATCCTCAGTAGATTATTTGTTGACCCGCTCGATATACTCTTTGGTCTCAGTGTTAACTAAGATTCTTTCACCTTGTTTGATGAAAATAGGGACTCTCACAGTTAAACCTGTTTCTGTGACAACGTTTTTAGTAGCACCAGTTACTGTATCACCTTTAATAGCCTCTTCAGCTTCAGCAACCTCAAAAACAACTTTGGTTGGAACTTGAATATCTAAAAGTTCACTTTCCCAGAAGGTGCATCTGTAAGTTTCTCCCTCTTTCATAATGTATTGATACTCTTCAAAAGAAGCTAAAGGGATATCTATTTGATCGTAGGTCTCTGTCAACATAAAATGGAAAAACTCTCCATCGTTGTACAGATATTGGCAATCACGATCTTCAACTCTAATATCTTCAACGTTGTCTTGAGTTTTAAATGTCTCTCTGAGAACTTGACCAGTTGAAGGGCTCTTTAATCTCACCCTTACAAAGGCTGAGCCTTTACCTGGATTAACAAATTCTCTTTCGACACAAATGTAAGGTTGTCCCTTTATTAAAAGGGCAGTCCCTTTCTCTATTTGACCAGCTTTAATCATTTTTTACCTCTTAAGTGGATAGCATTAGATGCGCTTAAGCGTATCAGAAAGATTGAATAAAATCAAATCCCCAACTCTTGTAAATCTACCCTGTAACATCAATAAACGGTCAAATCCTAGCGCTACTCCTGAGCATTGTGGGAAAGTTCCATCAAAGATATCTAACATCTCATAATCAACATCAGCAATTGGTAAACCCTCTTTTAAGGCAATCAAAGTTGCTTGTTTTCTAAAGAAATCAGCTATCTTAGTGTAATCATCTTCCTCATCGTAGCAGTTGGCTAACTCTACGCCCCCTGCATACAACTCCCATCTTTTTTTGTAAAAGGAGTTAGGCTTATCTTTTGCTAGACACTCAATTTGACGAGGATAGTCGTAGATAACTAAAGGCTTATCTTGAGGTAAAAAAGGTTCTACAAAGTTTAAAAAGAGACGATTAAAAGTGTCATCCCAACTCTCTGGTTTTTCTGGTAAAGTTAGACCTTTATTTTTAGCCACTTCTTTCAGATCTCTAATGTTTTGCACCTTCTCTAAATCAAAACCACCAACTAAGTAACACACCTCTGCCATCGACATTTTTTTAAAAGGGGGTAGAAGGTGATCAGGTGTATTTGGAAGTTTTGTTTGGTCAAACAACCTTTGGGTAATCTCAATAGAATCAATTTCATCTGCCCCAACGGTGTAATACTCTAGCATTGTAAATTCAGGGTTGTGGTGCGACCCACTTTGTTCATCATTGCGAAAGCATTTAGAGATTTGGTAAATGCTTTGATGAGTTTTGTGGATGATTCTTTTCATATGAAGTTCAGGAGAAGGAACTAAATAGAGTTCCCTTTCTCCGTGTAAGTAGGAACTATAAATAGTAGAGAAGATCGAGATTGAACTTTCAGGAATCAAAGAGGGGCTTAATAGGGGAGTTGAGACCTCTAGATATCCATTTTCATCAAACCATCTTCTAAGTGAGTTTTTTAACTTGCTTCTTAACTTTATAACTTCAATATCCACAAGTGCGACTATAGCCGTGTCAAAGTTCTTTGTAAAGGTTGTTGTATGGACAGAGAGGCACCTGATTCGTATACTCATCAAGATGAGTCTTTATAACTATGAAAATAATCAGATAATATATGCACTGGCAACAGGTTGGGCAAATACTCCGATTGGTGTTATCCGCATCTCAGGAGTTTCTTCTATAGAAAAAGTTTCCACTATTTTCTCAAGAGGTAAAGCTTTAACAAAAGCTGCTAGCCACACAGCCCACTACGGCACTCTCATTGATCCCAAAACTAAAGCTAAAATCGATGAGGTATTAATTACTGTGTTTACAGGTGGGCGTGGTTACACAGGACAAGAGAGTTTAGAGATCTCTTGTCATGGTTCTCCAGTTGGAATTAGGGCAATTTTTAGGGCTTTGGAAAGTCTTGGTTTTAGAAGTGCTTTACCTGGTGAGTTTACCTTTAGAGCTTTTATGAATGGGAAATTAGATTTAACTCAAGCTGAAGCTATCATGGAGATAATTAACAGTGAAAGTAGCCTCTCTCACTCGTTAGCTTTAAATAGGCTAGAGGGAAATCTTTTTGATCAAATAGATTTAATTAAACAAGATATCTTAGATAGTGTCTCTGTTATTGAATTACAATTAGATTACGCTGAAGATGAAATAATTGATTCAACAGATTTTCCAACTCAATTAGTTGAAAAAAGCGTGAAGGCTTTAGAGAACTTAATTGAGACCTACTCGGTTAGCCAACTCTACTCTCAAGAACAAAAGGTTGTCTTAGTTGGTTCAACTAATGTGGGTAAGTCCACTCTCTTTAACCTCTTGTTAAAAGAGGAGCGCTCAATAGTTAGCGACATCCATGGAACAACGCGAGATTTTATTGAATCTAAAACTGTCTTAGACTCTATTCCAATTCATCTTTACGACACTGCAGGTCTTAGGGATTCTGGTGACAGCATTGAACAAGAGGGGATTAAAAGATCTAAAAGATTAATTGAAGTTGCCGATTTAATTTTATTTATGGTTGATTCTTCAAACTTTGAGAATAACTTCAACTCTTTAGAACAAGAGATAATTAGCGATTCACGTACCTTAGTAGTTTGGAATAAAACAGATTTAAATGGTAACGCTCCACTAAAAGGGAGTTTTCCCCTAAGTGCTAAAAAAGGTGAGGGGTTTAAGAATTTAAAAGAGGCTATGATTAAAAAGTTAACTAAAGAGGTAAAAAAACCCCACCAAGAGGCAGTAGTGATTGAAAGTGAGAGACAAAAGAGAGAGCTTGAACGCTCCTTAGGTGCTTTAGAGAAAGCTTTACAGTACAACAGCCAAAACGTCCCACTAGATTTCATAGCAGTTGAATTAAATGAAGCACTCGATGCTTTAGGCACCTTGACTGGAGAAGTTGCCTCTTCCGATATCTTAGAAAATATATTTAGCAATTTTTGCGTAGGAAAATAGAGATGGATTACGATGCAATAGTAGTTGGAGCTGGGCACGCTGGAATAGAGGCTGCCTTAGCACTAGCTCGCCTTAATAATAAAACAATACTAATAACTCAAAACCTTGATGCAATAGGGCGCCTTTCTTGTAACCCTGCAATTGGAGGTTTAGCTAAAGGGAACATGGTGCGAGAAATTGATGCTTTAGGGGGACAAATGGCCCACTTCATCGATAACTCAATGATTCAATTTAGAATCTTGAATAAAAGAAGAGGTCCAGCAGTTCAAGCTCCCAGAGCCCAAGCAGATAAATTTTTGTACCACCGATTGGCAAAAGAGACTTTAGAGACCCAATCAAACTTAGATTTATTTCAAGATACAGTAGTAGATATTCTCTTAAACAAAAAAGGGGATACCATAGAGGGAGTTATTACTGAACGCGGTCACACCATAACTAGTAAAACAGTAGTTTTAACTACTGGAACTTTTATGGAGGGAAAAATCTTCATTGGCGAATACGAAGCTTCTAGTGGAAGATTGGGTGAACCTGCTGCAATTGGATTAGGGGATGCTTTAAGAAAAAAGGGATTTGAAGTTGGTAGATTGAAAACAGGAACTCCAGCTCGAGTTCGTAAATCTTCAATCAACTTTGATATCTTAGATCGCCAACCTGGAGATGCTTATGCTTTTGGTTTCTCTTTTGACACTAAAAGTGTAGATCGACCCTCAGTAGATTGTTATATAACATTCACTAACGATAAGACCCATAAGATTATTAGCGACAATATTAACCTCTCTCCTTTGTATGGAGGGAAGATTGTTGGCTTAGGGCCTCGGTACTGCCCCTCAATTGAGGATAAAGTTGTGCGTTTTGCCAATCGTTTAAGACACCAAATTTTTATTGAACCTGAGGGGTTGGGAACTGAAGAGATGTATCTTAACGGCTTAAGTTCCTCGTTACCTGAAGATGTTCAAATAAAGATGATCCGTTCAGTTAAAGGGCTAGAAGAGGCTCAGATTATGAGACCTGGTTATGCAGTGGAGTACGATTATCTTAATCCACTTCAGTTATACCCCTCATTAGAGACTAAAAGGGTAAAAAACCTCTTTTTAGCAGGACAAACAAATGGGACTAGCGGTTATGAAGAGGCTGCAGGGCAAGGTTTGATTGCAGGTATTAACGCCTCTTTAAAGATGGCCAATAAAGATCCTTTGATATTATCGCGAACTGAATCTTATACGGGAGTTTTAATTGACGATTTAGTTACCAAAGGAACTGAAGAGCCTTATAGAATGTTCACTAGTCGTGCCGAACACCGTTTGAATATGAGACACGATAGTGCTGATCAACGCCTAATGCCAATAGGGCATGCAGTGGGATTAAAAAGCGATGAAGCTATGGAAGCTTTGCAAAATAAGATTGAAAAGATTGAGATGGTTAAAGAGCTACTCGATAAAACAAGGGTTTCCAATAAAAGGGGAAGTGACTTTTTAAGGATGCCTGAAATTACAATGGACGATTTAGTTAAAGAGATTCCCTCTTTAAAAGAGTTTGATGATGCAATTTTGTACCAAAGCGAGCTCGATATTAAATATGCAGGGTATGTAGAGCGTCAAAGAAGGCAAGCTGAAAAACTTAATAAGATGGAAAAAATAATCATCCCCCAAGATTTTAACTACGATGAAGTTTTAGGATTATCTACTGAATCTAAAGAGAAGCTAAAAAGCATTAAACCCCACTCTGTTGGACAAGCTGTTGGAATATCAGGGGTGCGTAACAGCGACATTGCAATATTAATGGTTATCTTACAAAGGGGTAAAAATAATGGCTCTGAAGTTATTTCTTGATGGGCTGAAAGAGTTAGATATCTCATTAGATGCTACCCAGCAGCAACAATTTGAAACTTACATCAACGAATTAAAATTGTTTAATCCAACTTATCGGTTAGTTGCCTCCAACGACGATGATTTTATTGCTCACCACTTATTAGATTGTGCCTGCCGCCTTCGAAACTTTTAGAGCGAATATGGGAGAAAGTATTTGTGATGTTGGTTCAGGGGGAGGACTACCTGGAATTGTTTTGGCAATTCTTGTTAAGAGATAAGAAACTTTGTTTTAGTTGAAAGATCGGCTAAAAGGTGTGGATTTTTACGCAACGTTGTTACTTTGTGTAACTTAAGTGCTAAAGTAGAAATAGTTGAAAAAGATCTTAAAGAAATTAAGGATAAGTTTTCTTTGGTAACCTTTAGGGCTGTTTCACCTTTACAAGATATAGTGGAAGATTTAGAAAAGATATTAAAAGATGGGGGAGTGATTTTTGCCTACAAAGGTAAAAAAGAGGAACTAGATAAAGAGCTTGCATCCCTCACCTCTATAAAGCAGACTAAGGTAGTACCTATAAAGGTCCCCTTTTCAGATGTAGAGAGAAATATTGTAATTATTGGCGGTATTGAGAATGAGTTTTATTGAAGGATTGTTTTTAGGTGTGGTGCAAGGGTTAACTGAGTTTTTACCTGTCTCTAGTTCAGGTCATTTAATCTTAGCACGCCACTATTTTAATATTGATGAGGTTCCCCTTTTATTTGATGTGTTACTTCATGTAGCAACTTTAATTGTTATTGTTTATCACTACCGTAAATTAGTAGGAGATATGATTGTTAGTTTTTTTAGATTTATCACAAGAAAAGCAACTAGTGAAGATCAAGTTAACTTAGATTTAATAGTGGCTCTTATTGGTTCTACTCTAATAACAGTCATTTTTGTTTTGCTTTTTAGAAAGTTTAACATTGAGAGTAACTCAATTTTAAGTGTCTCGTTGTTGATGTTTGTTACCGCAGCTCTATTAGCAACAACTAATTTAGCTGCAACTAGAATAAAAAAAGTTAAAAAAATTGGTTATAAACAAATCCTTTTTACTGGTGTTGGACAAGGATTTGGGGTACTAGCGGGCATTTCTCGCAGTGGTGCTACTATAACAAGTGCCCTTTACAGTGGTATGGAACGTAAAGATGCTGCAGATTTTGCCTTCTTATTATCAATTCCAGCCATCTTAGGAGCTTTGGCCTTAACATTAGTTGAAGAGGGTGGCACAATGAGTGTAGCAGTAGTGCCAACAGTAGCTGGTTTTATTAGTGCATTTATTGTTGGCTTAATTACTTTGAGAGTTTTGTTGTGGATGATTAAAAGTGCCCGTTTATGGTACTTTTCTATCTACTTAGTTTTAGTTGGTTCGTTTGGATTGTTCACTTATTTTAGTTAATTGTAGGTTGGTATGATTGGTTTAATAATTGGTTTTATATTTTTATTAGGATCTGCTTTGAGTTTTGGCTTCTCTTTTTTGCCTGCTGAAACAATTGCCTATATCCCTTTTAATAGCTACATAAGTGAAGCTCTCCAATTTTTAAATACCTACGGGGTTCCCTCATTTTTAGATCAAAGTGTTCAACTCTATTTCGTACCAGCTGTTTTACTCTTTTTTGCCCTCTATTTTGTTATTACTCTTAAAAGAAAAACCTTTTGGTTTTTTACCCCCTACATTATTTTTGTCTACTATAGCTTTTACACCTACTTCCAACTAATTTATAAACAAACACAACCCGCTTTTATTTTAGAAAGATTAGTTAATGAACCATTGATGGCTCTAATATTATTAACACTGATTATTTTATTAGAACTATTATTGGGGACTCTCTTTTTTATCCTCTTAAGAAAGATAGATAAGTTTTTCCAAAGTAGACGCAAAGTTAAAGTGAAAGTTAAAAAAGAGAAGAAAAATAAAAAGATCAAAAAAGAGAAAAAAGTAAAAGAGAAAGTTGTTAAAGAGAAAACTCAAACTAACGATTTCCCTAAAGTTGAGTCGATTAAACCTTTAAAAACAATTGCCCCTAGTGTTAAAGAAGTTGAAATGAGTGAAGCTAAAGAGGGTCTTAGGGAGAGTTATAACCCAATGGTTGCCTTAAAAGAGCAACTTGAAAAAGAGAAACAACTTCAATCACTAAAAAGTGTAACTCCTAAAGTCCCTGAAGTTGAAAAACAACCAGAGGTTATTGAACCAAAGGCAAAACCGATAGTAATTGCTCCCCAAGTTAAAATTGAAGAAATTGAAACGTACGATGATGAAGAGGATGTTGAACAACTTAGTGGAGTTGGAGGATTAGTCTCTTCTGGTGATGGTAAAGATGCTTTGTTAAGTAGAAAGAAAATTAACTACCAAAGACCTCCTGAAAATTTATTAGACACCTATCCCGATCATAAAAACTTTATTACAGAAGAGACTAGGGCTGCTGGTGAAGATTTAGTGGCAACTTTAAATCAATTTAAAATTAGCAGTGAGTTGGTAAACATTGTAAAAGGACCCACTGTTACAATGTTTGAAGTCTCTCCTGCCCCTGGAGTTAGAGTTAGCTCTATTTTATCTTTATCAGATAACATTGCTTTACGCTTAGCTGCTCGCCAAGTGCGCATTGTTGCCCCAATTCCAGGTAAACAAGCAGTTGGGATTGAAGTGCCCAATAAAGATCGAGCTATCATTGGCTTTAAAGATCTTTTAAGTACTATCGATGCTAAAACCTACCAAGTTCCGATGGTCCTTGGAAGAACCATCACAGGAGAGCCTGTAGTTATTGAACTAACTCAAACTCCCCACCTTTTAATTGCTGGAGCTACAGGGTCTGGGAAATCTGTTTGTGTTAACTCTTTAATTAGCTCAATCTTATATCGTCGCTCTCCCAAAGAGGTGCGCCTAATACTAGTTGATCCAAAGATTGTTGAACTTAGAGTTTACAACGGAATACCCCATTTATTAACGCCAGTTATTACTGAACCTAAAAAGACAATTAAAGCTTTAGAGTTTTGTCTTTATGAGATGGAAAGACGTTATAAACTGTTAAACGCATTAGCTGTTAGAAATATCTCTGCATACAACAAAAAAGTTGAAAATAAAAAGTTAGCTAGAGAAAAACTACCCTACATCGTTGTAGTTATCGATGAGTTTGCCGATTTAATGACAACAGTAGGAAAAGAGTTAGAAACCTTGTTAGCTCGTTTAGCAGCTATGGCAAGAGCTGTTGGAATTCACTTAGTATTGGCAACTCAACGCCCCTCTGCCAACGTTATTACTGGAATCATTAAATCTAACATCCCCACAAGAATAGCTTTCATGGTTGCAAGCCAAATTGATAGTAGAATTATTATTGATGAAACTGGAGCTGAAAAACTGCTAGGTAAAGGGGATATGCTCTTTGCCCCAGGGTGGGATCCCAACTCTGTGCGTCTTCAAGGAGCCTTTTTAAGTGATGAAGAGGTTGAACGGATTGTTGAGTTTGCTAAAAGCCAAGGGGAGCCCGATTACCTTGACGACTCTTTCTTTGAAGAAGAGGTCGATACTGAAGAGAGCAGTGACGATTTTGATGATGATAGCAGCGATGAAGCTTTGATGGAGAAAGCTCTAAAGATTGTTGTAGAGCGCCAAGGAGCTTCAGCAAGTTATCTTCAAAGAAGATTGAAGATTGGATACAACCGAGCTGCTCGCATAGTTGAACAGATGGAAGAAGAGGGGCTAGTTGGACCTGCTCGAGGTAGTAAGCCACGTGAAATTCTTAGGTATCCAGATTGAGCAAAATGAGTTTTTTAGGTAAACATGCAATTGTTAACAACACTGTTGTTTCATCAAGTGAAGCTACAATAAACATAACTAATAAATCTTATTTTTATAGTTACTCAGTTTATGAGTCAATTAAAGTATTAGGGGGAAAAGGGATCTTTTTAAAAGAGCACTTAGAGCGCCTTTTTTTCTCCGCTAGCGGAATTGATATTAGACACCCTTTTACCATCGATCAAATAGAGAGCTCTTTTTACACCTTGTTAAAAGTGGATTCTATTGAAGAGGCAACAATTACAATAACTTTAGTTGGGGGAGTTGAGAGTTCTTATTTTATTACTGCTGCTAATAGATTAAAATATCCTCACTCATTTTACGAAAGTGGAATTAATGTAATTACCTACTACGCTGAGCGCTTTTTACCCCGTTATAAAACAAACAACCTTTTAGTAAACTACATGGGTCTAAAAGAGGCCTCATCCAAAGGAGCCTTTGAAGCTTTGTTGGTAAATAAAGAGAACTTAGTTTTAGAGGGGACTCGAAGTAACCTTTTTGCTTTTAAAGATAAAGAAGTTTTCACTTCAGATGAAAAGAAAGTGTTAGCTGGAGTTACTAGAGATAAAGTTATTAAATCAATTGAACAATTGGGTTATACCCTTAAATTAGAAGCACCTTCATTAGAGAAGATAAAGGGCAATTACTACGATGGTCTTTTTATCTCATCAACATCTATGGGCGCTATGCCCATTGGTAAAGTGGATGAAAAACGGTGCAATAAAGAGATAGAATTTGTAAAAGATATTGCTTTGTTAGTGAAACAACTTGAACTACAGGAGCTACACTAAGAGAGCTAAAGAGAGTATAGTTAATCTCATATGAAATTTGAAACACTACCTTTAGATGAAAAAATCCAAAAAGGGATTAGAAAAGCTAAATTTGTAACATGTACTGAGGTACAAAAGAAGGCCCTCCCAGGCTCTTTAGAGGGTAAAGATTTAATGGTCCAATCCAAAACAGGTTCTGGAAAAACTGCTGTTTTTATATTGGCAATCTTACACCGCTATGTTGAGGCAACAGGGCAAAAACCAACTGCATTAATCATCGCCCCCACTAGAGAACTGGCTGTTCAAATTGCACTCGATGCTGAAGTATTAGCAAGTGGAATTGAAGGCTATAAAGTGGGCTGTTTTTATGGGGGAGTGGGTTATAACGAACAAGAGAAAATCTTAGCTAGTAAACCTAATCTAATAATTGGAACCCCTGGGAGAATCTTAGATTTCCAAGGCTCAGGGAAAATTGACTTCAGAGAGATAGATATCTTTGTCATTGATGAAGCAGATCGTCTTTTTGATATGGGCTTTTTCCCCGATATCCAAAAGATGTTCGCCTTCATGGATAAAAAAAGAGCCCACCAAACAATGCTCTTTAGTGCAACTTTAACTTCCAGAGTTAGAAATCTTGCTTGGTCTTATATGAACGATCCTTTGATTGTTGAAGTTGAGCCAGAAGAGATTACTGTTAAAAACATTACACAATCTTTGTACCACGTCTCTAAAGATGAAAAGTTCTCTTTGCTACTAAGAATCTTAAATAAAGAGAATCCTAAAAATGCTTTGGTTTTTAGCAACACTAAAGCAATGGCAATAGAGCTTAGCAAAAGACTCAACGTCAATGGTTATAAAAGCCAATACTTGATGGGAGATTTAGCCCAAAACAAAAGATTGGCAATTATTAACAGGATGAAAAGGGGAACTTTAACCTTTTTAGTTGCCACTGATGTGGCAGCTAGAGGACTTCAAATTGATGATTTGGAGTTGGTTATCAACTACGATATTCCTGAAGATTATGAATCTTATGTGCACCGCATTGGGCGTACAGCTCGAGCTGGTAAAAGTGGTAAGGCAATCTCTTTAGCTTGTGAACAATATGTGTATGGCCTTGAACCAATTGAAAAGTATATTCAAATGAAAATACCAGTTCAGTGGCCCGATGAGAATGAGCTTCCTTTAGTAAACGATAAAAGTGCTTCTATGCGCTTTAGAGATTTGGTGAGTCAAAAAGAGTACGCCTCTAAGCGTCCTCCAAGTGGAAAAAGGGAGAAAAAGTATACCAAATCTTCCTTTAGTGCCCCTCGATTTACCCCAGCTGTTAAAAAAAGTGGTCCATCAGTTAATTACGATCATCTTAAGAGCTTGGACTTTGATCAAAGACTCGATTATTATAAACAACTATATGGCCCTAAAAAGAAAGAGAGTAAAAAGAGAGAACCCGTTGTAAAGGAGAAGCCTAAAAAGCTCCCATTTTATAAAACATTATTTAAAAAGAGGGGGAAAAATGATTAAGCGATTTATCTCATACTACAAGCCTTACAAAAAACTTTTCTTCTTAGATATGGGAGCTGCAACTGTTGGCTCTTTGTTAGCAATCATTTTTCCGCAACTTACTAGACAACTTTTAAGAGTTTACATTCCAGAACAACATTGGCAAATGATGATTACAACGTTTGTCTTAATGTTTGTAATTTACATCCTTCAAACATTTTCAACTTACATAAGGGTAAGGTGGGGACACCAGTTGGGTGTCTATATGGAGACCGATATGCGCCAAGATCTATTTGGCCATCTTCAGCGTCTCTCTTTTGGTTACTATGATCAAACAAAAACAGGACACTTAATGAGTCGTATAACCAACGACTTATTTATGATTACTGAAACAGCTCACCATAGCCCCGAAGATCTTTTAATCTCAGCAATTGTAATTATTGGTTCTTACTCCTTTATGTTTTACAACAACTACCTGTTAGCTCTGGTATCTATAATACCACTTCCGTTTATGTTAGCTTTTGGAATCTATTATAGTAAGAAGATGAAAGCTGGCTTTAGAGAGGTGCGTTCAACTGTAGCCGATGTTAATGCCCTTGTTGAAAACTCAATCCAAGGGGTTAGAGAAGTTCAATCTTTTACAAGTGAATCTTACGAGAAGAAAAAATTTAAAGCAGTTAATAAAATCTTTAAAGATGCCCGAAGCAACCAATACAAAGTGATGGCTCGCTACGAAGCAACAATGATGTTCTTTAGAGAGTTGTACTACTTTGTAACAGTGGCAGGGGGAGCTCTTTTAATCTATTACAATTTAGTCCCTGTTTACGATCTAGTTGCTTTTATCCTCTATGTGGGGGTAGTACTCCCTCCAATTGATCGTTTAATTAGATTCACTGAACAGCTTCAACAAGGGATGGCAGCTTTTGAAAGATTTGTTGAAGTTATGGATATTGAAAGTGATATTGAAGATCATCCAGATGCTGTTGATTTAGAAGTTACTAAAGGGGAAGTCTCTTTTAAAGATCTCTCTTTCACATACGACAATGGTGATGAGGTAGTTTTAAAAGATCTCAATTTCACTATCAAAGGGGGATCCACTGTTGCCATCGTTGGTGAAAGCGGAGCAGGTAAATCTACTTTAGTCTCTCTTATTCCCCGTTTTTATGAACCCGATGTGGGGGAAGTTTTAATTGATGGTGTAGATATAAACTTGGTTACTAAAAAATCTTTAAGGTCTCAAATTGGTTTTGTTCAACAAAACATCTTCTTATTTGATGGTTCTATTAGAGAGAACTTGAAGTACGGAAACAGTAGTGCAACTGATGAACAGATGCTAAGGGCCCTTGAGTTGGCTAACTTAGGATCTTTTATGGCCTCATTACCCAATGGTTTAGATACTGAAGTGGGCGAAAGGGGCACTAGGTTATCTGGAGGGCAAAAGCAGCGTATCTCAATTGCCCGAGTCTTTTTAAAAAACCCCCCAATATTAATCTTTGATGAGGCTACAAGTTCACTAGATAGCGAATCGGAAGGACAAATCCAAGAAGCATTTAACCGCTTAGCTGAAAATAGGACAGCAATCGTGATTGCCCACCGCTTAGCAACGGTGCGCAATGCAGATATAATTTTTGTGTTGGAAGAGGGAAAAGTAGTTGAAGTGGGAACTCATACTGAACTATTGGCTTTAAATAAATCTTACAGCCACCTCTATAAAAACCAACAACTTATGTAAACGAGGTACTTAAAATGGTAAAAAATATCTATGTAACATTAGCTATGTTTATCATTATCCCAACTTTTATCCTCTCTGTGTTTATTGCATTTATCCCTGCTTTAGTCCTTAGACTTTTTAAACAAGATAAGAGAGCTGAAAAGTGGCTACGCATTAATGGGACCAATATTGCCCGCATAATAATTTGGTCTTTAAGAATTGAACTTATCCCTAGTGGAATGGAAAATATCCCCACAGATACCAATAAAATCTGTTTTGTCTCTAACCACCAAAGTATGTTGGATATCCCTTCTGTCTTAGCAGGCTTAAGAATTTGGAGTGGTTTTATTACTAAAAAAGAGCTCAACAAAATTCCAATTCTTAGACACTGGATCAGGGCAATGAATTGTGTCTACATCGATCGTAAAAGTCCTCGTGCCTCGTTAGGAGCTATCTTACAAGGGGTAGAGAATATTAAAAATGGGATTCCAATGTTTGTTTTTCCTGAAGGAACTCGAAGTAAAGATGGGCAGCTTGGAAAGTTTAAAAATGGGTCATTGAAATTGGCAACTAAAGCTAAAGCGACAATTGTCCCAATTACCATTGATGGAAACCATACAGCGTTAAGTCAAAGAAAAAGCCTTAAGAGGGCTAAGGTTTATTTAACAGTGGCAGAGCCAATTGATACTTCAACTATGGATGAAGAGCAACTAAAGGGTGTAGCAGATCAAGTTTACAGTGCCATTGAAGAGAAGTTTCGCAGTAGCAGAGAAAATAGCAAACAATGATTGAAATTAGCGAGCTCTCTTTTGCCTTCAAGGATTACCAAGAGGGAAATTATAAACCAATATTTGAAAATCTGAATCTAAAAGTTGCTAAGGGACAAAAACTTTTAATCCTTGGTGTTCCAGATAGTGGTAAATCTACTTTAGCTCGCATAATATCTGCTTTAATACCGCGGCATGTGGAAGGTGAAATCTCTGGCTCCATAAAAGTTAACTCTCTAGATATCTTAAAAATTGAGGCGTGGGAATTAACAGACAAACTCACCTTAGTAACCCAAAATCCTCAAGAGCAGTTATTGATGACATCCTTAGTTGATGAGATTGCTTTTCCTTTAGAATCCTTAGGCTTCAACCAAAAAGAGATTGAAAAAAGAGTTGTCTCTTCTTTAAAGAGGTGGAATTTAGAAGAGATGGGGGAGGTAAATCCTCAAGAGACTAGTGGTGGGGAACGCAAAAGACTTTTATTAGCCACAACTGAAGCTATCGATGCTGATGTGTGGATTATGGATGAACCTTTTGATGATTTAGATTACAAATACAAAAATCTTTTAGCAAAAAGAATTAAAGAGAGTGATAAAACAGTTGTTGTATTTGCTTCTCGTTATATTGGCGAATATAAGGGAGTTTTTGACTCATTTGGCTTAATAAAAGATAAACATATCGTCGTAGACCAAAAAGATGAAATTCTAAAGTTGTATGAACAAGAGTCTGAACGATCTTTTGTTACTACAGATGTTAAACTACAAAAACTTCACTCAAAAACTTTAAGAGTTAAAGATTTAAAAATTGTACATCAAAGATTTTCAGTTAAAGCAGATAACCCATTTACTTTAAATGCTAAAGATTTCTATGTTGAAAGTGGAGAGGTTGTTGCCTTAGTTGGTCCTAATGGATCGGGTAAGAGCACTTTTAGTAGAGTATTGTGTGGTTTAGATCCTTATCTTGACGGTTCTATCTCAATTGATGGCAAAGTAGCAACTAGTAAAGAGCTCAACAGAAATGTTGCTTATCTATTTCAAAATCCCGATTTTGGAATATTTTTACCAACTGTTGAAGATGAGTTAAGTTGGTCTATGCGTCACGATAAACAAAAAGCAAAAAAAGTGGCCAACGAGGTTGCCTCACTTTTTCACCTTGATTTAAAAGATAATCCAACAATGATGAGCTACGGCTCACGCAAACACTTACAAGCAGCTGTCTATTACATCTTAGAGCGCCCTTTTGTCATTATAGATGAGTTAGATAGTGGAGTTACTTACGCGGCTGCTTATGAGATTATCTCTTTATTGAGGTTAAGAGGGGCTGCTATTGTAATTATTACCCACGACCAAGAGTTCGCTAAATCTTTAGCAACACGCCAATATGTGATTGAAAACAAAGAGGTTATAGAGAAGGGGGAGTATGGTGACAACTAGTTTGTACATTGCCGGTAGGGGCTTTTTATACAAATTTGACCCTCGAGCAAAACTATTTACCCTCTTAGCTTTAACATTATTACTATTTTTAGGATCAAATCCTGCTTCGCTATGGCTCCTTAATTTAGCTGTTTTCTTATTAGCTTTATACTCAACAAATTTTAAACAATCTTTACAGCCCCTTAAAACTATTATCTTTTTAGTAATCATCATGATTTTGTTTGTCCCATTAACTTATAGAGATGGTACAGTTGTTATTAAAATTGGTAACTTTACAGTTGCCACTAAAGAGGCTCTTTTTAATTTAAACTTATTGGTTGCCCGCTTTTTAGGAATTACCTACATGGCGACTCTTTTCATTTGGACAACAAAAATGGTTGATATCCAACTGGCATTGAGGTGGTATGGTCTTTCGTACAGTGGTACACTGATAGTGACACTAGCATTTAGATTTATCCCATCTGTTGCCGATTCGTTTCAAATGATTCAAGATGCCCACCTTCTTAGAAGTGCTAGTGATTCTACATCTAGTAAACGGCGTATTGTTGATGTTGTTCCCACTGTAACAGCTGCTTTAGTTGTTGCTTTGAAATCTATTCCCTATATGGCGATGAGCTTAGAGCATCGTGGTTTTGGAAGAGATAACAAAAGAGGTAGTTATCGCTATTTGGATCCCTCAGTTGGGCTGTGGTTCCATTTTTTAATCGCTGTTGTTGTAATTGGTGTAGCTTATTTTGCGTTTAATATTTTTTAAACATAGAAAAAGCAAGGAGGTAAGCTTATGTCTAAAAAATTAGCCAATCAGTTAACAGCTATCAGAATAGCTTTAACTGCTATGCTAACTGCAGTTGTTGTCGTCTTTACCCTCATTGTGAGAGTGCCCACCCCAATTAAAGGGTATATTAGTCTATGCGATGTAGCTATTGTATTCTCTGCCTATATGTTTGGCCCTTGGGTTGGTTTCATTGCCGGAGGCTTAGGTACAGGTATAGCTGATTTATTGGGTGGTTATGCGCAGTGGGCACCCCTTTCATTTATCATTCATGGTCTTCAAGGCTTAGTTATTGCCTTAATAGCTCGAAAGAAAGTGGTCGCTAAAATTCCTGCCGATGCAAGTATCTTAAGGATGGTTATTGCTGGAGTAGTTGGAATGGTAGTGATGACTGGAGGTTATTACTTAGCGGGAGGAGTTTTGTATGGATTTAAAGCTGCCCTTAGTGAAGTTGCTTTAAATGCGATGCAATCGGGAGTTGGAGTAGTTGTTGGAATAATTGTCTCCAAAGCAGTTTTGAAAGCTTATCCACCAGTGAGAGCATTGGCATTTTAAGTAGGTTATATGAGTAACACAATTGCAATTGTAGATTTTTCTAAAAGAGGAGGGCAGTTAGTTGCCCGCCTTATCAGATTACAAAAAGTTAAAGCCCTTGTGACAAATCAACAGGGGATTAAAAAGTTGGATGTTGCTGGAGTTGTAGTAATTGATGGAGAGATTGAGAAACAAGGTTATCCAGTTCTAAATATTTCATACGATGAAATAGAAAGTTTTGATTTTAGTAACTTTTTATTTAACGAATGTAAAGTTCAACCCAATTGGGATGCAACAACTTTTGTTGAAAATGAGATTAAAGTAATCCAAAAGTATGTTGGTGATAAAGAGGTTCTTTGTGCCCTTTCAGGGGGAGTAGACTCTTCTGTGGTAGCAGCTTTATTACACAAAGCAATAGGTAATCAACTTACAGCAATCTTTGTTGATACAGGGCTGTTAAGAGAAAATGAAGCTGAATTTGTTGAGACAACTTTTAAAGATAACTTCAAAGTTAAACTGATAGTTGTTGATGCTAAAAAAGATTTTTTTGATGCTTTAAAAGGTGTAAGTAATCCTGAAGCTAAAAGAAAGATTATTGGAAATCTTTTTATTGAGGTATTTGAAAGAGAGGCAAAAAAACTTAAAGGGATTGAGTTTTTAGCTCAAGGAACTTTGTATACAGATATCTTGGAGAGTGTTGCAATAGATTCAGGTGAGAAAGTTTCAATAAAAAGTCATCACAATGTGGGAGGCCTTCCCGAAAAGTTAAACTTCAAACTAGTTGAACCTTTAAAAGAGTTATTTAAAGATGAGGTTAGAGAAGTTGGTAAAGCTTTAGGTTTAAGTGATAAATTAGTTTATCGTCACCCATTTCCAGGTCCTGGTTTAGCAGTCAGATGTATTGGTGAAGTTACTCCCCAAAGAGTTGAAACGCTTCGTAAAGTGGATGCAATCTTTATTGATGAACTTTATAAAGCAGATTTGTACGATAAGATTTGGCAATCTTTAGCAACTCTACTTCCAGTTAAAAGTGTTGGTGTGAAAGAGGGAAGAAGAGTCTTTGAAGAGGTGTGCACCATTAGAGCCATTAACAGCATTGATGCAACTGAAGCAACTATTTATCCCTTTGATTATCAATTTTTAGCTAAAGTTTCCAAAAGGATCTGCTCTGAAGTAGATCAAGTTAGCAGAGTTCTCTACGACATAACTGATAAACCCCCTTCAACGATAGAGTGGGAATAGGATCTTTTGTTGTACAACGATGTGCAACGAGGAGCCCAAAAATAATAAAAAGTGCAACGAGGGTGCAACGAGGAGGCTTCCTTGTTGCATTATAACTATAGTCTTTTTATAATATGTAAGAATTTAAACTACGATACAATAGTGTCGGTTTGAATACACCAATAGAGAAGTTAAAAATCTATTATTAAAAAATAAAACTAAATAGCACAAACAGTTGCAAAAGAATTTGAAGGTAATAAAAAACAATTAGAAAATATAAAACAACCTAAACTATACGGTTTAGGCACATCTTACGAAGCAAACGGTAGGGTCAAATAAGAGCTCTCGTTGCACACCGAAGTGCAACGAGGAACCCAAAAACCACAAAAAGTGCAACGAGGGTGCAACGAGAAGGCTTCCTCGTTGCATTATGACTGTGGTTATGGTACTATTTGAGTAAAGAATGGGGAAAGTTATGTTTGAAAAAGAAAAATATAATTTAGAGCTCAAAGAAATTGTTACAGATAAGTTCTTGAAAACAGTTAGTGCTTATGCCAATTATAATGAAGGGCAAATTGTTTTTGGTGTCAGTGATGATGGGAAAGTAAAAGGAATTGAAAATCTTCGCAAAGATATTTTACGAATAGAACATATGGTTAATAGTACAATAGAGCCAAGGCCAAATTTTGAAATCAAGGTAAAGGAAATTAGTGGCAAAAACATAATTATCTTGAGTGTCTATAAAGGAAAAGATACTCCCTACTACTATAAAGGAAAATCTTACAAGAGATCAGATACTTTAACGGTTGAGGTTGATAGAATAGAGTTAAACCGATTAGCAATGGAAGGAGTCAACCTAAACTATGAGGAGAAAAAAAGTGACAAACAAGACCTAGAGTTTAAGGTACTTGAAAGTAAGCTCAAAAAAGTTATTGGTATCGACCAATTAAATTTAGACATATTACGAACTTTAAATCTTTACACAAATGAAGGTTATTTTAACATAGCAGCAGCTCTATTAGCAGATGAAAATAATTATAATTTCTCAGCAATAGATATTGTTAAATTTGGAAAAACTATTAACCAAATATTGTATAGAAAAACTATCACCAATAAATCTATTCTGACTTTATATGATGAAGCTATTAAAGTATTTGAAATTTATTACCAATTTGAGGAAATCCAAGGGTATGAGAGGATAACAAAAGAGTTAATTCCCAAAGAGGCATTTAGAGAAGCAATTGCAAATGCTCTAGTTCATAGACAATGGGACATCATGGGGAACATCCAAGTATCAATGTATGATGATGTTATTGAGATAACTTCTCCAGGAGGGTTGCCTAATGGGCTTACTGAAGAATACTATTTGTATGAACATGTCTCTCTTTTAAGAAACCCTATAATAGCATCTGTATTTTTTAGACTAAAATATATTGAACAATTTGGGACAGGTATTAAAAGAATAATGGAACAATACCAACATAGTTTATCAAAACCTACTTTTTCAATTACTGAGAACTACATAAAACTCTCACTTCCACTTTATAGTGACCAAAAGAAAAACCTAGATAGTGATGAGTTCGCTATTTACCAATTGTTGAAAAAGAACGATGGAGCTTCTCGGGAAGAAATTCAAATATCTACAAAATTTAATAAGTCCAAAGTCTTGAGAATACTAAATAAGCTTATAGCTGGAGGGTTTGTAGAGAAAAGTGGTGCGGGTTCTCAAGTAACCTATATTTTAAAATAGGGACACAGCTTTTACTATGTCCCATTTAAATCACAAATCACTTATTCTTAAAATCTTTAACTTATTAGATCCTCGTAGTGCAAGTAAGTTCTCTAGTGGGGAGCTAGTTATCCCATTGTAGTTAGTAGTATCAATTTGCAAAGATCCGTAGTGGTTTATATCACATCCATCGAGTAACTCATAAGAACTAATTTTACCTTCTTCCAGTATCCAACACTTCGTTAAAGAGGTGTTGTAGGTGATATTCTTAATAGGAGTAGAGCCACTAGTTATCTTTTTTGATTCCTGCCACTCTTTATCTGAGATAGTGTAAAGATGAAGACCATCAGACAAGTTGATATGTAACACTGGATCTATACGCCATACATTGAAATTACCATTAGAATTGCTAGAACTTAAGGTTGTCCTACTCGATTCTTTTATTGAGTATGTTCCATTTAATCCATAGGTAAGTTCGTAGATGATAAAAGATGGTGTATCTTTATTTGAAAGGGTAAATCGATCTCCTGTGGCATTAAATGTTAAAGATGAAGAACCTAGTGGACCTTTTAAAGTCATTGACTTAAAAGGTTGGACTTCTGAAAAATCGTAAGGGGCGTGGTAGATTCTTCCAATAGTAGTGTCATACACAACTGCTATGCCCAAAGTAGTTGAAAGTTCACAGTTAATTATTGAGCCACTCCAAAAACCACTGGTAGCATCAAAAGCGCCAATTTTACTAATTAATTTAGATTCACTGTCGTAGTTGTAAAATGCTACACAATTGTTCTGTTCACTTGTTGTTACAATTATGTTTCTTATCGAATCATAGGCAATATAGCTGATATTTTTAGCAGGATAAGGGTCACTAGTGATTATTGAAGAGCTACTTTTAAAGCTCTTCAAGTGCTTTAGTGAATCTTTTTTTATCTCATAAAGGTGTAGTGCATCTGTGGAGGCAACTAAGAGTCTGCCATCATATAAAAATATAGCAGGGTTATCTCCAACTAAGTTACTATCATCAGCTGAAGTATAACTAGAGACGACAGTTGGAACATTATTAAGATCCTCCACAGTTGCCGTAAAAGGGTGAGTAAAGCCCCCCATAGAACCTAAATCGTCACTTTTAACAATCGCATCTAATCGGTGCTTTCCAGTGTAAGTTTTAAAATCTACTGTTTTTCCTTTTCCTAAAAACTCTCCATCCAAATACCAAGTTACATCTATAGAACTATTAAGGTGGGATGTTTGATGAAAAGTTGCACTTAAAAGATCTTGAGGAAGAACCTTTGACCCAATATTGGTAATAGCTCCTTCAATTGGTTCTGTGATTAGATTTTTAATTAATAGTTGAGTAGGATTTGGAGCTTGTTTATCAACAATCACTTCCAAATTACACTGACTGACTTTTTGATCTAAGATTCTAAGAACTGTAACTCCTCCAGCTAAAAGGTCTCCATCACTAAACAACTTAAACTTTAAATCGTAAGAACCTGAACTAAGCGATTGTTGTAGGCGGGCATATCCTTCGCTTTGATTCACACTAAAGCCCTCTAGAGTTACAGGCACTCCTTCACTAGTGGCAAGTTCCACTTCAAATGTTGAATTTGGATAATCGGTCACACTCCAATAAAAACCGATGTCGACACTCCCTTCTCCAACAAAAGAGCTAAGTTTAACTTCTACATTATTACTTTTAGTTGTTAGGTTGTGATTAATAATCCCACTTGAGATTGGAGTATCGTGCTGGTTAAGTCCAATAACTTCTATCTCCCATAACCCAACAAGTAAGTTGGTTATATCGACGTGGGTGCTACTTGTGGTAATGGTAAATGAACTCTCGTTTGGACCACTGCCACTAACAATGTAGTTGCTAATAAATAAAGACTCTCCTTCTGGACCAATAACATCGCGACTATTTGCTACATTTCTGCTATCATCATTTAAAGCTAGTCGTAATGTGGTAGTCCCTTGCGGTTCATCGCAACTTATAAAGGAGACTAGCACAATTAAAATTAGAGCTATGGTATAATAAATTTGATTTCTCATATCGGCCTCCACCGATTAAATGGGATTTTTTTCTATATTGCTTCAAATTTTTTTTAAAAATTATTGAATGATGTTAAGGATGGTGATAATACAACAGTATGAAAATTAAAGACGTTTTATCAGAAGCAGTTATTGCTACCTCCCTAAAAGGGGAGACAAAAAATGAGATTATTGAAGAACTATTAGACATTTTAGTTGCTAGTGGAAAAGTAGAAGATCGCCAATTAGCCTTAGACGATTTGTTAAAGCGAGAAAAGCAGATGTCGACAGGAATTCAACACGGTGTTGCAATTCCTCACGCAAAAACTAAAGCAGTTAAATCTTTAGCTGCCTGTATTGCCATCAAACCTGAAGGGGTCGACTTTGCAGCTTTAGATGGACAAAAATCCAATATTTTTATCATGACATTATCACCAGTGGATCGTGTTGGTCCTCACGTCCAATTCTTGGCTGAAGTTAGCATGGTTATTAAAGAACAAAGAGAGCGTGAAAAACTCTTAAATTCGAAAACGAAAAAAGATATTTTATCAATTTTTGGGGTGTAGGTAACTAATATGACTGAAGAAATGATGATGCTAGCACTGCAGCTAGGGGTGTTACTTGTTGCTGTTAAACTTAACGGTTGGTTCTTCTCCCGTAAATTAAAGCAACCTCAAGTTCTTGGAGAGTTGGTTGCCGGGATGATTGTTGGCCCATATCTTCTTGGTTCAATTCCACTTGGCTCTTTTGGCCCCCTTTTCCCAATATTTGGGGGAACTATTCCAGTATCACCTGAGTTGTATGGAGTTGCCACCATTGGTTCAATCTTGCTTCTGTTCACTAGTGGATTGGAGACCGATTTACCAACATTTATCCGCTTTAGTGGAAAAGCCTCAGTTGTTGGTATTGGGGGAGTAATTATCTCCTTTTTCTTAGGGGCAGGTTTATCAGTTTTGCTTCACTCCGATGTTACCTCAATTATGGCTCCAGAGGCACTCTTTTTAGGAACAGTAAGTACAGCAACTTCTATTGGAATAACAGCAAGAATTTTAAGTGAGATTAAAAAAATATCGACACCTGAAGGGGTCACTATCTTAGCAGCTGCAGTTTTGGATGATGTGTTGAGTATTATTTTACTCTCTGTCGTTGTTGGAATATCGGCGGTTGAGATGGGCAGTGGTGAGATTGTCCTAAGCTCTATTGCCATGGTTGGCCTAAAAGCTATCGGCTTTTGGCTAATTTGTATGGTTGTTGGAATAATTGTTGCCCCCCATTTAACTCAACAACTAAAAAAGTTGGGCTCATTAGGAGTTTTGGCTGAAATCTCTTTTGGAATTTCTCTTCTATTAGCAGGTTTTTCTGAGATGGCAGGCTTAGCAATGATTATTGGGGCTTACATAACAGGCTTAGCTTTAAGTCAAACTGACGTTGCCCATGAAATTACTGAAAGAATTAAAGGAGTAGGGGAGTATTTCATACCAATATTCTTTGGTGTTATGGGGATGATGGTTGACTTTAGCTCTTTAAAAGGGGTTTTAGGCTTTGGTATTTTATTTAGCTTGTTAGCCTTTGTTGGAAAGTTAGTAGGTTGTGGCCTTCCCGCTTTATTTGTTGGCTTTAACTTAAAAGGGGCTTTCAGAATTGGCGCAGGAATGTTACCCAGAGGGGAAGTTACTTTAATCATAGCTGGTATCGGTTTAGCTAGTGGTGCAATAGGACCTGACATGTTTGGTGTTGCTGTTATGGCAATGTTGTTGGCCTCTTTTGCAGCTCCACCACTATTAATCCACTCCTTTAAAGGGGGCAGTGGTTACAAAAAAGAGATCAGTGATGAGACTCCTAGTGATGTGACAACCATCGAATTAACCTTACCTAGTGAACGGGCAGCAGATTTCTTACGCCGCTCAGTTAGTGATCTTTTTAGAAGTGAAGGTTATTTTATTAGCACATTGGAAGGAACTATTAGAGCTTGGCAAATTAGAAAAGAGAATCAGATTTTTACAATGAGACGGATGGGTAGCACCTTAGAACTTTCAGGGAAAGCTAAAGATGAGAACTACCGCCGCCTAATGTTATTTGAATCGTTAGTTGAGTTTCAAGAATTTGCCAACAGCCTTAAGAGTATGGGAGATTCAGATATGATGGGAGCTCATTTATTGATGCAAATGTTTAGTGAAGAGAGTTAATCTTTTCTAATTTTATATTTCATCAACAATCTTTTCGGTTCATAGGTGAGCTTTGCTTGCCTTAAACCGGGGATTCCTAAATCTTGAGCTCTATTGATTTCAGTAACAGATGAAGGAAGATCTTTAGCAAAAGCACGATTGATGTATTGGAAAATGCCCTTGTATTGTACGAGGGCTTTTTCAATGTGGGTAATAACTCTATCTTCTCCATCCATCTCTGCTAAAGTGAAGGCAACAGGTTTGTTATCAACAAAGACAACAATTCCCCTCATCTTCAATTCTTCTCTTAGATTAATTGCCAACAACGTTGCATTGTAATCTTCAACAACATCTTTGCCCTCTGCCCATTGATCTAAAACTTCAACCATATCTTCAGTTTTGACTAAGTGGGAGGGGACAATAATTCTATTAGGGTAACTTTGAGAGAACTTTTTGGCATGAGCCATTTTTTTATGTAAAGCTTGGCCAACTAAATCTACTAAACTTTGGCGGTCGTAAATGTAGTCAGCATTATCTCGATCTTCAACAACTTTGTAAGGAAGATTATCCTTTTCAAGTTTTTGTTGCCACTCTTTGTAGTTGTGCTCCCCAATGGTGTTTATCTCATCAACATCTTTAAACAAATCAACAATAAGCTCTTTAGTTGGATAACCTGAAGGTAAAATTGCAAAGCGCTCTTTTTTACCATTATTTTCTTGAAAGCCACGGATGATGTAATGATCTTCATCGTAGTTACTTACAGTGTAGTACCTCTTTTTAGTAAAAGGGTACAAAGAAGCCATCGACAACTCACTTATTGAGTGGCGGTTTTCTAAAAGATAAGGTTGGAGTAAAAAACGATGTTCAAAAGAGAGAGGACTCTCTTTTGGATAAGTAGAAATTAACTGCATATATAAAAGATAATTTAAACAAGAAGAAGTGGCAAGGTCACTAATGACTAAGAGTTTTACAAATGGTACTATATTTTGCATGAAGGCAATTTTAAAACTTATTTTACTATCTCTTTTTGGCTTAGCAGTGTTTTTGCCAATGAAAGGGATAGTCGTTTGGTTCTATTGGCTCTTATACATTTTGATGGGACTAGTTTTAGTTCTCTATTACTACGTTGCCTACTGGGTTAGTAAAAAAGCAGTAGAACCCTACATCAAAGGTTTTAGTCTTTTTGTCTCCCTTGTTCCCCCAATTAGTAGTGAAGATTATGTTCGTGGAAGATTAGTTGTAACTAAAGATAAAGTTGCCCTTTATCAAAAACTTAGTTTAACAAAAGTACTGGAAGTTTGGTCGATAGAAACTTCAAAGATAAGTAGTTACACCTTAGAAAAAGTCTTAGCTTCAAAAAAGGGGATAACTTTTGTCTTTGACGATTCAAAACAAAGAAGTTTTATCTCTAAAAGTATTTCAAAAAAAGAGAAAGAGTTAAAAGAGGCTCTTGGCTGGTCTTAGTGCTAGCACTAATTGACAATTGTTGGCTCTCTTATCTTCAGTTAACTTTTTTCTATGAGAAAAGTTTTACTGCTACTTTTGCTCCTTTCATTAACTCTCCCTGTTGCCTCTAGTGAAAAAATAAATTTCCTTGCTACAGTTGATTTAGCTGTTTTTGATGCAATTTGGGAAAAACACATTTCAATAAAAAGTTCTTTTCAAGTAGAAGATTCAAGTGGAATATCTTTAAAAGTCCCTTTTAACTTTTTAATAGATCGTAGTGGTGGTAAAGAAATCCTTTTTGAAAGTGGTGTACAACTTATGTTTTACCCTTGGCTAAAAGGACCTTTTATCCTTTTATCGTTAGCTCAAGTAAATGCCTTCATAGGGCCAAATCGTCCTGAGCAGTCAGTTAGTTATTTAAATGAGATAGCCTTTGGTTACAGTTGGGAATTTTATGAACCACTAGTCGTTCAACTCTCTTTATTGTATCGAGACCCCTCTAATAGTTATCAAAGAGAGTATGAGTATATAAACACCCTCATTCCAACATTTAAGAAATTTAGGTTTGTTTTAGATTTCGGGTGGAAGTTTTTTAGTAAAGAGAAGAGGTAAATAGATTATGGAAATGAGTTTTAAAAGATTTTTTGCCAATCATCTAATTGTATTTGCCCTGGTAGTTTCACTTTTGGGGTGCTCTTTAGGGTGGTCTTATAAAAATAGTGGACAAATAGACCACGCTGTTATTGTTCCAGTTGTCTCTAGAGTTGTAGACCAACAATTGGAAATCATTAGCCCAGTACTTGAAGAGAATGGGGTATTAGATAGCAACACACGATCAATTCTTTCTAATAGCAGTGGCGAGGAGATTGTTGCAAACATGCTCACTGAGAAAAACGGGGATGAATATTTAAGTTTTAGCCACTCGGTAGTAACAGAGAGCTCTTCTGAACAGCTATTAGCAGAAGCCGCAAAGTTACTTCCTAAAGAGCAGTACAATGAGCTTTCTAAGACAATGGTTGAAAATGAGCGTTCTTTGCGCTCTTTGGCAATTGAACAAGGGCGCGCTCTTCCTCCAAATCAAAGAGCAGAGTTTTTAAGAGATTTACAGAAGTTAGTAACTAAAACATTGGTGTTGTTAGTTGCAGGAGTAGTATATGCTTGCATCCCAACACTTATTTTTTGGGGTAAAATAACAGCAGCTGCTGCAATAAGTATCGCTGCAGGGGTTGTAGCAACAACTATAATGTCAATTTATCGTTACTATAAATATGGAGATGATAATCTTTCTCAATCTTTTCAAGAGTGGATAGTTGACGTCACTACCGACCCTACGGCTGCTTGGGCAATTGCGGCATCAATGAGTGCAGTGGGTAAAACAATGACAAACGGACCAGTTGTAACAGGTCTTATCATTGTTGTTTTCTCAATTTACCAAGTGATGGATCTAGTTAAACCAATGTTGAAAAAATATAACTTTAATGCGTAGTTGCTTGGTTGCTACCTCTATCTAAATGTGAAATAATGCTCCTAAAGTTAACTTTTAGGAGCACATTTTATTATGGATAAATCAATATTCAGCCAAAGGTTATTAGACCGCTTTTTACGCTATGTAGCTTTCGATACAATGAGCGATCCGCATGTTACTGATCGTCGCCCTTCAACAGAAAATCAGATGTTGTTACTACAAACAATAGAACAAGAGCTCAATGAGATGGGCTTAACTGATACCACATTAGATTCAAACGGCTATTTAATTGGACGTCTTAAATCCAATCTCCCTGCGGGAAAAAAAGTAGATACTATTGGATTTATGGCCCATGTAGATGTAGCTGATGATGTGATGGGAAATGGAGTTAAACCAACAGTAATAGATAATTACGACGGTTCAGACATTATCTTAAACAAAGATATCGTATTAAAAGTTGAAGAAAATCGTCACCTTTTGGATTACGTTGGCTCACAGATTGTTGTTACCGATGGTACTACTTTATTAGGTGGTGATGATAAAGCTGGAGTAGCAATCTTAGTTTCAGTTGCTCAATACTTTTTAGAAAATGAAGATTTAAAGCATGGAGAGATTGAATTTATTTTCACAACTGATGAAGAGACTGGAAGGGGAATGGATGCTTTTGATCCTAAGTGGCTGAATAGCACATGTTGTTACACTTTAGACGGGGGAGTAAGGGGTGAGGTTGAAGCAGAGTGTTTTAATGCTGCCACTGTTAAAGTGGACTTTTATGGGGTGCCTCAACATTTAGGGGCAGCTCGAGCAAAGATGGTAAACAGTGTCACTATGGCAACTAAGTTTGTCTCAATGTTGCCTCAAAGCGAATCTCCTGAGGCAACCGATGGTAGATTTGGTTATTATTGTGCTGATGAAATCAGAGGAACAATTGGACACACCCACCTCAATTTGCACATCAGAGATTTTGATTACGATAATCTACTTAAACGCATTGATAACCTAAAATCTTTAAGTATAGCAATCGAAAACCTATTTGATGGGGGAAAGGTTCAATTAAGTAGTGAAGTTGTTTATCGCAATATGTACGACTCTATTAAAAAAGATAGTAGGGTGATGAAAGCTATCTTTGAGGCAGCTGAAAAGCTAAACCTTGTGTTAGAGCAAAAGATTATTAGAGGTGGAACAGATGGGGCTCGTTTAGCAGAGATGGGAATTCCAACTCCAAACTTGTTTACCGGTTCTCACAACCTCCACTCAGTTACCGAGTGGGTGGGAGTTAAAACGATGGTTGATTCAGCAAAATTAGTTGAACAAATTATCTATTGGTGGGCTAAAACTTGAAAATAAAAAACCTCTTTGTAGTAACTCTATTTCTATTACTCTCAACCTCAATTTTTGCAGCAACGGTAATTTATGATCAAGAGTATAAAGAAATCATAATAAAAGGCTTTTTAGATGAGATAGAGTACTTAAATTTAGATCAACAAATCAATTTAGATATCAAAGAATTTTCAATAGATGATAAGAGTTTTAAAGAGCAACAACTTTATCAAGGTATTTTAGGAATAACTACCTCTAAAGGAACTTTTGAATATAAATTTGCCCTCTTAGTTGATCATAAGACTAACATTGAACAACTGATTTACGATGAAATACGAATTGTGGTGAGAAATAATACTCTCACTTGGTTTGATAAAATAGGGGAAAATGTTGTTGATGAGGTTACTGATGGGGGCATTTGGACAATAGCAAACACAGATAGCTTCAAAGTTGGTTCAAGGCTCTACTTAGTTGATGGATTTAATGAAAAAGTAGCTTTAGTTGGGATAGCTAACAAATTTGATAATCAGGGGCAAACTCTTTATGAACTAAAACCTTTTTGGTCTAAGGAAAGGATTAAACCTGCTTTAAAGATAGACTCTAAAAGATTAAAAGGAGATAGCTCTTTATCAGTTTTTGCCTCTTTAAACAGTGTAGGTCTAGGTGTTGTTAACTCCTTTGCCCTTAAAAACACCTTTTTACAAATAGCTACCACTATAGATATTGAGTATCAGTTTAAAGAAAATTCAACAAACCTCTTGTTTTTTAGTGGAATTGAGAGAACTCACTACTTAGGGGAGTTTAACCTCCACGCTTTAAGAAACGTGCGGTTGTCGATGTTAGCTCAAGTTGGTCTTGGAGTACACATTAATTCAACTGAAACTCAATTTTTATACGGAGCTAAAGGGGAGATTCGTAGTTCTTATCAACTAAGTAGTAACTTCTACTTAGGTCTTGGAGTTTCCTATAGGTACACTCAATCAAAAACGTTCTCTTTAGGACGAGTAAGTGTATCGTCACTTGTTGGATGGATGTGGTAGGATAAAGATTATGAAAAGGCTAACTCTCCTATTATTAATCACCCTGATTTTATTTAGTGGATGTTCCTCTTTAAGTAGCTGGGTTAAAGCCAATTTAGAGGGAGTCCCTGTTTGGGTTTATGAGGTGAGAGTTGGGCGTAATCAAGTATCTTTTGTTGGTAAGGGATCTGCCACAACTGAAACTCGTTCGAAAGTTTTAGCTTATGAGGCTATTTTAAAAGAGGTCTCCTCTTTTATTGGAGAAGATGTTAGTGCTAATCATTTAGCTCAAATAACAAAAAGTAAAACTGTAGATCAATACAATCTTAAAGTGACTCAAGAGTTTGTTAAAAAAGAGGATAATCTAATAACAACATGGTTCTTAGCAGTTGCCGATCGCTCCCTTTTGGAAATCTCTAGAACAGAGAGTGAACGTCTTTATTTACAACGACTAGGTGAGATAGGAAAACTAAACAATAGCGCAAGTCAATATATTCGAGATAACAGAGACCTTTTAGCAATTGAAAATTATTTAGATATTATCTTATTGGCCGATACACTCCCACTAGAGCGGGGAGAAAAATTGTACAACGATGCTGTTGGGCAATTGAAAAAGGTTTTACAAAGATTAGTTTTATCTTATAACTCTGCCAAAGGTGAAATACCCACTTTGAACGTTGTTTTAAAAAGGGGAACTCGTTCCTTAGCTGCTCGAGTTAAAGAGGCCCCTATTCTAACTTATTACGAGGCATACGATGGTCTTGGCAAACCTTATCAAGGAAGTAACCACTTTGTAACGGATAACAGTGGACAGTTTAGTTTTAGAAACCTAAATCCCACTTTGGTAAGAGAGGGACAACTCTGTTTTGAATTAGATTTAATAGAGAGTTTTTCTAAGTTACAAGAGATTGATTTAGCTCTTTATGATGAGCTAGTTCAAACAGTTAAAGACAAAAGACTTTGTTACTCATACAAGATGGAAAGTAGAGTTAAAGATAAAGCTCTTTTAGTAGCCCTTCGAGAGTACTCTTTGCAAGGCTCTTTGTATCAAAGTCGTTATGGTGCAACAAGCATAAAAAGCTATTTAGAAAAACAACAGATAAAAACCTCTTTTGCCCCCATTGAGAATTTAGAAGAGGATGAATATTTAGCTAAGTTACGACAACAACAAAGCTCATTTAATTATATCCTCTTTGGAGATGTTGGAATTACCCAAATTAAAGAGGAGGGGGGTAAAGCTTTTGTTTCGGTTGCAGGATTTTTAACTTTAGTTGAATCTAATAGTGGCAACGAAGTTGGTTCAACTTCCCAAGTTAGCAGCATAGGGATAGGAAAGACAATTGAAGAGGCGACTGAAAAAGCTTTTTCAACCTTTGGATTAATATCTCTATCTTTGATTAACCGCTTTTTATACTACTAAGAGAAAAATATATTTGGTTGATTTGAGATAAGGGCAACAACTCCTTTTGCTAACAACTGTCTTCCAACTTCAACATCATCAACTGTCCAAGTAATTATGGGATACCCTTTTTTTAAAGTCTTTTTATCTATTAGTTGATAATTTGGCTTTAGAAAATCAGCTTTACAAATAAATCGTCCCCATCCTTTTCTTAAAAGAGGAGGAACACTGGGATCATCGTCGTAAATGATAGCTGAAGGGATTGTCCTTTTAGAGACCTTATTGAACTTTCTCATCACAAAAGGGTTGAATGAAGAGACTATACAATGATTTTCAATTTTGTACTTTTTAATCTCTTCAAAGACTAATTGTTCAAAATTCCCATTTTTGGAAGTTTCGGACTTTAACTCAATGTCGTAAAAAAGCTTTGTTCCAAACCGTTCAAAGACATCTTTCAGCTGTGGAATCTTCCCTTTCCCATATTGAGTTGAAACTTCGAGCTTTTGAAGTTCTTTTAAAGTTAACTGTTCAACAACTTGGTCAACTTTGGCTAGGCGCATCAAGTTGTGATCATGAACTACAACAAGTTTTTGATCTTTAGTTAAGTGAATGTCAAATTCAATTCCATCCACTTTGTGTTGAACAGTTAGTTCGAATGCTTCAAGGGTATTTTCACACGCTAAGTGACTCATACCCCTGTGTGCTAAAATTAAAGGTGTTTTCATTTTGCAAAACTTCTTAACAATTCAATCTCATCAGCCCATCTAGCTGGTTCGTTAGTCTCTAAAACCAATGGGATGTTTTTAAACCTCCCATCTGCCATCATAGCTTTAAAAGGTTCAAGGCCTAAATTCCCATCACCTAAGGGGGCGTGGCGGTCAACTCTACTGGCAAAGGTACTTTTTGCATCGTTGAGGTGCATCCCCATCAATTTATCAAAACCAACAATCTCATCGTAGTGAGTCATAACATCGTTAAATTTTTGTTGGGTACTAATATCGTAACCAGCTGCCCAGATGTGACAAGTATCTATGCAAACTCCAATACGCTCTGGATACTTAGAGCGATCGATGATTTGAGCTATCTCTTCAAAAGACCTTCCTAAGGCAGAACCTTGTCCTGCTGTGGTCTCAATAACAGCATAAACACCCTCCACCTCTTCTAATGAGCGATCAATGCCTTTGGCAATTAAATCGATACACCCATCAATATCAATTTGATTAAGGTGGGCCCCTGGGTGAAAATTAACCCGATCCAAACCTAGTTGTTTTGCCCTCTCTAGTTCATCTATAAAGGCATTAACAGATTTTTCCCACTTTTCAGGGTCGGGATTTCCCATGTTTATTAAGTAGCTATTGTGAGGAAGCACTTGATCTGCTTTAAAATTCCCTTTCTCCATTTCCTCTTTAAAAAGATCAATGACTTCATCACTAAGTGGAGGTGCATTCCACTGCTTTTGGTTTTTAGTAAAGAGGGCAAAAGCATTTGCCCCAATGGCTACAGCATTCTCTACGGCCTTGTGAGGACCCCCTGCAGCACTGACGTGAGCTCCAAGATAGAACATTTTGACTCCTTTAGTAGAAGACTATGTAAAAGTGAGTGGGTTGTCAATTAGAAATGCTCGTGGTAAGTTTTCTGTTGCCTAACGGCGGAGGTTTATGTGAATAAATTAAATATTGGTGATGAGATAGGCTCTTTCGTTTTAGAGTCAATTGATCAATTAGATGATTACCAAGGCAGTGGCTATTTGTTTCGCCACCGAATAACAAATATGGAAGTTTACCATGTTGCTAATGATGATATTGTAAACTATTTTGCTTTTATTTTTAAAACACCCCCAGTGGATGATTGTGGAACACCCCATATAATTGAACACACTATTTTAGCAGGTTCTAAAAGGTTCAACGTTAAAGATCCATTTATGGAGCTTTTAAAAGGGTCAGTAAATACTTTTATGAATGGGCTCACTTATCCCGATTACACAATCTATCCAGCTGCCAGTCCCCTTTATAAAGATTATAAAAACCTTTTTAAAGTGTATGCTGATGCAGTGTTCAATCCTCTTTTAAGAAAAGAGACCTTCTGGCAAGAGGGGATTAGATTATCAATCGATAATGAAGATAACCTTCAATTTGATGGGGTTGTCTTTAATGAGATGTTAGGGGAGTTTAGCAACCACGACTCCATTGTGGCTCGTCAAAGTGTTCGTACCCTCTTTCCCGATACCCCCTACTTTTACGAATCGGGTGGAGATCCTAAGGCAATAATTGACCTCGATTACAGACAACTACAAGGCTACTATGTGAGCCATTACCACCCTTCAAACTGTCGTCTCTTTTTATATGGGAATCAGGATGTCACAGACCAATTGAACCTTTTAGAGAAGTTGTACTTATCTGAGTACTCAATTTCAACTGTAGAAGGGCCCTCTAAGTTGGCTAAAAAGTGGAAGAAAGGGAGATCCTTTAGTACCACTAGTGGCAGTGAGACTACCGATGTTAATGGGTCTGTTACTATCAACTGGGCAACAACATTAGTTGAAGATCCCCTAGAAGTCTTAACTTTACAAATCTTAGTTGATGTCTTACTAGGAAACCCAGGGGCTCCTTTATACAAAGCAATCATTGAATCTTCTTTGGCTAAAGATATTAGCCAAGTTAGTGGTATGGACACCTCTTTTAGGCAAATGCCATTCACTGTTGGCTTTAAAGGAATTGAACCTAGTAAAAGTGAAGATGCATTAAAGTTGGTTTTAGATACTTTAGAGAACTTAGTTAAAAAAGGACTTAACAGCAGACAAGTACGCAACGCCATCAGAAGACAAGAGTTTGTTTTAAGAGAAGCCACAGGAGATATCCCAGTGGGCTTTAGGGCAATGAACCGCTCTATAAGAGGGTGGGCACAAAAACTTCACCCCTCTACCACAATCCAAATCTCTCCAACAATTGCTCAATTAAAAGAGAAACTTAAAGAGGATAAAAGATATTTTGAGTCTTGGATTAAGACAAACTTAATAGATAATCCTCACCGCTCTGTTTTAATAGTAAAACCAGATCCCTCTTACAACGAAGAGTTGGAAAATCATTTTAACAACAAGCTAGAAAGTATCAAAGAAGCAATGGATGAGAGCTCTCTAGAAGATCTTAGAAAAGAGAATTTAGCTTTTGATGAATTTGAAGAACGAGTTGATACAGAAGAAGATTTACTAACTATCCCTAGGTTAACTACAGAGGACCTCCCTAAAGAGATACGAATTTTAGAGCAAGAGAAGCACATTGTTGAAGATGTTGTGTTGTATCAACAACAAATGGAGACTAATGGAATTATCTACACCGATGGGTTTTTTAAATTAGAGAATTTAACTAAAGAGCAAATACTCCTACTTCCTATTTTTGCAAGGATGTTACAGCTCAGTGGAGTTGGAAAGTACAGCTACGATGAGATGGCCATCAGAATAAGAAGCAAAGTTGGTGGACTCTTCTTCTTTTTAGAAAGTTCTTCAACTCTCTTTGAAAAAGACCCAGGCTTTTTAGCTTTAGGATTTCGGCTTAAGGCTTTGACAAAAGATAACAAAGCAGCTTTAGATTTAGTTGCTGAGATTTTAAATGGAGTTAACTTAGATGATTTAGGGCGTCTAAAGGCAACTATTAATGATTTAAGTAGCGACTTTGAATCAAATGTTAGCAGTGCTGCTCAATTATATGCCTCTCAAAGGGCAACAGCTTCATTCTCTGAAATCCTTTATAAAAATGAGTTGTTAAATGGACTGGAGCAGTGGTTCTTCTTAAACACGATAGATGTAAATGATGAGAAGCAACTTTTAGAGATTTCAAAGCAGTTGCAAGTACTACATAAAATGGTAGTGGGTAAAGAGAATCTAATTTTGCATCTATGTAGCGATTCAAAGCAAAATAACTTTCTTGGAAACTTTATTAAAAAGTTTGACTCAGTAAAATTTAACAAAGATAAAGTTAATCTAGAGCCTTTGAAATTGAAACAAATGGAGTTGTATAGAATTCCTGCATCAGTGAGTTACAATGCATTAGCTTTCAGAGCTGAAAGTGAGAGTAACGAAATTCAAGCACACCAAACTGTCTTAACTTACATCTTAGCGACAAACCACTTGTGGGAAAAAGTTCGCCAAGTTGGTGGAGCTTATGGGGTCTTTTCTCAAATAGATCAACTTGAAGCTTTAGCTTTATTTGCCTCTTATAGAGACCCTAGAATTATGGGGACATTAAGTGATTTTAGAGTTGCTTTAGTAGATGTAGCTAATAATGGTGTTAGTGAGAAAGTGTTAGATCAAGCAATAATTTCAATAGTTGGGCGCGATCTACGCCCTCTTTATCCTAAAGATGCCTCAATGATTGCCTTTAGAAGAGAGTTGTACAATATCACCGATGAGTATCGGAAAACTAGAAGAGTCGCCTATCTAAGTACAACTGTTGAAGATCTAAAAATAGCAGCTCAAAGATTGTTAGACTCTTTAGAGAAAGAGAGTTCAACTGTAGTAATTGGGGGACAAAAAGTTTTAGCAAAAGAGGAGTTAGAAAAAGATTCTATAAAGCTTCCTCTGTAGAGTTAACTGGAGCACTATTTGACTCTTTACCAACTGCCTCTCCCCAAATGCGGGCGAGGTGGTTTAATCCAGCAGGGTCGTTAACTTTTAAGACTAAGCATCTTCTAATGCTGGCATTTCCTTTGGCTATATCTTCAGCTAAGGCGTTACAAGTTGGACTACCACACAACCCACAATCAATTTGAGGTAAGACTAAAGCAATTCGTTTTGCTTTTTCCATCTTTTTTATAGCCTCTTTACGATCTTCATCAAACTGCATTGATCCTTTAGGCTCTAACCGTTCGTTTTTCAAATCACGAACTAAGATTGGCGCGAGCTCTCTTATTTTCTCTTTAACTGCCTCATCAAGGTCACGAGGCAATTTAGCAGCGTTGTGTTTCATTCTCTCTGTTGCTAAAAAGCGGTTTCTAGGAGTTAAAATTCCTCCAGTACAACCAGTAGCACACGCTCTAAGTTCTAAAAACTCAATATTTTCATGCCGCTCATCTTCAACTAACTCCAAAAACTCAATGACATTGTGTAGTTCATCAACAGCTAAAGAGCGCCCACTAGTTAACGAACTCTCCCCTTTAGTTAAACTGTATAAAAAAGAGGAGGAGGTTACTGGTGGGATAAAAACATCTTTAGTATCTATTGAGTTATTGGCAATATGTTTTTGAATTAAGTTGTAAAGGGAGTCTAAGTTCAATCCCCCCTGAATTAAACCACTAGTTGCTGAATTAGGGGTTTTAATTTGGGCATATTTTGCAGCACAAGGGGTCACATAAAATATTCCAATATCATCACCTTTGACTCCAGTAGATTTTAAATATTCTTTTGCAAAGAGGGCTGTGATTTGGGCAGGGGTCCTTACTAAGTTAATATTTGGTAAAAGGTTTTGATATCTGATTTGAATCAACCTTAAGATTGAAGGACAATAAGAGGAGACTACCGGTTTTTCATCAGCGTAGATGCTAATATTTGATTTACCCAACTCTCTTAGTATATCTACCCCAAACTCTGAAAGATAAACTTGGGTAAATCCAATCTCTTTTAGGGCACCTAAAATTTGTTTTTCACTAACATCATCTTCAAATTGACCTAAAAACAGAGAGGGAATGATTGCCACTCGATGAGAGTAGGAGAAAATCTGATTGATATCATCTTGTTCAATTATGATGGCGCTATGAGGGCACACATCCATACACTGGCCACAATCTACACACCGCTCAAAGTTGACCACAGCTTTCCCACCAACAATCCTAATTGCTTCAGTGGGGCAATTTTTCATACAGTGGGTGCACCCTATACACAACTCTTCTACAACTCTCAGCGTATGGTAAAAACGGTCTTCGTTCATCTTCGATCCTTTAATCTAAATAAAAAATCAATTTAATATTGGTGCTTTTGCCCAACTCAGATTCAATATTCATCTCATCACTGTTCTTTTTGATGTTTGCTAGTCCCATTCCTGCTCCAAAACCCATCTCCCGTACCTCTTCAGTTGCAGTTGAATATCCTTCTTTCATTGCCAAATCAATATCGGCAATACCAGGACCTGTATCGGCAATGTTTGCAATAACTCGGTCTGAGTCTATTAAACACTCAATCTTTCCCCCATAAGAGTGGGCAACAACGTTAACCTCTGCCTCATAAAGGGCAACAATAATTCTCTTTATATCTTTGGGGTTTATGTTGAGCTGTTTCAATATCCCCTTTATTTCACTAGAAACCTTCCCAGCATTGGAAAAATCTCCCATTTTTACATCAAAAGTTAGATACATTTACTACTCCCCTTAATAAACTGGCTCAAGCCCCTTAGAAAAAAGGAGCCCACTGGTTTTAAACATAGAATAGGGTGTGGTAATTAAAGTGATTCCATGTTCAGTTGCTAAATCGATCATTGTTTTGTTGGGCTTCTTGTTCCGGACAAAGAGGATCTGAAGAATATCACTCATCTCAGCTGTCCTAATTGCTTGGTTATTTGAAAGTCCAGTGATTAAGAGAATATCATCAGCTAAGAGGGTCAATACATCGCTCATCAGGTCACTAGAAAAACCAAGATAAACCTCATT
The DNA here is from genome assembly GCA_050950065.1 of Sphaerochaetaceae bacterium. Taxonomy (GTDB): domain Bacteria; phylum Spirochaetota; class Spirochaetia; order Sphaerochaetales; family Sphaerochaetaceae; genus JBAYOE01. Next base: position 68,218 of record JBMNGX010000003.1, on the reverse strand, counting down.
ATCTAAGTTTTCAGCACCACAGATTACAGTTCCATCAACGATTTCAACTATTTCGCTCAGTTTCATCCTTTGCTCTCCTCAAATTAAGTGTGGAAGGTTTACCTGTTTCCAGCTATACTGTAGCATGATTTGAGCACTATGAGGAGGGCAATGTGCACTATATAGGAGCTCTTGACCAAGGCACTACCAGTACAAGATTTTTTATCTTTGATGAAAGTGGAAATCGCATTGCATCGAGTCAAAAAGAGCATAAACAATACTTTCCTCAACCTGGTTGGGTAGAACATAACCCTAATGAAATTTGGGAGAGGACAAAAAGTGTAATTAAAGAGGCTTTAGCGACAAGTAGATTGAAGGCAAACCAAATTTCTGCAATTGGAATTACCAACCAAAGAGAGAGTGTTTTAGCTTGGGAAGCTGAAAGTGGAGTAATTAGACACAACGTAATTGTGTGGCAAGACCTGCGGGGTTCTAAATTAATAAACACCCTAAAAGATAAATATGGTTCTGATTTTTTTCATCAAAGAAGCGGTTTAGTTGCAAGCCCCTATTTTGCTGCCTCTAAAATTGCTTGGATGTTAGAAAATGATCCTCAATTAGCACTGGATGCTTCTAATGGTAAAGTTGTCATTGGAACAATTGACTCATTTTTAGTTTACAAACTTACTGGGAATTTAGAGGTGGTAACTGATGTTACCAACGCCAGTCGATATATGTTGATGAATATAGAGACTCTAAAGTGGGATGAAAAGCTTTTAGAAGCTTTTAATATTCCCATTAAAGCCCTTCCTAAAATAGTTAACTCCTACGGTGAAATTTATGGACATACTCAAAAAAGTGGTCCTTTAAAAGAGGAAATTCCTGTTTGTGGTATTTTAGGAGATCAGCAAGCTGCTTTATTTGGACAAGTTTGTTTTACCAAAGGGCAAAGTAAGAGCACCTATGGAACTGGGGGCTTTTTGTTAACCAACATTGGGCAAACTTTAAAGCACTCTAAAAATGGCCTTCTTACAACCGTTGCTTTTAAAGGAAAAGGGGAAAAACCTTTTTACGCATTTGAAGGGTCAATTGCTGTTGCAGGCTCGTTAGTACAGTGGGCTCGTGATAATCTAAAAATTGTTAAAAGTGCCCCTGAATTGGATCAAATTGCCCAAACTGTTGAAGATAATGGGGGAGTTTATATAGTTCCAGCTTTTAGTGGACTGTTTGCTCCATACTGGCGTAGTGATGCACGAGGGGTTATTGTTGGATTAACTGGTTATGTAACAAATGCGCACATATGTCGTGCTATACTTGAGGCAACTGCTTTTCAAGTAAAAGATATAGTTGACGCAATGATTGAAGATGGTGATTTTGAATTAAGAGAGTTGAAAGTTGATGGGGGGATGACTAACAGCAATCCTTTGATGAAATTTCAAGCCGACTTATTAAACATTCCTGTTATAAAGCCTAAGGTGTTTGAGACAACTGCCTTAGGGGCTGCTTATGCTGCAGGGTTGTCGGTTGGAATTTGGTCAACTTTTGAACAACTTGAAAAACAGTGGCAAGAGCAGGAGCGTTACACACCCACGATGGGTAAAAGTCAGCGAGACAAACAGGTAAAACTTTGGAATAAAGCGATTGAACGCACCTATGATTGGGTTGAGGAGTAGATTTAGTGGGTTTGACAATTATTAGAGCAATAGTGGTCCCAATTGTTGAGATAGGGGTATTAACATACCTCTTTTACCGCTTTCATACTGCTGTTGCCCAAACTAAAGCACAACAAATAGCTAAGATTGTCTTTGTTTTAGTTGGAGGATACTCAGTTGCAAGGATCTTTAATTTAAACACCTTCTTATGGCTATACCGCTATATGACAATCCCTATCTTCCTCTTTTTAATTGTTATTTACCAAGCAGAACTAAGAAGGGCTTTTACCCAGATTTTTAGTGGAAGAAGTAGCTTATTTAGAATTGGAAGTTTAACCACAGCAGATCAAATCGATATTGTCTTAAATGCTTGTAACGTTTTGGTTACTAAAAATAGGGGAGCTTTAATAGTTTTTACCCGCCAATTGGGAATCAAAGGGGTAATAGACTCAGGAACACGTTTGAATGCCGATTTATCGAGTGCCTTAATTTTGACAGTTTTTGATCACGATACTCCTTTACACGATGGGGCGATGGTAATTCAAGGGGATAAAATCTTAGCTGCTGGGTGTTATTTACCGCTAAGTGAGCAAACTGATATTAAAAAATCTTTTGGAACACGCCACAGAGCTGCTTTAGGTTTAGCAGAAGAGTCTGATGCAATTGTCTTAGTAGTTAGTGAAGAGAGTGGGGCAATTAGTTTAACGTATAACGCCAACATGTATTACGACTTAGATCCCCCAACAGTTAAGCGGATGATGATGGCTCTGTTTAGTTACCACAGCATCACAACAGCCCAAGACCTTGATGAGGATATAGACAATGAGCAGTAGTAGCATTTGGCGCAACATCACCAACAACTGGGTTGTTAAAGTTTTCTCATTGTTATTGGCAATTGCCATCTATATCATCATCAACTACGGTGTTGTTGATACCAGAGAGGTTGAAATCCCCCTTAATGTAATAATGCCCTCTGAGTGGGTGGCAATTAGCAATGTGCCCGAGTCGGTCACTTTGATTATTAAAAGTGATCCTCAACACTCAATGTTTGTCGACCCTGCCGATTTTGAAGCCTCTGCTGATTTTAGCCAAGTGAACCAACAGGGAGTCTCTAGTGCCCCAGTAATCTTAAATAGTGATACAAACTTTAAGAATATGAAGCTCTCTTTTTCAACAAACCCTGAAACTATTAGAATATTTTTTGAAACAAAAGGATCTGAAGGTGACCAACAATAAAAATATTAGGGGTATTGGGGTCGATATCGTAAACATCAGCCGCTTTGAGAAAAAAAGCTTAACGCCATATATCCTCTCCCGCTTATTTCATCCCGATGAAAAAGTTGAGGTAAAAGAAAAAGAAGGGGAGTTTTATGCCTCAAGGTGGGCAGCAAAAGAGGCCTTAGTGAAAGCCCTAGGAAGTGGTTTTAGAAACATTGCCCCTCAAGATATCAAAGTTGTTGTTGATGAGTTGGGAAAACCCTCTATAGAACTTAGTGAGAAAGCTATTAAAACCTTCAATTTACAAAACAGCTCAATTCAGCTCTCCTTAACACACGAAAAAGAGATTGCTTTAGCTTTTGTTGTTGTGGAGGATAAATGTGATTCCTAAAGAGTGGAACCGCCCCACCGATTTTAAAATAGAAGAAGGGAAGAGGAGAATTAAGTTAGTTTTAGCTTATGATGGGTCTAATTTTTCTGGGTGGCAAAGACAACAAGAAGTTCGTACAGTTCAACAAGAACTAGAAGAGAGCTGTGAAAAATTATTTAAAGAGCAAATAACAGTTTTCGGCTCTGGAAGAACCGATGCAAAGGTGCATGCTTTTGGCCAAGTTGCCCATTTTGATACTAAAAACCACTCTATTCCCCCCTCTTCAATAGCCATAGCTTTAAACCCAATGTTACCAAAAGATATTAAAATAATTAGTAGCTCTTTGGTAAATGAGAACTTTCATGCCCGCTTTACCTCTTTAAGTAGAGAGTATCGGTACTACGTTAAACAAAGAGACGATGTTAGCCCTTTTGATTACCATAAGGTGGGCATCGTTAAGAAATTCCCTTCAATAGAGTTGTTAAACAAATACGCTAAGATAGTTATTGGGATTCATGATTTTAAAACTTTTGCTTCAGCTCACGATCAAAGCAAATCAACTATAAGAGATATTTTTAATAGTGAGTTCTATTTTCAACCTTCCAACTATGGAGGAGAATTGTTAGTTTACAAAGTAGCTGCCAACGCTTTTTTGATGCACCAAGTGCGCTCAATGGTTGGAACCATGTTACAATTGGGTGAGAAAAATAGAACACCTGAAGAGTTTAGGAAGATTTTGGAATCAAAAAAAAGAGTTGAAGCGCTTAGAACAGCAGACCCATGGGGTCTCTACCTTTATAGGATTGAACATGCAAATTTCTAATGATAAAGATAAAAGAGAAAATTTAGCTCAAAACTTAAAAAAGGGGTGGCAGTTGTTAAACGAAGTTCACCACTACTTAGACCCCTCTTTTACAGATCAAAGCGATATAGACTTTTTAGATTTAACTAAAGCAATAGTTCCAGATAAAGAGGATGTAATTAAAACTCTCTCACTGCCTCAACTAGTTGAACAAGTTAAAAGTTGCACCCTCTGTCCTTTGTATAAAACAAGAACTAACAGTGTTAGTGGGCAAGGGGGAATCAATGCGCGTTTGATGGTCATTGGAGAAGCCCCTGGAAAGAATGAAGATTTAGAGGGCCTTCCATTTGTAGGAAACTCAGGAAAATATTTAGATTCTTGGATGAAGGCTATAAATCTAACTCGAGATCACTCTTTGTACATCACCAACATCGTTAAATGTCGTCCTCCTAATAATCGAGATCCTGAAAAAAATGAGATTGAAGCTTGTCTTCCCTATTTAAAACAACAAATTGCCTTAATAAAACCTGAAGCTATTTTGTGTTTAGGTAAGGTTGCGGCTAACACCCTTTTTGAAAACCAAGAGCCATTAAAGGATATGAGACAAAAGGTTTTTAGGTATCAACAAATATCGACAGTGGTTACTTATCACCCATCGGCAGTACTACGCAACCTCTCCTTACGCAAAGAGGTTTGGGATGATTTAAAGTTAGTAGCCTCTTTGTTAAACCTTCCAATAAGGAGTTAAGATGTTTGTCGATGTAGTTATTAACTCTCCTTTAAAAAATAGGTTCACTTACATTGTTCCACCTGACATCGAAATAGAAGTTGGTCAAAGGGTTATAGTCCCTTTTGGAAAAAGGGAGTTAGTTGGCTACGTTGTTGAACTTAAAAAAGAGTTTAAAGAGACTGATTTTAAACTCAAAGAGATTAAAAGAGTTTTAGATGAAATTCCCCTTTTTGGTAAAAGGGAGATTGAACTAGCCAAATGGATCGCCTCTTTTTATTTGTGTAGTGAAGGGGAAGCTTTAAGCAATATGATTCCTAGTGGACGTCGAGCCCTTAATTATAAACTCACAACACAAAAAGATTACAAACCAATCACTTTAACAGATAATCAACAGGGCGTTGTTGATAATATTCTCCAAAGCGATGAAAAACTGCATTACCTATATGGGGTAACAGGTTCTGGTAAAAGTGAAGTCTTTTTAAAGATAGCTGAAAAGATTATAGAAAAAGGGAAAGAGGCTATTTACTTAGTTCCTGAAATAACTTTAACCCACCAATTAGCTCAACAAGTTGCTACTAGATTTGAAAACAAGGTTGCTATACTACACTCTCATATGAGCCCTTCTCAACGCCTTAAAGCATATCAACAGATACGAGAAGAGAAGGTTAAGTTAGTTATAGGGCCTCGAAGTGCTGTTTTTGCCCCTTTTAAGAATCTAGGATTAATCATAATTGATGAAGAGCATGAAAACTCTTATAAATCGGGATCTAAACCTCGCTACCATGCTCGCCAAGTTGCCCAAATGATTGTCACTAAAGAAAAAGATGCTATTTTATTAATGGGTAGTGCTACCCCCTCTTTAGAGTCTTATCACATGGTGCAACAACAAAAAATAGTATTTCACTCTTTGTTAGATAAAGTTGCTGGAGGCTCTAAAGCCGATATTGAGATTGTTAATATGATAAAAGAAAAAAGCCTTTTATCTAAAAAATTAAGAAGTGCAATTAAAGATACTTTAGATCAAAAAAAACAAGTAATTTTATTTTTAAACAGAAGGGGATTTAGTCACTATTTTCATTGCAACAGCTGTGGCTATGAGATGAGTTGTCCCCACTGCTCAGTCTCTCTCACTTACCACAAATATAGGAACCAGATGGTTTGTCACTACTGTGGTAAGACACAAAGCCCAATTGATGTGTGTCCCAATTGTAACAGTTTGGATGTTGGGTATGGGGGCTTTGGGACAGAGATGGTTGAACAAGAAGTTGGCCTTTATTTTCCCAATGCAGTAGTTGAAAGATTGGATACCGATGCAGCTCAAGATCGTAAAAGTATAGGAACCTTATTAGAACGATTTAAAAATGGGGAAATTGATATTCTTTTAGGGACTCAGATGGTTGCCAAAGGGTTGAACTTCCCCTTTGTAGATTTAGTTGGAATTGTTTTAGCTGACAGCGGTTTAAATTTACCCGACTTTAGAGCTCAAGAGCGTACCTTTAGCTTAATTGTCCAAGTTAGTGGAAGAACTGGTAGGTACAACGACTTTGGAAAAGTTGTAGTACAAACATTTCACCCCGATAACTCAGCTATTAAATTAGCAACTAGGCAAATGGTTGATGAGTTTTACAAAGAGGAGTTAGGAAATCGTAAGCTTACCAATTTTCCCCCCTATAGTCGTCTAATTAACTTTGTCATTAGGGGTAAGAATAAAGAAAAAAGTAGACTAGCTATTGAGAGTTTGGAAAAAGAGATAAACAAAGTGATTGGAAAAGTTAAGGGTAAGGTTGATTTAATGGGAGCTGTAAGTTGTCCAATTGAGAAGATTGCTGGTTCGTGGCGTTATCATATCCTATTAAGGGGAGAAGATATTAGAGACCTTTTACAAATAGCCACCCATGTAGATAACAACTTTAAAGTTGGCTCCTCTTTGTTTTTAGAAATTGATGTTGATCCTTTGAATTTACTTTAGTTTAAAAAGTGAACTTCTTTTTAATCATAGGGAAGTGAGTTGCGTGCATTTGTAAAGCTGTTAAGATATCTTCACTTTTAATTGCATCAACAATTACCATATGCTCTTCAACAATCTTTTGTAAATCTGCATAGTTTTCGTGAGTCTTAGACATCTCTTTGCGGGTAAATTTATCTAAAAGGGAGAAGATAGAGTTAAACAAGTCATTGCCTGTTTGTTTGATGATTATGTGGTGAAAGTTGTAGTCCCCTTTTTGAATCTCTTCATAATCGTTGACTAAAATTGCTTTTTGGATGTTGTTAACTTCATCTTCTAATTGTTGAACGATAGCTTCAGCTTTTTCTCGATCTGTTTGAAAGAGTTGAACAATATTTAAAACACCTCTTTGTTCAAACACCTCTCTAAGTTCTAAAATTTCAAAAATTGATTTTCTTTCAAGAATTGAGAACCAAGTTAATAACTCTGCAGCAACTTTGTTATTTTTAGAGAGGAAAGTCCCTTTGGGGACATTTGTTTCAACAATTCCTAAGTACTGAAATACTTTAATAGCCTCTCTGATTGATGATCTTCCAATTCCAAAACGCTTTGCCAACTCCAATTCAGTGGGGATTTTATCACCTACGTGGTACTGATCTGAGATAATTAACTCTTTTAAGCGAAACATGGCCTCTGTAACAACCGAGGTCCTTTTCTTCTTTTCTTCCATAACAGGCTCTCAAATTGAGATTAGCATAATGTCAGACGTTTTTAAAGAGGAGGAGGAAAAGTTTCAATAAAAATGGAGCAAAGAGTCTCTAATTGACGATTACCACTGAAGCAAGTATTATAACGATATGTTAGAAATTTATACATTAGGTGAAGATGTATTAAGACAAAAAGCTGAAAAAGTTACCCAATTTGACCAAGAGTTGAAAGAATTGGTCGATTCAATGTTTAAAAGCATGGAGGCTTCTGATGGCATTGGGCTAGCTGCTCCTCAAGTGGGAGTCTCTAAGCGCCTATTTGTTGTAGATACAAGAATCCCTGGACAAAGATATATTTTTATAAACCCTCAAATCATTGGAAGTAGTGAGGAGCAAGGAATTTATGAAGAGGGATGTCTTTCCATCCCTGGAATGTTTGCCCCAATCTTAAGACCCGATGAGATTACTGTCCAAGCTCAAAACCTAGAGGGAAAGAATTTTATCTTAAGCGCCACTGGGCTCTTAGCTCGAGTAATTCAACACGAAAATGATCATCTAAACGGAGTATTGTTTATAGATCGAATGGGTGAAGAAGATCGAAAAGATTTAGTTGCTGAGTACGAGAAAAAGGGTAAAAAAGGGAAGTAAAAAGCTTTAATGTTGAAGATATTGTTTGCTGGTAATCCCTCAATAGGGGTAAACTCTCTGATTGAGATTTCCAAACACTATGATGTTGTGGCTGTTTTGACAAACCCAGATCGCTTTAAAGGGAGGGGGAGAATCTTAGAAGCTCCCCCCATTAAAGTAGCTGCCCAACAACTTGGAATTCCTGTTTTACAATATGATCGCCTTTTAAGTGAATCTAGAGAGGAAGTTAAAAACTTAGGTGCCAATTTTTTAGTCTCCTTTGCTAGTGGACACTATTTTGGTCCCAAGTTTCTTCAACTTTTTGATAAAGGAGCTATCAACGTTCACCCCTCGTTGCTCCCTTTATATAGAGGACCTTCGCCAATTCAATTTGCCCTTTTAGATGGAGTTAGTGAAACAGGCATAACAATTCAAAGATTAGCAAAAGAGATCGATAGTGGTAACATCTTATCTCAAATAAAGTTTAATCTTGATGGGGATGAAACAGCTTTTACATTAGAAGAAAAAGTAGCCTCATTAGCACCTAAACAGTTAGTTGATACGCTTAACAGTATAGTTGAAGGCACTGTTGAGGAAATTGAACAAGATCACAGTAAAGCCACTTTTACTAGGATGTTGACTAAAGAGGATGGAATAATAGATTGGTCAAATAGTGCTAAAACAATCCATTGTCAAATTCGCGCTTTAGCCAAATGGCCCAAAGCCTATACAACTTATAAAGATACAACTTTGTTAATCACTAAAGTTGCGGGGAAAGTTGGTGATGCTTTAGATGAAGAGCGCCCCCCTTGTATTATTCCCGGTTCAGTTTTGCATTATAAAAAACAAAAGGGGATAGCAATCACTTGTAACGATGCAATTTTGTATGTTGAACGTCTTCAGTTAGCCCAAAAGAAAGAACTCGATAGCGCCTCTTTTTTAAATGGGAACAAAAATTTCATTGGCTCCTTTTTAGGTGGTTAAAATTGAAAAAAGTAATTATTGTTTTCCTCTTAATAGTAGTTATTGGTGTTCCAGTTTTTTCTGATTATCCAAAAGTAGCATTAGTGTTATCTGGTGGGGGAGCTCGAGGGTTAGCCCATGTTCCTATCATTGAGGCATTAGAAAGGCACTCAATCCCAGTTGATATTGTCTTAGGGACCAGTATGGGAGCTTTTGTTGGAGGAGTGTATGCAGCAGGATATTCGCCTGCTGATATGTACAACCTAATTGAAAGCTACGATATGATTGAAACTTTAGCTGTTATTTCTCTACCTCCATTAAAATACGATTTAATCCCTTTTCAAGCGTGGCGCTACAACCTTTTTAATTTAGATTTTGACAAAGAGGGGGTTAGTTTGCCCTCTTCAATAATTAGCGATCAACAAATTTTAAATGTTTTAAACAACTCTTTATCCAAAGTTTCCTACATTGAAGATTTTGACAATCTTTCAATCCCTTTTAGAAGTATAGGGGCAAATATTATAAGTGGTGAGAGGATAATTTTTGACAAAGGATCTTTAGTTGGTGCAATTAGATCAAGCATCTCAATTCCAATTCTTTTTAGCCCCTATAAAATTGATGGGCAACTGGTAGTTGATGGAGGAGTTGTCGATAACATGCCTGTGGCATTAGCCAAAGAGATGGGCTATGACATTGTAATCGCAGTTGATGTAAATAGTAGCGACTACGATGTTGAGAATAAAGATTTAGAGACAATTGCTGGGATGTTTTACCAACTGGTTGTAGTAATAACTCGCAATACTATCGTAGAACAAAGAAAGATGGCTGATTTGTTAGTGGACATTCCACTGGGAGATTTAGGAGTTTTAGATTTTCATAAATCTGAGGAGATTATTAGGATAGGCAAAGAGGTTGCAAACTCTTTAGATGATCAGTTCGCCACTTTAGCAAAAGAAATCAGTTCTAAAAGAGAGTTACACAAAAGAGATCCAAATAGAGTTGGCTCTTATTTTGAACAAAAAGATATCCACATAAGTGCTATCAAACAACACTTGTTCGATGGTGATAAAATTGAATTGAACCTTAACCTTTCAAAAAAGTATTTAAATAAGATTTTTGACAATGATTTGAAAGAGAAGTTAGAGGGCGAACTAAATAAAATTAGAGAGAAAAAAGGGTATGCAACTTTAACTTACCAACTTAGCGACGTTGAACTAAAACCGAGTGGAGAAGTTTGTGGCACGTTGGAAATAATTGCCATTCCTTACAATAAAAAGCGTTCAGTTATCTCTGCTGCAGCATACGGTTCAACCAGCCTACTTTTTAATCGGAAAGGAGACTCCTTTCTCTCGTTTGCCCCAGAGTTAAAAATAAACTACGCCTATTATCTCCCTTTTGTCACCTTAGAAGTTGATGCTAGCAACAGCGATACTTTTAACCTTGGAGCTTCTTTCACATTTAAAATAAAAGATCATTTGGAGATAAAAGGTTCTAGTAGATTCCACACAGGTGGAATACACCCTGCTAATTTACGTAACACCCCTAAAGGATTAACTTCCCGAGATCGAAGTATAAACAATACAGTAACTGTTCAATACACTTTAGAGGAAAAATTTTTAGTTGGAACTGAAGGGGAGTTTGATTTTCTTTGGTATGGAGATGAGACACTAGGGGGGGGCTTTATCCCAACGGTGAGTGTTTTTGCTACTTATAATACCCTCCCATTTGGGTTTTCTCCTCGTAGTGGTGTAAGAGCTGATGTGAAGTTTTCAAGTGAGCTTGGTTCAACATTTAAATGGAGATTTCAATCTGACTTTTCAACCTCAATCCCTGTTGGACCAAAAGATACTATCTCAGTTGCTCTAAAAGGGGGTGCAGTAGATACCTCCTACCCACAAAAGAAAACTCTCTTTGATATTGGAACAACTAAAGGGATAGCCACTTATTCCTCTTCTTCGATGGTTAATAACTTTATCTTGATGAAAGTTAGCCACTACCACTACTTTAGTGAGAATCCAATTGCAGTGAGTTTAAATAGTTCAATTAGCGGAAGTGTGAGGGGAACTTTATTCAATGATAGCCCTTATTCTTTAAATCAGATAAAATTTAACAACTGGGATCTTAGTGCTTCGGTAGGCTTAGCTCTCTCTTTTGCTTCAATAGATTTACTAGTTGGCTTTGCTATCGACAAAGATCTTAGAACAGCGATATTTGTTGAGGTCATTTAGATTGTCTAATAATGAAACTAACTTTTGGAAAATAATTAATGCCTTGGGCTTAGTTTTTTCTCCACTAATTCTCTTTGCCATCACCACTTTATCTTTTTTGCCTCTTAGTGGTGTTGAATCAAAAGCCTTTTTAATTCCCCATTTTGATAAAATTGCCCACCTATTAAGTTATACTGCTTTAGGAGGGGCAATGTTTTTTGCAGTTGCAAAAGAAAGTGGTAATTTAAAAAAAGCAATTGTGATTATAATCTTAGGGTTAGTGATTGGTTTTTCAATTGAAATAATTCAGCCCTATTTTAATCGCTCTTTTGAATTACTTGATATTGTTAGTGATTTTGTTGGGTTGGTATTAGGAGTCTATCTAGCTTCAAAAATACTTTCTTTGTTGAATAAGGTATTTAAGGATATGTTTTAATATGAATGAGATTGTTAAAAAAATAGGAGAAGAGCTTATTTACAGCTCTCAACATCTAGAACCTTCTTTAGTTGAACAAATTAAAAAGATGGCTGCCTATTATGAAGATAAAAACCAAGCAGCAAGTGAACTATTAAAAGCAATTTTATTAAACTTAGAACTTAGTGAAAAACATAACATCCCTATGTGCCAAGATAGTGGAATGGTAATTGCCTTTGTTGAGGTGGGGGGAAATAGTAGATATAGCCTAATAACGATTGAAGAGTTTATTAACCAAGGAATTTCCTACGCTTTTAAAAAGGGGAACTTTAGAGCTTCAATAGTTGAAGAGCCCCTTTTTAATCGAAGTAATACAAAAACTAATTTACCACCAGTTATCCACTGGGAACCTACAAAAGGGGATAAAGTGGTAATAAAATTCATCTTAAAGGGCTTCGGAAGTGAGAATTGTTCAACTTTAACAATGTTAAATCCCACCTCAACTAAAAATGATGTAATTAGAAGTGTAGTTGAAAGTGTTAAAACTGCTGGTGGAAAACCGTGTCCTCCAATAGTGGTTGGGGTGGGCTTAGGAGGAAGTAGTGAACAAGCTTTGCTTCTTTCTAAAAAAGCACTTTTAAGAGAAGTTGGACAAAAACACCCTGAAATTCAATATGCTGAACTAGAGAAAGAGATCTTTGATGCAGTGAATGAATTAAATATAGGGCCAGGGGGTTTTGGGGGAGAGTTGACAGCTTTAGATGTTGCAATTGAACATTCACCCACCCATATTGCAGGGATGCCTGTAGGGGTCTCTATTAGCTGCTGGGCCGATCGTAAGGGGGAGGTGAGTTTTGATTAAAACACCTTTTTCACAATCTGATATTGATAAGTTAAAAATCTTTGATGTTATAAAACTAAAGGGGAAAATTTTAGTTGGACGGGATCAAGTGCACAAAGAGTTAGCGACTATGTTGAAAGAGGGTAGTAAGCTCCCAGTTGATTTAACTAATCAAACTATTTATTACATGGGACCTGCAGCAACTCCACCAACTTTAATCATTGGTTCTAGTGGACCAACAACAAGTGCAAGAATGGACCCATTCACCCCTATTCTAATGGACGATGGTCTTAAAGTTACCATAGGAAAAGGACCACGTAGTATCGAGGTAATTGAATCAATTAAAAAACATAAAGGGTTGTACCTTGCTGCTTACGGAGGATGTGGTGCTTTGTATGCCACAACCATAGTGAGTCAAAAAGTCGTTGCCTTTGACCATTTAGGTCCAGAGGCTCTTTTAGAGCTCGAAGTTGATAACTTTCCTGTAATAGTTGCAATTGATAGTAAAGGAAACTCGATCTTTAGCAATTAAGAGTGGACTACTGAACAATTAGGGTTTACCATCGAGTAGTGGGTGGGAGTAAGGATATAGATGGATGAGATTTACTTGGCTTGTTACTAGTTTAGTGGTTTTATTGTTTGTTAGTTGTCCAGCACCAAAAAATGAGAGAGCCTCATTTGATGAAAATAATAACTCAGTTGAAACTCTTTTAGAACAAAATGGGGAACAAGAAATTGAAAAATTAAATCCCCCTAGTACCTTGGAGGAACGTTTTAGCTACACCTACGGTTATTTGTTGATGATGACTGCAATGAGAGATGTCCAAAACATCTCAACAGACTATTTTATAAGAGGCTCCTTAGATGCGGCTTTAAATAGCGATCCCCTAATAGCGTCCAATTTAATGAATACAGTTTTATATGAGTATCAAGAGCACTTGATGAGTGAAGCTTCAAAAAGATTAGAGGAGTTAGCTAAAAAGAACTTAGAAGATGCTGAGAGTTTTTTAGCTATTAATGGGCAACGAGACACAATTATCACTACCTCCAGTGGTCTTCAATACGAGATTGTTAAAGATTCAGATGGAGAAACTCCCCAAGAACACGACATAGTAAAAGTAAATTATAAATTAACCTATTTAGATGGGAGAGAGGGAGATGCCTCAATACGAGGTATTCCTAGTGAATTTAGCCTTGATTCTTTAATCAGTGGTTTTAAAGAGGGGTTGATGTTAATGAGAGTTGGCTCTCAATTTAGATTCTATGTCCATCCCAATTTGGGATATGGGCAAGAGGGTTCTAGTAGAATTGAACCAAATACCCTTTTGATTTTTGACGTTGAGTTAGTTGAGGTTAAGAAGCTTTAATAGTTCAAATAAGTTTTTAATCTGATAAGTTGGCTTAATGTTTTCAGGAAGGGTCATATCAAAACGGTTAATCCAACAAGTGTCGATTCCACTAGCAATCCCACCAGCAATATCGCTTGTTAAACTATCACCTATTATTAAAGGGTTCTCTATTTTATCCCCATTTTGTTGAACCATCTCTTTTGTTATTTCAAAGTAGCGGGGATCTGGTTTTTGAATTCCAATCTCCTCACTGATTACAACTGTATTGAAGTACTCTCTAATAGCTGAAGCTTTTAAACGTCCCCACTGTACAGAAGCAATACCATTGGTTATTAAACTCATCGCTATACCACTTTTTTTTAATCGTTGTAAAACTTCAATAGCATCGTAGTAAAGATGGTATGTTTCACTAAGAAATTGAGAATATATTTCAGAGCCTACAACAGGGTCTTTATCTAAATTGTAAAGAGCGTAAAAGCGCCTAAAGCGCTCCACTTTTAACTCTTTAATTGAAAGGAGCCCCTTTTCCATCTCTAACCAAACGTCGTTATTTATTTTAGAGTAGGAGGCAATAATAGACTCTTTAACAGGGAGTTCCAGCTCCTTCAAAACTCTTTTAACTGCTGATTTTTCAGCACTCATAAAATCTAATAAAGTTCCATCGGCATCAAATAGTAGATGATCGTACATATATTTCCTTTACACTTAGTGTAATAAAGTGGTATTTTCACTATAACGAGAGAGAGTAATTGAGACAACTCTCTAATTGTAAAGGAGGCTCATATGGGCAAAAAATGGCGCTCTATATTCCAGCTACTACTCTCTGTACTAATTGTTGTGTTGGGTATATTTATCTTAATAAGACAAGATCTCTTTAAACAAATCTTTGTAATCTCATTGGGAGTGATTTTATTGTACTTCTCAATTAGAACTTTAATAATTTCATCGAAGTACACCTACAATAAGTTTAATCGCAACTCGACACTGCTAAAGGCAATTTTAGGAATAGTGATTGGAGTTTTGGCTATTGTGATGCCTCTAACCACTGGAGCCACTGTTTGGATGATTTTACTCTATTCAATTGCAGCTCAATTAACTATTGCTGCTGTTATTTTACTATTAGATGCATTTGCCCTTAGAGATAGTGGTTTTCCAATCTCCCCATTGGTGGTAGAAGGTGTTTTATCGTTAGCTGTAGCAGCCTCTTTATTTGTATTTCCCCAAAACTACGCAACGATGTTAGTCACTATTTTAGGGGTGGCAATCATTTTAGTTGGAGTTGTTGTTGGAATCGTTAGCTACTTTGGATTAAAGAAAAAAGATGAACTAGAAGTAGAAGTTGAGATTTTAGAGTAACTATTGACAGAAACACGCCTCTAAAGTAGTGTGATGTTATGAATAAAAGATTTGCACACCACCATCACGATATCTCAGATTTCTGATAAATGCGTGTGCATACCTATATACAAGCTCCGCATTTATGCGGAGTTTTTTCTATCTTTAGGAGGTTAAAGTGGCCAATGTATTACGTTTAGCAGTTCAAAAAAGTGGAAGACTAAGTGAAAAGTCGTTAAAAATTATCAGAGATTGTGGAGTTCGCTTCGGTTCTGATTCCCGTTTATTAAGAGAAAAAGCTGATAACTTTCCCATCGAATTTTTATATCTACGTGATGATGATATTCCCCGTTATATAAATGATGGGGTTGCAGATATTGGGATTGTTGGGCGTAACGAGTACGATGAGCAAGCTCTCCCATTAGATGTGATTAGAGATTTAGGGTTTGCCAAATGTAGGTTATCTGTAGCTGTTCCTGAAAGTTTTAACTACACCTCCTTAGATTCGCTGGAAGGCAAAAGAATTGCCACCAGTTATCCCAACATCTTAAAACAAAAACTCAAAGAGAGAGGCGTTAATGCTGAAGTTTATCAGATATCAGGCTCTGTTGAGATTACCCCCTCAATTGGGGTTGCTGATGCTATTTGTGATTTAGTCTCTACCGGTGCCACTTTAAAAAGTAATGGTCTTAAAGAGGTTGAACACCTCTACTATTCAACTGCAGTTTTAATTGGCAAAAAAGGTCTACCCAAAGAAAAAAAAGATATTTTAGAGAGGTTGCTGATGCGTCTTGATGCCGTAATGAAGGCAGAAGATTATAAATACATCATGTTCAACCTCCCCAAAGAGCACCTAAATGAGGTTGCTAAAATTATTGGAGGGATGAAAAGCCCTACTGTAACCCCCTTATTAGACTCTTCTTGGTATTCAGTTCAAACTGTAGTTAAAGAGAAAGACTTTTGGGATGTTCTAGAACAACTTAAAGCATTAGGTGCTCAAGGTATTTTAGTTACTGCTATTGAAAAGATGGCCGATTAGGAGTTGGTTATGGAGCTACTTAAAAGTGTTGTTAATCCTAATGAAGATCAATTAGAAGCCTTGTTTAGTCGCTATGTAGATAAAGAGGTGAACTTAAAAGATCAAGTGAGGACAATAATTAATCAAGTTAAAACTGATGGCGATAAAGCTCTAATCAGTTTAACTAAACAAATTGATAACGTCGAATTAGATAATCTATTGGTCTCAAAAGAGAAGTTAAAAGAGTACTCACTTTTAATTGATGATAAATTAAAAACTTCAATTGATCGCGCTTTTAACAACATAAAAAAGTTCCATGAAGCTCAAATACCAAAAGATGAGTTTGTTGAAATAGAAAAGGGGATAAATTTGTGGCGTAAAAGTATCCCAATAGAAAATGTTGGAATATATATTCCAGGCGGATCTGCCCCTTTATTTTCAACACTTTTAATGACAGCTACTTTAGCAAAAATTGCAAAGTGTAAAAGGGTAGTTGTCACTACTCCTCCTACCAAAGAGGGGAAAGTGGATCCTGCTATTAGCTACGTTGCTTTAAAGCTGGACGTTGATGAGTTTTATTTAGTTGGAGGTGCACAAGCAATTGCTGCTTTAGCATATGGAACTGAAAGCATTAAAAAGGTTGATAAAATATTTGGACCTGGAAATAGGTGGGTAACTGAAGCTAAAGTTCAAGTCAGTGAAGTGTGTGCAATCGATATGCCAGCAGGGCCATCGGAAGTGATGGTTGTTATTGATCAAACAAGTGAGGCACAATTTGTCTCAAGTGACCTATTAAGTCAATTAGAACACGGAATTGATAGCCAAGCAATTTTAGTTGTTTACGATAAAGATGTTGGTAAAGGGCTAAAAATAAAAAGCCAAGTGGAAGATTTTTTAATAGATCAAATGGCTAGTTTAAAAAGAGAAGATGTTGTTAGAGAATCTTTAAAAAATAGCATGGCTGTGATTGTTGATTCTAAAGAGCTATTAGTAAAAGTAATTAACTCTTATGCAGCTGAACATCTCCTTTTACAAACTGTCGATTGTGATAAACTAGCAGAGAAGGTTGTTAATGGAGCTTCGGTATTTATTGGTCCTTATTCGTGTGAGTCGGCAGGTGATTATGCATCAGGAACTAATCACACCTTACCAACTAATAGGTGGGCTCGCTCTTTAAGTGGTCTTTCATTGGATAGTTTTTTAAAAAAAGTAACGTTCCAAAAATTGAGCAAAGAGGGGCTAAAGAGCATTGGCCCCACAATTATAAATATGGCTGAAAATGAGAAACTAGATGCTCACGCTTTAGCTGTTAAGGTTCGCTTAAAAAAGTAGTAGGGGGATAAGATGGATAGTTTTAAAATTAGAGAACTAATAAGGGATAACATTGCCACATTAGTTCCCTATTCATCGGCTCGAAGTGAGTACAATGTTGAAGGCTCTTTATTGTTGGATGCAAACGAGAACTATCGAGAAATAATTGGTAATCAAGAATTAAATAGGTATCCAGATCCACTTCACACTGCTCTTAAGGATAAAATTGAGAAAGTTCTTGGTTTACCTAAGGAGAATTTGGCCATTGGTAATGGTTCAGATGAGTTAATTGATTTGCTTTTTAGAATCTTTTGTAATCCCAAAAAAGATAAAGCTCTTTTAATCAGTCCCACCTACGGAGCTTACGAGGTCTTTGCAAACATCAACGATGTTGGGGTTAGTCACTGTCAATTAAAAGGGGATTTTACCATCGATCTAAAGAAGATGGAGACAGTTTGTAAATTAGTTAACAACGGAACTCCCCACTCAGGAATGCACAAGTTGCTGTTTATTTGTTCTCCTAACAATCCTAGTGGAAATACATTTCCAATTGAACAAATTGAGATGATGGCAGGGCGCTTTAAAGGAATTGTAGTTGTTGATGAAGCTTACATTGAGTACGCTCCAACTCAATCTGTAGTTAAACTAATTGAAAAGTATCCTCGTTTAGTTATTCTAAGAACATTTTCTAAAGCTTGGGCGTTGGCAAACGTGCGAGTAGGAATTGCAGTTACATCTAAAGAGATAGTTTCAATAATTGAGCGGGTAAAGCCTCCTTACAATCTTAGTGGAGTTGCGCAAAAGTTGGCTATTGAAGCTCTAGATCACGCTGATGACGTTAAAAAAGAGATTAAAAAGACAATACAAGAGCGTCAAAGAGTTGCAGCTTACTTAGAGAGTCACCCATTTGTAGAAAAAGTTTTTCCCAGTGAAGCTAACTTTTTGTTAGTGCGAGTAAACGATCCAAACCATCTTTGTGACTTTTTAAAAGAGCGCAATATTATTATCCGAAATAGAAGTAATATTAGAGGATGTTACCAAAGTGTGAGAATCTCAATTGGAAGTGTTGAACAAAATGAGCAGTTAATTAGTGCTATGGAAGAGCTAAAGGAGTTGATATGAAAAAGGTGGTAGCTATATTTATTAACCTCTACCAAGGTATTTTAAATTTAGATAGTTTAACTAACTTACAAGATTTAGAGTTCTATGATTCTCTTTTTCCTGTGTTAAAAAATTTTAGTGATGATGGTAGTTACTCTTTATACACCCTTTTAAATGGAGCCATTGAACAACCTCTTTTAGATAAGATGTTTAAAATAATGGCAAACCAAGGGATAAACATCGAAGGCGCAGTAAACTCTATCGATGAAGTTTCCTCTTTAAATAAAGAACTTTCGCTAAGTGTGGGAGTGAATCAAGCAGATGATAATTTAAAGTTTATAAAATTAGTTAAGTGGGAAGAGATTGAAGAAAAACTACTAAATAAAAGCAATTTTATAGATCGAAGTGTCAAAGTTCAGCGTAACACTAGTGAAACTAAGATTAAATTAGCACTTAATTTAGATGGAAGTGGTAAAAGTAAAATTTCTAGTGGCTTAGCTTTTTTAGATCATATGCTTAACCAACTTTCGCGCCATGGTAAAATAGATTTAGATCTTTTTTGTGATGGGGATTTAGAGATTGATGAACATCATACAGTAGAAGATATTGCAATAACATTAGGCGATGCATTCAAAGAGGCTCTAGGGGAGAAAAGGGGTATTAGACGTTACGGCTTTGCCCTTGTTCCAATGGATGAAGTATTGGCTCAAGTTGCCATCGATTTTTCAAATAGACCCCACTTTGAATGGGATGTAACTTTATCACGAGATACAGTGGGTTCAATTCCCTCTGAGATGTTTAAACACTTTTTTAAATCATTTAGCGATGGTAGTCGTTCAACGTTGAATATGAAAGTTAGTGATGGCAACAGCCACCACCAAATTGAAGCTCTTTTTAAGGCATTTGCTTTGGCAATTAGAGAGGCTGTTTTTAAATATCGAGATTCAGATGCTCTACCTTCAACTAAAGGGGTACTGTAGTGGATATCATTTTAGCAATCGATTTAATAGATGCGAAAGCTGTAAGGCTACACAAAGGGGACTATGCTACTAAGAAAGTCTATTTTTCAGATCCTTTAGAAGTTGCTAAAGAGTACGAAGATTGGGGTTTTAAGCGCCTTCATGTAGTAGATTTAGATGGGGCGAAAGCTAAAGAACCAAGAAACTTACAAACTGTAGAAAAAATAGCTAACCAAACAAACTTAATTATTGATCTAGGGGGAGGACTTCACACTAAAGATAACTTTGATTCAGCTTTTAGTGCGGGAGTAGAACTAGTCACAGTTGGATCTTTAGCTGCTAATAATCAAGAGCTTGCTATGAAGTTATTAGAAATCTACTCAGCTAGAAAACTTATTTTGGGAGCCGATTGTAAAAATGAGAAAATAGCAGTCTCTGGGTGGACTGAAGTTACTAATTTATCTGTTTATCAATTTATAAACTCCTATTTGGATGAAGGTTATAAGAGTGTTATTAGCACTGACATATCGCAAGATGGAACTTTAGAAGGGCCCTCTTTTGATCTGTATGAGAAGATTTACCAAAGTGTTGGTTCTAAAAAGATTAATTTAATAGCCAGTGGGGGAGTTAGTTCAATCGACGATCTAAAACGGCTTAAAGCCATGGGCCTTAGTGGGGCAATCGTTGGAAAAGCCTTTTATGAGGGGAAAGTTACTTTCAAAGAGTTAGCAGAGGTTTAAATGAGCTGTAAAACAATCATTCCATGTTTAGATATCTACAACGGTAAAACAGTTAAAGGGATTAACTTTGATAATCTAAAAGAGGCAGGAGATCCAGTACAACTAGCTGCCTACTATGAGCATCAACAAGCTGATGAGTTAGCAATTTTAAATATTGCAGCAACTAAAGAAAATAGAGCCGATTTTCTTAATTTAGTTGAGAAAATTAGAAATACTACCACCTTTCCTTTAATAGTGGGTGGTGGAATAAATAGCGTTGATGATGCTAAAGAGGCTGTTAGTAAAGGTGCTTCAAGAATTTCAGTAAATAGCAGTGCTGTTAAAAATCCCCAATTAATAGATGATTTAGTAAAAAAATTTGGATCAGAGAAAGTTGTCTGTGCAATTGATGCTAAAAAGAACAGCTCTCTTAAAGGGGGGTGGGAAGTTACCACTAGTGGTGGTAAGATTTCCACTGGAATTGATTTGTTTGAGTGGGTTAAAGAGGTAGAAAACCGCGGTTGTGGCTCAATTTTGTTAACAAGCATGAATCATGATGGGACAAAAGGGGGTTTTGCCCTCAAGTTACTTGCAGAACTTACAAATATTGTTAAAATTCGAGTTATAGCCTCTGGGGGGGCGGGGAGTATGGACGATTTTGTCGATCTCTTTGAAAATACCAACTGCACTAGTGCACTAGCTGCCTCAATTTTCCACTATGGAGAAGTTGAGGTTTTAAAGTTAAAACACTACTTGGATGAGATGGGTATCGAGGTTTGTTTGAAAAAGTAAAAGGAGCTTGTATGGAGATTGATTTTGCAAAAGGAGATGGCTTAGTTGTAGCAGTAGTTCAAGATGCAGTTACCCGTAAGGTCCTTATGGTTGGGTATATGAACGAAAAGGCTCTACAAGTAACTATGGAAAGGGGTTTAGTAACCTTCTATTCACGAAGTAGGCAAAAGCTTTGGACTAAAGGTGAAAATAGTGGGAACTATCTTGAGTTCAGAGAGGTAATAGTTGATTGTGACAACGATGCTTTACTGATTAAAGCAATTCCGACAGGTCCTGTTTGTCACACAGGAGATGATACTTGCTTTGGGGAAGAAAACGATATAACTAGGATGTCCCGTGGAGATTTCCTGTTTTATTTAGAAGATGTGATTAACGATCGTAGAGAGCACCCAATTGAGGGTTCTTACACAAACCATCTTTTATCTAGGGGGGTCAATAAGATTGCACAAAAGGTTGGAGAAGAGGCAGTGGAGCTAGTTATTGAGGCTATGGATACCAACAAAGCCCTCTTTTTGGGAGAAGCTGCCGATCTAATTTATCACCTATTAGTTTTATTAGCACAAAAAAATGTAAAACTTGATGAAGTTGTTGAGATCTTAAAAGGGCGTCACTCTCGCTAGGAGATGTTGTGAAAAGTGACCACGCTTCTAAAGGACTACGCGTCTCTTTAGTTTCTATTATTTTTAGCATTCTTTTAGCCATCATTAAGTTGATATCAGGGGTGGTTGGTAAATCAACTGCCTTAGTTAGTGATGGAGTAAATTCTTTTTCAGATATCTTTAGTTACTCAATTGTTGCTGGTGGGGTAGTTGCTGCCGATCGTCGTCCTGATAGCAACCACCAATATGGGCACGACAAACTTGAATCTATCATTGGTGCTTTTTTAGCAATCATAATTTTATTTACAGGTTTAGGCATTGGGTACAATGCAATTAAACACCTTATCAAAGTTGATGTGGTGGTTATCCCTACACTGTTTCCACTTATAGTGGCAGCTATTTCAATTGTGGTTAAACTAATCTTGTGGCGCTATACGGCCCGTAACGCTGTTAAAACAGGTCTTAGTAGCCTCAAAGCATTAGCAGCAGATCATCTTTCAGATATGCTTAGCTCTTTAGGGGCATTAATTGGGGTTATTGGTTCACGCTTAGGATATCTATTAAGTGATCCAGTAGCCTCTTTAGTGATTGCCCTACTAATTATTAAATCTGCTTTAGATGCTTTTAAAGTCTCTTATAATATTTTAATGGATGTTGCTGTTGATAATAAAACTAAAGAGGCTTTAACAAAATCAATTTTAAAAGATAGTGAAGTAAAACAGGTAGATCTTTTAAGAACTAGAAGTGTAGGTAGTGGTTATTGGGTTGAAGTTGAAATTAGTTGTAAAGGGGATTTGACTTTAACTGAGGCTCACCAAATAGCTGAAAATGTGCACGATAGGTTGGAAAAAGAGTTTCCTAAAATTAGACACGTTATGATTCACACCAACCCATATATGGAATAAAAAAGGGGCTGTTTCAAATTGAGTTTTGAGACGCCCCTTTTTCTTTACTGTTGGTGTGGGCGTTCACTTTTACTATTTGTTCTTGCGAGTCGAGCTAAATTATTATTTAAATTTAGTGGTATTAGTGCTTAATGAGAGCTAATAAGAGTTCTTAAAATATAGCTATCCCTTTGAACAAAGATTTAGAGAAGTAAAAATTTGATTTAGTTACTTTTATGAAACTTCGCTATCTAACAAGCTGTGCCAAAAAGGCTTTCCAATTAGAGCTTGATCACTACGAGCTGCTAATCTAATGCTGTTCATGGCAAAGCACATTAAAATCCATTCAGTAGTAGTTCTTTGTTTCCCAAAACTCTTAAATCTATTAAATGCAAGATTAGATTTAATTTGGGCAAATACCCCATCAGCTTGAATACTCCTGTTAACTCTTGTTTCACTACCAAAATCTGTAGTTATGTTTTTAAGATTCTCTTGTTGGAAATCATAAAACTGACGATCTACATGAAGAGACTTGTACTTTCCCCTGCTTCTTTTCATGCACTCTTTTCTAAATTTACAACTAACACAACCACGAACACACTTGTAAATAGTTACCTTTGTCTGCACTCCATACTTTCTTTTAGAGGAACTAAATCCAACAACCTTTAACTTCTTGCCAGCTTTGCAAAGGAAATAATCCTCTTTCTCGTTGTATTGCATGTTCTGATGTAAACCAATATCTTTTTTAAACTTTCTCTTTTTAGAAAGCTCGTAGTTATTGGGTTTTATGTAGTTTTTAATACCCAACTCTTTTAACATTTGGTGGTTAGCATAGCTGTCGTAACCACTATCTGCACAATAACCTTTGTATTTCCAAGGGTAATGAAAAATTAATATCAAAAGATAATTGACTATGGTAGGCAAAGTTTGTTATAGTCATCTTGTGCTCCTAATTGTTTGTGTTATATGCAATTGTAGCACGTTTGGGGGTTGTTTCACAACCCCCTTTATTACTTTTATTTGTTGTTCAGATAAACAATTAGTACAAAAAGTAGAGGCCGTTTCTTAGCCTTTTAAGTAAGACTTTTGAAACAGCCCCTTAAACTTATTAAACAATACTATATTCTACTTTTTCCCCAACTAATGAAGAGTTTTTTAGTTGGTGGTTAAAACGGATAAACTTTTCAACTCCAGAGGTGATGAGCTTTTCAGCTTCAGAAGTGAAGCGTGTTAAATTACTATCAGTAGGTATTAACATCATCTCTTTAGAGGGGAATATCAATCTAACAGTTCCCACATTTTCAATTTCAACAACAGCTTGGCGATCACTATACTTCATATTTCCATACACTCCGTAAGGTCCATATGTTTTAATAGTGGCGCTGTATTGAACACCATCAATTAGATAAGTTTCACTTATCTCTTCTTCAATAATTGTTTCTGTAACTTTGTACTGCATTTGATCCTCCTGTTCAGTTTCTAGTTAGCGAGTTTAGTAAATCTACGTCATAACTAACCTCCCTCTGCACAGGAAGGTCCTTCACAAGAAAATCTAATGGTTTGCCTTGATACATTAAGAACTCCTTTTAGCAAATTGTTTTTTGACGCTGCAAGTTGGCTATAAATCACGTCATTAAAATCAAGAATAAGCTTTAACTATAAAGCTGTCAATAGGGACAATGTGTAATGTCATAGTCTCTATTTTATAGTATAATTAGCGTTATAGAGGTAGCAAAATGTTTTTTGAAGATTGGAAAGAACATAAGGATGAAGTAATAAACAAAGGTATTCTGTGGGAATATGATACCTCTAGTCCCTCTTGGTCTTGGGATAAAATGAAAAAAACTGTAGTCCAAAGAGTTGTTGAATATGGGAGAGTTGAGGATTGGTACGCCATGTTGCAACTGTATGGGGGATATGAAAATATAAGAAAAATTCTTTTAGAAGTTAATCACTTAACTCCCAAATCCATTGCCTTAGTGACTGTTTTATTTGACATAAAAAAAGAGGAAATGCAATGTTACAAAAATCAGCAGTTGAGAAAACAGTTTATGAACTATTGATAAAGATTATGAATGATAAAAAGTTCCATAACTTTTATTTAGTTGGGGGAACCTCTATTGCCCTTAGAATAGGTCACAGGATTAGCATAGACTTAGATTTATTTACTAGAGATAGTATTGATACAAACATTTTACGTAGTCATTTAACTCAATTCTACAATTTCAAAAGTTCTTTTGAATCTAAAAATACTTTAAAAGGATTGATAGGAGATGTTTTTGTTGATTTTATAACCTATGACTATCCTTTAATTAAAGATATTGAAAATTATGAAAATAGAAAGATAAGAATGCTTAGCCTAGAGGATGTAATTGCTATGAAGCTCTCAGCAATCATAGACAATGGGACTCGTATTAAAGATTTTGTTGATATAGCTTACTTATCCACCCAGTACTCATTAAATGAGATGATGAGCTTTTATGTTCAAAAGTATGAGGGTGTAAACTTGCTTTCTCCAGTTAAAGCTTTGTTATATTTTGCCGATATCGATTATGAAACAGAAACCGTTCAACTTATTGGTGAGAGCTTTGATTGGCATAAGATAGAAAACCGCCTTGTTGAAATGGTAAGAACACCATCTAAAGTATTTTCTATAAATCCTTAAGATTATTACTACATATTGATATTTAAAAGAGACTTAAGACAACAACCATTGTCACTATTGAAGTAAATACTATTGCAATACCACCAGTTGCTGCTTGAATAAGACCATACTCAGAGGCTTTTGAAGTTCCCATTACATGAGCTGTTGTCCCAAAGCCAATTCCTTGAGCTAGCGGGTTATCAATTTTAAAAATCTTAATTAAGTAGGGGATAATAACAATTCCTGATATCCCAGTAGCAGAAACAGCTAAGACCGCTAAAGAGGCCTCTCCACCAATTAAAGCAGCTAGCTCTAAAGCGATGGCTGAAGTTACAGACTTTGTTACTAAGGCAGTTTTAAAGATTTGATCTAAGTCGAAAAGGTGGGCTAAAGCTAAAGAGGCGGCTATTGAGGTGACAGCTCCAACACTACAACCAACAACGATAACCCAAAAGTACTTTTTCAAAGTCTCAATCTCTTTATAAATAGGGAGAGCAAAGGAGGCAGTTGCAGGAACAAATAAGAGTGTTAGAGGGTAAGATCCCTCTTTGAAGTTGTCTATGGGGATTTTAAAGATTAAAAGAAACGCAATCACAAAGATAGAACCTAACAAAACAATATTTGCTAAAGGGGAGTCCACTTTCTTACTAATATAGCGACTTATTAGATAGGCAACTAAAGTTAATCCAATTGAAAAAATATAATTACCCATCAAATTGATTCCTTTTATTAATTAAATAAAGAGTTAGCTTTACCGAATAGGCTGTTGCTAAGAAAGTGAAAATAGTTGCCGCTGAAGCAGCAATGATAAACTTTATGATTATTGCTGAACCAAAGTGGGTGTAGTGGTTAACTATATCGACAACAGGGGCAATAAACAGTAGTGAAATATGATTTAAAAAGAAGTTCGCAACTTTTTCTATTTGGGCAATCTTAACTATCTTAGTTATCAACAAAATAAATAAGATGATGATAGCTAAAATAGAGGCTGCAAAAGGGAAAGGAAAGAGAGTAACTGCATAGTTACTCACAATAGCGATTATTAAAAATAGCAAAAGTTGTATTATTATTTTCACACTAGCAATTTAAACTATTATTTATAAGGTTGCAAACTGTGTTAAAAAAAAAGCCCCAGTGGGAGGGGCTTTAATCCTTTAAGTGAGGCTTTCTCGTTTCAACCTTCGATCTTCTTTTATGTTCTTAATTGTGAAAGTTAAAATAGAGGCTGCAGCTATTAATAAGAAAGCTAAGCTGATTGGGCGAGTTACAAATATGCTGTAACTTCCATCTGATAAAATCAAAGCCCTTCTAAAGTTCATCTCAGCTAATGGGCCCAATACAATACCTAGTAAAATTGGGACCAATTGGAAATTCATCAATCTTAAGTAATAAGCTATTACTCCAAAGATGAAAATATAATAGACATCATAAATATTGTTGTTTGTTGAGTAAGCTCCAGCTGCACAGAATGTTAAAACAATACAAGCAAGTAGTTCAAATGGGATACGGGTAATGTGGGCATAAAAGCGGGTAAAGATGTTTCCAAAGAACCATAAGCTGATGTTAACAACTATTAAACCCAACATAATGGCATACAAGATTGGCCCTTGTTCTTTAAAGAGCATTGGACCTGGGACTAAGCCATGAACCATAAATGCCCCCATTAAGATGGCTGTTGCACCATCTCCAGGAACTCCTAAAGTTAACATTGGAATCATTGTTCCACCACAAGCTGCGTTGTTTGCCGATTCAGAAGCAGCAACCCCTTGAATTTCTCCTTTACCAAAAGTCTCAGGGTGTTTAGAGGATTGTTTAACTTGGTTGTATGAGATAAAAGCTGCTAAGCCCCCTCCTGTACCAGGAGTAGCTCCAATGATTGTTCCAATTATTGTCCCTATTGCTATTGGCTTACGAACTCTTTTGTACTCCTCTTTTGTTACCTTGTTACCTGTAATTGAGGCAGCATCAACAATTTTGTGATCTGTTTTAGGGTTGTATTTTGCCTTCATCAAAATCTCTGAAATTGCAAAAAGACCAATAAGCGCAATAATTAAATCAATTCCCCTTCTAAGTTGAACGTTGCCAAAGGTAAAGCGCACTGTTCCACTAATTACATCCAGCCCAATGGTTGAGACAAAAATACCAATACAGGCCCCAATTAATCCTTTAAGAATATTCTCATTGGAAACTCCGGCAATAACTGATAATCCAAAGATTGCCAAAGAGAGATATTCAGCAGGGCCAAACATCAGAGTTACCTTTGCAATTGGAGGAGCTGCAAATAGAAGGACAAAAGCACTAATAAGACCCCCAATAGTAGAGGCAAAAAGGGCCATCGAAAGGGCTTTAAAAGCTTCCCCTTTTTGAGCCATGGGATAGCCATCAAACAATGTAGCAGCGTTAGCTGAGGTTCCTGGGGTGTTTATCAATATTGCAGTAATTGAGCCCCCATAAGTTCCTCCAACATAAATTGCCAATAAGACCAAAATGGCAACAGTTGGTTGTAGTGTAT
The DNA here is from genome assembly GCA_050950065.1 of Sphaerochaetaceae bacterium. Classification (GTDB taxonomy): domain Bacteria; phylum Spirochaetota; class Spirochaetia; order Sphaerochaetales; family Sphaerochaetaceae; genus JBAYOE01. The sequence goes on along the minus strand of JBMNGX010000003.1, from coordinate 40,539 downwards.
AAGTTAAAGGGATACACAAAATGATACCCAAGTCACTTGTTAATCCTGGGATAGCACCCACAATAATTCCTAATGCTAACCCAATTGGAATAGCTAAAAGTATTTGCCAATTAAGGAGTATGGCAAGACCTTGTTGAAATAAATCCATATTATCCACCTTTAGTGATGCTCTATGGTAAAGAGATATTCAATACTTTGGCGAAGACTAAATAAACTAGTGCACTAATAATCAGTGCAATAATATAGTAAGACTTCTTTTTTGCCCCATAGTAGATAAGCACAGCAAAGATTAAATAGATACTCGATACAATGAACCCCACAACTTTAAAAAGAATTGCATAAACTACGAGGATTCCAATGTATATAAATGAACGAATCGTATCTTTGAATTCTTTAGATGCGTACAAATCACCCCCAAAAACAACCTCTTTTTTAGGCAACAATAATAGCCCTTGTAAAAATAAGAGGAAAGAAAAAATACCTAATCCACCTAAGGCTATCTTAGGAACAGTTTGTGCATTGATTGCAGTTGTTTCTAAGGTTTTTATCTCTGTTGGAATTTTAAGTAAGAGAATAGCTGCAACTAAAGTGAATATAAAACCAACTATTATCTCACCATTATATTTAATTTTCATAAAATTATTTCCCACTATTGAGTGGGGCGGAAAACCGCCCCACAATAAATACTATTTGAGTAATTCGATATACTCTTTCATTGCGGCACTTTGCAAGTTGATCTCATTGAGAATTTCAGCTTCTGTTGCACCCCAAGGCTCCATGTCTAAACTAGTCATGAACTCGATAAAAGTTGGATCAGCATAAACATCTTTAATGAATTTTGTAAGAACATCTTTTTTCTCTTGATCTACGCTGCTTTTAACTGCGAAGTAGTCCATTCCAACAAACTCTGCTGCAATACCTTGCTCTTTGAATGAGGGGATTCTTCCAATTCCGTCAACTTCAATCCCATCTGGAATGAATGTTCCAAGACAAGCAAACTCTCCACTACGAACATAGTCTTGGTAAACAGGGGGAGAACCAATAGCAATATCAACGTGCCCGCCTAAAAGGGCGTTAATAGCATCTTGTCCTCCATCGTATGGGACAGCTTGAGCGTTGATGTTCAATTTTTTGAATAAGACAGAGATCATTGTGTAACTATCGTTTCCAGGGCCACCAGTGGTTGCATACTTAATGCTCTTTCCGCTTCTGCCTAATGCAATTAGCTCGTCCAATGTTTTAATATTACTGTATTTTGGATTTGATAGAATAACAAACTCAACAACTCTCATTCCAATCAAAGGTGTAATATCTTCAATGGTGTAATCAACATCAACAAAAGCTGGGGTTAATGAAAATAGTGGCCCGTTGGAGACAACCATGGTGTAACCATCATCTTTTGCTTGCATCAAAGCGTCCATTGCGATAGTTCCAGCACCACCAATCTTATTTTCAACAATAACAGGAACTCCAAGATACTTCTCTCCGTAAGAGGCAACTTTTCTTGCAATGGTATCAGGTCCGCCACCTAAGCCCCAAGGCATAATTATTGTAACCTTCTTTGAGGGGAATTTAGCCTCTTCTTTGCTCCCTTGGGCAAAGAGAGTCCCAAATGTGAGTAACAACACCAGTGCAATGATCAAAAATTTTCTCATCTCTTTTCTCCTTATGTTTTTGTAACTTACAGTTACATTTTTAATTCAATTTTTTTATCTTTAATCACAAATGTGAGAGCTTGTAAGTTGGTTCGTTTGTTAATGAAATAGGGTAGGTACTCTGTTTCATCGGTAAACAAAAACTCAACATCTTTTTTAGCCCCCTTTATTTGGTCATAAACTATCTTGTTGGCACTGTTGTGCCGTCGGTCACTAGAGGTGCTAGTGACAACATATTCAACTCCTAAATTTGATAATAATTTGGTGTCCACTGCATCTGCTTGCCCATGATGTGGCAATTTGAGAACGTTCCCATTTCGGAGAAATAAAAACGTTTTATCATCCCAATTGGATGGGCAATTATCGGCAGTTAAGATTAAGGAGCTGTTATCAACTCTTAAAATAGTGACTAAAGAGTGGTCATTAGATTCGGCATCTAAAAATTTGATTAAATCCCACTGTTTAGTTACATCAGTTTCACTACTTAAAACTTCTAATAAGCGACTGTAGCGTAGAGTACTTTGATAAGAGGGCTCAACAACATCGATTCTAAAGAGATCACCAAAAGGACTTATGTGGCGAAACAAAGCTACGTTAGTGCACTTAATTTTATTCTCTTTAGCAAAAGTTAAAATCTCTTTATAACCATTAAAAGCTTTTGCATAGGCATAAAGGTTAAATGGTTGATCATCTAACAGTTCGATATCTTTTGAACCAACAATGTTGGGGAAATAGGGAAGATAGAAGTGTTTAATCTCAACACTGTTTAAAATTTCATTAATTCCACACACATGATCTTCGTGAATATGGGTCACAACAACAAACTCTAAAGTCTCAATGTTTTGTTGTTTTAAATACTCTTTTAATGAAGTTCTGTTGCCCACAAATTCTTGTGGTAGGCTACTGCCTCCATCAATAAGGGCCCAACGATTGTTGTGTTTTATTAATATTGCTTCTCCGTAACCTACGTTGATAAATGAAATTTCAGTCATCTTCTAAGTTGTTCCCCTTACGATTAATTTAGTTTGACACTCAATTATCTCTTTCTCAAATTTCTTTCCACTGAGAATGTCGATCAATTTATTGGCAGCTATTCTCCCCATCTCCTCTTTATCAATACGGACAGTTGTTAACTCTGGTTCGATGATTTCACTGAAATTACTATCATCAAAACCTACAACTGAAAGATCTTCTGGGATTCTTAGATTAGCCCTAAGGGCTGTTTTAATAACCCCAATAGCAATCAAGTCGTTAGTTGCAAAAATAGCTTTTGGTCTATCTTCAAGTGATAAAAGTTGTGTTGCACACTTTTTAGCTTCACTCATAGTTGGTTCAATTGTTTTAACAAATTCACTTTTTAAAGGGATGTTATGCTTTGCTAAAGTGTCTGTATAAGCTTTAAAGCGTTCGTTGTAGACATAGGGGGAGAAGTGTCCTGAGATGATAGCAATATCTTCGATCCCTTTTTCTATTAAATGTTCAATAGCTCTAACTGTTCCTCCGTAGTGATCAACAGTGACACAAACTAACTCTTCTAAATCGTATACGTTGTTTAAAATAACTACTGGAATATTTTGAGCTCTAAAACCTTCAATGACACTTTGTTCAGTTTTTCCACAAATAATCACCCCATCCATCTGCTTTTTTACATAAACTTGACCAGTTGGAAGTTGAATATCTTTTTCACTAGCTATAAAAACAGAGTACTCACGTTCTCTACCAACTTGTAAGACCCCCTCAAAAATAGGGGAGTAGAAGGGGTTTAAAACTACAGGGTATTGTTGGTCGTTAACTATAAAGCCAATGTTGTTTGTCTTTTTACGTACCATTGCCCGAGCAATAGCATTGGGGGTGTAGTTAACCTCTTTAGCTGCTTTGTAAATAATATTTCGAGTTCTCTCAGAGACCATCTCTGGAGATGAAAATGCGCGAGATATGGTAGTTTTAGAAAAGCCACACACCCGTGCAACATCAAAGATAGTAGAACTCATTACCCAACTCCCCTTAAATGAGAACGTTCTCATTCGTATTTTCACAGTAACATGCAAATATTGAGCTGTCAATCAAATTTTATCGAATAATGTGTGTAGATAATTTTTCCCCTTTTTATTACCATTAATTAAGATGTTTAGAAATATTGAGAACACACCACAACTAACAACCAAAAGATTAATCTTAAGAAAGTTTACTTATGACGATTTAGAACATTTTTATGAAATTTTCAGTCAAGATGAAGTTAATCAGTTTTTGCCATGGTACTCACTAACATCACTAGAGGATTCTAAATCTTTTTTCGAAACTAAATTTAAAAGTGTCTATGACGATGAAGTGGGGTATCGATATGCCATTTGCTTAAAAGAAGACAATAAGCCAATTGGCTACACTAAAGTAAGCATCGATGAAACTTACGACTTTGGTTATGGGATAAGAAAAGAGTTTTGGGGCAAAGGCATTGCTACTGAAGCGGGTAAAGCCCTTTTAGAGCGAGTAAAAGGGAATGGAATTGAGTATGTAACTGCAAAATATGATACTCGTAATCCCAACAGCGAAAAAGTTATGAGCAAGTTAGGTCTTAGTTATAAGTACAGTTTTCAAGAGTTGTGGCAACCCAAAAACGTCTTGGTAACTTTTAGGATGCACCAAATGAACTTTACCAAAACCCCTGATTTTGTTTATCAAGGGTATTGGGATAAATCAACTGTTCGTTATGTTGAAGAAAATCTCTAATTAGGGATTAAGATGATTATTCCAACTGTTAAAGGCAAAGATATCTTCTAATGGTTTACGAACTTGAACTGAAGTTTCTTGAGCTAAATGCTTTTCACTTAAATAAGATGAATCTCCTCTTTTACCTAAGGCAACTAAGACAAACAATACTTCATCTTCATCAACGCCTAAAACCTCTTTAGCCAAGTTTTGATCAAAACCTGCCATTGGATGGACAATTAAATCCTCTTGAACTGCCTGTAATTGGTAACTCATAGCTGCCATTCCCAACTCAAAATAGGCAAACTCTCTTTTATCCATCTGAAGTGACCACATCTTGTTTGTTATAAAAGCTGTTATTGCTGGAGCTTTTAAAGCCCAATAGTTTCCCCCTGTTAAAGCTGTTTTAAGCTTCTCTAATTGTATCGGTTCAACAACTGTCACTATTCTCCAAGGTTGGTGATTTCCACTAGAAGGAGTAAGTCTTGCAGCCTCTGCTAATCTTATTAAGGTCTCTTTTTCAATAGGTTCTTCGCTGAGGGCACGATAAGCCCTTCTTTTTGTAATTGCCGATAGAGTTTCCACTCAGTTCTCCTTAAATTTTTATAATTACCTCTCAATAATGGTGAAAATTTTTGGTGTTGACTAGTATCGTAGTTGCTTTATCAATAAATGTTGCTTACTTTTAGGTATGGAGAGTTGGTAGTGGAAAGTTTTTTCAGTTTGTTTTGGAATCAAGGGAAAATTTACAGAGACTTAGCTCCCAAAAATAAAGAGATGATAGACCAATATAATCATAGGATGTTGTTGGTCCTTCTTTTTATGGGGGGAGTGTTGTTATTATTGCCCCTTGCTGCTTCCCCTTTTAGTAAAACAAAAATGACCATTGTTCCAATCTATATAACAGTTAGCGCTATCTACTTTTTTCTCTATTTCCTTTTTAAAAAAGAGCGCATGGAAAAATATTCTCTAGCTGGTCTTTATGTAGGGTACATAATATTTTTCATCATTGGCCTATATTTAAGTTTAATTCACACCCCAACTATGAGGGCAACAATTTTGCTTGGTGTTTTTAGTATTGCCAGCTTAACTTTCATAGATCACCCTATGAGGATAAATAGCTTTGTTGCTTTTTGGTTGATATTACACACAGTTTTAACCTTCTTTTTTAAGCCCTTATATGTTGTCGATGATTTAATTAACTCACTGTTTTTTGCAACTATTGGAATATTGTTTGGAAACATTTTAATAGGGGTTAGAATTGTTGGTTATGAGACCCAGCGTCTTTTAATAATTGAAAAAGAGACTGACTTTTTAACTGGTTTGGGAAATAGGCGTAAGTTATTTGATACTCTTGGAAATATTGAAGAGGGTGATAAGAATAAACCATCAGGGATTTTGATGCTGGACATCGACAACTTCAAAGGGCTTAACGATAAACATGGGCATCTAGTAGCAGATCAATACTTAAGAAAGTTTGGCTTCACTTTAAAAACCTTTAGCGAAAAATATCCAATGGACTTTTACCGCTTTGGAGGGGAGGAGTTTGTTGGCCTTTCTAAAATAGAGGATAAAAAGAAGCTTTTAGAAGTCGCTGAAGAGATTAGGTTGGCAATAGAGAAGATAAAAATGGAAGAAGATTCCATAACTGTCAGTATTGGAGTGTCATACACAACAGATATTGATCATCTAGATTATGAAGAGCTGATTAAAGATGCAGACAGCGCAATCTTTGTAGCCAAACGCTCTGGCAAGAACAGCGTATACAGCGACTAACATACAAAACCACGCATAGGAGTTTACATATAGTAAAAGGGTGGATAACAAAGATAAGGTTAAATAATTAGTGGGTATGAGATTATTAAAAATATACCCACTAAGTTATAATTTGGACTAATTCTAATTAAGGTTAAGATTTTTATTTTCTTCCAAAACAGTTTTTAATTGTTTGAGTCCTTCTTCACTAATAGAATTAAATGGACTTCTGCATGGACCAACATCAAATCCTAGTAGGTTCACTGCAGTTTTAACAACTGTATTGGGATTACCATATTTAAAAACATCTCTGAAAGATCTAATTGAATCTTGAGCAGCTTTTGCTTTATCAGTCTCTTTTTTGATAAAATTTTCATAAATAGAGACCATATTACGTGGGTATACATTTGCCACTCCAGAGATTGCTCCTGCGCCCCCAGCGTATAGACACCATAAAATTAAAGAATCATTACCGCTGAGTACAACAAAATCTGAATTGCGTTTTTTATTAGATTCTCTTGTTTGCTCTATATATTGAAGCATATTATCAAAGTTACCACTGCTATCCTTGACGCCAACTATATTTTCAATTTCAGAAAGTCTTTTTATGGTTAAAGGACTAATGTTTGTTCCAGTTCTGGCAGGAATATTATAAACGATTATTGGTAAATCTACCTCTTTTGCAATTCTGTAGTAATGGTTGTAAATATCATCTTGACTCGGAGCTGCAAAAAAGGGGGATATAATAGAAAGTGCATCTACTCCAAGACCTTTTGCTTTTTTAGACAATTCGATAGTGTGTAATGTTCCTGGTTGCCCAGTTCCAGCAAAAACAGGCACTCTTTTATTTGTAACTTTAACAACTTTTTCAAGAATTTTTAGTTTCTCATCATCGCTGAGGATGTATGACTCACCATTTGTACCAAAACAAAATATACCGTGGACACCCCCTTCAATTTGCATTTCTACAAACTCTTCCAATTTGTCATAATTTACACTTTCATCACTATTCATTGGGGTTAGAATAGGTGTTATAATACCTTCAATCTTCATTTTGACTCCTTGCTATTCTTATTTTCGCTAGTTTTATTCCATAATCTATTGCTTGCAGCATACTCGACTGGTTTGCTATTTGCTTCCAAGCAATCTCAAATGCAGTTCCATGGTCGACGGAGGACCTAATAATTGGTAGCCCTAAAGTTACATTGATTCCATTAACAGCTTTCCAGTTTTGTTTTTCTTGATCGTATTGAAAGCCCAAAACTTTTAAAGGTATATGTCCTTGATCATGGTACATAGCAACAACAATATCATAAAAGCCTCCAACAGCTTTTGGAAAGATTGTGTCAGGAGGGTAAGGACCTGAGGCATCTAAACCTTTTGCTTTAGCATCGCTAATAGCAGGCATTATTTCATTAATCTCTTCAGTTCCAAATAAGCCATTTTCTCCTGCGTGGGGATTTAGCCCAGCCACTGCAATTTTCGGACTTTTAATTCCTAAGTCTCTACAAGCATTGTATGCTAACTCTATTACTGCTAACACACGTTCTCTTTTAACTAAATCACAAGCTTGTCTTAAAGAAACATGTGTTGAAACGTGAACTACTTTTAAATTCCCTTCTGCTAGCATCATTGAATAATCTGATGTCTTTGTTAATTCAGCATAAATTTCTGTGTGGCCTGAATATTTAAAACCAGCTAAATTTAAGGATTCTTTATTTAAAGGGGCAGTTATAGTCGCATCAATTTTATTTTGTAATGCTAATTCAATTGCTGTTTTAACACATTGAAACGCTGCATTACCACTCATTGAGCTAACTTCACCTATTGTAAACTTTTCCATATCTACTAGCTCTAAATGGAAAACATCAATAGTTCCATACTCAAATAAACACGCATCAACATTACCAACTACATTAATTGAAAAAGAATCATTGTTTAACAACTTAAGGGCTTTGTTGATTACTTTATGGTCTCCAATAATTACAGGCTTTGAATCATCGTATACTTGTTTTTCGAAAAGAGCTTTTAAAATAATCTCAGGTCCTATACCTGATGGATCTCCCATGGTAATTCCTAAAATTGGTCTATTGTTCATTCAAAACTCTCCTCTACAATAAGCTTCTATAAATCGATTCAATATCATCTAAAGTTAAAGGTTTTCTATTATTATCTAGTAACCTTTTTTGTTTAGACCCCGCATCTACCAAGAACTCTAAATCATCAATTGTTACCCCATATTGATCCAGTTTTGAGGGAATGTTTGTAACTTTTACTAGGTCTTCTATTTTATCTATAACAAATTGAGATTTTTCGTTTTCTGTGCTGAGATTTATGTTTTTAAAAACATAATCGAATAAAGATGTTAGACGGTCTTCTATTGAGTCTCTGTTAAACTTCATGATTGGAACAAACATTATAGCATTTGAGACTCCATGAGGGATGTGGAAAGATCCTCCTAATGGATAAGAAAGAGCATGAACAGCAGTTGTTCCACTACTATTTATTGCAATACCACCAAAGAATGAGCCTAATAGTAAGTTTTGTTTTGCCAATATGTTTGATCCATCAAGATATGCTTTTTCAAGATTTTCAAAAATAAGTTTAGCACCCTCTAATGCGTAGAAGTCTGATAGAATATTTGCTTTATTTCCTGTGTAACACTCTACAGTATGGGTTAACGCATCTATTCCAGTTGAAGCAACAAGACTTTTTGGTAGATTTATTAACGTTTCTGGGTTTAGGATGACTGCATCCATTAGAAAACTTGTATTAACTATTCCAAGTTTAGTCCCTTTTTCTGGTAAAGAGACAATGGAGTTTATGGTAGCTTCGCTACCAGTTCCACAAGTTGTTGGTATTCCAATAGTTTTAACTTTCTTAGTTATTAAGGAGGAATCTTCAATTAGCTCTCTTACTTTGTATTTGCTATGGTACATAGTTCCAATTAGCTTTGTGATGTCTAAAATTGATCCACCTCCGATTCCAATAATTGAATCACACTCAACAGAATTTACCTGATAATTAATTTGATCAACATCATCAGCAGATGGTTCTGCTGGAGAATCATCGATTATTGTATAACTACATTCTAGTTGACTAAATAATGTTTCTAGTGGTTTTAATAATCCTGCTTTTCGAATGTTTTCATCTGTAATAATCAGGATTTTTTTTGACTTCCACAAATTAATTAGGTTGCTGAGATTTATATATTGATTATTATCAATATAAGTATGGCTAGGAATTAATATTTTTGACAATTTGATTATCTCCTTTGTTTTTAATGAAATAATTAACAATATTTACTAAAGAATTTTTATTTCCGAAACTTCCAGATTTAGTTACAATGTTTGAATTATCTGCTATTCCTCCAATTATTCTTCCTAGAGGAATGCCTGGTTCTATTTCATATATTGGTTCAATCCCTTTTACCTCTAATTGAGAGCAAACAAATAACGAGATATCTCCTCCAGTAGTAATAATTGTTTGGAACGGGATTTTTTCATAAACTTTTAAAACAATTTTACCTAAGTTTGCCCCAATATTTTCCCCATTTTTTAATTCTTCAATACTATCAAAAATATTTCTCTTGGGCCTATTTAGTATCGAATCTAAACTTATTACTAATAACTCAGAACCTCCTGATAAAATTGAAAGACATTTTTCTGCTATTTGGTTAATAACAAATTCATTATCAGGTACTTTTAGTAGATTGGAAGGGGCTAAACAGATTTTATCAGGGTATGCTTCTATCAAAGCCTTTAATTGCATTTTACTAGTTTTTGTAATTGAACCAATTACTGCTAATGTTAAATTTGATTCTTTTCTTGGCTTGCCAACAGACAGTAAGGTGTTATTGAATAAAATGGTGTAGTTCTTTGCTACTGTTTTTGCAAAGCCACCTGAACCTACCAGTACCACCTTTTTTCTTAAATAGCATGCATATTTATAAATTAGTTCTAAATCTGAATCACTAGTGGCATCAAATAGGACAAATTTAGTATTAGTTTCTTTTTGTTTCTTTTTTATGTAATCTTTTATATCTTCAAAACCACCTCTTATAACAGATAAGGGGACATGAATTATCTCTGAATTTAGTTCACTTTGAAAAGCTTCAACAACATTAACTAGCCCAGACTCGGTATCTAAAAGTCCGTTTTCAATGAATCGATCATTTTCGGGAAAAGATGGAGCAATTAAGGCAATTTCTGATTTTGTCCCATCCATTACAGCTTCGATTTCAATACCAGGGTTGCCTCTAATCAGTGAGTCAATTTTTTTAAATACTACTTTATCTTTGAAAAGAGTTGATAATTTGTATACAGTTTCATAAGACTCTTTTGCATCTAAATTTCGTGTATCTGTATTTATTGAGATGATATTATAGTTTTCATTTATTTTGTTATTTTTAAAAAATCGATCTATATTAGGAAATACTATTGTTTTAAATCCTTCCTTAGAAAACTGGATGGCACTATCACTTGCACCTGTCAAATCATCAGCAATAATAATCATATTTTCTCACCTCATATAAATCCTATGCAATTATTGTGCCAAATTCAGAGGTGGTTTTTTTGGAGTTCTTTTTATCTGAAGTTATGAAGTGCTAATATTAATGGTTAAATCAAAAGTGAGAGAGGAAAATATAGTTATGAATTAGGCATTAGTTGTAGTATAATTCACCAGAGGTGACTAAAAAATCACCAGGAGGATGTAATGGTTGTATTTGTGGCTCCCTATCCAAATCTAAAAGATTTAGCTGATGTGGTCATGGAAGATTTAGAAATTAGAGATGGTGTTAGCTTAGTTGGCAACTTGGCCGCAGGAGTAAAAATTGCGGCTGATTATTTAAGTAGAGAGAGTACCCCTGTCTTCATAAGTAGGGGAGGAACTGCTGAGTTTATACGTAGTCAATTAAAAGTTCCAGTTGTTGAGATACAGCTCTCTTATTTAGATATTTTATTGCAATTTAAAAAAATAAGTGAGAAGTATTCAAAAATTAAAGTAGTAGGATTTAAAAACCTAACTACTTCTATTAGGGCAATTTCTGAAATTTTGGGTTACAGTGTTGAGATTTTTACAATAAAAAAAGAACAAGAGCTACCTTTAATCTTTAACAAAATTTATGAAGAAGAAGAGTCAATAATTTTAGCTGATTATATATCATATACTTATGCATTAAATGCAAACCTTAAATGTATCCTTTTTGAGTCTGGATACGAGTCTGTAAAAGAGGCAATTTTAAAAGCCCAATTAATAGAATCAAGCTTAAAGGAGCAGTCACTTACAAATGAACGATTTAAAGCAATTTTAAATACTGTCAGAGAAGGAGTACTGTATACTAATGAATATGGAAAAATAACTCAGGTAAATGCATTTGCAGCCAAATTGCTAGGCAAATCAATTGAATCCCTATTAAATATGACAGTATTCGACCTTTTCCCAACAATATTTGATACTGATGATATAGCCAGCACTACCCATGACACTGATACTATTTTGATCTACAAAGGAAATTATTTAGCAATAAAATCAACCTGTTTAAAAAAGGAGAAAAAAAGAATAGGGATGGTTTTATTGGTCCAACAACCTGATAGTTTTAGAGATGTAGCTTTAGCTCTTAGGGATAAAATTAAAAGTACAGGATTTGAAGCTAAATATAACTTTGAGGATATTATCTGGGAGTCAGTGGAGATGGAAGAGTGTATTAAACAGGCCAAAGAGTACAGTAAATCGTTGTGCAATATAATAATATTTGGAGAAACTGGTACAGGTAAAGAGATGTTTGCCCAAAGTATTCATAACGAAAGTAGTGTCAAAAGTGGTCCATTTGTCCCAATTAATTGTGCTGCTTTTCCTATACACTTATTAGAAAGTGAACTTTTTGGTTATGTGGATGGAGCATTTTCAGGAGCTAGGAAAGGGGGGAAAGTAGGGTTATTTGAAATAGCTCATGGTGGAACTCTTTTTTTAGATGAAATTGGGGAAATGAATATAGAGTTACAAACCAAACTTTTAAGGGTTTTGCAAGAAAAAGAGATAAGAAGAATTGGGGGAGAGAAGACTATTCCCATAAATGTACGAATTATTGTTGCGACAAATGCAAATTTGACTGAGGCAATATTAGAAAAAAACTTTAGAAAGGATCTTTTTTATAGATTGAATGTTTTAGATTTAAATATACCCCCACTAAGAGATAGATCAAAAGATATTCTACTTATATTTAATAAATATTTGTTAGAAGGAAGTGACGGAAAAATTGGAATTGATCTTTTGAGTGATGAGTTTAAGTTATTATTAAATGAATACCGCTGGCCTGGTAATGTAAGAGAGTTAGAGAATATCGCTAGTAGATTCATCGTTTATGAGTCAATAGAGGGCTCTAGTTATGCAGAAAAAATTTTATCTAAATCGCTAAATACTTCTAGAGAATTTGATGCAATCACTACAGATGACATTTTTGAAGGAACTTTCCAAGAAATTTCAGAAAGGATAATTAAAGAGGTGTTTGAGCAAGAGGGAAAGAATATTTCTAAAACTGCTAAACGGCTTGAATTAGATCGTAATACAGTTAGGAAAAAGTTAAGTTAAGTGAGCAAGTGGTGAAATTAGCACCATCGATGATGAAAATAATCTCATCTTGTTGTTATTAATAAAAAGAACAATATCTCGTGATTAACTCTTTAATACGTAATAGAAGTGAGGCATGTGAGATAAATTTAATAAAATTAAATACATAATGAACCATTTCTTACACATGGTTAGTTGGCATAGAAGTTGCTATATGGTTTCAAGGTAGAACATAAGTTTGTGTTTTATTGTAGCTATCCGAAATAATAGGAGGATGTTTTATGAAAAAGGGTTTTATTTCAGTAATGCTAGTTATTTTACTAGTATTATCAGTTTTAGTAGGATGCGGCCAAGGTGTTGGTTCTGCTAAAGAAGAGAGAGTTGATACCCTACAAAGAATTGTAGAAGATGGAAAAATGGTAGTTGGGGTAAGGGCTCGGTTCCCACCAATTGGACAAGTCAACTCTACAACAGGTGAAATAGAAGGCTTTGTAATTGATCTAATCAAACTTTATGCTGAAAAACTTGATGTAAAGATGGAGATGAAGAACGTAGAGTGGGCAGCATTGATTCCTGGGTTGCTAAATAAAGATTTTGATATTCTTGCTTGCCATATGACTAGGACTGTACCAAGAACAGCAAGTATTGCCTTATCAGATCCATTTATTTTAACAGGAACTGTAGCAGTTTTAAATGCAAACTCAAGGCTTTCTAAGTGGGATGATTTAAACAGTAGTAATGTTAAAATTGGAATTACAGAGGGGAACGTCTACATTGATATTATTGAACAAAGATTCCCAAAAGCTGAAATGTTGACGTTTGCGGGTAAAAGTGAATGGACCGAAGCATTAAAAGCTGGAAGAATTGATTGTATCTTAGATGGTGAATTTGCTGGGTTGGATATGATGGATATTTATCCTGGCTCTTTTAAGATTTTACCTGATGGTTACTTAGATATTGAAACTTATGGATTTGCAACACGTTACGAAGATCTTGCTTTCATAAATAGTATGAATATATTCTTGCAAGAAATTAAAGCAAGTGGTGAGTTTGGACGTATTTATGAAAAATGGATTGGTAAAGAGTGGGTTCCAACTTTAGAAGCAAATGCTATCTAGGTGGAAATATTTAATAAAATTTGGGGTCTATTTATTAGACCCCTACTAGTAAAAATATATGCAATTTAATCTAAAACTATTTATAAGATTTTTTCCTCAACTGCTTAATGGGTATTTTGCAACTCTGAAATATGCAGGAGTTGGGATTCTACTTTCACTACTATTTGGGCTTATAATAGGTGTTGTTCTTTGTATGCGTATACCAGTAATTACTTTTATTTTGAAATGGTATATAGATATTTTTAGAGAAACTCCTTTAATTGTTCAAATGTATTTGTTGTACTACGGATTACCTTATATGGGAATTTTATTGTCCGCTCCAGTAGCTGGAATGATGGCAATAATCTTAAATGAGAGTGCCTTTGTTGCCGAAATAGTTAGAGGGGGAATAGAATCAATAAACCCTGGGCAAGAAAGAGCTGCTTTATCATTAGGGTTCGGTCGTGTACACCTTTTAATTAGAATCTTATTACCTCAAGCACTGAAAAGTATTTATCCAAGTTTAACTGGGCAAGCTTCATATGTTCTTAAAGATACTTCTTTATTAACTTTAGTTACTATCGTTGAGCTTACTTCAGTCTCAAGGTACTTAAATAGCAAATATCTTATTCCAGGTACAGCTTTCATTGGATCTGCAATATTTTATGTAGTGACATTTTGGGTAATACAATTTGTTGTCTATTTACTTCAAAGGAGGCAAAAATGGAATTAAGTAAGCATTTAATTACATGGAGGCTGTTGATAGTACAAGGCCTTCCTCAAACTCTAAAACTTGCATTAGTTTCATTGGCCTTATCCTTTGTTGTAGGAGTTTTGTTAGGAGTTATCAGATCAAGGAAGTGGATAATTATAAATCAAATTTTAGGAGTTTATCTTGGTGTTATAAGAGGTATTCCTTTTTTGCTACTATTACTTTTGATTTATTTTACAACACCAATTAGGGATATTTTTATTGCTAGTGTTGTTACTTTAACTGTGTTTAACTCTTCCTATATTAGTGAAATTATTGCTGGTGGAATAGATGGCTTAAGTCAAGGACAGTTTAAGGCTGGGAAGTCACTGGGGATGAATGGCATTGAGGTGATGTGCTATGTAATATTGCCACAAGTTCTTAATTTAACTATGCCTGCTTTACTTGGCCAAATGGTTATCCTAATAAAAGGGACAGCTACCTGTTCGGCTATAGGATATGTGGAAATTACTCGCACAGGTACTGTAGCAATGGAAGCTTTTGGGAACCCCCAAATTATCTATATTTATGTAATGATTTTATATTTCGTTATGTGCCATGCTCTTACAGTAATTGGGCGAAAGCTTGAAATCAAAGGCAAACTAAAAATGATTGGAAAAGCATAATAGGAGAAGATTAATATGGCGTCACAAGCAAATAATGATAAAAGAGAACTAATCCTTGAAATTAACGATTTACACAAAAGCTTTGGTGATTTTGAAGTATTAAAAGGAGTTAACTTTAAAGTTTATAAAGGTGAAACACATGTAATTTGTGGGCCAAGCGGTTCTGGGAAAAGTACAGCTTTGTTTTGCATAAATGGATTAGAAAAATACCAAAAAGGGGAGATTATTTTTAAGAATGAAGTAATCACCAGGCACAACGTACGAAAAATCAGAACTAAAGTTGGGATAGTGTTTCAACACTTTGAGCTCTTTCCCCATTTAACAGCATTAGATAACGTTATGATAGCACCTAGGAAAATTCTAAAACAAGATTATAAGGTAGTAAAAAAGCGGGCAGAAGAACTTTTTAAGAAAGTAGGATTAGCTGATAGGATGAACCACTATCCATCTCAATTATCAGGAGGGCAAAAGCAAAGAGTTGCTATAATAAGATGTTTAGCAATGGAGCCAGATTTAATACTTTTTGATGAGCCAACTAGTGCACTAGATCCTGAGATGATTAAAGAAGTTTTAGAGGTAATGAAAAATTTAGCTCTGGATGGAATGACAATGATTGTTGTTACCCATGAGCTTGGGTTTGCCAAGGAAGTGGCAAATTATATCTCCTTTTTTGAGGGGGGAAATATTGTTGAAACTCGTCCACCAGATGAGTTTTTCAAAGGTGATGGTTCTGAAAGGACAAAACTATTTCTTAAAAATATAATAAACGTATAGAAGTGAGGGCACAATGTTTAACAGAGAGATTAGATCTAAACTTATTAGAGGTTTTGGTGATGAGGCAAAAATTTTCCACCTTCTTGAAGAGATGAAGAAGGAGGTTAAAGAGGGAGAGGTTGTTTATGATTTAACAATTGGTTCACCCGATGGCGCTCCAAATGATGAAGTTGTAGAAACTATGCAGTGTGAAGTGGCAAAAAAACAGCACCATCGCTATGCCGGTAAATGGGGAAATAAAACTTTTAACGAAGCTGTAGCTAAATTTTATAAAGAGCGCTATAAAGTTGAACTTGACCCTAAACTTGAAGTAGTTCCTTTAGCTGGTGCTAAGAGAGCTATCATCGATATGGCTGTTAACTTTGTGAATGAAGGGCAAGGAGTCTTACTGCCTGATATGTGTTATCCCACATATAGAATAGGTGCTCAAATAGCTAGAGCGAAACAATGTGAATACAGACTTGACCCTGAAAATGAGTTTAAACCAATATACGAAGACTTAGACCGCTCAGATTGTGATATGATTTATTTAAACTATCCCCACAACCCAACTTGTTCTTATGGGGGAATGGATGTTTTTGAAGAAGTTATAAAAATGGCTAAAAAGAACGATTACATAGTGTGTCATGATAATGCGTATGGTGAAATTGTCTTTGATAACAGAACGCCAATTAGTTTTTTACAAGCGGAAGGTGCAAAAGATGTCGGGGTTGAAATATTTACTTTTTCAAAAATATTTGACTTAGCAGGGTGGAGATTAGCTTGTATTGTAGGAAATCCAGAAATAGTACATGCATATGGGGCATCTTTAGTTGATTACACTACTGGTGTTTATACCCCCGTTCAGCTATCAGGAGCAAAAGCGTTGGAGCTATTTTTTGATACCAAGACACACGAAAAACAGAGTGCTAAATATCAAGAAAGAAGAGATGTTGTTGTTAAAGGACTAAATGCAAAAGGGTGGAAATGTTTTAACTCACAAGGCTCTATTTACGTTTGGGCAGAATTGCCTGTTAAGGACTGTGTGACGTTCACTAAGCGGTTGTGGGAAGAGAGAAGGGTGCTAATTACTCCAGGAATTACTTATGGTCCTAAACTTGGCAACTATGTAAGACTAGCCCTTGTTTCTGATGTTGATAATCTTAAAAAGGCTATTGAAATGATACCCGATACCTCATCAGAGATGTATGATTGCTAACAATATGGATATAAAGACAGCCCGTAACTACCTTGAGATTGATCTTCAGAGACTTGAAAACAATACTTCTGTTGTAAGAAGATTGGTTGGTGAAAAAGTAAAAATCATGGGTATGGTTAAAGGGGATGCTTACGGGCATGGTATTCAAAATTGTATAAAAATATTTGATAAAGAGTGTGATTGTTATGGAGTAGCTTCTTTTGAAGAAGCTACTAAGCTAAGAAATAGTGGAACCACCAAAGACATTATGATCTTTGGTTGGGTTCCTTTTATCAAATTAAAAGAGTGTATTAAAAACCAATTCATTATTAATATTTTCTCTTTAGAATATGGAAAGCAGGTAAATTCTGCTTTACAAGATTGTGATAAGAAGATAAGGGCCCACTTAGAAATAGATACAGGGCTGGGAAGAACTGGATTTAGGTGCTATTCAGAAAATGAAATATCCACTGTAGTTGAAGAAATAAAACAAATATTTAGCTCAGACAAGATTTTAGTTGAAGGTGGGTTTACCCACTTCGCATCAATAGATTCAACTAAAGAGGAAGATATTCAATATGCAGAAATGCAGCACTCTTACTTTAAAATGGTATGCAGTAAGCTTGAGGCTAGTAAAACTCCATTTAAGATTAAACATGTTTCATGTAGTACTGCTATTTTACGTCATAGGGAATTGGACTATGATTTAGTTAGGGCTGGAAAGATTCTTTATGGGATAGGTATTTTGCCTGAAGATAATATTGATAATAAGATAGTTCCTGCTTTAAGTTGGAGAGCTAGAGTAATTTTAGTTAAGACATTAAAAGAGGGAGATGCTATAGGGTATGGAAGAACTTTTAAAGCAAAACATGATTCTAAAATAGCAATTCTCTCAGTTGGATATGGTGATGGATACCACAGGCACTATAGTAATAAAACCTTTGTAATTATTAATAATAAAAAAGTACCTGTTATTGGATCTGTTTCTATGGATTTTATGGTTGTAGATGTATCTACAATTGATGACATTACGTTTGGAGACTTAGCAACCTTAATTGGGGATAACCCTACGTCAACCCTTTCAATTCCAACTTTAGATTTTGCCAGAATTGGGGGTGCAAATAGTGAAGCTACTGCTTGTATCACTTCAAGAGTTCCTCGCTATTATAAATAATAGAAAGAAAATATTTTAATCCCACACAAAAGTCTTTTCTGATTTTTGCCAGAAATAGATTAATATAACTTTAAAAGTACACATAAGTTTACTCCCTCATATTTAAGGGCAAATTCAAGTTCTCCTTTTAAAGAGAGGTTAGGCGTGTGTCTAGGGGTTAAATAGTTCCAATTGTTAGTTTGGAAGACTTTGTGTTTTGTTCCAATAACAAAATTAGTGTGTAAGGGGGGAACTTTTAAGTTGAAAGCTTTAATTAGGGCAGCATAACCAGCTAACATCCCCCGCTCAGGGAGATAAGAACCGTGAAAATCAGTTACAATCTCTGAAAAACTATTATTCATATCGCCATCCTGTGAATAATCATTATTATAATGGTGATTATATGAAAAATCAATAAAGAAAGATGACTAACGAATTTGTGAAGACTTTTTGTTTATGGATAGATTAACAATAAAGATAATAAGAGCTGCAATAACAGCAAAGAGGGTGAAATAGAGATACATAGTACCGTATCCTACCCTTGTTGCAATAAAACCACCGATTATTGACCCCGCTCCTATCCCTCCATCAAAGCCGGTGAAGAACGTCGCATTGGCAGCACCAACACTTCCTTTGGATGAGTTTCTAATTGCCATTGTTTGCAAACTAGATTGTAAAGCACCCATCCCAATGCCATATAAAAAAGCAGAGATAAGAAAATTTGGCAATGAAGTTGCTTTTGATAAAAAAACCATTGTTAGAGCAACTAACAACAGCCCTGGATAGACAACTACACTAAAACCATACTTATCAGTTGCCTTACCCAAGATAGGGCGAGAAATAAGCAAAGTGATAGCGTAAACTGTGAAGTACATTCCAATATTTTGAATTCCTACACTAGTTGAATAGATCGACAAAAATCCATTGATTGCTCCATAGGTGGTGGTAACTAAGAACATCACCAAGGAAGGTAAAATTGCATTTTTTTCATAAAAAGATAATTTAATAGGCTTCTCTTTTTTCTCCTCTTTTAAAAAGAGGTTTAAGATAAGAGAGAGAACTAACAAAATAGCAGCAATGAAAGAAACAGGTTTAAATCCCCTAGATGCAATAATTGCTAATCCTATTGCTGGGGCAATAGCCATAGTTAAGCTATTAGATAAACTAAAATAGCCCATCCCTTCACCAAATTTTTCTTTAGGGATGTTATCTGAAGCGATAGTGCTACTAGCAGTACTGGCAAAACCCCATCCAACTCCATGCAAAACTCTTAAAGCAATAATAGCAGCTACAGTAGTTAAAAAAGGAAAGTACACCGAAGCTGCTAATAAAATAATAATTCCACCAATTAAAATCTTTTTTCGTCCAACTGAATCAAGAAGAATACCAGCAATTGGTCTAAACACAATAGCAGCAAGAGTGGTTGCACCTAACAACCATCCCAACATTGCATCAGTTCCCCCCATTACTTTGGCGTGCAGGGGTAAGGTGGGTAAAAATAGATACCACCCCAAAAACATTAACAAATTAATTATTATGATAACGATAAAATCTTTAGACCACAAAGATGCATTACTACTTTTCATATCTTCTCCTCACAAAGAGTTAGAAGATAATTTAGTAAATAATTTGCATTAAGGCTAATTTACTTCTTTAAGATTCAATAATTAGTGGTAGTGTTTTAGATTCTGTTACAAATCCAATAATAGGAAAACCTGTCTCTTTTGAGTAAGCCATAGCATCTTTTTCGTTCATGCTTAGTAACAAACCACCTGAAGTTTGTGGATCGTAAAGGATATCTATTAATTCTTGGTTTTGAGAGGTAGCAACTTCTACTTTGTTTTCTAAATACTCTTTATTGCTGTAAAGTCCCCCTGGGTTGAGTCCCATTTTTGCATACTCTAAAGCATTGTCAAAAAGGGGCAACTTTGAAGCATTAATTGTTAAAGTTACTTTAGATGCTAAAGCTATCTCAACACTGTGACCCACTAATGAGAAACCTGTTATATCGGTAGCAGCATTAACTTTGTAATTTACAGCTATATCACGAGCTCTCTTATTTAGTTGAATCATGCTCTTTATAGCAGCTTTAGCACACTCTTTTGTTGCCATTTGTGCTTTTACAGCTGTATTTATAATTCCTACCCCTAGAGGTTTAGTTAAAACTAAAAGATCTCCCTCTTGAGCTTTACTGTTAGTCCAAACCTTGTCTTTGTGGGCAAAGCCTGTAACACATAAACCATATTTAGGAGTTGCATCACTAATAGTGTGCCCCCCTGCAATAATAGCATTAGCCTCTTTAACTTTATCTTGCCCACCTAAAAGGATCTCTTTTAATACAGATAACTCTAAACAAGTTGGAAAGCTTACAATATTTAAAGCTACTTTAGGCTCAGCTCCCATTGCATAAATATCGCTTAAGGCATTTGCTGCTGCAACTTGGCCAAAGGTAAATGGATCGTCCACCATTGGGGGAAAGAAATCGACTGTTTGTAGCATCACCATATCTTTTTCTTTAGGAAGCTTGTAAACAAAGGCATCATCGTTACCTTCAAAGCCACCAACTAAATCGGCACTGCTCATTGTAGGTAAACTGTTTAACACTTCATTGAGGGCAGCTACTGGTAATTTTGCAGCACAACCACTTGTTTTAACCATTTGGGTAAGTTTTACTTCACTCATATTAATTCTTAGGAGTACTCCTTTTATCTAAGACCCGTTTACACGAATCGATACATTTTAAAATATCTTCTTCACTAGTTGAATAGCCTAAACTAAATCTCACTGTCCCTTTGGGAAAAGTATTTAAAGTTTTATGAGCAATAGGGGCACAGTGTAAACCAACTCTACACTCTATTTTACTATCCAAATAGAGGTGATCAGCAACTTCGCTGTTATCTAAAGAGGGAAAGTCGACACTAATTACACTTGTTCTCCCTTTAGTAGTTTTCGGACCAATCACATTAATGCGTTGATCTGATAAAAAATAATTAAGTAACATCTCAGTCAATCTTTTTTCATGTTTAACTATCTTATCTTTGTTTTGTTCAATGAAAGTTAATGCACTACTAAGTCCAACTATTCCAGGAAGATTTTGAGTTCCAACTTCAAATTTATCAGGTAAGAATTGTGGCATCTCTAACAAATCACTTTTGCTCCCAGTTCCTCCAGTAATAGTAACTTTAATATCTTTTGCCAACTGATTAGATAATACTAACCCTCCAACTCCTTGAGGGCCTAAAAGAGATTTATGACCTGTAAAAGCAATAGCATCAAGACAATCTTTTGTTAATGATAAAGTGGAGTCTAAAGGTGCCTGAGCTGCATCAACAATGATTAATAAGTTGTTCTCTCTTGCAATCGAAGCAACGTTTCTTATTGGTTGGATAGTTCCACTAACATTTGAAGCTTGGGTAATAATTATTGCTTTTGTATTCTTTTTAATTAAAGGTTTGATTTGGTCAACAAACACTTCACCTTCTAGATTACATGGGATAATAGAGTAGGGGATTTTTAAAGTAGTTAGAGGTCTCATAACTGCATTGTGTTCCATACCACTTACTAACACATGATCTTCTTTAGTAAATAAACCAACTATTAAAGTATTTAATGCATGAGTCACATTCAAAGCGAAAACTACATTTCGACTCTCTTCTGATCCAAAGAATGTTGCTAACTTATTTCTACAGTTATCAACTTCAAGAGCAACTTCATATGCTCTTTCATAAGAACCTCGTCCTATGTTAACTGAACTGTTGGTTATAAAAGAGGCAACACTTTCTGCTACTGTGGGAGCCTTTGGCCATGAGGTAGCTGCATTGTCTAAATAGATAGTTTTCATTTGGGCAGTTTACCATAAATAGTTAAAATTTGTCATTGTAACATACAATATATAAAGGTACCATTTGCCCAATGGAGATGATATGAAAATTTCAAAAGAGAAAAAGTTGCTAGCTTTAGGGGGGATAATCACAGGAATTGTCTCTGTTAGTTTGACGATTTTGGGAAACCCCACCAATATGGGTTTTTGTATTGCCTGTTTTTATCGTGACATTGCAGGTGCTTTATCACTACACAGTGCTGCGATTGTTCAATATGTGAGACCAGAAATTATTGGTTTAATTTTCGGCTCTTTTATAATTAGCATTGTTAAAAAAGAGTTTAAACCTAGAGGAGGCTCTAGCCCTATTTTGAGATTTATAATCTCCTTTTTTGTGATGATTGGGGCACTAGTCTTCTTAGGATGTCCATTTAGGATGATTTTAAGATTAGCTGGGGGAGATTTGAATGCACTAGTTGCTTTGTTTGGTTTTATAGGGGGAATTGTGGGGGGGGCTTTATTATTAAATAAAGGAGCCTCTTTAGGAAGAAGTTATAAACAATCAAATATTGAAGGATCTGCTATAAGTGTTATCTTTTTGGCACTACTAAGTATCCTATTATTTATCCCCTCCCTGTTAAAATTTAGCACATCAGGGCCAGGGAGTTTACACGCTCCAATAATAATCTCTCTTATTGGGGGGTTGGTTGTTGGTTCTTTAGCACAACGAAACCGTTTTTGTATGGCAGGTGGAGTGCGTGATCAATTCTTATTTAGAGACTCAACACTTCTAACAGGTTCAGTCTTTTTATTTGCTGCTGCTTTAGTGATGAATTTAATAACAGGAAACTTTAACTTAGGCTTCAGTGGACAAAGTGTTGCCCACACTGATTGGCTATGGAATTTCTTAGGAATGGCATTAGTTGGTTATGGTTCAGTTATTTTAGGTGGGTGTCCTATAAGACAAACGATCTTAGCAGGAGAGGGTAATAGCGATGGAGCTATCAGTATCTTTGGAATGATGGCAGGTGCTGCCTTTGCCCATAGCTTTGGCTTAGCCTCATCTAGCAACGGGGCAACAGTTAAAGGGATGGTTGCTACTGTTGTTGGCTTTGTAGTAATTACTGCAATCTCTTTAATTACAATTTATAATAAAAAGAGGGAGATTTAAAATGGAAGTTGATGCTAGAGGATTATCTTGTCCTCAACCAATAATAGAGACAAAAAAAGTTGTAGATAAAGGAGCTAAGTCCCTATCTGTTTTAGTTGATAATATTGCTTCTAAAGAGAACGTCATGAGATTTGCTAAAGCAATGAAGTTTGACGTAGTTGTTAATGATACTGATTATGGGTGGAAATTAGATTTAAAGGAAAATGATTAAGTTTATAGCAACTTTTCATAGTCAATATGGGGCTGTACAATTTTTAAAGAACTCAAAGAACAAACAACATTGAGTGTAAGTTAGCACCAGTGCCACGGACTCTCTCATCTTCTTGTGGTACTTGTGCCCATTACATACATACTCAATGGAATCCAGATTTTGAAATTGTTGATTTAGAGGCAGTTTATAAAGTTAATGATGGTGGTTATGAACTACTTTTCAGCTTTGATGATTAAAACATCCCTGGATAAACATAAGCCAATAAGAATCCAACAACTAAAGAACTAAAGTTAGCAACAAAAGCGTATAAGATTGCTTTGAGTCTCCCAACTTTATTATTACTAAGAGCTTTAAATGTTAAAGCATAAATAGCCGCTTCTATTATAAAGATTAACAACTCTAATAATAAAAAGAAAACTACAGAGATAATTTTTCCAAAGTATAGCGATGTAAAATTCAAGGCAATATTTAAAGCTACTTGAGTGACGATATTAACCGCTACTATTAAATAAAGAAGACTTTTTTTGCGAATTACAAATAGATAGGCAACACCAATTTCAACTAAGAGTGTTAAGACAACTCTACCAATTAATGAGATAATCTCTTTTTTAGAATCATAAGTTTTAGCTAAAGTTATCCTAGATCCATCGACACTCATTATGTAGCGAGTTGAAAAAGCGTAATTAGAGTAACTATCCTCACTAACTAAAAAAGTGTCACTATCTGGAAAGTAGAGTAAAACTTTATAATGATTAGGAGGATAGTAGGACCAAACAAAAATATCCTCTGGGTTATCCTTTAGGTAATAACCAATGAAATAGTAATCTTTAGCTGCAGGGTACTCTAAAAACTTTTTTAAAATATCATCAAAGCCTTCCCAGTTATCAATCTCATTTGGATCAACATAAAAATAGGGTCCATTATTAGGGGAGTCAGAAAGAAGAGTCATATAATAAGATCTATCCTCTAAACCCTCGATGTAAATAACAACAGAGGGTTTAGGTCCAGCATCAGCAAACAAATTAAAAGAGAGAAGTAAAAATACGACAAAAAGAAAAAGGTGAATTTTAGCTGGGCGTTTCATGAATCTACCCCCTTAGATAAATTAGATATAAGCATCGCTTTTGAAAAAGACAACATAGTTAAATGCGTAAAATATGTTTTATTTTTAAGATTCTCTTTTACAAAATAAATAATTAGACAAACAAATGTTTAGTCCTAATAGAAAATGGGAACGTTATCAAATTTAAACTTCCTAAATTAGCAAATAAAATACTTTTTAGGTAATAGAAATAATTAAGTATAACCTTCAAATTCGGTATGACATATAGCAACAAAGTGTAGAAAAGGTACTTTTTTAGAGCTATTATCAGTAAAAGATTATCAAAAGAAATATATCACACTTTTTGGATATTTTTCATTTGCTATGTGCGATTAATCGTGTTATTCTATCGATAGGTGTTCAAAGAAACATTAAATATGTTACAATGAGCATAAAAAGGGAAGAGGTTAGAGTCAAAAAGAATATTACAACAAAGAAGTTGTAATGAGAAAAATCACAAGGAGATGAAAAATGAAGAGAGCTTTATTAGTTTTAGCAATCTTACTCATGGTGGGCGCAGTCGTGTTTGCTGGCGGAGGCAAAGAGAGTGCAGCCACTAAAAAAGACGATGGGAAAATAAGGATAGGATTCTCTATTCAAGATATTACAAACCCATCATGGTCAGAGATGTGGATCTACATGGAGAGAAAAGCTAAAGACTTAGGTGTTGAAATTACACTAAGTGACTGTCAAGCAGATCCAAACAGGCAAATTAGTTCAATAGAGAACTTCATCCAAGGTGGATACGATGCAATTATCGTTCACTGTTTTGATGCAGAGTCTGCTACATCAACAATTCAAAAAGCAAAAGACAAAGGGATAAAAGTTCTTGCTTATGATACCTATGTTGATATAGCTGATTGTTATTACGGTCTAGACAACTATGAAGTTGGTAGACAAATTGCTAAAAACGCCGCCACATGGATTAATTCAACTTTCCCAAACGGTGTTGTTGAAGTTGGTGTTGCTAACTACCCACTAAACCAAGTTTGTCTTGATAGAGCAGAGGGAATCTTGTCTGGAATGGCTGAGTTCGCTCCTAATGCTAAAATTGTTGCCCAAGCTCAAGCTGGTTACATGGACGAAGGCTTAGTCGTTGGTGAAAACTGGATTGTTGCTCATCCAAATATCAAAGCTTTTGTAGGAATTGACGATGCTGGTTTATTAGGTATTTATGAAGCTTACAAATCTGCTGGCAAACTAAGAGACGATATGGGAATGTTTGCAATTGACGCTCTTCCTGAAACTTTAAAAATTATTGACTCAGGTGGAATTTTCAGATCAACAATCTATTTAGATCTAAACGGAGTTGGTGAGCAAATGGTTCAAGCTTCTGTTGATATGGTCAGAGGTATTCCTGTTGAGAGAATGAACTATTTCATTATGGTTAACTTGGATGAAACTAACGTAAGAGATTATATGTAATTTCCCTCTTCGGTAATTCATAATAAACTATTTTGGCAAGTAGACTTGTCTGCTTGCCAATTTTAAAAATAAGAGATGAATCAAACAAACAATATTTTATCAGTAAAGGATGTCTCCAAATCATACGGCGGAGTTACTGTATTGCATGATGTTTTTTTAGATATCAAGCCAGGTGAAGTTCACGCTGTTATTGGGGCGAATGGAGCAGGAAAGTCAACATTAATTAAAACTATTTCAGGTGCTATCGTTCCCGATAAGGGAATAATTAATTTTGATGGACAAGACTATACTTTTATGACCCCAGAACGTTCTGATAGTTTAGGTATAAAAGTTGTTTATCAAGAGTTTAACTTAGTGCCCTCTTTATCGGTGGCAGAAAATATTTTTCTGGGGGAGCGTATAGAGGGGAAAAAGTTAGTTGACTTTAAATATCTTGAAAGAAGAGCTAAAGAGATTCTCGATACCTTTGAAGTTGATATCGATGTCTCTATGCCAGTTAAGTTTTTATCAGTCGCCTATAAGCAAATTGTAGAGATTGCTAAAGGAATGACTAAAAATATCAAGTTGCTTGTACTTGATGAGCCTACAGCACCATTAACAAATAAAGAAGTTGATGTTTTATACAAAATTATTCGCAAACTAAAAAATGATGGTATTGCAATAATTTATATTTCTCACAGATTAGAAGAAGTTTTTGAAGTTTGTGATAATGTAACTGTTTTAAGAGATGGTCATAAAATTATAACTTTAGAAGCCAAAAAGACCACTAGACGCGAATTAATCAACTACATGATTGATGCTGATCTGGGTGATGAGTTCCCTGAAAGAATTGGAAAACGACAAGAAGATATTTTGTTAGATGTAAAAGATCTAGCGGGTAAAGGCTTTAATAATATCAACTTTTCGGTTCGAAGAGGGGAAGTGTTAGGTATTGCTGGGCTTGTAGGTGCAAAGAGGACTGAAATAGTTCGTGCCATTTATGGAGCAGATAAAAAAGCAAATGGTTCGTTAACTTTTGAGGGGAAAGAGGTAGTAATTAAAAATCCATCTGATGCTATTTCTAATGGAATTGTAATGGTTCCTGAAGAGAGAAAGTCAGAAGGATTAATCTTAAACCACTCAATAAAAATGAACTTGTCGTTGATGGTACTCAAAAGATTAACCAAAGGGATTGTTTTGGATTTTGCTAGAGAGAGTAAAATCGTGGACCAATACAAAGATGCTTTGAGCATCAAAATGCGTTCTACCAATCAATCTGCTTATACTTTATCGGGTGGGAACCAACAAAAAATTGTTATTAGTAAGTGTTTAGCCAGCGACCCTAAGCTTATTATTTTGGATGAGCCTACAAGGGGAGTTGATGTTGGTACAAAGAAAGAAGTTTATTCTATTGTGAATAAATATGCCGATGAGGGACTTGGTGTAATTTTAATTTCATCTGAGTTGGATGAGGTTATTGGGCTCTCTGATCGGATAGTTGTTCTTGCTGAAGGTAAGATTACAGCAGAATTTGAGCGCGAAGATTTTGATAAACAAGAAATTCTTTATTACGCATCATTAAGTGATAGTAGGGGGGTAGTAGAAAATCCATGATAACGAAAAATATTGATTTTAAAGTTCTTTTTAGAAAATACGGAATAATTCTTGTCCTTTTTGTATTAGTGGCAATTTTTTCAATTGGCAATCCTGTTTTCTTTACAGCTGGCAACATGATTACAATTATGAGGCAAATAGTTGTCGTTGCCATTATGACTATTGGAATGACTTTTGTTCTAATTTCAGGTGGAATCGATTTATCTGTTGGAACACAACTTTCGTTTATTGGAGTTGTTACAGCGAAGATGTTCACCCAAATGGGGATTAACCCTTTTGTTGCTTGTGTAATTGGAATATTGTTGGGTACTACCATTGGTGCATTGAACGGGTTGTTCATTGCCAATGTAAAAGTATCTCCATTGATTGCTACCCTTGCCATGCAACAAATCCTTAAAGGACTTGGATACGTTATATCAAAAGGGAGACCAATTTACGGCCTTCCCGATGCAGTAAGATTTATTGGGCAAGGGCACATTGGTTTTATCCCATTCCCAGTTATTTTAATGGTCATCTTTATATTGTTTGGAATGTTTATACTGAACAAGACTTATCTAGGCCGCTCTTTCTATGTTGTTGGTAGTAGTGAAGAGACTGGGCGTCTGTCGGGTTTAAAAACAAAGAAGATCTCTATTATTGCCTACACAATGTGCGGAATGTTATCTGCTGTTGCTGCAATCATAATGATGGCCAGAATCAACTCAGGAAGCCCAACTGTTGGAGTTGGTTATGAGATGGACGTATTAACTGCTGCTGTTCTTGGTGGAGTTAGTATCAGCGGTGGAGAGGGGCAGATGTATGGAGCAATTATTGGTGCATTGATCATTGGTGTTTTAAGTAATGGTTTAATTATTATGAACGTCAGCGAGTGGTATCAAATGATTATTAAAGGTCTCGTATTAGTTTTAGCGATTGGTTTTGATAGTTTTAGAAGTCGCCATTATCACGGTAACTAAAAGGGAAAGGGTGATTAAATGAAACGCATTGCAATCATCGGGGCTGGTATGATTTCAAATAGTCATGCCAAAGCCCTTAAGAATGTTGAAAATGGCACTTTGTGTGCTATTGCCGATATTAACAAAGAGGCAGCAGATAAATTTGCTAAAGAGTACCAGTGTAAAGCTTATTACGAAGTAGAGACGATGCTTCAACAAGAAAAGCCAGATGGGGCAATTATATGTTTACCCACCTTTTTACACGCAAAATATGTAGAGGTGTGTGCTAATTATGGTGTAAACGTCCTTTGCGAAAAACCTGTTGAGATGACAGTTGAAGCAACACAAAAGATGTTAGATGTGGTAGATAAAAGTGGCATTATCTTTATGGTAGCCCAAGTTGTCCGCTTTTGGCCAGGTTATGTAGAAATTAAAGAGATGGCTGATTCAGGAGAACTAGGAGATATCTACATGGCTTACGCTAGTAGATGTTCCACAATGCAAACTTGGGGGAACACTTGGCTAAATGATCCTGACAAAGGGGCCGGTGCCATTCAAGATATGCATGTCCACGATATTGATTACCTACGCCATCTTTGTGGAGAGGTAGATTATGTCTACTGCTTAGGGAGCAAAGATGATACAAAGTGTTGGAACCATGTGATGTCCTCTTTAAGTTTTAAAAATGGTTTTAAAGCAGTTGCTGAAGCCTCTTTCACTATGCGTTCGACCTACCCATTCACTATGTCTTTAAATGTATCGGGAACTAAAGCTACAGTTGAATTTATCTATCGTGCCGGTTATAGCATTGGAGATCGAGATAGTGTTAACACAGTCCTTAGAATCTTTAAAGATAATGAAGAACCTATTGAGATAGTTCCAGAGCAATACGATCCATACGAAAAACAGCTAAGCTACTTTATTGAACTTCTTGAGACAAATAAGCAGCCTGAAATAGTTCCACATCAACAAAACCTCGATGTGATAAAGGCTGTTTGTGCAATCAGAGAATCTGTAGACAACAATAAAATTGTGCATCTTTAAAAAGTGGAGATATTTATATGTTAAAAGCTGTATTGATAGGGTGTGGGCTAATTGCTGAAAGTCATGTGCAAGCAATAGAGAATACAAAAGGTGTTACTCTAAGTGCTGTTAGTGATGTTATAAAAGAGAAGGCGACTTCTTTAGCAAAAGCGAGTGGGTGTAAAGCTTACACAGACGCTGAACTGATGTTAGATGAGATAAAACCCGATTTTGCAATAATTTGTGTCCCTACATATTTTCATAAAGATTATGTAGAACTATGTGCAGAAAGGGGTATTCATGTCCTTTGTGAAAAGCCTTTAGAGCGCTCAACAAAGGTAGCTCAACAATTAGTTGATATCGTTAAAAAGAATGGGATTATTTTTATGACCGCCCAAGTTGTAAGATTTTGGAGTGGCTATGATCAAATAAAAGAGATGTTCTTAAACGATGAACTTGGTGAAATTTATATGATGCACCTTAGAAGAGTATCATCAAGAGCAGGAGAGTATGGTAAATGGCTTTTTGAACCAGATTTAGGGGGAGGAGCCATGCACGACATGTTGGTTCACGATGTTGACTATTTAAGGCATGTGGCAGGTCCATTTGAAAGTTGTTATGCCAATGCTGTAAAAGATGACACTGGTTGTTACAACAACGTAATGGCAAATATTATTCACAAAAATGGAATTCACGCAGTAGCAGAAGTCTCATTTAATATGCAAACAGGCTACCCGTTTAGTTTTTCTGTAAAGATCGTTGGAACCAAAGCTACAGTTGAATATAGCTACTCTGCAGGGGCAACTATTGCTGATCGTTCAGGTAGTAAGTGTGAAATGAAAGTTTGGAAAAAAGATCAAGGTCTTACAGAGTTAGAAGTAAAAAGCTTTGATGCTTATCAAAAGCAGATGGCATATTTTATAAATTGTCTGAAAGAGAATAAGCAACCTGAAATTATTACAATTGATGAAAGTTTAGAAGTCATTAAAATGATTGATGCAATTCATAAATCGGCAGATATTGGTGAGGTTGTTAGACTCTAAAGTATTGTTAAATAGTTAAAACTATTGATACCCTGGTAAATTAAATTTATCGGGGTATTTTTTATATCCAAAGAAATTTTCCCACTCTTGAAAATTAATTTTTAATAATCAACAATTAATCGAGTTGAAAGTTATGAATAGATCAATTAGAGCACTATATATAGTTTTAGGATTTTTGTTTGTTGGGCTAGGGGCTTTAGGAGCTTTTTTGCCTATTTTACCAACAACGCCATTTTTACTATTGGCCTCTTACTTTTTCTCTAAAGGATCAAAAAGGTTTGAGAAGTGGTTTATGGGCACTAATCTTTATAAAAACTACCTTGAAGAGTTCTTAGCTAATAGGTCCATGACATTAAAAACTAAGGTTAAATTGGTAAGCTTAGCTACCACAGTGCTTTTATTCTCTGCCTACTTAGTAAAAATTATCCACGTTAGAATAGTTATTGGCTTTATAATTTTATTTATGTACTACTACTTTATCTTTAAAATTAAAACCATCCCCGCTCAAACCAAAGGAAATGGAAAAGTCTTCTCTATGTGAATAACGTTAAAGATTATAAACAAAACACTTATTTAGTCTCATAATCATAGACATTAAATTGACTCATGGCAATATCTGATATACCTTATAAGTATGATAAGAGATCAAAGTGATATTCTCCCATCTCTTAGAAGAAAAATGGAGAAAATGGGAGAGCAGATAGCTTTGGCAAGGCTAAGAAGAAACTTGCCAGTAAATTTAGTTGCAGAAAGGGCAGGCATTAGTAGATCAACTTTGTGGTCTATTGAAAAAGGATCACCAAATGTTGCTTTTGGGTCCTATGCCAAAGTTCTTTTAGCTTTAAATTTAGCAGATGACCTCTTGCTTGTAGCCAAAGATGATGTTCTAGGTAAAAGAATGCAAGATTTAAAACTAAAAACACGAAAAAGGGCTAGAAGGAGTAATTAACAAGGAAAAATCTAATGGTTTTCACCAAAATTATTTAACGGGCATAGGTTGGAAAGTTATATTTCAATAAATAAGAAAATAAGGAGTTATTGCTTTTATTTTATCAAGGCAGTTTTAAATTAAACCATACCTAAAGTCGCTAATATCAAGATAGTTGTTCACGTTAGAATCAAACAACTTATAGGGTTAAGCAAATATTGTTTCACTCAATTTTTAACCATTTTACTAGATTCTTTGCCATATAATTGTGGATAAACCTTCATAGATAACTTATAATGAAAGGTGGTTTAACTAAAAAGGTGGTAAGGGTTGAACATATCGGAGAGAAAGGCATTTATCCTTCAAAAGATAAACTTAGAGGGCTCTATTTCTATCAAAAAATTGGCCACAGAGCTTCAAGTATCAGAGATGACCATTAGAAGAGATTTAGACTCTTTAGAGCTAACTAATCTAATTAAACGTAAGTATGGGAAAGCGTTTAGTATTCGTGGGACATCATATGAACCATCTTATCAAGAAAGGGCTTTGCAAAACCACGAGAAAAAGGTGTTATTAGGTAGGTTGGGAGCAAGCTTAGTAAAAGATGGTGATAGTGTAGCATTCGATACAGGCACTACTGTTTATAAAGTAGCACAAAGTGTAGCAACACAAGCTCGTAACCTAACTGTAATAACTCACTCTCTTAATGTAGTTGACCTATTTAAGTCCTCAACAGCTATTGAAGAAATTATTGTTTTGGGGGGAGTCCTAAGAAAAGAAGAGAATTCAATGGTTGGAGATTTAGCCGTTTCTGGTCTTCAAAACTTTTATACCGATAAGCTCTTTTTAGGTGTTGGGGGAATTAACGATAATCTCGATTTAACAGAGTTCAACTACGATGATGCTATTATTAAAAGGCAATTCTTATCACACGCCCAGCAAATTATTCTTTTAGCAGATAGTTCAAAATTTACAAAAACAGCTTTTGTGAAATTTGGAAATATGAAAGATGTTGATGTCTTAATAACTGATAAAATCCCTCCTCAACCCTATTTGACGTTGTTAAGAGGGCTTAATGTAAAAATACTAATTCCCTAAGAGTTAAGTATTTCTTACAAAGCAAAAGATACGAAGGTGTGCTTGAGAAGTTATTGATAAATCCACAAGCACACAATTAAAACAAATAGTAGTTTTTAATTTTTCTTTATTTTATAAGCTCATTTTTTAGAAGCGTTGCTATTGTTGCATTAGCTGTTACAATCGTTCCATCAAAAATAGGATCTGAATTGTTCTTTATAGGTAACACAACTCCTCCAGCACCCATAATTATTGCTGCCCCCCCAGCAACGTCCCATGGGCTTAAACCATACTCATAAAATCCTGACAATTGTCCTGAAGCAACGTAACAAAGAGCTAAGGCTGCACTGCCGAGTAGTCTTATCTCTCTAACTTGATCCATTAGGTGCTCAAAAGGTTTAATAAAGCCATTTACTCTTAAATTGGAATCGTATGGGACACCTGTACCTAGTAGACACTCATTGAGTTCCCTTTCTTTCCCTATTCTAATTTCTACACCATTTTTCCAAGCACCAATGCCATCAATCCCAACAAATAAAATGTTTTGAATAGGATGATAAACAACTCCAGCTAGAGGTTCCCCTTTACAAACCAATCCAATGGAAACACAAAATTCAGTTAACCCATGAACAAAGTTTAGGGTCCCATCTAAAGGGTCAACGATAAAAGCAACTTCTATATCGTTAAAAGAATTTATAGACTCATCTTCCTCATCTATGATTTTGATGTTTGGATAGATTCCATCTAAAACTGAATTGATCAGTGCTGAAGCTTTCAAGTCAATTTCTGTGACTAGATCACTTTGTCCCGATTTTTGAGTTACAGAAAAGCTTTTCTTTGAAAACTCTTCTTTTAAGAGATTTCCAGCTGCTAGTGCTGCTGGAACCATTCCTTTTTTCACAATATTTTTTACTTCAATGCACGCATATTCCGCCGGTAACATTTATCCCCTGCCCTGTAATAAAATCTGAATCTGATGAAGCCAGAAATGCTACTACATTAGCAACATCTTTTGGCATACACAATCGCCCTAATGGGGTAGCATCAATATACTCTTTTCGTACCACCTCTGGATCTTTAATTCCTCTTAGTTTTGCTTCCCATTTAATTTCTCTATCTTGCATTGCCGTTTTTACCATTCCTGGACAGACAGCATTGACTGTAATATTGTATTGAGCTAACTCTTTGGACATAGATTGAACTAACCCTAAAACTCCAAACTTTGAAGCAGCATAGTGAGCTTGGAAAGGAGCACCTATTTTAGATGCCATCGAAGCGATACAAATAATTTTTCCCTTTTTACGCTCTATCATATGAGGTGCAAATGCTTTTGATACTCTCCAAACACCTTTACAGTTGATGTCCATATTCATATCCCACTCTTTTTCAGTGAGCTTCCAAAACCAGTTTTCTGTAGAGACTCCAGCATTGTTGATTAGAATATCTAAATGGGTAAATTCGTTCAAAACTTTGTCATAAGCAGCTTGAATTGAATCGTTATCAGTAACATCCATAACGTGGGCTTTAGAGTTTGGGGAGATCTCAACAATTTCTTTGCGAACACTTAGTAAGCTCTCTTCATCTTTATCTGTTATAAAAAGAGTAGCTCCATCGCTAGCAATTCTTAAGGCAATAGCTCTTCCAATACCTGTTCCACATCCAGTAATAAAAACAACTTTATTGGATAATTTGCCCACTCTTTCCCCCAAGAAGTCAAAGTTTATGTTTGATTTAACATATATTATTGGTCTTCTAACATTATTGGAGGTTAAAGTATGATTGTCAACAATTTTATTGGGGATGTTCATCTGACAAATAATTAATATCAAAAAGAAGAGCCTAAGGATTGATCTAGAGTTTTTAATAAAATTTTATATGAATATTAAGAAGGTAAAACACCTCAAACTCTTACTAAATCTTCAACACTAACTAAAGTTGCTACCTTAGCTTCGATTAACTCTTTGGCGAATCCACTTTTTGAAAAGAGCCAATACTCTTTGTTATTTGTATCATTTACCAGCTCACTTTTTCTTTTAAGCTCTTTGAAAACAGAAAGCCCAACTTTCTCTTTCGTCCATTTACACTCCCCAAATACCATGAACTCTTTATTATCGATGGCGACTAAATCAATCTCTTCGTTTGTTCTAGCTAATGGATTTGGACCCCACCATCTTTTTATTGAAGTGATAGCTAAATTACTATTGTTAAGAAAATAAGTGTGACACATTCGTTCAAATTGGTGCCCAACATATTGATTCAAACCATTTCTTAAAACTTCCATCACTCCATCAATTTTACCCAGTTCTAGGAGATTCAAATAGGGGTACACAAATTTCATATGAAAAGCAAATAGTGGATCAATTATTTTCCAAATACCCTTTCTGCTTTGGTTTTGGCCAAATGGATACTCTTTTTCAACAATACCTAATTCAACTAAGGTGTTTAATGAGGCAGCGGCATTTGGAGTAGAAAGATTAAGTTTAGTGGCTATCTCATTTAACTTGGTTTTCCCTGAAGCTAATATCTCTAATATTTGAAGATACTTGCCACTATTACGAGTCTCCATGGAGAGTAGAAACTGAGGTTCTTGGTATAATAGGCCCCCTTTATTAAACCAATAATTTTCAATTGCTTTTTCTAGAGGGATAGAGTTGTCACTAAAATATTCAACATATTGTGGAATTCCACCTGTCATTGCTTGAACAATCACGCTATCAATGCCATTTCTATTACATAAAAGGGATGTTTCATTTAGTGGCAGTGGCTTTAAATGAATTAGGGCTGTCTTTCTTCCAAAAAGAGGACTTTTGTGTCCTAAAATTTCTTGCTCCATAAAAGAGACTGAAGAGCCAGTTAAAACAATCATCAATTTAGTTTTAAATAATAAGTGATCAATCGAGTGTTGCAAAGTGCTCATAGCGCTAACAATACTATTTGCAAAGTATGGGAATTCATCAATTACAAAGAGTAGTCGTTTTTCTTTAGCCCATTGGGCTAAGAAGTTTAGAGCATCTTCAAAGCTTCCAAAATTAACTAAAGAGTTATCTAAAAGGGTAGCGCTAATGACATGAGAAAGAGTTTCGAGTTCTTTTATTTCACTCCCTATTTTGCCCATGTGGAAAACAGTTTTTTTATCTTCACAAAACTTGGCAATTAAAGAAGTTTTACCTACTCTTCTTCTTCCGTATAAAATACAAAACTCAAACTTGTCTGAATTGTAAGCATCTTCTAAGTATTGTAGCTCTTCTGTTCTTCCAACAAACTTTTTTTCTCTCATACTGTAATAATATTACTAAATTATGGTTTAGTAAAGTATAGTTTACTAAAATACGATTTACTAAACTATTGTCTTCTATTAGCAAATCTCTTATCAAAAAGAGGTGATTTAATGATTTGCACTTCCGATAATATGGATGTTTTACTTCCGACTTTGTTAAAGTGTTGTAAATAATTAAACTCGTACTCTGATTCCTCTTTAGATAAAATGTATTAAAAAGTTATATCAATTATATTGCTGTAGAAGCAGTGCTTTTTGGGGAGGGGGTAATGGTTCGTTTTAAACAAGTGTTACTTATGGTTATAGGATTGTTGTTCTTAGCAGCATTTCCTCTATTTGCCTCTGAATTAAGACTTAGTGAAGTTAATCCAAAGATTACAAAAATAGAGTTCAAAGTAGATGAAAGCTCCTGGAATGAGGTTTATCTTGATTCAAAGCAAATAGAGGTTTCAAAAGGTAGTGAGCAATTATTTATCAGGCAGTATAAAGAATCTTCTTTAGTAGGAAGAGAGTTAGTTTATAATTATGATGAAAATCAAGAGTCTTGGATTTATGTTGGACTAAATCCTCCAAAGAAAGTTGAAATTACTTTAAGCCCTTATGTAGCAGTTATGTTTACTAACAAGACTTTGAAGCATATGTACAGTGTTAACTTTGGTTTAGGAGTTGAATCTGAGTTTTCTTTCTCCTTTCATAAAGATCTAATCTTTATATTTGACTTTGAAACTAAATATGCTAAATCAAACAATATTTGGGCTAAGCACTTTATTATCTTTGGTGGAGATATCGGTGTTGGTTATAGATTTCACTTGGCAAATAAATTTTTATTAACACCCTCATTATTATATGGGATACAACTTCACCACTATGTTGATGCTCTTCAAGATGAACCAATTTATCTTTCTCACATATTAACGATGAGTCTTAAAGCAGGATATAAGTTGGGCTTAAATATGAATGTATTTATTACACCCAATGCACAATTCATGTTGGATAGTAGTCGTAATGGATTCTTATTTGGTTTAAGAGCTGGTGTTGGATTCACACTTTAGAAGGTAAGAGATTATGAAAAAGAAGATAGTTATAGTAGTTGTTGTTCTTGGTATCATCCTCAGTCTGTTTGTAGGCTGTAAAGATGATCTAATTGAAACCTTAGAAAAGGTGCAAGCTTATGTGGAAATTAGTGTAAAACTACCAGAATCGTTGACCCCTGATAGCTATAAGTTTGAAGAATACGATTTTGTTCTTCAGTGGTACAAAGTTAATGATGACTCACATAAAGATAAAAAAGAATTCGAGTATGAAGAGATAAAAGATAAAGTGATAGTTTATCAATTTGATCCAGGTGAATACATATTTGAATTATCATCCTATGATGGCAACGAAATAAAAGCTTTTGGAAAAGCCTCTACATCCATTGAACGTGGTCAGAGGGAACAATTAGAGATACCCATGACATACTATGTTTATGGAGAAGGTAATGGGTTTATTGTTGAACATAGTGTTATTACATTGAAAGGGGAGCTTGAGTTTAAAGATGATATGACCACCATATCTGTTCCAGATGGGATGAAATTAGTAATAGAAGATGGTAGTTCTATTAAAGTTGAGGCAGGAAAAACTTTAACGTTTAATAGTGTAGTAGAGGCATCAAGTAATCTAGTCATTGATGGGGACTTGAATATAACCGATGAGTTTAAGGTAAATGGGAATTTAGAAGTCACTGGAGATTTAACAGTCTCAGAAGAGGGAAACCTTAACACTAATGGTAATCTCACTTTTGAAACTATTGATGTTGAAGGAAAAGCTAAAGTAGATAGCTTAATACCAAAAGAAGGAGTTAGTGACCTATCTATTACGATAGCTTCAAATGGAAGTATCGAAACAACAAACATTTCAAACACCTATGAAAAGGTTTCAATAGATGGAGGCGGAGCACTAAAAATTAATAGTGATGCTGAATTAAAAGGGATTGAGTTTGATAACAATTCAAAACTAGAAGTCACTGGAACGCTTAGTGACAAAGAAGAATCTGGAATTAAATTATCTGGTGGTAGTGAGTTAAAAGCGGGTAGCATTGAAACAAGCAAGCTTACAAGTACTGGTAATAATAAAATCATTTCTGATGATATCCAAATAGGAGAGTTAGTACTTGCTGATGATGATACTTTAACCTTAGAAGGAAAAGTAACAGTAGAAGAATTATCTGGTAGTGGTAAAGCTAAAGTCGAAGGTGAAGTTGAAGCAGACAACTTACTTATAGAAAGTGGAGTCACCTTAGATTTAACAGGTGGCACTATGGAAGTAGCAGGAGAAGTGATACTAAAGGGAGAACTTGCACTCGGAGCTGCTGGTTGGAGCTTTCTAGATGAGACTGGTATTGTAATAGATGTAGTAGATAATGGTTCAATTATGAAAGGTGCCACAAATTTAGTTTGGTATAAATTAT
This sequence comes from Sphaerochaetaceae bacterium, assembly GCA_050950065.1. GTDB lineage: Bacteria > Spirochaetota > Spirochaetia > Sphaerochaetales > Sphaerochaetaceae > JBAYOE01. Next base: position 2,221 of record JBMNGX010000003.1, on the reverse strand, counting down.
ATGGTGCTAAAGCTAAATATTATAAAGCAGATGATGAGATTCAATTAGAGTTTATAAAGGGAAATAATCCCTATAGAGTTACTCCAGCTAAAAAGAAAAAAGCAACTACAGAAGATATAACGAGAGTTGGAAGTGGGGTGACTTTTGATTTATCTACAAATAATGAATTAGATATAAGCAGTGGTGAGTTAATACTAGAAGATGGCTCTACAACAATTATTTATGGTGAATGGTGGGCCCCCCTCGGTGATGATCCAAATAAAAAAGACAACTTTAACTTTGATGAGAGTGTAACTATTGAAACGAATGCTGGTGCAATTGTTAGAAATAGTGCTGATAATAAAGCTTGGATTGGCGGTCCCAATGATAATGCAGGATGGATCTTAACAGGGGGCTCTCAGATTAAATTTGATAAGTCTGGACCTACAAATATTATTATGAGCTCTGGAATATCTAACGATGCACAGGTAGAGATTAACGAGTGGGGGAGAACGATTGGGAATACATTAGTAATAGAAAGTAACACGACGGTTATTGTCAGTACTGATTTACGTGTAGGACCTAATGGGGAAATAGAAGTAAAGAATAGAGGAGTACTTAAGACAACAGGCGACGGGGGGAAAATTACTCTTGAAACTAAAGATGAAAATAAAGGAAAGCTAAAAATGGAACAAGGATCTAAGCTAAATGAAACTGTAGTTGAAGAAGAAAATGGAACAACCTATATAGGACCTAACACTATTACACATAATTAGATAACACTTGGGAGAAGAGTTAAGTCTTTTCTTCCTTTGTAATCTGTAAGAATGTTCTCTACTTTTTATAAAACGGTCGTTTGCGGTCGTAAATTAGTAAAACTGACTCTATCTAGCATTTAAATAGGTGCAATTGCCAGTAGCGAATATCATGAAATAAGTTAAGTGGTAGTTGCGAAATTAATCTTTTGCTTTTAATTACAGCTACTTTTTATAATCTAAAGAGTTTGAACAAATCAATGTTAAAAACATAAAAGTGGTAACTTTAAAATTACTTTTTTTAATCGTTAAGCAGATAATCGATAATGTTCATGTGTATTATACCATTACGGGAACGGTTAACAGGGTCCATCGAAAGTACCATTTTTTTGAAATTATCATCGATTGCTTCTAGTGGGGAAAACTCTCTTTCTATTGTATCTGGTTCTGCCAAAAGGTAGGCTACTTGGATATAGATTCTCTCATTCCCACGGACAACAATGAAGTCAACTTCCTTTTCGTCAAGTTTCCCAACAAATATTTCTCCACCTTTTTTGCGCAAGTGCAGGTAGACGATATTTTCAAGAGCTTGCCCTATATCAAGTTCATTATCAAAAAACAATGCCCTAAATCCAAGATCGTTGACAAAAAATTTCTCGTTTGTTTTTAAAATAGCCTTACCCTTGATGTCAAACCTAGGGGCCCCATGAATTAAAAAAGCATCTTTTGCAGCATCTAGGTATTGATAAATTGTCTCTTTAGATAATTGTCTTCCTTCACTCTTTAAATATTTGGTGATGGATGCTGCAGAAAAAAGCTGGCTACTATTTGCAAAAATGTATTGCATAAACCTCTTTAGAAGATCCACGTTGCGAATTGAATATCGTTGGACAATATCACGCAACAAGATTGATTGGTACATATCCAACAAATAATTCTTGATAGTTGTCTCTTCTTTAAATTGTAGTATACCGGGCATTCCTCCACCACGAATGAAGGTGAGAAATTTCTCATCCTGTGTGGTACCTGGTATGTATGGGTAAATTTCCTTGAAGGAGAGAGGAAGAATCTCAATCGAGTAGAAACGACCTGTAAGGTAGGTTGCTAATTCTCCTGATAAAAGGTTGGAATTAGAACCAGTAATGAAAAGTTCCACATTGCCTTGGGCATGAAGAGAGTTCACTACTTTTTCGAATCCGTTGACCTCTTGTACTTCATCAAGAAATATAAAGTACTTATGTGTTGACACCATAAGGTTATTGATATGCTCATTAAGTATTTTGTAATCACGAATAGATTCATATTCCAGCAACTCAAAATTGATACTGATTATCTGTTCTTGGGATATACCATCAGAGAGCAATTGATCTTGGATTTGCTTGAGAATGATTGATTTTCCTACACGGCGCATTCCCGTGAGCACTTTAATCACATTCATCCCAGTGACTGATCTAATCATATCAAGATAACTTTCACGCTTAATGTAC
>JBMNGX010000002.1:0-439526 GCA_050950065.1 Sphaerochaetaceae bacterium | reverse complement strand
ACAGATTTTAAAATTCTCATAAGAAGTTGGTTTTGATCTGTTGAGACGTTTGCTACGTTGTAGATAGTTGCAACTTCAAATTGCCCTGGAGCAACCTCTTTATGTTGAGTTTTAGAAGGAATTCCAACTTTCCAAAGTTCAAAGTTCAACTCATTCATAAATACTGCTACACGGTCACTAATAGAGCCGTAGTAGTGATCATCAAGTTCTTGCCCTTTAGCAGCTAAATTGCCAAAAACTGTGCGACCAGTTAATCTTAAGTCTAACCTTTTCTCATAATAGTCACGATCAACTAAAAAGTACTCTTGTTCAGCCCCTACAGAGACATTTACATGTCGTGCACTCTCATTACCTAAAGCTTTTAAAATCCTTAAGGTGTAACGTTCAATAGCGTCACAAGAGCGCAGTAGAGGAACTTTTTTATCTAAAGCTTGCCCATTATGGGAGAAAAATGCTGTTGGGATGTAAAGAGCTTTAACCCCTTCAGTCTCTTTAATGAATGCAGGAGAAGAGGTGTCCCAAGCTGTGTATCCTCGAGCTTCAAAAGTTGCCCTTAACCCCCCATTGGGAAATGAGGAGGCATCAGGTTCTCCTTGAAGTAACTCTTTACCACTAAAGTCTAAAACTATTTGTCCTTCATCGTTTAGGTTGATAAATGAGTCGTGTTTCTCAGCTGTAGAGCCTGTTAAGGGTTGGAACCAATGGGTGTAGTGGGTAGCCCCTTTTTCTAGAGCCCAACTTTTCATAGCAGCAGCAACGGCCTCTGCTAATGAGGCAGTTAAATCTTTATCGCCAAGGCGTACTTGTTGCAGTTCTTGATAAATATGATCTGGGAGGTAGCGCTTCATTGCCCCTTCGTCAAAGATATTGCTACCATAGATTTCTAAAATTGAGTGTTTAGTGAAGTCAATTGGAACTGCCATTTTCGTTATCTCCTATCTATGCAATTGCTATTGTTACATAAAATTGGGTAAAATTGCCACCCCTAGATATCATACTGTTTTTATAAAAATTGAACCAACGCCACTACCAACAAATAATAATGTGGTAACTATGATTGATGCCATGATTACTCCACCACTAACAGCTAAGTAAAGGTACCTTTTCTTTAAGCCCAATAACCATGCTCCTAATGTTCCAGTCCAAGCTCCTGTTACAGGCAGTGGGATGCCAACAAACAGTAAAACTCCCAAAAGACCATATTTTTCTATTTTTGCACTCATCTTTGTTTGAACTCTAATGATTGTTGAATCAAATACTCTTTTATAAAAAGGCCAATATTTATAAAAGAATTGGTGAAAATAGGTTAAAAAGAGATGGGCAAGGGGGGCAACTAATAAATTAGCTAAAGTTCCAATTAAAGAGGCCAACAGTAGTGGTGTTCCATTAAAATATGCGTAAGGAATTGCCCCTCTAAGTTCACTTATCGGAAGAACAGCTAAAAAAATAGTTGTTAATAGTAGTTGTATACTCATTACTTAACTCTCAATCTCAATGGCATTAACTGGACAAACTTCGTGACAACAGTAACATCTAATGCACTTATTATAATTACATACAGCCTTTTTATCACTATCTAAAACAATAGCAATTGCAGGACATATTTCAACACATTTGCCACATCCAATACATATTTCACGATTAAAAAGGGGTTTTTTCTCTTTTTGACGGTGGCGCATCTTAAATCTGTTGGTTAGCATTGGAATTAGTACAGACCCTATTACAGATTGTTTTTTACTAATTTCAATTCGTTTAAAATCCTTTAACTCTAAATCTTTGGCATTTAAAAGAGGGTAATTAATATCTTCTACAACACTCCATTTAGTTAACTTTCTTTTTAATAACTCACGTGTTAGTGGAAGATCCATTGGATCGTAGCCCATGATAATAGATTGAGAAACATCTAATGCTGTTGGGTCATTGCTTGCTAATAATAGTCCAATATGACGTGGAATTCCTGCTGCTGGACCTGGGCCCTCCATTCCAACAATCCCATCCATTATTGCAAAGTGGGGTTTAATTACCGAATAAAGACCCCCTAACATCTTTGCAAAAGATTCACGGGTGGGATAAAGCATATGACAAGCACTTTTATGTAGACCTGGGACCATCCCAAAAATGTTTTTTACAGCCCCTGTTGCATACATAAGTTGGTGTGTTTTTAGTTTTGCTACACTAATAATTATATCAATCTCTTCTAAAGCTTTTGGCAAGGGGAGTTTTAAATTAAAAACTCCAGTAATCGAAGTCATAACTGGGTCTTTTGCAAATTCGCACCAAGTAGCACCCTCTTCAGTGACTACTTTGCCAATTCCTGACGTTCTGGGAAAGAATGTGGGGCCGTGTAGGCCAGGAGAGTCTCCAACAAGGACTTTTGCACCTTTTGCATGAAGATGGCGTATAAGGGCTCTAACAACCTCTGGATGGGTTGTAATTCCTTTTTCGGGAGAGGAGTCACTAAGGATGTTTGGCTTTACTAAAACAGTTTTGTTTGCAACTTCAGGGAAATTGGCATTATCACAAATTTCTTTGATTGCTTTTTCTACTAAGGGGTAATCGTAAGAGCTACATCTAGTTATAGCAACAGTAGCATTATTCATCCAACCCTCCTGATTAAGCAGTAGTATAAAGGACCCATATTATTGGCCTTATCGGGCAAGATAATAGAACCATATTTTAACTTTTCACTGAAAGGGTGGATGGTAGTAGGAACCTCTTCCCATTTGTTCAAACGTTTTTTATTTAACTTTTCAATTACCTGTTCATTCTCAATTGGGCTAATAGTGCAAGTACAGTAAAGGATATAACCACCAATTTTTACTGCATCAAAAGCTGCCGCTAACATGGCAAATTGGCGCACAGCTAATTGTTTAGTGCGTGCTTTACTCCACTGTTTTAAAGCTTTCTCATTTTGGATGACATGCCGTTCGGAAGAGCAAGGGGCATCTAATAAGATTGCATCGTATTTCTCTTTCTCGTAAAGGCCCCATTTTGTTGCATCGTGGGGAGTAATTTCCACAATTGTTCGCTCTTTTTCTTTTAGATGTTGATTTACTACGTTAATTAAACGAGCTCTTCTAGCTGAAGAACGGTCGTTACAAACTAAAAGTCCCTCTCCTTGTAACTTAGTTGCTAAAACTAAAGCTTTTCCCCCAGGGGCACTACACATGTCCAACACCTCATCCCCTTTGTTTATAGGAAGTTGAGTTGCAGCAAAGTAGCTAGCTTCATCTAAGTAGTAACTTTTTTCTAAGTTAGCACTAAATTCAATGGGGGTGCTCTCTTTTAAAAGGGATTCTTTTAATAAAGGCCACCTCGAGCCATAAATTTCAGTGTAAAAAGAGTCAAACTTATCCATTTGCCCACTTTACAAACAGAGGCAACTAATGTCTACAACTATCTTAGGTAAATTAAAAAGCCAATAGAGAACAGCGTAGATGCAACTAAGCAGAAAATGTGCCACACCAAGTGTGAGTGTTTAACCTTTTTTAAGGCGTAGAAAATTACCCCTAAAGAGTAGGTAATTCCAGCTGCTATGACAAACTTTAAAAGATTTGGCTCTAAAAATGGGACAACAATTGGCCAAAAGAAAATTATCATCCACCCCATTAGTAGGTAAAATAGGACATGAAGGACTCTGTATCGTCCCCAAAAAATAACTTTTAAAACTATACCAATTAAAGCAACTAACCAAACTATAACTGTTAGTTGTAAACTCTCTTTGGAGTGAATAGACATCAACAGTGGTGTATAAGTGCCTGCAATTAAGATGTATATATTCACATGATCAAAAAGGCGCAACACCCTTTTAAGATTCCCTATTTCAACGTGGTGGTACAACGTTGATGAGCTATACAACAATAAATTAGCTAAAGCATAAATAATTAAACCCCAAAATGTGTAGGATGAAGTGTAGATGTTTTTTCTAACTATTATGATAGTTAAAAAAACTAAAGAGGCAATTGAGCCAACAAGGTGGCTAATGGCGTTCTCTTTCTCATATTGTTGGTTTGAGTGTTTTTGTAAAGTTATGTGGTTTTCTAACCAAGTTGTAAAACTATTCATAAAAATTGATTTTTGTTCTTTAGAGAGAAGATTTCAATGGTTTATTTCTACCAATGAGGAAAAAAGTAGTAGTTAATTAAAACTACTACTTTAAAATATGGTTTAAAAACTTCTTAGTTCTCTCATTTTGGGGGTTAGTAAAAAGGTTTTGGGGAGTATCAACTTCAACAATCTTTCCCTCATCCATAAAAACTACCCGATCGGCTGCTGCATTGGCAAAGCCCATCTCATGACTAACAATTAACATTGTCATTCCCTCTTTAGCTAAAGAGAGCATTACATCTAAAACCTCTTTAATCATCTCTGGATCGAGAGCACTAGTTGGTTCATCAAACAACATAACCTTAGGGTTCATTGCTAAAGCACGTGCTATAGCAACTCTTTGTTGCTGTCCACCAGAGAGCTGGTTAGGGTAGCTGTCGGCTTTCTCTTCTAGGCCAACTCTCTTTAATAGAGATTGACCTAATTCAAAGGCCTCTTTTTTACTAATCCCTTTCACTTTTAAAGGGCCTAAGGTGATATTCTCCAAAGCTGTTAAGTGGGGAAAGAGGTTGAAGTTTTGAAAAACCATTCCAACTTCTTCTCTGATTTTTCTAATATCAGCACTTCCTGTTACCTCTTCATCATCAATAAATATCTTTCCACTAGTTGGAATTTCAAGTTTGTTGATTGAACGTAATAAGGTTGATTTACCACTACCAGATGGCCCTATAATTAAAACGACTTCCCCTTTTTTTACTTCTAAGGAAGCGTCCTTAACTGCGTGAAGGGTAGGTTTGTCTTGAAGGGGAAAATCTTTACACAAATTTTCTATTTTAATTCTAACCATTGGCGTGTAACCTCTCTTCTAAAATACCAACTAAGCGACTTAAGACTAATGTAATAATCAAATAGACCAATGCAACAACTAACATAGTCTCTAACGATAAGAAAGTTCGTGCAATATATTCACGCCCTTTACGTAAGATATCACTAAGGGCAATTGTTGAGACTAAAGAGGAGTCTTTTAACATTGAGATAAACTCATTACCAATAGCAGGTAAAACTATTTTAATTGTTTGAGGTAAAATAACGTACCTAAAAGCTTGAGAGCGGCTCATCCCTAATGCGATAGCTGCCTCCATCTGCCCTTTAGGAACTGCTTGAATCCCTGCTCTAATGATTTCACCCATGTAAGCACCAAAACAGATAGAAAGAGCTACAAAGGCTGCAGCCATCCCCTCTATTCTAAACAAGCGTCCCATTGCGTAGTAGATAAATATGAGCTGAACTAAAAGGGGGATTCCTCTAATCAGTTCAACATATACTCCACTGATCATATTTATCACTCTACTTTTACTAACAGCCCCCAAACCTGCAAATAAACCAATAACAATTGCTCCCATAATCGACAAGATCGTTACTTGGAATGTTGTTGGGGCCCCTTTAATTACCACTAAGAAAATTGATCTATATGGTTTTGGAAAAAAGATAACTAAAGTAGATAATAGGGTTAAAGCTAAAATAAAGGTGGTTCGCCACGAGTTAAACAGTAGTGAATCACTTTTCTTTGGTATGAGAACACCATCGGTCATGTGAATTTGGGTAATCTTTTGGTGTTTAGAATCCCCATTTTTCTTGTGTGGTGTTAAATTCAATCGGGTCATTAAGGTTGTTCTCCTTGCACAAAACTAGGCCGAAGTTAACTTCGGCCTGCTTTTCACACTAAACTAAATTTATAGAATATCCCACTTTGCCTTTAAAGCATCGATGGTTCCATTCTCAAAGAGCTCTTTTAGGTTTTTGTTTAGTAAATCTAAAAGCTCTTTGTTCCCTTTTTTAACGGCAATACCAATTTGTTCAACATCACCGCTAACAGTTCCTGTAACAGTTAATCTATTTGCGTAGTTCTCATTTGCTAAAACGAAGTCACTGGCAATTAGAGAGTCGGCAACAACTGCATCAACGTTTCTATTTAACAGATCTTCAACAGCTAAACCAATATCATCATAAGCTCTTACCCTTACACCAGCTATTTTTTCAACAGCGAAGTTTCCAGTAGTTCCAATTTGAACTCCAACAGTTTTGCCATTTAAATCATTCTCATTCTTTAAAACAGCAGCACCTTTGTTGGTAATAATTGATTGGGTAACTTCTAGAATTGGGATAGTGAAGTCCATTGTCTCTTTGCGCTCATCCATAATAGTAACACCACTGGCAACAGCGTCGTATGCGTTGTTAGCAAGACCAGCAAAAATTCCATCCCAAGCAACGTTACGAACTTTCATTGGAATTCCTGAGTGTTCACTTATGGCATAAACTAGTTCAACTTCAAAACCGGTAATATCGCCATTTTCGTCAACAAACTCTAGTGGTGGCCAAGTTGCATCACTACCAAATACATACTCATTTTTCTCTTTTGACCCACCAGCAAAAACTAAAGTGAGACTAAATAAGATCAAAACAGATAACATAATTACTTTTTTCATAATACCTCTCCAACAAAACTATTGGTAGAAGTTACATAATTATGCACAAAGAGTCAACAATATTTGTATAAATATTCACATCATTAAGGTTATTGTATAACCAGTGATCAGCCCAACAACAATTCCTCCAACAACTTGGGTGAAAGAGTGCCCCAACATCGTCTTTAGGTTTTCTGGGGTGAACTCCCCGTCAGCATGGATTTGAGCTAAGAGGCGAGACCACTCGTTGATTACTTTAGCTTGCTTTCCAGCAGCTTGGCGTATTCCCATCGCATCGTGCATTGTAATCAAACTAAATGTCATCGCTATAGCGAAGGCCAATGTTGAAGGGCCTTCTGTTAAAAAGATACTTGTTGTTAGTGCAACAACCATAGCTGTGTGGCTAGAGGGCATTCCTCCTGTTGAGATAAAGAGGTTATAGCGAAACTTCCTTTCAATTGGCCAAATTAAAAATGGCTTAAGAAGTTGGGCTATGAACACCCCACCAAAAGCAGCAGCAAGGGCCTTGTTGTACAATACAATTTCCATAGTGGTGATTTTATAACATATATATAATGTTGGGCAATAGTTAAACTACTTGCAACAATTTAAATTCATCTCTAAATTGAAAATTAATGAACACATCTAATTTACAAGGTAAAGTTTTAAACAGTGCCTCTTTTGTTGCCCAGTTTGCAATTTCAATGATTAACTTAGCTTTAGTTTACTATTTAAGGCTCAATTTTAATCTTTCGGCACAGTTAATTGGTTTATCGGCTGCTATTTATACAGGGACCTACTTTCTTTTTTGTATCGTTTTGGAACCTATAACCCACCGAATGCGCCCACGTCACAGTGTGGAACTCTCTATGGTGGGGATGGCTTTTGTGATGATTGCCCTTTTAACAACAAAAAACATTATCTTTGTTTTTATCCTTTTATTTTTCTACGGTCTTTTTATGTCATTTTTATGGCCTCAAGTACAAACTTGGTTAGCTCGAGGAAAAGAGGGGGATGAGCTAAGTAGAGCAACTAGCTCTTTTAACTCCTCTTGGTCTTTAGGGGCAGCTCTTTCACCACTTCTTACGGGAACTTTAGTTGCCTTTAATACCTCTTATCCCATAGTTGTTGGAATAGTTTTATTATTTAGTGTTTATTTTTTAATTGCAATTTCTACTAAGCTAGTTCCCTCAATTCGAAGTATTGCCAGTGAAAAAGAGAATATTGCAAAAGGGGATTTGGTTGATCAAAGTACCCCTTTGAGGTTTTTATCGTGGGCTGGGGTGTTAGTTATTTATGCAGCTTTGGCAATACTAATCACAATTTTCCCCCTATATGCATTGGATGAGTTAACTATTAATGAGAGTTCTGTTGGATTGCTTCTTTTAATTAGGGGAATGGCCACTTTCATTATGTTCATAGTTTTAGGTAGGACTTCTTGGTGGCACTTTAATAAAACATTAATCCTCTCAATATTAGTTTTATACAGCCTATTATACTTTTGGGGCACAATGATTGAGAGTTTTCTTTTATACATGATCTTCTTTTTTATCTCTGGAATATTGTTTGCTTTTGCCTACTCATTTAGCATTTTCCATGGAGCTTCTGGTTCAATAAATAGGTCTAAAAGAATGTTGGTCCATGAAGTGTTGTTAACCAGTGGTACAATAATTGGTTCAATCCTTGGTGGATACTTTTATGAGAAGTTTGGCTACGATGCAGTTTTAAAAGGAAGTAGTGTAGTAGTATTGTTACCCCTCTTCTTTACTCTTATAAAAAAGAGGGGCTAAATAGTCTATCTTTCGCTAATTGGTTTAACTTTTCTCTCTCCAGGACCCATGTAAACTTGGCGAGGACGCCCAATCTTTCCGTATGGATCTTTAGACCACTCTAACCAGTGGGCAATCCACCCTGGTAAGCGTCCCATGGCAAACATGTTGGTAAACATATCTGTTGGAATTCCAATCTTTCTAAAAATAAGACCTGTGTAAAAGTCGACGTTAGGGTAGAGGTTGCGCTCTTGGAAATAATCATCTTTAACAGCTAACTCCTCTAATTCCATTGCTAAATCCAATAGTGGGTCACTTTCACCAGTTTCAGCTAAAACCTCTTTGTAAAGTTTTTTAGCAATCATAGCTCTTGGATCGTATGTTTTGTAAACACGGTGTCCAAAGCCCATTAATCTAAAGTTAGTTTTAGGGTTCTTAGCAACTTCAATAATATCTTTTGCTTTTAGATTTTCAACGTGAGCACCTTCAAACATCTCAATAACTGCTTGGTTAGCTCCCCCATGTTTTGGTCCCCAAAGGGCACAAATGCCGGCACTAACTGAGGCATAGAGGTTTGCTCCACTACTGGCAATTAATCTAACTGCGGTGGTTGAACAGTTTTGTTCATGGTCTGCATGTAAGATTAGAAGTTGGTTTAACGCTTTTACATGGAGTGGATTTATTTGGTACTCTATAACTGGAGATTTAAACATCATGTTTAAAAAGTTCTCACAGTAGCTGTACTTGTAAGAGGGATCAACAAAATCTTCACCTCTTAGGTGGCGGTAAATAAAGGCATTAATAGTTCTTATCTTAGAGACTAAGCGAGTTACAGCAAGGTCCACTTGTAACTCTGGGTCAATCTCTTCCATCTCAGGGTAAAAAGCGCTTAAAGAGACGCTCATAGCCCCTAAAACAGACATTGGATGAGCTTTGAATGGGAAGGTTCTAAAGAAAGCTTGCATATCGTGATGTAGAAGTGACTCTTTATTTAAAAGTTCGCTGTAGCGCCTTCTTTCTGTTAAATCGGGAAGTTCTCCTTTAATTAGAAGGTAGATTACTTCAACAAAGTCGGCAGTCTCAACTAAATCTTCAATAGCATATCCACGATAACGTAAAATACCCTTTTCGCCATTGACGTAACAGATGCTACTAGTACAACTTCCTGTGTTAACAAATCCAGGGTCGTATGTAATGTAGCCTGTCTCTTTTCTTAGTGAGTGGATATCAATGGATTTATCACCAACATTATCGGTAATAACAGGAATGTCGATTGGCCCCTTATCGGGAAGAATTAACTTTGCAAACTCTTGGTTTTCCATCCTCTCCTCCTTAAGTTAATTTTTCGAGGGCTTTGATTAAAGCTTGGGTTCCCAATTTTCCATCTCCCTCTTCTACCAAAACATCATAAAGTTCTTTTACAAGGCTCAAGCCAGGAAGTTTTAAGCCCATGGCATCACTCTCTTCTAAAGCTATTTTCATATCTTTAACAAAATGGTCTACCATAAATCCTGGGTTGAAATCACTTTTTAACACGCGCGGTGCTAAGTTGTCTAGTGACCAACACCCAGCAGCACCTTTACTGATGGTGTTTACCATCGCCTCTAAATCTAAGTTTGCCCTTTTTCCGTACAACAGTGCTTCACTAACTCCAATCATAGTTCCAGCAATAACAATTTGGTTTGCCATCTTGGTGTGTTGACCACTACCACTAGGTCCTTGTAAAGCAATTGATTTACCCATTTTCTCAAAGTAGGGGAGAAGAAATTTATAATCTTTCTCATCTCCTCCAGCCATAATTGATAATCTCGCTTCTCTAGCTCCCACATCCCCTCCACTAACTGGGGCATCAACAAAGCTACACCTTTTTTCTTTAGCTAGTTTATAAATTTCTTTTGCTAAAGAGGGCTTGGTTGTGGTCATATCAACTAATAGAGTTCCTTCTGTACAGTTTTCAATAAGTCCATCTTTTCCAAAATAGACTTGTTCGATATCTGAAGGGTGTCCCACAATGGTAAAGATTATTTTCGTAGAAGCAGCAATCTCTTTAACACTCTCTAAGGCAATTGCCCCTTCAGAGACCAAAGGCTCTGTTTTAGACATTGTTCTGTTATAAACAAACAATTGATTTGCTAAAGGAAGAATATGGTGAGCCATCCATCTTCCCATAACACCAGTACCTATCCAACCAATATTATAATTTTTCATAACTGTTAACTTACTCTATTTGAGAAATATTTAAAATATTAAAATAGGGGACTTGTTTGCTGTTTTAAATGATTAAAAGAAGAGAGGCTGCCATTTTGCAGCCTCATGGTTATTTAGAAGTTGTATTTAACTATACCAGCCACTTTGGAGAAGCCAAAGGGACCTTTTTGAGTTGCTTTAGAGGTATCTTCATTATTTTTATCGGTGAATTGACCAATGATTGTAATGTTAAGACCATCCATAACTTCTAAGTTAGCAATTGCACTAAGAGTAAGTAAAATTGGTGTTTTAAGTGTACTACCGAAGTTATTAATATCGGTCTCTAACATTAGTGCAACCTTATTAACAATTATAGGCATGTTGTAACCAACTATGTACTCAGCGTGGTAGAATCCACCTTTTTCTCTGTAGCCACTACTTTCAAAGTTCCACATATCATTATCAGCAGTTTGTAGTGTTTGGTAGGAAACTTCTTGGTAAACACGGGCAAAGATTGATTGCCACTTACTTTTTAAAAAAGCAGCAGTGTCAAATTGAAGAGCTACACCTCCATGTCCTTTAGTAAATAGTTTTCCAAACAATTTATCTTCAACGATTCCACTTCTATTTATTAAAGAACCTTTTAAATCTTCTGATATGTTCCATCCAGTTCCTAATGTTCCTCCTGCTGAGATTTCAGCAAAAGCTGCAGGGGTAAAAATAGCTTTAAGGTCAAACGTTGCTGTAATAGGGGAGACTCCTAAAGTAGCTTTGAGCTTTAAGTTGTTATTTTGAGTAAACATATCATTACCTTGTAACAAAGGCATCTGATATAAAATTGAAGTTGAAACTTTTACTTCAGGGGAACTAGAACCCTTAAGTTCAACGTCATAACTTAGATTTGCAAATAGGGGAGTAGCTATTAATGAGATTAATAAACCTACGATAAGTACATACTTTTTTGTCATGGGAATCTCCTTTTTTATGTTGTCCTTAGGATAACACACTACTTTTGCTTCTAAAAGTCAATTATTGCTTTAACTGTGGCGCTATGGTAAATTTAATATATGGAACTTCCATTAGATGAAGAAGTATCAGATATAGCCGATTTCTTTAAAGTCTTTGGCGACTCTACCCGTTTAAAAATCCTTTTTGTTTTAGAAAAAGGGGAGCTTCCTGTGAATGCAATAGCATCAAAGTTAGGGATGCAACAATCAACTATTAGTCAACAACTAAAACTCCTTAGAGCATCGCGTTTAGTTGCCCACCGCAAAGAGGGACGAAGTATCTACTACCGCCTTAACGACGATCACATCGTTAAAATCTTAGCGATGGGCGTTGAACACTACGAAGAAACTTTAGGCTAAAGGATCCTCTTGTTGGGCTTTTAACCACCAATGGTGTGCTTGTAGTCTTATAGCGTTTATGTTTATAAACCCAGTACAATCAACAGGCTCATAGCCACCAGATTCTTCCATACTGCCCAGTTTTTCGTTGTATAAAGAGTAGGGGCTACTTACTCCAGCTGTTATAATGTTCCCCTTATAAATTGCAACTTTAGCAGTTCCTGTTATTAACTCTTGGCTTTTGTTAAAAGCAGCTGAGATAAAATCGAACTCGGGGCTAAACCAATATCCGTTGTAAATAAGTTCAGCAAACTTCGGCATTAACATGTCCCGTAGGTGCATAACCTCTTTATCCATACAAATGCCCTCTAAATCGCGATGGGCATGCCATAAGATTGTTCCACCAGGAGTTTCGTAAACACCTCTACTTTTAATTCCGATGTACCTATTTTCAACCATATCTACTCGCCCAATGCTGTTTTCATAACCTACTTTGTTTAAGTATATAAACAGCTCTAAAGGGTCGGTAATAGAGATGTTCTCTTTCTCATTGACAACTTTTACAGGAATTCCATCAACAAAATCAATAGAAAGGAGTGTTTCATAATCGTTTGCTTTATCAACAGAGAGGGTGTGAGAAAAAACCTCTTCAGGAGCCCTTAATTCGGCATCCTCTAAAATTCCAGCTTCGTGGCTGATGTGTAGTAGGTTCTCATCTTCACTGTAAGGTTTTTTAGTTGATGCTTTAATTGGGATATTGTGTTTTTGTGCATATGCAATCATATCACTTCTCCCTTCAAACTGCTCTAAAAACTCATTATCTTTCCAAGGGGCAATGATTTTAACATCGGGCATCAATGCGTAATAACCAAATTCAAAACGTACTTGATCGTTTCCTTTACCTGTAGCTCCGTGAGAGACATATAGAGTGTTCTCTTTTTTAGCTATCTCGATATGTCTTTTAGCAATAAGGGGGCGGGCTATAGCTGTACCAAGAAGGTAGCGCCCCTCATAAAGAGCATTCCCTTTTAAAGCGTGGAAGATGTAATCGGTGACTAACTCTTTACGTAAATCTTCTACATAAACTTTAGAAGCACCTGTTGCCAAAGCTTTTTCTTTGATTGCTTCAAAATCTTCATCTTGTCCAACGTTAGCAACATAAGCAATTACATCAAATCCTTTTTCTGCTAACCACTTTAAAATGACAGAGGTGTCTAAACCACCACTGTATGCCAATATTACTTTTTCTTGAGCCATATCGCCTCCATTTCCCCCTATTTTGCATAAAAATAGAATAAATGCAACACTTTCATGTATAAATATACATTAAAGGAGGCTCTATTTTAAGTTAAAGATAAGGTGTTGATCAGAAAGAGCAACTCTCTCAGTTGTTAAAGTTGGCTCGTTCTCATTCTCATTGAAGAGTTCGATATAAATGTAGTACGAATGATTTCTTTTAATCTCACTTTTATCGTAGCGAAGGGTAAAGTTCACTGGGAACTTTTGGGGATTTCTAATTGATTGATTTACTAGTAGAATGTCATCATCAGAATCAATTAAAGAGATCTCTAAGCGGATGCGAGAGGGGAAGTAGAGATTGTTAGGGTAATTTACAGTTCCCAAAACTACTTCAAAAGGAGTTTCATCACTTTGAGTAGGTTCTACTAAGGATATACAAGAGGTAATGAGAACTAAAATTAAAACTGGTATAACAGCTAATCGCATCTTTAATGACCTTAACTTAATAAGTTGGTTCTAACAATCCTACGGTTGACACTTTGTTAAATATACAATAAATCAACACATAGAGGGAGTAATATATCATGATTCGAACATTAAAAAGTGAACTATCGTCCAAAGGGGTTAGACCACTTAAACACCGTGTAGCTGTTTATCGCTACTTAGTTGAAAATCCAACACACCCAACTGTTGATGAAATCTATTGCTCTTTAAAAACTAAAATGAACTCCATCTCAAGGACAACTGTCTACAATGTTTTGAATCTACTAAGTGAAAAAGGGGTTATTCAACAACTTACTATTGATAAAACAGAGATGCGCTACGATGCTAATGTTGAAAACCATATCCACTTTAGGTGTAAGGTGTGTAACGAAGTTTTTGATTTACACACAACTCCTTTTCCCTCAATTACTATCCCAGCTGAGTTTGAAATTGATCAAACAGAGATTAATGTGAGTGGCATCTGCCCCACTTGTGCAAAAAATTAGGGGCTATAAGCCCCCAATTTTTTGAACTACTAATTAATTCCGTAAAGAATATCAAAGTAATCCATATCAGTTGATAAAATCTTATTAAGATTAGGAATAGTCTTTCTGTAAGACTCTAAGTTTCTCCACAAGGTGAAGAACTCAGGATCAGCCCCATATGCTTCGGCATAAATGTTTGTTGCCTCAGCATCGGCTTTACCTTTGATCTCTTCCGACTCTGCGTAAGCTTTACTGATAATCTTCTTTTTATCGTTCTCTTGTTTACCAATCCACCTTGAAAGTTGTCCCTCTCCATAAGAGCGGTAAGCTTCAGCAATCTGATTTCTCTCTTTAATCATCCTTTGGTAAACAGATTGAGTTAGATCATCACTGTAACGAATTTGTCGAATAACAATATCGATAATGTCTATTCCAAACTCTTTAGTAAAGCGATTGGCAATATCTAACATAGTTTGACTTAATCCCTCTCTTCCAATGTGAATCGACTCTTGAACTACATCTGTTCTAGTTAAGTTTCTAAGTTGATCTGCATCTTCCATCGACTCTACACTTTGAACTTGCTCATCAACTTTCATGTTGTTGATTTTGTTTGAGTTACGAACTGCCTCGTTGAGGTAGTTTTCACTAATAACAGTTCTTACTGTTGAATCGATAACATCATTTAAACGTAACAGTGCATTGGGAAGGGTATTTACTGATTGGTAAAATAGGGCAGGGTCCACAATTTTCCATCTAGCAGTAGCATCAACCCAAATAAATTGGTTCTCTTTTGTGGGAACTCTTTGGGCGTCACCATCCCAGCTCATAACCTTCTTAGGATATTTAACTACAGTATCTACTAAAGGTACTTTAATCTTCAGTCCTGCTGTATCGTAGTTGCTAACAATTCTACCAAAGCGAGTTACTACTGCAACCTCTCCTTCTTGAACTATAAAGAAAGGACCTAAGAGGATAAAAATTACTACTAAGACAACAAGTATTACTAAAGTTGTTACTAATTTTTTCATTTTTGACCCCCTAAGTTGCTTAATGGTAGGAAGTTATCAAGGTTTTTATCTATCAATGTTACATTTTGTGCAGAACTATTAGATAAAATTTCTTCCATTACCTCGATGTAAAGCCTTTGGGCAGTAATATCTTTACTTTGTTCATAAGCTTCTCTAACAGCGTTAAAGCGCTCAACATCTCCTGTTGCGTTGTTAACACGCTCAGAAGCATACCCTTCAGCTTTTTGAATCATTTGACTAGCTTCACCTTGGGCCTTAGGAATTTCACGGTTGTACTGCTCTTTACCTTCGTTAATAAGGCGGTTCATGTCTTGAATCGACTTGTTAACATCCTCAAAAGCGTCTTGAACCTCTCCTACTGGGGGGACAATGTTTTGTAACTTAACGGTAACAATTCTTACCCCGAATTCATACTTGTCAAAAATTCTTTGCATAATCTCTTGCGATTCAACTTCAATAGCAGTCCTTTCGCTCGACATAATTGCTAAAATGGGTAAATCTCCAACAAGTTGGTTAACAACTGATTGGCTAATATCTCTAATTGTTTTGTCCCGCTCTAATACGTTAAAGAGCCATTTAGCTGGATCTTCAATTCTGTACTGAATAACCCATTGAACATCAACAATGTTCAAATCTCCTGTTAACATAATTGACTCACCAGCAGTCGATCCTGATGGGGCAGTCATAAAGTTGTTACTTGAGTAAGGGTTATTTCCAAAGTTCATCGTTTGAACCACTTTGGTTGCAACGTTGTAGTTGCGTTCAATTCCAAAGGGGAGTTTAGTTTGTAAACCAGGTCCAACAATACGATTGAACTTACCGAAGCGTAAAATAACAGACTCTTCAGTTTGGTCAACCACAAAGAGTGAACTCATCACCAATAGAAATAGAAACACTATCCCTATGGCAGCTAAGATCAATTTTGGACTGAGGTTAAACTGGATACGGGGTGTTGATCCCGAATTGCTCATTGATTCCTCCTCGTTACACCTAAAGGTGTGACTACTTAAATCTAACTTAATGAGGGTGTAAGGTCAATTGAACAGCTCAATCGATTGAAAAAATACACATATAAAGCTATAGTAGCCCCTATGAAAAAAAGATTGATAACTTCAGCACTCCCATATGTTAACAACATCCCCCACTTAGGCAATTTGATTCAAGTGTTATCAGCAGATGCCTTTGCCCGTTTTTGCCGCTCTAAAGGGTATGAAACTCTTTATATATGTGGAACTGATGAGTATGGAACTGCTAGTGAAACAAAAGCTCTTCAAGAGAATATTGACCCAAAAGCTCTTTGTGACCGCTATTATGTGATTCATAGCGATATCTACAACTGGTTTGAGATTGATTTTGACCACTTTGGTAGAACCAGTAGTCAAAAGCAGACTGAAATAGTTCAAGATATCTTTAAAAGAGTTGATGAAAATGGCTATATCTTTGAAAAAGAGATTGAACAACTTTATTGTGAACACGACAAAAGGTTTTTAGCCGATCGCTACGTTACAGGAACTTGTCCCAAATGTGGTTACGAAGAGGCTAGAGGTGATCAGTGTGACAACTGTGGAACACTTTTAGATCCAACTGAGTTAATTAACCCAGTTTGTGGCATTTGTGGTAACACTCCAATTCTTAAAAAGAGTAAACACCTCTACATTGATTTGCCAAAGGCAAAACCAATGTTAGAAAAATGGATTGATGAAGCCTCTGTGAAAGGGTTTTGGGCTAAAAACGCAATTCAAACAACTCGCTCTTGGATTAGAGATGGCCTAAAAGAGAGAGCAATTACTCGTGATTTAAAATGGGGAATTCCAGTTCCCAAAAAGGGGTATGAAGATAAAGTATTTTATGTGTGGTTTGATGCCCCAATAGGGTATATCTCGATTACTGCCGATTACACAGAAAAGTGGAAATCGTGGTGGTTAGATGCTGCTGATGTAGAGCTTTTTCAATTCATCGGAAAAGATAACATCCCATTTCACACAGTTATTTTCCCAACTACCCAATTAGCCTCCAATCAAAAATGGACAATGTTGCACCACATGTCCAGTAGTGAGTATCTAAACTACGAAGGGGGAAAGTTTTCTAAGAGTAAAGGGGTAGGTATTTTTGGTAACGATGTACAAGAGACTGGAATTAGTGCCGATATGTGGCGCTTTTATATCTACTACAATAGACCTGAAAAAGCAGATGTCTTATTTACTTGGAAAGACTTTCAAGAGAAAATCAATGGAGAACTAATTGGAAATCTCTCCAATTTAGTAAATAGAACATTAACTTTTGTTAATCGCTACTACAATGGTGTTATTAAAGAGGGTCCAATTGACCAAGAACTTTTAGATAAGATTATCTTGTATGAAAAAGAGATTGATTCTCATTTAGAAAAAGCTGAACTTAGAGATGCTTTAAGAAAGATATTTGCCCTCTCCTCTGTTGGAAACAAAGCCTTTCAAGATGGTGAGCCTTGGAAAAATAGGGAAGAGAAGCCTGAAGAGACTGAAGTTTTACTAAGAACTTTACTATTTTTAATAAGAGATTTAGGGATTTTGATTGCCCCTTATATGCCAACAACTTCATTTAACATCCTCAATACTTTAGGATCTCCAAATGCAAAGTGGAATCAATTAGGCATTTACTCTCCAATTGAAAAGCTTGGTAAAGTTGAACACCTATTTAAAAAACTTGAAGATAAATTGATCGATGAACTGAGAACTCGCTATGCAGGGAGTCAACAAGAGCGTCAAAAGGAGGAACAAGAGGTGAACGATCAACCACTAGCACAACTATTTGCCGACAAAGTTACATTAAAAGTAAGCAAGATAGTTGAGGTGAAAAGACATCCAGATGCAGATAAACTCTACATCTTAACTTTAGATACAGGTAAAGAGGATCATACTACTATAGTTAGTGGTATTGTCCCATTTTATGAAATTGATCAACTAGAGGGGCGTAACATCGTTTTAGTTGAGAATTTAAAACCAGCTAACTTTAGAGGTGTTAAAAGTAGAGGAATGTTGTTAGCAGCTAGTGATCCAAAGGCTGCCCATCATGAAACTTGTGAAGTTATCTTTGCTGATGAAATTGAAGTTGGTAGTGAACTAAATCCTGAAAATACAACTGTTCCTACTGAAAGTAGAACCCAATTAAAACCTGATCTCTTTTTCTCACTCCCATTTAAAACTGTTGATGGGTTTGTAGAAATTGATGGACACAAAATTGTTCATCAAGATAAAAATTTAAGAGTCTTTAAATATGTTAATGGAGATGTAGGTTAGGCAATGATTATTACCAAGCTCAAAAGGATTTCTTTAAATGAGCTTAATTGTGATCTAGATCCTTATCAAAGCCCATTTTGGGCAAAAGTAAAATCTTTTAGTAATTGGAGTAGTGCCCCCTTTTCATTTGAAATAAATAAAAAGGGGCACTCTTTGTTAATACTATTAAAAAAACTTCCTTTAAATTATTACATTGCTTATGCCCCATTAGCTCCTCAAATAGAACTAGAGCAAGATAAATTTCTCCCTATTGTTGAACAACTAGGTGAAAAACTAACTTATCTTCTTCCTAAAAAAACACTCTTTATAAGATTTGACTTACCTTTTGGTTATTTTAATCACACTTCTAACAAACTCTTTTTCAACAACTACTCAGTGATGGTAGAAGCTACAGTTCGAATTAATTTAGAAAAAGGGTATGAGAAAATAAAAGAGGACTATAAAAAAAGAGCCATAAGAAATTTAAAAAAAGAGAATCTTACATTCAAAGTATCAAAAGAAGAGAGTCAGTTTGAAAACTTTTACTCTTTATATAAAAGTGAAGGTAAAAACCAACACTACTCTTTGAGATCTAAAGAGTATTTAAAACATATTCTAAATACAAAAGGGAGTGGGGCAGAGTCTAAATTATTTTTAGTTTACGATGAAAACACTTTAGTTGCTGCAGCTATGGTTTTAATTGGTTTAGAAGGATCTTATTACCTATATGGAACTACTAAAAAGGATTTAGATTATCCAGCAAGTTACCACCTCCAAAATTTTATAATAAAATACTTATCTGAAAATAATTTAAAGTTTTACGATTTAATGGGCATTAGTGGTCCTAATAACAGAAACCAAAACCTTAAAAACCTAGATTTATTTAAAACGAGCTTTGGAGGGGAGATCTTGTACCGCTATCCTTCTTCTGATTACATAATAAAACCAACTTTACACAAAATGTTTGTGAAAGTGGAAAACTACCGTTACAAAAAGCACCGATTAGTTTAACTTATTATAAAGTTCTCTAAATTGTTCCCCTCGATCAAATTCATGATTAAATATGCCAAAACTGGCAGCCCCTGGAGAGAGCACCACAGCTACTGTTTTATGAACATCTAAAGATTCAGTAGCCTTTTGGTATGCTGAGGCAAAAGCACTCTCCATTGAGTCAAAAGGGCCACTAAAGGGGATGTTCTCCTTTTTTAATAGAGGAAGTAGTTTGTTTTGGGTAAATGTTCCATCTAAGAGGTGGACATGCAAAGCATTCTTTAAAGGAGTAATCATTGCATCAACTTTTAAGTTTTTATCAGCACCTCCACAAACTAAATGAAAGGGCCACGGTATTGATAATAGGGTGAAATTCACAGCCTCTGGAATTGTTGCTGATGAGTCGTTGATAAAAACAATGTTGTTGTGAACTCCCAACTGCTCTTGGCGATGGGGAACTCCTCTGAAGGTATTTAAAGCACTTAAAATTTGTTTATTACCTAAACCTAAACTTTTACAAATAGCCCAAGTAGGGCGGTTACGCATAGTTTGTTCTAATGCACCACTAAAAGATTCAATAGTGCGTACATTCTTTAGGTTTTCAAACTCCTCTAAATCATTTTCACTAATAATTAAACGCCCTTTTTTGCCTCTTAATAAGAGCCATTTATCCTCTTTGTAACTGTTAAAGTCGGCATAAGTGTTTAAGTGATCAGCAAATAAGCTTGTTAGTAAAACTATTTTAAAACTTAAAAGTTGTTCTTTATCTAAGGTGTAATATAAATCTCTAATTTGCCAAGAAGAGAGTTCACATATTAAATATTCGGGCATCGGTTTTTCATCTACGTATCTTTTTTCTAACTCTTCCAATATTGCAAAACCACTAATTCCCATATTACCAAACTGTAAAGTTTCATGGTTAGCTTTATTAAGAATGTGAGCTGCAGTTGCTACAGTAGTTGTTTTACCTTTTGTTCCAGTAACTGCAATAGTTTTTATCTCTTTAGTTAAAGGGCTTTGCATTAAGTAGGTGATGTCTGTAGTAACTTTCTTGGCTAAAGACAGAAAAGGAGAGTCTATAGGAACAGCTGGATTTTTAACAACTAAATCTGCCTCAATAAAATCTTGTTGATCGTGTTTTCCACAAACAGCTTTAGCTCCTCGCTCTTTAAGTAAGCGTAACGGATCTCCAAGTTCTTTTTCACCTCTTAAATCGGTAATAGTTACTCGGTGTCCTTTGTTGAGAAAATAAGATGCAGCTGAAAATCCACCCCCAAGTGTACCCAGCCCATAAATCAATACCTTCATACCCACCTCAATAATACATCTAGTAGAATTAAACAACAACGATGAGAAGTTGTTACATTAAAATTATAAACTTGTTTACTGATATTGTCATAATAGATGACAAAAAATGGCTTATATTTTCCTAAAGATTCATCTAAGGTGTTGAAGATTTAGTAAGACCTAGATTAGTGATTTAATAGTAGCGTTTAAGTAAGCCTTTGGAGTAGAAGATATTCATTGAATGTTAAAAAATTTAAGGAGATTATTAGTTCTTGCTTATGCTACTCTTGACGAAATAGTCTCTAAATAGCATAATGGCGTGTCAACTTTCTGTATTTAAATTGATAATTTTATTATATTAGGAGCATAAAAGTGCCTTGCGGAAGAAAAAGAAAAAGACATAAGATTGCAACACACAAGAGAAAGAAAAAACTTAGAAAGAACAGACACAAAAATAAGAAATAGATAAGGCAGCTCAACTTAAAAGCCGCCATTTAGTTGGCGGTTTTTAATTGTCTTAACTAAATTTTGTGTTTTAGACCTCTTTATCCACATTAAGTGGATCAAAAACGTCCATAAGGAGGAGATATGAGAGAATATGAATTTACCGTCATCTTTGACTCTAATGAGGAAGAGACGGCCAAAGGTCTCGAATTAATTCTTGCACAATTCAAAAATGCAAACGTCGAGATTACCAAACAAGACGATATGGGATTGAGAAATCTTGCATATCCAATCAGAAAACAAGATAAGGGTCACTACTACTTTTTTGAGCTTAAAGCTGATCCAGCTCTAATTAACAATTTTAACAACTCTTTTAAATTGATGCTTCCAGTTTTAAAGTTCCTATTTGTTAACAAAGAGGCCTAAATCTTTTTACAGGAGTTAAACCATGGCTAATGATACCAATATCGTTGTGCTCATCGGTCGTCTTACCCGTGATAGTGAGCTAAAATATACTGGCGGCGGAACTGCCGTTGGGCGCTTTTCAATTGCTGTAAACCGAAATAAGAGGTCCGGTGATCAGTGGGAAGAGGAAGCACACTTTTTTGACATCACTGTTTGGGGTAGACAGGCAGAAGCCCTTAATCCCTATTTAACTAAAGGGAGACAAGTGAGCATCTTAGGCGAACTTCGCCAAAATAGATGGGAACAAGATGGGCAGCCAAGAAGTAGAGTTGAAGTTGTTGCTAACAACGTTCAGCTTCTTGCACCAGGTACTGGTGGGGGTGGGGGCAACTACACTCAACAAAGTTCTCAGCCAAGAGAGAGTGTTGAACAAAAGAGCTCAAACCAAGGCTTCCCAGGTCCTGAACAATTTGATGATGATATCCCCTTTTAGGGATAAGTTAGGAGAAAACTATTATGCGTGATGATAAAGACTTTGCCGATAGCGCAAGAGACAGAGATAGAGATGACTCTAGAGGTCAAAGACGTTTTAATCCACGTCGAGGACCATTTAAAAAGAAAGTATGTAAGTTTTGTACCCAAAACTTAGTAGCAGATTACAAAAACCCCGATATGTTACGCCGCTATGTTACCGAAAGGGGTAAAATTCTTCCTGCAAGAATTACAGGGAACTGTGCTAAACACCAAAGAGCATTAACAACTGAAATTAAAAGAGCTCGTGTTTTAGCTTACCTCCCATTTGATAAACAATAGGAGCTTAGTTGATGGATAAGGAGACGATGGTCACAATCAGATCGGGCCTACTTGCAGTAATTATCTCATTTTTTCTTTACAAGATGAGTGCAACGTCGACCCTTTTTATAATCCCATTGCTCTTTGTCGCCCCTAAGTTACCTAGCGATCGGTGGGCTTTAATTCCAGTCGGAGTTGTTGCTGTTGCTTTAACTGGCTACCATATAATTGGTTATGCTCCGGTTCTAAGTGAACCTTATATAAGTGGGACAATTTTAGTTGGCCTATTTTTACCAATAACCTTATTAGTTGGGACTGCCATCTTTATAATCATTAAACGTTCTACTATTGAGAAATTACTCTATGCAACTTTGTTTGCAGCCTTTTATGGGTTTTCTTTAATGATTTGGTTTAAGACAAATAGTGAAGTTGCCTCAGTAACTGCAGAAGTTTATTACCAAGCAGTTAAAAGTGCAATTCCAGTAGTCTTTTCTGAATCGCTTCCCTTAGGTTTAGATGAAAGTTCTATATTTGCCTCATTAGTAAAACTTATTAGGTTGGGCTTTTTACCCCTCTTTGTAGGACAATTTGCCCTCTCTGTTTTTATAACTAAGCAGATGCAAAATCGCAATAACGTCGAGTTTCAAGATAAGTTATCCAATTTTAGTCTTCCTGAAATTACCATTTGGCCATTTTTAATAAGCTTAACTTTAGTTTTGTTTAGCGCATTTATTAATATGGTACCAATTGAGACTTTAGGATGGAACATTGGAGGAGTCTTGTTACTTGCCTACATGGTACAAGGAATAGCAATAGTAACTTACTTAATTAGAAAAAAGAGTGAAATGATCAGTGCAACTAGGATTTACATTTTTGCCCTTATTCTAATGGTGATACCACCGATTAATGTACTCCCACTACTTGGACTACCCTTATTGGGTATTTCAGAGACGTGGGTCAAATTGAGAAAAGTTTGATAAGGAGAATGATTCATATGAAAGTAATATTAAACCAAGATGTCCCTAACCTTGGAGAAGAGGGGGATATCGTTGTTGTTAAAAGGGGTTATGGACGTAACTACCTCCTTCCAAAGGGGTTAGCTGTCCATTTTAATAAAGCAAACCAAGCAGTTTTTGCCTCTCGTGCTGAAGCTATTGAAAAAAGAAAAGAGGAAAAAAGAAAAGCTGCTGCATCTACTAAAGAGCGCCTAGATGATATGACTCTAACAGTTGTTGTTACAGCTGGTGATACAGGAAGGCTTTTTGGTTCTGTTACCAGTGCCATAATCCAAGAAGCATTAGCTAAAGAGGGCATTGATGTAGAGAGAAAGAGAATTGAAGTTGAAACTCATGCTATTAGAATGATTGGTGATTACAAAGTAAGAGTTCGCCTCTATGAAGGGGAGACTGCTGAGTTGAATCTAATTGTAACTAGCGAAGCTCTTTTAAAGAAAAAACAAGCTGAAGAAGCTGCTGCCAAAGCTGAAAGTGAAAAAGAAGAGATAGTTGCTGAAACTAAAGAAAAACCTAAGAAAACTACTAAAAAGGTTGAAGAAAAAGTAGAAGAGGTTGAAACTAAAGAAGAAGAAGTAGAAGAGAAGGAAGAAGATAAGGAGTAAGAGATGGCTTATGGGTCAACTGTTGGACGAGTTCCTCCTCACAACGATGAGGCTGAACGAGCTGTCCTTGGTGCTATACTTTTAAGTCATAGCGCCTTTAGTGAAGTTAGTGAGACCTTACGGAAAGATGATTTTTATAAAAGATCTCATCAAGCTCTTTACGATGCAATTATTACGTTTCATCAAGAGAACTACACAAAAACAATTGACCTAATAACCATAACTGACTACTTAAAAAGTAAAAACCTTCTAGATGAGTGTGGTGGGATGGCTTACATAGCTTCTCTAACTAGTGATGTTCCCACCACAACCAACGCCACCTACTATGCCGATATTGTCCGCTCCTATTCATTAAGAAGAATCTTGTTGGATGTTGGTTCTAAAATGCAAATTGATGCATTTGATGAATCCCAAAACATATCTTATCTACTAGATGAGAGTGAGCAAAGATTAAGTGATGTTCAAGCAACCACTGGTTCGTTTACCGACCGCTACTTAGAAAGTTCAACATTAGTAAACAAAACAGTAGATAGGCTAATGGAGCGGGCCAAACATGGCAATAAAGATGGAGTTAAATCAGGTTTCCAACAACTTGATGAGATGACTGGAGGCTTTCAGCCTTCGGAGTTCATCGTCATTGGGGCCCGTCCATCAGTTGGAAAGACTGCCTTTGCCATCTCAATGGCAATAGATATCGCCATTAGAAGAAAAATACCAACAGGCTTTTTCTCAGCTGAGATGACAAGCATGGCGATTATGGAGAGGATTTTAGCAGCAGAAGCTCACGTTGATTCAAAAAGAATCCGTTCTGCAATCTTAAGAAACCAAGATATCAGCAGCATCATCGATGCAGCAAGTAGAATTTATGAAGGGAAACTCTACTTACAAGATACACCAAACATTAAGCTTTTTGATTTAAGAACCCAAGCTCGTCGAATGAAAAGGGAATTTGATATTAAAATCTTATTCATAGACTATATTGGTCTTATTAATCCCGAATCAAATCCCAATGTTCCACGCCATGAACAAGTTGCTGAAATCTCCCGTTCGCTAAAAGCTTTATCAAGAGAGCTGCAAATTCCTATTGTAGCTTTATCACAAGTATCTCGTGATGCAGAGGGTAAAGAGCCCAACTTGGCTAACTTAAGAGACTCAGGTTCAGTTGAACAAGATGCCGATGTAGTTATCTTATTACACCGAGATCGGTTAAGCACATCAGACTTTGACCAACAAGAGCAACAAGAGAGCTTTGAAGGTTTTCCTGTCCAAGAGACTAAAGTTATCTTAGCTAAACAAAGAAATGGAGAGACCGGAATTATTACTATGGGATTTCAGAACCGTCTGGTTAGGTTTGTTGATTTAGAACGGTGAAATTAAACTAGAAAACAAAAACTTTAAATCGGTAGAGACAACAAAGATCATCAATAATAGTAAAATAACTAGCCCCACCTTTTGAAAATTTAAATACAAAGACATTGGTAATCTCTTACCTCTTATTAACTCCACAATGTTTAAAAGTATGTGACCTCCATCTAAACCAGGAAGGGGTAGGCAGTTTGCTGCAGCCAATGAGATACTCACTAAAGCAGTAACGTGTAGAATTGCTCTAATGCCACTAGTGCGCATAGAACCAATTATATAAGAGATTCTAATTGGACCCGCTACTGAGTTATCTACATCACTTTTAGTTGAAAACAGAGAAAAGATTAATTTAAAAGTTTCAATAAATTGTTTAGAGGTCTCTACTAGGGCACTTTTTATAGAGCTAAAGATGTTTTGTCCTTTAAGTTGTTTAAACTCTTTATCAAAATCAAATCTTAGTTCAATATTCCCATTGGGATCTCTTAGAGGGGTAAAAGAGATCTCTTTAATTTGGTTTGAACTTTTTTGAACTACTAAATTAATTGAAGAGGGATTAGTGGCTAATACAGTTAAAAAATCAAAGCTGTTGTTAATCTCATAATTATTAAAAGAGATTATTCGATCTCCAATTTCTAAATTAAAAAGGGCCTCAATGCCATTGGGATCAATGTCACCCACAACGGGCTCTAAATAATAACTCACTCCAAATAAGATTTTATTTAACTCTTTGTTGTAAATCCCTTTTTGAGAAAATTTTAACTCTTTGTTATCTCTGATGACAACAAACTCAACAACTTCATTTTTATTTTTACTTAATAAAGATTCAATTTCTTCAAAATCGTTAACTTTATTTCCATCAATTGAAATTATTGTGTCGCCAGTTTTGAAATTAGTTGCGTTGTTGTTAGGACCAAAAAGGGTGGGGTAATCTTGGGCAACTACTATTTGATTAGGATAAGAGATAGTAGTGTAGTTCATCATAAAAAATGGGGTGAACACTACAAAAGCAAAGATTAAATTGAAAAAAGCCCCAGCGATATAAACAACTATTCTTTTAAATGGGTTTACTGCAAAAAGGGAATTTTCCCCCTCGGAGGCAATTTGGCAATAGCCTCCTAGTGGAAAGATGTTAAGGCGGTACTCAACCCCATTGCTTCTCCATTTTTTAATAGCTTTACCAAAACCAATAGCAAAGGTTTTAACTTTTACATTAACCAACCTTGCGGCAAGAAAGTGGCCACTTTCGTGTACTGTTATCATTAAAGCAATGACAAAAATCCCTATAATAAAAGAGATGATAGAGGCCACTAACTTAACTCCTTCACTATACTCCATCCAATTGAGTGAGAGAGTCTATTAATCTCTAACACCTCATCAATTGAGTTAATTGTTGTTGGATATTGTTTATCAAGAGCTTTAGAGACAACAGTAGGAATGTCGTTAAACTTAATCATGTTTTGAACAAAGGCTTCTACAGCAACCTCATTTGCCCCATTGTAAACAATAGAGGAGGCTTGTCCCTCTTTGGCACACTGGAAAGCTAACTTTAAAAGGGGGAACTTCTCATAATCTGGTTTTGAGAAATTTAGATTTAAATTAGTAAAATCTAATTTTTTAACTAGGTTTTCCAAAACAACGCTCTTCTCTTTTAAAGCATTCATCACAGGGAGTGTCATGTCGGGTGGGGAGAGTTGGGCAAACAAGGAGCCGTCTGTTAATCTCACTAGTGAGTGAACTATTGATTGAGGGTGGATAACAACTTCAACTTTTTCTGGGGAGTAATCAAATAAGTTAACTGCCTCAATTACCTCTAACCCCTTATTGGCATAAGTAGCTGAGTCTATTGAGATCTTAGGACCCATTGACCAAGTTGGATGCTTTAAAGCCTGTTCAACAGTTACATCTTTAAACTTAGAGGCATCTAGGTCTTTAAAGGGGCCTCCACTGCCAGTGAGCACTAAAGTGTCAACTCGATCCTTAAAAGCGTTTAAAAGAGCCCACAGGGTGCTGTGCTCACTATCAACAGGGATTATCTTAACCCCTTTTGATTCAGCTAATTTAATAAGGATTCTTCCGGGAGCCACCATTGACTCTTTATTGCTAATGGCTAAGTTCTTACCACTAGAGAGTGTCACATAAGAGGGCACTATCCCATTAGAACCGCTGATTGCATTTAAGACGATATCGGCTTCTACATCCTCAATCATCTTAACTAGTCCCTCTCTTTTTTTATAAAGAGTTCCATCAAAACTTATTTCTGAATAGTTCTTATTTAAAGCTATATTTTTACAATTGAATTTATTTGCTAAATCAACAAGTTTCTTTGCATTTGAGTAAGCACTTAAGGCTACCACCTCAAACTCCCTCTCAAAAGAGGCTAAAGCATTTAACGCAGTAGTCCCAACACTGCCAGTTGCACCTAAGATGATAACCTTTCGTCTCATAAAATTGCCCACTTAACCGATTATTAATATCATTAAAACATAGATAGGGGCACTAGCTAACAAAGAGTCGATCGAATCTAAAATTCCCCCTCTCCCCATAATTATAGTTCCCGAATCTTTTACATTTGCCCCCCGTTTGAAGACTGATTCAATCAGATCTCCAACATTGCTAACGATTGCAATAACAAAACCAATAACCAAAGAGTAGGGGAGTCCAATCATTTCTCTCATTGGTCTAATGAAGTAAACGTAGGCAAAACTGATTGCCATAGTACTAGCTATTCCACCTATAAAGCCTGCTAATGATTTGTTTGGGCTAACTTTAAAGATGTTTCTATTGTTTGACCCTAAGCTCATTCCAAAGATGTAGGCAAATGTATCATTTCCAAAAACCAACAAAAATAGGAATAAAAGTAATAAAGTGGCCTCTTTGAAAAAGAGAATCTTTACTAAAAATATTGATAAAAACCCAGGATAAATTAATAGAAAGACACTTCGGGCAATTCTTTTTAAAGATTTTTCATAATTATCTTTAATTCCCCAAAATATTTCTTTAAAGAAAGCGATCAAAACAAACGCAATGAATAAAAATTCAGCTAACTCAACTTTAAGATAGTAACGTAGTTCAAAGTAGTGAACTAATGGTAGTAAAGGGACTAAAAAGTAGGCAACTAGAGGCTCACTCTCTGTGAAAAGGAGGTTGCGCATCTCATAAGAGCCCACACCAATAGCCAAAACAACCAAAACAACAAATCCTAAGTGGTTGTAATAAGGTAAGAAGTAAATTAAAGAGAATAAGGCAGGAACCGCTGTCAAAGTTAAAATTACCCTTTTTGCCAATGGTTTCACTATACTATCCCCCCAAATTTCCTCTGTCGCTTTAAATAATCATTTAAAGCTGTATGTAGATGCTCTTTGTTCCACTCAGGCCATAAACTCTCATAAAAAGCTAATTCAGCATAAGCAGCATCCCACAATAAAAAGTTACTTATTCTTTTATCACCACCGGAGCGAATAATCAAATCGACTGGAGGGATAAAATTTAAATCTAAGTTCTTAGAGATATCTTCTTCACTTATCTTTTTTCCATTAGAGTTTTGTAAAAAGCGATTAACGGAGCGCACTATCTCATCGCGCCCTCCGTAGTTTATAGCTAAACTAACTGTGATCTTGTTGAAATCTTTAGTAAATTGTTGGGTAGCCTCAATTGCATCTTTCGACTTTTGATCTAGTAAAGAGATATCTCCTCTAACTAAAATTCTAGATTGCAACCTTTGATAAAGGTCAAACTCGCTGTAAATGCGAGTTGCCATTAAGTTCATCAAGTAAGTTATTTCATCATTTGGTCTTTTCCAGTTTTCAGTAGAGAAGACATAGTAGGTCACATAAGGTATTTTAAGGTTGGCTGCCTCAGTTATTACCCTTTTGGCAGCCTTTACACCCTCAAAATGGCCAGCTTTGCGAGGCAGGCCCCTTTGGGTAGCCCACCTGCCGTTGCCATCCATAATTATACCAATGTGACGAGGCAGTTGAGAATGTTCTAAGTTCGCTTCTAGATCACTCACACCTAAATTTCCAAAATCTCTTTCTCTTTCTCATTGGCTACATCGTTGATTTGGCCAATATATGTATCGGTGAGTTTTTGGATTTTCCCCTCTAAATCTTTTAGTTGGTCCTCAGAGATATCTGAAGATTTCTCTAACTTTTTACCTTCATCAATTGCCTCTCGTCTAATGTTGCGAATAGCAACACGACTTTGTTCAGCAATTGCCTTAGCACTTTTTGCCAACTCTTTACGTCTTTGTTCAGTTAAAGGTGGGAAGTTTATCCTAAGAATCTTCCCATCATTGTTGGGATTCAAAGAGAGTTCCGATTTTAAAATAGCTTTTTCAATCGGAGCTAAAAGAGCTTTGTCCCAAGGTTGAATTACAACTAAGCGGGCCTCGGGAACCGATATACTGGCAACTTGCGAAAGGGGAGTCTCTTGGCCATAGTAATCAACTTTAATTTTGTCAAAAAGGGCACTAGTAGCCCTCCCTGTCCTTAAAGAAGCATACTCATTCTCCAAAGCTCCTACAGATTTTTTCATCTTTGTTTCACACACATCCAACACAGTATTCATACCTTAAACCTCCACACCCTCAGTTCGGACCTCCGAACAAATTAAACTCAACCTTCTACACCAACACTGTAGTTAAAATATTCAACAATAGAGAGTTTAGTTCCAACTTCTTTTGATAAAGCAACTAAAACTTTCTCGACAGATTGAGAATCATCTTTAACAAATGGTTGTTGTAAAAAACAGGTCTCGCTTAACAATTTGTTAAGTTTACCTTTAACAATCGACTCAACAACTTTCTCAGGCTTGCCTAAAGCTAAAGTTTGGTTGGTGAAAATTTCGGTGTTCTCATCAATGAAAGCTTGATCAACATCGCTTTTGTCTAAGTAAGAGGGGTTGAAAGCAGCAACGTGTAAAGCTGCATCAAAGGCAAACTCTTTAACTTTATCGTT
Organism: Sphaerochaetaceae bacterium; assembly: GCA_050950065.1. Taxonomy (GTDB): domain Bacteria; phylum Spirochaetota; class Spirochaetia; order Sphaerochaetales; family Sphaerochaetaceae; genus JBAYOE01. Next base: position 409,370 of record JBMNGX010000002.1, on the reverse strand, counting down.
AGTTAAAACTGAAGCATCTTCAGCCTCTAATTTTACTAAAACAGCTAAAGTTCCCTCTCCGTGAACATACTCACTAACAATTTGATTATCAGAAACGTCGATAACAGTGAACCTTTTGAGTTCCATGTTCTCTTTAATCTTGGTGATAAGCTCTTGAACCTTATCCTCTAGGGGTTTAACAATCTCACTATAATTATTATCAATAATATCGTTACAAAGTTCATTACCTAAAGCAATAAAATCTTCGTTACGGGCAACAAAGTCGGTTTCACAAGCCATCTCTAAAATAACAGCTTTACCATCTCTAACAAGGGTAAAGGCACGACCATTGTTGGTTGCTCTCCCACTCCGTTTTGCAACGGCAGCAAGGCCCATCTCTTTTAATAGTTTTTCAGCTTTATCGAAATCACCGTTGGCTTCAACGAGGGCTTTTTTACAATCCATCATTCCAGCACCGGTAAGATCTCTGAGCTTTTTTACAACTGCAGCACTAATTTCCACTTCTAACTCCTTAATCTAATACGATTTACTCTTCGTATAGAATATTTTCATCAACTTCAATTCCACCTTTGGTCACTTGAACAGCTTTAACCTTAGGCATTACTTCGTTCTCTTCAACAACTTCTTCTTCACCACTAAATTTTTCTAAATCGGTGTTCTCATCATCAGTTGCAAAGACAACAGCTTGCTCATCATCCTCTTCACTAGAATCATCAAAAGCGCTCTCTTGCTCTTCAAGTTCATCTGGAAGGGATTCGATAATCTCAATGCCAACCTCTTTATCGGCATCTAAGACAGCATTAGCAATAATTTCGACAAATAGACTGATAGCTCTGATTGCATCATCGTTTCCAGGGATAGGATAATCGATGTTTGTTGGATCACAGTTTGTATCAACAACTGCAATCACTGGGATCCCAAGGCGGTTAGCCTCAGCAACGGCAATAGCCTCTTTTTTTGTATCTATGATAAAGATTGCACCAGGAAGGTCTTTCATCTCTTTGATTCCACCAAGAGCTTTTTCTAACTTGGCTTTCTCCTTTTGGTGAAGGGCAATCTCTTTTTTGGTTAATGAATCAAAAGTTCCATCAACTTCCTCTTTTTCTAATTTCTTAAGGCGGTTGATCGACTTTTTAATAGTTGTGAAGTTGGTCAACATACCACCTAACCATCTTTGGTTAACATACGGCATGCCACACCTTTTAGCTTCATCCTCAATTGTTTGTTGAGCTTGTTTTTTAGTTCCGATAAAAAGAATCGATTTACCTTGTTTGACTTGAGTGCGTACTGCTTCATAAGCTTCAACAATACATGCACTTGTCTTTTGTAAATCGATGATATGGATCCCATTTCTCTCGGAAAAGATATAACGGGCCATTTTTGGGTTCCATCTTTTGGTTTGGTGACCAAAATGGACGCCTGACTCTAGCAGGCTTTTCATACTAACTACGGACACATTTCCTCCTGTGACGGTATGTAAAAAACACCGTCCCCTTCGCTATTTCTCACCATTGTGGTGGATATTCTGAACTAAAAGTCCAGTGTGCTAAATATGGCAGAAATTTGATGTAGTGGCAACCCCACAACAGTGGCCATTTGTCCCTCAATTTTTTCAATTAGGGAGGTTGCAGAGCCTTGTACACGATAACTAGCAGCTGCCCCTTGCCACTGATTAGTTTTTAAGTAGTTCTCAATTTCCACTTTACTTAGGTTTTTAAAAGTTACATCAGTAGAATCTAATCCGCTGTAAAACTTGTTTAAGTGGGGTAGGTATAGATTAAAAGCACTATAAACAGTGTGCTTTTTTCCCTTTAGAAAATCTATTTGCTCAAAGGCCTCTTTTAATGAGTAGCTTTTACCAATAATTTTGTCATCACAAAAAACTAAAGTATCGGCAGTTAACAAAGGGAAATTGATCTCTTTCTTATATTTTAGATAATGATCTAACTTTTTTTGAGATAACAATGTGACTATCTCTTTAATATCTAAGTTGTTGTAAGACTCATCAACATCGACTGGATCTACTATTACTTCAAAGCCACTCTCTTCTAATAAGGCTTTTCGAGCAATAGATTTGGAGGCTAAGATTATTTTAAGTTTCTTGTTGGTGGAGGGTGAACCATTTTGCTTCATTCTCTTCGATTTCCTTCTCTAAAGCCTCTTTTTGACCTAATAGCAATTTTATCTTATCTCCATCGCTGTAATTCTCTTCTAAAGCCATCTCTTTAATAATTTGACCAACTTTTTGTTGAGCATTTTCTATCTCTATTAGAAGCTGCTCTGCCAATTTTTGATTCTTTTGTTGCTCATTTCTTTTTCTGTTGGCCTCTTTGTAACTCTCTTTACCAACGGTTATCTCCTCTTTGACTTGTTCAATGGGGATATACTGTTGTTCTTGTTCAATTTTCCACTCAAAATAGGAGTAGTCTCCTTCAAAAGAGAGCACCTCTTGTGGTGTTAAATAGAGCACTCTATTAGCTAATAGTTTTATAAAGTGTTTATCGTGACTGACAAATATTAGTGATCCTGTATACTCTTTTAAAGCATTTGCTAAAACCTCTTTGGAGGCGATATCTAAGTGGTTAGTTGGTTCATCTAAAATAAGGAGGTTCACCGGTTTTAAAAGGATTTTTAAAAGTGCCAATCTACTTTGTTCCCCTCCACTTAAAACTGAGACCTTTTTATCTACATCATCGCCACTAAATAAAAATGAGCCTAACAAAGTTCTTAGACGAGAAATCTCATTAGTTGGACTAACTGACTCTAACTCCTCTAAGACTGTGTTGTTAGGATTTAAAGTTGGTTTAACATCTTGAGAGTAATACCCAATTTCAATATTGGGACCATAACTTAATTGCCCTTCAAAGTTTGTATCTTTAGAGGCCAAAATTCTTAAAAGGGTAGTTTTGCCTGCTCCGTTACGACCTAATACTGCCAGTCGATCCCCTTTTTCTAAAAGAAGGGAGTAAGAGTTAAAGAGGGTAACCGAAGGGTAGTGTTTAGTTAAATTGGTAATTTTAACTATCTCATTGGGCATATGTGGAGCCGCTAAGAATTTAAAGTTTACTTTTTTAAGGTGATTTGGCAGTTCAATTATCTGATTTTTTTCAAGTTGTTTTATGCGAGATTGAACTTGGCGTGCTTTAGTTGCTTTGTACCGAAATCTTTCAACAAATTGAGTTGTTTTTTCAATCTCTTTTTGTTGAGCTTTGTATAACTCAACTAATCTTTTCTCCTCTTCCTCTTTTAAAAGAAGGTATTTAGAGTAGTTTCCGCTATAGCGTTTTAAAGAACCACTAAGAAGTTCATAAACTGTATCTACTGTCTCATCTAAAAAGTCTTGATCGTGCGATACAATGATAGTAGTGCTACGACTATTTCTTATAAAGTTTCTAAGCCAAATACGTGATTCTAAATCTAAGTAGTTAGTTGGTTCATCTAGGAGCATTAATGTGGGATGAAACACTAAGATTTTTGCTAAGGCAATACGCATTTGCCAACCACCACTAAATTCTCCACACTCTCTAGATAAATCGCTTTGGCTAAAGCCAAGTCCTTTTAAAACTTGCTCAATGATTGCTTGGCGATTGTAGTAAGAGCTCTCTAACAAAGAGTGTTGAACTTCATCTAGTTCAACTAAGAGTGAGGAGGCATCCTCTTGGTTGGTTATAGTAGCTAATGTCGATTCTAAATAATTCTTTCGTTCTAAAAGGGGTTTGTAGTAATCAAAACCTTTTTCAACTTCAGAGTATAAGGTAGAGCCTTTGTGTAAGATATCTTGTTGGGGGAGGTAGCCTATAGTTGCCTCTTTAGGATAAAATAATGAGCCACTGTCAGCTTCTATAATTTTAGCCATTATTTTTAGAAGGGTAGTTTTGCCACTTCCATTGGCACCAGCTAATGCACTTTTAGAGCCTTTTGGAAGAATCAAAGAGACATCTTTTAAAAGCTCATTTGCTCCAAAAGCTAAATTGATTTTGTTTAACTGACAAATTCCCATTCAAATAATATCCAATTGTTGGGTTGGTTGCCTAACCCAGTTGTTATGAGTATGATGAATCTACCATGTGTTTAACACCTTTTTCAAGGGAGAGTAGGGGGCTTTCAAATGATCTGCTTAGTACTTTCTGAAACCACAATAGAAGAGAATATAAAGCTCCTAGAACAAAATAGAGCCTATATTGATTTAGCTGAATTAAGAGTCGATTATCTAAAAGAAAATCAGTATGAAAATATAATCCCTTTTTCAAACAATGCTAACATTCCCCTTATTTTAACGTGTAGGCGCACTAGTGATGGGGGGAAATTCAATAAAAGCGAAAAAGAGCGAGCCGATATTCTTAGCAAAGCCTTAGAAGGATCTTTTACCTATATCGACTTAGAAGATGATTTTAAAAAAAGCTCACTAGAAAACTTAGCAAAATCAAAGGGTGTTCAAATAATTCGCTCTTATCACGATTTTGAAAAAGTACCTTCAGATATCTTTCACCGTATCAACAAAATTGCTAAAAAAGGGGAGATTCCCAAAATTGCAGCAATGGTAACTTCAGTAAGTGACCTTATTACGTTGTTTAAAGTGAAAGAGGAGTTAAAGGGTGTTGATAAAAAAATAGTTGTTGGAATGGGAGATTTTGGGTTTCCCACTCGCATTTTGTATAAAAAAATAGGTTCTATGTTAACTTTTGTCTCCTCCAATGAGGTAGCTCCAGGACATATTAGTGCCAAAGAGATGAAAATTTTATACAAAGCTGACAAAGTTGATGATAACACTAGAATATATGGGATTATTGGCAATCCAGCTATTCATTCATTTTCTCCTAAAATTCATAACCCAGGTTTTCAACAAATTAAGTTCAACGCTATTTATGTCCCATTCACTGTTGATTCAGTGCGTCAGTTTTTTAGTTTAGCCACCTATTTAAAAATTGGAGGCTTTTCGGTAACGGTGCCTCATAAGCAAACTGTTTTACCTTATTTGGGTAAAATTACCCGTGAAGTTGCTCAAATAGGTTCATGTAACACAGTTATAAGAGTGCAAAACTTCTGGTCAGGGACAAATACCGATTACTACGGTTTTATCCAACCTTTAATTGATGACCTTGATTCAAAGAAGATTCAAAGTGCTTTAGTTGTTGGTGCAGGGGGAGCTGCTAGAGCAGTTGTTTGGGCTTTAAGAAACCACGGGTGTAAAGTAACAATCGTTAACAGAACAGTTGATAAAGCTAAACAACTTGCTAGTGAAACTATGAGTAGTTACGACACCCTAGAAAATAGTTATAAGTATGAAAGCTGTGATTTAGTTGTACAAACTACCAGTGTCGGGATGTTAAGTGATGAAGATCCAATTGAAAACTTCACTTTCAATAATAAACATACAGCTTATGAGTTAATTTATCGCCCTAAATATACAGCAATGCTACAAAGGGCTAAAGATAGTGGAGCCAAGTTGATCTTTGGCTCTGAGATGTTAATTCAACAAGGTGTTTTACAATTTGAGTCGTTTAGCGGCTACCACTATCCCAAAAGGTTAGATATTAACTTAGATTTAGAGGAAAATTGAGCGTCTAAGTTTTCTTATCTTGAAAATCTTACTAACAGGTATCACTTTTTCAACCTCATCAGCTATAAAAAGGGCCCTGATGTAGTAGTCACTTCCATCTTTAATAAACTCTTTGACACTTACTAAGACAACATCGAGCTCGTCATCTCCTAATAAGCTTAACTCTAAAATAGTGTTCTCTTTATTAACTGAAGAGCGACATAAATTTAACTTTCCTTGAAAGTCAAATCCACCAGCTTCACTTATCTCACCTCTTTTATTGGTCTCAACAATTTGTTCAGGAATTAAAATTAAAGAGTGTTCAACTCGAGCTAACATCTCCTCTTCTAAGTTTTTACTAAAAGAGCGCTTTAATACCTTTTTCCTTAACTCCTCTTTAATAACTTCAGACTGTTCTTCATAAAGCTCTTTATCTTTTAACAGCAGAGGAATTTGGCTCTCAATTTCACTTTTAATGACAACTTCATTTTTAGGTAATACTTCAATCGACTCTTTAGGAATTGATGCAGGGAGGTAATCAAAGCCAGTTGAGGCAATAATAGTTCTCCAAACATTTTCTGTTTCTCGATTAAATAAAAATAGTGAAGGGCTAATTTGTTCAATTAAGTGTTCTTGTAGGGCAGGTAGAGCTTTAAATACCCTCTCGTAGCGCTCATTAACTTTAATCACTATGCCGTCGTAGATTGTAATTGAATTGAATTGGTCATACCACTGATCTAACAAACTGGTTAAAGTTTGAGGTAGAGGTTTAAATAGATTCTCTAAGTAAGTTTTAATTTGTTCAACTTTTAAATTTGCATCAAAAGCTTTCATTAAAGCCTTTTTAGTGATTTCGTAATTAATTACGTTATCAACTTTTACAACCTCAGCAATGTAGTGCAGTAGATCAACTTCTCCCACTTTTTCTGTCTCTTTACTGAAGTAGATATTTAAATCTGTGTCGATAGTTGGTTTAGTTAATCCTTGGTTGTTGTTATTATTTTGTTCAATAAACAAAGATTCAATTAACAAGCTGTAGTGTTCTAAATCTTCTTTTGCTAGTTCAGCTTTTGCTAAAGCTAACTTTGTTAAAAACGAGAGATCCTCTTTTTCAACTCCATACTCTTTAATGATGTAATCAATAAGATTATAAAAGAGTAAAGATTTATGTTCTTCAATTTTGGGTGTGTTAGCTTTAAAGGTTAAATATTTTAATTGATCTAAAGAGTGAGATAGAAGTTGTTCCATTTTGGTAATTGAGGTACTCACTTTTCTTCCACTTTTTACAACAATTTCTTGGTCAAATAACAAAGTATTGTAGTAAATCAAAGTTTGGCTATCAAAAGCAAAAATTGTATCCCCTTTACTTTTTAAATAGCGGTTACTCTTATCTAAATCCCCAATGTTTTGGTGAAAGTGGAGATTAAAGAGGGCTTTAATGATGTTTAAATTAAACTTCTTATCGCTAGGAGTCCCTTTTTCAATCAAATAGGAGAGACTAAGGTGTTTCTCTATCAACAAAGATTCTATTAGGGGGTTGATTATTAGGTACTTTTTCTTTAAAGAGGGAATTAGTAACAATCTCTCTTCTAAATTTAAGATTTTTTGTTGAATAGTTGAGTAGTTGTATCTGTTTTTGAAGATTGTAAAAATTGATTCGTTTGAACATTCATTTAAAAAAGCTACTGTAGTTAAGATCTCTTTATCCAAATCGGATAAAGAGCCTTCAACTCGCATTAAAAACTCTTTTGAATTAAATAAAGTGGTTAACTTTCCAATAAGTTGTGGCTTATGAAAAGGGGTCTCAACTTTACCAATAAAGTTGGTTGCAAGATCTAAAAACGTCTCATCACTAAGTGATATTAACGATTTTTTCCAAATGTCTAAGGTGCTGCTCAAGGCCAAACCTCCACCCTGTAAGCGTACCCTTGCTCTGCTAAGAACTTTTGCCGATTGGCACTAAAGTCCTCTTCTGCTGAGTAGCGGGTCACTATAGAGTAGAAGTAAGAAGATTGTTTTTTAGGTCTTAAAACACGACCCAATCTTTGTGCCTCCTCTTGGCGGGACCCAAAAGTTCCAGAAACTTGGATGGCTACTGAAGCATCGGGTAAGTCGATAGCGAAGTTTGCAACTTTAGAGACAACTAAAATTGGCTCTTCGCCACTACGAAATTTATTGTAAAGCTCATCTCGTTTACTATTGGGAGTTGAGCCTGTAATCAGTGGGGCATTTAATTCTTTAGCTATAGCTTTCAATTGGGAGATGTATTGTCCAATGACAAGGATGTAATCGTGACGATGATTTTCAATTAGTTGTTTCACTATCTCAATTTTCCTCTCATTTTCACTAGCTATCCTATACTTCTCCCTTTTTGAGGCGATGGCGTAATTAATCTCTTCACTTTCAGGTAAATCTACTTTCACCTCAATACACTCAGCTTCAGCAATCCATCCTTGGTTTTCTAATTCACTCCAAGGAACGTCGTATCTCTTTGGTCCAACTAAAGAGAACACTTCATCCTCTTTTTGATCTTCTCTAATCAAAGTTGCCGTTAATCCCACTCTATAAATTGCTTGCAACTCAGCTGTAACTTTAAAGACAGGGGCAGGGAGCATGTGAACTTCATCGTAAATAATCAAACCCCAGTTTCCCTCTCTTAAGATTTTCATGTGGGGGAATTCTCCCTCTTTATCAGCTCTCCAAGTTAAAACTTGGTAAGTTGCTACTGTGATTGGCTTGATCTCTTTTTTCATCCCAGAGTATTCGCCAACCAAATTGGGATCTATATCTAATTTGTCGTTTATCTCAGCTATCCATTGATGAACAGCTGCAACGTTGATACTCAAAATTAGGGTTCGAGTCTTTAAACGAGTTAAAACCTCCATCCCTACAATAGTTTTACCACTACCACATGGTAATACTATTGTACCATATCCTGTACCTTGTTCGCCTCTACCTAAAAGGGCATTGGCAGCCCTCTTTTGATAGTCTCGAAGGACAAAGGGGACATCGCGTGATGAAACCTCTTTAAAATCAATCTCTAAGTGTTCCCCTTTATTTAATGGAACTAGATCTTCAATGGGAAGATTTTGTTTTATTAGAAGAACTTTTAATTCACCTCTTTTTAAGATGGGAACTAAAAAGCCACCGCTGATTGGTTTTAAAATTGCTGCAACACTTTTATTTGCCATAAGCTCTTTTTGATATCTCTCATTGGCAACAGTTAATAAGTAGTGTTGATCATCAGAGGGGTAGGGTTTAAGTTTTATTGAACCATATCTTTCGCTGCTGTCTCTGATAAAATATAAAACTGATTCAGGGATATCGTAACGAGACCACTTTTCTAAACGCCTAATGACTTCATCACTTTTTATAGAGGCACTTGAGGCGTTCCACAAACTAATTGCAGTGATTACATAGGTGTGTAGGTGTTCAGGCGATTTTACCAATTCACTAAAAGCGATAATATCGTTACGAGCCTCATCAGCATATTTGTGGTGCACCTCCAACATCAGTGTGAGGTCACTTTGTATAATTAAAGGTCTATTTTCCAAATTGTTCATACCATAAAGAGAGCAAAGTTATTGCTGTCATTGCCTCCACAACGGGAATTATTCTTACACAGATACAAGGGTCGTGACGCCCTTTAACAACAACTGTAATCTCGTTCTCTTTTATATCTAAACTCTGTTGAGCTTTAGCTATTGAAGAGGTGGGTTTAATTGCACACCTAAACAAAAGCTCTTCTGAGTTAGTTATTCCCCCATTTACTCCACCAGCGTTGTTACTAAGAAAACCATTTTTATCCATCTGATCGTTGTGCTCTGATCCTTTTAACTTAGCAGAGCCAAATCCAAGACCAAACTCAATTCCTTTAACTGCCCCTAACGAGAGCATTGCATGGGCAATTAAAGCATCAACTTTATTAAAAACTGGCTCTCCTAATCCTATAGGTAATCCTTTAACACTACATTCAATAACTCCGCCAACACTATCTTCTTGTTCTCTCATCTGCTCAATAAGTTCTTCCATTTTCTTTGCTGCAGTAGCATCGGGACAACTGACTAAGTTTTTACCAATTTCATCCATGTTGCGTTCATTGGCAACAATTGGACCAATTTGGGTAGCGTAGGCTTTAATATCAACTCCCTTAGAGCTTAAAATTTGCATAGCAATAGCACCTGCTGCCAATCTAGCTGCAGTCTCTCTGCCACTAGAGCGTCCCCCTCCACGCCAATCTCTAATGCCATATTTTTTTTGCCAAGTAAAATCGGCATGACCAGGTCTAAAGACTTGGGAGATATCGGTGTAATCACCACTTCGTTGGTTGGTGTTTCTGATTATAATAGCCAATGGAGTTCCAGTGGTTTTCCCTTCAAAAACACCGCTAAGAATCTCAATTGAATCGTTTTCATCCCTTTTAGTCCCTAAGATGTTTCCACCTGGACGACGGCGAGCCATTTGAGCTTGAAGGTGCTCCATATCAATTGTCCAATTGGGCTCAAGTCCATCTATGATGACCCCTAAGGCTTCCCCATGAGACTCTCCAAATGTAGTTATAGTGAGTGCTGTTCCAAAGCTATTTGCTCCCATAATTGCCCCTCTTTTGTCAGTTTAATGAGGTAGTTAGCAACTTTAATGCTATTTTCATCAACTGACCTATAATCGGCCAATGGTACCACAAAATCGCTAATTTGCCTATAACGGCGATCTCGATCTAAATAGAGCTCATCAAAAGAGTGCTTTGGATCTTTATCATCTAAGAAGGGGGGAACCCCTTTTCTAATAATTCTTTTAAACAAAGATGATTTATCTAATGAAAGATATAAAATCTTTCCTCTATCTTTCATTAAAGAGAGGGCTTTTTGGTTATCGCAAATGCCACCACCAGTGGCAACAACTACATTTTTATCGTTGTTATCTAAAAAGTCTTTTAAAGAGGTGTACTCTTGTTTTACAAAAGCCTCTTTCCCTTTAGTTTTATAAAACTCTCTTATTGTGAGAGTTCCATCTATCGAAGAGATAATTAAATCATCGCTATCGACAAAGTCAAAGTTTAACAAAGAGGCAACTTTTTTCCCTATAGAGGTTTTTCCAGAGTGTTTAATTCCAACTAAAAAGAGAATCATCTCTTTAATCAAATAGCTTAACCCACCTGTATGGATAGAGCCTACCGGCAATCTCTTTTTCCCTCTTCTTAAACTTAACAGCTAGTTTTTCATACTTTTTAACTGCTGCTAGTTGAGCATACCTTTCACCCTCTAAATCAATTCCCTCTTCAACTCGTTTGAAATCTAATAGGGTAAGGGCATTTTTAAAGGTTAGAAGCATGAAGTACCATGCTACAAAAAAGGCTAAGAATAAAAAGTGGTTAGGGCTTACTAAGAAGGTTAGGGCAATTGAAGCGCCAAATTCAACCATCCCAGTTGCAATAACACGTAGAGGCATTAAAGCTAAATACAAAAGGGCTACCGAAAGAACAAATGGTAAAATCCAAATCACCCATTGACGTGAGATCAATCCTCTAAATGTGATATAAAAAGAGAAGATTGCAAAGAGGCTAGTAGCTATTGTTATTAGTAGCATCAACATGGTTGAAATGATACCATTACTAAGGAACTTTGAAAAGGAGATAATAAAAAGATGGCTCTTTTTAAAAATGAAATTAGCGACGAACTTTTAAAAACAAGGGCAAAACCAAGATCTATTGATGTTAGAGGAGATTATTATCGTGACACCACAGCTATTTTACACTCCTCCTCCTTTAGGCGCCTTAAACATAAAACTCAAGTTTTCTTTGCCCCCAGTAACGACCATATCTGTACGAGGATGGAACACGTTTTACACGTAGCTTCTGTAGCTTCTGCTATTTGTAGAGCCCTTAATTTAGATACTGAGTTGGCATGGGCAATTGGAATGGGGCACGATTTGGGACACACCCCCTTTGGTCATGTGGGGGAGGTGATAATAGATAACTTAATGAAAGAGCGCAATTTAGAGCCTTTTGAACATGAAATGAACTCAATGAGGGTTATCGACTTTTTAGCTAACAATGGAAATGGCCTTAATTTAACTTATGCAGTTCGTAACGGCATAGCTAGCCATAACGGTGAAGTTTTTGTCTCTCATGTTAGACCCGATTTTAAATTTCGGGATTTAAGTGAATTAAAAAGCAGAAAGAATGCAACTTGCGCAACATGGGAAGCAGCTGTAGTTCGCTTTAGCGACCAAATTGCCTACTTAGGGCGTGATTTTGAAGATGCATGTCGATTGGCAATAATTGAAAAAGACTCACTTCCTGAAAATGTAGCTAAAACCTTAGGTAAAACTAATGCAGAAATTATTAATACCTTAGTAAATGATCTTATTGATAACTCAACTCCTAATAAGGGGATTGCTTTTAGCGATGAAATTTTTGCCTCAGTAGTTGAGATGAAAGAGTTTAACTACAAAAATATTTATAAATCACCTCAATTAGAGGGGTACAGTAACTATTTTAGCCGCCTAATAAACTTAATTGTTACCTATTTAGAAGATCTATTTAAAACTTATGAATTTGACCAACTTGGTTACAGAAATGAGAAGAACATGTTGGCAGTTGGTTTTATCCTCTATTTAACAGAGATGAAAGAGAAGTATCTAAAACACGATGGATCTTACGATTATGTAGTATTTGATTATGTTGCTGGGATGAGTGATAACTTTGCTTTAGATTGTGTTAATGAGATTTTAAAGCCCGAGCACTTGAATATGCACATTGAACACTCTTTAACGGGGAAATGGTTTGATGTGAATAAAGATTTACTTTAGTTTTTGGGTAATTGATTCAATCTCTTCAATGAATTGATCAACGTTGTTGAACTCTCTGTAGACACTGGCAAAACGGATATAGGCAACTGTATCTAAATCGTAAAGTTTTTTAAGGGCAATCTCTCCAATTACTTTAGATGATATTTCTCTGTTTGCTTCAGCTTTTAAAACAACTTCATCTTCAATCTCTTGTAGTAGGGTTTCAATAACCTCCTGTCCAATATCCCTTTTTTCAACAGTTATTTGAATTCCTCGTTCAACCTTTTTTATATCAAAAGGTTCTCGTCGACCATCTTTTTTAACAACCATCAGAGGTTTTTCTTCAATTCGTTCATAGCTGGTGAATCTGTAACCACAATTAAGACATTCACGTCTACGACGAATGGCAGATCCACTACTATTTTGACGAGATTCTAAAACTTTATCATCCATATGATTGCAATGGGGACACAACACTTTAAAACTCCTGATTTATAATAACACGAAATGAAAATATTGGGTATCACAACACTCATTGTAATCCTTTTGCTAATTGTTGTTCTTAATATTAGTAATTATTATATTATGACCTATTTTGTTGCATTTTTGTTGTGTTATTGGAAGTTTTGTGTTATTGATAACAAAAGGGTTTTGGAGGGAATATGCTCTCAGTAAGTGCTGCCGTTAAACAGATAATTGATCGTTCTCCATTTTTGTATGAGATGTTGATTCAAGGTATCCTCAGTTACAGTAACTATGCTGCCACTATTGAAAAGCAAGTTGAGCAACTTTGTGGCAAAGAGGTTAAACAAACTGCTATTGTGATGGCTATTAGAAGATATGGAGATCTTTTAAGACAAAAAGAGTCGGAGCAAAAAGAGTACAACTTAAACTATGAAATTGTGATGAAAACAAACATCCACTCAATTAACATGGCTCGCAGTGACTCTGTAGTGGGTAAAATTGGGCAATTGTACCAACTAATTAAATCTAAAAGTGGTGATTTTTTAAACATTACAGTTGGTTCACGAGAATTAAGTCTCTCCTTTAGTGAAAAATACTTAAGTGAAGTTGAAAGAATAGTTGATAACGAGACAATCTTACACCAACAAGGCGATTTAGTGGCTCTCTCTTTAATTTTTAGTGGTCCATTTTTATCTACCCCTGGGGTAGTTTATGAGGCTGTCAGAAAACTTGCTTGGGAGCAAATTAACGTTAACGAGGTTATCTCAACTATGAATGAACTCACCTTTGTAATTACTCGAGAAGATTCAATGAACGCCTTTTCAGTTTTACAAAGCTTTTTGGAAATTTAAAGATGCAATTAAAGATAGTCACAGCCCCTAAAAATGGAAAAAAGACCACATTTTTGTATGCTATGTGTTCCCGTTTAGATTCTAAAGATTTAAACATAGGGGGGATTATCCAAGTAGTTCCACTGCCTAACAAAGAGAAAGTAGATTGGACTTTATCAGATCAAAGTAGTGGAGAGACCCAATTGTTGATGAGTTTAGATAAATTTGATAACTCAGTTCAATATGGGAGATTTTTCATCAATGAGGATGCTTTTAAGTGGGCAAATGACTCTCTTTTAAAAGATTTTAAAGAAAAAGATGTAATAACGGTTGATGAAGTGGGCCCTTTAGAGTTAGAAAATAGGGGCTTGAACAGTGCTTTAGAAACTTTACTTAAAGAATTTGATGGAATTCTAATTTTAGTAATTAGAGATACATTATTAGAAGAAGTTGCACAGCACTTTAATTTTGATTTAAAGAGTGCTGAAATTTATCATAGCGATCAAAGTTGGGAAGAGCAGCTAAAGGATCTGTAGGTGAACGAATTATATTGGCTAGCGATGTTGATTATCAACTTTATTGCAATCATGGTTGCTTTTAGATTGTGGGGGAAAGTGGGCCTGTTTATTTGGATTCCAATCTCTGTAATAGTTGCCAACATCCAAGTTTTAAAAATAGTTAACTTATTTGGCCTTGAGGCAACGCTTGGCAATATTGTTTATGCCACTAGTTTTTTAGCAACAGATATCTTAAGTGAGTTTTATGGGAAAAAAGAGGCAACTAAAGGGGTAGCGATTGGTTTTTTTGCACTTGTAGTGATGAGTTTGATGATGAATGTTGCCCTTTTATTTGAACCAGCAGCTACCGATTTTATAAATCCCTCGTTAAAAGCAATTTTTAGTTTGATGCCAAGAGTTGCTTTTGCCTCATTGGTAGCCTACTTAGTAAGTCAGTTTCACGATGTTATCTCTTATCAGTTTTATAAGAAAATAAGACCTGGGGTAAAATATTTGTGGTTAAGAAACAACTTTTCAACTTTGGTAAGTCAATTATTAGACACAATTATTTTTACTCTGATTGCTTTTTTGGGTGTTTATGAGAGAGGGGTATTAATACAAATAGTTATTAGCACCTACTTACTTAAAGCAGTGGTTGCTTTATTAGATACCCCATTCATCTACTTGGCTCACTATTGGCACAAAAACAAAGTTATTTCTGATTAAAAGCTTTATAAGCTTTAGTTACCTCATTTTGAAGCTTGCCCAATGCATCGTCAGTACCATAAGTTAAAAAAGTATCAATCTTATTACGCCCAACTAAAATGTCATCTGTGTATAAAAAGGGTTTATTATCGTAATAAGTCACTTTAAAGCCATCAGCAATTAAAAGTGCATGTGCTGCAGCAATATCCCAAACAAAACACCTTATTGAGACTCCCCCTTGAACGTTTTTATAAATTAAAGGGCTAATCATGTGTAAGATGTTAGTTCCAAAAGATCTTATTTTATAAGGCATTGGTCCAAAGGTTAAGTGGGAAGGGAAGTGGGAGGCCATTGAGAACTGTTTTAACTCTTTGTTTTCTAATCTGTTGGTGTGCTCTTTTCCATTAAGCATAAGAAAGCCACCTGGATCGAGGCGTAAAAATAGCCCTTCTGAGCTATTTAAACCCCACCTAGGGGCATAAATCATCGCCCCTACAGCCTCTCTTTTATCATTAATGATTCCTATAGAGATAGCCCAAGCAGGGTAGCCTTGACTGTATACATCTGTTCCATCAATTGGATCTAAAATAAAGGTTATTGGAGCATCTTTTTTAAAAGGAAACTTTTCCTCTTCTGTTACAATATTTGCTTCTGGATAATTAGTTTTAATAAAATTGCTGATAGTTGTATTAATTGTCGTATCGGCAACAGTTAATATTGTTCCATCATCTTTGTAAGAGCGAGTTATCTCTTTTTGCACCTCAGAGGCATATAAGCCCATCTCAACAACTAAATTAGCTAGTTCATCATAAAAACTCATTGAAAAGCCTCCAGCTTTTTGATACGGTTTGTGTCGCTATGCAAAACGCAATTGTATCGATGGTCCAATCCTACATAAAAAATAGTGACCCTTACAACTATTTTATAAAAAATAAACTCAATCGTCTCTATTTAGAGAACTTAAGTGGCTATTTATTGGCAAATAGCCTCACTTTGTTTCAAAGAAAGATAGATGGGAATGTTTGGGCTTTATGTTCAACAGAGATGGAGGCTAAAGAGCTTTGTAAAGATTTAAGTGAACTAAAAACCCCTTACATCTACCTCCCATCAAACAACAAAGTTTTGTATAGCCCCTTTAGTGGTAGTGAAAGTGAATATGAGCAACTTAGAGCTTTAGCTAATATTTTAGAAAAAAGAGGATATGTAATTGTCACTACGATTCGCACTTTCACCTTTCCCCTTTTAAATCCCACTAGCGTTGAAGAGACTAAATTTAGTATTAAAGTAAATGATAAATTTGACCCCCAAAAGATTGCTAAAACTTTAAGTGAAGGGGGGTATTACCGCTCTCCTAAAACATCGGTAGTTGGGGAGTTCTCCTTACAAGGTGAGGTGGTCGACTTTTTCCCCTTTGGAGAAGAGAGTGCAGTTAGAATTTATGGCGATTGGGATAAAGTTGATAAAATCACCTACTTTGAACCCTTTAGCCAAAAGATAATTAAATCGATTGCTTCAATTAGTATCAACTTAGTCAACGACAATGAAAAATCCCTTATTGGATCAATAGATCAATATATGAAAAAAGATGATTATATTTTCTTTGTTGGTAAAGAGAGACTTGAAAGTTCTTTTCATTCACTAAAAGTTGAAGCTAAGGCCCTTTATAGGGAGGCTTTTTTAGTAGATCGATCTTCTTTAAAACCTGATGAAATTTTATTTAATTATTTTTCTTTTTATGATGCTTATAGTTCTAGCAGTGTAATATTGGATGTAGAGGGGCAACATAAAGGCTCTTATAAATTTAATGTAGAAGGGCCACGCTCTTTTTTTGGCAATTTCATCTTAGTTAAAGAACACATCGACCAACTACTTAAAAACAACTATAAAGTTGTTGTTTATGCTGCTAGTAAGTTACAGAAAGAGAGACTACAGAGCATGCTCTCAATGTTCGATAATCTTATCATAAGTGAAAACTCTATCAGTGGAGGTTTTACTTTAAGTGATCAAAAACTCTCAGTGATTTGTAACCACGAAATCTTTGGCAGAAGAAAAGAGGTTGTCAAAACCCTCCACAAAGTTGAAACATCCCCGTTAGATTCATTTGTCGATTTAAATGAGGGGGACTATGTAGTTCATATAAACTACGGAGTTGGTAAGTTTGAAAAAATTGATAGACTTAAAACTAGTGGTAAAGAGCGTGATTACATTAAGATTTTATATGGCAATGAGGAGTATTTGTTTGTTCCAATAGAACAAGCCAACTTAATTCAACGCTACATTGGCAGTGAAGGGGGCAAGGTTGCTTTAGATCACCTTGGGGGACAAGGGTGGAGTAATAAGAAACAGCGAGCTCGCAAGGCTGCTGAGGAGCTTGCTAGCCGCCTTATAACACTCTACGCCCGACGTAAAAGCAGTAGAGGGTTTCCTTTTAACAAAGATACCGATTGGCAAGTTGAATTTGAAGCCTCCTTTCCATTTGAAGAGAGTGAAGATCAACTAAAGTGTATTGAAGATGTTAAAAATGATATGGAAAGTCCCATTGTTATGGATCGCCTTATTTGTGGGGATGTGGGGTATGGGAAAACTGAAATTGCCTTTAGAGCTGCTTTTAAAGCTGTAATGGCTAACAAACAAGTTGCCTTTTTAGCTCCCACCACAATTTTAGCAGATCAACACTTTGCTACTTTAAAAGAGAGATTAGGAGATTTTCCAGTTAGAGTTGCTTTGTTATCACGAATGGTTGCCCCTAAAGAGCAAAAAAAGATTTTAAAGAGTTTAAAAGAGGGAAAAGTTGATATCGTAGTTGGAACTCACCGCCTTTTACAAAAAGATGTCCAATACAAAGATTTAGGATTGTTGGTTATTGATGAAGAGCAACGCTTTGGTGTTAAGGATAAAGAGCGCTTTAAAGAGCTAAAGGCTAATGTTGACTCTTTAGCACTCTCAGCAACTCCAATACCTCGCACTCTATACATGTCACTATTAAAAATTAGAGATATCTCTTTGTTAACAACACCTCCAATCCAGCGCCGTCCTATTGAGACAATAATTAAAGAGTTTAACTTAGAGACATTAGTTAAAGCGATAAACTTTGAAGTTGAGCGGGGGGGACAAGTTTTTTATTTACACAACCGTATTAAATCTATTGATGAAGTTGTTACGATGTTAAATGATGCAATACCCAATGTAACAGTTGCCTCCATTCATGGAAGGATGGCACCTGAAGAGATTGAATCAATTATGGATTTGTTTATTAAACAATCTATTCAAGTGTTAGTTTCGACAACCTTAATAGAAAATGGTATCGACATTCCCAACGTAAATACAATAATAATTGACCGCTCTGATCAATATGGACTTAGTCAACTTTACCAACTGCGTGGAAGGGTGGGGCGTAGTGACAGAAAAGCCTTTGCTTATCTATTTTACCCTGAGTTATCTGTTATTAATGAAGTTGCAGTTAAACGCCTTAAAGTTTTAAGTCAACACACTGAATTAGGTAGTGGTTTTAAAATTGCTTTAAAAGATATGGAGATAAGAGGCACTGGAAATCTTTTAGGAAAAGAACAAAGTGGACAACTAGCATCGGTTGGCTTGGATATGTATTTAAGAATCTTAGATGAAGAGATACAAAAACTCACCCAAGATGGGAAAGTGGAACAAGAACAAGAGGTCTTTTTGGAACTTGATTACGAAGGATATATTCCAGATTCGTATATCTCTGAACCAACGCTTAAATTTGATGTTTATAAAAAGATTGCCTCTATTAGTGATGAAGCATCTTTAAATGCTTTAAAAGCTGAACTAGTGGATCGTTTTGGAACTATTAATGAGTTTGTTGAAAACCTGTTTTATATTGCAGAGTTGAAAATTATTAGTAGAAAACTCTCCATTGTCCATTTAAGAGAGAAAAATGGGGTAGTTACCGTTGAGTTTGCAAAAGTAAAAGATTTAGATATTGATAAAGTGCTACAATTGATTAACTTAGGAGGGGGTAAAATTAAACTGGATCCAAAGCAGTTAAATGTTCTTAAATTAACTACCGATGCGATAAGTTTAAAAGATAAAGCCCTCTTTATATTAGAGACACTACAAAGGTTAATATGATGGATTTAATAAATGATCGAGTCGATTCTTTAAAAGAGGATGGTAAAAGGGGAGTTAAATCTTTTGTCTTAAGGGGTAGTCGATTGGCTCCTTATCAAAAAGAGGCATTAGAAATTTATAAAAATGAGTATGTGATCTCCTTCGAAAAAGGGAAAAAACTTAACTTTTATGAAATCTTTGGCAATGATAACCCTGTAGTTGTAGAAATTGGGTTTGGAACAGGGGAGGCGTTAGAACAACTAGCTATCCAAATGCCTTTTACAAACTTCATTGGAATTGAAGTTTATTTAAATGGCTTTTCTCGTCTTTTAGCAGCAGTGGGTAAAAAGAGGTTAAACAACGTTAGATTAATTAGATTTGATGCTGTTGAAATTTTAAATGAGATGGTAGATGAAAAGAGCATTAGCGGTTTTCATATCTTTTTTCCTGACCCTTGGCATAAAAAAAAGCACCACAAAAGGCGCTTAATTCAAAAAGCCTTTTCTCGCCTTTTAACAGAAAAGCTAAAAGAGGAGGGGTACATCTACTTGGTAACTGATTGGCAAGAGTATGCTTATCAGATGGTTGAAGTATTAGGTAAAGTTGATGCCTTACACAATCCCCATGGAACTTTTTCAAAACCAAAAGGATGGCGCCCAACAACAAACTTTGAAAAGAAGGGTTTAAAAAAGAGACACAACATTTATGAGATTTGGGTAGAAAAAAGGAGCCAGTTTTAAAACCGGCTCCTTGAAGTTTTAATCTTCAACTTTTTTGTGGGCTTTAATTACCTCTTCAGCAATTCTTCCACTAATTGGCTCGTAAAAACCAAACTCTAATTCAAATGATCCAGTTCCACTGGTCATCGATTTTAAATCAATTGCGTAGTTAAGCATCTCAGCTTGGGGAACTTCAGCTTTAACAACTTGAATTCCACCACCCATATCATCTTGTCCTAAGACGCGGGCTCTTTTACCACTAAGATCACTTAGGATATCACCTAAGTACTTATCTTCTACATAAACAGATAACTTCATCACAGGCTCTAATAAGACAGCACCTGCTTTAGCAATGGCTGCTCTCATAGCCCCTTTACCTGCTAAGCGGAAAGCCATTTCGGAGGAGTCTACGGGGTGCTCTTTTCCATCAACTACTGTTACTCCAATATCAACTAGGGGATAACCTGCTAAATAACCCTCTTCCATTGCGTCGTGAAGTCCTTTTTCAATACCAGGCATATATCCTTTGGAGATGTTTCCACCTTTAATTGCGTTGGTAAATGAGTAGTACTCTCCACGAGCTAAAGGTTCAATCTCAAGCATAACTTTTCCGTATTGACCATGCCCACCTGATTGTTTTTTATGGGTAAAATCGACAATACCCGATTTTTTAGTAATGGTTTCACGATAGGCAACTTTGGGTAAGCGGGTGTTAATTTCAACTTTTTGGCGCTCTTTTACTTTATCTAAAATCATATTTAGATGAAGCTCGCCCATTCCACTGATTGTATTCTCTTTAGTCTCATCGTTATAGAAAATCTTAAAGGTTAAATCCTCTTCGGTGATTCTATTTAAAGCTTCGTTCATTTTATCTTCCGATTTTTTATCACCAGCTGAAATAGCTAATGAGTAAATTGGTTCAGGAGATAAAAGAGCTCTAAATTGGAAATCTGTTTCTCCACTTAACAAAGAGGCGTTGGTGTAGGCGATATTACTTTTAGCAACAACTCCAATTTCACCAGTTTTTAAAGAGGAGACTTCAACTAACTTTTTACCAAGCATTTTGTAAACTTTACCCATCTTCTCTTTTTTGTGCATCTCTGGGTTGTATAGTTCAGTATCACCGCTGATAGTTCCTCTAGCTACTTTAATAAAGCTCAACTTACCACTAAATTGGTCGATGGTTGTTTTAAATACGTAAGCAGCTGCAGGCCCCTCTTCACTAATAATAAACTCAACCTCTTCATCATCTTTTACGATGAACTCTTGCTTTCCTAATGGGGAAGGGAAGTTGTTTTCAATAAAGGTGACTAGAGGTGTAATACCACTACCCAAAAGTGAAGAGCCAGCAAAAACTGGAACTACTCTGTTTTCATTAAGACCATCACGTAGACCGTGACGAATCTCATCAGCAGTTAAAGTTCCCACTTCAAAGTACTTTTCAATTAAATCATCAGCACCTTCAGCAGCAGCTTCTACTAAGATTAGTTTGTACTCTTCAACAATATCGGCATATTCAGCAGGGATTTCTCCAACTTTCTCTTTACCATTTGCTTCAAAGAAATAGGCTTTCTCTTCAATTAAGTTGATAACACCTTTAAAGTTTTCAGCATTTCCCATCGGAATTGTAATAGGAACGTATGTTGCTTGTAGTTGCTCATTTAAATGGTCAAAAGCATTAAAGAAATCTGCTCTGTCACGATCAATTTTGTTGATGAAAACAGCTCTAGGTTTGTTACGCTCATTAAGGCGGTTCCACAACTTGATTGTCTCAATTTGAGCACCATCACGTCCATCAACGACCACTATTGCCCCTTCACAAGATCTTAAAGCCCCAATAACTTCACCAATGAAGTCGGCTGTTCCTGGGGTATCAAAAAAGGTTAATAACTTACCATTAGATGTAAAGTTAGCTGTTGCTGAGTGAATAGAGATGTGTCTTTGCATCTCCTCTTCAGTATAATCACTTACTGTTTTTCCAGACTCAACACTCTCTGCTCGAGAAATCACACCATATTGAAACAATATTTGTTCTAAAAGGGAGGTCTTTCCAGTCCCGTTATGCCCCACAATAGCTATATTTCTCACATCACTACTCGTTACACTCATAATTCCTCCTATGAATTGGCAATAGACTCAAAAAATATAGTAGAGTCGTTCTTAAATTATGTCAAACGATAATTAAAAATCGATTGCTAAACTTCAGCAAAGTGGGAGAACTCCATTGTGAATGTTCCCCTGCCTTGAGTAGAGCTTCTTAGTGCAGTTGAGTACCCAAAAAGTTGAGCTAAAGGTGCTTGAGCACTGATGTGATCAGCTAAGGTTCTACTCTCTAAGCTGTTAATAACTCCATTACGACTAGTTAAAGATGCCATAACATCTCCAACATATTGTGATGGAACTATGATATCGACTTCCATTATCGGTTCTAACAAGATTGGATTTGCCTCTAAAGCACACTTTTCAAAACAGAGTGCTCCAGCTGCTTCAAAAGCAAATTCACTAGCTGTCAATTCGTTGTAGGTGACACTCTCTATTGTTGTTTCAACATCGATCACCTCATATCCTAACTTAATACCACTTTGAATTGAGTTACTGATTCCCCTTTTAATTGCCTCGATGAATTCTTTGGGTAAATCACTTGGACCCACATTTGAGATTATTGGGGTGCCAGAACCACTACTTAATGGTTTTAGTTTTAAAGTAACTTCAGCAAAGTTCTCTTTATTGGCCAATACTTTATCGTATTGTTCACTTAAAGTAATTTCTTTAGTAATTGATTCACGATAAGTAACTTGAGCTTTACCAACTCGAGCTTCTACTTTCATCTCTTTAGTTAACTTAGTAACTAAAACATCTAAATGGAGCTCTCCCATTCCACTAATGACTAACTGACCTGTATCTAAATCCTCTTTCCAAAAGAATGTGGGATCTTCTTGGCTTAAGATAGCTAAAGCACTTTTTAGCTTTGCTTGATCGCTTAAGGTTTTACTCTCAATGGCAATTGAGATAACAGGTTCTGGGAATTTAATCTCTTCTAAAAGAATTTGAGAACCTTCAGATCCTATTGTATCTCCAGTTTGAACATCTTTAAAACCAATAATTACCCCAATATCGCCACTAGTTAATTTATCAGTTGCCTCTTGGCGGTTAGCATGCATTCGAACAATGCGGTTAATTCTTTCTCTTTTACGTTTGGTGATGTTGTAAACTTGAGTCCCTTTTTTTAACGATCCAGAGTAAAGACGCACATAGCAAAGTGTTCCTGCCTCTTTTTCATGTTGTATTTTAAATATAAGTGCTAAAGGGGGACCGTTGTGATCGTGGCTAACTAAAACCTCCTCTTCAGTTTTTCTACTAATTCCTTTAATTGGGGGGATCTCTAAAGGGGAGGGAAGAAGATCAACAATTCCATCTAACAGCGGTTGAACGCCAATATTTTTAAGTGAAGCTCCCACAAAAACGGGAACCAACTCTCTTTTAATAGTTGCTTCTCTTAAAACTTTAATGATTAAAGAGCGCTCAATTGGTTTTTGTGAAAAATAGAGTTCAGTAATCTCATCTGAATAGGAGGCTACAGCATCAACAAGTAGTTCGTAATATTGATCCCTAAGAGTTTGGTTTTCCCCATCAAGATCTTCAAAACTCATCGTAGAGCCTTTGTCGGTGGGGCTAAAGGTGATCATTTTGTTCTCAATAACATCAATAATACCTTTAAAGTCAGCTTCTGAACCTATTGGGAGGTACAAAGGTACTGCCTTAATTTTAAAAGACTTTTTAATCTCTTCTAAAACTCTATAAAAATCGGCCCCTAAGCGATCCATCTTGTTGATAAAGATAATACGAGGAACTTTGTAGTTGTCTGCTTGACGCCATACGGTTTCAGTTTGCGGTTCAACTCCACTGACACCGCAGACAACTGCAACTGATCCATCCAATACACGAAGCGACCTTTCAACTTCAGCTGTAAAGTCGACGTGCCCTGGGGTATCAATAATATTTATTTGGTGTTTTTTCCAATAGCAAGTAGTGGCAGCACTGGTAATAGTGATTCCCCGATCTTGCTCTTGTTCCAAATAATCCATTGAGGCTTGTCCATCGTCAACTTCCCCAATGCGGTAGTTTTCCCCTGTATAAAAAAGGATTCTCTCTGTTGTTGTAGTCTTACCAGCATCAATATGGGCCATAATCCCAATATTGCGAATCAGTGAATCATCCACACTATACTCCTTAATTTCTTAACTAAGATACCATAAAGTGGGATTTGTATAAAGATGAGAGCTCTACTTTTTAACCCTTAGGGCTCTTAGGGAGTTTGCAACAGCTAAAAGGGCAACTCCAGTGTCGGCAAATATAGCCATCCACATCGTGGCAATGTTGAAAATACCTAAGATCATCACAATAACTTTAACCCCAATAGCCAACACAATATTTTGCTTAATAATGGCCATTGTACGACGAGAGTGTTTAATGGTAGAGGCAACTTTTGTTAAATCATCTTTCATGATAATCACATCGGCAGCTTCAATAGCAGCATCACTACCAATACCCCCCATTGCTATTCCAACATCACTAAGAGCTAACACTGGTGCATCGTTAATCCCATCTCCCACAAAAGCTAATGGGCGTAGACTCTCTTTTTCAACTTTGGCAACCTTATCTTGAGGTAAAAGGGAGTGGTAATACTCATTAACACCAATGGATGAGGCAACCTCTTTAACTGAAACTTCGTTATCACCTGAAAGGATTTTAATATTTTTAACTCTAGCAGACTTTAAATCTTTAATAGCACCACTAGTTGCCTCTTTTATTTTATCTTTAAGGACAATGTGGCCAGCAAGTTCTTTATTGATAGCAATAAAGACTTCGGTGGCACTACTTTGAAAGTTTGTAATTCCAATTTCTTGTTCAATAAAACGTAGCGATCCAACTACAACATCTAAACCCTCAACAACACCTTTAAGACCAAAGCCCCCATATTCTTGTACATCGGTTGCTAAAGGGAATTTTTGATTAGTTGAACTAACTATTGCTTGACCAATGGGGTGTTTAGAAAAAGATTCTAAAGAAGCTGCATAAGAAAGGATTTGTTCTTTTGTATATTTATCATTTAGAGGTACAACTTTTTCAACAGAAAACTTCCCTTCAGTTAAAGTACCTGTTTTATCAAAAATTACACTTTTAACAGCGGCTAAACTTTGTAAAAAGGTTCCCCCTTTAACTAAAACCCCATCTCTACTTAATCCCCCAATTCCACCAAAGAATCCTAGGGGAATTGAGATAACTAAAGCACATGGACACGAAATAACTAAAAATATTAATGCACGGTAAAACCAACTGTTAAAGCTTTGAGAGGTTACTATTGGTCCAACTATTGTGATTAAAAGGGCTAAAGCAACAACAATAGGGGTGTAGTAACGGGCAAATTGGGTAATAAAGCGTTCGCTTTTAGCTTTATTCATTGCAGACTCTTCTACCAATTTTAAGATAGTTGCCACTGTTGAATCTTCATATGTTTTTTCAGCAACAACGTAAATAGGAGATCCTTTATTAACTGATCCACTAATTACTTTATCTCCTTGGTTAATCTCTAGATATAAAGATTCTCCACTAATTGCACTGGTATCCAATTGAGTAGAACCACTAACAACTAATCCATCTACTGCAATCTTCTCTCCAGAGGCTATTAAAAGTTTATCGCCAACTTTAATTTTTTCAACTTCAACAACTGTTAGATTATCACCATCAACAACAGTGGCAGTTGGTATTTTTAAATCTATTAAGTTGGCTATCGATTTGCGAGAGTGATTCACAGCTAGATCTTGTAAATACTCACCACTTTGATAAAAGATCATAACAGCAACAGCTTCAGCAACATCACCAATTCCTAAAGCTCCTAAAGTGGCTATGCTCATTAAAAAGTGTTCATCAAAAAGTTGTCCTTTAAAAAGGTTGCGTAGTGCCCGACACAAAACATCATAACCACTAACTACATAGGCAATTATAAAGAGATTGCTATTTACAAAATATCCACCAGCGTATAAAGCTAAAGCGACAATCAACCTTATTAAAGAGACCAAAGTAGCGTTAGCGTGATGGTGGTGATGCTCTTCTTTATCTTTTTTAGTAACCAAATGGGCATTAGGTTCTTGTTTTTTTATAACTTCTTTTAATTGAGAAACAAATGAGGCATCCAACTCTTTAGTTGAGATGATTTCAAGACGGTTGTTAACTAAATCTATTTTAGATGAACCAACTCCATCCATTTTTTTGATTTGGTCCTCTATTTTTATTGCACATGTTGCACAGTCAACACCTGTTAAATTGTAAGTTCCTTTATTAGCCATCAGGTTCTCCAAACTATCTATATATGATTATATGTTCATATATAATCTACCTTTTAACCCCCTTAAAGTCAATAGTTTCTCTTACTGATGGCTTTTTAGAATGAGAATTTCATAAGGTCCAACTAAAATTTCCTCTCCAACTAAGCGCACCTCTTTTCCTTGCACTAAGTCACTAAAGTTTTGTTGTAAGAGATGTTGAAGATCATCTGAATCAATTGTTATCTTTTTTTGATATTCACTGAAATTGGCAATTATTACTATTACTTGGTTATCTAAAGGTTTTTTAGGTTGAGATAATAAACTTATTACTGAAATATCTGAAGTGTTAAGGGAACTTAGGTTGTTTGCAGACCCTAAAAGAGCATCTCCTTTTTTAATAGTTATCAACCTTTTCAGTTTGTTAAATATTATTGAAGAATTTAGTGATAAATCATCAATCTTAGCAGCACTAATCCAATCAAAATCTTGACGGTGTAAGTTGCGTGAATCGCGTCCTTTATGAACATCGTGAATGTAAGAGTAGTTGTTTAACATCCCAATTTCATCCCCGCTGTAAAGCATTGGAATACCGTTAGTGACAAAACTAAAAGCGTGTAAAAGTACAATCCTTTTAATAGCTAGTTCAACTTGGTACTCATCACGTTCAGCAATGGCTTTTTCCAAACCACATAGTGAGGCACAAGTGCCACAGATACGAGCATCTAATGTTTTTGGATCAGCTTCATATAACTGTCCTCTACTAAAAGAGTTTTCAAAAGAGCCTAAGTAGAATGAGATTAAAAACCTTTTATGTAAAAATGGGTCAAAACCTAAAGAGGCAGCAACATGTTCATTAAAACCCCACCCAATATCGTCGTGGCATCGCACATAGTTAATCCAGCTGCTAGAGGTGGGGCTATCAGAAGGAAGAGAGTCTATTTGGTAAGCTAGCATGCGAGTATCACGAGTAGCTAAAGCATTCCACAGTTCAACCATCCCTGTCACGTTGTATAAAAGATGGCAAAGTGGTTTATCTTCAGTTCCAAAGTAGGGGAACACCTCTTTAGGGGCCATAACCACTTCACCCATAATAATTGTTGCAGGGCAAGAAACCTCTAAAGCTAATCGTAAAAGTCTCACTATGGTAAAAACTTCAGGAAGGTTACGTGAATTTGTTCCCCACTCTTTCCATATGTAGGGAATTGCATCGAATCTAAAGACATCAACACCGCGGTTGGCCATAATTAAAAGTGCATCAACCATCTCTAAAAAAAGATTGTAGTTTTTATAATTTAAATCCCACTGGTAGTGGTTAAATGTTGTTAAGACCCAACTCTCCATTTGAGCATTGAAAGAAAAGTTTCCTGGAGCTAAAACTGGAAAGACCTCATGAGCATGTTTTTCATACTCTTCCACCACTTTTCGATCTTTAAAGATGTAGTAGTACTCTTTGTAATGTGGATCTCCCTCCTTTGCTTTAAGTGCCCACTGATGCTCATCACTGGTGTGATTTAAAACAAAATCGGCACACACTGAGATATTTAAATCGTGACAAGATTTTGTGAAGTTATCAAAATCTTCATCAGATCCAAATCTCTCATCGATGTTGATAAAACTGCTAACAGCATACCCTCCATCATTTAAAAGTTTTGGCATTTTATAGGGGGGCATAACATGAATTAAAGAGATTCCTAGTTGATTTAAGTAATCAAGATGCTCAACCATGTTTTTAAAATTAGAGCTAAAGTGCTCTGTATAGAGCATCATCCCCACCATTGCCTCTTTTTGGTACCAAGTGGGATCTTTTACTCTTTGGTTATCAAGTTCAATTAAATACTCTTTGCGCTCTTTATTTCTTTTTTTCAACAAAGCTAAGAGCTTTTCAAAGCTTTTTTTATCGTATAAAGAGCTATAGAGAGTTTCTAACTCCTTGATGTTTTGATTTAACCTTTTAGTAAAGGTTGTTGCACCGTTACTCAAATTTTTTATCCTATTAATCTTACATCTATTAATGTTTGCCCCATTTGGTAATAAACTCAAGCCCAAAACACTCAATAGTGTTGAATTTAATTAATTGGTAATGCATATTAGCCACACGGAGGGAAATATGGCAACTTATATAGAGAGTCCATCAAGGACATTTAATGAATATTTACTCATACCTCGCTACTCATCTAAAGGATGCATTCCCAAAAATGTTGATTTAAAAACCCCTTTAGTGAAGTTTAAAAAAGGAGAAAAACCTCGTATAGAAATTAATATCCCATTAGTTTCAGCTGTAATGCAATCTGTTAGTGATGACAAGTTAGCCATAGCATTAGCTAAAGAGGGGGGATTATCTTTTATTTATTCATCTCAATCTATTGCTTCTCAAGCTGAGATGGTTAGAAAGGTTAAAACTCATAAAGCTGGTTTTGTAACTAGTGACTCAAATATTAAACCTGATCAAAGCCTTAATGATCTTATCGCTTTAAAAGAAAAAACAGGACACTCAACTGTTGCTGTTACTGAAGATGGGAAAGCTAATGGGAAGTTAGTTGGTATTGTAACTAGTCGTGATTACAGGGTGCACAGGATGACAGGTAGTGAGTTAGTATCATCTTTTATGACTCCCTTAGATAAATTAATTTATGGAAGTGAATCGATTAACTTTAACTGAAGCTAACGATATGATCTGGGACTATAAGTTAAACACACTTCCTATTGTTGATAAAAAGGGGAACTTAGTCTCTTTGGTCTTTAGAAAAGACTACGACTCACACAAGGCAAACCCCCTAGAGCTTCACGATAAAGATAAAAGGTATTTAGTGGGAGCAGGTATTAACACCCACGACTATTTAGAGAGAGTCCCTGCTTTAGTAGATTCAGGGGTCGATGTTTTAAGTATCGATAGCTCTGAAGGATTCACCGAATACCAAAAAGAGGTACTCGAGTACGTTAAAAAAACTTACAAGGATGAAGTTTTAATTGGGGGAGGGAACGTTGTTGATGCTGAAGGGTTTCGCTTTTTAGCCGACAGTGGTGCCGATTTTATTAAAGTTGGCATTGGAGGGGGCTCTATTTGTATCACCCGAGAGACTAAAGGAATAGGGCGTGGTCAAGCTTCAGCTTTAATTGAAGTTGCCCAAGAGCGCGATAAATACTTTAAAGAAAGTGGCATTTACATCCCAATTTGTAGTGATGGGGGGATTGTCCACGATCACCATATAACCTTAGCTTTAGCTATGGGGGCCGATTTTGTGATGTTGGGTCGCTATTTTGCCCGCTTTGATGAATCTCCTAGCGATCGAGTTTTAGTTAATGGGAATTATATGAAAGAGTATTGGGGCGAAGGATCTCATCAGAGCTCGTAACTGGCAACGTTACAGTGGAGAGGAAGCTAAAGAGTTGGCTTTTGAAGAGGGGGTAGATTCATATGTCCCCTATGCGGGACCTCTTAAAAGATAATGTACACACAACTTTAGAGAAAGTTAGATCTACAATGTGTAACTGTGGAGCTTTAAATATTGCAACTTTAAAAGAAAATGCAAAGTTAACAGTAGTTTCAGCAACTAGCATTGTTGAAGGGGGTGCACACGACGTTGTAGTCAAAGATGATCGCACCTATTCAAACAACTAACTTTCCTTAAATCTATTGACAAAGAGCAATCTAAGTGATAATTTCATCTTCGTTGTTCTTTTAGGGGGGTTAGCTCAGCGGGAGAGCTCCTGCCTTACAAGCAGGAAGTCGTGGGTTCAAATCCCTCACCCCCCAAAAAATCTAAACTAATACAGAGAGTGGAGATATCTACTGGCTTTAAATATTGAGCAATTAAAACAAAATGCGAAGTTGACCATTGCCTCAGCAACGAGTATTGTAGAAGGCAGTGCACATGATGTGTTGGTTAAAGATAATCTGACATTTTCTAACAATTGATTTATACTTTTAAGGGGGTGTTTATGAAATCTAAAGTTGGCAAGTTGTTGTTGATATTAATTTTAAGTTCAACTTTAGCTTTTTTGTATGGGGCTGATGATTCTTTAATAATCCGTTCCCCTTACTATGGTAAAAGTACAACTACCGTCGAATCGATCTCAATTAAGACCCCCTTCGTAAAGCAACTTGGAATAGAAAGTGCCCCTACATTAAACCCTCAAGAACGACTACTTGAAGCTATTTCAAACAGCAACTATCCACTAACTCCTGGAGATTTAATTGAACTTAGTTTTACTGAAGGGAGTACTCGAGAAACTGTTATGTTGCAAGTTGATAGTAAATAAAATCTTAGTTCGTCGCTATGGGAACACAGAAAACTCCTCAGTTGATGTTATAAGAGTGGATAAAGATCAAATAGATGAGTTTGAAGTTAAAGATATGGATGCTATCTATGTTAACCAATTAGCTCCACTAAGTAGAGCAATTACTATCGAAGGGGCAATTAATGTTGGATCATCCATCACTAGTTCAAGCTCCTTAAACTCCTCTAGTCGTCTTTATTACCAATTCTTTCCAGGGGAGACCCTATTTGAGATGCTACAAAGTATAGCAAACAGGTTCTCAAGTGTTAGTGATTTAAGTTCTACTTATCTTCTACGCAAAGGCCAATTAATTGAACTTGATGTACAAGCAATTTTATTAGGTGAGTCTAAAAAAGAGGGTAGTTTAACACTTTTAGAGGGAGATCGAATCGTAGTTCCCTTTAACCAACTATTTGTCAATGTAACTGGGGGAGTTATGCGTCCAGGTACTTTCCCATATGTTCCTGACAAAAAGGCCTCGTATTACATCAATTTAGCTGGTGGCTTTGATATTAGTAAAAACAAAAAAGAGGCCCATACCATTACTGACAAGTATGGAAATAAGTTGGATCTAGATGAGATTATTCCACCAGAGGCAATCATTACAGCTAAATTAAATACTTTCCAAGCAGTTAATGGTATTAATTTAGCAACCACTGTCACAATTGTGGGATTAGTAGCCACTATCTTAACAATAGTGTTGAATATACAAAAACTTTAGCTGAAGGAGTTTAAGTTGGATAGCGAGCACAACAATCAAACTGTTATTTATGAAGATAATCAAGAAGGGATGAGTATTGCTGAACTTTTTCACATTTTAAAGAATAGATTTTGGTGGATAGTGTTGGTCTTTGTTCTTGTAGTGGGCGCTTCTGTTTTCTACCTTAACAATGTAACTCCTCTTTACGACTCTGAAGTCACTATTTTAGTTGAATCTTTAGCCAAAGGAGGGGACTTTGAGAGTATGCTTTTAGGGCAAAGTGGTGCAAAAATTGCCACTGAAGTTGAACTAATTTTAAGCAGAACAAACCTCAACAAAGCTTTAGAAGAGTTAGATTTAAATAACTATAAAACCATTGATGGTGTTTTATACTCTCAAGGATCTGCAACCAGAGGTCTTAAAGAGCGCACCAATGTAACAACTGTTAAAGATACCAACATTGTTAGGATAAAGGTTACCGATCAAAACCCCGCTTTTGCTCGAGACTTTGCAAATGCTTTAGCAGCTAGTTATAACGAACTTTTGGGCTCTATTGCTCGAACTAACAAAACAGTTCAAAAAGAGTTTATTGAAAGCCAAATTCCTGTTAACGAACAACAACTAAAAATTGCAGCTGACAATCTAGGAAAATTTAGAGAAGAGTCCAATTTCATCCAGCTTTCAGATAAAAGTAAACTCCTATCCGCAAAGATTGCCTATTTCCAACTCCAAAGAGAGCCCTTAGAGCTTCAACTAAAAGAGGCAGATTTAATAATTGAAAACTACCAAGATAGGTTGGCTTTTGTTAACAATAACTTCCCATTCTTTAAAAAAGTTTTAAATGATAAAAAAATTGTAAGCTTGTACAACTCTTATAAAGAGAGCAATCGAGAACAGCTTTTATACCAAGCAATTCAAGAGGGGATAAGTGAGAACAAAGAGCGCCTTTTTGTGTTACAAAGTAGCTTAAACCAAAACTCAAAAGCTATTTTGGATCAAATTAATGCAATAATGGGCGATTATAAGGTTAACTTAGACCCCCTAGAAGTAGTTAATTTTGATCAACTTGCTAAAGCTTACCATCAAAAACTAATTACAAAGGCTACTATTGAGGTGTTGGAGGTGATTGAAGACTCTTACAGTGAAGAGTTGGGCCAATTGCCAATGTTAGAGCGCCAGCTTTTGGATTTAGAGCGCGATGTTCAAGTCTATGAAACTTTAAGAATGAGGTTGTTAGAACTTCTTGAAGAGGTGAAGATAGCAGAAGCAGCGGTTGCAGGAACTGTTACAATCGTTGATCCAGCTATAATAAGTGCATCTCGTAGTGGTACTCCCATTCCAGTTAGCCCCAATCAAAAGTTAATTTTAGCTGTTGCTTTGCTACTTGGAATAGCTTTAGGGGTTTTGTTTGCCCTTTTACTAGAGGTATTGGACAATACAATTAAAGATGAGATTACACTGCGAAGAGTAGTTGGCTTTAATCGTCCTGTATTGGGATGGATACCCCTTATGAGTTACGATAAAAAACTAAAAATTCCAAACTTAATTGTATACAACGACTCTTTATCGTTTGAAGCTGAAAGGTACAAACTCATTGCTAATAACGTAACTTTTGGATCTGGTAAAAAGAACAAAAAGATCATTGGAATCACAAGCTCCTCCATTGGAGAGGGTAAAACAACCTTATCAGCTAACATTGCTACCTCTTTAGCGATGAACGGCTTTAAAGTTATGTTAATTGAAGGAGATTTAAGACTTCCTCAGTTAGAAGATTTCTTTGGTATTAAGAAAATTGAAAAAGGGATAGTGGATGTTGTAGCAGAGGGGTATGAATTATCTAAAGCTATTGTGCAACCAATTGATGATGTACCACTTTTACACTTACTAGCTCCAGGTAAACTTCCACCTCTTCCCTCTGCAATATTTAGCTCTCCAAATTATATAGAGCTGTTAGAGGAGCTAAAAGAAGTTTATGATTATATCTTTATCGACACACCACCGCTAGTTTTTGCAAGTGAACTTATGACTATTGCCTCCCATGTTGGAGGAATGGTTGTAAATATGAGAGCTGGTATCTCAACAAAAGGCTCAGTAAGAGAGTTGTTGGACAACTTAGATTTAGCTGAGGTTAATTTAATTGGAGTTGTCTTCAATGGTGTCATTGAAACACGTATGGGGGGATATTACTCTGGAGGACGCTATTACAACTACCGTGGCTACGATTACAGTAAAACCCAATACGGCTCTAGTAGACCAAACCACAAACGAAAAGTAAAGCGAGGCTACAAGAGAGCTTTCCGTGCCGACTTAAAAGAGCGAGCTAAAAGATCTGATAAAAAAAGAGATGATGTAATTTTCCCATTTATTGATTCAAATAACCTTTTTAAAGATTTTAGCCCCACAAAAGAGGTGAAAAAGGATAAAATTGATTTAATAGATCAAATTGCTTTAGATAGTAGAGCTAAAGGGAAAAAAGAGGACAACTCTATTGACAAAGAGAGCTCTAAGTGATAATTTCATCTTCGTTGTTCCTTGGGGGGTTAGCTCAGTTGGGAGAGCTCCTGCCTTACAAGCAGGAAGTCGTGGGTTCAAGTCCCTCACCCCCCAGAAATTAAACTTATACAGAGAGTAGAGTTATCTACTCTCTATTTTTTTGGCTCTAGCACAAAATCTGTGTGAAATTATTTATAGTATTTAATTACTTATACAAAAAGGGCGATGTCTCTGTTATTGTGTGAATAGGAAATAGCACACGAACAGAGGACAAAGCCCATGAGTTATTATAGCAATACCTTTCTTGCATTACCAGAGTTCATCACCACTTGTGAGTCAAAAACTAAGATTATTAGAGGAATTGAAATAACCACAATCTTTGGAAAGATGACATCTATGCGCCCTTGTAGTTGTCCTGTATGTGGGTCTAAGTTTTTGCATACCCACCAACAACATAGATTTAAATTAAAACATCTAGCTGTGGGTAACGCCCTAATGCTTATTGACGTAACTTACTTAAGATGGCTTTGTAATAGATGCGGTAAGCTAATAAACCAACCAATTCCCTTTAAGCAAAAGGGACATTTCATTACTAAAACCTATTTTCGCCAAATGATTGGCCTTTTAGAAAGAGGGAATGTTTCTTTACAGCATGTAGCTCAGATTATGCATACCAATAAGAATCTAGTGCGTGAAATAGATAAACAAAGGCTAATACAAAAAGCAGGAGATCTAAAACCTACTCATTATAGCCACTTCATAGGGGTAGATGAGTTTTCTCTACATAAACGCCATCGCTATGCAACAATTGTAATCGACTTAGAAACAGGTGAATCACTATTTGTTGAAGAGGGTAATAGTGAGTGGCAGCTACATCACTTCTTTAACTTCGTTGGTAGAAGTTTTATGAGGCATGTAAAGGCAATAGCAATGGATATGAATGCTCAGTATGCTAGTGCTATACGTAATCGTTATCCCCACATTAAGATTGTCTATGATCATTTCCACATCATTAAAAATTACAATGACAGAGTAATTAGTGAATTGAGAAAAGCTGAACAAAGACGCTTAATGGAGGCACTAGAGCAAGCCCAGAAAGAGAAAGATAAAGATTTAGTTGGTGAGATTACTAAAGAGTACAAGATGTTCAAAAATAGTAGGTTTGTCCTACTCAGTAATAGAAAGACCTTAGAAGCAAAAGATGCTGCAGCAAAAGAGCACAATAAATATTTAGCTGAGCAATTTGAGAAAAAAGGATTACCTTTGCCTCCAGGGGAACGTAAGTGGTCTACAAATAATCTACAAAGATTAGAGGGAGTTTTAAATGCAAATGAGAATCTACAGACTGTTTATGTATTAGCAGAGATGTTAAAACTCTCCTTTGGGTGCGAAGATGTCAATGAATTTAAAAGTAGCTTAGATAAGTGGCTTAAGATTGCTTTAAAAGCTAAGATTCCAGAGTTAAGTAAATTCTGCAAGATGGTTGAAAAACACTACCAAGGAATTACTAACCACGCAATCTATCCTATCTCTAATGGACCATTAGAAGGTACTAATAACTTAATTAAAACAATTAGAAGACAGGCCTTTGGATACAGAGATCAACAATACTTCTTTCTAAAGATTTGGGAGGCTACTAGAAAAAACCCTAAAACTAGATTCTACACATCACACAGATTTAGGGCTTGAACCATTTTTTTGCTTAAACCAACTTTAACTCAAATGGAACAAAACTGGAACGTTTCTGTAACACTTTTGTAATTTCAAGGTGATCTGTCAATCTTCCCTAAAGGTTAATTACACTATAATATCTTACTCATGAAACTATTTTCTGATCGTCTTAAACAAATACTTGATGAAATTAATGAAACTAAGATTAAAGCAAAGCGTAGTGATGATGTTTTACTGATGGCTGTTAGCAAAACTCATCCACCTGAAGCAATAATTGAGGCTATAGATGCTAAGCAGTTGTTGTTTGGGGAAAACAGAGTTCAAGAGATTGAACAAAAATTCCCCATTGAGAATAAAGAGTATAAGTTACACATGATTGGGCATCTTCAATCAAATAAAGTTAGAAAAGTTGTCCCTTTAGTTGATAGTATCGACAGCGTTGATAGCGAAAAGCTTCTTAGATTGATTAACAAAGAGGGACAAAGATTTGAAAAAATAGTTCCCATCTTAATTGAGTACAACACCTCTTTAGAATCTTCTAAAGCAGGTTTCACCACTTTAGATGCCTATTATAAAGCTTTAGAGGTCGCCTTAACTCTCCCTTATATAAAAATTGATGGTTTAATGACCATTGGCCCATTAGGTAAAGGGGAAAAAGAGGTAAGGGGTGCTTTTTCATTTTTATATGAACTAAAAGTTAAAAGTGAAACTAAATACAAAGAGCTGAAAATGGAAGTTTTATCTATGGGGATGAGTGGGGACTATAAATGGGCTATACAAGAGGGTTCAACGTTAGTTAGAATTGGAACAGCTTTGTTTGGTCAAAGGAGCTATTAGTGAAAAGATTTATCATCCTAACTCTTATTTTCGTTTTAGTAGCCCAAGTTGCTTTTGCATACGAGCCTTACGATAAAGTTGATTTTCCCCAATGGACAATAAAACTTAGAAGAGCAGAGACTTTAACATTTGGAGCTTTGCCAATTACTTTTGCCTTAGTCTCTTTAACTTATGGGATAGCTCGCTCTTTAGGGGCCAATGCAATATCTAACGATCCTTTAAATGAGTCCTTTGCCCTTTTAGGGATTGCTGGGGGGGTCGCTATCTCAATTGCCTTAACTGACTTTATTATCGGAGAAGTTAAAAAGTGAACCACTTTTGGCAAATGGTTGTCCCCTCTGATAGTGAAGAAATGAGAGTTGACACCTTTGTAGTTCAAAACTGCCTCACCTTTAACCGCTCTTTAGCAAGCAGTGCTAATACCCTCTTTTTCATTGATAACAAAGAGGTTAAAAAATCTAAAAAGGTTAAAGAGGGGCAATTAGTTGAAGTTAAATGGGTTGAAGAAGTTTTTGATAAAATAGAAGCAGAAGATATTCCCTTAAATATTATCTATGAAGATCAGAACATCTTAGTTATTAACAAAGAACAAGGCAAAGTTGTCCATCCTGCTGCAGGAAATTGGGAAGGGACTATCGTTAATGCCTTAGTACATCGTTATCAATCCTCTTTCTTTTTAGAAGAGGGGCAAATTAGACCAGGAATTGTGCACCGTTTGGACAAAGAGACCAGTGGAATAATGGTCATAGCTTTAAACAAACAAGCTCATGAGAATATCTCAAAACAATTTAAAGATAGGGTTGTTGTGAAAGAGTACGTTGCTTTAGTTAAAGGTGTTTTAAAACAAAGCAAATTGACCATTGATAAAAATATTGGTCGTGATCGCTTTAACCGAAAGAAATTTACTACAGTAGATTCATCAAAAGGGAAAGAGGCAATAAGTAATGTCACCTTGTTACGACAAATAGGCGAGTATGCTTTAGTAAAAGTTAATATTATTACAGGAAGGACTCACCAAATTAGAGTTCATCTTAGTAGTTTAAATTACCCAATTGTGGGAGATCCTTTGTACAGTAGAACTAAAGGAGATATGATGCTTCACGCCCTTTCATTGCAATTTAACGACCCTGTAAGTGGAAAAAAATTAACTTTTAGAGCGCCGTTACCTAAAAATTTTGTCGAAAGAGTTAAAAGTTTAAGTGACAATACTCGGATGTGATAAAGATTCTAAATCTTCAATTGCCATTGCCTCAATTAATTCGTGATTAAACATCTTTTCTATCTTTAGTGCACTTATAGTGCCATGTCCTGGAAATATTAATAATCTCTCATCTAAAGTTAAAAGTTTCTTTTTAATCCCTTTTAAAAGGAGTGCTTTTTCAGTGACACCATTAGCAGAACCAACTTTACCAGCTAATAAGACATCGCCTGTAAAAAGGGTGTTATCAATTTTATAAACAAAAGAGTCAATTGAGTGACCTGGGATAGCAATGCACTCAACTTCAATATCACCTAAAATAAGGTGCATATTATCTTCAACTTCAACTACTTCAAAATCATACAGCTCTTTTGAACCAACATAGATAGTTGGATTGTAGATTTTAAGAAGCGTTCCTAAGCCTTCAGTATGAGCACGATGGCGATGGGTAATTAAGACACTACTAATATCAAAGTTATTTGCCTCAATTAATTCAATCAGCTCTAAAGTAATCTGACCTGGATCAATTAAAATCGCCTCTTTTTTCCCTTTGGTTCCCACAAGGTAGCTATTTGAGTACTCATTTAATGAGAAGTTAAAAAACACTTTCAAAAAAGGGCCTCCTCATAATTAGAGTACTTAAATGAGACATTCTTTCTTACACTGAACCTAAAATCGGCTCCTGTCATATTGCAATCGACAAAAAGTGAATCAACTAAATAGCTACAAGAGAAATTTGATCGATAAAGATCGCTCGAGGAGAAATTACAATTAGTAGCATCAAGACCCATCATATTTGAATGGAGCATCAAAGAGTTAGTAAAATCACAATTTATCAACTTGGAACCTGCTAAAACAGAGTGTCGAGCATCGCTGTTGGTTAAGTTACAATTAATAAACAGCGAGTAATCAAAAAAGCAGGCTTGAACGCGGGCATTTGAAAAATTAACATTCTCAAAAGTGCAACGGGCAAAATCACAAGTAACAAAATAGGCATTGGAAAAATCTACATCTTTGATATGAACATCAGTTAAAACAATGTCGACGTGCCTATTTGTGTCACTGAGTGTTTTTAAGAGATCTTTTAAAACATTGTCGTTATCGGGATGGTGGTGTAAACAAACATCATCTTCTTCTAAAGCGTAGCGCAAACACCCTTCAACTTTGCAATTTCTTCCACTGAACATGCTTTAATGTACCAACTGTCCTCTTTTATGTAAAGAATATTAGCTTTAGTTGCACATCGTTAAAATAGGCTGTAAAGTATTTTTATGAGAGAAAATGTTGGTCTAATAATTAGGGGAATCAACAATATCTTTAGTGTTGTCCCCATTGAAAACTTGCCAAATATTGAACAAAGCCTCACTTGCCGCATAAAAGGGAAAATCTTGAATAATGAAGAACAAGAATACAACCCCTTAGCAGTTGGAGATTTAGTTGTTTATAACGAAGATCACTTAATTATTGAACGTAAAGAGAGAAGAAATAGTTTTCAACGTTACAACTCAAAAGGGCAGTCTAATCAAACATTAGTGGCCAATGTTGATTTAACTATCTTAGTTGCCAGTAAGAACCAACCCCCTTTTAGAGCTCGCTTTTTAGATCGTGCACTAGTGTGTAATGATGGCAGTGACATTTTAATCTTGTTAAACAAAGAAGATTTAAAATTCTCAAAGGCGGCAGAAAAAAGATTTGATTATTATGAAGAACTTGGTTATGAGACACTAAAAATTGAGGCTTTTAATTCTAAGGGGATTGAGAAACTTAAACAAAGAATAAGCAATTTAACTGTTGCCTTCATTGGACAATCGGGGGTGGGTAAATCTACTATTATTAACCAACTTCTTGGAGACGATGAGATTCAAAAAGTGGGTAAAGTTTCTAAAAAGTATCAAAAGGGGCGTCATACAACTCGCTACTCTTTAATGTTACAAAATGATGATTTTTTATTAATTGATACCCCTGGAATGAGAGAACTTCACATCCCAACAACAGATTTGTACACCCTCTCTACTAAATTTGTAGAATTTGAAAAATATGCCTCTGGGTGTGCTTTTCAAAGATGTTTGCACTTGGAAGAGCCCAATTGCAAAGTGAAAGAGGCACTAAAAAATAAATTAATCGATTCAGATCGCTATCTTAGTTACACTAGGATGGTAGACTCACTAAAAAGAAGGCCAATACTTTATTAACAGCTATGGATAAAAGAACATTAGACGATTTAGAATTTCCTATATTAATTGAACAACTTAAAAGCTACACCTTAAGTGAACAAGGCTCAGTTGCTATTGATAATCAAAACTTCTTATTTGATAAAAAAGAGATTGATAAAAGACAACAGTTGATAAACAACATCATCTTTTTAAAATCTGCCAGTGATAAAAAAGTTGATTCGTTTGCCTCAATTGAGGAGGCTCTAAAACAACTAGAAATTAAAGGTTCCACTTTAGATGGAGAGGCAATTTTCTCAGTAGCCTCTTACATTTACTCCTCAATTAAACTAATTGAGTTCTTTAAAGGACAAGAGGCGATAGACCTTCCCATTTATAATCTCTTAGATGAAGTAGATCCCCATTTAAAAAAGGTTGCTGATGAGATCTTTTATGCCTTAGAAGCCCCAGGGGAGGTAAAAAGTAGCCACCCTGCAATTGTAAAGCTCACTCAAAGATTGGAAAGTTATCGTAAAGAGCGTCAGCAGTTCTCTTACTCTTTTTTGCATGAAAACAGCAATTTAGTTAATAGTGACCAACCTGTTTATAAAGATCAGAGGGTGGTGCTTCCTGTCTTAAGTGAACACAAAAATGTTGTTGGAGGGATAGTACACTCCTACTCATTTACTAAAGCTACTACGTATATTGAACCATTTAAATTAGTTGAACTAAATAACAAAGTTGCTGAAGCTAAACAAGACTTAGAAATTGAGATAAGAAAAATTATTAATGAGTTATCTGATAAGGTAGTTGCCCTTAAAGATCAATTTTTTAATTTAATTGAAAAAATATCGTATGCAGATACTTTGTGGGCTCGAGGTGAATGGGCAATAAGAACTAACAGTTCAGTAGTTTTAAAAAGTGATAACCGACAATTAAAGATAATAAATGCTCGTCACCCCCTTTTAAAAAAGAGGGCAGTGCCAATTTCAATCGATATAAACGATGGGATAAAAGGAGTTGTCTTTAGTGGCCCAAATGCAGGGGGAAAGACAGTTACAATGAAGACAATCGCATTGTTTGTCTTAATGCATCAGTTTTTCTACTACATTCCTGCTGACCCCTCTTCAACATTGCCTCTCTTTGACTCTGTTTACACCGACATAGGTGATGAACAATCCATTGAAAACTCTCTTTCCA
Source organism: Sphaerochaetaceae bacterium (assembly GCA_050950065.1). GTDB lineage: Bacteria > Spirochaetota > Spirochaetia > Sphaerochaetales > Sphaerochaetaceae > JBAYOE01. The sequence goes on along the minus strand of JBMNGX010000002.1, from coordinate 368,887 downwards.
CTTTCAGTGCCCATATGAAAAATATTAGCTCTATTTTAAAAAAAAGCAATCACAACTCCCTTGTTTTATTTGATGAACTAGGTTCTGCTACCGATCCCACTGAGGGGGTAGCTTTAGCACAAGCAATAATTGAGTGGTGTATTGAAAAAGTTGGTTTAACCCTCATTAGTAGTCACCACAGCACTTTAAAAGAGTACGCCTATGTTAATAAATCGTTATTAAATGCCTCTATGGCTTTTGATGACCAAACAAACTTACCAACTTTTAAAATAATAGAGGGACTTCCTGGTTCCTCTTACGCTCTACACACAGCTCAAAGTATGGCTCTTCCTACTAAAATTATTAATCGAGCTCAAGATTTACTAGGAGATGATTCATTAACTATTGCCACAATTATTAAAAATTTAGAAGCAAAAGAGGCTCTTTTAGATAAAAAACTTCACGAGTTTAAACAACAAGAGAGAACTTTGATTGAAGAAAAAAGGAAGTTTGATTTAGAAGTACTTTCATTAAAACAAAAAGAGAGACTACTTAAAGAGGGGCAATTGAGTTCTTTAAGCACTTTCATTAAACAAAAACGCTCTGAGTTGGAAAACTTAGTTGCCTTTTTAAGAGAGGGGGAGATTAATAAAACTAAAACTAAAAGAGTTAAAGAGTTTATCTCCTCTTTAGAAGAAAAGCAAAAAGAGGAACAGCAACTCATTGAGTCTTTACAAGAAATTGAAGTTGAAAGTGATTTTGAATTTGAAAAGGGGATGGAAGTTTTAGTGGGGCCAACCAAAAAAGAGGGGCAAATAATTAGAAAAGAGCGAGATAACAGCTACTTAGTTGCAGTGGGGCCATTAAAGATTAACGTAAAGGGAAATGAATTAGTTCCTGTTAAAAGGTTAAATAGAAAAGTTTCAATTAGTTATGAGACTAAAAGTGTTAATGTTAAACCAACAATTGATTTAAGAGGTTATACTTTAGTTGATGCTGTTGAGTCAGTTGAAAGGCAACTGGAGAATGCTTTAGTTAATGGAGTTAGCTCTTTTGCAATCATTCATGGCCTTGGTGATGGTATACTCTCTAAAGGGATACACAACTTCTTAGCTGATCAAAAGCACGTACTTAAGTATTACTTTGCCCTAAGTGAAGATGGGGGGCACGGTAAAACCTACGTAGAACTTGGATAAAGGGGATTTGTTATGAGTAATTACAGTGGTGAGACAGGTTTACAATACCATGTACAACTTAAAAAAGGGGATGTTGGGCGTTATGTAATATTACCTGGAGATCCAAATCGCTCTAAGTTAATTGCATCATATTTTGACAATCCAGTTTTAGTGAGTTCTTCACGAGAGTATATCACCTACAGTGGGCACTTAAATGGTACAAAGGTGAGTGTTTGTTCTACTGGTATTGGAGGACCTTCTGCAGCTATTGCTATGGAGGAGTTAGTAGCAGTGGGAGCAGATACTTTTGTTAGGGTGGGAACTTGTGGCGCAATGGATTTGGATTTAGTTGGTGGAGATATTGTTATTGCCACTGGTGCTGTTAGAAATGAGGGAACAAGCAAAGAGTACGCCCCTATTGAATTTCCTGCAGTTGCCAATTTAGATATTATAAATGCCCTAGTGGACTCTTCTAAGAAGATAAACTTACGCCACAAAGTTGGGGTAGTGCAGTGTAAAGACTCATTTTATGGCCAACACAATCCAGCAAGTAAAGCAGTTTGGTATGAGTTAGAAAATAAGTGGGAAGCGTGGAAAAGATTAGGGGTTCTTGCCAGTGAGATGGAGAGTGCTGCACTTTTTACAGTTGCCTCTTATTTAAAAGTGAGATGTGGATCTGTGTTTGTAGTGGTGGGTAATCAAGAAAGGGAAGCTTTAGGGTTAAGTAACCCAATTAACCATAAAACAGAGGTGGCAATCGAGGTTGCCATAGAAGCTCTAAAACAACTGATTGCCACCGATAAATAATTGATTTTATTAAGCTTTAGCTAGGCGATTTCCCATTTGTTTTGCTAAATCTAAGTTCTCTAAGTCAGGATTCCACTTAACTCTTAGGGGCTCATCAACAACGTTGTACCCTGCACCTTTGAGGTACTCACCAATTTTTTGTGGAGCCTCTCCTGTCCAACCATAACATCCAAAACTGGCTGCACTTTTCTTTTTCATCTTAAGTGATCTTAAGAAGTGTAAGAATCCTGCAACACTTCCTAACATGTCGTTTCCAACTGTAGGTGAGCCAACTACTACCATTTTTGATTTAAATACTTCAGTAGCTACATCGTTTTTGTCTGTTTTAGCGATGTTGAACACTTTAACAGTTACATCTTTGTCAACCTCAACAATTCCACTGGCAATTGCATCGGCAACTCTTCTAGTTCCTTCCCACATTGTGTCGTAAACAATTGTGATTTGGTTCTCTTGGTAATCATCACACCACGCAGCATACTTTTCAACAATTTGAAGAGGGTTATCACGCCAAATAACACCGTGGCTAGTTGCAATGATATCGATAGCTAAATTCATAGCTAATACTTCTTCTAACTTTCTTTTTAGAATTGCACTAAATGGGGTGAGGATATTGGCGTAGTACTTAATAGCCTCATACTCTAAGTTACACTGATCAGCTAGATCGTTAAAGAGACCACTAGTTGCATAGTGTTGACCAAAAGCGTCGTTACTAAAGAGGATGTTATCACCTGTTAAATATGTAGCCATACTGTCAGGCCAGTGCAACATAGTCATCTCTACAAAGACTAAGCTTTTGCCATTTCCAACGTCTAATGAGTCGCCTGTTTTGACAACTTTAAAATTCCAATCTTTGTGGTATTGTCCTTTTAATGAGTCAACTGCCTTTGCAGTACAATAAATAGGAACATTAGGAATTTTCTCCATCAACTCTACTAAAGCACCACTGTGGTCGATCTCACCGTGGTTTGCAACTATTGCATCAATTTTATTAAGATCAATCTCCTCTTGTAGATTTTTAACAAAATCATTACTAAAGGGTTTCCAAACTGTATCAATTAAAACATTCTTCTCTTCTTTAATTAAATAAGAGTTGTATGTTGACCCTTTGTGTGTCGAATAATCACTACCGTGAAACTGTCTCAATTCAGTATCAATTGTTCCAACCCAATAAACATTGTTTTTAATATGTTGGTGCATAAAAGCCCTCCTATCGGCAATAGTATACTATACCTTTTTTAGTTTTCACATAAGAAAGTTCAGTGCCATTGTAAGTTAGCTAAAAATGGAGAAATAGGACAAATATATTAGTTAGATTAGTAAAAACGGCATAAATATGTGAAAATAATTAGAATTTACGAAAAAAACTATAGCGAAATCGATGGATATGTGTAAAACTATATAATCGACATAGCAAAAAGGTGGTTGGTTCAAAGGTTGTATTTTTATCAATCACATTTTATAGTGGATGAATATAATAAGGTGGTTTAGCGATGGAACTACAGATTCAAGATTTAGTAAATTCAATTAAAAAAGATGGAATTGCCGAAGCTGAGAAGCTTGCAGCTGAAATTTTAGCTGATGCTGATCAGAAAAAGAAGAAAATGCTCGATGAGGCCAAAAAAGAGGCCTCCTTACTTATCAACGAGGCTAAAAAAGAGGTAGCTATCATTGAACAAAGTGGTAAAGCTGCTATTCAACAAGCCGCACGAGATGTATCACTTTCGTTAAAAGAAGAAATCTCTAGCCAACTTGGAAGATTGTTGGAAGAGGGTGTTGTCAAAGCCGTTACAACTAAAGAGTTGGTCTCTTTAATTGTTCAAGTTGTTAAGACAAACGTAATTGCTCCTCAAGATGCTGATCTTCTACTCGATTCAGATGATGCCAAAAAACTTGGTGATGCTCTGAAGAGTGAACTTGCTGAAGAGTTGAAGAAAGGACTTGAGATTAAGCCAGTTAAAATGGCTGATGTTGGTTTCAAACTCAGTAGCAAAAAAGATGGAAGTTACTTCGACTTTAGTGCTCAGGAGATTACAAAATTGTTAGCTCCATTTTTAAGTGGCACTATCAACGAGATTTTAAAAACCAAATAGGAGTCAAATGTGGCCTCTTATTACTATCTTGTAGCTTCTTTACCGACGCTGAATTTCGACCAAGAGAGTCCTTTCTCTTTGGAAGAGTTTTATCAAATGTGTCAACAAGAACTTACAAAAAACGATCTTAAAGTTATAGAGTCTCTTATTTACGATTTAGATGATATTAACCATCCAATTATCTTAAAGTGGAACAACTTTGTTGATCAATTAGCAACTATTTTAAGTGAGATGAGAAGTGAAAGATTATCTAGAGAGACAGAAGCTAAGGGTAAAAGCGATCGTGATGCAACAATAGTTGAAACTATTAAAGCAGCTATGCAAGCTGAAAACCCTTTAGAAGCAGAATTAATCTTAATGCGCCTTCAGTGGGACTTTGCTGCTGAACTGGCCCAGAATTCCTATTTTGAGATTGAAACTCTCGCATCTTACGCGTTGCAGCTTAAATTGGCTTTGCGTAAAGGGCTCTTTAAACGTTTCGAAGGGAAAGGAGAATTTGAACACCTTTTTTCAATCTTACAAAAGAATATTAAGAGCAAATAAACGGAGTGTGGTGTTATGGCAAAAACTAGCGGAAAAGTTACCGGTATAAATGGAAACATGGTAACCGTCCAATTTGAGGGTAATGTCTCCCAAAACGAAGTTGGTTACATACTACTTGGTGATGATGTGCGCTTAAAAAGTGAGGTTATCCAAATCAATGGAGAGATAGCCTCCCTACAAGTATTTGAAATGACTGGTGGCGTTAGTGTTGGTAACGACGTTGAGTTCACCGGAGAGATGTTAAGTGTTGAGTTAGGACCTGGTCTTTTAACTCAAATTTATGATGGACTACAAAACCCTCTACCCGAACTGGCAGAGCAAACAGGCTTCTTTTTACAAAGGGGAGTTTACCTTCAACCAATTCCCAACAAAAAATGGGAATTCACCCCTGTAGCAAAAGAGGGGGAGACCTACTATCCAGCTGATACTTTAGGGACAGTTCAAGAGGGAATTTTCACCCACCAAATTATGGTCCCTTTTAACTTTCCTGAAAATGGATTGAAGTTGGAAAAGATAGTGAAAAAAGGCTCTTACAACGTTAGAGACGAGATTGCCACTTTAGTTGACAATAGAGGGAACAAATACAGCGCTTCAATGGTATTTACTTGGCCAATTAAACGCCCAATTACCAACTACGTTAAGCGCCTAAGACCTGACCAACCCCTAGTTACTAAAATTAGAATTGTTGACACCTTCTTACCAGTTGCCAAAGGGGGAACATATTGTATTCCCGGTCCTTTTGGAGCTGGAAAGACTGTTTTACAACAGATGACAAGTAGAAACGCCGATGTCGATATTGTAATTATTGCAGCTTGTGGAGAGCGTGCTGGAGAAGTTGTAGAGACCTTAAAAGAGTTCCCAGAGCTTATCGACCCCAAAACAGGTAAAACCTTGATGGAGCGGACAACTATTATTTGTAACACAAGTAGTATGCCTGTTGCAGCAAGGGAGGCTAGTGTTTATACAGCTGTAACAATTGCTGAATATTATCGTCAAATGGGCTTAGATATCCTCTTATTAGCCGACTCAACAAGTAGATGGGCACAAGCGATGAGAGAGATGTCAGGAAGATTGGAAGAGATTCCTGGAGAAGAGGCTTTCCCTGCCTACTTAGAGTCTGTCATTGCTGCTTTTTATGAAAGAGCTGGAATTGTTGAACTTAAAGATGGAAAAACTGGTTCAGTTACTATTGGTGGAACAGTATCTCCAGCAGGTGGAAACTTTGAAGAGCCTGTAACTCAAGCAACACTAAAAGTTGTAGGAGCCTTCCACGGTCTTTCAAGAGAGCGCAGTGATGCACGAAAGTACCCTGCAATTGATCCACTTGATAGCTGGTCTAAATACATCTCCGTCATTAATAAAGATAAAGTTGCTTATGCAAAAGATATCCTTTTTACCGGTAATGAAGTTAGCCAAATGATGAAAGTTGTTGGTGAAGAGGGAACTAGTTTGGACGATTATGTCACCTACTTAAAAGGGGAATTGATCGACAGTGCATATTTGCAACAGAACTCGTTTGACCCAGTCGATTTTGCAGCTCCAATTGATCGCCAGGAGATTGTTTTCGACCTTTTGTTTGAAGTATTGGGAGCTAACTTCGATATTGAAGATAAAGATGATGCAAGGTTGTTGATGAACAACTTTAGACAACAATTCATTGACTGGAATAACACCCCTCGTGAAGATAAAAAATTCTCAGATTACCAAAAGGAAATTGGGAAATTAGTTAAAGAGCGCTCTAGTGGTTACGAAAGAAGAGCTCAGAAGATTCTAGAAGGTTAAGTGGGGTTTAAAATGCAAAAAGTATATACAAAAATTGAATCTATTACTGGAAGTGTTATTACAGTGAGAAGTGAAGGGGTTCGTAACGGAGATTTAGCTGTTGTAACTTCATCTCATGGAGAATCTTTAGCTAACGTTATTAAACTAGATAATGATTTAGTCTCTTTGCAAGTTTTTGCTGGAGCTAGAGGAGTATCTACAGGTGATAAAGTTAGATTCTTAGGGGTTCCAATGAGAGTCTCTTACAGTGAAAACCTTCTTGGTAGAGTTTTTACCGGTTCAGGAAAGCCTCGTGATAACGGCCCTGAATTAACTGAGAACTTAATCGATATTGGAGGACCTGCTGTTAACCCTGCAAAAAGGATTATTCCTCGAAACATGATTCGTACCGGAATTCCAATGATCGATTTGTTTAACACCCTAGTTGAATCACAAAAACTCCCTATTTTCTCAGTATCGGGAGAACCATACAACGAAGTGTTGGCAAGAATTGCCATGCAAGCTGAAGTTGATCTAATTATTTTAGGTGGAATGGGATTAAAGTACGACGACTATCTCTATTTCCAAGATACATTGGAAAAATCTGGGGCAATGAGTAGAACAATTTTCTTCGTTCACACAGCAAGTGACCCCACAGTTGAGTGTCTATTGGTTCCCGATATCTCATTAGCAGTTGCAGAGAGATTTGCCCTTGACGGGAAAAAAGTGTTGGTCTTATTAACCGATATGACAAACTTTGCCGATGCAATGAAAGAGATTGCCATTACCATGGAACAAGTTCCATCAAACAGAGGATATCCTGGAGATTTATACAGCTCCTTAGCTGCCCGTTATGAAAAGGCAGTAGACTTTGAAGGGGCAGGTTCTGTTACCATCTTAGCTGCAACAACAATGCCTGGTGATGATGTAACTCACCCAGTTCCCGATAACACCGGTTATATAACAGAGGGGCAATATTACCTTAAAAATGGAAGAATTGAGCCTTTTGGATCATTATCACGTTTAAAACAACAAGTTAACAAAGATACTAGAGATGACCATAGAGCATTGATGGATGGAATGATTAAACTTTACGCAGCTTATAAAGAGTCACTTGAGAAAAAATCAATGGGATTTCAAATGTCTCAATGGGATGACAAACTTCTAAAATATGGGGAGCTCTTTGAGTCAAAATTGATGGATTTATCGGTTAATATCCCCTTGGAAGAGGCTTTAGATCTTGGATGGGAAATTTTATCTGAGTGTTTTGAGCCTAACGAAACTGGTTTAAGGAGTGACTTAGTTGAACTCCGCTGGCCTAAGGAGAAATAGATGGCAACCGTCAAACTGACGAAAAACGAACAGAAAAAGCAAAAAGATCTCTTAAAACAGTTTTTGCGCTATTTGCCAACTCTTCAACTCAAAAAGCAGCAGTTACAACTTGTAATTAGGCAAATTGAGGTTGAAGTTGAACAGCTTATAGCTAAACAGAAATTGTTAACTGATGATCTAAATGCTTGGGTTGCCCTCTTTAACGAGAACAAAGAGTTCTCAGTTGATATGCAGTTAGATAAACTTGTTGTTATCGATCAAGTAATACGTAAAAAAGGGAACATTGCTGGAGTAGCAATACCAATCTTTGAAGAGCTCACTTTTGAAAAAATTGATTACGATCTATTTTACTACCCACTTTGGGTCGATTTTGGAGTTGAGTTTTTAAAGAAAGTTGCCCGCTACGATGCAATGATTGAGACCTTGAAAAAGCAAATTGAACTACTGCAACACGAACTGAGGGTAACAAGTCAAAGGGTAAACCTCTTTGAGAAGGTAAAAATTCCTGAGACTAAAGAGAATATTAGGAAAATAGGAATCTACTTAGGTGATCAACAAACAGCAGCAGTTGTTAGAGGAAAGATTGCCAAGAAGAAACTGATTAAAATTAGTAGGGGAGGGGTTGCATGATTGTTCCAATGAAAAAAGTCTCCCTAGTTGTTTTAGAATCTAAAAAAAGAGATGCTCTTAAAAAGTTGAGAAAAGAGGGGATAGTTCATCTAAATACCCTCGATGTTAAAGGCTCTTCTGTTGAACAACTAAAAGTTGAAAAACAAGTTTTAGAATCAACTTTACAAAAGCTCTCTGAAATTGGTAAAAGTGTTGAGAAAACCCAAAATCGTACTCTTAAAACTATCAATGGGGAAAAAGAGTTTGTTGAACTTCACGAAAATGTTATCCAACTGCTTAAAAGTGAAGACAAATTAAAAGAGGAGATTCAAAAACTCTCATTAGAAAAAGAGAAACTAGCCCCTTGGGGAGATTTTTCTGTTGAGGATATTAAAAATCTCAAAGAAAAGGATGTTGATCTTAATTTCTACTTTGTTGGTAAAAAAGAGAGCTCTTTAATAGAAGAAGATATTAACTACCTTATTCTACAAAGAGGGAAAAAATCCAACCTTATAGCCACTGTTAATAGGGAGCTAAACGATGGTCTAGGAGCTCAAAAGCTCACTTTACCAAAATACTCTTTATCAGAAATTGAACAAAATGTGGCAACTAAAAAAGAAGAGTTAACTAAAATATTTGATCAACTAGTTGAGTATAGTGATTATACCCCAACTTATAAAAAAGAGATTGAGGTTGTTGAACAAGATCTCAATTTTGAAATTGCCAGCGATTCAATGGGAGTTGATGAAAAATTAGCCTACATAGCTGGTTATCTTCCAATCGATGTTGTTGATTCATTTAAAGAGTTGGCTAAAAAAGAGAGTTGGGGATACTTATTAACTGATCCTGCAGAGGATGAGGAGTCAGTGCCAACTAAAGTAAAAAACAAAAAGTGGATTTCCATTATTGAACCTGTATTTGATATCCTTGGAACTGTTCCAGGTTACAAAGAATACGATATCAGCATGTGGTTTTTAATGTTCTTCACCTTGTTCTTTGCAATGATTGTTGGTGATGGTGCTTATGGTCTAATTTTCTTAGCTGTAGCTGTTTTGATGCACCGAAAATTAAAAAAGGCCAATAACGCAATTGTATTGCTGTACGTATTAAGTATAGCCAACGTGGTGTGGGGAGCGTTAACTGGAACTTGGTTTGGTAGTGTTGCAATTTTAGAAAAACTACCATTCTTACAAGCTTTAGTAATTCCACAAATATCTAACTACCCCGAGCTCTTTGGCTTAGAAGCAACAAGTGCTCAACAAACAGTGATGAAGTTTTGTTTCATAGTTGGAACACTACAACTCTCACTAGGTAGTGGGATGAACATCCACCGCAAGATTGGACAAAGAGATTTAAGTGCTGTTAGTGATTTAGGGTGGTTAGTGATGATTTTATCACTCTACTTCTTAGTCTTAATGTTGGTAATTGGTTCAGCTATAAACGTAGGTGCTGTTGCATCTGGTATTGGAATTGGATTTTTATTGGTAGTCCTATTTGGTGCTCAAGGGCCAGGAATTCCCTTTGTTAAAGGGTTAGCCGGAGGAGCTGCTGGACTATTTTCAACTTTCTTAGACTCTATTAGTGCTTTTTCAAACATCATCAGTTATATCAGATTGTTTGCTGTTGGAATGGCCTCATTGGCAATTGCACAAAGCTTTAACAGCATGGCAGGAGGAATGCTTAAGGGATTTGCACTACCTGCAGGATTGTTAGTTTTAGCTATTGGACATGGATTGAACTTAGTTATGGCTCTGTTATCAGTAGTGGTACACGGAGTTAGGTTAAACTTGTTGGAATTTTCTGGTCAACTTGGGATGGAGTGGACTGGGATAAATTATAATCCGTTTAGAGAAACGGTAAAAAAGGAATCATAGACGTTGGATAAATCAACGACAAGGAGCTTAGCATGAATATTGGTATGATTGGAATGGCTGCGGCACTCGGACTATCAGCATTAGGATCGGCTTTAGGAACCGGGGCAGCTGCACTCTCTGCAGTTGGGGGATGGAAGAAATGTTATGCAAACGGAAGACCTGCCCCCTTTATTATGGTTGCCTTCTCAGGTGCACCTCTTACCCAAACAATTTATGGGTTCTTATTGATGAACTTCATTACAGCTGCCGCAGTAGCTGGTAAAGACCCAATGATGTTGTTAAGTGCAGGTATTTTCGGAGGCTTAGCTATTGGATTATCGGCTTGGATGCAAGGAAAAGCAGCAGCTGCTGCCTCTGATGCTCTAGCTGAGACAGGAAAAGGGACAGCTAACTACTTTATTGTAATTGGTATTATTGAAACTGTTGCTCTCTTTACCCTCGTTTTCCTTCTGTTGTTACTACAATAAACGGGCATTTAATAACCTAAAGCCTCTTCAGACGAAGAGGCTTCTTCTCTTTTACTTTTTACTTTTTTCGGATACACTCTGGCAATTGGAAGAGTGCTATGGTTCGAAGAAATACAAAAGAAGTAACAATAAAAAATATAAAAATTGGAAAGGATCACAAAGTTGCAGTACAAACTATGTACTCAGATCCACTTCCTAATATAGATGATGATAAGGGGTATGAAGATCTCCTTACACAATTGCGCTCATGGGCAACCATGGGGTGTGATATCGTTAGGTTTTCCTATCCCAACTCACTTCATAAATCTTTATTTGAAAAGTTAGTTAAAGATTCTCCAGTCCCTTTAGTTGCCGATATCCACTTTGATTGGAAATTGGCCATTGAAGCTTTAGAAATCGGTTTTGCTAAAATTAGGATAAATCCAGGCAATATTGGTTCAAAAGAGCGAGTTAAAGAGATAGTTGAACTTGCTAAAGAAAAAGGAGCTGCTATAAGAATTGGCCTTAACAGCGGCTCGCTTCCCCGCTCTAAACGTTCAATGGCTCGAGATGAGGCGATGGTTGAAACGGCATTGGAGTACATTAGTTGGTTTGAGAAGTGGGGCTTTTACAACACAGTAATCTCATTAAAAGATTCAGATGTTGAATCAACTTACCAAGCCAACATTAAACTTGCTGCAAAGTGTGATTATCCACTGCATTTAGGGGTAACTGAAGCTGGAGGAATTATAACTGCCGTAGCTCGTTCAACTTGGGCCTTAGGCAGACTCTTAAGTCAAGGAATAGGCGATACAATAAGAATCTCAATTACCGATGAGTGTCATCACGAAATAATTGCAGCTAGAGAGATACTTCGCACAGTGGGATTAGAGAAAGGGGGAGTGACAATAGTTTCATGTCCTCGATGTAACAGAGCTACTTTTGACTCTCAAGCTTTCTTAAAAGCAATAGAGCCAAAGTTAATGAGTTACAAAACTCCTTTAACTGTTGCTATTATGGGGTGTCAGGTAAATGGACCTGGTGAAGCAGAGCATGCCGATTTGGCAATTACTGGAATTGGAAATAAAGTTTTCTTATATGAAAAGGGGAAGATGATAAAAGAGGTGACATTCGAAAGTGCCCTCTCAGAGCTGTTAGCCAAAATTGAGGAGTATGAAGGTGAACAATAGGCTAATTATCAAAGGTGCCAAGGTAAATAACCTTAAAAATATAGATTTAGATATAGAGAAAGGAAAATTAATTGTAGTTAGTGGCCTTAGTGGTTCAGGAAAGTCCTCATTAGCATTTGATACTATCTTTGCTGAGGGGCAACGCCGCTATGTTGAATCTTTAAGTGCATATGCGAGGATGTTTTTAGGAAGATTAGAAAAACCAGATGTTGATTACATCGAAGGACTAAGTCCAGCAATTGCCATTGAACAAAAGACCACCCACAACAACCCCCGCTCAATAGTTGGAACAATTACTGAGATATACGACTACTACAGGTTATTGTATGCCCGTATTGGCAAACCTCATTGCCCCCAATGTGGTAAAGAGATAGCTGATCAATCGATTGACCAAATAATTGAGACCATTTACAAAAATCAAGAGAACAGCAGAATTATGATCCTTAGCCCAGTTGTATTGGGACGCAAAGGGGAACATAAAAAAATCTTTGAAGATGCTCGTAGTGGTGGTTTTGCCCGAGTTAGAGTAAATGGAGAAGTTATTGAACTCGATGAAGATATTGTTTTAGATAAGCAGATTAAACACACAATAGAAGTTGTCGTTGATCGTCTTATTTTAAGCAAAGATCTTAGAAGTCGTTTAGCTGACTCATTAGAGACAGCAATTGAGATGAGTGATGGGTTAGTAACAATAGTAGTCTTTGAAGAGGATGGGACTGAAAGAAAAGAGACTTTTAGTGAACGCAACAGCTGTCCTGATTGTGGAATTACCATTGCTGAATTAGAGCCAAGGCTTTTTAGCTTTAACAACCCTTTTGGAGCGTGCCCTTCGTGTCACGGTTTAGGGGAAAAAGCTCAATTTGATCCAGAAAAGGTTCTTCCAAATAGATCTTTATCATTTAACCAAGGAGCTATTGCTACCCAAAACCCTGAAGCTCTTTGGTCACGCGTCCCTTTTGAAGCATTGGCTAAACGTCACTCTTTCACCTTAGATACCCCATTTGAACAACTTAGCGATGAGATAATTGACATTATTTTGTATGGCAACGATGAAAGAATTCCAATGCGTTATAAAAATGATAAAGGCAAAGGGTATTACACTTTAGAAAAACCTTTTGTTGGAGTTATTAGCGATCTTAAACGGCGCTACTTTGAGACAAAAAGCCCCCAAATACGAAACTGGATGGAGAGTTTTAGAACTAGTCATGTTTGTGAAGTTTGTAACGGAGCAAGGTTGCGCCAAGATGCCCTTTTTGTCCTAATTGGGGGACAAAATATCATTGAGGTTACTCGCCTCTCAATCAAAAAAGCACTTAATTTCTTTAAGAGTTTAAAACTAACTCAAACTGAGATAGAGATCTCAAATCAAATTCTTAAAGAGATTAATAATCGCCTAAACTTCTTAGTTAATGTAGGATTAGATTATTTAACACTTGATCGAAAAGCAGGAACTCTTAGTGGAGGTGAAGCACAACGTATCAGATTGGCAACCCAAATAGGAAGTGCCTTAAGTGGAGTTATTTACGTTTTAGATGAACCTTCTATTGGTCTACACCAAAGAGATAACCAACGCTTAATCGATACTTTAAAAACACTTAGAGACATTGGAAACACTTTAATAGTTGTTGAACACGATGAAGCAACAATTAGAGAGAGCGATTATGTTATCGATTTAGGCCCTGGAGCTGGGGAAAATGGGGGTTATGTTACAGCTCAAGGAACTCCTAACGATATAGAAAGAAATCCTAAAAGTGTTACAGGATTGTATCTATCTCATAAGTTAACTATCCCTGTTCCTGAAAAACGGAGAGAGGGAAGTGGCAATTTCATTAAAATTGGGGGGGCTCAAAAAAACAATCTAAAAGCAATAGATGTTGATATTCCCTTAGGAAAGATGGTTGTCATCAGTGGGGTATCAGGTTCAGGTAAATCAACGCTCCTTAATGAGATTTTAATACCAGCTTTAAAAAGGGTAGTTGGAAGAAAGAAAGAGAATTTTGATGGGTATAAAAGTCTCAGTGGAACTGAGTTTATAGATAAAGTTATTAATATTGACCAATCTCCCATTGGGCGTACCCCTAGATCAAACCCAGCCACCTACGTTGGAGTATTTACACCAATTAGAGAGCTCTTTGCCTCTTTACCTGAAGCTAAAGCTCGTGGATATAAACCAGGGCGCTTTTCATTTAATGTAGCTGGGGGAAGGTGTGAAAACTGCCAAGGAGATGGAAATTTAAAAATTGAGATGCACTTTTTACCCGATGTATATGTCACTTGTGATGTGTGTAAAGGCAAGAGATTTAATAAAGAGACTTTGGCTATTCATTACAAAGGGAAAAACATTTATGACATTTTAAATATGGACGTTAGTGAAGCACTAGAGTTCTTTAGACCAATTAACACTATTAGGCGAAAGTTAGAGACTTTAGACTCTGTAGGACTTGGATATTTAAAATTGGGACAATCAGCATTAACATTAAGTGGAGGAGAAGCTCAAAGAGTTAAACTTTCATTGGAGTTATCAAAGGTGCAAACTGGAAAAACTTTTTATGTTTTAGATGAACCAACAACAGGACTTCACTTTGCTGATGTTAAAAAGTTGATGGAAGTTTTAAATCGGCTAGTTGATCAAAACAACTCAGTAATTTTAATTGAACACAACTTAGATATTTTAAAATCGGCCGACCATATAATTGATCTAGGACCTGAAGGGGGTGATAAAGGGGGAGAAGTTGTTGTTAGCGGAACTCCTGAAGAAGTTGCCCTATGCAAGAGCTCCTACACCGGTTACTATATGGCCAAGGCCCTTTTAGAAGATGGTAAATAAATTAAAAAGAGCTTTAGTTATACTCCTCTTAGTTACCCTATTTCCCCTTTTTGCTAATCTAGATGAGACCAAACAGCTTCTCCTTTTATACAACGATATTGTTACCAGTAGCGATTATGAACTTATCCAACGCTCTAAAAGTTTAGCTTTACCAACAAATAAGAGTTCAGATGAATTAGTAGAACAATTACTTTCTTACTACTCTATTGAGAAAACTGAGATGGAAAGTACAAACATCTTAACTGAACAAAAAGATAACTTTGAAATTGCTTATGCTAATCAACTATTTATTGAAGGGAGATTTATCATCTTAGATGGGGATGTTGATTTAATCATTAACAGCACCAATTCAGAAAATAAGTTCCATTTACAAGCAGATAAGATAGTTGTTGATGTTGATAACAAAATAGTTAGTGCATTAGGAGATCTTAGTTACACCAAAACAGCACAAGATAAAGAAGATTTTTTTGATGGTGAAATCTTAACTTTAAATTGGGACGATTTGTCACTGCTTCTTAAAGATGGCTCAACTAAGATGGTGCGCACCATCAGCGATAAAGAGGAATTTGAGTTTTATCTACTAGGCTCCTCTTTATCTTTTACCAAAGGTAACAAAGGTATTTTAATTGAAGACGGGATTGTAACAACAAATAAAGAGCAAGCTTATTTCTCTTTAAAGGCAAAGTCCCTGTTTCTAGTAGATGGGGGAGATATCTTCGCTAAAAGGGCAACTTTATCTTTAGGAAGAGTTCCAATTCTATGGCTCCCTTTCTTTTATTACCCTGCTAAGATATTTGTTTTTAACCCAGCTGTTGGATTTGATTTAGAGAGGGGGTGGTTTGCTAATACAACCACTGAACTTTACGGCACTTATCCCAAAATAGATCGTCAACAAACTAATGAAGGATTAAGTTCAATTTTAAACTTCTCTCGAGACGAAACTTTATATAAAGATGGATGGACCTACTCAACTAGCCCAACTGCTTCAGATTCATGGGCTAATCGCAGTGATTCGTATATGGCCCTTTTATTTGATACTTATCAAAATAGTGGAGTTTTTGTTGCTCTCGATTCCCAAAACAACTTTTTTGATAAGAAATTGCAATTAACAAATTTTTCATCAATTGCTTTTGATAACAATTTAGAAAAACCTTTGAGATATGGTTTTAATCTAGGGGGGAAATTAGATACTCCCAATCTTAAATTCTCATTTAAGGGAGATTATTATAGTGATGTTAAGTATAAAAGGGATTACTTAAACCGCTTAACTGCTTTTTCTGTTAGCCACCTCATTGATGATCCAGTTTGGCCTGATAGTTATCTTTCAGAAGTTCACTCATTAAATTGGTTATTTTCTATTGAAGGGTCGGTTCCTAAAAAATACCTCCCATTTTTTATTAGTACTTTAAGATTAGAGCGATTAAATGGACAAATAGAGTGGATAAGCCAAAATCAAGTTGATGAAAAGCCTTTTATAATTAAAAAGGTAATCTTACCCGATTTAAGAGCCTCAATTAGTGGAACAATATTCTCATTTAAACAAAAACAGAAAGTGGTAGAACAGCCAATAAAAGCTACTACTAATTGGCCTGTTAAAGACTTTTATACAGCTTCTGCTAAAGTGAGTCCCACTGCAGCTTCTATTCAACTTAACTACTCAGCTTCTCAGATATACAACGAAAGTAAAGAATTGGTTACTAACCGCTTTGATAACTACGGAAGAACTTTGGCAACTTTTACCTTAAGAGGTAATAGTACTAATAATTGGATAAAATTAGATCAAAGTATTGAAAATAGTTACACAACTAACGCTTCTTTAACTGTTGATAAACAATCTTATATTTTAAAAAATAGGACAGCTCTTTCATCAACTCCCTTAGGTATTACCTACACTTTAAATAACCAAATCTACTCGTTAGTAAAAGATCAAGGGATTGAGGAGATAAAAACTGGTTGGGATGATAATTTAGTTACTCGCCACGATATTGGAATAAAATATCCCATAAATGCAGGGCAAGTGGTAATTACCCCCTCATTTAGCTCTACACTTGATCCAATTCCTTTAAAATTGCTTCCTTCTTTGACTGTTAGTTGGAGAACACTCTCTTTTGGTTCTTCTTACTCAATAATTGAAGATGATAATAAGAAGTTAAAAGGGGATGAGTTAAAACTTAATTTTACCTATAACGACTCTAAAATAGCCAACTTAGAGTTAGAACTTGGTTATAAAGAGGGCTCTTTATCAAAATTCAAAGAGAGCTTTAGTTTAAACATAATTAAAGATTATTTTAAATTTTCTAATAGTCTAACTTACGATTTTACTAAAGAGAGTTTTGAAAATGTTGATTTTAAGGGCTCTACCAATTGGGCATCAATGGCCTTATACGCTAGTGGTCCAAAAGATGATTTTAAGTTGAACCAACTCGATACAAAAGTTTTTATCGACTCTTTTAAACTCAGTTGGTGGAAAGAGAGGATAACTTTCTCATTGAATTTAGAGGGGGGATACAATCACTCATTTATTGATAATTATGCCTCAAACTTGAATTTTAAAATTGCGACAACTTTTTCAATTGCTGAATTTTTAGATTTAAGTTTTTCTGTTAAGAGTGTTAACAGAGGCTTTTATCGTTACGACTCTTTTAAAGATGTATTTGATGATTTTATTAAATCTTTTGACTTTAGTGGGGATGGGAGAAGGTCGACACAATTTAATATGGAAGAGATTGAAATTGGCTTAGTTCACTACATGGCTGATTGGGACCTCCATTGTAAATATCACTCAGCCGTAGTATTATCGGACTCGCAATACCATTGGAGGCCAACATTTACTATTTACCTACAGTGGAAAGCTTTTGAGCAGATTAAGATTGATAAAAAGTATGAGTTGAATAACTGATATTTTTATAGGAGATGTATGAGTAGCACCATAGTATTTGACCACTTTTCACAGATGCAAAAAGTGTGTGGTGTAAATGATCGTAACTTACCTTATATTGAGCTACTGCTAAATGGAGAGCTCTTTGTACAAGGAAATAGCATCACATACAAAGATGTACCCGAAAGGGAGGGCTCAGCAGATCAACTCTTTGTCGATTTAATGATGAGACTGCGCTTTTTAGCTCAAGAGCAACAAGAAATTAGTGAAGCTGAAATTTTTATGGAATACCAACATTTAGTAAATGGGAGTGTTCCATCTAAAAAAGAAAAAGAGGAGACTCTTTTAATAAGAGTTGGTTCTAAAGTTGTCCATCCCAAAGGGCTTAGACAAAATCAGTTCGTTAAATTGATGAACAAAGAGCAATTAGTTTTTAGCATTGGACCTGCTGGAACTGGAAAAACCTTTTTAGCAATTGCCTTTGCTTTATCTGAAGTTCTTTCAGGAAGAAAACAAAAAATTGTGTTAACTCGCCCTGTAGTTGAAGCAGGGGAGTCTTTAGGATATTTACCAGGAGATCTTAATCAAAAAATAAGCCCCTATTTAAGACCTCTGTACGATGCAATGGAGTATATTATTCCACCAGCTATAATTAAAAGATTGGAAGATAATGGCTCTATTGAGACAGCCCCTTTAGCATATATGCGAGGGCGCTCCTTAAATAATGCAACAATTGTATTAGATGAGGGGCAAAACACAACTATAGAGCAAATGAAGATGTTTCTAACACGCTTAGGGGAGAACTCAACTGCAATTATCACTGGAGATATCACCCAAATTGATCTACCAAATAGGAAAACTAGTGGTTTAGTACACGCCTCTAAAATTTTAAAAGGGGTTAAAGGAATTGGGTTTGTTGAATTTCGCTCCACCGATGTAGTTCGCTCTAGAATTGTTCAAAGGATAATCGATGCATATGATAAAGAAGATCGACAATAACCAATCATTTCTATCACAATCTCTTTGGGTTAAGGGAGGGGTAATACTGTTAGCTATTGTTATAATGGCAGTGGCCCTTTTTAGTCCCACACTCCTTTCACACCAACGAAATTTACTAATTGGAAGTGTTGAAAAGCGGTATCAAGTGGGCTCCATTGCCAATGTTGATTTAAAAGCTAATGAGACATTTTACTACATTGATGAAGCTGAGACTCAAAAAAAGTTAGCAGAAGATATTAAAGCAGTCCCCCTTTATTTTAAATACTCAACTGTAGAGACTGAGGTTATGCACTCTTTAGTTGCCTCCATATTTTCAGATAACCCAATTATGGAGTTGAAAGAGGATTCTATCATTGCTCAAAGTCTACCAATTACTCAAAAAGATATCTTAAGACAACTGTTGTTTAACTTAGTTGGACGTTATAGTGCAACAGGAATCTATTTAGATGAGGAAATTGATAGATTAATAGAGCAAAACAGAGAGAAGTTTGTCTTAGTTGATAATGAAAAAATAGAACAACAGAGCATCGATGATGTTTTAACCCTCTCATATGTTTTAAACGAAGTAAAAGAGCAATTAAATAGCTACCAAGAACTTCTAAATTTTGAACACAAAGAGTTGGCCTATTCAATATTAGAAAAAACCTTAAGGGCAAATATATTTTATGATGTTGAAAGGACAACTAGGGAGCAACGCTTTGCTATTACCGATAGCACCCCTGTTAGTGTCAAAGTTGATAAAGGGCAGTATATCTTAAAAAAAGATTACGTAGTGACTAATCAAAGCTTAAAAGCTTTAAAAGCGATGAGAATTGCTGCTGCTAAATTCACTTTTAATCAAATGATTGGAAGAGCTTTGTTTGTAATTATTGTAACTGTAAATGGAATATGGGCATTCTATGTCACTTTTAGCCACTCTAAAAGGCGCTACCAATACCTCTTTTTGTTTTTAGGGGGAATCTTATTTACCCAAATAATGACCTATTTGATTTTAATATTGGTATCTAACTTTGATGTGGTTACCCTCGATCCTTTCTTACCTCTCTATTTTGTCCCAATTTTAATTACTCTAATAACTAACTTAAAACGTTCAGGGATGATTAGTGCCCTCTTATTGGCATCTTACTCAATACTTTTACCACAAGCTAATTTGAGCACACTCTTTTTTATCCTTGGGGTAGCTGCAGGTGGAATTTATTTTATTAAGTATGTCTCTAAAAGACTCGATATGATTTTCCAGTGGTTTTTTAGTTTGATTTGGGCCATTGGAATTTTATTGGTTAACCATTTATTTAACGGTTATTCACTTAATAACTTCTTACAACCAGTAGTTGCATTAATTGCCAATATTTCACTCTCTTATGCTCTAGTTTCAATACTACTGCCTTTATCAGAACTTATTTTTAACTTTCCAACTCCCTTTAGATTAAGAGAATTAGCTTACAGTGATGCCCCTATGTTGGTCCGTTTGTCTCAAGTTGCTGTTGGTACTTACAACCACTCAATTCAAGTTGCTGAATTAGCTTACAGTGGTGCATTAGCTTTAAATAGGGATGCCCTTTTATCTAGAGTGGGGGCGCTCTACCACGATATTGGAAAATCTGAAAACCCCGAATATTTTATAGAGAACCAAAGTGGTGATAACAAACATGACGATTTAAAAGCCTCTTTATCTGTTGCAGTGATTAAAAGCCACGTAACAATAGGGGCAGAGAAAGCTCGTGAAGCGCGTCTTCCAGTAGAAGTTATCGATATCTTAGTACAACACCATGGAAATGATGTAATAGCAATTTTCTTAAAAGAGGCTCAAGATCAAGCAGCAGCGGAGGGATCTACTTTAACTGTCTCTAAACAAGATTATTCGTACAACAACCCAATTCCTCAATCTCCTGAAGCTGCAATCGTAATGTTAGCAGATAGTGTGGAAGCAGCAAGTCGCTCAATAGCCAAACCATCTGCCCAAAAATATGAAAAATTGGTTAACCAAATTTTCATGGGTAAAATTGAGCGCAAACAACTTGGTGATAGTAGACTCTCAATAACAGAGCTTGATATTTTAGCCAAAGTATTTACCCAAATCTTAACAGGACGCGATCACAAAAGAATTGAGTATCCTGGACAAAGCGTAGAAGATTAACAATGAGTGTAATTGATATAAGTTATGAAATTGAAGAGCAAAAAGGGTGGGTTAGTGAAGCTTTTGTTGAAAAAGCACTGACAGCCATTACAAGGCATCTAAATTTAGAGGGTAGTGAAATTTCTTGCTCTTTTGTCTCAAATGAGACTATTCAAAACCTTAATAAAGATTATAGGAACTTAGATCAGGTAACTGATATCCTCTCATTTAATCAAAGTTGGGATGAAAATTTCAAAATAGAGTTGGAAAGCGAGCTTTTAGGTGATATCGTTATCTCTTTAGAGGCAACAAAACAAAATTGTATAGATTTTGAAGTTGACTTTAAAGAGGAATTATTGAGAGTGTTGATTCATGGTGTTTTACATTTGACAGGATTAGATCATGCCACTAACAATAATGATGAACCTATGTTGCAACAACAAGAGGAAATTCTAGTGTGGTTGCAAAAGGAGTCACTAGGTGAAATTTAGCGAGAAGTTCATAAAATGGATTTACAAAAAAGTTGTAGATTCAGAAAAACTAAACCCGGCAACAGATGTACAAGAGCGCAATAGTATGATTGATGGGATTGAGGAGCTTGGCGAAACGTTGGTTAGAGAAGTTATGGTTCCCAGAATTGATGTTGTTTTTGTTAATGACACCCTCTCTTACGATGAATTAAAAGATTTAATTGATGAAGAGGGATACTCCCGCTATCCAGTTTATACAGATACCATCGACAATGTAGTTGGAATTTTATACGTAAAAGATCTATTGAAAATTAGAGATAACTTAACAAACTTTGATGTAAAACAATTTATGAGAAAACCTTACTTTATTCCCGAATCTAAAAGATTGGATGAACTATTAAGAGAGTTTAAAAAAAGGCGTGTTCATATCGCCGTTTCAATCGACGAGTATGGGGGAGTTAGTGGGATTGTCAGCATGGAGGATATCTTAGAGGTAATTGTTGGCGATATCCAAGATGAATTTGATGATGATGAGGATGATGAAATCATTGAGATGGGACAGGGGATTTACCTTTGTGATGCCCGCTCTTCAATCGATGATGTTAATGAAAGACTTAACTTAAATCTCCCTGAAGATGATTTTGATACTTTAGGCGGATTTGTCTTTGAACAGTTTGGTAGAATCCCCCTTAACCAAGAGAAAGTTGAGTATGGTGGGGTTGATTTTATTGTTCAAGAAATTGATGGACATAAAATAAATCGGGTCAAAATAGTCATTAGACCTTTATAAATCAGCTCCCTTTATTGACTAGCACCTCATTATCTCGCTATATTATAAGTATTAGATAACTATCTATTTGGAGGATAAGTTTGATGAAAATTGCTATTAATGGCTTTGGCCGGATTGGAAGAAATGTCTTTAAAGTTGCACTTGAAGATAGTGAAATTGAGATTGTTGCTATTAATGACTTAACTAGTCCAAAAACCTTAGCCCACTTACTTAAATATGACTCTACCTACGGAGTTTATTCAAAGAGCGTTGAAGTTAAAGAAGACGCAATTGTTGTTGATGGTAAAGAGATTAAAATATTTGCCGAGCGCAACCCAGCTGATCTTCCTTGGGGAAAACTTGGTGTTGATGTAGCTATTGAGTCCACTGGTGTATTCGCTACAGCAGAGGGTCCAAGAGGTGGTTACAAAGACCACATTAAAGCAGGAGCTAAAAAAGTTATTTTAACTGTCCCTGCAAAAGATAAAATTGACCAAACAGTTGTTTTAGGTGTAAACGACGATCAAATTGACTTAAAAAATGAGGCTTTCTCAAACGCTTCTTGTACAACTAACTGTTTAGCCCCTATTGCAAAAGTTCTTAACGATAACTTTGGCATTGTTAGAGGTTTAATGACAACAGTTCACGCTTACACTAACGACCAAGTAATTTTAGACCAACCACACAGCGACCTTAGAAGAGCTCGCAGTGCTGCTGTTTCTATCATTCCAACAACCACTGGTGCTGCAAGAGCAGTTAGCCAAGTTATCCCATCATTAGAGGGAAAACTTAACGGTGGTGCCATGCGCGTTCCTGTAGTAACTGGCTCAATTGTTGACTTAACAGTTGAACTAGAAAAAGATTGTAGTGTCGAAGAGCTTAACGCTGCAATGAAAGCAGCTGCAGATGGAAAGATGAAGGGTATCTTAGAGTACACAACTGATCCAATTGTCTCAGCTGACGTTATTGGAAACTCCCACTCTTCAATTTATGACTCTGAGTTAACAATGAAGATGGGACCAAAATTCTTTAAAATTATGAGCTGGTACGACAACGAGATGGGCTATTCACATCGTGTTGTTGATTTAGCCAAGAAACTTGTTGGTTAATAATGAGTTAAAGCTTAATTCTCTAATGCGCACCTATAAAAGGGTGCGCATTAGTATGATTGAGGAGAAGCAATGAAATTAGCTACCATAAAAGATTACGATTTTAAAAACAAAAAGGTTTTAATGAGAGTTGAGTTTAACGCCCCAATCTCTAATGGGGTAGTTACTGACGATACCCGTATTGTTAGTGTCTTACCAACTATTAACTACATTTTAGAGCAACCGGGAAGTAGGTTGATAGTTATGAGTCACCTTGGGCGCCCTAAAGGAAAAAAGGATGAACGCTTCAGTTTAAAACCTGTAGCTAAAAGATTTGAAGAGCTATTGGGACGTAAAGTTACTTTAGCAGACGATGTTATTGGTGAAAGTGTTAAAAAAGCTGTCGATAATCTAAAAGCAGGGGAGGTTCTTTTATTAGAGAATACCCGCTTTTACCCACAAGAAGAATCAAATGATCTTTCATTTGCTAAAGAGTTAGCCTCTTATGGAGATGTTTATGTAAACGACGCTTTTGGAACATCCCACAGAGCTCACGCCTCAACTGAGGGGGTGAGTCACTATTTACCCACTTACGCTGGGTTTTTAGTTGAAAAAGAGCTTAAATTCTTAGCACCTCTATTAGAAAACCCAACAAAGCCTTTTGTTGCTATCATTGGGGGAGCTAAAGTTTCTAGTAAAATAACTGTATTACAATCTTTAGCTAAAAGGTGTGACACTATAGTAATTGGTGGGGCAATGGCTTACACTTTCTTGTACAGCCAAAATCATTCAATTGGTAAATCGCTGTTAGAAAAAGATTACTTAGAGACTGCCACCTCATTTTTAAAAGAGGCTGAAAGCTTAGGAGTAAAGGTAATACTTCCTGTAGATCACAGATGTGCTACCGAATTTGATGAGAATGCTGAAGTCCATTTAGTTGATAGCACAGATATCCCAGAAGATCTAATTGGGATGGATATTGGTCCCAAGACTGAAAAATTAATTACAGATGAGCTAGAAAATGCTAAATCGATAGTTTGGAACGGACCAATGGGAGTTTTTGAGTTTGAACAATTTAGTGAAGGGACCAAAGAGGTTGCCCTAAAAGTAGCAGAGAGTTCAGCTGTAAGTGTTGTTGGTGGAGGTGATAGTGTTGCTGCAGTTAACAAGTTTAACTTGGGTGATAAAATTGATCACGTCTCTACTGGTGGTGGAGCATCCCTAGAGTTCTTAGAGGGAAAAATCTTGCCTGGTTTAAAGGCTTTGGAGAGATAATATGAGAAAAGTTTGTATTGCTGGAAACTGGAAAATGAATTATGGACCAAAAGAGGGGGCCGCTTTTGTTAAAGAGTTAGCAGAAGCTGTTAAAGGTGTAGATGTGAGAGTAGTTGTTGCTCCCCCATTTATTACAATCCCATCTGTTGTAGAGGCTGTTAAAGGAAGCAATATAGAAGTTGCAGCTCAAAACGTAAATGAAAACACTAGTGGTGCATTTACTGGTGAAGTCTCTGTTGGCATGTTAAAAGAAGCTTCAGTAAATATTGTTATCATTGGACACTCTGAAAGACGCTCAATTTATAAAGAAACTGATCAATTGATTAACTCAAAGGTAAAATTAGCTTTAGAGAACGATTTAGAGGTAATTTTATGTGTTGGTGAAACTTTAGAAGAGCGTGAAAGTGGTAACTTAGAGAAAGTTTTAGAGCGCCAAGTAGTTGAAGGACTTAAAGGAGTAACAACTGAACAAATGGGACAAGTAATAATTGCTTATGAACCAGTTTGGGCAATAGGAACTGGTAAAACAGCCACCCCCGATGATGCCAATTCAGCTCACGCTTTTATCAGAGGAAAACTTGAAAACCTCTATGGAGAAAGTGTTGCAGAAGGGACAATAATACAGTATGGTGGTTCAGTGAAACCTTCGAATGTGAAAGAGCTAATGGCTATGGAGCATATCGATGGAGCGCTTGTAGGGGGAGCTTCTTTGAATGTAGAGGATTTTTCCCCAATAGTGCGTTATAAAGAGTAAATTGGAGATCACAATGAGTGTCATCGGCATTATCCTATTGGTATTATTCATCATTGCAAGCCTACTTTTAATCTTTGTTGTAGCTATACAAAGTGAAGGTGGTACAGGTTTAGGTGGAATCTTTGGAGGGGGAAGCGACAGCGCTTTTGGTAGTCAATCAACTAACGTATTAACGAGAGTAACTACCATATTAGGAACCTCATTTTTAGTTCTTGCTATCTTGTTAGCAATCGTTAACAAATCGCATCACCGCTCCGACACCCTCTTAGATTCGGTAAAAGTTGAAGAAGTTCAACAAACAACCGAGTGGTGGGTAGACGGTTCAGCCGAATAAGAGACTCAATTATTTAAGGTGCACCTTAGTGCATTGAAAGGTCTTTTATGAGAGTATGTGTACTTTATGCCGACCAACCGTCGGCAAATATATGTAAAGAGTTGGCAGGTGCCCTTGCAAAAGGTATTGAGTCGCAAGGGCATTTTGTCGATTTAATTGAGATTGGTCAAAATAAGGGTAAAACTCTTACCACTTATGACTACATCGTCTTAGGTGCAACACCAACATCTTTTTTTAGTAAATCTTTTGATAATAAAGTGAGCACGTTCTTAAAACAGAATGGGAATGTGGGAGGCAAAAGGTCTTTTGCCTTTATCCCTAACAAGGGATTAAGAAAAACTAAAAGTTTACAAAATTTGATGATGATTATGGAAAAAGAGGGGATGTTTGTCACCTTCAGTGAAGTAATAAAAAGTGTTAGTGAAGCTAAATTAATTGGTTCGCAACTGCTGATTAAGTAATTAAGGAGTCTTGTCATGAAAAATAAATTGAGATTGGTGCTTATACTTTTAATACTACTACCATTAACAACGGTTTCAGCAGCTATTATCAGCAAAAATGTTGCCTCAGTTAATCTAATAAGAAACACAATGATTAAAGAGGCCGATTTAAATGCCCAATATGAGCTTTATCGTCAAGAAGCTATAGAAGCTGGTTCAACAGAAATCATAACTAAAAGGGATGTCTTAGAGATTATGGTAAATGATGAATTGGTCTTCCAAGGGGCAGAAAGAGATGGGTATAGAGTTTCCGATGCCCAACTCGATAGTTTAATAAATCAACAAAGAGCCTATGTTGAACAACAAGTTGGCCAAAGAATAACCGACGCCCAATTTGAACAAATTATTAGAAACTCTTATGGAGTTGGATTACAAGAATTTCGCAAATCCTTATACGAATCTTCACTAATCGATCTTTATGTTAGAGGAAAGATGGGCAGTGAGTTAGAAAATTACCCAAAGCCCACCGAACAACAAATCAACGAGTTCTTTAGAACAAATAGAAGTGCTTTTATAAATCCTGAGTTAGTTCGAATTAGCCACATCTTCATGCCTTTTGATGAGAAAGATAAAGCAGAAGTTAAAAGAGAGATGGATATGTTAGCTAGGTGGATTAAGTACGACACCTACACTTTTGAAGAGTTGGTTCCTAAATACTCTAAGGATAAAGATTCAATTAATAAAGGGGGAGATATTGGGTGGTTAAGCTACGATGATAAAGAGATGAGAGCTTACCTAGGAGAGAAATTCTTTGACGATATCTTCGCTTTAAAAGTTGGTAAACCTTCAGGTGTTTTAGAATCAAATGGGGGGTACCATATTATAAAAGTAACAATTCACACCGATCCCAAATTGTTAAGTTTAACCGATACAGTTAACCCCGACTCTAAAGTTACAGTTAAAGAGTACATTGAAAGCACCTTAGTAGATCGAGCTAAACAAGTTGCCTACTTACAAGCAATTGAAAAATTAGTTAAAGATTTAAGGCAAGAGGGGCAAGTTACAATCTTGTTAGAGGAGTAGGTGGTGAAAAGTCGTCATCATGCTCGTGAACTTGCTCTAATGACTCTCTATGCTTTCGATTTTAACAATGAACTAAGTGAAGAGACTAATTTCGTTGAGTTTCCCACCCTAAGTGTAGAGGAGGAGGCAAAACTTGATGTTGATACGAAGATGTTTGCCCGCTACTTAGTTTTAGGGACAATAGAAAACCTTAATGAAATAGATAAAATGATTTCCCACTTCTCAATTAATCGTCCATTAGAGAAAATTGACCGCATTGATCGCAATATCTTACGCCTCTCGCTATTTTCTCTTTTACATATGAAAAATATTCACAAGAATATTGTAATTACAGAGGCAGTACGCCTCTCACAAGAGTATAGTCGCCAAATGAACTACAAGTTCATCAATGGCATATTAGACTCAATAGAGAAAGAGTTAGATGATTACATTAAAGACAGCTGATCAAATAAAATACATTGAAGAGTCTTGTCGCCTCTTAGCACAACTTCACGATAACTTAGAAACTTTTATTGAAGTTGGAATGACAACATTAGAAATCGATAAGTATTGTCACGATTTTATCGTTAAAAACAACGGAAGACCTGCATTTTTAAATTACATGGGTTTCCCTGCTAGCGCTTGTGTCTCAGTCAATGAAGAGGTTATCCACGGCATTCCTAGTAACAAAGTTATTAAGAAAGGGGATTTAGTATCAGTGGACATTGGAATTGATTTGAAGGGGTACTACTCAGATGCAGCGCGAACCTACATCGCTGGAGGCTCTTCCACTAAAGAGAATGAGAAATTAGTTAAAGTTACCAGAGAGTCGCTCTATTTGGGCATAGAGGGGGCTAACAAGAAGAATGCCCGCATCCACGACATCTCACTTCCTATTTTTAAACATGCTGATAAACACAATTTTGGAGTAGTTAGAGATTATTGTGGTCATGGGGTGGGTTTAGCTATCCACGAAGATCCTCAAGTGCCCAACTACGTTAGTCCATTTAGTGCTAACCCCCGTTTAAGAGAGGGGATGGTACTAGCTATTGAGCCAATGATTAATTTAGGAACTAAAGATGTGTATGTTTTAGAAGATCAGTGGACAGTAGTTACAGCAGATGGCAAACCATCAGCTCACTGGGAACACACTGTAGCTATCACAAAAGATGGTGTGAAGATATTGACTGTTAACGATTGAATAGGTACTCTGTGGTATGAAAAAAGAGTTTATTAGTCCAGAGTTTTTAAGAGATTCAGCTTTAAAATTAGCCCACAAAATGTATAAAGAAGATAAGTTTGTCCCAGATATCATCTACGTATCATTACGTGGTGGTGCTTATATGGGAAACGTTTTTAGTGAGTACTACAAATTAGTACGATCTAAAGCTGGTGACAGACCAGTTTTTTATGCTGCAGTAGTAGCTAGATCCTATGAGAATATGAAACTTGAAAGTGAAGTTAGAATTGATGGGTGGACTTACTCTCCCGATTATTTACGCTCTGGTGATAAAATCTTAATTGTAGATGATATCTTTGATACAGGAAAAACTGTTAATGCTTTAGTAGAGGTAATGCTTTCCAAAGGAATTCCCCGTGATGATATAAAAGTGGCTGTTTTTGATTACAAAGTAGCCAACTACAAAGAGGAAGATCGCCTCCCTATTCAGCCTGATTACTACTGTAGAAAGCACGTTCTTAATTCAATAAATGATGAGACTTGGATTCACTACATGAACCACGAATTCATCGGTCTTACTAGCGATGAAATCGACTTACAGTATACCGATGATGAGGTTCGTGAAATCTTACACGAAGTAAGGTGCGATTAATTTAACTTATAAATTAGAATACCACTGTTCTCTGTCCCAACGTAGAGGTCATGACCATCTACAAGATAACTGTGTATTCTAACAGAACTTAGTTTAGCTAATTCCTTTAAACCACTTTGAGTTGCCTCACTAACAACACCAGCATCAGTTATTTTAACAAACTTGTTGCTACTATCTAATAAGTAAAGTTCATTACCATAAACAAATGTGGGGTAGGGTAGATGATCTACATTTCTACCTTTAAGACTACACGACTTTTATCCCCACACAGATATTTTACCTTTTTTGCTAATAGTAACTACATGACCACCTAACTCGCCAATAGCAACAATGCCATCTTCATCATTAGGGTCAGTTAACACGTATTATTAGAGTTAGTTGCTGTAATTAGAATAGGGGTATACCCAAGTTTTCCCTTATCGTTTTCAGCAACTAAACTGCCATTATTATCAAATTCAAATACACTAAATTCCGCATCTTCAACATTATCAACAATATTTTTTTGAATAACAACTAAGTTTTGTTGAGGTGCCATGTCTACTACATAGGCATCATCTAAAGGTGTTGTAATTTTCGTTGTTAAATCATATTGAAATAGTTTATTTTTTACATTCCCTGTGACTTCTTGGGAATAGAAAATTTTATCATTAAAAGTTGTGTAGTTTGATA
Organism: Sphaerochaetaceae bacterium; assembly: GCA_050950065.1. Classification (GTDB taxonomy): domain Bacteria; phylum Spirochaetota; class Spirochaetia; order Sphaerochaetales; family Sphaerochaetaceae; genus JBAYOE01. The sequence goes on along the minus strand of JBMNGX010000002.1, from coordinate 339,568 downwards.
CTTTACTACTTTTAATTGAAGTCCAATTTCCTGTTTTGGTTTTTCCATCATCAACAATAATTTCGTAACTACCTAGACCTCTATTTCCTGCAAAGGCATAGATGAAAGTTGCCTCTTCAGTAAGATTAAATTGATGTTTTCAACATTATCTCTTTCTACAGAGAGACTTATTTGTTTGAAGATACCTGCATCTTCAGTGTTACAACTTATTAGTAAGGCGATTAATATTATTGCTAGGGTTAATATAGTTAACTTATTGAATTTCATTGTTTCCCCCTAATTACTTCTATAGCTAATGCTTAGTGTAATTGGCATTACACCAGCTAAGGCAGTGTGTGCATGGTTTGGATGGTTTTTTAAGTAAATCTCTGGATAAAGTTGTAAACCACTACTTAAAGTTAGTCCCCAGTTTTCTTTAAAGAACCAGCTAAAGCCAACTTCAGCGGTAAAGAGTGAGCTAAAGTATGAGGGTTTATTTCCACCACTGTAGGAGTTATACCCAAAACCAACTCCAACACTTAAAGGAATCTCAAAGGTTCCTTGAAGGGGGAAGTAGGTTAATTTAGCTTGAAATGGGACACTGGTAAAAAGCTCTTTACTGTTATCATAGTTAAAGTAGTAACCTAACTCACCTCCCAAAGCTAAAGATGAGTTTACAAACCCTTGATACCTAATAGAACCATACCCGCCAACTTTTAAGTGGGTTCCTTCAAAGAAAGGTAGTGTTGTTTCCCCATCATCATAAGGGAAATAAAAGAAGGCTGGAATTACAGGACCTGCTCTAAAGGTGAACATTTGGTCCCCTTTTTCGTAATACTTTCCACCACTTTGACCAAAGAGAGGGGCTACTAAAAGGGTAACTATTAAAATAATTAAAACTAGTTTTTTGTTTATCACAAGATCCTCACTTATCTATTATCGTTCAATCATATCGTATCACTGTTCTTTTGAAAACCTATTAAAGGAATACCTGTACACACATTTCTTATTTTTTGGTATAAGAGTGCTAGGAGATATTATTTTGATTTTATCTGGAAAAGAAGTCGCACTAAAAGTGCGTGAAGAAGTTAAAAAAGAGTGTGCAAAATTTGTTGCTCTCTCATCTCATAAACCCACCTTAGCTGTTGTTCTAGTTGGCGATGATCCAGCTAGCGCAACTTATGTAGCTAGTAAAACTAAAGTGTGTGAAGAACTTGGATTTGTCCACCAAGATTATAAACTGGAAGCTAATATTGAAGAGGATGTTTTATTAAATTTAATTAACCAATTAAATAAAGATGCAAATGTTGATGCAATCTTAGTACAACTTCCTCTTCCTTCTCATATGAACGAAAGAAAAATTATAAAACAGATAAGAGCTGAAAAAGATGTTGATGGTTTACATGTAACCAACTTAGGCTCTTTGTTAAGTGAGGAGGAGGGTTTTGTCCCTTGTACTCCAGCTGGCATATTAAAAATATTAGAGTATTACAATATAGAAACTAGCGGTAAAAACGTTACAGTAGTAGGTAGATCCAATATTGTTGGAAAACCTACAGCAGCTCTTTTAATGCAAAAAGGGAACGATGCAACAGTCACAGTTTGCCACTCTCGAACTAAAAACCTTAAAGAGGCTACCTTAAATGCCGATATCTTAATTGCAGCAATAGGTAAAGCTAATTTTATAACAGATGATATGGTTAATGAGAGTTGCATAGTAATAGACGTTGGGATAAACAGAGTAGATGATGATTCTCGCAAAAAAGGATACCGCTTAGTTGGTGATGTCGATTTTGAAAACGTAGAAAAAAAGTGTAAAGCTATTACCCCAGTTCCTGGGGGAGTTGGGCCAATGACAATTGCCCAACTAATGGTTAATACACTACTAGCAGCACAAAGACATTATAATAAAAGGAGTTAACACCTGATGAGTGGTGATAAAAAATATTGGCTCGAAACTTATGGATGCCAAATGAACTTTGCCGAGTCGAATGCTTTGGAATTGGCACTTCAAGATTCAGGATTAGTTCCTGCAGAGAGTGCAGATAAAGCAGACTATGCAATTATAAATACATGTAGCGTTAGAAAAACTGCTGAAAATAGAATTTGGGGGAGGATAGGGTACTTTCAACACCTTAAAGAGTCTAAAGAGATGAAGCTTATCATCGCAGGTTGTATGGCCGAACGTCTTGGAGATGAGTTTTTAAAAGAGGCGCCAGCAGTTGATCATGTGATGGGAACTAACGATAAATTAAGAATAGCCGCTTTGTTAAGGGGTGCTAACGATGAAAGAGATCAAAACTACTCTTTCACTAGTAGCTATTACAAAGAGGGTGATGTTAAATCTTTTGTCCCAATTATGAATGGGTGTAACAACTTTTGCTCTTATTGCATTGTTCCATATGTTAGAGGCAGGGAAGTTAGCCGCTCATTGGAATCTATTTTAGAAGAGATTGAGTTCTTGGATTCTAAAGGGGTTAAAGAGATTACCTTATTAGGACAAAATGTGAACTCTTACAACTACAAAGAGATCACCTTTAGTGACCTTTTACTAAAGATTATTGAAAAGACAAACTCAATAAGGTGGATAAGATTTGAATCTCCCCACCCAAAAGACTTTTCTGATGATTTAATTGAAGTTATTGCAACTCAACCCAAAATCGCAAAACATTTACATATCCCAATGCAAAGTGGTTCTACTAGTGTCCTTAAAGGGATGAATAGAAAATATACTAAAGAGCACTACCTAACTTTAATCGATAAGTTAAAAAAGGCAGTGCCAAATCTAACAATTACAACTGATGTGATGGTTGGTTTTCCTGGTGAAACTGAAGATGATTTTCACCAAACATTGCAAGTAATGGAAGATTTGGACTTCTTAGAGGCTTTTATGTACTACTTTAACCCCCGAGAGGGGACAAAAGCTGTTACAATGGAGAACCAGATCCCATCTGAGATAAAGATGGCTCGATTGCAACTTTTAATTGATCAACAAAGAAAACGTACTGTTAAACTTAAAGAGAAAAGGGCAACTGGAGTTGTCGAGGTTTTAGTTGAAGGTCCTTCTAAAAAGAATCCTCAAAATCTTTTAGGAAAAACAGAGCACGATGAGATGGTTGTCTTTGATCCAGTGGGAGAATTAAAAGTGGGAGACTTTGTCTTTGTAGAGTTGGAAAAACTAGTTGGAAATACCTACAATGCCCACCAAATAACCTAAGGATAAAATGATGATTAAAAAGTTAATTGAATTGTTGGAAAACTCCACTATGAGTGTTGTATTTAGTGGAGCGGGAGTATCGACTCTTAGTGGAATAAGAGATTTTAGGGGAGAAGGGGGGTTTTACACCTCCGATTACAAAGGGTATCAGGTGGAAGAGCTTTTATCGATGGACCTCTTTTTACAAGACCCTTCTCTTTTTTATAACTGGGCAAAAGAGTTTGTTTACGTATTGGATAACTTCACCCCCTCAATAGTTCATACAACTTTGGCAAAGTTAGAAGATAAAGGGCTAATTGAGGGAGTATACACTCAAAACATAGATCTACTTCATCAAAAAGCAGGCTCTAAGAATGTTGTTGAAATTCATGGAAGTCCTGCTACCAGTTACTGCATAGAGTGTAATACTAAAAGTAATTACTCACTTGATGCCCCTTATGTGGCTAAAGGGGAAGTTCCTAAGTGTAAAAAATGTGGAGGAGTTATAAAACCTGATATTATCTTTTATGGGGAGCAATTAGTACCACAAGTTTTAGAGTCCACTTTTGATAAGATGGGACAAGCTGATTTAGTGTTAGCCCTTGGTAGTAGTTTAACTGTACAACCAGCTGCCTCAATGCCACTAGCTACAATACAAAATGGGGGCTCTTTAGTTATTGTTAATAACCAAAAAACCCCCTTAGATAGTTATGCTACAGTAGTTTTAAGAGACTTAGAGTCAACCTTTAACTCTTTAAACGACTATTTTAACTAATCTTTCTCTTTAAAATTCTTATTTCTCTTTTTAACAGCTTCACTTAGTAGATACTCAATTTGTCCATTTATAGATCGAAAGTCATCTTCAGCCCACCTAGCTAACTCTTCCCATAAAGAATTTGATAGACGTAACAAAAGTTGCTTCTTTTTTTCACTCATAAAATACCCTTAGTACAATGTTCCGCTATTAATTATTGGTTGGGCATCTTTATTACCCGTTAAAATAACCATCAAGTTGCTAACCATTGCAGCTTTACGCTCTTCATCTAAGTTAACTACCTCTTTCTTACTTAACATCTCTAAAGCCATCTCAACCATTCCCACAGCGCCCTCTACAATCTTTTGGCGAGCAGCAATGATAGCAGTGGCTTGTTGACGTTGTAACATCACTGAGGCAATCTCAGGAGCATAAGAGAGGTGAGTAATGCGTGCTTCAACTATCTCCAATCCTGCAATTTCACATTTTTCACCAATTTCAGCTTTAAGCCTTTCTGCAACTTCTAAACTACTTCCTCTTAAAGATTTTTCCTCATCTTCAGTATCGTAAGGATATAATCTAGCAATGTTTCTTAAAGCTGCATCACTTTGAATTGACAAGTATTCGAAATAGTTATCTACATTAAAGACAGCTTTAGCCGTATTAACAACTTTCCAAATAACGACAATGCCAACTATAACAGGGTTTCCTAGTTGATCGTTAACTTTTTGTTTTTCATTATTTAAGGTGATTGCTTTTAATGAGATCTTTTTAGAGTGAAGTGAGATGTTTATTGAACCACTAGAAGAGCCTTGGGTTGCCACCTTAGCAGTTGTTGCTGAAAAAGGAGACTCTTTAACAGTAGGGTTAACTGCAACTACAAAGGGATTCACAAAATAAAAGCCCTCATTTTTCAAAGTCCCATAGTACTTACCAAATAACGTTAATACCAAAGCCTCATTTGGTTTTAAAGACTTTAGACCAATAAATAAAATTGGACCAACAACAAAACCCCAAGTAGCAGAGATTATTATTCCAATTAATTTCAATAAATCGCTCATGTTAGCTGCCAATGGGGTAAAAAGGATACTAAAAACAATTAGTGCTAAAAGAGTAAGAGCCCCATTTATCAACAGAACTGCCATTCCATTGATTGAAGGGGCCCTTTTTTCATCTCTTTGTAAAGAAGAAGAGTTATTATTCATATGTGCCTCCAGATATTAAAATGATATCATCTAGATATTATACCAGGAGTTTTCTTTTAGCAACTACTATTTAGAGTAAAGCTCAACTATTGCACTTTCAATAACATCAAAATCGATGTCACTACGTTGGGGGAGGGCAACAACTTTTGCCCTAAAGGTTTCTTCATTAAAAGTTAACCAAGTAGGGATAGTCCTGTTTTGTGAAAATTTTAAATTCTTAACATTTTGTGAAGAACGCTCTTTAATTTCAATGACATCACCAACTTTTAAAGTGACAGATGGGATATCAACTTTTCTACCGTTGAGAATAAAGTGTCCATGGTTGATCATTTGGCGTGCTTGCGATCTTGTTTTAGCAAAGCCTAAACGGAAAACTATGTTATCAAATCGTCTCTCAAGTAGTTGTAAAAGGTTCTCCCCTGTTACTCCAGCCATTTTCTCAGCTCTTTTGTAGATAAGACGGAATTGTTTTTCTAAAACTCCATAAACAAAACGAACTTTTTGCTTCTCTTTTAGTTGCAAAGCATACTCGCTCTGTTTTCTTCTTGAAGGTTTTTGATTCCTTATTGATGGTTTACCTGTATAACCGAGCACTAGAGGGTTAATTCCCAAATAGTTGCACCTTTTATAAACAGGAGTTTGTGATATAGCCATACGTACCTCATAACTTATTAATATATTAGCTTTAGCTAACATTTAGGTGAATATAACAAATTTCCCAATATAGTTCAAGAAACCTAAAGGCAACTGTTTGCCCTTATTTGTTTTGAGTGGTATCTTTAAAAAATCTTTAAAAGTGGAGGAAAGTTTTGAAAAAATCACTTTTAATATTAGTAGCACTGTTGTTACTGATTGTCCCTTTATATTCAGAAGAATTAGAACTCAACACAACATTAGCAGGAGTTACCGGCAACATTGGTATTCCTAGTGCAATGGTCACTTCCAATTTTGAAAACCCAACTATAACTACTGGGTACACTGGAATCTATGATTTTCAAAAAGGGTTTTCACACATCCCTTTTATTGAAGTTGGATTTTTAAAGAACTTTGAAGCTGGAGTAGCTGTAGATATTACAAAAGAAGAGTTAGACCTTTTAATCAACGCCAAATGGCGTTTTATCGACAAAGATAAAGTAGCATTTGCCTTTGGAATGGTTGGAGAGCTTCTAACTATAAGAGAGGATTTATCCTTTGGTGGTAAAGCTTACTTCGCCTCAACATTCAACTCCTCATTTGTAGGACTTGCCAGTAAAACCTCAATTGTGTTGGGATACTCAATTGATAAAAACAGCATCGATTCCAACATAGACTTTGGAATGGCATTTCAAAGTCCATTCTTTCCTAAAGTCTTTAAAGAGAAAGTTGATTTTATCATCGACTTTGGAAATGTTGCTTACAGCAACAACCCAAGTGGAGGAAATGCCAACAACCGTGGAATGTTAAACGTTGGTCTAAGAGTCTTACCTTTAAGGTTGATGAAAGGAACTTACTTAACTCTTGATTTAAGCTTTATCGATTTGTTTGACCATAGTGGAAGGGCAGTGAGCTTAGGTGCTTCGTTCTCATTTATGCCATAGTGTGACATAATTACATTGATAATTGACTAACTATCTCCTTAGTGTCTTAGTAAAGGTACAAGGAGATTTTTTTGTGCAAAATATTATTTTTTATTCAGTAGCACTAATTCTACTAACTCTCTCTTTTATTAAAGATAAAAAGAAAACGAAAAAGTCTTTAATAAAAGCTTGGAAATCTTTTGAAAATATATTGCCTCAAATGTTGGGAATGATTAGTGCAATTGGACTAATTTTAGCCTTTTTAAGTGCTGAGGTTATCAGCAGCTTAATAGGGGGCTCTAGTGGATGGTTAGGAGTTATCATTGCCAGCGTAATTGGATCTGTTACTTTAATTCCAGCTTTTGTAGCTTTCCCTTTAGCTGCCATACTTTTAGCCAATGGAGCAGGTTATATGCAACTTAGCGCCTTTGTCTCAACTTTAACGATGGTTGGTGTGATTACATTTCCCTTAGAAATTAAGTTCTTTGGAAAGAAATTTACAATAATGAGAAATGCTTTAGCTTTCTTGTTGGCCTTTGTTGTCGCATTTGTAATTAGTAGGGTAGTTGGATGAAATTAATTAAAAAATACAGTTTGTTTATTTTAGCCTCTTTAGTAATCATTGTTCTTTATTTTGTTAACAAAGAGATTGGATTAAAAGCTGTAGAGACTGTAAGAGTTAGTTCTAAAGAGATGATCTTTATCTTACCACCAGTATTTATCCTATTGGGATTACTGGATGTGTGGGTACCACGCGATACTATGGTTAAATATATGGGAAAAGGTTCAGGAGTAACTGGAGCCTTGTTAGCTTTTCTTATAGGGTCTGCTGCTGCCGGTCCTCTGTATGTAGTATTTCCAATAGCTGCAGCATTTATGCGTAAAGATGTAAAGTTTTCAAATATCTTAATATTGATAGGGGCTTGGTCAACAACTAAAATTCCAATGATTCTATTTGAATTAGGATCGCTTGGGACAAAGTTTGGTTTAACTAGGTTAGCTTTAAATATCCCAGTGATTCTTATCATCACTTTGGTAATTAACAAAGCGATGAATAAAGATGAAGTTGCTGAGATTTACAGCAACGCTAAAGATTTAGATATTTAAAAGTATTGGAGGTGGGGGGAGTCGAACCCCCGTCCTAACGGGCCACCTAACGGCGTCTACAAGCTTAGCTACTATTTATTTATTCGAGATGACGCGGAGTAGTAGCCCACCTTATCATCTTATAACCAACTTTATTGTCCTTTGTAGTCGCCGGTACTCTACAAAGTAAGCCTCTTTTTGTTACAAGCGCCTAGAGGTTAGAAGCAGCACCTAAAGGGCCTGTACACGCTTACTGCTTAAGCAGCAAGGGCGTATTCTGCGTCGTAAGAGACTTCGTCTTCTTTCTTGGCAGTTGTGTTTGTTGCTAGTTTTAGGAGTTGGCGCTCCGCTTGCAACCATCAGCATGATCTGCCGCCAGTCGAAACCAATACACCCCCATAAATGAGGATACTTAAAGTATAGTTATTTGATTTTAAAAAGACAACCACTAACGGGTGAAGTTTTTCATTTCACGACGTAAGTCACGCTTCATATCGCGCTCTTTAATAGCGTTTCGTTTATCGTGAGCTTGTTTACCACGACATAAAGAGACTCTAACTTTAATTAAATTTCCTTTTAAGTAGACTTGGGTTGGAATTAAAGTCATCCCCTTCTCATCAACTTGGCGCTTCATTTTTTTGATTTCTTGTTTGTGTACTAAAAGTTGGCGGTCACGATCTGGGTCGTGGTTGTGAATAGAACTTTGTTTATAACGGGAGATATGTAGTGAAACTATTACTAAACCTTTATCGGTAATCTTCACATAAGAGTCGCCAAAGGAGAATCTTCCTTGTCTAATAGATTTTACTTCCGAACCTTGTAATGAGATTCCCGCCTCATAATCTTCAACTACTTCATAGTTAAAATAGGCTTTTCTATTTGTTTGTAAAACTTTTATCTTCTCTTTAGCCATAACTATTTCCACATTATCCTAAAAGAGGCACTCTCACTACACTCACTTCTACTTAAAACTCCAACGCTCTGTAATGTAACATCTTCTCTATTATTTAAATAGGAGCCCCCTTTAACTACTATGTCGCTGTTATTAGAGCTAAAAGAACCTTCATAACCTAAATACTCTTTTAAAGGGATAAATACACTAGAGGTGAATTCCCAATACCCACCCATCAAGGCAGTTGGCTTATTTAAGTTAGTTGGGACATTTTGTTGAGTTACGTAAGGACTCTCTTTAACAGAAGAGGCAACACTCATCCACCTTTGTTGGTCTAATAATGAGATCTTTTTATTAGTTATTTCACTTAACCACTTAGTGAAGGCAACTGCACTATTGTATGAAATATTTCTAATTGGGCGATTAGATTGAACTACAGTAGTGGGGTACAATCCCCCTAAATAAAATTCATCAACCATATGATCTTCAATTAATTGATCAATGTTATCTTTAGCCCAATAGGGGTTATCTTCTATAAACAAAGCCCACATATATTCAGTAATGTACGATTCACTAACACTAAAATCATCATATTTATAACCACTAATGCTCTTTAAATCTTTTAAGTTAACGTTTAAATCATCTTTAATGTAAGTTAGATTCTCTTTAAAAGAGATATAATTAATATCTTCTCCTCTTTCTAAATAGGAGATAACTTTATCAATTAAATTTTCTATTTCATCAGTTTCTATTTCTAATAGCTTTAAAGAATCTTTTATTTGATTAACCATCAATAAATTCTCTTGGTACAACAAAGAGCTTTTATAAAAATCAACTAAAAGACTTTCATAATCAAAATCTAATGATAAAGAGGTTCGTGCTACCATGTCAAAGATGTTTGGTGTCCTAAAAGAGTTATCAATTGGGTAAGAAGACCACAAAACTACCTCATCAAACATCTTTTCTAAATATATTCTGAATGTAGAAATATCATTAAAAAAGCTACTTAGATGAAGAGTTTGTTTTCTAGGGAAGAAAGCAGTAAGAAAAACAGGCCTGCCAACAACAAATTCTGTCTCTTTAGATTCTATTGAACCAAACTTTTGAACAACTGTGTGTTTACCAGATTCTAAAAACAAAGTAGAACCCCCTGGTCCCACATAAGATCCATCTACATAAATGGAAACAGGATTAATCTCACTAGTAATTGTAACTCTTTTACCACTTTTAATAATTCCAGGAAGAAAACCAATTAAAAAGATTATTAAAAGGGCAATAATAAGATAAAAAACAGTGAGATAAATGTAAGGTTCTATACCCAATATTGGTTTAAATTTAAAACTCATTAAGAGAAAAGTAACCGTTGTATTACCTTATTGTCAACCTACTTAGATTATGGTAGTTTTTGACTATGGTTAAATACTTAGGGTGGGTACAAAGATCTACTGAAAAATTTATTAATAAAAGATTAGAAGCTAAAGAGCCTGTTAAACGCACTTTTAAAGGGGAATTACTTAGTTGGCTTGATGCAATTGTCTTTGCTGTAGTTTTTGTCCTTATTATTAACCAATATCTGTTTCAGCTCTTTATGATTCCTTCTCCTTCAATGGTTGAAACTCTTTTAATTAAAGATCGTGTTTTTGTTAGTAAAACTAGTTATGGTTTGGAACTTTATCCCGGTGGTCCTAAGGTTTTAGATAAAAAGTTTCCCCTTAGAGATGATGTAATTGTCTTTTATAACCCTGAGTATCAATCTAAAGGGCCAATTTTTGATATTCTTTCACAAATGATTTATATGGCTACTTTTTCTTTAATTAACATCGATGTTGATGAGATGGGGAATATGAGAGAGAGGTTGTACGTAAAACGGGCAGCTTTAAGTAGTGGTGAAATTGGACTGTTTGTAAATGGAAATTTAAAGATAAGAACTTTAGATCAAAACGAGTTTTTTGATGAAGAAAGTTTTAGAGCTAATAGTAATTTATCGGTAGCACCTCATAGATCTTTAGATAACTCTATTTATAAAAACCTTGATGCGTATGGTTCTTTGTTGGCTTATCAAAATAGCAATAAAGATTCTTTTGCTCCCCGTTATTTAATTCAAAGGTATCAAGAACTTAGTGAGTACAAAGGTTCTGTGGATTATTACCAAGTTGATAAAACTCGCACTTTAGTGGAAAAACAAATTAACCCAATGGATAAAGTGGCCCGTTATAACGCCAACAAATACTCAAAAGGAATATATGTACCAGAAAACCACGTTCTTCCTTTAGGTGATAACAGAGACAACTCCCAAGATGGGCGCTACTTTGGACCAGTTAGTTATAAAAAGATTATTGGTTCGGTCAAATTTAGATTCTGGCCTATTAGTAGAATGGGTAAGGTGCGTTGATTCCTTTAAGTAAAGATGAAATTCTAAGTCTCTATATCCACATCCCATTTTGTTCATCCAAATGTGATTACTGCTCCTTTTATTCAATAACTAACTACAGTATTTATGTTGATCGCTTTTTTGAAAAGATTAAAAATGAATTAACTGAAGTTGTTAATCATTTAAATAATCCTTTTGAAACAATTTTTATTGGAGGGGGTAATCCCCCCTTATTAGGTTTAAACAACCTAAAAGAATTAATTAAAATAGCAACAACTAATGGTAAAGCTAAAGAGATAACTATTGAATCTAATCCAGAGAACTTTACTGAAGAGTTTTTAGAACTTAGAGATGTAGGAGTTACTCGATTTAGTTTAGGTATCCAATCCTTAAATGAAAAACACCTTAAAACTTTAGGAAGAAATAGTAGTTTAAAAGATAATTTAAAAGCTTTAAAATTAGCCTCAAGTTATAAAGATATTTACTTTAACATCGATTTAATTACAACAATTCCCAATCAAAGTATCGAAGAGTGTAAAGAAGATGTAGATAAAATTATTAACTTAGTTAACCCATCTCACATCTCTTTATACGATTTAACTTATGAAGAGGGTACTCTATTAGCTAAAAAAGCTGATACTAAGTTAATAAAACCTCTTGATGATGATCAAATGGGAGACATGCTTTTAGCTATGTGGAACTACCTTGAACAAAAGGGGTATGAACAATACGAAGTTTCAAACTTTGCTAAAAGTAAGAAGTTAAGATCTCAACACAATGAACTAACTTGGCAATTGAAAAATTACTTAGGTTTAGGACCTTCTGCTGTTAGTACAATAGGGAAAACAAGAATAAGTTCAATAGAGTCGGTATCTAATTATGTAACAACTCCTTTATTTTCAACTTATGAGATTGAAGAATTGGATACTTTTACTAAGATGGAGGAGTTTTTGTTAGTTCAGCTAAGATTAAAAGAGGGGTTAGATAAAAAGCTGTGGTTTAAGATGTTCAAAACAGACTTTGATGAAACTTTTAGTGAAGTTATAACTCCTTTAATTAAAAGTGCTCCTCATCTATTTAAAGAGGATAAAAAGTATTTAATTTTAACTAAAGAGGGGTTAGTAATTAGTGATGCTATAGTGGTTAGGATGATAAGTCATTTAGAGCTTCTACTTGACAGTGAAAAAATGCACGTGGTACCTTAAGGTGCTCACAATAACAACGAAATATGTATTAAAAAGAGGTATTATAGATGTCTGGCCACAGTAAATGGGCAACCATTAAACACAAAAAGGGGGCAGCTGATGCTAAACGGGGACAAAAGTTCTCCAAATTGATCAAAGAGATCTCAGTTGCTGCAAAAATGGGAGGAGCTGATCCCGAATCCAACGCTCGCTTAAGAACTGCTATTTTAAAAGCTCGTGCTGACAATATGCCTAAAGATAATATTGAGAGGGCTATTAAAAAAGGGGCCGGAGAGTTAGAAAGTTCAACTTATTACGAACTAACTTATGAAGGGTATGCTCCTGGTGGTGTTGCTATTATCATCGACACCTTAACAGATAATAAAAATAGAACTGCTGGAGAAGTTAGAAGTACTTTAACTAAACATGGTGGTTCATTAGGAACTACAGGTTCAGTTTCCTACATGTTCCAAACCAAAGGGGTTATTTCTTACGATAGCGATGAGTACACTGAAGATGATATTTTAGAAGTTGCTTTGGAAAATGGGGCTGAAGATATTAGCGCTGATGAAAACCTTATTGAAGTTATAACCGAACAAGGGGACTTTAACCGCATATTAGAGGCTCTTCAAGATTCTGGTTTAAAAGAGCTCAATGCAGGGATTGAAAAAATTGCCGATACTATGATCTCCCTTGATGATGATAAAACACGCAAAGTATTGAAGCTAATCGATAAATTAGAAGATTTAGACGATGTACAACAAGTATCTACTAACTTAGATGTCCCAGATGACTTTGAGGATGAAGAGTAGAAAATGATTGTTTTAGGAATCGATCCCGGTTTGGCACAAACAGGGTGGGGGGTGATTGAGACAATAAATCAACGCCATCGCCTAATAGCTTACGGGGTCGTTAAAACAAAAACCGACAGACCATTAGAAAAAAGAATCTTTGCTATAGCTAGTGAAATTGGTTTAATTGCCACAAAATACAACATTGATGAAGTTTCAATGGAAGATATTTTCTTTGCTAAAAACGTCAGTAGTGCCATCAACGTAGCTAAAGTTATTGGGGCAATAATTCAACAACTTTCTACTCAAAACTTAGAAGTAAAGCTCTTTACCCCCTTACAAATAAAAAGTTCAGTTACCGGTTATGGGACAGCAGAGAAGAACCAAGTGCAACAAATGGTTAAGCTTTTATTAAAATTGGATGATATAGTTAAACCAGATCACGCAAGTGACTCTTTAGCTGCTGCAATTTGTTTTGCGACCAATAGAAGTTTTACCAATAAGGTGGGAAGGATTTTATGATAAGTGGAGTAATTGGAGATATTGTTGAAATAAGTGAGAATGAAATTATCTTATTGGTAAATGATTCAATTGAGTTTGAACTTGTAGTTTCAACTCAAACAGCTAGTAGACTCTCTAATCTTAGGGGGGAAGATAAAAAACAGATAAGGCTGTTAACTTGGTTACAACACCGAGATGATAGTATGAACTTATATGCTTTTTATGATCAACAAGAGCGTCTACTATTTTTAGAACTTATAAAAGTTAATGGAATAGGACCTCGCCAAGCTATGAGAATATTAGGTTCTGTTCAAATAGAGACCTTTTTACAAGCTTTAGATAACTCAGATGTTAAGTACTTAGCAACTATTCCAGGTATTGGCCCTAAAACTAGTCAAAAAATAGTATTGGCCTTAAAAGGTTCTATTAACTTAGATGTAGCCTTTGATCGCCCTAAAGAGGGTTCTAGAGTCTTAGATCCTCAATATAATGACCTCGTTGCTGCCCTTAATGAAATGGGATATGATAAAAAACAGGTATTAAATACAATTAATGAGCTACTAGAAAATGAGAAAGAGAGTTTAATTAAGCTCTCCATTAAAGAGAAAGAGCAGTATCTTTTTAAAAATGCAATTATTAAATTGAGTTAGGAAATAAGCGTGGAGCAAAACGATCAATCAATTCTATCAACAGAGTTTCAAAGTGAAGTTGATGGACAAGAAAATATACTCAGACCCAAAACCTTAGGAGATTTCCAAGGACAACGTAAAATTAAAGAGAACCTCTCTATTTTCATTGAGGCGGCTTTACAACGTAAAGAGGCCTTAGATCACGTCTTTTTAATTGGTCCTCCAGGATTGGGCAAAACTACTTTAGCATCTATTATTGGCAATGAGATGGGTAGTGAGATAAGGATGACAAGTGCTCCAGCTTTAGAAAAACCTAAAGATCTTGCAGGTATTTTAACTAATGTCACTGAAGGTTCGATTTTCTTTATCGATGAGATTCATAGAATGAGACCAGCGTTGGAAGAGATGCTTTATATAGCTATGGAGGATTTTGAAATTGATTGGGTTATTGGACAAGGACCAGCGGCTCGCACAATTAGAATCCCCATTCCTAATTTTACACTCATTGGAGCTACAACTAAAGCAGGTCAAGTCTCTAGCCCCTTATACAGCCGTTTTGGAATCACCTGTAGAATTGAGTTTTACCAAATTAATGAGCTCATTTCCATTATTAGAAGATCTGCCAAAATTTTAGATGCTAAAATTGATGAGCAGGCGATTAGACTTTTAGCCCAAAGTTCTCGTGGAACTCCCAGAATTGCCAACCGCCTGTTAAAACGTCTTAGAGATTATGCAACAATTTTAGGAAATGGTACTATCACCAAAGAGATAGTAATTGCAAGTATGGATAGATTGGGAATCGATAGTGAAGGGCTAGAAGAGCAAGATCGAAATATTTTAAGAACTATTATTGAATTTTATGATGGGGGACCTGTTGGAGCTGAAACTTTAGCTATCAGTGTTGGTGAAGCTATTGAATCGCTTGAAGATTTTTACGAACCTTTTTTAATTCAAAAAGGATATTTAAAAAGAACTCCCCGTGGTCGTGTAGCGACCTCCTTAGCCTACAAACTTTTAAACATAGAGCACAACCACAAACAAGATGAAAACCAAGGAATTTTATTTTAACCTACCTGAAAATTTAATAGCTCAAAATCCACAAGATAAACGAGATTCTTCACGTCTATTAGTTGTTGATCGTAATAGTGATGATTTAATAGAGAGCTCAATAAAAGATTTTCCCTCTTTTTTAGAGGAGGATTCACTTTTAGTTTTAAATAACACCAAAGTGCGTAAAGGGAGAGTTTATGCTCTTAGTGAAAATAAAGGAAAAGTTGAATTTTTGTTTTTAAATTATTTAGGTGCCAACAGATGGACAGTTGTAGTAAGTAAAAGCAAAAAGCAAAAAGTTGGCAAAAGATTTTTCTTTGGAACTATTAGTGGAACAATTGTTGAAGAGTTGGGGGAAGGATCTAAAGTCTTTGAATTTGATGAAATGATAGATGAATCATTTTTTGAAGCTATGGGGCATGTGCCACTTCCTCCTTACATCAAAAGAGATGATCAAGAATTTGATAAAGTTCGTTATCAAACAATTTATGCTAAAAACTTGGGCTCTGTTGCAGCTCCCACTGCAGGTTTACACTTTACAGAAGATATTTTAAAAGAGATTGAAAATAGGGGAATTGAAATTGCCCAAATAACGTTGCATGTTGGAATGGGTACTTTTATTCCAATGAGAGGGGAAAATCTAGAAGATCATAAAATGCACTACGAACATTATGAAATAGATGATTTAGCAGCCTCTTTAATAAACACCTATCATAAAAATAAGAAGAAAGTTATAGCTGTTGGGACAACAGTGGTGCGCACACTCGAATCTGCTTATGATGCAAAATCTGATTTAGTTGTTAGTGGGATGGGTAAAACAAATCTTTTTATTAAACCCCCATATGAGTTTAAAGTTGTTGATCACCTTTTAACTAACTTTCACACCCCTGAATCAACTTTGTTAGTTTTAGTTAGCACCTTTGCCTCTAAAGATAAAATCTTCAATGCTTATCAACATGCTATCAAGAATAATTATCGATTTTTTAGTTACGGCGATGCGATGTATATTAAATAAGAGAGTGTTCTTGCAATTTTTCTAAAATAATTGAGGTAATCTCCTCTTTGCTCTTATTTCCATCGATTCTTACAAAAACAACATCTTTTGGTAAATCGGCAAAGATTATTTCATAATTATCTCTAACTTTGGTTAAAAATTCTTGTCGCTCAAACAACTCTTTCCCATTGTTTCGCTTTTCGATTCTTGCTAAGCAAGCTTCAACAGGGGTATCTAAGTAGAAAAGAAAACGGGGATAGGGGTAGTTGTTTAACTCACTAATTTTTTCAAACCCACAATCAACTGCTTGATAGGCTAAAGAGGAAAATAGGTAACGATCACTAATAACAACAGTGCCCTCTTTCATTTTATCAACAATTCCATTTACTGGGTGGTATAGGTGATCTTCTCGGTCAGCTGCAAATAGTAGTGCTAAAGCCATAGGGGTAGTCACTATCTCTTTACGCAATATAGAGCGCACCAACGAACCCATAGGGGATGAAGTTGGTTCAAAAGTGGCGTGACAAGCAACTTGAGCAACATCAAAAGCTTCAGTTACAGCTTTCATTTGGGTAGTGGCTCCAGCTCCATCAAGACCCTCAATTACGATAAAATGATCTAGTATCTCTTGCATCAATAAGATCTCCTGAAAAGTTTGTAACTTTATAGTAACTATTACCCTCTATAATGACAAGAAGAATAAGGGTATGTAAAAGTTCCAATTACCATTATACTACCTTTAAAGTGGATTATTTTATGAAATTAAGACGTAGCTACTTAAATTTTGTCATTGCACTAGCGATCTTATTCTTAGTAGCTTTTGCTATTTTGTTTACAAAAGTGTATACAAAATGGGATTTAGTAGCACAAAAAATAATTAGCTCCTCTTTAGATAGAGGCTCTTACACTCTTGAAGTTGGTTCAATTGATAAAGAGCTCTTTAAAAGAATTGTCATCAACGACTTAACTATATACGACAATTATGAAAAACAAATTTTAAGTGTTCAGCAAATTACTGTTGATAAAAAACTATACCATCTCCTAATTCCTAAACTCTTTTTAAAAAACGTAAAAGTTGATTTAAAAGAGGTTGATTTTAATATAGATGACTCTTTTATCTTATATGTAAGAGATCTCTTTGGCTCACCAAGTGCTAACTCAAAACAAAAAATAGAAATCGCTATTAATCGCTCTGATGGAATTATCGATTATTCCCCATTTATTGCTAATATCAATAACCTATATGGCGTATTTGCCCTTAAAGGGGGCAACATTGATTATGGAGAACTTTATTTAAATTCAATTGGGGTAGATTTAGGTGAAAGTGGGAATGTAAATGTAAATAATATTAGATTAGATAGTGGGAGTGGTAAAACCGAGGTTCAATACGACAATTTAACTTCACTAGTGGAGGAT
Organism: Sphaerochaetaceae bacterium; assembly: GCA_050950065.1. Lineage (GTDB taxonomy): Bacteria > Spirochaetota > Spirochaetia > Sphaerochaetales > Sphaerochaetaceae > JBAYOE01. Next base: position 321,964 of record JBMNGX010000002.1, on the reverse strand, counting down.
ATTTCTCTTAATAGCGGTAAAGGGATAATTAGAAACTTATTGGATCAAATTGAGATTGAATTAACAAAAGTTAAAGGCTCTTACAATGATATAAGTGCTCTAGTAGATTATTTAAAAGTAGATGGCTCTTTTAAATCACTTAGAGAGTTAAGTTTTAGTACCCTAATTAACAGTGTGACAATAACCAATTTACTAGGTGAGGTTGGTTTTACCAATACCAACTTAAATTTATTTTTAAATCAACAATCTGTTAATTTTGATATCAATTTCAACGACTCTTTAAACTTCACTCTTGATAATCAAAAGGGGCGATTTAAAAACTTCTTAGTGAAAGGGGAAATAAATGATCCTATTCACACCCTTCAAATTAACTTTGATAACCTTGATTTAGAGAATAACCAAAAAGAGTTTTATTTTGATAATTTAAAACTAGATAGTTTTTATCTACTAGGGATATACAACACTGAAATTGATAAGATTATTGTTGAAAGCAGTTTAGATTTCAATTTAGATACAACTTTGTTAATTGAAGATCTTAAAGGGCAAACTAGCTTTGATCTTTCGTTTAATCCCTTGTTGGAAGTTGATTTTGCCAATTTAAGTATTACCAATGTTAAATCCACCCCTATATTAGGAATTTTTAAAGGGGGAGTTTCTTATAATAAAGAGAGTTTAAAAGCTAACTTTGATTACTCTTTAGGAGTTAACTTAGATGTAGATGTCAACTTTATAGATCAGAAGGGTAAAGTTGATTTAAAGTTGGATGATTTTAGATTTTATCCTCTAAAAGAGTTTATGATTGGCCCATTAAGAAATTTTGAATCAATTGTAGCTCCTCGAACAAGTATAACAGCCTCTATGTTTTACAACTCAGATTTAAAAATAGAAACAGGTTCTTTAAATGGACAACTTTCACTAAACGATTTTGTTGTTAACAATAAGCCTTACACCATTGGCTCTACTTTAAGTGGTACTTTTGATAAAGAGAACTTATATGTCAATTTAGCATCTCTAACTGGAGAGGGTCTTAGAGGCAGTTATTCAGGAATCATTGATCGACAAACTTTAATACCTGAAGGAATCTTTGATTTAGCTGATTCCGATAGTGGGAAAAATTTAATAAAAGGGGAATTTTCTAAAATAGAGAGGGGTTTATACAACTACTTAATTGAAAGCTCCCTTTTCCCTACATTAACTTTTGATGGTAGGTTGGCTTGGAAAGAGGAATCTTTGTTAAGTTCAATTGCAACTTTACAAACTGCCACTTTAAGTTATCCGTTGCACATTTTAGTAGATACCAAAGAGTTAAAACTAACTTTAGATTCAGACACTTTAGAAGGAAGCATCGACTTTTTAGATCAACTTGGTTACATAAAAGGGGATTTAAGGATGAGAAATTTCCCTTTACCTTTTTTTGATAGCTCTTTTTTAAAAGGTTCAATCATAGTTGATGGAGAGATTGAGTCCTCTTTCTTAGTAACTGAACAAACATTTGAAATTATGAGTTCACTTTTATCAGTTAGTGGTTTAACTTTTAGCAACGACAACAACTGGGCAGTTGATTTTGCCTTAGATGTAAATAACAACTTCTTAAATATTTTTGATATTAAATACAGCGATGAATTTGGATTTTTAGAAGGGAGTGTTGAGTTAGCCAAAACTCCTTTAAAAGAGCTCCTTGCTTATGATTTTACTAACTTTGACTTAAAAGTTGATTTATACGATTCTAAAAGCTACTTAAAAGGAGTTGTTTATCCCGATAAAACTGAATCAGATGTATCTCAAGGTTTATTTGATATCTCCTCTTTTGAAATTGGTCGTTTTATTAAAGATAAAAAACATCGAACTATCACTTTAAAAGCATTAGGTTATACAAACTTCAAAGAGAAAAATAGGTTGAACTTGGACTTTGAGTCTGAAGATTTAAAATTCTTTCTTGGTTTAGAACAAAGAGAATTAATAGTTGAAAATCTTCTTTTTAAAAGTGGATTAAGTAATATTGATTTAGATTTAGTGAGATTGGAATCTAATGGGCAAGTTTTCATTAAAGGGTTGTTATCATTAGACTCTTTAACTACTTGGAGAGATGGTAGTTCTTTATTTCCTTTTGAACTAACAACATCGATAGGAGAGCCAAAAAATATTGGTCAACTTATAAGTAACTTAACTAACTTAACTAAACAAACTAATCCAATTTATCTTTCAAATAAGAAAGGGCAGTTTTTTGGCCTTATAGACATAGAGCCAATGAACCACCAAATTAGCTATGATAATGGTTTATTAACTGTTAATGCTTTAAACAAAGGGGCTTTAGAGGGCTTTTATAATTTTAATAGTGGAGAGATTGATTTAACTGCTTATGATAACTTTATTTTGCCTCTAAAAGTTAAAGGAACAATTGATAAAGAGTATATAAACATTGATTTTGAAGATCTTAAGTTAACTATGAGCTATCTGGATGCCTTTTTCTTAGAGCCAATTGTTGGTTTTGATGGGGGAGTGATGGTTGGCAATGGTACAATTATTGGACCTTTCAAAGATCCTGAGTATTGGGCTGTTTTTAGTGGTCCTAGTGTTGAGATGAACACTTTTTGGACTGTAGGAGAGTCTATTTCAATAAAAAACCCAGTAATAACAGTTAGTGAAAATACTGCAACTATGAGTGCAACTCCTATTTCAGTAACTCATACATCGGGACGCTCTACTAAAGCAATTGGACAATTGGAAGCAACTATAGAGAAATGGGGTCTTCCCCACTACCGCCTAGATATCTTGGAAGTGGAAAATCCGATCTCATTTTGGCTCCCATTGTTTTTTTCAGATGTAAACATTGTTGCTAAAGTACAAGGTTATTTTGCAATTGAGGGAACTCCAGATGATGAAACTTTGTATGGTGATATAGTTGTCTCAGATGCAATGGTAAATATTGGTGTTCCTACTCCTCCAGCTTGGGTTGTAGAGAAATTTAGAACCTCCATTGATATGAGAATCACTACAGGAAAAAACGTAGGATTTGTTTATCCCACTGAAGAGTCCCCAATCTTACAACTCACTTTAGCTGATGAACAATCGGGGCAATTGAATGTTTCAGCACCCTCTATGGCAACCACTTTTAGTGGTCAATTAGCGCTTCGTAGTGGAGAAATTTACTACGTTCAAAAAAACTTCTACGTAACTGAAGGGGCAATTAAGTTTCCTCCAGTTGGAACAATGCCACTACTAAATTTAAGAGCAAGATTAAGGGAGTTTGATTTAGAAGGAAATAGATACGATATCTACTTAGTTCTACAAGATGATCGAATTGATGAAATTTCACCAAGATTTGAATCGATGCCACCTTTATCAACTAATGAGATTTTAGAGTTATTAGGGCAATCTATTGTGGCACCTCCTAGTGTAGGTGATAGTGGGCTACACACTGTTGTCTCAGTTGCTACAGCTGCTACTGATATGATTTCCCGTTTAGGGTTGTTACAAGGGACAACTATCTCATTGGGCTTTACTAAGATTATTAGAGAATCATTAGGTTTGGACGTCTTTACAATTAGGACTAACTTATTACAAAACATCTTAATTGAAGCACTTCCAAACTTAGCAGGAGAGAGCAGTGTTACCCCCTTAGCCCGCTATTTAGACAATACAACACTCTATATCGGAAAATATCTTTTTGATGATATTTATCTACAAGGGATGTTACACTTTAGAGAAGATACTTTAAAACAGGGAGCCTCTTTCTTCGCCAACGATTTAAGAGTAGATACTGAAGTTAGTGTCGAGTGGACTAACCCCCTAGCAACATTTAGCTTTTTCACCCAACCAAATCAGTTGTCGGTTTTTGATTTCTTCGATACTATGGGGTTCAGTATAACCAAGAGGTTTGATTTTTAATAAGGAGAGTCCAATTTGCGTAAGTTCTTACTAATTTTAATTGTATTTGCAACCCTTTTCAGTTTAGTGGCTGCCGAAAATAGAGCTTTGGAGCAATGGTGGGTTGGTAAGCCAATAGAAGAATTTATCTATATTGATTTGCAAAGCGTTGACTCAAAAGAGATTGACAAAGTAGTAGATGATTTAATAGGTAAACCTTTTAACAACAATCAGATAAATGAAGCTAGAAATAAACTTTTAAATAGAGGAGAGTTTATTGAAATAGAAATGATTCCCTCTCGTTATCAAGGCTCAACAGATAAAGTTGTTGTTTATATTGAGTTTGTTGAACAAAAACTTTTAGGTAAAGTTGCCTTTAGTGGAAACAAAGTTTTAAGTAGCGACCAACTAACTTCCATAATTGATTTAAAAGTTGGCCAAAAGTTTGATTTAACGGGTGTTGAAAAACAAATTGCCACAATTAAAGAGTCTTACAAAGCTCGTGGTTACGATCGAGTAGATATCATTTACTCGTATGAAACAGATCCAAACACAGACCAAATAACCTTAACTTACAAACTAACTGAATATGAGTGGTATTTAAATAAGACTATTAGGGGTTTTATCTTTGAGGGATTAAAGAATGTCTCTAAAGATTCACTAGATGATTTAACTTACCCATTTATTGGACGAGCATTTACTCAAGAAAACTACCAAAACATTGAAAGGGAGTTAAACAACCTTAAAAAGTTTAGCCTCTTTGAAGCTGAAGCAAAACGGGGTGGTCCCAATAATACCGATTTATATTTACTGTTTAGATTCACTGAGCTTCCAGTAATTAAGAGCATTGAGTTTGTTGGTAATAGTGGAGTTCGTACCAAAGTCTTAGAGGATAACCTAAATGTTAAAGTGGGAGAATTCTTATCTTTAGCAAGTGTTAGATCAACTAAAGATGATTTAGAAGAGTTGTACAGAACAAGAGGGTATGCCGATGTGGAAGTGACTTCTGATTACACCATCGATGAGAACAGCAACCTCTTAGATTTGGTTTATACAGTTGTTGAAAACCAACAAACCAAAATTGGAGAAATTGTATTTGAGGGCAACGTTACTTTAAGTAGCTCAACTTTAAAAAAAGAGCTCTCTAGTAAAGTTCAATCTCTATTTAATGCAGGAAACTACGACAAAGCAAAAGTTGATTCTGACATGCAAGCATTGTTAGTTGCTTATCAAAAAAGAGGTTATATCGATGTTAATATTAAAGATGTAATTGTTGACGAACTTGAATCAGAGAATCCCGATATTAAAAAAGTTAAACTCACTTTCATTGTTGAAGAGAACGATCAATGGTTCTATGGAGGAATTGTTGTAGAGGGAAATACAATCTTTAGCGATGAGCAAATCTTTAAAAACCTCTCAATGAGAGAGGGTTCAGTTTTAAACATTACTAAAGTTCAAGATGAGATTGGTAAAATAGCCGACATCTATTGGAACGATGGGTATGTTGAAAACAGCATCGATATTGATGAAATTCGTGATAATGAAAACAAGTTAGTTACCTATAAAGTAATTATTGGTGAAAGGGCTCAAGCAGTAGTTGAGCAAGTTATAATTAGAGGATTAACTAAAACAAAACCGTACGTATTAGAGCGAGAGTTAGCTTTAAAAGCTGGTGATATCTTCAGTAAAGATAAATATGTGAGCTCTGCTCAAAACCTCTACAATACCGGCCTTCTTACCGATGTAGAACCCTCTATTAGCTACGGAACTCAAGAGAATGCCTTAGTAGTTACTTACGATGTTGTTGAAGGTAATCAGATGAACATTGGCTTTGGAGCCACCTTTGGAGGCAATGTAGAGGGCTTTCCTGTTAGTGGCTTTCTATCTTGGGCCGATACAAACGTTGCAGGAACTGGAAGAGATTTAGAGGTGATGACTGAACTATCTCCCTCTAGCCAAAGTGCTTCGATCACATTTAGAGATAACTGGGTTAAAGATAAGAGGTGGTCCAATGCTATCGATCTTTCTTTTAACCGCACCACCTATAAAAATGGGCTACAATTAGGAGATCACTCTCCAACGACTGAACTTAGAAATAACAAAGCTTATCCATACCCATTTACCTCCTACGAGGCGTGGGAAAAAGCTAAAAGTGCAACTCCTGATGAAGCTTATTTAATGCCATACGATTATTATAGAGTCTCATTAGGCTATAGCACTGGTTACACATTTATGTTTAAACCTGGCCGTCTATCGGTGGGCATTGGTCCAACATTCACTTTAAACAGGGCAATCTTTAATACCGATGTGTTTACACCATTTGACTGGTCAACTGGAAAATATGGGGAAAAATGGCAATTCTCAAATAGAATTGGTCTCTCTTTATCGTGGGATGGGCGTGATTTAATTCACAACACCACTAAAGGATACATGGTGAGCCAATCGCTTACTTATGCTGGAGGTCTTTTAGGAGGCTTGTCTAACTACATGCGTTCTAGCACTTCAGCAAGTGGATTCTTAAAGCTCTTTGAAATACCTGGTGAAAAACCAACTCCAGGAGTTTTAAGTTTAAATACAACTGTCTCATTTATGTTTGAACAGTTCTTTAAAAATGAAAGTGGCTCTTGGATAACTGGGATGAATGCCTCAAAGTATGAGTATCTATACATTGATGGTATCACTTTAGCTCGTGGAATTTCACCAAAATTCTACTTTGAATTCTTATGGGACTCTTCGTTGGAGTTTAGTATCCAATTGGCAGAAAACGTTATTTGGGCTGAGGCATTTGTTAGTGCTACAGGGGCTTCATTTAACCTTAAAGAGGTGGGTACAACTCCATTGAATTGGTATTTTTCAACAGGTTTTGGTATCAGGTTGAAAATACCTGGGTTCCCATTGGGTCTTTATTTAGTCAAAAACGCTCACATTGAAGATGGGGGTGCTTTTAGCTGGGAAGGGGGACCAATCTTTAAAGGAAAAGGTGGTGAGACAGCTGGGATGAAGTTGGTTTTAGCAATCACACAATTTATTTATTAGTTAGAGGCAATGGAAGATAAAAACTTAACACCAATGATGGTTCAATACCTTGAGATAAAAAAGGAGCACAAAGAGGAGGTCCTCTTTTTCCGCCTAGGTGATTTTTATGAGATGTTTTTGGACGACGCTGTTGAAGTCTCAAAGCTTTTAAACATTACATTAACTAAGCGCAATGGGATTGCCATGTGTGGCATTCCCTACCACGCTGCTAAAAACTACATCAAAAGATTGTTAGATTATGGTAAGAAAGTTGCCATATGTGAACAAATCTCTTTACCCACAGAAAAAGGGGCAATTGCTAAAAGGGAGGTGGTGCAAATTATCACCCCTGCAACAGCAATTGAGGATGAGTACATCGATTCAGTTAGCAACAACTACATCCTTAGCATCTCTTTAGAAAAAGAGAGTATTAGTTGTGCCTACAGTGAACTCTCTTATCCAACAATTTATACCATCGCTCTCCCTTTAGAAAAAAGGTTTGAACAACTTCGTTCTCTAATTGAAAGAATTGGACCCAAAGAGATTTTGATTGATGAAGAGAATTATTTTAGCAACAGTGAGTTTGCCACTTTGATTGATCAAAGTTCAGTTATGGTTAGTCGTTTACCAGCATGGTACTTTTTAGTCTCTGAAGCTCATAAACTATTAACAGAGCACTTTGAAACTCAAAGTTTAAAACAATTTGGCTATGGTGATAGCGATTTAGTATTAAAAGCTGCAGGATCTTTGTTTAGGTATATCAAAGAGAGTAGCAAAACCTCTTTAAATCACATCAACCACCTTCAAAAGATAAATCAGCAACAAACGATGTTAATTGATGAAGCATCGCGAAAGAACTTAGAGCTTTTAAGTAACTTACAAGATGGTTCTACTAAATTCACTTTGTTCTCCTCTTTAAACAAAAGTGTTACTAGTGGAGGAGCACGCTTATTAAAAGAGTGGGTTAGTAATCCCATAACTGACTTAGAGCAAATTAAAGAGCGCCAAAAATGGGTTAAGTGGTTTTTAGATGATAAAGAGGAGCATCAAAGGGTTCGAACTTGTTTAGTTCCTTTAAGAGATCTTTCTCGTTTAGCAACTAGAGTTGCCATGATGAGAGCTAATCCAAGTGATTTAGTGGCCATTAGAGAGGCAATAGCAACTTTCTTTGAGTTAACTGAAGTTCATCAATCTTGGTATCATCAATTGCTTATTGGGCACCTTGATGATCAACAGATGTCTTCACTAGTCAATTTAATGGAAGTTTTAATTAAAGCAATTAAAAGTGACACAATGGGGCCATTTAAAGTTAATGAAGTTATTCGTAGTGGTTATGATGATACTTTAGATGAACTGCGAAAACTAACTTTGGGGGGATCTGAAAAACTTAATCAATACGTTAGTACTTTAAAAGAGGAGACTAAAATTCCAGTTATAAAATTGGGCAACAATAAAATCATCGGACACTACCTAGAGATTCCTAAAACTCACTCATCCTTAGTTCCTGAATCTTTTTTTAGAAAACAAACCCTTGTTGCTGCAGAGAGGTATACAACTGATCAACTAGTTGAATTAGAAAATGAAATTCTTAGTAGCAGTGAGAAGATGGAGAAACTTGAAAAAGAGCTTTTCAATTCTCTTATAGTGTTAACTAACAAACACACCCAGAGTCTTTTATCCTTGGGGCGCTATTTTTCAACTATCGATGTTTTACAATCTTTTGCCTTTGTGGCACGAGAAAACGATTATTGTGAAGTTGAGTTTGTTGAAAAAGATATTATTGACATCCAACAGGGGCGCCACCCAGTGGTAGAACAAAACCTACGCCTAGGGGAATTTGTCTCTAATGATTGTAACATGAAAGAAGATGAGATGAGATTTTGTTTAATCACAGCTCCAAATATGGCTGGTAAATCTACTTATTTACGCCAAAATGCCCTTATAGTCTTAATGGCCCACATTGGCTCTTACGTTCCTGCTAAAACAGCACGCCTAGGACTTACCGATCGTCTATTTTGTAGAGTGGGAGCTTCTGATAATTTAGCCCGTGGAGAGTCTACTTTCTTAATTGAGATGCAAGAGACAGCCCATATCCTCCAAACAGCTACCAAACGCTCACTAGCAATCATTGATGAGATAGGACGAGGAACTAGTACCCAAGATGGGTTGTCGATTGCCTACGCTGTTATGAGAGCTCTGGTTGCAATGGGGGTGAAAACACTCTTTGCAACTCACTACCATGAATTAACTATGTTAGACACCTCCCATATGCAACTTTTAACACTTTCAGTGGCAGAGACTAAAAAGTCGGTCCTCTTTTTAAGAAAGATTGAAAAAGGGGTAGCAAAGAGCTCATACGGCCTTCATGTTGCTAAGATGGCTGGAGTTCCCTCTTCAGTGATAAAAGAGGCAGCAACCTTTCAAAAAGATCACTATGCCGATTATGCCCTTAACACAACTAGTCAACAACTAGATCTTTTTACCCAAAATGTAGTTTTAGAATCAAATGATGATAATTTTTTCTTAGCAGAAGTGGAAGATTTAATAAGGAGCTTTGATATCGATAAATCAACCCCACTTGAAGCTTTGCAACTATTGGAGAAACTGCAAAAAATGGTGGAGTAATTGACATTAATAGTCAAATAGCTTACCTTATCTGTAGTTGAAATTAAAATTATTGGGATCGCAGGGCGGTCCCTTTTTTATGGAGTTACGTTTTAGATGGAAAACAGTATAAGATCGAATGAGCTTTTTTTAGAACTCTCTAAGCTATTGGAGGCAATTGGACTTAAAGTAGTTGATATTAAAAAAAGTGAACTAAGATCTTCAATACATATAGTTTTGATTATTACCAACAACGATCACACCGTTGGTGTTGATCAATGTGCAGAGGCACACAGGTTGGTTTATCCCCGTTTAACTTTGTTAGAGGGGACAAGGGAAGTTGATTTAGAAGTATCAACTCCTGGTGTGCAGCGCAATTTTAAAGATTTATATGAATTTGAGCTTTTCAGTGGTAAAAGATGTCGTCTTTACGACAACTCGATTAGCAACTGGGTGGAAGGAATTATTAATGAGTTAGCTGATGATGGTGTTGAACTAACAAATGCTAAAATTGATGACAAAAAGGAGAGCCATCCAACTTACAAGGTTGCACTCCACGATATTAAGAAAGCTAAACTAGCATATTCATGGGAGGATATGTAGAAATGTCCAATGATTTAGGTGAAGCAATCCGAACGCTTGTTAGTGAACGGGGGATTAGCGAGGACTTAGTACTAGAGACCATTAGAGGCTTACTACTAGCCGCTTTTAAGAGAAAGTTTGGAACAAGCGATAATGCAGTTGTACAATTTAATGAAAACAGAGATGACGTTCAACTTTTTGCTAAAAAGGTGATTGTAGAGGATGACGATTTTGATGGTGATTTTGAAGAAATTCCCCTTCAAGAAGCTTTAGAGCTTCATGAAGATTGTGAAGTTGGTGATGAGATTCTAATTCCAATCGATCCCAAAACATTTGATCGCATCTCAGTTCAAAGTGCTAAACAAAAAGCAAAACAAGATTTAAGAGATATTCAAAAAGATACCCTCTACTCTGAGTTTAAAACTAAAGAGGGGGAGATGATTATTGGTTATTACCAAAGAGAATCCAAAGGGGACCTGTTTGTTGATTTAGGAAAAATTGAGGGTATTTTACCCAAACGATTCCAAAGTCCTAGAGAGGTTTACCGTAAAGGGGATAAGATAAAAAGTTACGTCTACCAAGTTGAAAAACCCGAAAAGGGAAACTTAAGGGTAATTTTATCTAGAACCCATACCGAGTTTGTTAAAAAGCTGTTTGAATTAGAAGTTCCTGAAATTTATGACCACTCAATTGAGATTCACAAAATTGTACGCGAACCCGGTTATAGAACAAAAGTTGCCGTATATTCACATCGCAACGACTTAGATCCTGTTGGAGCTTGTGTTGGGTTGAAAGGAATCCGTGTCCAAACTATCATGAGGGAGATGGAGGGAGAGAGAATAGACGTTTTACGCTACGATCCAAACCCCGTTGAGTACATTAAAAACTGCCTTTCACCAGCTGAGATTAAACGTGTTATTATTGTCGATGAGGCAAAAAGAAGTGCCATCGCAGTTGTTGATGATTCACAACTCTCTTTGGCAATTGGTAAACAGGGTATTAACGTTAGATTGGCTAATAAGTTAGCTGATTGGATTATCGACGTTAAAACTGTTGAACAATACAAAGAGATGGACTTTGATGTTGATAGTAAAGAGGCCCTTGATGCCCTATTTAGCGATAGCGAAGAGGTTGCAGATCTTTATTACGAAGAGGATGATGGGGAGTTCATGCTTAGTGATATTGAGGAGTTGGATAAAGAACTCATTGCTAAGTTCCATTTCCACGACATCTACAGCGTTGAAGAGTTTGTAAATATAAGCAACGATGATTTAGAACACTATGAGAATATCAGCAATGAAGATATTGAGAAGGTTAATGCAATATTGAGCGACTACGTTGACATTGTTGAAGAAGAGGAAGATGAAATTGAGCACCAGTTCTTATGTCCCGAGTGTGGACACGAATTGAGTCTTGATATGAGTAGCTGTCCCAACTGTGGTGTTGGACTCAGCTTTGAAGAAGTGGAAGAAGTAGATTAGGAGTAATTGTAGATAAATATGCCACAAGATGATAAAAAACTAAAAACAACTTTAATTAAACAAACTAAGGTGGCTGCCAGTGAGGCGCCTACTCAAGAAGTTGAACAAAGTAAACCTCAAGAAAAAAAGAGGGTAGTTGTAGTTAAAAAGAAAGTTGTTGTAGTTAAACCTCAAGCTAAAGTTGCTGAAAAACCGGTAGAGATAAAAGAGGAGCCTGTTGTTCAGAAAGTTGAACCAGCTAAGGAAAAAGAGGCTGAACCTAAAGAACAAAAGGTTGTTGAGAAAAAAGAGGAGAAGAAAAAACCACCCATTGGTTTAGGTTCTCCAATTGTTAGGGCCCCTAAAAACTTACCGCCGGTGCCAGGACAAGGGCAAAGTGCCCAAGACCACGCTCAGTGGAGAAAAACCAACATTCAAAATGATCGAAAGGATATCCCCCGTGGACCTTCACGACAAGTTGGACAAGTTGGTGGCTCTTTTAGAGGACAACAAACACCCCGTACTGGTGGTGCTCCTAGAGTTGCAGGTCAACGAGGAGGACCAAGACCTCCTCAACAAGGACGACCAGCAGGTGGAGGGCAACGTTTTGGAAGCCCTCCTACACCCCAAGTTGATATGGGTGCTCCAACTCAAAGACCAGCTCCTAAGAAGGTTTATAGAAAGAGAAGAGAGTTCTCCAAAGCAGATAAGATTAACGAAAGAGATTTTCAAATCAAGAAAAAAGAGGTTCAAAGGGCCAACCCTGTCCCTAAGAAAATCGATATCATGGAGTTCATCACAGTTAGTGATTTAGCTAAAAAGATGAATTTGAAAGCCTCTGAAGTTATTGGCAAATTGTTAGAGATGGGGATGATGGTAACAATCAACCAACAAATTGATAGCGATATTGCTACCATAATTGCCAACGAATACGGTTGTGAAGTTAACTTAGTCTCCTTGTACGATGAGACACTAATAGCAACTGACGATGATGTTCCTTGGCGATTTAGTGCCTAGAGCGCCTATTGTTACAATCATGGGACACGTCGATCACGGTAAGACTAAAACACTCGATGCAATCAGATCTACAGATAACGTTGCCAAAGAGTTTGGTGGAATCACCCAACACATTGGCGCTTACAAGGTAAAACTTGGAGACAAAGGGGACATTGTCTTCTTAGATACTCCAGGTCACGCAGCTTTTACAATGATGAGAGCACGTGGTGCCCAAGTTACCGATATTGTTGTCTCTAGTGGTTGCCGCTAACGATGGAGTAATGCCCCAAACATTGGAGGCAATTGATCACGCTAAGGCTGCTAAAGTGCCAATCATTGTTGCAGTTAACAAAGTGGATCTTCCTCAAGCCAACGTTGATCGAGTTAAACAACAACTTTCAGATCACGGCTTAATGCCCGAAGCGTGGGGTGGAAATACCCTGTTTTGTGAAATTAGTGCGCTAAAAGGAATTGGAATCGAAGATCTGTACTAGACACTATTTTACTTCAAGCAGAAATGTTAGAACTTAAAGCTAACCCCTCAGTAAGAGCTGAAGGAAAAGTTTTAGAGTCTAGAATTGACCAAGGTCGCGGTATTGTTGCCACAGTTATTATTGAAAGGGGAACATTACATCAAGGGGATAACTTCGTTGCTGGAATTTATCCTGGTAAAGTGCGGGCAATGGTTGATGATCGAGGAAATCGGATTGATGAAGCAGGTCCTGCTACTCCAGTAGAAATTATTGGCTTAAGTGATATTCCAGGAGCTGGAGATCCTTTCCAAGTCACTGAAAATGAGCGGCAAGCTCGCCAAGTTGGTTCTAAAAGACAAGAACTTGAACGCCTTGGACAAGCTAATAGCCTCAACAAAAGTAACTTTGGATAATATCTTCGATAAATTACAAGATGGCTCAATTCAAGAGTTAAACGTAATTATTAAAGGAGATGTACAAGGCTCTGTAGAGGCTTTACAAACAGCTTTAGAAAAACTTTCCAACGAAGAAATAAGGTTGCACGCAATTAGAGCTAGTGCCGGTGCAATCATTGAAGATGATATCAACTTAGCTATAGCTAGCGATGCATCTAGTGTTGGGCTTCAACGTTAGACCAACTCCAAGAGCGCAAACTTTAGCTGACCAAGAGAAAATTGATATTAGAAAGTACAACATCATTTACGATGCTGTAGATGACATTAAAGCAGCTATGGAGGGTCTATTAACTCCAGATCGCAAAGAGGTTATCATTGGAGAGCTTGAAGTTAGAGATACCTTTAAAGTTCCAAAAATTGGCCTTATTGCTGGTTGTTACGTCAATGAAGGGAAGATCAAGCGAAACTCTTTGGTCAATGTCTATCGGGATGATATTAAGATTCACTCAGGCAAAATATCCTCTTTAAAGCGGTTTAAAGATGATGCGCGTGAAGTTAGTGCTGGTTATGAGTGTGGAGTAGGACTAGAGAATTACCACGATTTACGTAGTGGCGATAAGCTAGAAATTATCGACATCATTGAGGTGGCTAAAAAGCTAAGTAGTAATGAGTGATCATATTCATAAAAGATTAGAGAGTAGAATAGCAGAAGCAATTAGCACGATGATTGTAACTAAACAAATTAAACACCCCATGCTAAGTGAGTTTGTCTCAGTTAGCGGGGTTTCTTTAAGTGCCGATAGCGCTTATGCAACTATCTACGTCTCAACTTTCTTAGATGAAAACAAACTTCACCGATCGGTTACAGCCTTAAATCGGGCTAGTGGCTTTATTCAAAGTCGCCTTAAAAACGTCTTAAATACACGTCACACACCTCAATTAACCTTTAAGGCAGACCTTTCAATCAAGGAGGGGCAGGCAGTTAATCAAATTATAGAGAGCCTGGACATTAAAGATGAGTAAAAGTTCTTCTATACTTTTATTGAATAAAGAGGAGGGAGTCACATCCTTTGCCTCTTTAGGACCAATTAAACGCCTAATTGACCCAAAAGTGGGGCATGCAGGAACACTAGATCGCTTTGCAACCGGCTTAATGATTGTTTTAACTGGCCAATTGACTAAACTAAACACCCTTTTTACCAATCTGGATAAAAAGTATTTAGCAACTATTCGCTTTGGTAGTGAGACTGAAACTTTAGATCCAGATGGGCAAGTTGTTGGTGTTGGTTCAATTCCAACTCTTAAAGAGATTGAAGAAGTTTTAAAAACTCAATTCATTGGCAAAATAGAGCAACAACCGCCTCAATACTCTGCAATCCACATCCAAGGAGAGCGTGCTTACCGCTTGGCAAGAAAAGGACAACGAGTATCGATGCCTTCCCGTCAAGTAGAAATATTTAGTACTAAAATTATTAGTTGGGACGAAAAAGACTTAGAAGTTGAAATTCACTGCTCTAAAGGGACCTATATTCGCTCTATTGCTCGAGATTTAGCATTAGCGTGTAACTCTAGGGGACACCTATATTCACTACAAAGAATAGCTATTGGCCCCTATTTGTTAGACGAGGCAGTTGATTCAACAGATTACACCCGTTTACGTCACCATGCTGAAGATAGTAGCACCCGATTATTAAGGTTGCCCAATATTGGTAAAATTGTTATCGATGAGAAAAGTTCAGAGCGCTTTTGTTATGGGAATCTACCCAACAGTGAAGCAATTGTTGATGCAGATATAGAAAATAGCGATACCCATGCAGCCCTTTTTTCCACACAAGGAGCACTGATGGGAGTTGCCGCTTTAGATGAGTACAAAGTGCCCATTAAAGTTGTTGCAGTAGCATGTAGTCGAGGTTCTTAATGCAAATATTTGATTTTCACCAACTTTACAACGATCCTCAACTAAAGAGACAAAAAACAGTTATCTCAATTGGTGTTTATGATGGATTTCACTACGGTCACCAAAGGGTGATTAACAGTGCAGTAAACATTGCTAAAAAAGAGGAAGATACTAAAGTTGCTGTATTCACTTTTAGCAAAAACCCCAAGACAATTATTGGAAGAAACCCCTATAAACTGCCACTGATGAGTCTTCGTCAGAGCACCCAATTTTTCGAGAAGCTGGGGGTCGATTATTTGGTTGTGATTGACTTTTCTGTTGATATCAGTAAACTGACAGGCGAGGAGTTTATCGGGCGCTGTTGCTCAATGTTTGACGTCCAAGCCATCGTTGTTGGTGAAGATTTTAGGTGTGGACATAAGGCTGATACTGGTGTGAAAGAGTTACACCAAATAGTTAAAAAGCTTTGTAAAAACGCAACAGTTGAGGTTCCTGCCACCTATAAATTAAGTGATGGGAGTGTCGATAGTAGCACCTTGGTGCGACAAAACCTCACTCAGGGTAAAGTGGCTACTATATTGTCACTTTTAGGTAGGTATTACGCATTAGATTTATGTCCGATGCCTTACAGCTCTAACCAATACCCTGTAACATTTGAAAGTAGTTTGTTTGTACAACTTCTACCGCCACCTGGAAGGTACGAAACACTTTTGGTGATGGAAGATTCATCCAAATACTCGATGATCTGTGAGATTGACGAGAAACACCTTGAATTAAAAGGGGATGAGTTTTCAAAACGGGCTAATAAAAAAGTTCGTTATGAGAATTTGCAATTTGTAAAGGAGTTAACCTAAAAATGGTAACAAAAGAGACTAAGAAACAGATAATAAGTGAGTTTGGTGGATCAGATGCTAACACTGGTTCAGCCGAGGTTCAAATCGCATTGCTAACAGCACGTATTAAGGACCTACAACAACACTTCGCTAACTATCCAAAAGATCATGCAAGTAGAAGAGGCCTTTTGAAGTTAGTTGGTTCACGACGCCGTCTTCTTAAATATGTGAGAAACAAAGATATTAATCGCTACCGTGAACTTATCCAAAAACTTGAGTTGAGAAAATAATTGGAAAAAAAGAAGATAAAAAATAGCCTCTAAAATCCCTTTTAGGATTTCAGGGGCTTTTGTCGTTATTAGTAGAAAGAAGGAAAAAGATGGAATCAGTAAAAATTAAACTTGGTTCAGGAACATTGGTTCTTGAGACCGGTAAGATGGCTAAACAGGCTAATGGTGCTGTTTACGCCTCATTTGAAGGCTCTGCAGTATTAGCAACCGCTTGTGCTGGAAGGGCTCCAGAGACACCATTAGATTATGTACCACTTCAAGTTGAGTACAATGAAAAATATTATGCTGCAGGTAAAATCCCTGGAGGATTTTTAAAAAGAGAGGGAAGACCTAAAGATAAAGAGATTTTAGTCTCGCGCTTGATTGACCGCCCTATGCGCCCTCTATTTGATAAAGCGTTTGGTAGGGAGATCCAAGTTGTCCCAACTGTTATCAGTAGTGACATGGTTAACCCACCAGATATCATCGCTATGATTGCCTCATCCGCTGCTGTTACTATCAGTGACATCCCATTTGATGGTCCTGTTGCTGCAGTTAGAGTTGCCTATGTTGATAATGAGTTTGTTATCAACCCAACTTTCCAACAAATCGAAAAAGCAACATTAGAGATTGTTGTTGCTGGTACTGAAGATGGAATTACAATGGTTGAAGGGGGGGGGAAACAAGTTAGCGAAGAGATGATGCTTGAAGCTATCGACAAAGCAGAGAGTATCATTGGGGAACTTTGTAAAGTTCAAAAAGAGTTAGCTACTTTAGTGGGTAAAGAGAAACTTCCTTTAATTAAAATTGAAGAAGATTTAAGTTTCTTAGAGCCAATTCGCTCTTACGCTTACCCCCTTTATAAAGAGGCCTCTTTTGTTAAAGGAAAAATGGAGCGCTATGCTGCTTTAGATAAAGTAAAGGCTGAAGTTAAAGAGAAATTTGCCACTGAGATTGAAAACAGCGAAAAACCTGAGAAAGTTGATACAATGTTTGAAGATCTTGAGTATGAGATTTTACGCCACTCTATTTTGGAAGAGGGACTAAGAACTGACGGACGTAAAGCTGATGAAGTTCGGAAGATCACTAGTGAAGTCTCAATTTTACCAAGAACTCATGGAAGTGCCCTATTTACTAGAGGGGAGACTCAAAGCTTAGTAACTTTAACTTTAGGTAGTGCTAGTGATGAGCAAATGTTTGACACTATCGATGGTGATAAACACTTTAGCAACTTCATGCTTCACTACAACTTCCCACCATTTAGTGTTGGTGAGACTGGTCGTTTAGGAACTGGTAGAAGAGAAATTGGACATGGACATTTAGCTCAAAGAGCTTTAGAGCCTGTTTTACCAAGTAAAGATGATTTTCCTTACACAATTAGAGTAGTATCAGAAATCTTAGAGTCCAATGGCTCCTCTTCTATGGCATCAGTGTGTGGTGGAACCTTAGCCTTAATGGATGGGGGAGTAACCATTGATAAACCAGTTGCTGGTATTGCAATGGGTTTAATTACTGAAGGTGCTGATTACCAAAAGTATGTTGTTTTAAGTGACATCTTAGGAGAAGAGGACCATCTAGGGGATATGGACTTCAAAGTTGCAGGAACTGTAGATGGAATAACAGCTTTTCAAATGGATATTAAAATTGCTGGTGTTACTAGTGAGATTATGAAAAAAGCCCTTAGCCAAGCTAAAGAGGGGAGAATGCACATCCTCAAAGAGATGGGTAAAGCATTAAATGCTCCAAGAGAGGAAATTAGCCAATTTGCCCCTAAAATATTATCATTGAAAGTTGATGAAGATAAAATTGGTGCTGTTATTGGTACTGGTGGTAAAACCATTAAAGGAATTGCCGAACAAACTGGGGCAGAAATCAATATCGACAACGATGGAACTGTCACTATTTTTGGTAAAGATCGCTTAAGTGCTCAAAAAGCTTATGATTTAGTTAAATCAATTGTTGAAGAGCCCGAAGTTGGTCGTATATACAACGGTACAGTTAAAAGAATTATGGACTTTGGTGCTTTTATTGAGATACTTCCTGGCAAAGAGGGACTATGTCACATCAGTAAACTCTCACGTAAGCGAGTTAACAACGTAAATGATGTATTAGAGCTCAACCAAGAGATCCCCGTTAAATTGATCGAAATTGATCGTATGGGTAGGTTGAACCTCAGTTACATTGATGCTTTAGAGGAGCAAGAGAAGTAGTGGAAAACACTCTTTTAGTCAATGTTGTATTAATAGGGGAGGGTAAACTTCCCCATTATAGCTCAAAGGGGGCAGCAGGCGCTGATTTGTTTGCAGCCTTAATTGATGGGCCCATAACTCTCGAGGTGGGCCAAAGAGCGTTGATTCCTACAGGTATAGTAATAGAACTACCAAAAGGATATGAAGCTCAAATAAGGCCTCGTAGTGGCCTTGCAATCAAAAATGGAATAACTGTTCTAAATAGCCCAGGTACTATCGATTGTGATTACCGAGGGGAGATAAAAATTCCAATAATCAATTTAGGCAATGCTAGTTTTACAATTGTCCACCATATGCGCATTGCCCAAATGATTATAGCTCCTGTAGTTCAAAGTAGATTTGTAGAGGCGAGTGAAGTATCATCTACTACACGAGGCGAACGGGGGTTTGGCTCGACAGGAGTTTAAAGTGAGAGGCGATAGAGTCTCAAAATCAACGATCTTACACTCTTATATTCTCAAAGGGTTTATCAATTCATTGATTGTTGCCTTTATCTTCTTTTTCTTCATCTTTTTTATTAATCAACTCCTCTTATTTGCCCAAAAAGTTTTAATTAAAAGTGTCTCATTTAATGCTGTAGTTAGATTAATTGCCCTCTCTATCCCCCAAATTCTCTTATACACAATCCCTTTTTCAACTTTGAGTGCCTCTGCAATGTTAATTGGAGAGCTTGCTGAGAAAAATGAAATCTTAGCTATTAGAACATTAGGAATCCCTTTAAGAAAAGCTTTTTCAGTAATAGTAATTTCCTCTATTATTCTAGCTGCTTTAACCTTTGTAGTTGCTGATTTACTTTTACCATACAGTAGCTACCGCTTTAAGGAACTTTACAGTGAGTTGATGGAACAAGTACCCACCATTGAGTTAGAAAGTTATGCAGTAAAAAGGGTAGGTGATAAAGTACTAGTCACCCAAGAGGTTAAAGATAATGAAATTGACTCACTCCTTATCTTTGATACAACTCAAAAAGGGGAGATTATCAGTTCAACAAAAGGGAAATTAAATTTACTTGATTTAGACAGTTATCTTTATGCAATCAACTTAGAAAATCCTAAAGTGCTCTCTTTAGATCAAAAGAACAAACAAAATTGGGAAATAGGGACAGCAGATCAGATGCTCTACTATATTGATTTAAAAAGTGAATTATCTCAAATGCAAGATTTAAGTCCCTCTCAATTAAGTAGCAGAGACCTTTTAAAAGCTATAGAACTAAGAAAAGCTGATTTAGCTAAAAGTGAACAAACAAGATTAGAGAAAATTGAAAAATTAACAATTGAATTACAACAAGAAGAAAATAGAGAGAGAATTAAGCTTTTAGAAGAGGATATTGCCTATTTAAAGAAAGAGCGCCCAATTAATTTCTATTTACAATACTACCGAGCCGAACTTCATAAAAAAATTGCCCTCTCTTTTAGTTCATTTTTTTTAGTTTTTATAACATTTCCTTTAGCGCTATTGAAAGTTAAACATGGAAGGTTGTTTGGTTTTGGATTGTCTTTAGTTGTAGCTAGTGGATATTGGTTTTTGCTCTTTTTTGCCCAACTACAAATATTGGAATTTCCATATAATCCAGGTTTCTTGATGTGGGGTCCCAATATTGTTGTTGTTTTAATAGCTATTTTAGCTTTGTTACCTTCGAGGCGAATATGAGAATATTGGATCGTTACATTGTATTTTCTATCCTTAAAACCTCATTTTTTGCCTTGTTGTTATTAACTACAATGATTTTATTGTTTAACACCTTTAGTAACTTAGATCGTTATTTAAATGCAGAACTTCAAATAACTCAAATTCTTTTAATCTCTTATTACTATATCCCTCAAGCAATCTTATATGCTTTAGCCCCATCTTTATTATTTTCAACTACCTACTTTTTAGCAATGCTCCATGCAAACAACGAGATGATAATTTTATCCAATAGCGGTTATCCTTTTAAAAGAGTAGTTAAGCCAATAATAGTTGTTGGCATTATTATCTCAATTGCCCTCTTTTTCTTTAGTGAAATGGTTGCTATCGATGCCTCAGTTGAGCACAAAAGGTTAAATGAGACTTATTTAGGAACGTATTGGGATGGAGATAACCACAACGTAACACTGCAATCGTATGATAACTCCTATGTTATCCATGTTGGTTATTATTGGGATGATCAACAACTAATTGGAGATGTTTTAATTATCTTCAGCGATGAAAATGCTCAAGTTGTTGAAAAAATAGTTGCTAAAAGTGGCACTTATGAAAATTCGATGTGGCATTTAAAAGATGTTGAGATTTACACAATCGATTTTGAGAGCTTAGATGTTGAAGTAATTACTAAAGAGAGTTTAATCGACCCTAGAATTGATATAAGTAGCACCTATTTTAAAAACCTTTCTGGTGATATAGAGACAATGAAACTTGATGATGCATACACCTATTTAAACAATATTAAAATTATAAATGCTAATCAGTACCAGATTTTGGCAGTTGAGTTTTTTGATCGCCTTCTAGCCAACATAAACCCCCTTTTACTGATGATTATTTCGTGTGCAACAATATTTGGGTGGAAAAAAAATGTCCTAGTATTGTCGATATTGTTAAGTTTAGTTATAGCGGTCATCTACTATGTTTTAAACATGGTTAGTATAATCTTTGCTAAACAGGGTCTATACAATCCGATTTGGGGACCTTTAATTCCAATTGTTGTTATGTTTATCATTGCACAAATATTTAACTTAGTTCGTAGGATATAGATTATGAAAAACATCTTTGAAGTTACTTATCAAGATAAAAACTCAGCTGCTCGTAACGGGCTTTTAACTTTAGGACACGGAGTAGTTAAAACTCCCACCTTTATGCCAGTGGGAACTAATGCTACTGTTAAGGCGCTACACCATGAGACAGTTAGTAACATTGGTTACAATCTTATTTTAGCAAACACATACCATCTCTATTTACGCCCAACTATGGAAGTTTTAGAAACCTATGGAGGCTTACACAATTTCAGTAATTGGAATAAAAATATCTTAACTGATAGCGGGGGCTTTCAAATCTTCTCTTTATCTAAATTTAGAAAGATAGAAGAAGAGGGGGTAATGTTTCAAAGTCATATTGATGGATCACGTCACAAACTAACTCCTGAAAAAGTTGTCGACATCCAAAAAATTATAGGCAGCGATATCTTAATGGTCTTAGATGTTTGTACTGCCCCTGATATCTCCTGGCACAAAGCAAAAGAGGCGATGGATATAACCCACCTGTGGGCTAAGCGCTCTAAAGAACATTGGGAAAATCAAGAAGATTTTAAAGGGAAACTCTTTGGAATAGTGCAAGGAAACTTTTATAAAGATTTAAGAAAAGTGTCAGCTGAGGTAATTAGTGAACTCGATTTTCCTGGTATCGCAATTGGAGGATTATCTGTTGGTGAAAGCAGTGAAACCTTTAGTGAGTATTTAAACTACACAACTGGTTTTTTACCAAAAGATAAGGTGCGCTATGTGATGGGCATTGGATCTCCTGATTATATTTTAGATGCAATTGGCAATGGGATAGATATCTTTGATTGTGTTTTAGCCACTAGGGCAGGAAGAAATGGCTCTGTATTTACCGACGATGGTCTTATTCAGATGAAAAAAGCAGTTCACACTTTTGACCAAGGCCCAATAGTAGAAGGGTGTAACTGTCGTGCATGTAAAGATTATTCAAGAGGTTATCTTCGTCACATGTTTAAAGCAAATGAGATGTTAGGGGGAATGTTAGCAACTGAACATAACTTAACTTACCTCTATGACTTAGTTGAAAAAGCTCGCTTAGCTATTAGTGAAGATCGCTTTGAGAGTTTTAAAAACTCCTATCTAAAAAGGTACTATGGACTCTAATAAAAGATCTAAAAACTCTCTTATGTTGATGATACTCACCTTTGTTTCCCGCCTCTTAGGAATTATTAGGTCCCGCACGGTTGCCATTTTTTTTGGAGCCACTAATTTAGCAGATATTATAAACTTCTCTTTTAACATACCAAATAACTTTAGAAAATTGTTTGCTGAAGGCTCACTTAGTAGTGCCTACATTCCCCAATTTGCCTCTTTAGCAGATGATAAAGGCTCTTCACAAAACCTTTTAAATGAGATGCAAGGCTTTCAGCTTCTGATAACAACTTTCTTAGTTATTCTCACTTTTTTATTTAAAACTCAAATTTTTAGCTTTTTAAGCGATTTTAAAGATCCCAATGCAATTCAACTGGGTTCAATATTTCTTTTTTATTTTGTCTTGTTTTTAGTTGCTATCATCTTTGCAACTTTGTATGCAGGAGTATTACACTCTCATCAACGATTTTTAATAGCTGCTGTTAGTCCACTAATCTTCTCTATCGCAGTAATTTCATCTTTGTATCTACTAACAACTGAGATAGGAGCTTTTAGTTTTGTTGTTGGGGTATTAATTGGAGGCTTTAGCCAAGCTCTTATAAACTTTATTGCTTTAAGAAGGGTAGGTTATAAGTTTCGTTTCTCTTTTAATTTTAAAAATGAGAGTTTTTTAAAAGTTTTAAAGGCGTGGGGCCCAATTACAGCAGTTACTTTATTAGCTGTTATTGCCCAGCAAATTGCTTTTTACTTTGCTTCTACTTTAAAAGAGGGCTCCATTACTGCTTTTTCAAATGCAATTATCTTATACCAAGCACCTTATGGAATATTTTATAGTGGTATTGCTACAGTCTTCTTTCCTGCAATGGCACTGGCCTTTTACTCAAAGGATGATAATAAGTTAGTTGAATTAGTTGCTAAAGCTCTTTTGTACATAGCCACATTTTTAATTCCTAGTGCAATAGTTCTAACAACGTTCTCTAGTGAAACTACTGCTGTAGTTTTACAAAGTGGCCTATTTAGTTACCAAGATACCCTTTTAACAAGCTCTATTTTAAAATGGTTTGCCATAGGAATGCCCATTGTTGCCTTCTACTCATTTTTTCAACGAGTTTATTATTCAACTAATCAACTTAAACGGGCTTTGATTGGATCAATAGTGGTGGTGAGCTTAGATATCGTATTAACTTATCTTTTATTGAAATTTTACCCAAAAGCTGAGTTTATAAGTTTAGCCAATAGCATAAGTCATTTAGTTGGGTTAATTATTTTAATTTATTACTGGCCTTATAAAGGTAAGCTTATCAATTACTTAAAACAGTTTGCTATTTTGTTAATAGCAAATGTACCACTACTAATCTATGCAATTAGTTATAGGGTTTTTAATAATAGAGAGTGGTTGATAAGTGGAAGTACAAAGAGGAATTTACTTATCCTCTTTGTACTTTATTTGGGGGCTTTAATAATTACCCTTATCTCTTACACAATCGCTAAGGTCGATTATTTAAATATCTTTAAACCTCAATCGCCTCAATCGAAATAACTGTGTAGTTGTACTCTTTTTCGTTAATCTCAAATACCATATCTTCACCAACTTTGTGATTGACTAACTTTGCACCAATAGGGGCTAAGTAACTAATGATATTCTCACTAGGCTCTGACTCCCAAGGTCCTAAAATAGTGTAAACATCTTCTTTGTTAGTTAAGTTGTTTTTTAAGACAACCTTTGTACCAAAGGAAATTTTAGTTGGATCAACCATTTTTTGAGTAACAACAGAGGCTCTTTGAATCTCATCGTTAAGTCTAATCATTGTTGCATTTAAGATTCCTTGGCGCTCTTTAGCTGCTTTAAACTCTGAGTTCTCCCTCAAGTCTCCTAAAGCTAATGCTGAACCAATCTCTTTGGAGTTCTCGGGAATCTCAACACTCATAATGTGCTCTAGGCGGTTTTGTTTTTCAATTAACTTAGCTTGAGTTACCAATAAACCACTACTGACCATCTCAGCTTCAACTTCCTCTTCACCTAAGAATACAAACTCGGGGAATTTTTCTAAAATGGTGTGTTTAACTTCAACCTTTCTAGTTTTTTCCAATCCTTGCATTCTTTGAACAATGAAGTTAATTCTTTGAGAGCTAGATTCATCAGCTTGATTTAGAAATTCAAAAATTAATCTCTCTTCAAATAAGATGGTACTTAGTGTTTTAGCAATCTTTCTATTCTCAGTTGTTGCTTTTTTAGCCTCAATAGCATTAAAAGCGTAATCAAGAAGTTGTAATTGACTGGTAACTAACATCTCAAAAGGAACTTTAATTTTCTTTTCCCAATATTTATAATCGTAAGTTCTGGATAGATAAGTAAACAAATCACTATTTTCACGATAGTTTCTAACTGCATTTCTAAACATTTCATCGATAACCTTTTGATGATCACGCTCTTTGAGGGTATCCATGATGTAGTTGGTAAGGTAGTAGGGGTACAATGAGATTAATACCTTATCTACGTTCTCTGGTTCCTCATAGCTCACTACATTATCGATAAATGACTTTTTAATTTCACTATCATCAATTGCAGCAAACACCTTAGGAACACGCTCCATGAGGCCGTAGAGGTGTTTAAAGTCAACACTAGTTGGACGCTCTAAGAATGGGTAGCGGTCACATAGGTAATCTACAAATAAGAATGAGGCAATTACTTGGTCATTTACCGATTTGTAATTGGTGCTTTGATCGATGAAGTATTGAACCATCTCTTTAAAGAATTCGCTTTCAGGATCACCAGTGGCTAAAAATTCGCGCACAATTTTAATCTTTTGATAAAACCTTTTCTCATTTCTAAAGATTCCCAAAGATTTCTCTTCATAAGAGATTGGGGTATCACGAACAATGAAGACATCGGGATCATTTGGTAAGAAACCAATGAACGGATCGTTCTTTAAAACCTTTTTGGCACTTGTTTGCCAGCTTGTCCACTCTTTTGGTTTTAAAATAGAGGGAACTACTTCAGCTTTCATCTCTTTTAAAGAAGCTGCGTTATTATTTGAAATAATTAAAGTTTTTAATCCCCATAAAACATCACTTAAGAACTTTTCAGCAATTTTCTCTTTAGGGAAGACAGACTTTAAGACCCAAATGTGATGCTTAGGTAAAACTTGTAAAGAGTTAAAAGCCATGCTTAAAGACATGCTATGGTTCTTCTTTGAGACAAAGTCGATAATAACTTTCTCATGTGAAAGTTCTCTAATACGCCCAATGTTCCAACTCTTGTGATATACAAAAGAGCCTTTGTCAAAGGCAATATTTTTCTCAAAGTCTTCAATAGCTGAATGAACATCACGATAACTTTTAGTGATGTTAGATATCTCAATACAGGTCTCTAGGCGACTATGATTAGCATACTTGTTTCTATAAGCTTCAACTAGTTTGTCTCGTGCAGAGGTTGATTCTGGATCAACTTCCAATAAGGTCTTTAAAACAGTGATGCTTTGATCATAATGCTCTTTTTCATTAACAACTTCGTAAAGTTGTAAAAGAACTTGGCTGACACGCTCACCTTGGAATCTAGTTACAATCCGTTGGGCAACAGATAAAAGATAGGCAAAATCAGAAGGAACAAGATCCAATAAAATTGACCAAACATCTTTAACTGCTGGTAAATTTTGAGAGTTTAAGTATCTTTGAAGAGCTTTTTTGTAGTAGAAGAGGGCTTTTTCACTCTCTTGGTGTTCCATATAACGGGTAGCGATGGCCATCAACAAATCGGTCTCTTCATAATCGATTTGGACTAACTTCTCATATAGATTAAACTTCTCATCCTCTTTACCAAGTTTATCGTAAGAGGAGGCTAAAAGCCTTAAAACATATTTATCATCAAACTTATCTAAAACTTTCTTACTAAGTAGTTCCACTAAAGCTGGCTTTTTAGCCTCATTAAAGAGTTCAATTAAGCTAATGATATTCCCATAATCTAAAGAGCGCTTTTTTAAAGAGACAGCTCCTGATAGATATAATGCGATAATAGAGTTTTTATTTTTCTCTAAATATTCGTTACAAATAGTTTTAACTTCAATTAACTCATCAGCAACATCAATTTTCTCTAAAATTTCATCTAGCTCATTAAAATTTTGGATTGTGTAGTTGTTAACGGTAGCTCTCGTCCACTTCTCTTGAGTGAGTAAAGTTTTAATGTTCTCTTCGTTCATGCTCCGCTCCTAGGGGAAAAAGTCCATTTTCAGAGCAAACAAGAAAATCCCTGAGCCATCGTCTTTTGGATTAAATAGAAAATAGCTCAGGTATTTTTCGATGAGGAATGCTCCAAATTACTAGTTCAATAATACCATATTGGATAAGAGTATGCAACCAATGTCATTTTCGATAGGCTTTCTTTTTCTCTAAAAATCTGTTACATATAAGGGTATGAATAAGAATATTGAAACAAGAATAGCTCCTTCAATTCTCTCTGCCGATTTTACAAAACTGGGCCAAGAGATTGATGATATGAAGAGTGTTGGGATCGAATGGATACATGTCGATGTAATGGATGGCTCTTTTGTTCCTAATATTACCTTTGGAGATAAAATTGCCTCAACTGTTAGACAATGGGAAGATATGGTAGTTGATACCCACTTAATGGTTGTAAATCCTGAAAAGCATATTGCCAAGTTTGCTAAAGCTGGAAGTGATTACATCTCAATTCACAGTGAAGCTGCTACACACCTGCACTACTCAATTAAAATGATAATGGATGAGGGTGTTAAACCTGGAGTCTCAATTGTACCAACAACCCCAATTAGCGATATTGAACTAATTTTGGAATATGTAGATATGGTTCTGATTATGAGTGTTGATCCAGGTTTTGGTGGACAAAAGCTCATCCCATTTTCATATAAGAAAATTGCCGAACTCAACGATTTAAGAAACAAGTACGACCTTGATTTCAAAATCTCTGTTGATGGGGGAGTCAATGGGGAAAATGGAAAGAAGTTGATTGAACTAGGAGCCGATATCTTAATTATGGGAAGTGCCTACTTTGCTACTCCTGTAAAAGATCGTCCCAAACTAGTTAAATCACTTCAAAGAGACCCAGTTTAATGAAAGCAGTAGTTCAACGGGTTACTGAAGCTAAAGTTGAAGTTGATAATGAGGTAATAGGGCAAATAGATAGCGGCCTTTTAATTTATTTAGGGGTCGCTAAAGGTGATTCTCTTAACGCGGTCCAATATTTAGCTAAAAAAATTGGCAATTTAAGAATCTTTGAAGATTATAACAAGAAGATGAACCTCTCAGTAAAAGAGATTGGGGGGCAAATTTTAGTAATTAGCCAATTTACTATTTGTGCCGATTTAGAAAAAGGGAATCGTCCCTCATTCAATCAAGCAGCAGAGCCTCAATTAGCCAATGAACTTTATGAAGCATTTATTAAAGAGTTAGAAAACTTAGGTCACAATGTAGCTAAGGGCTCTTTTGGCTCTTTTATGAAAATACACTATACAAATGTTGGCCCTGTTACTATAATTGTAGAGAAATAAAGCATTTTAAGAGGATGATGAGTTTATCCTCAAGGAGCATAGATAATGGCTAAAAGTAAAGATTCAACGATTAAGGTTGCAACAGATACAAAACAGAAGGTATTAGCTTTAGAGGCAGCTCGTTCACAAATTGATAAACAATTTGGTAAAGGGGCTATTATGAAATTGGGTGATAATAAAGTAGATCACTCAATAAAAGCTATCTCATCTGGTTCTATTTTACTTGATGAAGCTTTAGGAATTGGTGGTTATCCCAAAGGGAGAATTACTGAAATCTATGGACCAGAATCTTCAGGTAAAACAACTTTAGCCTTACATGCTATTGCCGAGTGTCAAAAAGAGGGGGGAATTGCTGCATTTATCGACGCTGAGCACGCTTTAGATCCCACCTATGCTAAAAAATTGGGAGTTAATACCGATGAGTTGTGGATTAGCCAACCCGATAACGGAGAGCAAGCTTTAGAGATTGTTGAATCGTTAGTTCGTTCAGGAGCAGTCGATATAATCGTTGTTGACTCAGTAGCTGCTTTAACACCTCAAGCTGAAATTGATGGGGAGATGGGAGATTCTCACATGGGTCTTCAAGCTCGCCTAATGAGCCAAGCTTTAAGAAAGCTAACAGGAATTTTAGCTAAAAGTAACACTACAATTATTTTTATCAACCAAATTAGGATGAAAATTGGGATAATGTTTGGAAATCCAGAGACAACTACTGGAGGGAATGCATTAAAATTTTACTCCTCAATTAGAGTTGAAGTGCGTAAGATTGAGGCAATTAGTCGAAGCGCAGATGATATCATTGGTAATAGGGTTCGAGTTAGAATTCTTAAAAATAAAGTTGCCCCCCCATTTAGGAAAGTTGAACTTAGATATGTATTTTGGAGAGGGGTTAAGTTACTTTGGCTCAATCTCTGGATGCTGCTTTAAAATATGAGTTAATTGATAAAGCAGGCTCTTGGTACTCATACAACGATGAGAAAATTGGTCAAGGAAGAGAGAACGCAATTAACTTCTTAAAAAGCAATAACGATATTACTAATCAACTTGATACCACTTTGCGCCAAATCATTTTTGGAGATAAAGAGGAGATAGAGCAGCAATAGCCTCTTTACCCTTACAGATGAAATAGATATACTCAGCTACTATGGTGGAAATAAAAAAGGATGAAAGCACTCTTTCATACTCAATTAAGCAGTTTGAAGGGCCTTTAGATTTACTTTTACACCTTATAAATAAAGCAAAAATTAACATCTACGATATCCCTATAGCTGAAATCACTGAACAATTTTTAGAGTATCTGAAGAACTACAAAGAGCTCTCTTTGGAGAACTTAACAGACTTTTATCAAATGGCGGCCCATCTGATTTATATGAAAAGCAGATTACTTTTACCTACCGATGAACTTCCTGAAGATGATTTAGAGTTTTTGGAGATGAGAGGGGAGTTGGTTGAGCGTCTTTTGGAGTATCAAAAATATAAACAATACTCATCGCTTTTATCAAAAGCTTCAGAGGGGGGACTTTTATATTTAAATAGGAGAAAAAGCCCATTTAATATCCCCTTTGAAGATCATCAATTATTTGAAGATAAGTCTGTTTGGGATTTGTTAACCCAATTTAGTTCAATGCTGAAGGCTATCACCCCTGAGCAGATCTTTAACGTTTATGAAGAGGTTACTACTAAACAAAAGCTCACCTTAATGGCTGAACTTTTTCAAAAGAAAAAAAGAATTACCTTTATTGAAGTTGTCGTTAATGTAAATTCCCCAACAGATATTATTGCTGCATTTTTTGCCCTTTTAGAGGCTGCTAAGTTTGGAATGATAGCAATTAGACAAGATGAAATTTTTGATGAAATTTACATTGAGAAACTAGATGATGTGGATATTGAAATGATTGAAGAGAATATGACAGTAGAACAAAGTTTTCATGAAGTGATAGAAGACGATGATGATAAGGAGATTGGGTAATGGCTAAGAGTGTTCTTTTAACACCAGAAGCTCGCTTAGTAGAGGTGATTCTCTTTTTAGAAAATGAACCAGTTAGATTTGATAAACTATTAAAGATGACAAATCTAAAAGAGTCTGTTTTAAAAGATGCCTTAAAGCTTTTAGCTGAAACTTACAAAGAGGCCAATCACGGCTTAGAACTAGTTGATAACGAAGGAGCATACAGTTTTCTCCCTAGTGAAGATTTACATGAGGCACTTAGAGCCTCTTATGGTAAAAAAGTTGATCGTAGATTATCAAAAGCTGCTTTAGAGACCCTTTCAATCATCGCTTACTCTCAACCAACCACTAGGCGCGAAGTTGAAAATATTAGAGGTGTTGCCTCTGATAATATCATTAGACTCTTACGTGAGCGTGAATATGTCACCATTGTTGGTCGTAAAGAGGTTCCGGGATATCCAGCCCTTTATGGGACAACTACAAAGTTCTTATATGAATTTAACTTACCAAGCATTTCTGCTTTACCTAAACTTTCTGATATTGATAAAGAGAGATTTGAAGCATCCCAGGAGCAAATTGATGAAACTTGATTACCCAATTAGATTAAATAGTTACTTAGCCAAAAGTGGACACGGCTCTCGGCGCCACTGCGAAACCTTAATAGAGGAGGGTAGAGTTAAAGTAAACAACCAAATTGTTGAACAACTCTCCTTAGTAGTTGAGAAAAATGACGTAGTCCATGTTGATGATGTATTGGCAAAACCATTAGAAAGGGGACTTTATTACGCTTTAAATAAACCAGTTGGGTATGTCTCATCCAACACAGACCCTTTTGAAAAGCTTTATGCACGCGATTTATTAACAGTGGAAAATGTAAACTACCTTTTTCACGTTGGTAGGTTGGATAAAGAATCAAGTGGTCTAATGATTTTCACTAACGATGGAGATTTTGGCAACTTTATTACTCACCCTTCTAACGAAGTTGAAAAAGAGTATGAAGTTACTATAAACAAAGATATTAAGATTGAGGATTTAAGAGCTGCCTTAAAAGGGGTGAAAATTTATCGAAATCAAGGTCTTTATAAAATAAAAAGATACAAAATATTAACTAAACAAAAGATCTTAGTAACCCTAACAGAGGGTAAAAATAGAGAGATTAGAAAAATCTTTGACCACCTTGGATATAAAATAGGAAGGTTAAAGAGAATAAGAATAGGTCCAATAGAGTTAGGTAATTTAAAAGAGGGGAGATTTAAAACAATTTCACCCCACTTAATTGACGCTCTATTAGGGGGTAAGAATTGATAGATCAAAAGAAATTGGCAAATTTGACCTCTTTTGTTGTTGCCATTGATGGTCCAGCTGGTGTTGGTAAAAGCAGTATAGCCAACATGGTTGCTAAAGAGTTGGGCTTCTTTTTCCTAAACTCAGGAAATTTTTATAGGGCAATAACATTGAAATTAATCGAGAATGGTATCGATTACAAAGATGAAAAGGCTGTAATCAGTTTAGCTAAAAAAGTAGAGTTAGAGATTATTGATGAGAAAATGCATCTAGATAAAGTCGATGTGGAAAAGTCCCTTCATAGTGATGCAGTAAATGAAGTTGTTGCTCCAGTATCGGCAATAATTGAACTCAGATATATAGTAAATAAGCTTCTAAGAAAAGTAGTTGAAGATGGTCTAAATGTTGTTTGTGAAGGGCGTGATATTACTACCGAAGTTTTTCCAAATGCCCAATGTAAATTTTATTTAGATGCATCGGTTGAAGTTCGAGCTAAAAGAAGGTTTGAACAAATGCCAACAGAACTAAGTTATGAAGAGGTTGTAGAGTCGGTTGCTAAGAGGGACGAAATTGACAAAAGCAAGCCTTTTGGGGCACTAAAAATAGCTAAAGACGCCCTCTACATAGATACCTCATACTTGACCATAGATGAAGTTTATGACAAAGTGTTACGTGCTATATCTACCCAAATTGGGGAAGAAAATAAGGATCAGGAGAGAGAAGTGGAAGAAGTAAAAGAAGTGTTAGAAACACAAGACGAACAGCAACAAAATGGTGGTGCTATGCAGGAGTTGCTGCAAGAAAAATACCTAAAATCTCTTGATGAAATTGAAGATGGTCAGCTCGTTACCGGAACTGTAGTTCAGCTCAACAACGAGCAAGTATTTGTGGATGTGGGTTACAAATCAGAAGGTCGTATTTCGATAGATGAGTTTTCCACTGTTCCTGCCGTCGGCGACGAAGTCAAGGTTATGATTGTCAATAAAGAGGGGAAGGGGGGACAAATTATCATCTCGAAAAGACGAGCTGATATTAAAGAGCAAACAGAACTTCTAAGAGAAGCTGCTGATAAACGCTCCCCAATCGTTGGTAAATTTGTAAAAGTTATAAAAGGGGGCTTTGAGGTTGACTTAGGCTCTGGCTTTTTAGGCTTTTGCCCATTATCAAAAGCAGATGTAGTTAGAGTAGAAGATCCAGAGAAGCTTATTGGGATTACCGACTATTTCGTTATTGATAAATTCCATAGCGGAATGAAACTTAAAAGTGTAGTTTCTCGCCGTGAATACTTAGAGAAGAAAATTAAAGAGAACAAAGAAAAGTTCTTTGATACCGTTAAAATTGGAGACGTTGTTGAAGGGACTGTTAAAAGTTTCACCAGTTTTGGTGCTTTTATCGACTTAGGTGGTTTTGATGGACTACTACATATCAACGATATGAGTTGGGGTCATGTAACCAAACCAAAAGATTTTGTTAAGAAAGGGCAACAAGTTCAACTTAGATTGATCAACATCGACCCAGCTTCACAAAAAATAAACCTCTCCTTAAAACATATGCAAGAAGATCCTTGGACAACCTTTGAAGAGCGCTATGGTGTTGATGATGTTGTTAAAGCGCCAGTTACCAAAATTACAACTTTTGGTGTTTTCATTGAGATTGAACCAGGAATTGAAGGGCTTGCCCACATTTCAGAGCTCTCTTGGACCAAAAGAATTAATAACCCCAAAGAGGTTGTCTCAATTGGAGATGTAGTTGAGGCTAAAATTCTCGGTTACGATTTAGATAAAAAGAGAGTTAGCTTAGGCTTAAAACAACTTGAAGAGAACCCATGGGATACAATCAACGAGCGTTTCCCACAAGGTAAAACACTTTCAAAACCTGTTGTTAAAATTACCAATAGTGGTGCTTTTATTAACTTGGAAGAGGGAATTGATGGATTTTTACACATCGATGATATCTCTTGGACCAAGAAAGTAAGAAACATGAGCGATTTTTGTAAAGAGGGCGATGTAATTGATGTTGTAGTAACTCGTGTTGATCCTCAAACTCGCCATATCCGCTTAGGTGTTAAACAATTAGAGGGAAATCCATGGATGACCTTAAAACAAGATTATCCAAAAGGATCTACTATCAGTGGTGAAGTAAGCAACGTTACAGATTTTGGTGTTTTCGTTAGGGTAGTTGGAGGAATTGAGGGTCTTATCTCTAAATTCAACCTTGTAAGTCCCGATGAGCAATTTACCGATGCAGTATTGGATAAATTCAAAGTTGGCGCTCCTATTAGTGCTGCGGTTATTGAAGTTAACCCAACAACTCAAAAATTGAGCCTCTCGATTAAAGAGATGATTAGAAAATCACAACAATCTGAAATCTCAAAGTACATTCACGATGATGATGAAGATACATTTACCTTTGGTGATTTAATGAATTCTCGTGATAATGAGTAGTTTAATATGGCAAAAATTGAAGAAGAAGTAACGAGAAACGAAAAAATCGAGCAAGGCTTTACAAAGTTTATCCACACCTACAGAAATCTATTAATTTGGATTGGAATAGCTCTTATAGCAATTATTTTAGTAGTGTGGTTAACAATAGTTGTTGTTGACAAGAATAAACTTAAAAGCCAAGTAGCTATCGACAATGTTGAACAAAGCTACAACAACTGGATTTTATCAGAAGAAAAAGATACTCAAGAAGCCTCTTCTATTAAAGAGGAGCTTCTTGTGATAAGCAAGAAAGGTAAAAGCTCTTATCCTGGGATAAAAGCTGAATACTTACTTGGTCTAATTAGTTATGAGCAAAAACTTTATGACGATGCTTTAGATTACTTTCTAAATGCAAGTGAGAAGGGTAGGAAGAGTTATTTTGGCTCTTTAGCACTCTTTAATGCTGCAGTTACTAAAGAGGCTTTAAACGATACACAGGGAGCTTTAGAACTTTATCAAAGTGTGTACGATCGTTTTAGTTCAAATGCAGCTGAAGCACCGAAAGCGTTATTCAGTGTTGCTCGTATTCATGAATCTAATGGGGATATTGAGTTAGCTAAAGCTATTTTACAACAGCTAGCTGATGAATTTTCACATTCAGAGTATGCAAAGTTAGCGGAAGCTCGTTTAGTACTCTTTCCCTAAATTGGGACTAAAAGATGGGTAGAACTAAGTTAAAAAAGATCTCTGTGTTCTTTATAATTTGGCTTCTACCTATTTTATTTTACTCATGTGGTATCCCTTACTACGTAAACTTCGATAATCAGATAGAAATTGAATCTATTAATAGGGATAATGATGAAGACCCTATACAATTTAATGTTAAATTCAACTCTAACCCTTATAGTATAGTAGATAATTTTTCAACAAAACCATCTATAAAACTCTTTTACGCTATTAGTGATAATCTATCTTTAATAGCAGCCCATTATTTGGAAACAGCTCTTATCAATTGAGCTCTGTTGCCTCTAGTTTTAATTCAAACTATAGAGGAAGTAGTGGAAATGGAATTGAACTTCCTAGAGAGTCTGAAGGCTCATTGGCTGCATTTTATCTATACACCGACTCAAATGAAAAAGAGAGACAATTTACAACAAACAGATCTAATCTTCCTAAATCAAATAAAGAGGGGATAATTGTTGGGACTTTTTCAAATCAGTACAACAGTTTTAATAAACCTCCACAAATGGACTATGTTTTAGGAAGTGACAACTTCCTACAACCTTCAAATTGGTGTATAATGAAGATGATGGATTAATAGAGTTTAACAAAAGAGATGATACTTCTATAGATGTATTTGGACCTTACAACAAAGGTGGAAACTTTAAGAATAATTTCTATCTAGTTGATGATAAAGGCTTTTATGAAGGTGGCAGATTCAACAAGATCGATACATTCATATTTGGGGTGCTATCTATGGGGGAAGAGGTTCTTTTACCAATATATGGTGGTCTAGATTAGAGTATTTAGGATATTTTAAAATATAATAGAAAAGTATAAGAATGTATATAATGTATATTCTGTTAACTAGAAAGAGGAATTTGTAAGATGATACAGTTTGATTATGAAGAGAAAAAGAGTCTTGATGAAGCTATGATGCAGCTTTTTTCTATTTTAGAGGTCCTTAGAGGTCCAGATGGATGCCCATGGGATCACGCATTAACCTTTAAAACAGGTGCTAATAAATTACTTGAAGAGACTTATGAATATATAGATGCATTAGCATCTGAAATAAACACCTCAATTAAAGAAGAACTTGGAGATATATTTTTAAATGCTTTTATGCTCCTAGTTATGCACAAAGAGTCTCAATCATTTGATTTAGCACAATTGTTTAATGAAACATCAGCTAAATTAATTAGACGCCATCCACACGTTTTTGGAGAACGAGAAGCTGGATCTAAAGAGGAAGTTCTTAAAATTTGGAGTGAAATGAAGAAAAAAGAGAAAGAGGAAGAACTTGAAGATGCAGAAAACTACTTTGAAAATATTCCGAAATCTCTTCCCCAGTTGGAACACTCTTATGAGATGCAAAAGAAAATGGCCAAAGTTGGTTTTGATTGGTCTAGTGTAGAGGGTGTTTATGATAAGATTTATGAAGAGTTTGATGAGTTAATTGAGGCAATTGACCTTAACCATGACGATTTAGACGATGTTGAGCATGAACTTGGTGATGTTTTATTCTCAGTTGTCAACTTAGCTCGCTATATTAAACTAAATCCTGCTGTAGCCTTGGATAAGACCAATAGGAAGGTTGCAAAGAGATTTAATAAGGTAATTGAGGTTTGTAAAGAGAAAGGTATTGAGATGACTCGGGAGAACTCTAACAAACTAAACGACATCTGGGATAATATTAAAGCGAGAGAATAGATGGATAGTGGCACTAAAAAAAGGCGAGACTCTTTAGCAATGTATGCAAAGATTGCCTTAGACATAGCCAATAGAATCGCCAATGGTGAAATTGAGGAGGGAAGAAGATTATCTGGTCGATCTTTGATGGCCAGTGAATATGGAGTCTCTCCTGAAACAATTAGGCGTGCTTTCTCCCTTTTAGAGGAGATTAAGGCTGTAGAAGTGCTACAAAACAGTGGTGTTGTCGTTAAATCTAAAGAGAGAGCTTTAGAATATATTAAACGACACACCGATCGAGATGAAGTTCGTGCAATGCTCTCTAGAATGCACCAATTAATTGAACAAAATAATAAAATAGAGCGCGAATTATTTGATATCACTAAAACCTTAATTGACTCTTCTGAACGCTTTGCAGCAAGCAACCCTTTCCACACTTATGAGATTACTGTTAAGAAGAACTCTAAAGCAATTAATAAGAATTTAAGTGAATTAAACTTTTGGCACAATACAGGTGCTACTGTAATTGCTATTCGGCGAGAAGGCTCCATAATCTTATCTCCCGGGCCTAATCTTTTATTAGCAGAAAATGACGATTTAGTAGTTGTTGGAAACCAACATACGCGCGAACAAGTAGATAATTTACTAAACTCTAATTAACAACCCTACCCTTTTAATTTTAATATCTCTTTATATAACAACCAGTTATTATATTTGTGTATAGCGACTTGACAGAGTGCCAATCTCTATAGTTTAATGAGGTTGTCGGTTTTACTGGCCGTGTAATTCTCATTGAATTGGCCTTCTTTTTTGGTCTTTGGGTTAACCTTCCCTTATTTGCGGTCTTTCAAAAATCAGACGAGGAGGAAATATGAAACGTATAGGTTTAGTTGTTTTGCTAGTTTTATTTTCTGTTTCCATTTTGTTTGCTGGTGGAGACAAAGAGAGTACAACGACAAAGAAAACAATTAGAGTAGCTGAGCAAGTACCTGGATTAATAACACCTGGGTTATGGGATGGACAAGCTTTCTCAATGAATTCTTCTATCTATGAATATTTAGTAGAAATTGATACTGAAAGTGGTGAATTGGTCCCTGTTTTAGCTAAGAGTTGGGAGACAGATGATGGGACAAACTGGACTTTTCATCTTCAACAAGGGGTTAGTTTTCCATGATGGTTCTGAATTTACTAGTGAAGATGTAAAATTTACAATAGAAAGAACTTTAGATTCCTCTTTAGGACACCTTAAACAACCAGACTTTGAAATTGTTGATAGTGTTGAAGTTGTTGATAAATACACAATTACACTTCATTTAAAAGAGGCACGCCCTACATTTATTTATCAATTTACAGATTACAATATGGCTATCCTTTCTCACTCATACGATTATGAGAACTTAGGTGAATCTATGCCAATGGGAACAGGACCTTTTAAGATGGTTCAACTAATTCCTAAAGAATCTGCTCTTTTAGAGAAAAATAGCACTTATTGGGTAGAAGGTTTACCAAAAGTTGATCAAATTGCTATCTACTTTATTGCCGATATTGACGCTAGTGTCTCCATGTTAGAGGATGAGAGAGTCGATATTGTCCCCTTTGTTACCCCTCAAATTAAGAACAAGTTAGATAATTTACAGGGTGTTGAAGTTATTTCACCATATCAAGAGCAACGTTTTGTTGCTATGAGAGTTGATGAAGCTCCTTTTGATGACAACAACGTCCGTTTAGCTTTCAAATACAGTATAGACCCACACATCATTGCTCGCAGTGTTTCTCAAATGGAAATTGAAGAGGGAGCTTACTACAATGAAACACCAATTATGAATATGTTAGCTGAGTATAAAGAGACTCCCCTAAGAGAGCGTGATATCGAAAAAGCTAAAGAGTTATTAGCTGAAGCTGGTTATCCAAATGGTGTTAAGGTTGATTTATACTACGCCTCTGATCACCCATTTGGTAAAGAGTTATCACAAACACTTAAAGAACTCAGTGCCCCTGCCGGTTTTGATTTAAATCTCAAAGGGTACACTAGAGATATTTATCTCTCCCAATATTGGCTAAATGTACCAATGTCTATTACTGGTTGGGGTGGAAGAATTGATCCATCAATGCTTTTAGCTTTAGCATTTAAAACTGGTGGTTCATGGAATGAAACTCACATGAGTGATCCATATGTTGATGATCTAATTGATAAAATCTCAAATGAAATTGATGATGATAAGAGAATGAGCTACTACGGAGACTTACAAGACTACTTTTATGAAAATGGTGCTTTGTTAAATGTACAAGTTCCCTATTTAGTAGCTATCAATGAAAATGTTGTCAATTACAAACAACCATTAACTATGATTCCCCAATACAAGTATATGGATATCAAATGAGTAACAAAGTAAAAATTGTTTTAAATCGGCTAGGGACGCTTATTGCGACCCTAGTCGTAATGTCTTTTATAATTTTCATGTTAGTGGAGATTATGCCTGGTGATGTAGCTCAAATGATCTTAGGTCAAAGTGCCACTGAAGAGTCCTTAGCTGCCCTTAGAGAAGCACGAGGTTTAAATGATCCCCTAATGCTCAGGTATTGGAATTGGATTAGCAATGCAGTTAGAGGAGATTTAGGGGAATCTATCTATATGAAAGGGGTTCCTATCAACACAATCCTTTGGAGAAGAGTTGGATACTCATTAATTTTAGCCTTTACTGCTTTTATAATCTTTGTTCCCCTCTCTATTTTCTTTGGGGTATTAGCAGGTGTTAGAGAGAAAAAGAAAACTGACTCAATCATCTCTTTTTTTGGGCTGGCCACTATGGCTCTACCAGAGTTTGTTTCAGGAGTTATTTTAATAACTATATTTTCAGTTAACTTAAAAGTTCTTCCTATAGTCTCTGTTATCCCAATTGGAGAGAATCTGTGGCAAAACTTAAATATTTTAGTACTCCCTGCCCTTTCAATCACATTTGTGATGTTTGGTTATGTCTCTAGGATGCAACGCTCTAGTGTAATTACCGTTATGAACAGCGATTATATTAAGTTTGCAATTTTAAAAGGGATGAGTCGCAATTATGTAATCTTTCGCCACGCTTTAAAAAACGCCCTTTTACCAACTATTACCATTATTGGGATGAATATGGGGTGGTTGTTTGGAGGACTTGTCGTTGTTGAGACCCTCTTTGGATATCCTGGGATGGGATCACTACTTATGACTGCAATTAAAACTAGAGATGTTCCTCTAATTGAGGCGTGTGTATTACTTATCACAGTTATTTATTCTCTTTCCACAATGATTACAGATTTAATGTATAGCTATTTAAACCCACTTATTAGATTTGAGGCCGACCAAGTATGAGTAACTTTTTATATCAACTTAGAAAAAATACATTAGGAATTGTTGGAATAACAATTTTAATTTTATGGATATTGATAGCTATCTTTGGGCCAACATTGGTTCCTTTTACCCACACACAAATTGACTCAGAAAATCAAACAGTCTCTTTAGGGGTAAATGGACATCTATTAGGAACAGATAGCCTAGGGCGCGACATACTAGCTCGCATAGTTTATGGAAGTCGTTCAATTTTATCAGTAGCTCTTTTAACAAGCATTTTTTCAACAATTATGGGTGTTATTATAGGTTTTTCAG
Source organism: Sphaerochaetaceae bacterium (assembly GCA_050950065.1). Lineage (GTDB taxonomy): Bacteria > Spirochaetota > Spirochaetia > Sphaerochaetales > Sphaerochaetaceae > JBAYOE01. Next base: position 282,256 of record JBMNGX010000002.1, on the reverse strand, counting down.
CTGGTTACTTTGGCCATTTCGTCGACTCACTTTTTTTAAGGGCAATGGATATCTTAATGAGTATACCTCCCCTAGTTCTCTCATTAGTTGTTTTAGGAATTTTAGGAGACTCTAATATCTTTTCTTTAACTATGATTGTCTCAATTGCTTTTGTCCCTGCAACAGCAAGAGTTGCTCGAGGAGTTTTGTTAACTGAGAAGAACCAAGAGTATGTTTTGTCGGCTCGAATTAGAGGTGAGAGTCATTTTTACATAATGTTTGTTGAAATTCTTCCAAACACTACTGGTCCTATCATTGTTGAAGCAACTGCAAGATTTGCCTATTCAATTATGATGGTTGCCTCTTTAGGGTTTTTGGGAGTTGGTATGCAACCACCTACACCAGATTGGGGAATGATGGTAATTGAAAATAAACCAATCATTGAACAAGCTCCTTGGAGTGTCTTATTTCCTGCATTAGCAATTGGCTCTTTAGTCATTGCTGTCTCTATTTTCAGTGATTTTGTAAGTAAGGTATTAATACATGAACGCTAATATTTTAGATATTAAAGATTTAAGTGTTAAGTTTGAAACTATGGATGGACAGTTTTCTGCTGTCAGAGATTTAAACTTATCAATTGGTAAAGATCAATCTATTGGTATTATTGGAGAATCTGGATGTGGTAAATCTACCCTCTCATTTTCTATAATGCGCTACTTAGCTCCCAATGCTACTGTAGATGGCTCAATAGAGTTTAAAGGGGACTCTCTTTTAGATAAAACAGATAAAGAATTGGAAAAGTATCGAGGTAATAGGATGGCAATGGTCTTTCAAAATCCCTACTCCTCTTTAAACCCAGCTTTAACTATAGGTTTTCAACTTGATGAAGTTGGAATAAAACACCAAAACTTATCAAAAGAACAGGCTAGAAAAGCCTCTATTGAAGCTTTAAAATTGATGAACATTGGAGATCCCCAAGGGATAGTCCTTAGATATCCTCACCAAGTGAGCGGTGGTATTCAACAACGAATTTCAATTGCTTCAGCAATATTGTGTCGACCCGATTTAATGATCTTAGATGAACCTACAACAGCTTTAGATGTAACTACTGAAGCAGTAATCTTAGATTCAATTAGTGAATTAAAAGAAAAATTGGGAATGAGTTTAATTTACATATCTCACGATATGGGAGTTATTAATAAAGTTGCTGAACAAGTTGTTGTTATGTACAGTGGTGAAATTGTTGAAAAAGGACCTAAAGAGATGATCTTTGATCATCCACAACACCCTTACACTCGAGCTTTAATTAACTGTATGCCCCGCGGAGGTGTTGTTAAAGAGAATACAAAGCTAAACACCATTAAAGGGTACGTTAAACAAAGAGGAGTTGAAGAAGGGGGTTGCCCTTTTGCTCCAAGGTGTGAAAAACGAAATGCAACTTGTGAAGCAGAGTATGGGATGAAAAAAAGAACTACTAATCATTGGGCAACTTGTGATCGTGCTTATGCAACTGATATTCCAGACATTGAATATAAAAATGCCCCTATTAAAAGAGATGATATTGAAAAATCTAAAGAGTTATTAAAAATTGAGGATGTTCATAAAGTATATCCAGGTAAACGAAAGACCTATGCTGTTAATGGCATAAATATCTCTTTGAACAACTCAACAGTCATTGGAATTGTTGGAGAATCGGGATGTGGTAAATCTACATTGGGCCACATGGTAAGTGGATTATATAAACCAACAAAGGGAAAAATCATTTTTGATGAAAATGATATCTCAATTGGATGGAATAAAAGAACCCCAGATATGTTAAAAAATATTCAACTTATTTTCCAAAACCCAGGTAGGTCTTTAAACCCGTCCCACACTGTTGAAAGTATAATTGGACGCCCTATGAAACAGCTTAGCAAAATTAAAAGTTCCAAAGAGAGACGTAAAAAAATAATTGAGCTGTTAAAGAGAGTTGATCTAGGGGTAGATTACTTAGAGAAAAAGCCAAACCAACTTAGTGGTGGTGAACAACAAAGAGTTGCTATTGCCCGAGCTTTATCAATTGAACCACAATTAGTGGTGTGTGATGAACCAACTAGCGCACTAGATGTCTCAGTTCAAGCTGCAGTGCTAAATTTATTAAATGAACTTCAAGTTGAATCCAAAGCAGCTTATATGTTCATCAGTCACGATTTAAATGTAATTAACTATCTTAGTGATTACATAATGGTTTTATATGGGGGAAAAGTTTGTGAGTATGGTAAAAGGGATGAAGTTATGAATAACAACCACCACCCCTACACCACTGCCCTTCTTTCAGCTGTCCCAGAAGTTGATCCAAAGAAACAAAAAAAGAGTGTTAAGTTGGGTAAAAGATTAAATGATCCAGCTAAAAAACCTAAAGGGTGTCCTTTTGCAGGAAGATGTCCAGTTCAAGTGGGCAAAATTTGTGAAGAGGTTTATCCTCCACAATACAATTTAACTAAAGAGCATTTTTATAATTGTCACATTGCCCCTAATAATTGATATCTAACCTTAATCGCTCGATGGAGAGTTTGCTTAAAACTTCAAACTTATTAACATCTTTACCAAAGATTAGTTTAATTAAGTTTTGCTCCCCATTAACATAAACTAAATAGGAAGAGTCCTCCTTTTTTACACTAAAGGAGGGCCCTTTTTTGCCTACAAGGCTCTCTAAGGCCTCTAAATAGCTTTTGTCTTTAATATCAAAGATTCTAAAGGTACTTCCAACTAATCTCTTACTGAGGGTATAACGCCCCTCTACATCAAGAATTTGATAAGAATCAAACTGAAAACCACTAGAGAGATTGTAATTTAACAAATCTATTGTCTTTTGATAATCTAAATCTTCGACATCGTGGATGTGAACTAGGACTTTCTCCTCTAAGCCAGTAATTCCAGTAGTTAGAGGATTTAAAAACTCCATTTTAGGTTTAGGGTTAAATCCTTGAGTAAAAGCAACATCTAACTTTGAGCGTTGAAAAGTTTGTTCAAAAAGGCGCATCACATTTATATGACTTATAAAAGTGCCCCTCTCTTTTTTTTGGTATGTAAATACAACCGGTTTACTTAATCCTAAATCTCTTTTAACAATCTTTGGTAGATTGACAATCTCCTCTTTAGGTTCAACTACCTTGTTAATCGTGCCACACACACCACACGGTTTTAAACATGATTCAAAACAGCGAGGTGTTAATTGATTTTCTTTAGCAACTAACCATTCGCTAAGTAAAAATTTCTTAGCAACTCCTAAACTAACTGAATCCCAAGGAAGAGAATCTTCTTCACTAAAACCATTTATAATGGGTAAATCAATATTTTCATCAACTTCTTTGATAGTTTGTTTCCACAACTCTTTATTTAGATGTTCATCCCAAGCATCAAAGCGAGCCCCATTTTTATACCCTTGCTCAATAAGAGTGGCAACTTTTTCGTCACCTCGACTAAAAATTCCCTCTAAGTAGGAGACAAAAGGTTCATGGAAAGAGACTTTGGCCCCTTTAATATTATCTTGGATTCCTTTTTTAATACGACGTAAATGGTTATTAGATTGTTCTAAAGTTATTTGTGGTGCCCATTGGAAGGGGGTATGAGCTTTGGGAATAAAAGTTCCTATGTTGATATTCATCCCAATATGAGTCTCATCCCAAATTTGTTTTAAGAAGGAGATTATAGCCTCATACTCCTCTTCAAACTCAATCGTTGGTAGACCAACCATGAAATAAAACTTGGCTAAACGCCACCCTCTTTGTTTAGCCTCTTTAATAATCTCTATTATTTGTTCAATTGGGACTAATTTATTAATTAACCTTTGCCATTTTTCTAAAGGAGTCTCAATTGCAAAAGTTAACCCACTTTTTCTTACTCTACTTAACTCTTCTAAAATGCCCAATGAAAATGAGCTAACTTTTAAAGAAGGGAGGGAGAAACTTATGTGATAAGGGTCAAACTCACTATTTAAGTTAGTAATTGTCTCTTTTATTTGAGGATGGTCTCCACTAGAGAGACTACTTAAAGTTACTTCTCGATACCCAAAATCGTGAACGTGTTGATCAACTTCAGCTTTTATTTGGCTGTACTCTTTTTGCCTGTAAGGTTTATAAAATTGTCCAGCATGACAAAAACGACACCCACTAGGGCATCCTCTCATAATCTCCACTACCCCATTATCTTGGGCAACTTTGAAATGAGGTACAACATAGTGGTTATATAAAAAGTTTCTTTGGGTAAATTCGTTGTCAATTGCCCTTTTAACCCGTTTAGCATCTTTATGCCATAAAAAAGGCAAACTTTTTAATTCATTGATTATTTCAGTGCGGCTAATGTTGTTAAACTTTCCATTTTTAACAATATCGACAATTTGTTGTAACCCTGCTTCAGATTCACCAATGTAGATAAAATCAAAGAATGGGGAAAATGGGAGAGGGTTAGTAACTGCAGGTCCACCTGCAATTACAATGGGATCTTTCTCTTTACGCTTAGATACGTGAAGTGGAATATTTCCTAACTCTAATACTTGTAAAATATTTGTGGCTGCTAACTCATATCCAATAGAGATTCCTAGGATATCGAGTTGATCTAAAAATAGACCGTGCTCTAAGGTGTATAACTTTATTTTTTTCTCTTTTAAGAATTGTTCAAAATCGTGAGCTACTGAAAAAACTCGATCACAAAGTACATCTTCCCCTATGGAGTTAATTTGGTTGTACAATAGGCGCATTGCATTGTTGCTCATCCCAATCTCATACAAGTCAGGAAAACAAAGACCTATGTGTAACTGCTTCTCTAATAGAGGTTTTTTAGGACCGTAACTATATTCACCGCCAATATAGCGAACTGGGTTTGACAAGGCGATTAACTCATTGCCAAACTCTTTAACAATATCAAATTTCTTCACTCTCTCTCCATTAAAAAGAGATAAAAAATGGGGTAATCAATAAGCCGGGTTCTGTCTAGCGCAGCCATCTATCTTGAAAAAGTGTTACCACTTTTTTCTAGCAACCTACCCGTAGGTTAAAGGCGAACAACCAACCTACTTACTTGGTCTTGCTCCCGATGAGGTTTACCCTGCCACCTTTGTTACCAAAGGCGCGGTGGGCTCTTAATCCACCATTTCACCCTTACCAAATACTTGGCGGTATATTTTCTGTGGCACTCTCTGTAGCCTTACGGCTCCCGGCCGTTAACCGGCATCGTGTTCTGTGGAGCCCGGACTTTCCTCCCATATTTAAATGGGCGACTGCGTCGATTACCCCAATACTATTTTTCTATAAAAAATCTTCAAATTCGTCGGTTGAGACCATATCGGCCAAACCAGCCTCCTCAATCTCGCTAATTTCAGCAATTGGCTCTGCACCTTCAGCTTCGTGGTCCTCAAAGAACAATACACGAGAACAGTAGGGGCAAAACTTAAACTCTTCACCAATACGAACTTCATTAACAAACTGCGTTGGCAAGGTCATTCTACACCCTTGGCAAACGTTGTCGTGAACGGCAACAATACCAACACCCGATTTATTTTTAATAATTCGTTCAAACTTAAAGAGAATAGACTCATCAATCCCAGGAGTGAGCTTATTTTCACTATTTTCAAGATCTTTAATCTCTTTCTCTTTTTCAGCTAAAAGTGCATCCTTTTTCTCAGTCTCACTTTTAACTTCTTCCTCTTGAATCTCCATCAATTGCTCTTGCTCATCAATTTGCTCTTGCAATTCACCGAGGAACTTCTCTTTGGCTAAAAGAGACTTTCTTAAAGATTGCTCTCTTCCTGCTGCATCATTAATCTCTTTCTCTAAAGCTTCAAACTCTCTTTGAGTTGAGATTTGTTCCATCATCTTCTCAGAGTTTTCCCGATCAGATTCAGCTTGGTCTAAGGCTGCACGCAACTCTTTAACCTCTTCAACGGTCTTATCGAGGCGTTCGTGCTTTTCAATATAGGAGCGTTTTCCCCTATTTAAAAGCTCTTCCTTAGTCTCTAAGGCTCTAGGAATTTCTTTAATCTCTTCTAAAACCACAAATTTCTTTGCTAAAATATCTTGTAGTTCTCTCAGTTTATCAAAAACATGTTGCATATAAGCTCTCTCCTGTCTCTATCTATACAAAATCTTTTAAGAGGCGACTTCTTTTTGGGTGGCGTAAGCGTCTAAGCGCTTTAGCCTCAATCTGTCTAATCCGTTCGCGCGTCACTTGAAAATACAACCCTACCTCTTCTAATGTCAATGAGTATCCATCTTCTAAACCAAATCTCATCTTCAAAACCTCTTGTTCTCGAGGTGGTAAGGTCTCTAAAACCTCTTGTAGTTGTTCTTGCAAGAGGGTGAAAGCTGTTTGGGTTGCAGGATTTTCAACATCTTTGTCTTCAATGAAGTCGCTGAGTAACGAATCCTCCTCCTCCCCAACAGGGGTCTCTAAGCTAATTGGCTCTCGAGCTACGTTCTTAACTGCTTTAACTTTTGCCTCAGTCCAGCCAAGTTTCTCAGCAATCTCTTCATCGGTAGGTTCGCGTCCATAAGTTTGCATCAACATCCTAGACTCACGAACAACTTTGTTAATTTGTTCAATCATATGAACTGGTACTCTAATAGTGCGAGCTTGATCACTAATTGATCGGGTAATTGCTTGGCGTATCCACCAGGTAGCATAAGTTGAGAACTTGTACCCTTTTCTATACTCAAACTTCTCAACAGCCTTAATAAGACCAATATTACCCTCTTGAACTAAGTCAAAGAAGTGTAAGCCCCTATTTGTATATTTTTTAGCAATGCTAACAACTAGACGTAAGTTTGCTTGAATTAGACGATCTTTAGCACTCTTTAACATCTCTTGACCACGCATGATCTCTTTAGCATTGGCTATGATATCTTCACAACTCTCTTCAAACTCGAGCTCGATGTTTTTCATCTGTTTATCTGTTAGTTGTACATCTCTAATCAGGTCTTTAATTTTATCAGCACCCATATTGAGCCTTTTTTCTAATTCAGCTCTTTGAGAAGGGATAGCTAAAGAGCGACCCATTGTTCGTAGCTCTTTAACACTATCGGTTCCAAGTTGCCCTTCGATGTACGCTTTTTTTCTTTGAAGTTCAAAGATCTCTTGTTCACTAGCTAAGTAGTGTTCACTAAATGTAATAATCTCTTCAGGTTGAAGTTCAATTTTAGAAAGTTTCTTTAATAAAGTTGCCCTCTTTTTAGCAAAGGCTGGATCTGTTAATATCTCTTGCCCTATGGCAACTGCTTTTCTTTTTGACTCGATATAGTTCTTTAAAGCAGTGCTACTCTCTTTTAAACCCTCTTTATAAAATTGGATGAACCTCTTTTGGTCTGCCATTTTCTCCTTTAACTCTTTAGGAGAGAACTCCAACTCCTCTTCATCAAACTTGGTATTAGAAACTTCTAAGATGTTATAGAAACGAATTATTAAAAGACCTGACTTTAAAATCACAGATTTAATGATTTCAGCCCCCTCTTCCATCCTTTTAGAGAGCTCAACCTCCTGATCTGCATTCAGTAAATTTTCTCTACCAATCTCTCTGAGGTAAAGTCTTATTGGATCATCAACAGAGGAATCCCCTTTATCACTACCTAAAACTCCCTTCTTTTTAGCTGGGCGCTCTTTTACAGGTTCATTATCAGCTTGATCTTCAATATCTCTTAAAGACTTACCTTGTTGAAATCCACTATCATCATCAAAACCACCAAGGTCTCTTTTACTAAAACCTTTTCCTAGCTCCTCTTGATCTTCATCCTCGTCGTCTTCATCATCCTCATAATCTTCATCTTCATCTTCGTCATCGTCGTCATCTTCGAGTTGATCTATTGAGGGCTCTTCATCATCTATTACTGCTAAATCGTCAAGCTCGTCATCAATAAGGTCTTCTTCAAGATCTGCATCATCATCAACAAGCTCTTCATCAAGTTCAACTTCACTATCTTCTAATTCAATCTCATCTTCTAGTTTTTCGATAAGATCATCTTTGATAACTTTTTGTTGCTCTTTTTTAGTTTTCTCTTTTGCCATAACCCCATCACTTAAAAATACTTTCTCTAATTAACACTTTAGCTAATATACTAAAAAATCTCCCATTAGCCATCTAATTAGGATTTGATTCTTTTAGTTGTTTAATTTGTTCATCTAAAGCTGTCTTTTCTAAAAGCAGATGTGCTAACTCTACTGCTACACTTTGCTCTCGTTCAGCTAACCTAAGTAGGTTCTCAATGTTCCTTCTACTTTTTTCTAATTTTCGAAGGGATATACTTCTAATTGACTCCTCTAAGACTTTTTCACTATTCTCGCTAAACTCACCACTGTTAAAACTCAGTGCAACAATTGAGCGTAAAGTTGAATCTGAAATCTTATTTAAAATAGCTTCATCGGTTGGATTTGTTCCACTACGACAACTATCTTCTAAGATTGTGTACAACTCAACACCATATTGATCATCTAAGTCTTCAATTTTGAGTTTACTTCTGGCAGAGGCAAATAGCTCTCTATTATTCATGAGGTTCAACATCACATATAAATCGATTGAGCGGCGGTGTTCTTTGACTTTTGTTGATCTACCTTCACTTTTTTTATCCCCTTTAGCTTTGGGGCTCTCTTTTTTAAGGTAGTCATTAACAACTGTTTGCTCATCAAGTTGCAAGTAGTTTGCTAAGTCGCGTAGATAACTGTGTCTAACTATTTCTGAGTTGACTGCTTCCAAAAAGGGTCTGACCTCTTCAAATATTCGATATTTCCCCGATGCCTCCTTACTATCATACAAAAGTATCGAATTAGTGACAAGGTAATCAAACCCCTTTTTATAATTTCTGCAACTACTAATTAACTTATCTGATAACCTATTTTCAACTAAATCTGCAGGATCTTTAGCATCTTCTAAAGTGATTACATTTGTCTCAAAACCAAGTTTTTCACCAATAATTAAAGTTCTTTTAGTTGCCTCGATTCCAGCATCATCGTTATCAAAAAGGGTATAAAGTTTATCTACATAGCGTCTTACTAACTTCCCTTGGTCTTCGGTGAAAGAGGTGCCTAAAGGGGCTATGGCGTAGTCGATACCCACTTGGTGTAAAGCCATAACATCAAAGTATCCTTCACAAATGATTGCACTATTTTCTCTTTTCATCCCCTCTTTAGATTCAGAAAGGCCATAAACAATTTCCCTCTTTTTATAAAGGGCAGTTTCAGGGCTGTTAACATATTTAGCTTGCGATTTACCACTTAAATCACGCCCTCCAAAGGCAACACACTTACCATGTCTATCTTTAATGGGAAACATCAATCGATCTTTAAAAATTGGGTAGCGATTATTACGTTTAGCAAAAAGTCCTGATTGAGCTAACAATTTTTCACTGTAATCTTTTTTAATTAAAAAATCATAAAGCCAATCGTTATCATTTGGAGCATACCCTAAGTTAAACTTTTTAATGGTCTCTAATGTAAAACCTCTTCTGTTTAAGTAATTTAAAGCCCCTTGAGCTGCTTTTGAGTTTAAAAGAATATAATTAAAGCTATTAGAGATTTTATCGTATAAATCTCTAAGAGCCTCAAGTTGAGTTCTTTGTGCCCTTTGCTGAGGCGTCTCCTCTTGCAAAGCAACGTTCGCTTCCCGTGCCAGTTTTTCAACAGCCTCTACAAAGCTAAGGTTTTCCATCTCCATCACAAAATCAAAAATCGAACCACTTTGACCACACCCAAAGCAGTGGAAGAATCCTCGATCTGGAACAACTGTAAAAGAGGGAGTTTTCTCATCGTGAAATGGGCACAATCCCCAAAACCTATCCCCTTTTCTATTTAAAGTTACATAGCGGGCAATTAAATCTTCTAATGAGATTCTCTTTTTAATTTCTTCCAATGTAGATTCTGAAAACTTTGCCATAAATAAATACTTTAAAAGTTGAGAACTTTATCCCAAATAGCAGGTTCAACACCTCTACGCATTTCTAAATAGTTCTCAATCTCCTTTTTTGTGTGTAAAGTACCCACATCAATTCCTGGACACCACTTTTTCTCCTCTTCCCAACTCTTTTTGGAGTCTAACACAGTGGCCCAAAATGGGTAAGTTAAACACTGGACAGGGCGTGCTTGATAAACAGAACACCCCTTCTCATTTAAAAATATACAGTCGTGGTTAGGCCTTTCGTTCAAACTAACATAATCAAAAGATCCGAAAGGTACTTTACGACAGTACTCTTCTAAAAACTGTTTTGATGAGATTTGTAAATGTTTAATCAACTTTTCGATGTCAGAATAAGATAAAAATACAAAACCAGGTTCTACTGCACAGCAGTAACGACAACCACTTTGGCAGGTAAAACGCAACCCTTTGTCGTAAAATAAGCTCAATTGCGCCCCCTTGAAAAGAAAAAAGGTCTTACTCAAAGAGAAGACCTGCGATGGGGAGAGAAGGATTCGAACCTTCGAAGGCTTAGCCAACAGATTTACAGTCTGCCCCCTTTGACCGCTCGGGAACCTCCCCTTTCTGATGACTTTGTCACCTTAGCTAAAAGACATAATAGTGTCAAGCACTCTTTTGCCCCTGTTGCATGGAAAAAAGTAATTTTATAATGTACTATTTAGAGAATCGTAAGGGAGAGGTGTTATGGACCATCAAGAACTAAAACAAGCAATTAGAGAGAACCCACGCCTTCTAAGATTTAAGGCTCGCTCACTACACCCAGCAACTATAGCAGATATTTTAATTGAGTATGAAAAACCTGCTTTAGTCAAAATATTAAACATGTTGCCTCCGTTGGTTAAAGCAGATGTTTTTAGCCACTTTGAAGATGAGGATCAACTTGAGATTTTTTTGACGATGAGTCACTCAGAAAAAACCAACCTCATAACAAATATGTACCACGACGATCGGGTTGCCTTAATTAAACTTCTTCCTAAAGAGGAGAGTCAGGACGTACTTGCTATGTTAAGTGAGAAGGTTCGTAACGACATTCAAGAACTCTCTTCTTATAAAGAGAAAACTGCTGGATCAATTATGACCAGTAAGTTTTTGTATGTCACTGACGATATGAGTGCTGAACAAACAATTGACTATGTCAGGCGCATTGCTAAAGAAATTGAGACCCCTTATGACATCTACGTTGTTGATTTACAAAACAAACTAATTGGTTCAATAACATTAAAGGATTTAATTCTCTCTTCTCCTAACCAACTTGTTAAAGATTTAATGACTAGCGATTTAATTTACGCTGTTACCAGCGATTCACGAGAATCAGCTGTTAAAAAAATTAGTAAGTACGACATAATCTCACTTCCTGTAGTTGATGAACAAGAGAGTTTAGTTGGAATAATTACCTACGACGATGCTTTTGACGCGATGGAATCTGAGTATACAGAGGATATGGAAAAGTTCATGGCTATTAGTGGTAGTCACACAGATGAGAGTTACTTTTCTATTTCAGTGTTTCGTCACTTCTCTAACAGAATTGTTTGGGTAGTTATATTAGCTTTTGTTGGATTATTATCTGGAGTAGTTTTACACCGCTACGAAGATACTTTAAGTCAATTTATGATTTTAGCCTTGTATTTACCAATGCTAATGGACACAGGGGGAAATACAGGGAGCCAAGCTGCTACCATAGTGATTAGATCGTTGGCTATAGGAGATATTGAAGGCTCTGATTTATTAAAGGTTTTATGGAAAGAGTTTCAAGTTAGCTTTTTAACTGCTATTGTCATTGCTTTCATAGCTTTTAGTAGAGTTATGTTGATGAGTCGTGGAACTATAATTCCATCTGAATACTTATTAGTTGATATTGCTTTTGCAATTGCAATTGCCCTCTCATTACAAGTTATTTCATCCACAATTGTTGGAGCAGCTTTACCTTTAATTGTTTCAAAGTTGAAAATGGACCCAGCAGTAGTAGCATCGCCAGCGATTACAACTATAGTTGATATCACAGGTTTACTAATCTATTTCGCCTCTGTAACTATTATTTTAGGATTGTAAAAGGAATAAATAAAATGCCCTACCCCCCGAAGGGGGTAGGACACAGCTGCATGTGTTTCAGCTTAAGCCACCTGTCAGATTCGAACTGACGACCCCGAGATTACAAGTCACGTGCTCTGGCCAGCTGAGCTAAGGTGGCTTTCGGGACCCAGAATAAAAAATATTTGCTGTTTGGTCAAGGCTAATATCCCCATTCTTTCAACAAATTTTCAATAGTTTGGTACATTCTCTTATCTGCTCGACTATGAAATGGCCAAATGTCATATTTTGCTAAGGCATATTTAAGAAGCATAACAGCCTCTTGGCGATCGCTCATTTGCCCTAAACTCACTGGTGAGTAGAACGGTTTTGCTTGAGCTCCATTTGCACCCTCGTAATAAGCGTGTTGATCTAACACTGACCCTTTTTCTTTATCCCACTTATTTTTAATGTTATTAATTGAGGTAACTCTCTTTTTAGCTGTTAAATCCCTTTTGTATAACATCTCAGCTAAAGCTTTAAAGTGACCATGGTATAAATTCTCAGTTGGAATTGCATCAATTGCTTTACGAGTGTAACTTATAGCTGTATCTAAATCTCCAAAACTTATAGGCCATCCTGGAAGTTTAAAATAGAGTTGTCCTAAAACGTACCAGCTGATTGTCTCATCTGTAACGCCCATTTCATCAATAACATGGATAAAATCATCTCTCATTGGCTTAGCTTTAGAAAGGGAGTTTAATGGCCCTTTAGTCTCTCCCCAACGTCCAATGTTAGAAGCGTGGTAAACATACCCCATTGCTAGTGGATATTCATCAATAGAGTCTTGTGCATACGACTCCCCTTTTTCAAAGGTCTCAAATAAAAGATCTTTTGAGGCCCCTTGCTCTTTTAATTCATCTCCAATTGCTAAGGTTGCTCTAGATAAGCGCCACAATAGTTGAGCCTTAACTTCTCCACTAACACCCTTATTTAGTTCACTTTCTATCAATGAGACAACATCTTCGTACTTATCACCCCAATAAAGTGAATCGAGTTGATTATATAGTTGTTGATTTGCAAAAAGTGGTGTTATTAATAGTGTTATTAAAATAAAAGCAGAAATTAGTTTTGTTTTATTAACCATAGTTGACTCCTTGAATAGTTAAATAATACACAATTGCCACAAGGTGTCAATTAAACTTTTATAAATCGGGTCTAAGTTTCTTTGCTTCCCCTAAATAGATATGTTTAGCTTTGAAATTATTTTTATGATAAACATAAACCATAATTCGAACCATTTTCTTAAAAGAGCCCTCTATTTTAGGCTCTTGCATACAAAACAGAGGCACTTCTAATTGGGGGTTATCTGCTCTAAGGGCAGTAGCTGGGTTTAATGATATTAAATCATCGGTAATGGTAAATTGAATTGAAATCAAATCTTCTAAATTCAAAGAGTTCTCTTTTAAAAGGGTATTAAAAAGATTTACTGTCCCCTCTTTAATAAAAATTGGTTGATCTGATTCTATTTGAATAGCACCTCTAACAGCCCAAACTCTTTTATCCATAAAATATTCCTTTTAAAACTTAATAGAGAACCCAGTTACCATGTTTTGGTAAATTAATAGTGCCAAGTGGATAACTAAAACAATTATTACTTTCAAAGCCCACTTAAAAATCTCTTTATTCATAGAGGCAAAAAAGGCAATTACCATATAAACAATTGCATAGAGGTAAATTAAGGAGGCTACGAAGTTTAGTAAAAGATTGATTACAGTTAAATAGTAGTTATTAACTGGCCAAATTAGTTGAAGTAACACTAAGGGCAAAAGAGAGAAAAAAAGGTGTATTAACAAGGATTGAATTTTGTTTGAAGTTGCTAGAAATCTCTCTAATTTTACCATTGGCGTAGTATAACACACCTTTTTAATTTGTAGGAGCTCTAGTTACTGGTAAGAGATTACTATTTCTGTTATCCTCATTTTCAAACATTGGTTAGGGGTAATTGTTTAGATGGATGGCGCGAAAGAGAGGATGAAGGCACTGGGCATTGGAATTCCCGATATTCTCCTTCCTAAAAAAGAGATTGACTTAAAAAAATGGGCTGTTGTCGCTTGTGACCAATACACTTCTGAACTCGATTATTGGCAGCGTGTTGAAAAGTTTGTTGGAGATGAAAGCTCATCTTTACGTTTAATCCTTCCTGAAGTTTATTTAGAGCGTGAAAATTTAGAACAAAGAATTGAATCAATTCACCAATCAATGATTAATTATAGTCATGATAAGCTTTTTGATGAGTATAAACAAAACTTCTTCTTAGTTCATAGAACTACTCCTAAAGGTCCTGGTCGATGGGGCCTCATGGTCTCTTTAGATTTAGAAAAATATGATTATTCAGTTAGCTCTCGCTCCCCTATTAGAGCTACTGAGGGAACGATTTTAGATCGAATTCCCCCAAGAAAGCTAATTAGAGAGGGAGTTGAGTTTGAACTACCTCACATTATTGTTTTAATAAACGATGAGTACCACTCGGTATTAGGGCCTCTTATTACTATTCACTCAACGTTAACTAAAGTTTATGAGACTGAGTTAATGGAAAATGGGGGAACTATTAGTGGTTATAAAATTGATGATTCTAAATTGTTTGATCAAATAGCCACTGCTTTTGAAAAGCTAAGTAGCTCGCTAGATCCTAAAAACCCAATATTATTTGCAATGGGTGATGGTAATCACTCCTTAGCTACAGCTAAATCTTGTTGGGAAGATATTAAAAAGAATTTAACAGACGATGAGATGGAAAATCATCCAGCTCGTTACGCTTTAGCTGAAGTTATGAACATCTTTGACCCTGGTTTGGTCTTTGAACCTATTCATAGGGTTATGTTTAACTTAGAAAGAGAGCGCTTTTTAGAACACCTTGGTAAGTATTGTGAGCAATACCACATAGAGCCCTACTCCTCAATTGAAAATGTTTTAAAAGATATTGAAGAGAAAGAAAACAGCAGACAAAAATTTGGGTATATCGACAGCGAGGGGCTAAAAGTGATTCGCCTAGATAATCCTAAAGCTTTTTCAACTGCAGGAACTTTACAATTAACCTTAGATAGTTTGATTAAAGAGGGTGTTAGTGTTGATTACATCCATGGCGAAGATGTAACTGAGGCTCTAGGAGTACAAAAAGGGAACATTGGCCTATTTTTACCTGCAATTGATAAACACAACTTCTTTGATACCATTAAAAGAGATGGAGCTCTACCTAGAAAAACCTTCTCAATGGGTGAAGCACACGAAAAACGTTTTTATATCGAAGCAAGAAGAATCAAATAGAAGAAAAATCTACTGCTCCCTCTCTAAGAACTTTGTAAGGACTTTGTGTCAAATCGACTATAGTTGAAGGTTTGTTATCTTGAGAAATAGTTCCTTCAACTATTAAATCAACCTTATCGCAAAACAGATCAACTATTTTATCAAAGTCGTTTAAAAACTTTTCTCCTGTTATATTTACCGATGTTGTGTAGATACTTTTATCAACTTTTTCTAAAATCTTTAATATTAGAGGGTCATTAGGGACCCTAATACCTCTACTTTGTCCTAAATGGTCATTTACTATGACTGTTAAAGGTGCAGGCCACAAATCTAATATTTTTTGCTCTATTTTTGTTTTGCTAATTATTTGAGCCAACTCTTTAGTGACAAATTCAATAAACTTCTTATCTTGATTACGCCCTTTAAGAAATTCAAGTTTATATTTTGTTGAGGGGGCTAAGCCAATTATTCCATAGATAGTGTCACATGGCATTATAACTAATTTATCAGCTAACAATGTTTTTACAATTAAATCACAAACATTAGAATCTTCAATATTTACCAAAATAGCCATTAAAAATATCTCACTTTTTCTTTAGTTTTTCTCTTTCTAAAGATAAGAGAAATTAAGATAACTAGTATTGCAACGATAAAAGAAAAACCAAGATTTACCAAAGGAGAAAAACCTTTGAAAAAGACTACTTTTTGTTCAATAATTGGTTGATCTTCTAGTGAAACTTCCTCAATATCATCAATAAAATAGTAAGTAGTCTCATTTGCTAGTGCATATCCTAAAAGCCTAGCATCTTCTAAAATTACCTCACGTTGATTAATTTTAGATAACTTATTCTCCAATTGAGTCAGTTGGTCTTTGAGTTGGTCGACCTCCTCTTTTAGCACTTCAAGCCCTTTTTCGGTTTGAAAGTTGACTAAAAGTCCCTTTTTACCAACAATTCCTTCGAATAAAGGGTACGTAAGTGCTATTGTGAGGATAAAGATAGTGATATAATTCCTTGTCATATAGTTATTGAACCGTTATAATACTTTGTAAATAATAGTGTTAGAAACTGACGTTGTAAAGGACAAGTCGTTAGTTCACAGGAGCAAAAAGTTTGAGCGACAACCAAAAACAATCAAATCCAGTGGGAATTGTGATTTTATCCGCTGCTTTAACGATGCTTGTGTTAGCATCTGTCAGTTATTTACTCCTTTTTAAGATTTTCCCCCTTTATCAAGTAGCAGACGAAGTAATCTATTTTATATTAATACGCATTCTTCCCATCACCATTGGTTTTACCTTAGTGTTAATAGCTTTGGTTATTAACCCTCCCCCCACTTTCGATCGAATTGATGAAGATGATACAATAGATGTCGATAAATTTATTGCACCTTTGTATGTTCTTCCTATTGAAAAAGATGAAACAGTTGTAGACGAAATAGCTGCAGCAAGTGAACCAATTGAAAAAGAGATTGTTGCTAAAGTTATTACCCCTGCAGTTACCAAAGCTCCAGTTGTTCCACGTCCAATAGAACCAGAAAAGATTATGATGGGTGCTGCTGTTGCAGTAACTCCAGCTCCTATTGTTCCACGTCCAATAGAGCCTGAGAAGATTATGATGGGTGCTGCTGTTGCAGTAACACCAGCTCCTATTGTTCCACGTCCAATAGAGCCTGAGAAGATTATGATGGGTGCTGCTGTTGCAGTGACTCCAGCTCCTATTGTTCCACGTCCAATAGAGCCTGAGAAGATTATGATGGGTGCTGCTGTAGCAGTGACTCCAGCTCCTATTGTTCCACGTCCAATAGAGCCTGAGAAGATTATGATGGGTGCTGCTGTAGCAGTGACTCCAGCTCCTATTGTTCCACGTCCAATAGAGCCTGAAAGAATTGTCATTGGACCAGAAACTACAGTTGTAGTTGAAGATGGTGAAATTTATCGTAGGTTATCTAGAAGTGTCCCATTTACCTCTTATCCTTATCCAATAGAGAGTACCTCTGCTGTTGCCTCTTTATTAGAACCTGTTGCTGAAAGTTCTGTTGATACCACATTAGATGCTAAGTACTTGGGTGTTATTGAAGATAACTTTGAAAATAGAGTTAAAGAGGAGTTTGCCTCTGCTAAAGAGTTTAATCACGACTTAGCTGTTTCAAAGATTTCTTTTGACTCTGAAGATATCTATGTTGACAAAATTGTAGAATCGTTAGCTGGTAGTGCTTTTTATTATAAAGATGGAACAAATAGCATCTACGCTATCCACCCATTTATAGATTATGTAAAAGCTGACTCTCTTTACAAAAAGATGATTGACTCCTTACAACTACAAATTGGTTTTACCTCTTTAGAGGGAAGAGAAATCTCTTTAGAGGAACTTTTAGATGAGTTAAAAGGTGCTAGCGATGCTTCTGTTGTTAAAGGAAGCAAAAGTGTTGTAGGTTTTCAAGGCGCTTTAGTCTCTTAATCTTTTAGTGGAATATTAAATACCATCCGATCCTTTGCTAAAAATGTGTTAGGAAAGATTTCTTGTGCCTCTTTAAGTAGAAGTTTTAGTTGTCGATCTGTGTAACGAGGTGAATAGTGAATAAGTCCCATCGAGGCAACTTGCCCCTCTTTAGCAACTAAAGCAGCTTGGCTAGCAGTCATATGCTTTTTCTCTTTAGCACTCTCTAACAGTGAATCATCGAACATCCCTTCACATAATAACAAATCTACATTATTGACGTGCTGGGCAATGGAATCTTTATAAAGGGTATCAGTGACATAACTAAATCCCCTTCCCTCTCTTTGTTTACCTAAAATCATTTCAGGTTTTATAATTGTACCATCTTCTAAAACAACTTCTTCATTTTTTTGAAGGCGTGACCACATAGGTCCTTTAGGGACATTTAGCTCAACAGCTTTTTCAACGTTAAAAACACCACTACGAGGTTTTTCCCTCATTGTGTATCCAAAGCAAGGTTTTGTGTGATCTAATTTAAATGCCTCAACAAAATACTCGTCTGTTTCTAAAATTATCCCCTCTTCTACACTCTTTATAACTATTTCATAGTTGATATACATATCTAAGAGCTTACGAGTTTGGTTAACATATTCAGCTAATTTAGGCGGACCATAAATAGTTAATGGCTCATCTCGATCCACTTGGCTTGAGAGCATTAAAATTCCTGGAAGTCCTGTTACATGGTCAGCATGCATGTGGGAGATAAAGATTGAATTTATCCTTTTCCACCTGATATTTAACATTTTTAAGGAGATTTGAGTCCCTTCCCCAGAATCAAATAAAAACAACTCCCCCTCTCTACGCACCATGGCAGAGGTTAAAAACCTGTTGGGAAGGGGCATCATACCGCTAGTTCCTAAAACAAAGACTTCAAAATTCATACCTTGCTACAATACCTGCCATCTACTTTTGTTGCAATAAGTGCAAGGGGGAAATTTTCTTTATCCCTTGTAAAGAGAGATATAAAGTTGTTGTAGCTATTAAACCCATTGTGACAACAATTTTAATTAAATCACCCCAATTCACTTTTAAATCAAACTCTAAAAGATAATAGTTTAAAAACGGAATTTCTTTAGATGATAAATAGGTTAACACTGGTCCCATATTCAATCCAATTAAAATACCAACTAAAGAGCCAACTACAGTTCCTAATCCCACTGTAAGCATTGTGGAGCCAAAATAGAAGCTAAATAGTTCTTTATTAGTTGATCCAACCATCTTTAATATTGCAATCTCTTTTAAAGAGTCTTGAACCATCTGTTGAGCTATAGAGGCAATGTAAACAGCTGCAACTAACAAAATTAAAACTAAGATAAGAAATATTACTTGACGACTTGTTATGAAGTTTTGATAAACGCTGATATTAAATTGATCCCAAGTTGAGTATTGTAGAACTTTATCATTTATTTTTTCTAAATTTATAAGGGCTTTGTTTAAATCCCCATCAACTAACAACTCCCAATATCCACTTTTAGTAAAGAGTTTTTCCCCATCACTTATGTTCATAAAAATAAGTCGACTATCTAATTCACTATAACCGCTACTGTAAATGGAACTAATTTGAGCTAATAGGGGTCTAACTCTTTTTTCACTTGGATCTGGTAGGAGCATAAAAGCAACTCGATCATCAATACCTACCCCTAGCTCTTTAGATAATTCGCTACTTATCATAATGGAAGGAAGATTGGTTGATTTTTCAACTGTGGGACCATTTATTTTAATCTCTTTTATTCTCTCTTTGTTAAAATACGAGGTATCAACTCCCTTAATTTTAACCTCTTTGGTGGCCTCTTTTGAGTAGATAATCGCTCCCCCAGTAACTACATAGTCTCCACTAATAATTGAACTATCATCCAAAATAAACTCTTTGTCATAAATTTGAATATGACCATCAGAGAGTGTTATATACTTTTGGGTGATGGAACTAATCATCCCATCAGTAAATAAGAGGGCAACATTTAAAGGAATCATAATCACTGCAATTAACAATGCTCCCCTTAAAAGACGTTTTTGATTGTAAGTTCTAACTTTAAAGAGATTTTTAAATAAGAGGTTGGTGAAACTACTCAATTTTGCTCCTCTAAAACTCCATTTTGTAGTAGAAAAAGTTTAGAACACCTTTTAGCTAAATTTAAGTTGTGAGTTACCATCAACAATGTTTGTTTTTTCTCATTAACTAACTCAAATAAAAGGTTCTCTATCTCAATAGCTGTTGATTCATCTAATGAGCCAGTTGGTTCATCAGCTATTAATAAATCGGGTTGGTTTATTAAAGCGCGACAAATAGCCACCCTTTGTTTCTCCCCTCCTGATAACCTGTTACTTCGATGGTACATTCTCTCTTTTAGTCCAACCCTCTCTAATAACTCTTTAGCATTTTTATAACTTTGCTTTTTATCTCTTTTGCCTATTAAAGCACTTATTACAACATTCTCTAAAGCAGTAAAATCATCTAAAAAAAGCTGGTTTTGAAAAACAAAGCCAATGTGTTTGTTTCTAAAATTAGAGAGTTCTTTATCATTTAAAGAATCTATAGAGATATTGTTAAAATATCTTTTTCCAGATGTTGGCTTATCTAAAGCTCCAGCAAGATTTAAAAAGGTAGTTTTTCCCGATCCACTTTTACCAACAATAGCAACACTGCTACCTTGAACTAGACTGAAGTTTAAGTTCTCTAAAATAGTGAGCTCTTTATCACCAGACGGGTATTTTTTAGTAATATTTTCAAATTTTAATAAGAGATTGTCACTCATCTAATATCTCCACAACCTCACTTTTTAAAACCCCTTTGACTCCGCTGTAAGTAAAAAGAAGTGCAATTAAAAAGAGTAGAAGATTAACTAAAATAATTTCACTTATGTTTATCTCTAAAACAAAGGGGTAAGTTAAAAGTATATTATCTTGTGAGGTAAATATTCGTTGTATACGGTTAAAGAAGTTAAAGATGGAACTTACCCTCTCTTTAACAAACAAAGTGGATACAAGGGCTATAACTTGCCCTAAAAGGGAAATTAGGACCCCTTGTGCAATAAAAACCTTAAATAGGGAGTTGTTTGTGTACCCTATGCTCTTTAAAAGGGCCACCTCTTGTTGTTTAGCATGTAAAAGGCGACTAAAAGCATTTTTCATATTTATCGCTAAAATTAAAAACATAAATAAAAGAAATAGATACATCAACGCTTTTTCCAACATCAAAGCTGAATAAAAACCCCTATTTAAACTAACCCACCCTTTAGCACTCTCCAATTTGCCTATAAGCTTAGTTACCTTTGTAGGACTGCTATTTTTTAAATAAAGGGCATAAGACGATGAATCACTTTGTTTAACTAAATCAATATTTCCTAAAATGGTGTTTAAATCAAACTCAATTAATGGGGAGTTGTAAATTCCACTAACACTCACTTTATAATTAACTGGCACTAGAGGAGCGCTTCTTCCTCCAACTAATAAAGTTAGCTCAATTTCATCTCCAACAGTAATTCCCATTTTATAACGTAAGTTATTTGATAAAAGAACTTGGTCTTCTTTAGGGTAAGAGCCACTAAGCAAAGCTACTTTAGAGCTAAAATGATTAATATCACTAAAGATATTATCTTCTAATAATCTTAATCGTAAAGTTTCAGAACCATTTAAAGTTTGACTAATTACTTGATAATCTTTAAACCGATAAGAGTTTGTAATTTCTGAAAAATTTTCAAACGATTGATTTGAATCAACTTGAACGTGAAAAGTCTCAATATCTTTGATGTTTTCAATCATTAAAGATTGTAAGTTGTTCATCAATGAGAGTACGACTAATAGGGCAAAAGTGCCCACACTTATCCCAACTAAGATAATTAAGGCAATGTTGCGATGGCGGTTGCTTTTACTAAAAGCATAGCGCCAAATCAGTTTTAGATTAACCATTTTACCAGTGGTCCATCCGATACTCTAAGCTTAAAACTCTTTTTCCATCACTAGCATAAGTTACATCAGCATAAGGTTTTCCGTTATCAAAAAGGGTGACAATTAAATTTCCATCTTTTAAAATGCGTTTAGATTTTATAGGAAGATCCTCTTCCCATTCAATCTCATTGACTAATTGCCCCTCCTCATAATAAGAGTCAATTTCCTTTTTTCCCTCACTTATGATAATCTCATTGGTCTTTTCTAAAGTTCCACTATGGTCATAGTAGTAAGATTTAGTGGAGATATCTCCATTTGCATCTTCGATAGCCAATGAGACTAACAACCCTTTAAAATCGTAAGTTTTGGTTTTAAGGGAGTTATCTTCCCACTCTTTTATTACTAAATTACCTTTTTCATCATAACTAACATCACTAATAATTTGAGGAACATCCCCTATCCACATTTGTTGAGCAACTAAGTTGTTATCAAAGAAGGTTAATTTATTAAATACCCCCTCTTTAGACTCACCAAAGAACTGATCAGAATAAAGTAAATCAACTTGTGGGTCGTTAGAACCAACTACCCTTATTCCATTTAAAGTTCCATCAACCCCTCGGTAAAAGGTGGTAACTTTAATTAAATTTCCTTGTTGCACCTCTTTTTTCTCAATAAGAAATTCATCAACGTAGGTATGATAAATTGTTGTTGAGCCATTTTCTATCCTTTTAGGAAGATTATCTTCCCAAAAAGTAGTTACTTGATCGACAACTTTTCCATCTAGGTAATTGATCTCTATCTCTTTAGTACCACTTGATGAAGCTTCAATTAAACTCTCTTTAATTAAAATGCCATCTTCAAAAAGTCTTTCAACACCCTCTTGTTGGTGTAAATAATATTTTTGAGTCTCTAAAAGAGTTTGATCAAGTTCTTCTAACTTTTGCCCAAGAGAGTTTGAGCGATAGTAATTAGCGCTTAGAGGAAAGAGAGTTAAAAATGTTGCAACCACTACTAGTGGGAACATCTTCTGTTTAGCCATTAACCAATTCCTAATAGAGAGTTTAAAAACTCCCTTTTATCAAAAGGTCTAAAATCTTTATACGACTCTCCATCTCCAATAAAGGCAATAGGAACTTTTAAGGAGTTACAAATTTGAATGAGAGTGCCCCCTTTTGAATTTGAATCGTATTTAGTTAAGATTATAGCATCAACTCCAATAGCTTCGTTAAAAAGTTTAGTTTGGCTAATTCCATTTTGACCTGTTGTAGCATCTAAGACTAAAATTTTCTTATAAGCACCGGGGTCTTCAATTTTACTGGTAATTATTTTATCAATCTTTTGTAGCTGTCTAAGAAGGTGCTCTTTGTTGTGCATCCTCCCTGCTGTATCGGCTAAGATAAGATCCTCTTTTCTAGTAACAGCTGAATCAATTGCATCAAAAATAACAGCAGCTGGATCACTGCCTGAAGTTTGTTTAACAATTCTACTGTTGGTTCTTTGGGCATGAAGCTCCAATTGATCAATCGCTGCAGCTCTAAAAGTATCTCCTGCAGCTAAAAGAACTCTCTTATTTTGGTTTTGATAGTAGGTTGCCATCTTAGCTATTGTAGTGGTCTTACCTACCCCATTAACACCCAAAATTAAAAAGATGTTTGTTTTTCCATCAACCAGTTCTAGTTTATACTCCAACAACAGTGAACTAAGGTGTTTTTTCATCAATTCTAATATTGATTCATTGTCGTACTGTTTTTCACTTTTAGCTAAAGAGCGTACATTATCACTGATTTCCATTGCCAACAGAGATCCCAAATCTCCCTCTATTAAAAGATCTTCTAACTCTTCAAAGAAGTTCTCATCAAATTTTTTTATTTTAAATAGGTCTTTAAGACGCAATGCAAAACTTTTAGCCATATTCAATTAAACCTCATTTTAAAAACTATACTTCGTTTTTTTGTAATAATCAAACAAATGGAAAACAGTATCCACTACAGAAATAGTCAAAGAAGCCCCTAAAGCTACACTTAAGGGGGATAAACTAATCTTATCACTAACCATTGGGTTAATAGATTCACTAAGTATTAACAATGAAGCTATTAGCAAACTTGTCCCTAAACTCTTATAACTTTTTTGTTGATAAACTAAAGAGTCAAAACCAAAAGCCTCTTTGTTCAATTTAGCAACATCTAAGACAATCTTTTGTTGATACTCGCCTAGGTGTTTTATAGTGAGTCCATTAAAGCTGTTGGAGTAATGAAGGTCTATAGGAAAGTAGGTATCATTTATAAGGTGGGCAGTAGTAAATAGCTTTCCACTACCTACATCAAATTCAACATCACTACTATAAGAGGTTACTAAAAAAGGCTTTGCCTCCAATTTAACTAAAGAAGCTTCTAAATTAATAACTTTTTCACCAACTACTTTTAGTGTTGAGTTTTTATCGTAGTAGTTCTTACTACTTTCGCTAAGGTGATACTCTCCTTGTTCAACTAAAGCTCTATTTTCAATTAAATTTAGTGGAGTGTTATCTAAAGCGATGGTGTAGTTATTTGGGGCTTTAGTAACTTTAATTAAAGAGTAATTACCCTGATTCAAATGATTTATTACTTTTAAGGCAATATTTTCTATTTGGTCATCAACTTTTTCTAGTTCAACTAAAAAGTCTAAAAGGGGTATTTTATCTTCTAAAGTTTTAGAGTTCACTTTAATTCTATAAAGATTCTCTATTTGAGAAGATTCAATGACAATTAATCTTTCAACTTCATAATTGGTGAAAAAGTATTGATTTGAATAATTTTCCTCTGCCAACACATTTTTAATTAACTCAGAAGTTGAATTAATTGGTATAAGTTTTTGTTCACTAAAAGTGTTTACTACGTTAAGAATTTTATTTGAGAAGTTAGTTAACCTATTAGTAGAGTCTAAATGGATAAAACCACTAGAGTGAATTGGCATCAATGAGATAAGTAAAATTATTAAAACTAATTTAACTTTCTGCATTCCATTTCAAAAAGGCCTCAATTAAAAAAGAGATATCACCATCCATAACAGCTTGGATGTTTCCACTTTGTTCGTTGGTACGGTGATCTTTGACCATTGTGTAGGGTTGAAATACGTAAGAGCGAATTTGGTTTCCCCAACTAATCTCTTTTTTCTCTAAGGCGTACTTTTGTTGCTCCTCTTCAGATTTTTCTTTGTAATAGTCGTACAATCTTCCTTTAAGGACTTTCATTGCCACTGCTTTATTCATGTGTTGAGATCTCTCATTTTGACAAGCAACAACAATTCCTGTTTTAAGGTGGGTTATTCTAACAGCTGAATCGGTCTTATTAACGTGTTGCCCTCCTGCTCCCCCTGCTCTGTATGTATCTATTCTGATATCGGCAGGGTCGATGGTAATCTCTAAATCATCTTCAATGACTGGAGAAGCATAAACACTGGTGAAAGAGGTGTGCCTCCGTTTGTTTGAATCAAAGGGGCTGATACGAACTAAGCGGTGTACTCCAGCTTCCCCTTGTAAATAGCCATAAGCATAAAAGCCTTTAACCTCCATGGTTACCGACTTAATCCCACCTTCAGCTTCCTGTAGATCAATAATACTCACTTTATAGTTGTTTCTTTCACACCACCTTAAATACATTCTCATCAACATTGAGGCCCAATCACACGCCTCAGTTCCACCAGCACCTGAATGCACTGTTAAATAACAATCATTTTTATCAAATTTGCCAGAAAGGAGAGTTTTTAATCTAAGGGGGTTGTACAGTTTTTCAAGTTCAACTATTTGTTGATCAACCTCTTTTTCAATTTCACTATCATCTTCATCGCCATATAATTCAATCAATTGATCCACATCGTCGATAAATTTAATAAGTTCTTGCCAAGGGTTTAGTTGATCTTTTAGTTCGTTTAACTCTTTGAATGTTTTTTCAGCTAATGAGGAGTCGTTCCAAAAGTCACTCTCACTCGATTTAGCTTCAAGTTGTTTTATTTTATTAGAAAGCTTCTCAACGTCAAAGACGCCTCCATACATCGTAAGCTTCCTCTTTTATTGTTTCAAACAGGGCGTGATTTTGTAGTATCATTTCTCTTTCCTTGATCTTCTTTCGATCCTAAAGCCAATGGTTAACTCCATTGCCTCCCCACTATTTAATTCCATCTCCCATATTGGTAAAAATTGGGTGTATTGGTATAAAACCTCATTTCCCATAATAGTGGGTGCTTCTACTTTAAAGTTCTCTTTCAAAAGGGTAAAGCGCTTTTCAGCTGCAAATGAGATAATTGTCCTATTTAACTCATCAACTAATCTAAAGTTCTTTAAGTTGTGATTTATACTCTTTTCCCCATTTAAAAATCTGTTTTTAGATTTTTCTACTGTGTATAACGATATCTCATCACTATTTTTTAAGCCAACAGAGAGATTTAACTCCGAACCAAAGAACCCTTTAAAAGCCCTTTTTCCTTTATTAGTTATTTTATACTCAACGACTATGGTGTTTGTTTTAAAGATAAAAGTTTTAACAACTTCAATTGAATTGAAGTTAAACGGAAGGTTATTAAACTCTTTAGTACAAATTAAACTATTTTTATTCTCTGGATTCTCAATTACTGTGTATTCAACATTGGATGAGTCGTAACAGTGAGTATCAACACTTTTAGCGAAGTTTTCTAAATCAACTTTTGATGGGATAAACAAATCGTTAAAAGAGCGTTGAAATGAGCCATCAACTAAGTGGTGCATACTTAATCGGGTAACCTCATTTTGATAACCAGTAAAAGTATCACCATAGTTCCACCCTGTTGGCAAATAGTTTAATTGAGCTAATGTGGCCCCTCTTTTATCTATTACTAACGATAAATTCTTCCCTTGCCATAAAACTTCTTTAGTACCATCAAAATCTATATCGAGCTCTTGAGGAAATGAGATATTTTCACTTTTGTTAAGAAGCTTTAAAGCTTCGTTTATATAGCGGTAGTTGTGCTTTCGGTAGATGTTGCGATAAACACCACCACTACTATCTAAAACAAAGGCTCCTCCACTAGTAGCTCGCTCTAATAAAGATTCAACTCTCTTTTTAATATCTTTATTTGGTTTAACAATTCTTAACATCTCAGTAGTTGCTAAAATTCTTCCATAAAGGTGGTTTAACTCCTCATACTTTAAAAATAGTTCATTAAAGGAGTTAAGATCAGTTAATTGGCTATCTCTTCCATACCAAGAGGAGCCTAAAAACCCTCTGTTATCTAATTGATCAGCTTTTATTGTATTCAATAGTTCAAATTCACTATTTGTTGAATTGAGTTTTTCAATTATTAACTCAAATAACTCTAAAGGAGTGCCCAACTCTCCATTCAAAGCGGTAGCTTGAAGTAGTTTATCTAAGTTAATCATTGAGATGTAATAAGTGGTGTTTATATCCCAACTAAGCTCATTAAGTTGTTCAACAAATTGAACTTTAGTTAGCTGCATTGTTGCAAGTTTATCAATTAAAAGGTCAATTCGATCATCGGTAGTGAATACTTCAATAGTTTTACCTAAATCGTGCATCTTAAAAGGTTCAGTAGCAACACTGCAATCTGTAAGGCGGTTATAAGGGGAAATTAAAAGGCGATCAAGTGATCCTAAGGCCATACTAGCAACATAGGCTGGAGACCATATTTGGTTGTAAAACCAAACTGTTTTAGATCTCTTACCAAATCTTTTACGTAACAATGTAGTAGTTTTCTCTATTTGGCCAGAGCGATCTTTAGGTGGCATCAAATGGAGTATTGATTGATAGTAAGGGCCGCTAAGGAGCTCTAATTGCTCTTTTTTCACCAAATCTGCAATTAGCATATTCATCTCAGGGTGGTTAGCCTCAAACCACTCGTAGATGTTTGCGGAGAAATAGAGGTGCAATTTTAATGATGGGTTTTTATAGATGTGTGTTAATAGGGGTTTATACCCCTCCAAAAGAGCCCGCTCAAGGACTTTGAGCGGACTAGCATAGGGTAATTGACTATAAATCCCCAAAATTATGGGCATATTAAATTCCTATGGGGTTGTGACGATACACTTAGTGGGGCATGCCTCTGCTGCTTCAACAATTTGTGTCATCGGCTCTGAGTAATCGATTTTTGCTAAGAAATCGTTAACCTTACATCCCGATTCAGGATATTTTCTTTCACAAATCATACAACCGATACATCCAACACTACAAATCTTGCGTACAACTGGTCCTTTATCTAATGAGTTACAGGCAACTGTGTGAGACCCGCGAGCAGGAATCATTTGAATAACGCCTGTAGGACAAACTTCGGTACACTTACGACATCCGATACAATCATCAGGGTTAACTGTCACGTTCCCTTTCTCATCACGTGAGATAGCATCAGTGGGACACACTTGAATACAAGAGCCTAGGTGTAAACACCCATATTTACAACTGCTATCACCACCAAAGAGCATATAAGCAGCACTACACTCCTCAATTCCCTCATATTGGTAATCACGCTGAGTTACATCATTATTACCTCTACAGTGAACGTAGGCAACCATCCTTTCAGCAACCCCATCATCTTCAACACCCAATATTTGGGCAACAAGGGATGAGACTTCAGGTCCGCCAGGAGAACATAGGCCATTTTCAGCCTCTCCTTTAGATAGTCCAACAGCATAGCCGTTACACCCTGGATAACCACAAGCTCCACAGTTAGCTCCAGGGAGAATCTCCAATATTTGCTCAGCTTTAAGATCTTTTTCAACAGCAAACTTTTGGGCAGCGACAGCTAAGCCGATCCCTAAAAGAAGTCCTAAAGTAGCAATGATCAAAAATGCAAAAAGAATATTCATAATCTATTATCCTAGAAGGTTTGTTAAAAGTGATTTATCGAACGCCATGAAAGCTAATGCCATCAAGCCACCAGAGATAAAGGCAATTGGAACCCCTTTATATGCTTTACGAACTGGATGAAGGTCTAATTTTTCTCTAATATTACTCATTAAAATTAGAGCAATGGTAAAACCACCCCCTGCAGCAATTCCTGCAGCGAAGCTCTCCATTAAGTTATACCCTTCGTTGATGTTCATTATAGCGATACCTAAAACAGCACAGTTAGTAGTAATTAGAGGCAAGAAAATTCCCAATGCTTGATACAATCCTGGTGAGTTCTTTTGAACAACCATCTCAACAAACTGAACTAAACCGGCAATTACTAAAATGAATGAGAGTGTTTGAAGGTAGGCTAAGTTTAAGGGTAGTAGTACTAGATGGTAAATAAGGTAGGTAATTATTGAGCTAATTCCCATTACAAAGGTTACTGCCATCCCCATCCCAATAGCCGATTCACTATTTTTAGATACTCCAATAAATGGACACAATCCTAAAAACTGAGAGAGAATAAAGTTGTTAATAAAAATGTATGTTATAAATATTGCAATGTAGGTCATTATTGTGCTCCCCCTTTTCTAGCTGAGTTCCAAATGAAAAATGCTTTAAGATAACCCATTAGCAATAGTGCTCCAGCAGCTAATGTTAAAATTCTAACTGGGTAGTTGTACAACAGAGGTATTTTAATTACCCCATCAAACGATCCCATTGGGACTAAGGTGATAGTTCCATTGCCAAAAACCTCTCTGATAAAAGCAATTAAAGTTAATGCTAATGTAAAACCAACTCCCATCCCAACTCCATCTAAGAAAGAGTCGAAAACTGTGTTCTTACTGGCAAATGCTTCCGCACGTCCTAAGATGATACAGTTAACAACAATTAGGGGTAAGAAAATACCTAATGCTTGGTAGATTGCTGGTGCAAAAGCGTGCATCACCATTTCTACAATCGTTACAAATGCTGCAATTATAACGATATATGCAGGAATTCTTACACTGTTGGGGATAAAGTCTTTTAATAGTGCAATAAAGATATTTGAGAAAACTAAGACAAAAATAACTGCAATTCCCATCCCTAGTCCATTAACAACTTGTGTTGTTACCCCTAAGGTGGGACAAAGACCCAACATGATGATAAAAACTGGATTCTCTTTAAAGATTCCTCTAGTTAAAACCTCTTTTCTAGTTGCCATTAGTTAACCCCCAAACTTTTAACATAATCAGATCCCAAAGCAATTGCTTTAGCAACACCACTGAAAGTGACTGTTGATCCACTAATATCATCGGCATCTTTTTTATCTAACATGTTTGCTTTAACTGGAACTTCTTTATTAGCTCCCCCTGTTCCAACAAACTTTTGCATATATGCAACTGTTTCAGCTTTTTTACCCAGCCCTGGAGTTTCTGAGTTGGATAACAATCTAACATCGATAACTTCGCCATTAAGTAAGTAGCCTGCCATCAGTGTCATTGGTCCACCATAGCCAACTCCTTGAAGTTGTAAAATGTAACCACTAACTTGATCTTGTTCATTTAAAAGAGTGTGTACAGCTTTAACGTTATTTAAATCAACACTCTCAATAGTAGTTCCCACCTCTAAATCACCAGAGACTTCTAAAAGGGCATTCTTTAAGACTTGTATCTCGTACTCGGCAATCTTCGGGGCGGTAATAGCATTGACAACTGCTAAAGCAGCAGCAGCAAATCCAGCAATAATTAATAAAGTAATTCCAACTTTAGCAACTACTTTCATCCTTGAACCTCCCCTTTAACTTTTTTCTCTTTAATTATTTCTCCAAATCGTTTTGGTAAAATGTAGCGATCAATTGTTGGGACAAAGATGTTCATTAAAATAATTGCTAAAGAGACTGCTTCAGGAAGAGATCCAAAGTAGCGCAGTATAAAGGTAAAAAATCCAATTCCCACCCCAAAGATTATCATCCCTTTGTGGGTGGTGGGACTAGTGACCATATCGGTTGCCATATAAAAAGCACCTAAAATCATTCCACCACTGAGTAGTTGCAATACAAAGTCTCCTTGAAACAAACTTAAACCGTTTCTCACTCCCCCAAAAATTAGAGCTAAGACAGAGAATGTACCTAAAAATGAGACTGGGATATGCCATGTAATTATTTTCTTAACAAACAAATAAATAGCACCAACTAACAATAAGAATGCTGAAACTTCCCCAATTGTTCCACTCATGTTCCCAAAGAAAGCATCAATGGTGTAAGGACTTATGTTGATCTTGCTACTTAAATTCGCTGCAAAGTTTGTATAAGGATAATTTAAGGCAGATAATATTTCACTACTTTTAAGTGAAGCTACTGTCCCCTCCCCTAAAGCTAGCTTCATCTCTGTTAAGTAGGAGGCTCTAGATAAAGAGTCCACTCCAACTAATGTTTTAGGTAGACGATAAGTATTCATCAGACCGGTAAAAGAGAAGAAGACAAAGACTCGAGCAGCTAAAGCTGGGTTAACCCAGTTTGCCCCTAGACCTCCAAAGGTCCACTTAACAACAAACATTGCAAAAGCACTTGCAATAATTGGGATAGCAAAAGCTGAATCAACAGGTAAGTTCATCCCAATTAATAATCCTGTTAAAAATGCCGACCCATCATAAATTGTATCCTCTTTGCTTAAGCGGCCTAATAGATACTCAATTAAAACAGATGAGGCTATTGAGACTAAAAGGATTGCTAAAGCCCTAAATCCAAAAACATATACACCCCACAAAGCAGCAGGTGTTAGGGCAATTGAGACATCCCACATTATGGTGGCTGTTGAGCTTTTTTCATGCAGATGTGGTGATGATGAAACTATTCTTTTTGGCACTTCCATTTAATCCCTCCCCAATCTTTTACCAAGTTTCATTCCGTGCACTAGAGGCAGGTGAGCAGGACAGACGTAGGCGCACGATCCACACTCTTTACAATCCATGAGATTGAGAGCCATTGCCCCTTTGTATTCCCTGTTTTCGATTAATCTATAAAGGCGAGTTGGTTGTAATCCCATTGGACAGGCTGCAACACACCTACCGCAAGAGATACAAGGCGTTGTTCTCGCTTTTGTTGTTTTATCACGATTTAAAGCTAAAAGACCTCCAGAACCTTTGATGATAGGAACTTGATCATCATAAAATGCAAATCCCATCATAGGTCCACCTGAGACCAACTTATCTGGTTCGCCATCAAAACCGCCACAAAACTCTAGTACATCACTAACTTTAGTTCCTAAAAGAACTCTTAAGTTTTTTCCCTCTTTCATCGCTTCACCACTAACTGTGACGATGCGATCAATTAAAGGTTTCTTTAATGCTATTGCCTCATAAATGGCAAAAGCAGTTCCCACGTTAACTACAACAGCCCCAACATCTATTGGAAGCTTACCTGAGGGAATCTCTCGGTTAATAGTAGCTTTAAGAAGTTGTTTCTCATCCCCTTGAGGATATTTAACTTTTAGTGCAGCTACTTCGATTGGGTAGTTATTTTTATCAATTAAAGTTCTTAGATGCTCAATTGCATCCACTTTGTTATTTTCAACACCAATTATTATTTTTTTTGGCTCTGTTACTTTGGCAACTATCATAATTCCTTCCAATAGTTGCTCACCGTGCTCAAGCATTAAACGATGATCACTAGTTAAATAGGGTTCACACTCTACCCCGTTGACAACTAGTGCATCCACACTCTTTCCTTTAGGGACAGCAAGTTTCACATGGGTGGGGAAAGTAGCACCACCGGTACCAACAACTCCCATCTCCAACACTTGCTTAATAATCTGTTCATTAGACAATTTATCGTAAGCGTGTTTTTTCCATTGACCATAGGGATCTTCTTTATTAACTTCAATTACAATAGCATCCGTTACGACAGAGTTTGCTAAGGTAACTTTTTTAATCTCTTTAACACTCCCATTTACTGGTGAGTGGATTGATGCAGAGATAAAAGAGGCGCTTTCGCCAATTTTTTCTCCAGCTTCTACGGTATCCCCTTTGGCCTTAAGAGCTTTAGCTGGTGCTCCTAGGTGTTGTGAGAGAGGGATGATTAACTCGAGGGGGGGAGGCATAACTTCAATTGGTTTTGAGTGTGTATACCTCTTATTATCATCGGGATGAACCCCACCTTTTTTGAAAGTCGGTAATCTAGCCATCCTTGTGGTACTCCTTTGGTATATGTAAAACGTGCTAAATTGCCCAAAAACCAAAATAATTGGGCTCTTATCACTTTTGCACTTCATATAGTAACGGAAAAACGGTATAACAGTAAATATGAACCGCATATTTCGTTACGCTTTTTGGAAACTTCGAGGTAAAAAAGTTTTTGCACTGGTAGGTAAAAGTGGTACCGGCAAATCTTTTCGCTCAAAGTTAGTTGCTCAAAAGTATAACATAGATATTATAATTGACGATGGTCTTTTGATAAAAGAAGACAGAATTTTAGCAGGAAGAAGTGCTAAAAGGGAGCAAAACTTTTTAACTGCGGTTCGAACTGCCCTTTTTGATGAAGATGATCACCAAAATGAAGCTCTTGCTGCTTTGCAAAAAGAGAAATTTCAAAAGATTTTAATCATTGGAACAAGTGAAAAAATGGTCTATCGAATTGCCAATAGATTAAAACTTCCCGAACCTGAAAAGATTTTCCACATAGAAGATATTGCAACTAAAGAGGAGATTGAAACGGCGATGAGGGTGCGCTTCAGTGAAGGTAAGCATGTAATCCCAGTTCCAACTATTGAGGTCACACGCACCTACCCCCAAATTGTTTACGATACAATGAGAGTCTTTTTAAAAAATAAGACAAAACTACCTTGGAGTAAAAATAAAGGGTATGAGAAAACTATTGTTAGACCCGAATTTAGCAAGTATGGAAAAATAACAATGAGTGAAGCTGCCTTAACTCAAATGGTAGTTCACACCCTAGATGAGTTTGATCCAATCATCAAAGTTAAAAAGGTTCAAATGAAAATACAACCCGAGGGGTACAACTTAACTGTTAAACTAAGAGTCCCTTTCAAACACCAAATTTCTGCCACCTTGGGAGAGTTACAAGAATACATCTCAGATTCACTGGAAAAGTATGGAGGTATTTTTGTTAGCGGTGTAAACATTGAAATTGAAGAGTGGACTTAAACCCTCTTTTTTCCCTTCTTTGTCCTTTTTTGTTGAGTAAGTCGTTTTTTAACATTTTTACGACTAAAAGGTTCAGAGGCCTTCAAAGCAGATTTAGGTACTTTAATATTTTTCTCTTTTAAAATAGCAACTACTGCTTGTTCTACATAGTAGTTAGGGGGTGTTATTGGACTAATTACTCTTTTAGTCTCTTTAAACAACTCTTTAAAAAGTAAATCTCCCCCTAAAGTCTCAGCTGGCCAATTAATAACAGATTCAACTAAAGCTTTTAAAATTTCACTGTTCCACATTGAGTAGTAGTTGCGACTAAAATTTTGATTATCTAATCTCTCTAAACACAAATACAACTCTTTTTTATTTTTGTGGTTTGCTATATTTGGTAGAAGATACTTTAATAAAGAGTATTTTTGCAAAAGCTTAAAGATTTCTACTGCATGTCCACTAGCTAAAATTTTGGAGACCTCTTCAGTTAATCTTGAAGCTGAGACCTCTTTTAACTCCACCCCAACTTTTTTAATTGCCCTTTTAATATTAAATTGCAAAGAAAATTGGGTTGTAGCTGAGTATTTTAGAGCTCTAATCATCCTCACCGGGTCTTCTACAAAAGAGCTTGGTAAAGGCAAAATTGATCTAATTTTCTCTTTTTTAAAATCAGTAAGAGCTTCGTGGTAATCAAAAAGTTGTTTATCTATTGGATCGTAATAAAGGGAGTTAACAGTAAAGTCTCTTCTTTGGGCATCTTGTTCCATATTCCCATAAATAGAAGTATCACCTGAACGAAATGTAGAAACCTCAATTACCTTGTTATTGAAAGTTAGATGAACTATTTTAAACCTCTTTCCAATGATTCGAGCATCGTAAAAAAGGCGTTTAATTTGACGTGGAGTTGCATTGGTGACAATATCAAAATCTTTTGGAACTATTTTCAAAAGCAGATCTCTAACAGCCCCACCAACAATATAAGCTTCAAATTTATTTTGGCTGAGTCTTCTTATTGCCCAAAAGGCATCTTTATCAATTAGAGAGTTGTTTATGTTGTGTTCTTGTTGGTTATAGATTTTTGCAACAGCGATAGTGTTGTTATTTTCGTCCGTTTTATACCTTATTAACATTAGTTTGTCCAATCCATCTTGTTGCAGTTTCCCACTCTTTTGTTTACACTCTGTGTATACTATCTCACTTAAAAAAGCAACAGGAGCTGCTATTAATGATACAACCAAAAGTGCTCAAAGGGTTTAGAGATTCCCTACCAAAGCAAGAAATAGTTAAGAAAAAAGTTATAAATACTTTAGAAACTGTCTTTAGTAATTTTGGCTTTGTCCCCATCGATACCCCAGTATTGGAGTATAAAGAGGTCCTTTTAGGGAAAGCTGGTGGAGAAACAGATAAACAAATATTTCACTTTGTCGATAATGGACAAAGAGAAGTTGCTTTAAGATTTGATTTAACTATCCCCTTTGCCCGTTTTGTTGCTGCAAATTACAACGATTTAACCTTTCCTTTCAAAAGATTTCATATCTCAAAGGTGTGGAGAGGAGAAAATCCTCAACGAGGTCGTTTCAGAGAGTTTTTTCAGTGTGACTTTGACATTGTAGGAACAGATAACGAAAATGCAGACTTAGAGATTTTAATAATGATGGCGCAAGCTTTAAAAGCTTTAGATATTAGTCGCTTTACAATAAAAGTTTCTCACAGAAACCTATTTAACAACTACTTAAAAACTTTAAATGTTGATTCAGAGAGTACTGAAATTTTAAGAAGTGTCGACAAATTAGCTAAAATTGGAAAGAGTGAAGTTTTTAAATTGTTAGTTGAGTTAGTAAAAGAAAAAACTATAGCTAATTCTATTTTAGATTTTATCTCAATTGGAAATTTAAATAACAATCAAGAGGCTTTAAAAAAGTTAACTGAACTTTTTGGCGATAAGAATGAAGATTTAAATAGATTAAAATCTATTTTCAATAATTTGGATGAGTTAAACATTAGTGACAACTTCAAAATAGATACCTCAATTACTAGGGGTTTGGATTACTACACAGCCATAGTCTTTGAGACCTTCTTAGATGATTTAGAAGAAATAGGCTCAATTTGTTCAGGGGGTCGATACAACGATTTAGCCTCCCTTTATACCAAACACCACCTCCCTGGGGTGGGTTCTTCTATTGGATTAGATCGCCTTTTGGCTGCTTTAGAACACCTGGGACACCCCCTTTTAGCGCATCCAAGTTCTAGTGACGTTTTAGTAATAAATGAGGGAGATGAATTTAATCGTAAAGCCCAAGTTGTTACTAACCAATTAAGAGGTGCAAACATTGCAACTCAATACTACTTGCTCGAAAAGAAAGTTTTAAATCAATTTAAATTTGCTGAGCAAAATAATATCCCATACGCCCTCTTTTTAAACAAAGAGGCCCCTTACACTTTAAGGGATTTACAAAAACGGGAAGATTTCTCATTTAGTAGTGTTGAGGAGGTTATAAAACACCTTAAAGGAAATTAATTTAGTGATCGATTTTAAAAAACTACCTGTTTATCAACACCGCAACGAGATAATAAATGCCTTAAAAGAGAACCAAGTTATTGTTGTTGAATCTCCAACAGGATCGGGTAAGACAACCCAAATACCCCTTATTCTTCACGAAGCTGGTTATACAAATGATAAAATTGTTGGTATAACCCAACCTAGAAGGGTTGCTACCCTTTCAGTAACTGAATTCATTGATCGTCAACTAAATCATGAGGATGGTTTTGTTGGTTATAAGATGCGTTTTAACGACACCACTATGCCAAATACCAAAATCAAGGTGATGACCGATGGTATTTTGTTAATGGAGTTAAAAGCAGATCCCCTACTAAGTAAGTATTCGGTTATGTTAGTTGATGAGGCTCATGAAAGATCTTTGAATATCGACTTCGTTTTAGGTTTGTTAAAAAATATCCTAATCGAAAGGGATGATTTTAAAGTAATTGTCTCTTCAGCAACTATTAATACAGCAGTTTTCAGTCAATTCTTTAACAATGCACCAATTATTAGTATTGATGCTCGAGTATATCCTGTGAACATTGTCTACTCCCCTTTGTCGTTACAACAAAAAGAGGATGAAATTTATGAGAAAATTAGTGACATTGTAGAAAAGGAGTATAAAAAAGGTGATGGTGATATCTTAATTTTCCTTCCTGGAGAATTTGATATTAAAATGACTTTAACTTTTTTAAATCAACTAAAGATAAGTAGAAATCTATTGTTACTTCCTTTATATGGAAGGTTGAGTAAAGAGGAACAAGAAGAGGTTTTTATTCCTACCCCTGAAGGAAAAATGAAGGTAGTTGTTGCAACTAACATTGCTGAAACTTCAATTACTATTGAAAATATTAAAACAGTAATTGATTCAGGTGTTGCTAAAATAAACTACTACAATCAAAAAAACTTCACCTCGTCATTAGTTACTTTACCCATTAGCCGCTCTTCGTGTGAACAAAGAGCTGGAAGATCGGGAAGAACAAGTGCAGGAACTTGTTATCGTCTTTACACCAAAGAAGATTTTTCAACACGCCAACAATTTGGACTTGAGGAGATTTTAAGAACCGATTTATCTGAAGTTATTTTACGGATGGCTGAATTAGAGATTTATGATTGGGAAAACTTCTCCTTTATAACAAGACCTAAAAGTAGCGCAATAGAGAGTGCTGAAGAGACTTTAAAGTTTATTGGGGCAATCGATAAAAACCGCAAACTAACAACAATTGGGGAGATGATGGTCCGCTTTCCCCTACTTCCTCGCCACTCACGAGTTATAGTAGAAGCTATAAGAAGTTATCCTCAGGTGTTGGATGAAGTTATCATCGCTATCTCTTTTTTATCAGCCAAACATCCTTTCTTATTGCCCCCTGGAGAAGAGGATTTTGCTCGTAAAGCCCACCAAAAGTTTAACAGCCAATTGGGAGATTTTATGACCTATCTTCTTTTATATAGAAAATGGGTTGAGCTTAAACACCCTAACAACCAAAGAAATTGGGCAACTAGCAACTATTTAGATTACGAGTCGATGAGTGAAATTTTCCACATCAGTGAACAACTTAGAGAAATTGTTAGTGAGATGAAAATCCCAATAACTAGCGGAGGTTCCACTAAAGAGTATTTAATTTGTTTAGCTACTGGGTTATTGCAATATGTTTGTATAAAAGCAGAAAGAAATATGTATCGATCTCTTACTGCTACTCAAATATTCTTACACCCAGGTTCTGCTTGGTTTAATGAACTTCCTCAATTCATTTTAGCGGGAGAGATCGTACAAACTTCCCGACTATATGCACGAACTGTCTCCCCTTTAAAAAAAGAGTGGTTAGATTTAATAGAAGCTGATTTACGCCACCGTTTAATCTCTTTACAAAAGCCTAAAAAAAGAGTTGATAAAAAAGAGCAACGGGAGAATGGGAACACCATAAAGCTTTTTAAAAGGTATTACCCTCTTGTTAATGCACCTAAAGGGAGAAAAAAAGTTGTTATCATTCCACTTGAAGATTTAAATTATTTAGCTAAAAGTAGCCATTTCTCTAAAAAAGAACTTCCCAATACAATGGCAACACTAAGTTGGCAAGACCACTTTATCCACTACGGAGATCGTCTAAGTTCAATTGTTAAATTAGATAATCTTTTACAACTAAATTTGGGTATACTAAACTCTCCTCCTAGTGGAACATTTACCTCAAGTGATCCAAACATCTTAATTGATAATCTAATTTGGATTTTAGCTTTTTGTAAAATTAAAAAAAGAAGAAATGAATTGGGCTTTATTGAGTTAAACTTACACTCAAACAACGTTTACCGCTTTGCAGTTAACAGAAGTGCCTTTGAAGCTTTAGATAACTCTTTATATGCTTTAGGGCGATTAATTGATGAACTTAGTGGTGAACAACTCACTTTAGCTAAGAAGAAATTTGAGCAGCTAATGAAAATTTTTGACTTGCAATAGCATCACTTATGGTTTGTTGATCTAAAGGTTTTTGTACAATCTCTCCTTGTGCTTTTACTAAGACAAATAAGGTTTCACCTGATCTTTTTTTCTTATCGTGTCTGATTGTTTCAAAAAAAGTCTCTTTATCTTCAATTAAGTAGTCAACATT
Source organism: Sphaerochaetaceae bacterium (assembly GCA_050950065.1). Classification (GTDB taxonomy): domain Bacteria; phylum Spirochaetota; class Spirochaetia; order Sphaerochaetales; family Sphaerochaetaceae; genus JBAYOE01. The sequence continues at coordinate 243,527 of JBMNGX010000002.1, read as the reverse complement.
GTAGTTGTACATCTTTAACAACTTGCCAAACTTAACAGCTAATTCTAATGGGGTAATTTTTAAAGCTACACCAACTTCAAGGGCTCTCATCATACCCCACACAACTGCTTCACCATGACTAAAGGTATTAAATTTACCAACAATCTCTAAACCGTGAGCAAAGGTGTGTCCTAAATTCAAAGCTTGTCTAATTCCCCTATTCTCAGTTGGATCATTTTCTATAAATTCTTTTTTAACTAATAAAGAGAGATAGACAACTTCTTCTAAAATTTTAGTATCACGGTTTAAGATCTTATCTTTGTTTTTTATAAGAAATAGATATAGAGTTTGTTCAATACTCAAAAGAGAGTGCTTTAAAATTTCCCCAAGACCGTTGTGAAACTCTTTATCGCTTAAGCTTTTTAAACTGTTGAAATTTAGATAAATTTTTTGAGCTGGATAAAAAGTTCCCACTAAGTTTTTTAAATCATATAAGTCAATGGCAGTTTTTCCCCCTAAAGAGGCATCAACCATCGCTAGTAGTGTTGTAGGAGCTAATATTAAGTTAGTCCCTCTCATGTATATTGAGGCACTAAAAGCAGTTATATCGCAAATAACACCTCCACCCACCCCGATAAAATAATCATCTCTTCCTAAATTGTTCTTAATAGCAAACTCAATAATTTTACCCACCGAGTGGTAGGTTTTACCCACCTCTCCTGATGGGAGAACTATTTTATTAACATTGCAAGGAACATACTTTTCACTATTTTCATCGCAAACCCAAATTGAGTTTTTATCGATTTTAATATCACTAAGGGAGTCAACTTTTTCAACGCTACTGTTTAGAACATCACACCTAATACTTTTCATACCTTTTTATACTCTATATTCCCCCTTATTGCAAAGATGAGATATTTTCACCATTATATTAGACATGGATAGATACTATTTTGATTGGGCAGCAACTACTAAAATTAGCAAAAATGCCTTAGCTAAATATAATGAAATAGCCAATAAATATTGGGCTAACCCTTCAGCATTACACCAACAAGGAGAAGAGGTTCACACCTTTTTAGAAAATCAGAGGGAGTTAACTGCCCAGCTGCTAAAGGTTCAACCTAAACAAATTTTTTACACCAGTGGCGCAACAGAGAGTAATAGTATCGTCTTAAATTCTCTTTTGCTAAAAGAGACTAAAAGAACAATTATTAGCTCCTTTCTAGAACATAACTCAATTTTAAACTACTACCCTCTTTTAGAGCGTAACGGTTTTAAAATTGATTTAGTCAAATCCCCTGGGGGATACTTTGATTTAGAGCAGTTTAAGCAAAAGCTCTCTAAAGAGGTGCAACTGGTAAATCTAATGTTGGTTAACAACCTGTTTGGCACTGTTCAAGATGTTAAAGAAGTTGCCTCAATTATTAGAGAGTTTGAAATTGAAAACAATTGGAAAATACATCTACACTGTGATGCAACTCAAGCTGTTGGCAAAATCGACTTTGATTTAAACGAATTGGATGTTGATAGTGCTTCTTTTAGTGCCCACAAGTTTGAAGGGCCAAAAGGAGTTGGTATTTTATTCTTAAAAAGTGGAACAATAGATGTTTTAAGCCGCAGTGGTGGCCAAGAGCGAAACATTAGAGGTGGAACTGAAGATATTTGTGCAATAAGTAGCATGAACGTTGCTTTAAAAGAGTCTTTAGAGAATCTAGAGAAAAATGCTAACATCTCAAATCGTCTTAAAGAGTCTTTTGAAGAGCAAATAAGTAAAAGTAGTGTTATTAAGTTAATTAGCCCCTCAGTAAATAGTCAAAGTAAAAGTGTTGCTAATATTATCACAGTAGCTGTTAAAAATATTCCCAGTGAGGTGACTACACGAGTCTTGGATGAAGAGGGTTTTTCTGTCTCCAGTGGTTCTGCTTGTTCAAACAACAAAGCTAATAAAAATATTGAACGTTTTACAAGTTCTTCTTTTAGTAGTGATGATGGTAAATCGGCAATTAGAATCTCCTTTTCACCTTATATTACAAAAGTGCAAATAGAGTTGTTAGCAAAAACCTTAGTTCAAAAAGGGGAACTATTAAATTCAGTTATTAGGAAAAAATAGATGGATAAAGAGATATATTTAGTTAAACTTGGTGAAATTGCCTTAAAGGGGCAAAATAGAAACTTCTTTGAGAAAAAACTTAAAGATAATATAAAATTTAAACTTAGAGGCCATAAAACTTATTTCACTAAACAAAAAGGGCGCTTTTTTATTGAGACTGAAGAAGATGTTGATCATAAGGTAATTGAAAATGCAATAGCAACAACTTTTGGTGTTGTTGGATTTGCTAAAACCTTAAAAGTTGATAAAAAAGTTCCTAAATTGATTGAGGGAGCTTTAAAGTTAACTAGCGATAATGCCTTTTTAGATGGGTGTAAAACATTCAAAGTGGAAACAGTACGCTCCGATAAAGGATTTGAGTTGGACTCTTATGGAGTAAGTAGGCTTTTAGGTGCTGAAATTCTTAAAGCTAATCCAAATTTAAAAGTTGATGTACACAATCCCGATAAGGTCCTTTATGTAGAAATTAGAGATAAAGGGTATTTATACACTACCCCCATAGAGGGTCCTAAGGGGCTTCCTGTGGGTAGCGCTGGAAAAGCCGTAGTTATGCTCTCTGGAGGAATAGATAGCCCTGTGGCCTCCTATTTGATGGCTAAGAGGGGATTAAAGCAAGAGGCAATCTATTTTCACGCCTACCCCTACACTTCTGATAAAGCTAAAGAGAAAGTTATCGATTTAGCGAAAGAGCTAACAAAGTACCACGGTCCAATGATTTTACACGTAGTTCCTTTTACCGATGTTCAATTACACATTAAAAGCCATGCAGATGAAAGAGAAGGCACTTTAATGATGAGAGCTTGTATGGTTGCAATCTCTAACATTATAGCCACCAAGCGCGATGCTTTAGCAATCATCAGTGGTGAGTCTTTATCACAAGTTGCTTCTCAAACATTGGAATCCCTTGCTTTTACAAACTCAATAGGAAAATTGCCAATCTTTAGACCTCTAATTGGTTTTGACAAACAAGAGATTATCAGTTTAGCTCGTAAAATTGGTACTTATGAGACCTCTATTTTACCTTATGACGATTGTTGTACAATCTTTAGTCCAAAGAACCCAATTGTGCGCCCCAATTTAGAAAAGGTTAGTGCCTCTTACAAGCAGATGAACATTGAGCCCCTATTGGAAAAAGCTGTTGAACAAACTCAATCAGTCGCTTTGTGATTTTTCTGATTTGTCACGCGAATCGGTGACGTAAAAGCCACTTCCTTTAAAGATAATGGCGTTGTTACTAAATACTCTTCTAACAAAACCTGTGCACTTTGGGCATTCACTTAAAGGTGCATCACTCATCTTCTGTTCAACTTCAAAGTTGTACTCACACTCTTTACACAAATATTCGTAGGTAGGCATTCACTATCTCCAGTTCCCTATTGTTGCATTTAAAAAGAAGTTAGAGAGATCCTCAACTTCAGAGGCTTTCACTGGAAGGTTTTTAACAATCACCCTATTTTCTTCTAAGGTAAATAACCCTTCCAAATCTCCCAACTCCTCTTTGTTACGTCGTTTTTCTGAAATATAAGAACTTTTTAATAAAATGGAAAGAGATGAGGCTAATCGTTCACTCTTCATTGTGATAATAGAGCCTAGAAGGTTCTCTTTGGTAATATAAACTAACAATGATTCACTTTGTAATAAGGCTGATTTAGGAATTTCTAAACCCAGTTCAATCATTGTTTGAGGGCTTGCTATATAAAAACCAAACATCGCCCCCCCCATTAATTTAGCTTTCTCTAATTCAATCTTTAATTGGCGACTTTTGTAAGTTTTTTGAAGATGCTCATAAAAGTTGTCGTTGGCAAATAAAAGGAGGTTCTTTTTAGGAGCTACTAGTTCTAAATTGAGTTGCTCATTTTTATAAGTGGCAAGTTTATCTGGATAAACTACCTTCTCCCACCCCTCTGTTTTGTTTAAAACAGCGTTGGTGATAGTGGCAGGAATTTTTCCTTCTATTGCACCTCTAAAAGAGCTCTCTTTATTTTCCCAATCATCAATCTCAATTGAGATTCGCTCTATTCTTTTTATGAGATTTTCATCATTAATTAAACTCTCTAAGTTAATAGAGGAGATTTCAGTAGTTGTTACAACTAACTTGTTCTCATCCCCTAAAGCTTGAAAATAGTATTGGTCAAAGGGATCTTTGTGAGAGAGGCAACTAGTGAGGCTAAAAATTAGCCCCACTATAATAACTAAGGTAAGTTGCCTTTTGTTAATCAACCTTTTGCACCTCTATTTTAGTTTCATACTCACCAACTTGAATCTCAGTAAACTCGTTTAAGCTAGTTAGTTCAATTGAGTTAGCTAAGGTTTCTTTAGTGATATAGGTATTAAATTCTTTTATAGCCTCTTTAACTATGTCAGTTGCCTCTACAGATAAGATAATTCGATCGGTAACATCAAAATCTTTCTCTTTGCGAAGATTTTGAACCCCTCTAACTAAATCACGGGCAATTCCTTCTAATAGAAGTTCATGACTAATTTTAGTATCAAAAGCAACTGTTAGTTGTCCTTCATTTAAAACTTTCATATCGGCATTCTCGTTTCTTTGAATTACCAACTCTTCACTACTTAGCTCTAATGAGCCTTCACTGTAATCGATAGATTGATTTTTTCCCTCTAAAATTGAGTTAATTGTCTCAGATGAGAAACTTTGGATTTTAGAGGCAACCTCTTTCATATGTTTACCAAGTTTTTTACCAAGTATTTTAAAGTTTGCTTTAGCTTCGTAGCTAACTAAATTACTCTCATCCTCTTCAATGGCAATCTCTTTAACGTTGAGTTCTTCAGCAATAATTGCACCCATCTTTTTAATAATTGAGCGCTCTTTAGCATCACGAGTTACTAAGACTAACCTACTTAAAGGTTGTCTAATTTTTAAGTTGCTGGCAATTCTTAGCGATCGCCCCATTGAGATTGCTTGACGAGCTAGTGCCATCTCCTCTTCCAACTGGTAATCTCTATTATCTTGGTTGTAAGTTGGAAAATCTGTTAAGTGGACCGACTCAATCTCATCCTCTTTTTTAAGATTTAAGTAAATTTCTTCAGTAGTAAAAGGAATTACAGGAGCTGCAACCTTAATAACGTCAATTAACACTTTATAAAGGGTATCATATGCTTGTTTCTTATCTGTGTCATTTTCACTACGCCAAAATCGGCGACGAGAACGACGAATGTACCAGTTATTTAAAGAGTCTAAGAAAGTAACAATTGCATTACACCCTTTTTGAGTCTCATAGTTATCCCAAGCATCACTAACTTCTTTGATTAACTCTTCACTCAAACTAATAATCCACCTATCTAATGGGTTAGTCAAATCTTCAAAGTTTGTTGCACTAATTTGATAATTATCAATATTTGCATAAGTGATAAAAAACGAGTAGGCGTTCCACAATGGGATAATTAAAGTTTTTAAAACATCTTTAACAATATCATCACTAAACTTTAAATCTTCAGCTCTAGTGACAGCACTATTCATTAAAGCAAAGCGAAGTGCATCAGCGCCGTAGGTGTCTACTAAATCCATTGGATCTGAGTAGTTTTTCAAAGACTTTGACATCTTTTTCCCATCGCTAGCTAAAACAATTCCGTTTGTTACACAGTTGTAGAAAGCAGGTTTGTCAAACAAAGCTGCCCCTATTATAACAAGCGTATAAAACCATCCTCTAGTTTGATCTAACCCTTCACAAATGAAATCGGCAGGAAAGTGATTCTCAACAAAGTCTTTGTTCTCAAATGGGTAGTGATTTTGAGCATAGGGCATAGAACCCGATTCAAACCAACAATCTAAGACCTCGGGGATTCTTCTCATTGTTCCTTTACCATCACTTGAGGGCCAAGTTATATCGTCAACAAAGTGTTTGTGTAAATCATCTACTCTAACACCACTTTTTTCATAAAGCTCCTCTATAGAGCCAATTACTTCAATGTTATCTGATGCATCACTTTTCCAAACAGGAAGTGGGTTACCCCAGAAGCGGTTTCGGCTAATAGACCAATCTCGAGCTCCCTCTAACCACTTACCAAATCTTCCATACTTTAAGTGATCGGGCATCCAGTTAATTTGATCGTTAGCTCTAAGCATTGCATTTTTAAGTTTATCGATATCTACAAACCAAGAGCTTATTGCCCTATAAATAAGGGGTTTATGTGTACGATAACAAAATGGGTATGGGTGGAGGTAGTTTTCTTGTTTAACTAACTTGTTATTCTCTTTTAGCCACCTGATGATATCTTTATCTGCATCGCGCACAAAGACATCTTTCCACAAATAAACTTCTTCAGTGAAATTACAATCGGTATCAATAGGACAAACTACAGGGATATCTGTATTTTTCAAAACCTCATAGTCATCTTCACCAAATCCTGGCGCTGTGTGAACAATTCCTGTCCCATCTTCAGTTGAAACGTAATCTCCAACAACTGTTACAAAAGCTCCAGTAGATTTAAGGTGGGCAAAGAAATCAAATAAAGGTTCATAACTGATCCCTTTTAAATCTTTACCTAAGTATGTTTTTACTACTTCGTACTGATTTTCCTCTTTGTAATAATCACCAAGGCGATCTTTAGCTAAGATGTAATAGACACTCTCTTTGACATCCTTAACTTTTACATACTCAATCTCGCCCCCTAAAGCTAAAGCTAAGTTACTTGGGAGGGTCCATGGAGTTGTTGTCCAAGCTAAAAAGTAGGTATCTTTTTGATCTTCTATTTTAAAGCGAACTGTTAAAGCTTGATCGACAACATCTTTATAACCACCTAAGTTAACTTCAAAGTTACTTAAAGGGGTTGCTAAAGCGGGAGAGTAAGGGAGGATACTGTATCCTTCGTAAATAAGACCTTTTTCATAAAGTTGTTTAAATACCCACCAAATAGATTCCATGTAGGAGGTATCCATTGTTCGATACCCATTTTCAAAGTCTACCCACCTACCCATTCGGTTGATGGTAGCTTCCCATTCGCTGGTGTAGCGTAAAACTATCGAACGACATTTTTCGTTAAACTTTGCCACTCCATACTCAGTAATTGCTTTATGGCCACTAATGCCCAAAGTCTTCTCAATCTCATACTCAACTGGAAGGCCGTGACAATCCCAACCAAAACGGCGATTAACACGCTTTCCCTTCATTGTTTGGTAGCGGGGATAGAGGTCTTTAATTGTTCCTGGAACTAAGTGTCCAAAGTGGGGTAAACCTGTAGCAAATGGAGGGCCATCATAAAAGACATACTCATTATCGGCACTTCTATTATCTACTGATTTACGGTAAATATCGTTATCTTCCCAATATTTTTGAATTTTTTCTTCCATTTTTGGGAAATCTGTTTTTGGATCAACCGGCTTAAACATCACCTCAACTCCTAATCTAATGCAATAGTGTTTATCATAGTGATTTTAGCCATCATTTTCAATCTATGTTGACAACCAAGTGCTCCCACCGATAGCATAGCTTTATGAAAAAGTTTCCACTAACTAAACAGATAAAAGAATTCACCTCAATATTTAAAGAAAATGGGTTCTCTATCTACATAGTTGGGGGTGCTGTTAGAGATTATCTATTATCTCATGACAACGGAGATTACGATTTTGCTACCGATGCACTTCCAAAGGATGTTAAAAAGCTTTTTCGAACAGTTATTCCTACTGGAATTAAACATGGAACGGTCACTGTTGTTTATAAAAAGGTACACTACGAAGTTACTACCTTTCGTAGTGATGGCACCTATTTGGATCACCGTCGCCCTAAAGATGTAAAATTTATCTCCTCCTTAAAAGAGGATTTAAGTAGAAGAGACTTTACCATAAACGCTTTAGCAGTAGATCCTTCAAATGGTGAAATCATCGATTATCATGGGGGGTTAGGAGATTTAAAGAACAAAGTAATTAAAGCTATAGGAGAGCGAGAAAAAAGGTTTGAAGAGGATGCTCTAAGGATAATGAGGGGGTGTCGTTTTGCCTCTCAATTAAACTTTACAATTGAAGATCAATCTTTATTAGCAATGGCCCACCATGTAAAGAACTTAAAAAATGTCTCAAATGAACGAATAAGAGATGAGATTGTTAGAATAATTAAAACAGATCGCCCCTCAGTTGGTTTTTTAGCTTTAAAAAGTTGTAACGCATTAGACGTTATTTTACCAGAATTAAACGCAACAGTTGATTTTGAACAAAAAGGGTATCATCTACTAAATTTATTTGAACACTCATTAGTTGCGTGTGATGCTGTAGATAAAACCTACCCTTTAGTGCGCCTAGCAGCACTACTACACGATTTAGGAAAAATAACTACTAAAAATATTGGCCCAGAAGGTGAAGTTACTTTTTACAATCACGATAAAGAGTCAACTAAGATAGCAAAAAATATCCTAGGACGGTTAAAGTTTTCTAATGAAGAGATAAGTACAGTTTTAAACTTAGTTAACAATCATATGTTTAATTACGAAAGTAGTTGGACAGATGGTGCTGTTAGAAGATTCATTAACAGAGTTGGTCTTAAAAATATTGATGATCTGTTTATCTTAAGAAGAGCTGATCGATTTGCAATTAATGGATCAACAAACTTTAGTGATTTAGTTGAATTTAAAAAGAGAATTGAAAATGTATTGGAAAAATCTAATGCCCTTAGTTTAAAAGATTTAAGTATCAATGGGGAGCAACTAGCAAAGTTGGGGATTCCACGAGGCCCTAAGATGGGACTTATTTTAAATTATCTTTTAGAGGCTGTTTTAGATGATCCATCTCAAAACACCTATGAGAGCTTAAAAACAATAGCTATTAATTACTACAACCAAAGTTTGTTGCCAACTCAATTTTCAACTAAGCTTTCGTAAGCAATTTGGGCAGCTGCTTGCTCCCCCTCTTTTTTGTTGTTTCCTTTAGCAGGTCCAAATGTTCTTCTGTTAACACTAACTTGAACCCAGAAGGTGTTGTCGTGTTCAGGTCCTGTCTTTTTAACAACTTCATACTTAGGATAATTCTTATACCTTTTTTGAACGTACTCTTGTAAAAGAGTTTTATAATCTTTTTTGTGTTTGTTGGTGAGAACCCTGTTTATCTCCCCTTCTAAAAGGCGCTCTATTAAAGAACTTGCAGCTACAAAGCCAGCATCTAAATAGTAGGCACCAAAGATAGCCTCCATACAGTCGGCTAAAAGGGCTTTTTTGTTTCTTCCACCAGAGAATTCTTCCCCTTTTCCAATTAAGATGAAGTTATCTACCCGTAAAGTTTTAGCTACTACTGCTAAAGAGTCCTCACTAACTACAAAAGATTTAATGCGTGAAAAGTCCCCCTCATCTAAATTTGGAAGGTGGGTAAAGAGCCAACTTGAGATACTTAGACCCAACACACTGTCGCCTAAAAACTCCAGCCGTTCGTTGTTATCAATATCTTCATTGCTCTCGTTGGTAAAAGAGCGGTGGCAAAATGCTAAGTTTAACAGTTCAAGATCTTTGAACTTAATATTAGCGAGTTTGCAAAATAGCGAAAGCTCCTTCTTTCTCTCTAAAGAGACTTCAGGAGCTTTTCCGTATTGATAATTTTTAGAAAATCGACTCATCTAAAACTTAAATACTACTATAAAACTTCATTCAAAAAGTCGACAGCATCTTTTACTGTTTCAAATTCGTTTGCTTTCTCATCTGGAATTGAGATCCCCAACTCCTCTTCAATAGCATAAACTAATTCGTATGTATCTAGACTATCAGCTCCTAGATCTTTTCTGAAAGAAGCCTCTAGAGTAATTTTATCTTCAGCAACCTCTAATTTCTCAGCGATTAAACTTTTTACCTTTTCAAAAACTTGTTTATTATCCATTTCTAACCTCCACTTAACTCTTCTTAAGCCATATTCTCTAAGTTAATAATTTGTTTACCACGATAGTGACCACACTTTGGACAAACGCGGTGAGGTAACACCATATTACCACAGGTTTGACACTCGGTAAGTGTTGGTGCACTTAAGCGCATGTTGGCAGATTTTCTGCTCGAAGTGCGTGCTTTAGAAGTCTTATATTTAGGTACAGCCATTTTTTAATCCTCTTATTTTCATTAGTACTTTGCTGAGAATAACGAAATCAGTGTTTTATGTCAACAATCTTCTTTATTCTGGTTGCAAGCTTCTGGGCGACTATTGGGGGAACCATCGATGAAACATCGGCCCCAAAGGCTGCCATCTCTTTGATAGCAGAAGATCTAAGAACAAAGTAATTTGGGTCAGTTGGCATAAATAAGACCTCTAAATCGCTGTAAAGCTGTTTGTTGGTCATAGCTAATTCAAATTCATACCCAAAATCTACCAATGCCCTAACTCCACGCACCAATACGTTTATCCCCTCTTTTTTAGCATAATCAACAACTAGACCGCTAAAAATAACAACTCGCACGTTATCAAAAGGTTTTAACATCTCTTCTAACATCTCTTTGCGCTCTTCAGCACTAAAGAGGACCTTTTTGTTGATGTTATCAGCAATGACAACATCTAGTGTTGAAAAGAGTTTGCTAGATCTTTTAATTAAGTTAACGTGCCCATTAGTGGGTGGATCAAAGGTTCCAGGCAACATAGCCTTAATCCTTTTTTTTGTATCATTTAACATCTTTTTGTCCCTCTACAAACTTTTTCATATTCTGAAAAGTTTCAGGCGACTCGTAGGGAATCTCTTTTACTATTGAGTATTTATTCTCACTATCTAGTTCAACAACAGCAAAAATTCCTCTACCTATATAGGTAATTTTTTGTTTATCAGTTGTAAGATTATCCTCTTTAATCTTATCTAAGACGCAATCGAAGTGACTAAAAGAGCCATCAGGTTCACTAATTGCTTGAGCAATGGAGTCAATCACTTTGTTACAAAGGTGGCAATTGGGTCGAGGCTCAACTATAGTTGATTGTTGCTTAGTCTCTTTTCTTTTTCCTTTGTATCTCTTCTTTTTAACGTTCTGTTTCATAAATCCCCTTAAGATGTAGAGTTTACCCCATTGGCAATCTCCATGCAAGAAAAAGGACGGTTTAAAAAACCGCCCTTGTTGTTGCTATGGGTCGAACTATTTCTTACGTCCAACAAGCTCTGGAACTTTAGCTGCTTTACCAACTTTGCCTCGGATGTAGTAGAGTTTAGCTCTTCTAACGCGACCACGGCGGGTAACTTCAACTTTTTCAATTTTTGGTGAGTGGAGAGGGAAAATTCTCTCAACCCCTACTCCGTAAGAGTTCTTTCTAACTGTAAAGGTTTTGCGAACACCACTGTTTTTAAAGGCAATTACTAAACCTTCATAAATTTGAATACGCTCTTTATCACCCTCTCTAATGGTGAAGTGGACCTTTACTGTATCTCCAACTTTAAAGTTTTCGGCTCCTTCTTTAATTTGGTCAGCCTCAATTGCTCTCATTAAATCCATCTCTATTATCCCCTTCGCAATTTGCGTTTCAGTTTCTCTAAAAATTTCTTGTCATCCTCACTAAGTAAGGAGTAATCTAAAAGCTCTTCCCTATTTAAAAAGGTCTTTTCTAACCTCTTTTCGTGGCGCCATTTTTCTATGTTGGCATGATGACCCGACAATAATACATCAGGAACAGATATTCCACAATAGGTTTCACCCCTAGTATATTGAGGATATTCCAATAAATTGTTGGAAAAGCTCTCTTCTAGAAGAGATTCAGAGGTAATCACCCCTTCTAAAAGGCGGTAAACTGCATCTACGATAACTAACGAGGCAATTTCACCACTGCTTATCACATAATCCCCAATACAAATCTCGTCATCAACATACAGGTCAATTATTCTTTGGTCAATACCCTCATATCGACCACAAATAATAACTAAATTTTCCTCTTTAGCAAGTTGGTAAGCGTATTGTTGATTAAAAGGTTTGCCACTAGGTGTTGGGTAAATAACCCTTTTATTTTTAGCATCGATAGCATCTAAAGCAGATCCTAGAGGCTCTGGTTTTATAACCATCCCAGCTCCCCCACCATAAGGAGAGTCATCGACACTTCTATGAACATCGGTTGCATAATCTCTAAAGTTTATTAGTGAATAGCAAACTTTTTGTGATTCTACACTTTTAGCCATAATTGAGTTTTTAAAAAAGGGTTCAACTATTTCTGGAAAGAGCGTTAGAATCTCAAAGTTCATTTGATTAAATCTTCCATTAGAAGTTCTACTGTTTTATTTTTTAAATCAACTTGCCCAATATAGTGATCCATAAAGGGAATTAAATGCTTTTTACCCTCTTCAACACTTTCTACTTCTAACAACACAGCTTGAGGACCATCTACAAAGCTGACAATCTTAGCTACTACTTTGTTTTGGTAAGTTAAATTTAAGTTAAGAAGGTCTGTAATGTAAAACTCCCCCTTTTGTAAAGGGGCAGCTTTATCACGCGAGATCCAAATCTCCCAGCCGTTGTATTTTTTAGCCTCTTCGGGAGTAGAAAGCTCTAAAAACTTAATTAAGTTGTGTTTGCCAACTTTTTTAATAGTCTCAATAGTTAATTGGACACTCTTGTCCCCCTTTTTGAGATCTACTAAATTAAGATTTTTTAAATGGTCCACTTCTTGTGAATAGCTTTCAAATTTAATAAAGCCATAAACTGAGTAGGGACCTTTTAATATAGCAGTTGCTAACATTATAAATTAGTCGAGAATTTCGAGCTGTACGTGTTTTCCACTTTTAGCTGCTGAAGCACTTAGAATAACTCTAACAGCATTTGCAATACGACCCTGTTTCCCAATCACTTTGCCAACATCATTAGAGGCAACTTTCAACTCCAAAATGGTAGATTGTTCCCCCTCAATTACATTGACATTTACCTCATCTGGTTGATCAACTAAAGATTTAGCAATGTATTCTACAAGTTCCTTTTCCACAACACTCCTCCACTATTTTGTTACTTCTCTTTCGATTGTGATGTTGTGTTTGTTGAGAATTTTCTTAACAGTTGCTGAAGGTTGTGCCCCTTTTGCTAACCAATCTTTGATTCTCTCCTCTTTTAGGGCTACCTGTTTATCATCGGCCTCAATTGGGTGGTAAAAACCAACCTCTTCGATTGAACGGCTATCTCTAGCTGCTTGTGAATCGACAACGACCAATCTGTAATAGGGTCTCTTCTTTGATCCGAATCTCTTTAACCTTATAGTAGTACTCACAACTTCCTCCTGCTCAACGCCACTACATGCCCATGTGTTTCAACATTGAAGCTTGATATTTTTTATTTTTTGCGAACTTTCTCATCATTAGTCGCATTTTCTCAAATTTTTTAATCATACGATTAACTTCGCTAACTGAAGTTCCACTTCCTTTAGCAACCCTTCTTCTGCGAGTTGGACCTAGTATACGATAATTAGACCTTTCCGCATAGGTCATTGATTGTATAATAGCTTTTTCTCTAACTAGTTCTTTAGTGTCGATATCATCTTCACTAATTTGCCCTTTGGCTCCTGGTATCATGTCGATAAGCTTATCAACTGAGCCCATTTTATTCATATTTTCTAGTTGATCCAAGTAGTCGTGTAAATCAAAAGTGTTCTCCTTCATCTTTTTTTGAACACGCTCACTCTCTTTCTCATCCCAAACTTCTTGAGCTTTTTCAACTAATGAGACTACATCTCCCATTCCTAAAATACGAGAAGCGATTCTCTCTGGATAAAATGGTTCTAAATCTTCAACCTTTTCCCCAACACCAATGAATTTGATGGGCTTTCCAACAATTGAAGATAACGATAAAGCTGCCCCTCCACGGGTATCTGAGTCAAATTTAGATAAAATAACTCCACTTATGCCAACTTTTTCTTCAAACTCTTTGGCAATGTTCACCCCATTTTGCCCAGTCATTGCATCAGCAACAAATAATTTCTCATCGGGATTTATTGCATCGTGGATTGCTTTTATCTCTTTCATCATTGTCTCATCCAAGTGAAGTCTTCCACTAGTATCAACAATGACGGTGTTGTATTGCTCTTTTTTAGCCAAAGCTAAAGCATTTTTAGCTACCTTTATTGGGTTATCACTTTTTTCACTGTAGGAGGGAACTCCTATTTGTTCAGCTAAGATTTCTAATTGTAAAATTGCAGCAGGGCGTACCAAATCGGCAGCAACCAATAAAGGACGCCTCCCCTCTTTTTTCAATCTTAAGGCTAATTTAGCAGCTGTAGTAGTTTTTCCTGAACCTTGAAGACCCATCATCAAAATAACTGAGGGGGTATCTGGCCCTTTTAACTTGAGCTCTTGTTGTCCAACATCACCTAAAAGTTGAACCATTCGATCGTACACAATTTTAATAAATTGTTGCCCTGGATCGACAGACTTTAAAACAGATTCCCCAGTAGCCTCTTCAATGGTCCTATTTATAAACCTACGAACTACCCGTAAGTTTACGTCAGCTTCTAGAAGAGCAATTTTAATCTCCTCTACAGCCTCTTCAATATTTTTTTGGGTAATTTTACCTTTAGAGCCAAAACTTCTAAATATATTTGAAAATTTTTCACTTATTGAATCAAACATTGTATATCCACTAAATTGTCCATTACAGTATCGTTTTATACTGTATTAGTTAAGCTAATGTCAATGGGATCTTCATAGATTACTTGCTTATCAGAATCGTAACCCATGCGGTAGCTAATCGCTTTTGAGACCCCTTTTTCTTGCATTGTAACACCCAATAAAGTTTGTGAACCCATAACTGTGTGTTTGTTGTGAGTGATGATGATAAATTGACTACTTTCACTAAACTCCTCTAACACCGATAAGAAATAACCGATGTTACGATCATCTAGTGAGGCATCAATTTCATCTAAGACACAAAACGGAGAGGGTTTTACTTTATAAGTGGCAAACAGCAGCGCTACTGCCGTTAACGATTTCTCCCCTCCCGATAAAGGGGCTAAGCGATCAAGCTTTTTTCCAGGGGGTTGAGCTAAAATATCGATTCCACTTTCTAAAATATTATCATTATCTAAAAGGCGTAAATCGGCTCTACCACCACCAAACATGCGGTGGAAGATATCTTGAAACGCCTCTCTAATTTTAACAAACGAGTCGATAAACAACTCTTCTGAACGCTTTCTAATCTCATCAATAACTTCAGTTAAATCATCTTTGGCTTTTTCAAGATCGCTCATCTGTTGAACTAAAAAGTCGTGCCGCTCTTTAATCTCTCTAAATTCCTCTTGAGCCATGTGGTTGATGTAACCTAAAGATTGAATTTGCTTTTTAATTTGACTTAACTCTTCACGTAGTTGAGGAACATCCTCTAACTCTTCATTTAAACGATCATCGTACTCTTTTAAGCTCTTTCCGTAGTTTTCAAAGTAGTTGTGATAAATACTTTTAATTTGCTCTGCTAAAGATTCTAAGTGGAAAGTGAGTTTATCAACATTGGAACGAAGTTGATTTTGTTTTTCATAAAGAGCATTTACACTCTCTCTCTTTGTTTGAAGCATTTGATGATCGTCACTAATTTTAACAACTAAAGAATCAAGACGTTCACTATAATCAGCTTGAGATGCAATTAAATTATCTTTTTCATCCCTTAAGAGATTTATTTGTTCTAAGATTGTCCCTATTCGCTCTTCTGTTTGGTTAAATAGAAACTTTACCTCAGCTAACTGATTTCTTAAATCTTCAGTTTGTTCAGTTAAATTCTCTATTAAAATCTTAGCTAAATCTACTTTTGCTACTTGATCGCCTAAATCAATTTTACTTTGAGTTAAGTTCTCTCTATACTCTTCCAACTCCCCATTGGCTTTAGCAACTAACTCTCTAGTTTTACCAATTAAACTTCTTAAACTGACAATCTTATTGCGATTAATTACAAGTTGCTGATCTATTGCATGTTTTTGGCTAATTATCCCTTCAGGTGCAATGAATTGATCTAAAAATGAGGGGAAGATTTTAGTGTATTGGGTAAATAACTCTTCTATTTTGTTTAACTGTTTATTTAAATCTTTAGAATCTACTTTTAAATTGTTTATAGCCTCTAATACTTTAGCTTCAGCTTCTTGGCGCTTAGTAGTTGAATAGCCACTCTCTTTTAATGAGCTATCCAACTCATTGGCCAATTTATCGGCAATTTTTTGTAAATCTGTGGCAAGTTGTTGTTGTAAGTTCTCTTGTTGTTCAATCTCTTTTTCACTTTCACTAATAGTTTTATCGTATTCACTAAGTTTATTGAGGGTTTGTTCAATGAGGTTTTCCCACTTCTCAATTCCCCCTTTAACAATCTCAATAGTTCTATTTAACTCTATGTAAGACTCTTTTTTCTCATCGAGTTCTTTAGATTGTTGGTCTAAACGGCCACTAAGTTGCACTCGCCTACTTTCAGAATCTGCTTTTTGTTCTAAAAGTTCGTGATAACGCTCTAAAGAGAAGTTCAACTTGTTCCTCTTTACCAATGATTTGTTCTTTGAGTGTCTCAATTCTGTTTTGGTAATTGATTCTTTGTTCAACTTGTTCACTTAAAGTAGATTGTTGATTCTCAAGTTGTGAATTTAAATCACTAATTGCCTCTTTGTTGTTTTGAAGCTCCTCTTTTGCATTATCAAGTTGTTGCTCTTTTTGCTTGATTAAAAGATTTAATGATTTAACAGTAGCTAGTTGGACATCAACTTCAATAACAGAGAGCTGCTCTTCTAGCTTTTTATACCGTTCTAATCTGTTTACTTGAGTTTTACGTGATTCGTACTGTCTTTTAATTTCAGCTAAGAGAGTTTCAACTTGTTCAATATTCTCTTCAGTTCGCTCTAATTTACGGCTAGCTTCTAAGCTTTTAAGTTTGTAGCGGGTGATTCCTGCAGCTTCTTCAAAGATGTAGCGTCGATCTTCAGGTTTGTGACTAAGAATTTGATCTATTTTACCTTGCTCTAAAATTGAGTAGGCACTCTTACCCACCCCTGTATCAAAAAAAAGTTCGCGAATGTCACGAAGTCTAGCTAATTCTCTATTGATAAAAAATTCACTCTCTCCAGAGCGGAAAAGGCGCCTTTTAATTTCCACTTCACTATGAGATGTGGGCAGTACTCCCTTCTCATTGGAAATTACCAAAGCAACTTCAGCGTAATTCATAGCTTTACGCTTTTCAGTCCCATTGAAGATGATATCCTCCATCTTCTGAGCCCTTAAGGTTTTTGTCGACTGCTCTCCCAAGACCCATTTGATGGCATCTACGATGTTACTCTTGCCACAACCATTGGGTCCTAATAAGCTAGTTGTCCCATCGGCAAACTCTAAACGAGTGCGATCGGCGAACGACTTAAATCCATACAGCTCAAGACTTTTAAGAAACAATAGCTACTCCAATACTTGTTTTTTAATTCTTGAAAGCAAGTATATCACACTCAAACTAAATTGACAAACCACCTTAAGGTAAATAGAGTGTATTTTATGGAAATAAAGTGTGGAATTGACGAAGCTGGTAGAGGCCCTATAGCGGGACCAGTTTGTGCTGCTGCAGTAATTTTAGATGAGAGCTTCCCTTTTGAAATTTTAAACGACTCAAAAAAATTAACTGAGAAAAAAGAGGTTTCACAATTGAAGCAATTATTAAAGAGAAATCTATAGGATGGGCACTAGGTTGGGTAAATCATCGCACTATAGATAAAATTAATATTTTAGAGGCAACTATGGTTGCAATGCAAAAAGCTTACACCAATTTAGAATCTAAATTTGGTAAAGTTGATTTAGCCTTAGTTGATGGAAACAAAGAGCCCTATCTCAATTGCTAAGGTGAAATCAGTGATTAAAGGGGATAGTCAGATTTATGAAATAATGGCTGCCTCAATATTGGCAAAGTGTGCCCGGGATCGGTTGATGATCACCTTAGATAAGAAGTTTCCAAATTATGGGTATGCTAAACACAAAGGGTATGGGACTAAAGAGCACCGCTATGCATGTGTTACTTATGGCCCCTCCCCAATACAACGGCTCTCTTTCAATTAACGTTTTTGATTCAACTTTATAAAATCGAGACTCTTTTGAAATTCACGAACAAATTCAGCTAAATCTTCTTGGTAAATAAGAATTGATTGGCGGATAAACTTTTCAGTTCCCCCATCTTCACTTCCTTTGCTCTCAACAATATTTAAAAAAGTATCCCCATACACATTCTCTTTCACATTGAAAAAGTAGGTTCGCTCTTTGGTTTGCAGTTTAGTTGAAAATACTTCTCCACGAATTCCCATATTATCACCTCTTTATCCTTCGCTAAGTTTTAGACAATAAAAAACCTGGCAGAGCCAGGTAGTAAGCGCCCGACGGGAATCGAACCCGCCTCTTCAGCTTGGAAGGCTGAGGTAATACCACTATACCACAGGCGCAGAAGATGTATCAGACAAAACCTTAGCGAAAAGTAGCAAATTGGTCAAGTAGATTTCATCAAGCAAAAGTGGTACATTACCAAAATGGAAATTTCAAATAGGTATATGGAGTTTATCCTCTATGTAGTTTTACAGGTGGAAAAAGGGGATAGCTTAACAATAAATAGTAGCAGTGAAAATTTAGAATTTGCTACAAAGTTGGGACAAAAGTGTGCTGAAATAACTCAAATGGCCTCCCAAGTTGTCATCGTAGATAAGGGTAAGGTTGGGGAGGTTATCCCTTTAAAACCACTAGAAAATAGTGAAATTAGCACTACGCCACTGTTCAAATTCTTTTAAGAATTGACGATTTTAAAACTAAAATTGATGATGATAATTTAACAGTGGATCAAATACTTAACTCTGCTCCACTACTACAACACTACAACACTCTAGCTCCTCCTCAATTAAATCGTCCTATTGCCCCTTGGGCTGTGATTCCCTTGCCCAACTTTAGTTGGGCTAAAGAACTTTATAACGATGAGAAGTTAGTTGATAAAGTTTGGGGTGAGTTTGCCAGCTTATTAGAACTAGATAATGATAATTGGTTAGATCATTGGAATGAGAAACTACAGCTAAGTCAAATGAGATTAAGCTCTTTAAATAGATTAGATTGTGATCACTATAAAATCGTTGGAGATAACATAAACTTAAGGTGTAAAAAGTTGGACTTTTCTAGATGGCAAAGTGGTCTTAGTACTTTAGCTAACGGTAGAACTTATATCCCCTACTTAAATTTAAACCGCTACTCAATTTTGTTAGATCAGAGACTCTACTGTTGGTGAGTTTAAAATCAATGATGATTTTAAATTATTAAACCAAGTTGTCAGTGGTGCTACAATCAGAAGTGTTCGATGGAGAGGTAGTGGCTGTCGATGCTCTAAAGGGAAAAGAGGTTTTAGCTAAAGTTGTTAGTTGCGATGCAGGATCTTCCCATTTATCTGAACTCTCTTTAGTTGAAGAGCCTTTAGAGACAATTAAGAGCTCCTACTTAGGTTTTGATGAGGCTAAAAGAAACTCAATTGTCTTTGGGATGGGAGACTCATCTCATATAGAGGCTTTAGAGACCTACGATGATGAGAGATCAGTTACAAGAGCTAACTGGGTGTAATATCTCCTTGGTGCGCATCAGAGTCCCCTTAGAAGGCTCTTTAGATGTAATTGGGTGCTACGAAGATGGAAATGAAATTAAAATAATGGAAAAAGGTCAAATAATAGCATAATTTCTACATTCAGAAATTTTAGGAGTAAATATGAACACAATGGAAAAAGAGTATGCAAAGTTGGTTATTAAAGTTGGAGTTGCACTAAAAGAGGGGCAACCTCTGTTTATTAAAACACCTTATGAAAGTTATCCTTTTGCTCAGCTTTTGGGTGAAGTTGCATATGATCAAGGAGCCTCGTTAGTTAAAATTGAACTTGATGATTTAAAGCTTTTAAACAAAAGAATCGCTAACCAAACAGCTCAGCAATTAAAAGAGATCCCCTCTTATCAAAAAAATATTGATTATGAGATGATGGTTAAAGATTGGGCTTACATCAGAATCGACAACACTGAAAATAGACACTTCTTAGAGGGTGTTGATGCTGACAAACTCACCTCTTACAGCTCAGCTTTAAGAGAGAACTCTAAAGAGTATGCCCTTAACAGGATGCGCAATGAGAGCTCTTGGTGTGTCATTTGTGCCCCTGGTGAGAAGTGGGCTAAAGATGTGTTGGGTGAAGATGGGACAGTTAACGAGCTTTGGGATGTTTTAAAACCAATATTAAAGCTTGATCAAAAAGATGTTATTGAAAGTTGGGAAAAACATAACCAAATGTTAAAACAAAGGGGATCTATCTTAAATAATTTAAAGATTGAGAGCCTCCATTTTACTAGCAGTAAAACTGATTTAACAATTGGTCTTATTGAGACAAGCATTTGGGAAGGGGGGGGAGCTATCTTAAAAGATGGAAGAGCTTTTATGCCAAACATCCCCACTGAAGAGGTTTTCACCACCCCTCACAGATTAAAAGTTGATGGGTATGTAACTACCACTCGCCCCGTCTCTGTTTTAGATTCCAATGTTGAAAACCTTAAACTCACCTTTAAAGATGGGAAGGTTATCGATGCCAAAGCTGAAATTGGGGATGAGATTATTAAAAGGTTTTTAGAAATTGATGAGCAAGCTCGCTATTTGGGTGAAGTTGCCTTAGTTGATCAAGATTCAGCTATCAGCAAATCAAACAAGATTCTTTAGTTCAATCTTATACGATGAGAATGCCTCTTGTCATATTGCTCTTGGATCGGGTTACCCCTCTTGTTTATCAAATGCCCATTTGCTAAGTAGCGACCAGCAACTTATGGAGGTGGGGTGTAACCGCTCTTTAGTTCACACCGACTTTATGATTGGTTCAGACGATTTAGACATTGTGGCAACCACTTTTAGTGGTGATAAAGTTAAAATAATGGAGAAAGGGAGATTTGTGATCTAATTAGCCTCTGCTATGATCTTTAAACCCTCTAAGGTGTGTAAAGGTTCAATACGATCAATTCTACCAATTAGGGGGGCCATAGTGTGTGAAAGGCCCCCAGTTGCTATAACCTTCACACTACTTGAGATCTCTTTTTCTGTCTTATCAATTAACTCTTTAACCAAACCAGCATAACCAAACATAATTCCACTTTGAATAGATTGTTCACTTGTTCTACCTAAAACTTTATCGGGAACTCTTAATTGTACTTGAGGTATTTGAGCTGTGTTTAAAAAGAGCGAGTTTACTGCTGTCACTAATCCTGGAACAATTGAGACTCCTAAGATATCCCCTTTGTTACTCACTGCTGTTAAGGTAAGGGCAGTTCCAAAATCCAACACAACAACATTCTCATCTGGATAGATTGCCCTAGCTGCTACAGCGTTAGCCAATAGGTCGTTTCCCAATTCACTTGGTACAGTCTCTCTATTTATACCTACCCCACTGTCGTGAGTCACTGTGATTGGTTTTACTCCACTAAGTTCATAAACTACTTTTTGAAATGAGCGGGTAAGGTTTGGAACTACTGAGCTAATAATCCCTTTTAAGATATCTTTTGGCTTAAACCCTTTTTGAGTTAACATCCTCTCAATGATTACAAGGTACTCATCACTTGTTTTCATCTGGTCACTATGAATGCGCCAACTAGCAGCCCACATTTTCTCATTGTAAAGGGCCATAACTACGTTTGTATTACCAATATCGACAACAAGTAACATAAGCGTACTCCTTAAATCATTATTCGACTCTCACCTTTATAATACTCATATCTAAGTTTTTTGACATCCTCGTTGTTCAAATACTCTTCTAAACTCATCATTCTATCAATTACTTTTCCATTAGGGGCAAATTCAATAATCCTATTTGCAATTGAGGTGACAAATTGGTGGTCATGGCTGTTAAACAATATAACACCTGTAAAATCGATTAAAGCATTGTTTAATGCTGTAATAGCCTCTAGATCTAAGTGGCTTGTGGGTTCATCAAAAATTAATACGTTGCGTTGTTCCAACATCATTCGTGAGAGGTGACATCTTACTTTTTCCCCTCCACTTAGCACTTGAATATTTTTTAGTGCCTCATCTCCTGAAAAGAGCATCCTTCCTAAAAAGGAGCGTAAAAATGTTTCATCTTTCTCTTCAGAGTATTGGGCTAACCAATCGATGATACTCATATCTCCATCAAACAAATAGTCGTTCTCTTTAGGGAAATAGCTAGTTGAGGTGGTCACTCCCCACTCATACGTTCCCCCATCACTTTTCATATTGCCACTGATTATTTCAAAAAATAGGGTTTTTAAGTTGTGATTGGGTCCCACAAATGCAACTTTGTCTTTGGGGTTAATGGTTAAACTAAGTTTATTTAAAGAGTGAGACTCATCCTCCCCTTTTTTACTTAGATTATCAATTTTTAATACGTTACGCCCAATATCTCTTTCGCTTTTAAAAGCAACGTATGGAAAACGGCGTGATGAGGGTTTGATATCATCAATAGTTAATTTATCAATTAACTTCTTTCTACTGGTAGCTTGGCGAGCTTTTGAGAGGTTGCTGCTAAAGCGTTGAATAAACTCTTTAAGTTCAGCAATCTTATCCTCTCTTCTTCTTTTCTCATCCTTTTGTTGCTTTGCAGCAAGTTGACTCGATAAATACCAAAAGTCGTAGTTTCCTACATAGAGTTGAATTTTCTGAAAATCTACATCTACGATGTGGGTACAAACGCTGTTTAGAAAGTGACGGTCGTGAGAGACAACAATAACTGTGTTGTTAAACTCCCCTAAAAAGTTTTCTAACCAGTGAATAGACTCTAAATCAAGGTGGTTAGTGGGCTCGTCCAATAAAAGGATATCAGGGTTTCCAAAAAGTGCTTGGGCTAAAAGAACACGAACTTTTAGATTATCTTCAATGCTCTCCATCTTTTTATCTAAAAAGTTCTCCCCTATTCCTAGTCCATCTAAAAGCATTCCAACTTCACTTTCAGCTTCCCAGCCCCCTAAATCGGCAAACTCCCCCTCTAACTCAGCAGCTTTTAAACCATCTTCTTGGCTAAAGTCCTCTTTATCATAAATGGCATCTCTTTCACTTTTAACTTCATACAACCTCTTATAACCCATAATGACTGTATCTAAAACTGTGTAGTCGTTAAAAGCAAAGTGATCTTGTTGTAAGACTGCAACTCTTTGGTTGTGCCCAACAATGACTTCACCTTTATCAGGTTCAATCTCTCCACTTAAGATTTTAAGAAACGTCGACTTTCCAGCTCCGTTTGCCCCAATTACTCCGTAGCAGTTGCCACTGGTAAATTTAAGACTCACATCTTTAAAAAGTGTTTGTGTTCCGTATGCTAATGTTATATTTGCTGCTGTTATCATAGATATTTCCTTGCGTTTAGTTAAACACTAAAATACCAGCCTTTTAAGGCTGGTATCTATAGTCCCTAGGGGAATCGAACCCCTCTTTGAAGACTGAGAATCTCCCGTCCTAACCGATAGACGAAGGGACCATCTTTTGATGTACACATCAAACTCGAACTTGAATTTACTTTATAGGGCCCTTTATGTCAAGCGCCCTAAAGCTTTAACTATATTTCAATTTTCTTCATCTTCAGTGTGTTTTTTGTTACCAATCGACACTAGTGGTGTATTATAAAATTACGAAGTTAGTTAAATATTAACTCCAATTTGCAGTTCGTTGAAAAATAGTTTGATTCGGTTCCCAATTAAATCTCTAATTAGCCTAAAATTTTCAATTATTTGATCTTCATCCCCCTTAAGTTTAGCAGGATCATCAAATGGCCAGTGCAATTTGACCACTTTATGTGGAACTTGAGGGCATCTATTTTCTGCATCAGCACAAAGGGTGATTACATAATCCATTTCTTTCAATAAGTTTTCATCAATCTCATTTGAGCTATTTTTTGAAATATCAATCCCAATTTCACCCATTACTTTTATTGCTGTTTTATTTATACCGTGTGCTTCAATGCCTGAACTGTGAATCTCGACATAACTTTTACCAAAGTATTTACCAAAGCCTTCTGCCATTTGACTACGACAAGAGTTCCCTGTGCATAAAAACATAATTTTAATTCTTTTCATTATCTACTAAAGTCGTATCATTTCTCTTTTTAAACAAGCTAGAGGTAATTATTTTAAAAAATATTTAAATTTTCTACTCACCGTCGTAGTTGATTAAAGTTTTAATCTCATAAGGTTTTAAAATATCTTCGTAATCTAAAAATGGCAGTCCAATTACCCCAAAAATAGAGGCAACAGATCCACCCATCTCTTCAATTAACTCAGCAGCAGCTTTAATTGTGCCACCAGTGGCAATTAGATCATCAACTAATAAGATTTTTGAACCTGGTTGGATGTCGGTTTCTTGGATTGTAACAAAGTCTTGCCCATACTCTAAGTTGTATTTGCGCTCTCTAACTTTGCCAGGAAGCTTTCCCCTTTTTCTAACTAAAATTAGGGGCAATCCCATATTGTAAGCTAATGGAGCGGCAAAGACGAAACCTCTTGCCTCAACACAAGCAATTGCATCAATTTCTCGATCTTTGTAAGTTTGCTCCATTGCATCAACGCAATACTTAAATGCTGGGGGGTTAGATAAAATTGAGGTAATATCGTAAAACAAAATCCCTGCTCGTGGAAAATCGTGCACCTTCCTAATTGCATCATCAAGATTAAAGTTCTCCATATCAACTCCTTTACTTCAGATTGGACCTTTTAAAACCCTCTACACGGGCAGTCGTTATAAAATCTAGATTATCAACTTTATTGTCATTAAGATAGTGGTAAGCGATTGCTGCAATCATTGCCCCATTATCGGCACACAAACTCATTGAAGGAAAAGCTACTTCGACATTCTCTAATTTATTTAGTTCAGCTCTTAGTAGGGAGTTTGCAGCAACTCCCCCTCCAACCCCTAGGCGCCTAATACCAACCTCTTTAATCGCTTTTTTAACCCTTTTAACTAAAATACCTACAGCAACTCTTTGAAAAGAGGCACTTATATTCTCTGGAGACTTTTCACTTTTTCCATCCCAAAATTGATCTAGTTGGTTTATAACCGCACTTTTAAGACCAGAGTAAGAGACATTGTATGGGTCTTTTAATTTAGTTCCAGGAAACAAGAAGGCTTTAGAGTCTCCTTTTTGGGCTAATTTATCGATAGCAACCCCACCAGGATAGCCAAAGTTGTAGTGTTTAGCTATTTTGTCGTAAGCTTCTCCAATTGCATCATCAATTGTGGTTCCTAAAACTTCAATATCATCGTAGGAGTGGACAATGCAGATAATTGTGTGTCCTCCACTGACTAATAACCCTAAGTAAGGATATTGCAAAGGATGCTCTATTTGAGATGCATTTAAGTGAGCTCTAATATGATCTACAGCAACTATTGGAATATCTAAGGTAGCAGCAAAAGCTTTAGCAAAGTTAACTCCAACTAATAAAGAGCCTAACAACCCAGGGCGATTAGTTACAGCTACAGCGTCGATATCGTTAACTGTTAAATTTGCTTTACTTAAAGCTTCATTGACAACTTCTCCTATCCACTCAACATGGATACGAGAAGCAATTTCAGGAACTACCCCCAAAAAGGGGCGGTGTAACTCAATTTGAGTTGCAACTACGTTGCTTAAAATAGTATTGCCATTTTCTACAATGGCAGCAGAACACTCATCACAAGAGCTCTCAATCCCCAAAACCCTCATATAACTCCTCAAAATTAGAGATATACTCTAACTCGCTAAAGGAAAAACCCTCTTCAATGATATCGGGATAGACCTCTTTATAAAAGTCGACAACTTCAGGAGCCCACATCATTCCCACCTTAACCGAGCGGTCAACTTTCACTTTTATAGCAATCACCCTCTTTTCGGTAACTGCTGCTTCAATTTTGTAACGACTATATTTTTTATCCAGAACAGACTCCAAATTTACACTAAAATATTAGCTTATACGGTAGATATAAACTCAATTATGGTCAAGCCCCATTAATTTTATTGCAAAGTAAAATAAAATTGTTTATTTTAAAAAAAATGCCAAAATGGCTCAGGGGAAGAGCAACGCACTCGTAATGCGTAGGTCGTGGGTTCGAATCCCACTTTTGGCTAAAAAAGAGGCCGGAAGAACTCCGGCCTCATAATTTTTAGTTGTTTAAAACAGCTTGAGCTGCTGCTAGACGAGCTACTGGAACCCTAAATGGGCTACAAGAGACATAGTCTAGGCCAACTTGGTGACAGAACTCGATAGATTTTGGATCTCCTCCGTGCTCTCCACAGATACCTAAGTGGATATCTGGGTTTGCTTTTCTACCAAGGTCTTTGGCTGTTTGAACAAGAATTCCAACTCCATCAACGTCGATTGTCGCAAAGGGATCGTAGGCATAGAATTGTTTATCTGTGTCTTCAACATATGGGCCTAAGAAGCTAGCTGAGTCATCACGGGAGAACCCACAAGCCATTTGAGTTAAGTCGTTAGTACCGAAGCTGAAGAATTGGGCAGTTTTGGCAATCTCATCGGCAGTGAGAGCGGCTCTTGGAACCTCAATCATTGTACCAATTAGATAATCAACTTTATCATTTCTCTCAGCAAATACTTCTGCAATCACCTTTTCAGCCTCTTTGCGGGTAAATTCATACTCTTTGTAGTGGCCTACTAGTGGAATCATGATTTCAGGTCTAACGTCGATACCTTGAGCTTTTACGTTTAAGGCAGCTTCGATAATTGCCCTAACTTGCATATGTAAAATTTCAGGATAAATAATTGCAACACGACACCCTCTGAATCCTAACATTGGGTTGAACTCGTGCAATTGGCTAGTTTTTTGAGCAATCTCTTCAACACTTACACCAAGTTGAAGTGCCATCTCATGACGAGATGTGTGATCATTTGGTAAGAACTCGTGTAGTGGGGGATCAAGTAATCTAACTGTTACAGGAAGACCATCTAAAACTTTAAAGATCTCCTCAAAGTCGCCTCTTTGCATTGGAAGAAGTTCGTTAAGGGCATCAACACGCTCTCTTTTGTTATCAGCAAGAATCATTTTTCTAACGCTAACGATTCTCTTTGTTCCAAAGAACATGTGCTCAGTTCTACACAATCCAATTCCTTCAGCACCCAATTTAACAGCCATCTCACTGTCTGTTGGAGTATCGGCGTTTGTTCTAACTCTAAGTTCTCTAATTTCATCAACATAGCCCATGAATTTCTCATAGTATGTGTAAAGAGATGAATCTTCAGCTTTCATTGTTCCATCTAAAACTTGAACAATTTCTGAAGGTTTAACTTCTAGTTTTGTTGCATAAACATCACCGGTAAAACCATCTAAGGCGATGAACTCTCCCTCTTTAACGGTTACTCCACCAGCTGTTAAAGTTTTATCTTTGTAGTTGATGATGATATCGCCAGCACCAGAGACACAAGGACATCCCATTCCTCTAGCTACAACAGCTGCGTGACTGGTCATTCCACCACGAGTGGTTAAAATACCTTTTGCAACTGCCATTCCGCCAATATCTTCGGGACTTGTCTCAATTCTAGCTAAAATTACGTCTTCACCTTCAGCAGCCATCTCTTCAGCTTTGTCAGCTGAGAAATAGACTTGACCACTAGCTCCACCAGGAGAGGCGTTAAGACCTTTACCAACTACTTTTACACCTCTATTTGCAATATCTTCATTATCTAAAACAGGTGAAAATAGTTTGTTAAACTCGCCAGCGGGAACACGAGAGACTGCCTCTTGCTTAGTAACAAGACCCTCTTCAACCATTTCAACTTGGGTTCTGAGCCAGCTAAATACTGTTCTTTTACCGTTACGTGTTTGTAAGATGTAAAGTTTTCCCTCTTGAATGGTGAACTCAATATCTTGCATATCGCGGTAGTGTTGCTCCAAGATATGTCTAATTTCAACTAATTGGTTGTAAGCATCTTCGTTAACGTTTTTAAGGGTCTCAATTGGTTCGGGGGTTCTAATACCAGCAACAACGTCTTCCCCTTGAGCATTCATTAAATACTCACCGTAGAAGAAGTTTTCCCCAGTGGAAGGATCGCGAGTAAAACAGACACCTGTTCCACTAGTTTCGCCCATATTTCCATAGACCATTGCTTGAATGTTAACCGCTGTTCCGTTTAAGCCTCTAATATCGTTCATTTGACGATATTTAATTGCTCTATCGTTGTTCCATGAGTCAAAAACAGCATCGATCGATTTAAAAAGTTGCTCTTGTGGATCTGTTGGGAAATCATCACCAACTGCATCTTTGTAAACCTTTTTGTACCTTTGAATAACTTCGTGTAGATCATCGGCATCTAAATCGGTGTCCAACTCTACCCCTTTCTCATCTTTAACAGCTTGTAATTCAGCTTCAAAAGAGTCGTGGGGAACTCCCATTACAACGTCGCCAAACATTTGCATAAAGCGGCGATAACTATCCCAAGCAAATCTTTCATTATTGGTTCTAGCAGCTAAAGCATCAGCACTCTCTTGGTTCATTCCCAAGTTGAGAACTGTATCCATCATACCAGGCATACTAGATGCTGCACCTGAGCGAACAGAGACTAATAGGGGGTTCTTGTTATCCCCAAGTTTAGCACCCATAACTTCCTCAAGTTTTTTTAAGTGTTCTAAGACCTCTTCTTTAAGCCCTTCTGGGTAAGTTTTGTTGTTCTCACTGTAGTATGCACAAGCTTCAGTTGTTATTGTAAAACCTGGAGGGACTGGTAGTCCAATTGAAGTCATTTCGGCTAGGTTGGCACCTTTACCACCTAGAGTTTCTTTCATCGAGGCTGTTCCGTCAGCCTTTCCATCCCCAAAGAAATAGACATATTTATTTTGGTTTTTTGCCATTTATTGTGGGACCCCCTTATCTGTTTATATTTCGTTTTTTTGTATTTGCAACTTACTAATTTATAGAGAAAAACCCTCCCTGTCAATGCAAGGAGGGTTTAGCCGTTTAACAGCTTAAGCTGTATGCGTATATGATTTAAGCGCTTTTAAACGCGCGGGTTGCTTCATCCTTTCGAGTGCTTTCTTTTCTATTTGTCTAATGCGCTCTTTTGTAAGATTGTAAATCTCTCCAATCTCTTTTAAAGACATAGGAATTGCCCCATTAAGGCCAAAACGCATCTCAATAATATCGCGCTCTTTTTCAGTTAAAACTTCTAAAGCTTTATTGATATCATCTTTAAGTGACTTTTCCATTAAAATCGTCTCAGCGGAGCGGTACTCATCCTCAACAAAGTCTCCCACTGTTGAATTAGCTGGATCACCATAAACTGGAGCGTCTAAGCTGATCATCTCTCTACTTATAGCTAAAAGGTCTTGAACCATTTGTGGCTCCATGTTCAACTCACTGGCAATCTCTTCAATAGTTGCCTCTTCTCCATTTTCATGGGTAAGTTTTCTTTGCATCTTTTGGATTTGGACCAATTCATTAGCCCTATTTAAAGGTAATCTAACAGTTTTTGATTTTTCACTGATCGCTTTTAAAATTGCTTGCCTAATCCACCACACAGCATAACTGATAAAGTGGTATCCACGATCAACATCGTATTTCTCTAAGGCATTCATCAGCCCAATATTTCCCTCGTTAATTAAATCAATTAGAGGTAGTCCTTGATTTTGATATTTCTTAGCTACGTTTACTACGAAACGGAGGTTGCTTTCAATCATTTTCTTACGGGCAAATTCCTCCCCTGTAGCTGCTCTTCTGGCGTAATCATTCTCCTCATCTCGTGTGAGAAGGGGAATTCTATTAATCTCTTTCAAATACATAGAGAGGATATTCTCATCTTCAAATCTATCATTAGAATTTAAAACCTTGTTGCTTCGTTTCATATCGTCTCCTCCTACTTATCTTATAAGCACAAAGCGTGCCAAAAATAGAGAGATAGTTTAAATATGTGACTAATTGTTACACTCTAAGGAATTATGGTGTCGATAACAAGATATCTATTACCTAACAATAATCTTTTTTTGGGTCACATTGGCCCAAAGATTTCAAAAGAGTTAAAATATGTGTCAATTTGACTCAGTTAACTGTTCGTTTGAGTCAAAATCCTCCATTTCCCATGGAAAGTCTATTTTTATCGAGCGAAACCAAATTGTTAAATTGTCAGTTTGCAAGTTGAATTGAGATGATTCAATCTCAATTAAAAGCTGTTGCCACCTATGTTTAATCAATTCGTGAATCATATCTCCCTCTGCTAAAGTGGAGATAACCTTATTTCTCTTCTTTTCGATGTAGCGACTCATTTGTGCTTGATGAAATTGGTAATACAAAGAGTTGTGATCCAACTCCCTTTTATATTCCCTTATGATAAAAGCATCGCTAAAACACCTAACTGCCCCCTCCAACTCCC
The DNA here is from genome assembly GCA_050950065.1 of Sphaerochaetaceae bacterium. Classification (GTDB taxonomy): domain Bacteria; phylum Spirochaetota; class Spirochaetia; order Sphaerochaetales; family Sphaerochaetaceae; genus JBAYOE01. Next base: position 213,212 of record JBMNGX010000002.1, on the reverse strand, counting down.
CCATCCTACTTAAAGCAACTCCCATTCTAAAGAAGTGGAGGGCACTTTGGTGTGGGTCGTACTTAGAGACATTTTCTAAATTTATTGTACAAGCCTTTAAAGCTCTTTGGTATCTTTTCATTCTATCTTTTTTCACACTAATTACCGTCACTTGGACTAATATAATACCAGAATGCAAATAAGGCAAAGATATAGGTTGCTTGATTACTTTTAAGTTTGTTCGTATATTGCAATTTGCAAATAAATTATAAGAAATTACCATATAGGAGGCATTTTATGGCTATTAAACCGCTTGGAGAGAGAGTATTAGTGAAGATGGAGGAGATTCAAGAAAAAACCGCTAGTGGAATCTTTATCCCTCAAACTGCACAAGAGAGTACTCAAATTGCTGAAGTTTTAGCCGTAGGCGATGATGAGATGATTACAGTCAAAAAAGGGGACCGTGTTTTATACGACAAGTATGCCGGCACCACCGTTAAAGTTGATGGAGAAGAGGTTTTAATCATCAACATGAGTGACATCTTAGCTATCATTGACTAACAAAAATTAATTTTGTTTATTAGAGGGGCCCATCTGGGTCCCTTTTCTTTTAAATAAATAAAAAGTCCTCAATCTTTTGGTCAATTCGATCGGTGGTGGTCTCGGGATGAAAAGAGGGAGGAAGGGCGTTTAACATAAAGCGTCCATACCCTTTGCTAACTACCCTACTATCTAAAATTAAAACAATACCCTTATCTAACTTGTTGCGCAGCAACCTTCCAAAACCTTGTTTTAATCTCATTGTAGCTTCAGGCAAAGCTAAAGCGAAAAACCCCCCTTTACCCTCTTTATCTAAACTCTCCATTCGAGCTCTAAAAACTGGGTCAAAAGGAACTTTGAAAGGAAGTTTAGTTATGACAACAACTCTTAAAGATTCTCCAGGTATATCTACTCCTTCCCAAAATGAGTCGGTAGCAAATAAAATAGAATCTTTATCCTCTTTAAATTTCTCTAAAAGGGTAAAGCGATCTTCATCGCCTTGTTTTAACAATGTAAAATTCTCTTTTTTCAACTTCTCTTCTAAGAGGTTGTAAACTTGAACCAACATTGCATAGGAGGTGAAAAGCAGTAAAGCTCCCCCACTACTAGAGAGTGTTGATTTATATATTGTATCGCTACAGTAGTTAATAAAAGGCTCAGAATCTTTTTCAGTAAATACAGGGGCATCTAAAGGAGTTAACAGCATCAACTTATTTTGAAAGTCAAATGGACTGTTAAAAACACCTTTACTAAAAGATTGATTTATTAGCCCAACTCTACTAGCCCAATAATTAAAATCATCCTTTAAATCTAAGGTGGCACTGGTGAAAATTATTGTCCTTAATTTAGCATAGAGGTTGTTATTTAAATCTTCTCCCACAGTAAGCTTTGTTGTATGAAGTGTTACACTATTCTCTTTTCTCCCTTTATGGTGCTCTACCCACCTAACATCCTCACTACTTCCATACTCTAAAAATAAATTTAAAGAGTTGCCTAATGAGACTAACTCTTTAGTGTATGAGTGAAGCTGACGAGCTAAGTTCTCACTCTCTTCATCAAAATCCCCCTTCTCTAAGGCACTTTCAACTAAAGAGTACAAAGAGAGACTTCCTTTAATAAAAGGGAGTGCTAAAAGCTCTAGATCATCTAAAAAGCTCTTATGGTGGGCCTCAATTAAGACAGATTTATCTTTTATATCGTTTAAGAAAGTAAATAGATAAGTTTCAATATCTTGGTTAAAAGTAATTAGTTGGTTAAATCTTTCATTAAGTTGTTCAATTACATTTTCATCTATGTGAGAAAGAAGTTGATTTAACAAACTTCTCTTTCCCCTTTGAGTTTTAATTGTTTTATCGACAACACTTTTGAGGTAGGAAGTGTTGTAAGTTGAACTAAAAAAGGCTGTAGCATTGCGTTCAATGTTGTGAGCCTCATCAACTATTAGGTTTTGAAATGGGGGTAAAACTCCCTCCACATCGTAACTTAAGTTCTCTTTTTGCCGATAAGCTAAATCGGTAAATAAAAGGTGGTGGTTGGTAATTATTATTTGAGAATCGTGTGCTTTACGCCGAGCGTTGTAATAAAAGCATTCTTGGTTATAAGGGCATCTAAAACCGTAACAAAAATCGGGGTCACTATTTACTTGCGACCACAGGTGAGCAGAACAATACCCTTTATAATCACTACGAAGTCCAGTTGTAGTTTTTTTAGCCCACGCAACTAAAGAACCTATTTCACTATTTATATCTTCAGCTTCTTTGGAGTTATCTTTAATTAGCTCTTGAACTCTACGAATGCACAAGTAGTTGCTTCTTCCCATCAATAGGGCACTTTTGACTCCACTTTCTAAGATATTTTCTAACTGAGTTAAATCTTTATCAAAAAGTTGTTTTTGTAAGTTAATAGTGTTGGTGGCAATAACTGTGCGCTCTTTAGAGTTTTCTTGAGCGTGTAATAAAGCGGGAACTAAGTAGGCATAAGATTTACCAATTCCTGTTCCAGCCTCAATAGCACTGACACCTCCATTTGTGTAAGTTTGTGCAATTAAAAGGGACATATCTAATTGCCCCTCTCTAAATTCGTAGTATTTTAAATTGCTATCTAAAAGACCCCCAACATCAAAGATGTCGTATATTTGGTTAGTTTCCAACTTCGTATTCCTTAAGCTTGCGATGTAGTGTTTTACGAGATATTTCCAATGTTTCAGCCGTTTTAGAGATATTGCCATTATTAGAGGATAAGGTGCTCAATATTAAAGCTTTCTCAGCATCTTTCATCGTAGTTCCAATATCCAAGGTTATTTTATCATCACTTTCTGAGTTTTGTAGATGTTGAGGTAGATCTCCCACATCTAAAATTTCACTTGAAGCCATGACAACCATGCTCTCAACTACGTTGCCCAATTCTCGGATATTACCTGGCCAATCGTAACTTAAGAGGGCACTTCGAGCTTGTTGTGAGAAACCTTCAACTTTACGGTTGTTACGCTCATTGTAAAGTTCTAAGAAGTGACTTAATAAAAGAGGAATATCATCTTTACGCTCTTTTAAGGGGGGGACATCTAAATGAATTACATTTAATCTATAAAACAGATCTTCTCTAAAGTTTCCATTCTCAACCTCTTTTTTAAGGTCTCTGTTGGTCGCTGCAATCAATCTAACATCAACTGTTATTGTTTTTTCTCCCCCAAGGCGCTCAAACTGCCGCTCTTGTAGAACCCTTAATAACTTAACTTGGGTTTGACTATTTAACTCCCCTATCTCATCTAAAAAGAGCGTTCCCCCATGGGCTAACTCAAATCTCCCTTTACGGGCACTAGTTGCTCCAGTGAAAGCCCCTTTCTCATGTCCAAAAAGTTCATCCTCCAAGAGGGTGTCAGCAAAGGTGGCACAACTAACTTTAATAAATGGGCCATCAGAGCGAGTTGATTGGGCATGAAGGGCGTCGGCGACCAACTCTTTACCAACACCACTTTCCCCTGTTATTAAAACAGAAGCAGTTGCATCAGCAACCTGAGCCACTTTTTCCATCAGGCGCACCATCTTTTCACTTTTACCAATTATTTGAGAGTAACCACTTTGTCTTTTTAATTCAGCAAGCTCTTTTTTCAAAGCTACGTTTTGATCAACTAAGTCTAAGTTGCTAAAAGCTCTTCTGATTAATAAAAAAAGGCGATCTAGATTTAGAGGTTTAGTTAGAAAGTCGATTGCACCATTACGCATTGCATCAACTGCAGCTTCAATAGTTCCATGTCCTGTCAAAATTACTACAGGCATTGTGGGATAAGAGGAGACAACTCTTTTTAAAAGTTCTTGGCCACTCATCCCAGGCATCTTTAAATCGCTGACTAAAAGATCGACACTTTTAGTTGATATAGTCTTCCAAGCCTCTTCTCCATCGCTAGCTAGTAAAACATCATACCCTTCATCTTCTAATGCTATTTGTAAACCACTGCGGATATTTTTCTCATCATCGGCTATTAAAATTGTTCTTCTCATAACTACTTAACCTCCAAAGCTAACCTTTGGTTAGTTGGAATTGGGAAACTGATTGTAAAAGTTGTCCCCTCTGCAACTTTAGAACTCACCATCACTTCAGCATGGTGTTCTTTGACAACCTTAAAGACCATTGTTAACCCTAACCCACTTCCCGTTGCTTTTGTTGTGAAATAGGGTTCAAAGATTTTAGAGAGGGTTTTGTCATCCATTCCGCTACCATCATCACCAACCATCAAAACAACATAGTCGCCACTTTGTTTGGTGGTAACTGTTAAAGTTCCCCCCTTTTGATCCATGGCATTCATCCCATTTTTTATAATATTTAAAAGGGCTTGTTTTAATAAATTCTCATCTAAGCGTAACTTTGGCAAATATTCACCTAAGTTGCGTTCAATAACTATTTTATGTTCTGATAACTCGTAACTGACAAAATTTAATACATCTTCAACTACTTTGTTTAACGACTCTAATCTTAGACGCACATCCATTGGCCTAACGGCAAAAAGAAAATCGACTACTATCCCATTTAGACGATCGATCTCCTCATCTATAACATCCAAGTAGCAATCAGCATCACTAAGGGCCAACTTCTCTTTTCTTTCAAAAGCTTTGCGTAATAGTTGTAAGTGGATATCGATTGAAGCTAAGGGATTTTTAATCTCATGGGCAACACCTGCTGCTACAGTAGTTAAACTTGCTAAACTTTCAGAACGGTGTAAGCGCGCCTCTTGTTTTTTTGTTTCTGTGATATCGAAAGCTAATATTAAATAGCGGCGTAGGTTATCAAGGTGAAATACTGGATCTAAGGTGCTGGTGAATGGGGAAACTTCAATTAAAACTGTCGTTACACTATCCCCTTTTTGAAAGTGAAACTCTTTTTCAACCTTTTGTTCATCATCAAGTTGAGCAACTGCACTATTTATAAAGTCAATAACATCTTGGTCGTGAATTACGTAGTGTAAGGCGGCTCCCTCAATTAATTTGCGGTGCAAAGGGAGTAGCTTTTTAGCAGCTAAGTTGCAAGTCAAGACTCGGTTTGAAGAGTTGGCTACAATAACGCCAATATCTATTTTCTCTAAGGCATTTCCAAGAAGCTCATTTTCAGATGCTTGGTAACGAACTAGTGTCTTTATCTCATCGACACTAAGTTTTTCAATTTTATCAAATGCCCTTCTAACAAATTTATTCATTAAATTTCCACCAACCGGTAGTAGAGTGCTTCAACTAATAAGCGACCGTTTTGGTTAAAAACAAGAGCATTGTTGTAACTCTCTCTTACCTCTTTTATCAACTTATCAACTTTGTAAGAATCTAATAAGTTATTGTAGTAAAACTCTTTCAAACTCTTCTCAAACTCTTTAAAAAAGTACTCTAGTTGTTCTACCTCGTCAACTGTACCTCCAATTTCTTCAAGTTCTTGGCGCATTAAATTCTTCTTATTTACTACAGCACTACTAAGAGTTTGGGCTGCTTTTTTTATGGCATTAAAATCAACTTTACCCCGCTCTAGGAAAAACTCCTCCAACGATAAATAAAACTCCCCTTTGACAAAAAATTTATCCCTTAATAGATCATTTTTTTCTTTTTCAGCGAAGTTTTTAAAGTGGTACTTTCTTAAACGGGATAAGATTGTAGCAGGCAATCTTGAAGGTTGCTCACTTAGAACAATTATGTAGGTATCTTTAGGAGGCTCTTCTAACAATTTAAGCAAACTGTTTAGTGATCCTGTACTACTTTTTTCAATCCCCTCTATAATTAGAAACCTTTTTCTATTTTTAAAAGAGGTTTGATTAACCCACCTTTGTAATGAGCGCACTTGCATAATAGTGAGTTGGTTTTGTTTTGAGGCAACACTTTGAACCTCTTTTACCCCTTTTTCAATAGTGTTAATTACTAAATCAACATCATCACTTTGTTCAACCTGATCAAGCAGTTCATCCAACCTTCCAGCTCGTTCAAATAAGGGGCCACTTTTAGCTACTGTAGAATCGTACATTAAAGCTCTGTATTGAAGTAAAAATACCCTTACAGTTTTAAAAAGCTCTTTTTTAGCTGCAGAAGTTGCTAACACCCTATAATTTTCTAAAGCAGCTTTAATTCGAAGAAAGTTGTTTCTTGAACCAACAACAACTAAGTTGTCAACTTTGAGGTTGTTGTAAGTTGTGCAGGAGTAACAAGAACAATCACTCTCTCCTTTTAATGAACAAGAGAAGATACGGGCGACCTCAAGTGCAATTGTGAGGCGCCCGCTGTAACGCTCTCCACTAAAAAGGGAGGTTGAACTGAAGGTGTTACTGATTAACTGTTCTTTAAGTAAAGAGGTAATTTCACCTCTATACTTACTATAAGAATCGAACATCAAAAGCGGCCTTTAATCAAAGTTGTAGATTTAGTTGTTAGAGGATTAACCAAATGTTTAACTATTACACTGTTATCTAAATAGGGACGCAAATTCACCACCGACTGCAAGTTCAGTAAATAAACTACTAGACCAACAACTATTAATAGTTCCACTACCCCCAACACTAAGCCTAAAAAGCGATCTAGCCACTTTAGCCCCAGTGCATCTAAGGTTTTTTCTAAAAGATTTCCTATAATCATAATTATTAGATATCCAGCAGCAAACAAAACTAAAAAGGCAATTAACGTGCTCCAAATCAAAGGAAGATCAAAGTTCTTTATGATTAAAGTTTGAACATTTTTAGCAAAGTAAAGCGCTATAATAATACCAATTAAAAAGCCTGCTCTAGAAGAGAACTCACGGGCAAAGCCTCTAACAGATCCCACCACAGCTGCTAAAAAGGCAATTCCAATAATAATTAAATCGACAATATTAAAGTTATAAGGACCAATAGCTAAAAACCAACTCTCCATACTACTTCTCCCTTCTAACCATCTTTACAATTAAAGAGGCTATTTTTTTATCTGAACCTTCAACATAAAGGTTATAACTATTTTCTGCCAGCTTAGTAGTGAGTATATCATCATTTAGAATGAATTTGAGCTCTTTAATGAAGCTCTTTTTATTTTTTAAAACATAAGAGGCGTTGTGTTGCTCTAAATATTGGCTATTAAGAACTTGATCTCCACGTGAACTTTTAGTTGATAACGGAATTAAAAACATAGGGACCTTTAAATAAGAGAACTCATTAATACTTGTTGCTCCAGCACGAGAAATTACAAGTGCTGAACACTTTAACAACGATGGTAAATCGTCACTAAAAAATCTTCTACTTATGTAATTTAGTTTATCAACATCTTTTTCACCTTGGTGTACTATTTGAGCAACTTCAGTTAAGCTCTCTAAATTATCTTCAACTAGGGTGTTTATTTCACTTGAACCTAGTGAGCCCCCTAAAATGGTAATAATTGGTCTATTTTTATCTAAGTTGTACTTTTTATAAACAGAGGTTTTATCAATTAAAGCATTTTCCATCCTGTTAGGAATTCCTGTAACTACACACTTTTTTAAATACTTTTTATTAATATTTTCTAAGGCATGATTAGAAGGAAGGGCTATTTTAGTTGCTACAGGGGCACAAAGGCGATTAGCAAGGCCCATTGTGGTATCAGATTCATGAATAATTGTCTCAATTTTTAAAAAGTAAGCTGCCCAAACAGGTGCTACTGTTACAAAGCCCCCTTTGGCAAAAACTAAATTGGGTTTAAGTTTATTTAAGATATAAAGGGATTGGAAAAATCCAATTAAGACATTAAATGGGTCAATAAAGTTTTGCCATGAAAAGTAGCGTCTTAATTTCCCATTACGAATTTTAATATAAAATATTTTATTTTCTTTTACCCAAGATTGTTCTTTATCACTATTACTCCCTATCCAAAATCGTTTGTATTTAAAATTTTGTCCTTTTAGAGCTTTATCAATTTCAAATATTGGGAAAATATGACCTGCACTACCTCCCCCTGTGTAACAAATTTTGTACTTAGACATGCTTAGAGTGTAGCTGAAGGCAATATACAGAGGCAATCATTATTGTTATACTAACAGATGCAAATTTTAGAAAACGAGGCTAATGATGGCTAAAAGTCTGCTATCTAGATTTTTCAAGACAAAAAAAGAGCGCGATGCTAAGCGATTACAAGTTTACGTTGACCAAGTTAATAGTGAATCACAGTGGGCTGAATCATTAACTGATGACCAATTTCCACAAATAACAAAGCAATTTCAAAAGCAAATAGAACAAGGTGCTACTTTGGATCAAATTCTCCCTAAAGCATTTGCTTTAGCGCGAGAAGCTGCTTTTAGAGTTATAAATGAGCGTCACTATGATGAACAAATAATGGGGGCAGTTGTTTTACACCAAGGCTCTATTTTAGAGATGAAAACTGGTGAAGGTAAAACTTTAAGTTGTGTCCCAGCTGCCTATTTAAATGCCCTTAGTGGCAAAGGTGTTCATATCGTAACTGTTAACGATTACCTTGCTAAAAGGGATGCCAATTGGATGGGTCCAATTTATAAATTTCTGGGTCTAAGTGTTGGCTTCATTGTTAGTGAGATGGATACCAATCAACGTAAAGAGGCTTATAGTTGTTCAATCACTTACGGAACTAACAACGAATTTGGTTTTGATTATCTAAGAGATAACATGAAATGGGATTGGCAAGAGAAAATCCAAGTTGGTCGAAACTTTTGTGTTATTGATGAAATTGACTCAATTTTAATTGATGAAGCTCGTACCCCTTTAATCATCAGTGGCCAAGCTGAAGATGATACTCATAAAATTAGAGCTGCTAATGTAATTATCCCTCAACTTGTTGAAGGTGAAAAAGATGATCAAGAACAATACTTAGAGGATGGCAGTGGAGATTACCAAGTTGATGAAAAACAAAAAAGAATCACATTAACTAACGAAGGCTTAATTAAAATAGAGGCCCTATTAATAAAAAACAAAACAATTGAGGGCTCTTTGTACGATGAGAACAACTTTGAATTTGTCCACTACGTTACCCAAGCTCTAAAGGCTCATAAATTATTTGAAAAAGATGTCGATTATGTTGTAGCTAACAACAAAGTTGAAATTGTTGATGAGTTTACTGGAAGAGTTTTACATGGAAGGCGCTACAGTGACGGCCTACATCAAGCTATTGAGGCTAAAGAGAGAATTAGAGTTGAAGTTCAAAATAAAACTTTAGCTACTATAACTTTCCAAAACTTCTTTAGGATGTACGATAAAGTTGCTGGAATGACAGGAACTGCCGACACTGAAGCTCCTGAGTTTTTAAAAATCTACAACTTAGATGTGGTTGTTGTTCCCACTCACCTCCCTGTTGTTCGGAAAGATTTAGAAGACTTAGTCTATTTAAATGAAAGTTATAAATATCAAGCTATTGTACAAGAGGTTTCTAAAGTACATGCAACAGGACAACCAATTTTAATTGGAACTGTCTCTATTGAAAAATCGGAACACTTATCAACTCTTTTAAGAAATAATGGGATAAAACACGAAGTTTTGAATGCTAAAAACCACTTCAGAGAGGCTTTAATCATTGAGAACGCCGGTGCAAAAGGTTCTGTTACCATTGCCACTAACATGGCAGGAAGGGGAACAGATATTAAACTTGGGGGCTCTATTGATGCTTTAGCTCGTAAAGAGTGTGGCAGTGATGCCTCATTAGAGGAATTTGAAGCTGCTAAGAAAAAAGTTTATCCCAAATGGAAAGAGGCCTATTTAGAGGTCAAATCTCTTGGCGGATTGTATATTCTAGGAACTGAGCGCCACGAATCTCGCAGAATTGATAACCAACTTAGAGGTCGTAGTGGTCGTCAAGGAGACCCTGGAGTTAGTAGGTTCTACCTCTCACTAGAAGATACTTTAATGCGCTTGTTTGCTAAAGACTCAATTCGATCGATGCTCAGTAGAATTGGGATGGGCAGTGATCCCATTGAACACTCAATGATTACCAAAGCCATTGAAAAAGCTCAAATGAGAGTTGAAGAGCAAAACTTTGAAATTAGAAAACACCTACTTGAGTATGATGATGTCCTTAATGAACAAAGAAACTACCTCTACTCTCAGCGTGATGATATCTTACAAGCAGATAATTTAGTTGATCGAGTTATTGAGACAATTGAAGATATGGTTATCTCAATGTTTGATGATGTTGAAGAAAAAGAGATCTCAACTGATTTTATTAAAGAGACAACCACAGCTTTGTTCCACTACCCTGTTGAACTAACAACCAAAGAAATTAGTGGAAAAACAGTTAAAGAGATAAGAGTTCTCCTCTTTGAAAAGCTCAAAGAGCAAATTGAGAAAAAAGTTGAAGTTGCAACAAAGTTAGCTTTTAACGAGTTCTTACGTTTCCAATATTTAAGACAAATTGATTTAAGGTGGCAAGAGCACTTAGAGCAACTAGAAGCCCTTAGAGAGGCAGTTTACTTACGCTCCTATGCCCAAAAGAACCCATTGTTGGAATACAAATTAGAGGGTTTTGATATCTTTGATCAAATGATCGAGAGCATTAGACTCTACATAGCTACTTTAACAGTTAGGGTTCAAATTGATCGAGATCATAAAAGGGAGCGCCAAAGTTCTAAAGTTGTTGAATCTCACTCAGATATTAACCAATTCGCCCCAGCCCAAAGATCTAGTGGCACTTCTAGTTTACCGGGCCAAAGTGCTGTTCAAGTTGTTAGAACAACTCCAAAGGTTGGGCGCAATGAATTATGTCCATGTGGAAGCGGGAAAAAGTATAAACATTGTCACGGAAGATAATTTTAGAAGAAGTTAGCTGGGTTTAAAGCGATCCCCTCTTGTTCGATGCTGAAATAGAGGGCCCTTTTTCCAATGGTGCCACTTTGCCCCATTAGTCCAATTTGATCCCCTTTTTTAACAGAGTCCCCTATTTTAACATTTAACTCTTTAAGGTGGGCATAAGTTGTTTTATATCCATCTTCATGAGCTAAAACAACAAACCTTCCATATCTCTCTAAATCGTTACCTGCATCAACCACTACCCCTTTAGCACTAGCTAAAATTGGTGCATCGTTAACTCCCTCAATCCAAATTCCTTGCATAACAACAACCTGGTCTTCTTCACCATAAACCACTGTTTGTCCATAGAGGGCAGTTAATCTTCCCTCCGCAGGTCTTATAAAGCGATCAAATGAGGCAAAAGAGCCATCGTCATCAACTTGGGCACTAGGGATGAAAATCTTTTGTCCTGGATAGATTACTTCACTACTAAGGGCGTTGATCTCTTGAAGAGTCTTCCAACCCAACAGAGGGTTAAATCTGTTGGTAATTATTGATAAAGAATCCCCTTGTTGTACTGTATACAACTGTCCATCGCGGTTGGGAATTCTTAACAAAGTTCCCTCTTTTATAGAGGAGATATTTTTAATTGCATTGACACTTAAAATTGTCTCTTTGGAAACTAGGTATAAATCTGAAAGGGATTCTAAAGATTCCCCTTCACTAACTAAGTGTTCCACATACCACCTTGAATCTGTTGGTTCAACACGGGTGCTTGTTTTAGCAGGTTGAGGTGTCTCAATTACCACTTTTGGTGGTTGCTCAACAACTACCTCTTCTTGCATTTTGACAACCTCTTTTTGTCCAGTAGCAACAGGTGTAGGAGTCTTTGTTTCAACTGGGGTGGCAAAATTTAAAAACCAGATAAGTAAAACACCAACAGACAAAATAATTGCCAAAAGGACAACTACACTAATTACCCTTTTGGTTTTTTTATCGAGTCGGTTTTTATCATCTCCTCTGTTGTTCTCAGAAGAGCGGAAAATATCGTCATAACTACTGCGATCTTTGTAGCTCATAGCACTCCTACTATCGACAATGATGCTGTATCATATTACTATATTTGGGCAATGGTATCCAGAGAAAAACGTTTTTACCACATTTTATTGCCTTTAATCACCTTGCTAGTGGCACTATTTCTAGTTTTCTATCTTTTTTATTTAACCGTTGTAAAAGGGGAAAACCAAAATCCCTATGATAATCCTAAAGTTGCAACACGGGTAGTTCGAGGCACAATTACCGACCGTAATGGGAAAATTTTAGCCATTGAAAGGCCTTATTACCAACTTGTCTTTTTATTAAACAGTGTAAAAGATATTGAACAAGCTGCATCTTTAGTCTCCCCTATTATTAAAATAAGTACTCAACAAATAGTTGAAAACTCAAAAAGATTTTCTAGTTACTACTTAGTAAAAAAAGAGCTAACTCAAAGTGAGTTTGAACAGCTGAGTAAATTAAAAATTGAAGGGTTACTGCTCGAGAAAAAATATGGACGTTACTATCCTCAACACTACCATGCAACACACATAATTGGCTTCACTAATAGTGAAAATAGGGGCCTAGAGGGTTTAGAATACCTTTATGATGATCTTTTGTATCCAATACCCCGTCTTGATGAGAGTGTCACTTATGGCAATAATATCACTTTAACACTCGATTTAGATTTGCAATACTTATTAGATCAACAAGTTGTTGCAATAGATCAACAACACATCACCGATGCAATTGCAGCCATTATCTTAGATGCTCAAACTTCTGAGATTTTAGCCTCCTCATCTTTTCCTTGGTACGATTTAAATAACTACGGTAGTGCTACAGAACAACAAAGAGTTAATAGAGTCTTTAGTTCAATGTATGAACCAGGGTCGGTCTTTAAAATCTACTCGTTAGCTAGTGAATTAGAGAACAATGAAAATTTAGAGAACTTTTATTGTGATGGGTCATACACCTTCACTACCCCATCGAACCAAAATGTCACTATAAATTGTGTTTCAGCTCATGGAGAAATAGATCCTCAAAAAATGTTAGCTGTTTCGTGTAATGGTGCTGTTGCCCACTGGGCACTACAAACAGATAATCAACAATTTTACCAAACTCTTAAAGATTTTGGCTTTGGGCAAAGGTTGGGAAAAGATTTAGTTGGTTTAACTAAAGGTTCGTTAAGGGAACTGGAAAATTGGTCTTTCCGCTCTAAGCCAACTATCTCCTTTGGCCAAGAGATAGGGATTACTTTTTTACAAATTGCCAATGCTGCAACCGTTTTTACTACAGGGGGCTCACTGATGGAAAGCTACATTGTAAAAGAGGTTAAAGATCCATCTGGGAAAGTAATTATACAAAATAGCCCAACTGTATTAAAAGAGAGGGTAATTTCACCTAGTGTTGTGCTAACCGTAATTGAGGGGATGATAGATGCTACTAAGAATGAAGGAACAGCGATTCACAGCTCTGTTGCAGGGGTTACAGTTGCAGCTAAAACAGGAACTGCCCAAATAGCATCTAGTAGTGGGGGCTATGCCCCAGGAGAATTTTTAGCAAGTACAATAGCAATAGTACCAGCTGAAAATCCTAAGTACATCATTTACATGGGGGCAATCAACCCCTCAGGAACAACTATTTGGGGTTCTAATATAACCGCTCCAGCAATAGGAGCGTTAATTGAGGATATGGTGCGTCAAGGAAAGCTTTATTCAACTGTTTCAGAGCACATTAACCTTAGCTTGGATTCTGATTAGCCCACAGCGTCTCAAAATCGAGTTTTAAACCTTTTATGTAACTAATCATCTTTGCAACTGTTGCTTTCACAGAAGCGTTCTCAGCATCATCAGAATCAGAAAAGAACAATAAGGGCAAATCGTACTTATAAGCGAATGAGAGGGCTGTTCCAATACTGCTAGCTTCATCAAGTTTTGTGATAGCCAAGTTAGTTACTGGATATTTAGAATAAGTTTTAAATAATTCTTCTAAATCTCTTTTTTTAGTTTTTGCACTAACTACTAAGATGAATTTTCCCTCTTTTTGTGCTAAGTGATCTAATGCCTCTTTATCAAAAGCAAAACCACTTTCATACAAATTTAAAGAGTTCTCCTTTTTCTCAAATTCCAAGTCACTAAGCGCGGTGTAGTTCTTATATCTAAGATTCAAATCTCTAAAGAAATCGTAATTGGATTTTTTTCCATTAAGATTTACAACAGTGACCTCTTTTTTAAAGCTCTGATCTTGTTGATGTGTGTAAAATGTCCCAATTTTACCAATTAAAGAGCTTTTACCCACCCCACTAGAACCCACTAAAACTAAATTCTCATCGGGATTAAGTTGTCTTTTGTAATCAATTTTTATCAATGAGACAAGTTTATCAATTAAGATTAATTCAAACTCTGTATCGTTTAAGGACTCTTTTTGCTCTTTGATTACAGGTTCAACTAAATCTAACAATGTACTCATAAAGAGATTTGAAAAATCGTTCTCTTTTAAAAGAGCTCTCCCTTTTAACAAATAGGGATTTTCTATTTGTTGATTATCTTTTTTTTCTTCTTCTATCTCTTTTATCTCTAGTTGTTGTTTTTCTTCTTCAGCAAGGTAGCAAACAAGTTCCACATAAGAGTGCTCTTTTAATTTAAAAAGCCCTTTTTTATCAACTATATCTTTTCTAAAGTGAATTCTTAAATTGGAGCCATATTGATCGTACGCTTTTTGCAAAGCATCGTCAAAATCTCCTCCTCTTACTGTGAAAAATTGCATTAACAAACCACCTTTACAAGATGTAGCGACTTAAATCCTCATTTTCGAGGATATCAGAGAGATGCTTATCTACATACTCACTATCAACAGTAACTTCAGTTCCACTTAGAGTGTCAGCTGTAAAAGAGATCTCCTCTAAAAGGCGCTCCATAATAGTATACAACCTTCTTGCCCCAATGTTTTCAGTTTTTGAGTTAATATCGTATGCGATTTCACTCACCCTCTTTAAAGCATCATCACTAAAGGTCAGTTTCACATCTTCAGTTTTCATCAACTCAATGTATTGTTTTACTATTGCATTTTCTGGCTCTTGTAAAATTCTTAAAAAATCTACATCGGTTAATTCGTTAAGTTCCACTCTCAATGGGAACCTTCCTTGTAGTTCAGGGATTAAATCGCTTGGTTTAGAGACGTGGAAAGCACCCGCTGCTATGAATAGGATGTGGGTGGTATCTATTATTCCCCACTTAGTTGAAACTTTAGAACCCTCAACAATGGGAAGGATATCTCGTTGTACCCCTTCTCGTGAAACATCAGGTCCCCCATAGCCCCCTTTAGAGCCAGCTACTTTATCAATCTCATCGATGAAGATAATTCCCATTTGTTCAACACGCTCTTTGGCAATCTCAATGACTTGGTCATGGTCAACTATTTTCTCCATCTCCTCTTCAGTTAAGATTTCTCTAGCTCTTTTAATTGCGATTTTTCTCTTTTTCCCTTTACCACTAAAAATTGAGCCTAAAGATTGAATTGCATTCTCTATGTCTTCTAAATTTCCACCAGCAAGAAGTTCAACTCCTTGAGAACCTTTTGGGTTTTGAATAACTATTTCAATCTCCCGCTCTTCAAATCTCCCCTCTTTTAAAAACTCTCTAAACTTTTCTCGAGTCTCTATAGTAGCTTGATCTAAATCACTTTTATCTTTTTTAGTCTCTTTAGGGATTAAAAGATCTAATAAGCGCTCTTCAACTCTCTTTTCAACTTGCTCTTTTCTAGATTCAGCAAACTCCCGTTTGGTCATCTGTATTGCCGTTCCCATCAAGTCTCTAATCATCGATTCAACATCACGTCCAACATAACCAACTTCGGTATACTTAGTTGCTTCAACTTTAACAAATGGGGTATTTGATAACTTTGCAATTCTTCGAGCTATCTCAGTTTTACCAACGCCAGTTGGCCCAATCATTATGATATTTTTAGGCGAGACTTCATCTCTAATAATATCGGGTAGTTTTTTCCGTCTAGCACGATTCCGTAAGGCAATAGCCACAGTACGTTTGGCAGCAGTTTGTCCAATTATATATTTATCTAGCTGTTTAACTATTTCAGCTGGAGTCATTTCATCTAATAACATTCTTTTTTGCTCCTACAATGTTTCAACCATAATTGATTTGTTTGTATAGACACAGATGTCGCTAGCAATCTCTAAAGATTTACGAGCAATCTCCTCAGCAGAGTAATTAGAGCTCTCTAAATAGGCTCTAGCAGCTGCTACAGCGTAATTACCACCAGAACCAATTGCGATGGCATCATACTCTGGTTCAATTACATCTCCCATTCCGCTAATGAGAAATGTTTTAGTCTCATCAGCTACTAAAATCATTGCCTCTAGACGCCTTAGATTGCGATCTAAGCGCCACTCTTTAGCCATTTCTACTGCAGCTCTGGTTAAATCGCCTCTAAACTCTTTTAGTTTTTTCTCAATAACTTCATACAAGGTGAATGCATCAGCAGTAGCTCCCGCAAAGCCGCTAATCACTTTTCCATCCATCATTTTGCGCACTTTTCTAGCATTTCCTTTTAAAATGGAGTCTCCAGTTGAGACTTGTCCATCACCAGCTATTGCTACTTTTCCATCTTTTCTAACAGCGACAATTGTTGTCCCTTTTATACTCATTTTTCTTTCCTTCCATGGGGGTGGCTACTTTCGTACACCTTGCGCAATCTTTGCCTTGAGACGTGGGTATAGATTTGTGTCGTAGAAATTGATTGGTGCCCCAACAATTTTTGGACAACTCTAATCCCAGCATCATTATCTAATAAGTGGGTGGCAAAGGAGTGGCGCAACATATGGGGTGTAAAATGTAACCCTATTCCTAAGCTTTTTCTATACTTCTCAAAGATACTATGGCAAGAGGATGGCGACAACCGTTTTCCATTTATTCCTATTAAAATTGCCTCTAAATCATTTTTATCTTTGATTGCTTTACTTAGTTGGTAATCTTTTTTTTGTTCTAAATAGGTGTTTAAAAGTTCAATTGTTGAAGGGTTTAGAAAAAGGTATCTGTAATGCGATCCCTTCCCTTTTACCAACAATCGTTCATCTTTTAACTCCAAGTTACTAATATTTGCCCCTAGCAGTTCACTCATTCTTGCCCCTGTTGAGTAAAAGAAATTAAACATTACTAAATCTCTAAGTTCTTTAAAGTCAGTAGGGACAAATGTAAGTAGCTTTTCAACATCGTTCACACTTAATACTTGGGGAAGACGACGAGTTCGAGTTCTACTTTCAATTTTACTAAAGGGGTTGTTGCTACTGATGTTGTGTTTATTTAAGTAGAGATAAAAACCCCTTAATGTTGATAAAGTGCGATTTATTGAGTTGTTAGAGAGTTTTTCATCTCTCATTAAAGTTGCCACATAGCGCCTACTTTCAACTTTTGTAACTTCAACTATTTTTAGATTATTAATTTGGCAGTAATTTTCAAACTTCTTTAAATCAGTTTTATAGGCAGTAAGGGTGTGTTCAGAGAGGTTTCTTATCTCTTTTAAATACTCTAAGTAGTTTTCAACAACTTTATCCATAATCTATTTTTTATCACTTTCCCCTTTGGGGTGGAATGTGCGATAAGATTGTAAAAGACTTTCGGTGTCGCTGTGGGTGTAAATTTGGGTTGTTCGAATGTCGGAGTGTCCTAAAAGTTCTTGTACAGATCTTAAATCAGCACCTCCACGCAGTAAGTGGGTAGCAAACGAGTGGCGTAAGGTGTGCACCTTTGCCTCCACATTTGCCTTTTGGGCATACTCTTTGAATCTTTTCCACACCGATACTCTGTTTAACCTAGCACCTCTTCTACCAACAAATAAAGCTTTTTGTTGAACAACTGATTCAACTAGTTTTCCCCTAATTTCTAGGTAGCTTTCCAAGGCATTTAGAGCATATTCGCCTATTGGGACTATTCTTTCTTTATCCCCTTTACCTACTACCCTTAAAAGTCGCTCTTCTTTATTGTAGTCGTTTAAATCTAAGTCACACACTTCAGAGATTCTTAATCCACACGAATAAGTTAATTCAAAAAGGGCATAATCTCTAATTCCTAAAATATTTGAGGTATCTATCTGTTCTAAAATCTTTTCAACTACATCGTATGCAACTGAGGTGGGGCTTTTTATTTCACTTTTAGGGCGTTCAATTAAATCAATTACATTGTTTTGAACCACTTCAAGTTCAACTAGGTAGTTATAAAACGATCTTAAAGCGCTGATGTATTTCATTTGTGTTTTTTCACTAACATCGCTACTTTTGCCCACTTCAATTAAAAAGTTTATAACATCTGAAGCTGTCGACTCTTTATAAGTGATTTTATTGAGTTCTAAAAATGTATAAAACCTATTAATGACACCTAAATAAACATCAACCGAACTTTTGGCTAACCTTCTTTCAACAGACAAGTAGTCTTTATAATCTAACAAGATTGGATCTTGTGAAACAGAATTCACTATTAATCCTCTTTTTCTTCCCGTTTATACCTCAATACCGCAGGGAAATTGAAATCGTTAGATTGTTGTCTGTTACCTATTTGTTGTTGTAAATCTTGCCACCTGTTAATAGTTACTACATCTTCATCTTCTGAATCATCACTAGTTGGATTGGAAGAAGGCACTTGGCCAAAGGTGCGAGTAGCTCTTCTTTGTTTACTCTCAAAAGCTGCTTGGTGGGTTGCTTCACTATTTGGGGCTTCAAACCCAGTAGCAACAACGGTAACTTTTATTTTGTCTCCCAACTCGGGGCTATAGGCTTGTCCTGCAATAATTAAGGCATCGTCGGCACAGTTTTCGGTAATCAACTCTACGACATCTTGGTACTCTTGCAATGTTAATGCATCTCCACCTGCTAAGTTAACTAAAACAGATTTAGCACCATCGATTGTAGCATTCTCTAATAGAGGGTTGTTTATAGCAGCTCTAGCTGCATCAATTGCTCTGTTATCCCCTTCACCAATTCCTATTCCCATTAGAGCATCTCCACGCCCCTTCATAACAGTTTTTACGTCGGCAAAGTCGATGTTTATCTCACCAGGTTCAGTAATTAGTTCACTGATTCCTTGTACCCCTTGTCTAAGGACGTCATCAGCTAATAAAAATGCTTGTTTTATTGGGGTATTATTTTCAACAACTTTTAATAGGTATTGGTTTGGAATGAGAATTAAAGTATCAACATGTTTTCTAAGTTTCTCAATTCCCCCTAAAGCTAGTTGCAACTTCTTTTTTCCTTCAAAGGCAAATGGGGTTGTAACTACAGCAACAGTGAGAGCATTAACTTCACGAGCTATTTCAGCTATCACTGAAGCCCCTCCAGTTCCAGTTCCCCCTCCCATTCCTGCAGTTATGAAAACCATATCGGTTCCACTTAGTAGTTGTTTAACCTCTTCACGAGACTCTTCAGCTGCCTTTTCACCAACTTCAGGAATTCCTCCAGCACCCAAACCTCCAGTTAGTTCTCTTCCCAATGGAAGTCTTATTTGGGCATTAGAGCGTTGTAAAGCTTGAATGTCGGTATTCATAGCTACAAAGGTGACCTTCTTTAAGCCACTAGAGATCATCCTGTTTATAGCGTTGCCACCAGCACCTCCAACTCCTACAACTTTAATATTGGTAGGTGGGGATTGCTCATCTTGTAGCAAATCTTCAAGCATATCAAAATCCATCAACTTATCTCCTCCAACTAAAAGAGGGTTTTGAAAAACCCACGGACACTCTTTCTCATCTTGCCACCCCCTTTGGACCTTCTCCCTTTTGTTCCCCCTAAAGCGTATTGATCTTTAATTCTTTTTGCTTCAGTCATAACAAGACCTAAAGTCGTTGTATAACGGGGATTAATATAAGAGCGGTCTAAACCACTAAGGGCATCAGGAAATCCAATGCGAGCTGGCAATCTAAATATTTCACTAGCTAGTTCTGGAGCTCCCGATAATAGGGCTCCTCCACCAACTAAGACAACTCCCCCACCAAATGAGCCTCTAATCTCTTTCTTCTCTAGTTCAACTTGTAACATTGAAAAGATTTCGGCTACTCGGGGTTCAATAATTTTGCTTAATTCAATTTTTGGCATCTTAATAGAGGGTAATCCTCCAACTTGGGGGATGATTACCGTCTCATCAAGAGATACTGAGGGGATATGACAGTTTCCACTATCACACTTAACTTGTTCAGCAATAGCCTTTGGTTTGTTTAGGATATAGGCTAAATCACTAGTGATATGAGAAGAGCCAATATTAATTCCCCCTGTGAATATAGGGGATCCATCGGCGTAGGCGATCATATTTGTAGTCCCGCCTCCTAAGTTAATCAATATTGTCCCCATCTCTTTCTCTTCTACCGATAAAACAGCTTCAGCATCGGCAAGTTGTTGAGAAAATAGGCGCTGAACTTGATAACCACCTCTTTGAATGGCTTTCCTAATATTTTGGGTGATAGAGGCACTTGCAGTAACAACTAATACTCTACTTTCTAAACGGTGGCCCAACATATCGATGGGATCTTTAATTCCCCCCCTTCCATCAACTCTAAAATCTTGTACTAAGGTGTGTAAAATCTCCCGATCTACTGGCATTTCAAAAGCTCGGGCAACCTCTAAAGAACGGAAGATATCCTCTCTTTTAATCTCTTGGTCTTTAGCATTGATCCCAACCACACCTTGGCTTTGCATCCCCTCAATGTGATCTCCACCAACACCCACTAGTAGATTTTGGGCAGTGACTCCAGCTTGTAGCTCCGCCTCTGTAATTACTGAGGTTATAGCTTTTAAAGCTTGTTCAATGTTAACGATAGTACCATTTCTAACCCCTTCTGAGGGTCTTTCACAAATACTATCTACCATGATTGAGCCATCGACACTAATAGTTGCTACAACTGCGCGTACCCATGAACTTCCAATGTCTAAACCCATCATGACTCTGTCTGCTGCCACGAAATACCTCCACTATTGCCTTTTAACCAATCCACTTTGATATAAATCGTAGTGTAACTGTTTACCTAGTACAATGTTATCGACATTATTATTAGCCTTTTGTTCAAGTTTAATCAATCCAACAGCACTTTTCAATTGGGAGTGCAAAACAGCCTCATTAATGTGTAAAGTGGAGTGGTATTGGGGTAACTCAATGGCAAGTTTACCAAAACTACCATCTATTGCTTTTTGGTAATCAACTTTCCCTAAAGTAGTTGAAAAGCTCCCTTGATTCAAAGTCACTTGGTTAGTTAAATAGAAAATATCCTCTAAGTTTTCATCAATACCGTTGGCTAATAACTTGTCTAAATATGTTGACTCTACCCCAATGGTGAAAGCAGATTTTTGATACATTGATAAATCTTGAATATCTAATTTCACTAAGCTTTTTTTATCAACAAAGTAGAAAACTTCTTCGTTGTTGCTGTCAACACTAGAAACTATTAAATGGGGTTCAGCCATCTCTAATTCAACTAAAAGAGTTGAAAATAGTTTTCTTTTTACTACAGCTTTTTTAACGGTGGGAAGCTGTTCTAATGAATTTTTTAACTTAATAGGGGTTGAACTCATCAATGAGCGCCCTAAAAACCTATTAGCTTGTTGAGTTACTTGATAAGGAAGTGAAGTGTAAGAGCCATTTAGCTGAAAGTTAATTTGTCCAACATCAAAAATTGGGATAAATCGTAAGGCATACCAAACTAAGGCTAAAACAACAGCTGTTGCAATTAAAATGGGAAGTGAGACTTTTTTAGATTCCCTTTTTCTAACAATTGGGAATTGGTAGAGTTCAACAACATCATTTATTCTTACTGCATCGTAGTCGATGCTATTAAAATAAGCATCACTCATAACTACTCTCCTTGTTAACAAGGCCCATAAAAAGATACAAAAGGCCACACTCACTAATAATTACAAATAAGTTAGTTCCCCCTTGAGAGAAAAAAGGAAGTGGGATTCCAGTAGGTGGAAGAAGGGCACTAACTACCATAATGTTTATAATTGCTTGCCATAAAATCATTAAGGTGATTCCAAAGGCACTTAAAGATTCAAAGGTATATTTTCTATCTCGTAGTTTTTTAGCAACTCTAAAACCACTAAAGCCAAATAAAGCAAAAAGGGTTGAAAAAATAGCTATTGCAATGAAGCCCCCCTCCTCTGCTAAGGAGGCAAAGATAAAGTCTGAATGAACTTCAGGGATAATTCCCAATTTATAAATTCCGTTGCCTAACCCTTTACCAAACAAGTTTCCACTCATCACAGCTTTTAAAGAGTTTTGCACTTGCCAATTTAATCCTGTGGGATCAATTGAGGGGAATATAAAAGAGACGACCCTTTTAATTCTATAAGGCTCTAAAAAGAGGAAAATAGTTAAAAAGAGGGCTAAAGTAATGGCGGCTAAAACTAGATATCTAATTTCAAAGCCCCCTAAAAGCAACATTGCTAAAACTACAAACAAAAATACCAAAGTTGTTGAGTAGTCTCTTTGTAATAGTATTAAAAGAGCTCCAATACCTATCATTGCTAAAATGAAAATCTTAGTGAACTTTGTTAACTCCTCCTTACTAAAAAGATGAGCTAAAAATAAAATTGTTGATACTTTTAGCAACTCAGAGGGTTGAAATGAGGGAAGTGGCCCTATTTGCAACCATCTGCGAGCTCCAAGTTTCTCAACTCCAAATGGACCTACGATTGTGAGGGCCATTAAAACTAGAGAAACTAATAAGAAGGGAAAAATAACCTTTCTGATAAACTTTATTGGGATATATTGAATTAGAGCAAAAATTGCAAAGCCACTTAAGGCAAAAGTAGTTTGTCTTAATACGTAGTAAGAGCCTTTTAAATTATTTGAAAAAGCCTCGTTGTAAGAGGCTGAATAGAGTGTCACTAACCCAAAGCCAACTAAAGCAACAACAGTGCAAAGGTACAAAAACCTAAAAAGGGTATTATCATCCTCTTTTTGCTTTGTTTGAGGGAAATAGAGATCTAGATTGTCATATATTTGATAATCTTCAATCATTTTTTTAGATCCCCCTTAAAAATATTAAAGCAGCTGCAACTGTTGAAACAGCTGAAGCAATTTGAAATCTCACCACAATTCTGCTCTCACTCACCCCTTTTTTCTCAAAGTGGTGATGTAGTGGTGCCATATGAAATACTTTTTTAGAAAAGAGTCTAATTGATATAATCTGTAAAAATGATGAGAACACCTCAATAAAAAATAGAGCACTTGCTAATAAAATAATTAGTTCAACTTTTAACAAGAGGGCACTAATTGCTATCAAAGCTCCTAAAGCATGAGAACCAACATCTCCCATAAAGACTTGAGCTTTTGAGCCGTTGTACCATAAAAATGCCAACAAAGAGCCCATTACACTGCTAAGAACCAACAAAAGATTCATTGAATCTGGATTATTTACAGAGATGAAGATAGTTAAGACAATCAATAAAAGAAGGGGGCTCATTGCTATTCCTACAGCAAGGCCATCTAGTCCATCAGAGATATTAACTCCATTAACTATTATGCCAAAATAAATTAAGAAAAATAGGGGGTACCAAGAGCCAAAATTGGTATTAGGGGTTGCCCATTGTGAGTAAAAATAGAAAACAAAGGCTCCACCTAAGATTTGCAAGGCAAGTTTTTGTAAAGTGGTTAATCCAATTGCATCCTTTTTAACCAATTTCAAAAAATCATCCAAAAACCCAATTAATGCAAAGACTCCCATAGCAATTAGAGGAATTAAAATGTAGTAGTTTTTTAAATCTCCAAAAATTAAAAGGGTTATAAAAGCCGATAGAATAAAAAAGAGGCCCCCTGCTGTTGGAGTTCCCTCTTTTTTGTAGTGGGTAGCAGGCCCATCTGGGTTTATTGGTTGACTGATTTTTATTTTAACCATCATTTTGATGAAAATATAGCCACCAATCATAGAGAGTAGATATGCAACTAAGGCCCCACCAAGAGCTTTTAAAATTATCGTGTTGTTCACATTTTGCTCCTAAGTAGTGGCAATAAAGATTCCATTGCCATAGATCTTGAACCTTTTAGGAGAACTAAATCTCCTTTTCTAACTCTCTTTTCAGCCTCTTTTTGTAGTTGGTAAAACTCAGATGTGTAAAATAGATTTCTATCAAAACCATTACTTCTTAAATAGGAGGCAGATTCTTGCATCTCCTTTCCATATAAAAGAACTTGGTTAAAATTATTTTCAACTAAATACTTTGCTATTAATTTGTGAGAAAAAGATGAGTACTCACCTAGCTCTTTCATTGAACCCAAGATAGCTACTTTGTTATTTTGCCAATTTACAGATCCTACAGTCTCAATGATTGCTTTTGTGGCATCAAAAGAGGCGTTATACCAATCTTCAACTACTGTGATATCACCACTGGTGATGTCACTGCGCCCTTTCAAGTTGCTGTAATTCTCTAAGCCCTCTTTTACTTGTTCAGGCTCACTACCAAAGTGGTTAGCTATGGTGATTGCTGCTAAAGCGTTCGTTAAGTTGTGTTTGCCTACCCCTTTAATATGAATTGGTTTTTGGTAATATTTAAAAGACCATCCATCAAGACCCAAATATTTAATTTCTGAGATTCCTTTGGTTGTTACTGTTCCAAATTGCTTTACTTTTGCCTCGGATCGCTCTTTAATAAAGGTTGACCAAGCACTATTTTCAGTTATGTAGGCTCCTTTCACACCAGTGTGAAATAACTTGCCTTTCTCTTTAGCAATTTGTTGAACTGAGCCCATTTTACCAATGTGTGATAGCCCAATGTTAGTAATCAAAGCAACGTCGGCTTGCCACATCTTGATCATTTTGTCCATTTCACCAACATGATCCACACCCATTTCAAAAACTCCAAACTGATGGTCACTAGAAACTTGCAAAAGGGCTAAAGGAAGGCCAATTTGACTGTTGAAGTTTCCTGGAGTTTTTACAGTTTTACCCATTTGAGCTAAAATTGAGGCACTCATCTCTTTAGTAGTTGATTTTCCACAACTTCCTGTTATTCCAACTCTATTTATGTTGTTAAAACGTTCAACATGACGAGTAGCAAATTGTTGAAGCGCTTTTAATGGATCTTCAACAACAAGTAATGCTCTATTTGTTAAGTTAATCTCTTCAGTTAATTTAGTTTGATACTTCTTACTAATAAGAGCTGCTGCTGCCCCTTTTATAAAGGCCTCTTTTACCCAACGATGCCCATCGCTGTTTTCTCCCTCTAAGGCAACAAACAATGAGCCTTGAATTACCTCTTTTGAATTAATCACAACTGAAGTAATCAATTGAAAAGGACCTTTTCCAATAATTTGAGCTGAGGTGAACTCTTTAATCTCATTTATGCTAAATTTATTCATTGCTCCTCCCCAACTGTGACCACTTTAATTTGGTCAAAGGCAATTTTTCGTAAAAATAGGGAGGAGTTAGAGGCTCTTTGCAACGTTTGAGTGGGTAAAGAACTTTCAGCTAAATCAACTTTAATTAAGTTCTTTTGCTCTTCTAGTTCAATAATCTCTCTATTTAAAGCCGATTTTTCTAACTCAATTTGGCGTTTATAAGCTGCTTGCGATATTGGAACCATTAATGAGGCAAATACAGAAACCAACAATAAAATGGCCAATATTTTTTCAATTAAAGTTAGAGATTTATTACGAATAATGGTGTTGTCATATCTATCCATTATTAACCTCCAACTTTTGAGCGATTCTTAACTTTGAACTTCTAGAGGGGCGATTCTCTTCAACTTCTTGTTCAGTTGGAACTAATGGTTTTTTAGTTAAAATTTTAATAATCCCATCTTCATTGTTACGAGTTCGCTCTAATTCTTTAAATAGGTGTTTTACTTGACGATCTTCTAAAGAGTGGAAACTTATAACAGCTACTTTACCCCCCTCTTCTAATAAATCGATCGCTTTACGAACTGAAGGAGTAATTCTTTTTAACTCACTGTTAACTTCAATTCTTAAAGCTTGAAAAGTTCTAGTAGCTGGATTAATTCTTCCATATCTATAATTGGGAGGAACTGAACGATTTATTATTTCTTGTAACTCTTTAGTTGTGGTAATTGGATTACTAGAACGCTCATTAACAATATTTCTAGCAATCTTTCGTGAATAACGCTCTTCTGAGTAGTGAAAAATTAAATCAGCTAACTCTTTTTCTTCGTATGTGTTAACAATAGTTTCTGCACTGAGAGTTTGGTTGGTATCGAGTCTCATATCCAACTTTTCATCTTTAGCAAAAGAGAAACCTCTTAAAGATTCTTCGTAGTGGTAAACAGAGATTCCTAAATCAAAAAGAATTAAATGAGGAGCCTTGTTGTCATAGTTTTCTAAGTAGGCATCAAACCAACTATTTACTGCTTTAAAACGATCGCCATACTTTTCTAATCTTTTAGAAGCTTTTTCTAAGATGTTTTTATCACGATCAATTCCAATGACTTTCAGATTTGGGAAATTTTCTAAAAAGAGTTCAGAGTGTCCCCCCTCTCCACAAGTGCAATCAATCATAAGCGAATCAGTAGAGGTGGGTTTAAAGTTCTCTAATAGTTGAGTTGGGAGGACAGATTTATGGTGTATTAACATTCTTAGTGTCCCCCTTCTTGCAACAATATGCTCAGACTTTGGCTTGCTGCGTTGAAGGAGGGTTCACTATCAGTTAAGAATTGCTCATAAGAGTCTACGCTCCAGAGCTCTAAATAGGTGCTAATACCAAGTAGGACCGATTCCTCTTTCAGTTGCAGCCCAATACTCTCTCTTAATTGGGGAGGGACAAGGAGGCGACCAGCTTTATCAATATCGAGTTCCATCGCAGGTGCAATGATGCGACGTTGTAATAATCTCAGATTTGCATCGAACATTGCTCCAGGCCCATCCATAATTTTAGATCTAATATTTTCAAAAAATGGGGGGAGCATGATCCAAAGACAACTTTCAACTGCTCGAGTCACTATCAGTGTCGTTTGGTCGCCAAGGGTATTGCGCAATTTGGCTGGTATGAGGATTCTCCCTTTCTCGTCAATTGTATTGCGATATTCACCCGTTAACATTTCCTTTTCCCCTTAGAAGCAGCTATTTTGGGAATATTTACCACTTCTTACCACAAACTATACCCCTTTACCCACCAGGGGGCAACTAAGATAAAGGGGATAGAAGTGGTAAAAAGGGCACTTAAAGGGGCAGGTACTATACACTTGTAGGCCCTTTGATGGGTTATTTAATACATTTTTGAGATGATTGTAAAAAACACCCCTAATTTGGGGCGCTTTAAGTAATTAGATTAGCTAATAATTAGCCGTTGTAGCGGTTTCGTTCACTATCTAAGTTAAATACGTTGTAATCTATGTCGGGAAAAAGGATATTTCTCTTTTCTGCTTTCACCAACCACTCAGTATTAACAGCGTTTTTACACATGTTTTCATAAACTAAGTTGAAGTTCCCTAAGTGCTCTTTTAGTCGATTAGTTGCGTAAGTGACGTTAGTTCCATTGTGTATAATAAATGGCCAATCACTAGACATTGCTAAAAGGACCTCGCGAGCTGCTTGGTTTAAAAAGCGCTGTTTCAAAGAGCTTTGGTCTGGAAAGCGAATTGCTAGTTCTTCCATCCTCTCAATAGCTTTGTGGATATGCTTATATGCCCAAACGTTTGATCCATTTGCCCAAACGTTGGAGTATCCACCATCGCCCCATGAGGAGTAAGCAGGTTGAAGAATTTGGTTCTCAGGGTGTCTTTTAAGATAATCACTGCCTGTTTCAAAAACAATTTCTTTATCATCAGCTGCTAATCTAAAGAGGGTTTCTAACCAATTAATTCCTTCAAACCACCAGTGACCAAATAATTCAGCATCAAAAGCAACTGTGTAAAATGGATCCCGATCTAAAAGATCTCCTATTTTATTCCCCTTCTCTTTTACGGTGTATAAGAAGTTTTTAGCATGCTTAATAACTTTTTCTTGAGCTTTAGTTATATCGTAAAACCTCTTTTCGTTTCCGTTGCCTGTGATTGCATAATATTTAAAGCCGGTAAAAACTCTCACATTTGGTGAATGGATATATGGCTCAATATAATCAAATGGCAAATCGTAGCCGATGTCTCGATAAAACTCTCTGTAATCAACGTCAGCAGGATACCCTTCACTGTTTGACCAAACTAAAGAGGTTAAATGGTAATCACGGGCAAAAGCGTGCACTCCATTAGGACAGCTCACTGGCGCATAAGAGCCCCGCTGAACTTTATCCTCACTTAAAATTAAGCTTTGAGCTGAGAGTTGGAAGTATTCAAACTCCTCTTTTTGTAAATACTCTTCAAGATTTGGGTAATAGCCACACTCAGGAAGCCAAAATCCTTTAGGTCTTTTTTTGAAGTGGTTAACGTGAGATTGGACAGCCAATTCAACTTGAGCGTTGATAGCTGAAGGATATTCACTGTACAAAGGTAAATAAGTGTGAGTAGCAGCAGTAGTAATTAACTCTAAATGACCACTCTCTTCTAAATCTAAAAACCCACCTAATATATTACATTGATAAAGTTCAAAATACTCTTGTAAGTTTGTATTAATTTGATCTAAATAAAATTGAGCCATCTCTAAACATTCTGGCTCCTCTTCACTACACCTTTTTACCTCTTTCTCTCCAAGTTCCTGATGAAGATGTAGAAAATCGGTAAATCTTCCTTGTAAAACCGGATCTGCTAACATTGAACAAAGTGTTGGTGAAATTGATAAAGTTAATCTAAAAGGTACATTTTCATCTCGGAGTTTTCTAAGCATCCTTAAAAGGGGTAAATAGGTCTCACCTATAGCTTCAAAAAGCCAATCTTCTTCTAAAAAGCGGGGGTACTCTGGATGGCGTACAAAAGGCATATGGGCATTTAAAACTAAGTTTAGAGAGTTACGCTTCATTTAGAGCCTCCAATTTGTTGATCTAGTCGCTCCACAATTTCACGTAACATTGGAGATTCAACAAGTTGCCCTCCCTTAGTGACAAGGGATGAAAATAAGAGGGTGAAAGTTTTCTCATCATTAAGCTCATCTAAGTTGTCATTCCAATAACATTTTGGAGTTTCAATTTGCTCAGATTGACTTAACATTCCACTGTTGCCCTCTTTATCTCTATAGTTTAACGAAATACTGTATTGGCGCCCCCTCTCGATGAGGTTCACGTTCCAACTAGTATCACATTTATCTATCTCAATTTCAAAAGACTCTGCATCAAGTTTTCCATCTTTAGTACGGTGTATTTGAACGCGTAAAAATAGTGAGTATTTCTCATATGCTTGATCAAGTTTTTGTATATCAGCAGGACAAATATTCCAATAGGCGTGAGCCCAATAGGGATCTTTAAATAAAAGATTTATTTTAGTCTCTGGGTAGTTGTCGGGAAGATCTTCAATCCCAGGTAAATTAGCGTAGGTATCTTCAGAGAAGTGCTCAATTAAGCTATTCATGTAGCGATGCTGAGCTGAGGTGGAGTATGAATCTCCCCCTTCACTAATTTCAATATCGAGCTCTTCATAAAGCTCAATTAAAGCATCAATTAATTCTTCACGCTCCCAACTGTAGGCTTTAGTTAGTCCCTGTTTAAAGGCTAAATAGCGCAGTTCACCAAGAGACATAGCTTCAATATTAGGTGCTATCATCAAACCCACTCCATCAATAAAAGGTTGCCCCAATAAAGGGGATAAGCACATCAATCGTAGATAAATACAAACAATTAGTCAACATCAGAACCTAGAGGCAACTCTACTACATTCTTTAACAATATTATGATAATATAGCGCTATGAAACAGGATAATGGGACAAAAAGTGCCTTAATTTTACACGGACATTTTTATCAGCCACCTAGAGAGAACCCGCTGGTAGAGATTATTCCTAAGCAAGAATCGGCTAAACCGTATCACGATTGGAATGAAAAAATATTTGATGATTGTTACAGAGCAAATGCTTTTAGCCGCTATTTAGATCGGTATGGATTGGTCAGAGATATAGTTAACAACTACGAGTACATCTCATTTAACTTTGGCCCCACCCTTTTAAATTGGTTAGAAAAATATCATAAGGCGACCTACGATAAAATTTTAGAGGCAGATCGCCACTCAGTTGAACGCCTTGGGTATGGAAATGCTATAGCTCAAGCTTATAACCACACAATTTTACCACTTGGAACTAAAGATGATGTTGAAACCCAAATCTTGTGGGGACTAGAAGACTTTGAGCACCGTTTTAAAAGAAAAGCTCACGGGATGTGGCTTCCTGAGACTGCAGTAAACACCTCTGTAATATCTCAACTAGTTGAAGCGAAAGTTTCTTTTATAATCCTCTCCCCTTGGCAGTGTAAAGCTGTTGAAACAGATAATGGTGAATTTAAAGAAGTTGATGGAAATGAAATTCCCTTTGATCAACCTTTTATCTTACAAGGAGATGATGGTAGTGAAATAACAGCCTTTTTCTACCACCCAGATTTAGCCTCCTCAATCAGTTTTGGCCACATGCTTAGAGATGCTGATGCAATGTACGACTCACTAAAAGTTATTAAAGAGCGTAAAGGAGTTGATCTAATTCACACAGCAACCGATGGGGAGATTTATGGGCACCACGAACCTTTTGGAGATATGGCACTAGCTGCCCTTATAAGAAAGGTTAACGAAGGAAATAGCTTTTATTTCA
This sequence comes from Sphaerochaetaceae bacterium, assembly GCA_050950065.1. Taxonomy (GTDB): domain Bacteria; phylum Spirochaetota; class Spirochaetia; order Sphaerochaetales; family Sphaerochaetaceae; genus JBAYOE01. Next base: position 182,791 of record JBMNGX010000002.1, on the reverse strand, counting down.
CAAACTACATGGCCTATTTAGAAGAGCATCCTGCTACTAAAAAAGCTATTTTACACTCTGGTGAAGATAACAAAGGCTCTAGTTGGTCATGCTCTCATGGAGTTTCCAGATGGTATAAAGATTGTGGTTGTCACACTGGCGGTGAAAAAGGGTGGAACCAAAAGTGGAGAACTCCTTTAAGAGTTGCTTTTGAATATTTAGCAGAAAAAATTGATCGCCTTTTTGTTGAGCAAATAAAGTTGATTTATAAAAACAAAGTTGACCCTAGAATTTTGTTAAATGGATATGGAAAAGTTATTAGTGGGATGGAAGATGTTTCAACTTACTTAGAGGGTTTTAATACCCCCCCTAGCGATAAACCAACAGTTGCTAAACTTCTTGAGGGACAAAGGATGAAACACTACATGTTTACCTCTTGTGGTTGGTTTTTTAGTGACTTAGGGGGAATAGAACCACGACAAAACATCTTCTTTGCCACCAGAGCAATGCAACTCTACCAACACTTCACTAAAGAGAGTTTAGAAAAAGAGTTTTTACACCTTCTTTCTGAAGCTAAATCAAATAGACGTTCTGATGGTAATGGAAGAACAATTGCAAACCACTATTTGCAAAAAGTACGTGGAGAAGTTGAAGCTGCAGCCTACTTTTTAATGAATCAACGCTTTAGTCGCAAAGAGGATATAAAAAGTGAGTATGGTAAGTATCTTCTAAAAGCTTTTAATCAAATTGATGAGATGGAATTTGCTTGTGAAGTTGAAGATAGTAAAACTTTAAAAAAAGATTTTATAACTATGGATGTTTTAGCTGACATTCTAGCAGGATACACTTTAAGAATTGAATCAACTGATCCTCTTAGTGATAAACTTGTTGTTGATACTTTCACGACCGAAGATATTCCTAGTAGGATGATGGATGAAGTATACAGCTGGATAGATCACTCGTTAAGTAGAATTAGCGATGAGGAGTTAAAACATATTGCAACTTCAATTAGACACTACTCTTTAATCTCTAAAAAAGTTAATAGCCGTGCTAAAGAGTCGATGTATATAGAGAACATGGGAACTTGTTTAAGGGCCCTTAGATCGCTGTTTACTACTCCAGACACCCTCCCATGGGAGGCTAAAAAAGAGTCCATTTCTCATCTCCTTGGCTTTATACAACGCAGAGGGCGCACTTATGAGCATGAAATTGTTGATAAAATATTTACCGATGAGATTAGTAGAGTTGCCAATTTAATTACTACTAACGGTTTCAATTATGAGATGGGCTCTTATTTGTATGAGCTATTGGAAGTTGTCGCTAAACAAAAAATAAAAGCCTCTTTGACAGTTGCTCAAGAAGCTTTATACCCTTATATCAAAGGGACCAATAGAGATAACTACAAAACACCTTTAACTCACACTCTGATTGAGAACTTACAAAGATCTTTAAACTTCTCACCTGAGAGTTAGTTATTGTTCTAATAGAAGCTTTGCGTGTTGTAAAGCAGCCTCTTGGCTCTTATGACCGCTAAGCATCCTAGCAATCTCTTCAACTCTCTTATAATCATCAACAACTCTAATTTTAGTGTAAGTTCTACTTTGATCACTCTCTTTATGAACAACGAAGTGACTATCTGCTTTTGCTGCAATAGAAGCAAGGTGGGTAATTGCAATAACTTGTTTGTTTTTACTCAACTCATTTAGTTGAGAGCCAACAGCTAAGGCAACCTCTCCCCCTATTCCACTATCAACTTCATCAAATACTAAAGTCTCAATTGCATCCACTTCAGCTAAAGAACTTTTAATAGCCAACATCACTCTAGAAAGTTCTCCCCCTGAAGCAATTTCTTTAATTGCCTTTAAAGGCTCACCTAAGTTGGCAGAAAAACGAAAATCTATTTTATCAACACCACTAGCTCTTCTAGGATGCTCAGTGATCGAAATAGAGAAAACAACATTTGGCATTCCTAATAAAATTAATCTGCCTTGAATCATTTTTTCTAACTTTAGTGCCCCTTTTTTCCTACTTTCACTAATTCTATTCTCTAGTTCAACAAGTATAGAATCTTGTTTTTTAATCTTATCTTCTAGTTCAATTATTTTATCATCGCTAGCTTCAAAATTTGCCAACTTAGTTGCTGTTGCTTCGCTAAAGGCAATTACATCTTCAATTGTTGGTCCATACTTTCTTTTTAGACGTTGAATAAGCGATAATCTACTTTGTAGTTCATCCAATCTACTTTGAGAAAAACTCATTGAATAAAGATGATCGCGAGCACTTTCAGAGATATCTTCTGCTTCTAAAACTATTGAGTTTAATCTATTTGCTAAATCTTCTAACTTTGCATCGTGTGATGAGGCTTTTTCTAATGAGGTGAGTCCACTTTTTAGTAGTGCCAAAGCACCTTGTTCACTTTTACCTCTTAAAAGGTGGTTAAACTCCTCTAAAGAGTCTTGGATAACTTCAAATTGGGTTAAAGAGGCAACTTCGTCTCGAATATTATCCTCTTCATCAGCTTGTAAATTAGCACTACTTAGCTCTTGATTTACAAACTTTAAGTAATCTTCCTCTTTTAAGGTTTGGGCTAACTCACCTTTTAAAACATCTAACTCTTTATTTAGATTCTCAAACTCTCTGTATTGAATTTGATAAATTGCCACAGACTCTTCCAATAAGGCAAAACGATCTAATAGTAATCTTTGGCGCTCTGAAGATAAGAGACTTTGGTGTTCATGTTGGCCATGCATATCAAATAAAAGGTTGCCAACTTCTTTTAATAGTTGTCTATTGGTTGGAACATCTTGTAAATAAATCGATCCTCGACCACTACTTTTAATGGTTCTTCTTAATAACAACCTGTTATCATCAAGTTCAATCTCTTTTGCTTGTAACAGCTCTTTAACTTCAGGTGAGGAATTAACGTTAAAAGTGGCAGCAACAAAGGCCTCATTAGTTCCAGTTCTTATAAGAGAGGCTTCCCCCCTTTCTCCTAACAACAACTCTAAAGCTCCTAAAATAATTGACTTACCTGCCCCAGTTTCTCCAGTTAATACGTTAAATCCTTGGTGAAAGTTAATCTCAATATCTTCTATTAGAGCTAAGTTGTGTATCGTTAGTTGTTCAAGCATCCATCCCCCCAGACCAATTTAGTTTGTCTCTAATTACTTCGTAGTAGTTTCTTTGTGGGCTCATTATAATTAAGGCTTTTGAATAAGACTTTTCCACCTCAACATAATCTAACTCTTCAAGGGGGAAAAATAGTTGTCCATCAACAGTTAGTGATATTTGAGTTCGTTGCCCATCTCTCACTTTTATCTTAACTACATCATCCCCTTTAACTACTAATGGGCGATTAGAGAGGGTAAATGGGCAAATAGGGTTAACAATTAAGGCATCCAAGGCAACATCAAGTATTGGGCCTCCTGAGGCTAGAGAGTAGCCTGTAGAGCCTGTAGGAGTTGCAACTATCATCCCATCACTACGAAGGGACCCTGCGTTAGTTCCATTTATAAAGAGATCTAAAGAGACCATTTTAGATATTCCACTAGCTGCAATGGTCATCTCATTTAATCCATGAGCAACAAATACGCGCTTTGAATCTCTAATAACACTAACTTTTACCATCAATCGGCGACTAACTTTTGCTTTGTTTTTTATGTAAGCATCAAAAGCCTCAACCCACTCCTCTTTACAAACTTCTGTAATAAAACCAAAAGTTCCCAGATTAACTGCCAACATTGGAATTGAGTATGAGTGGAGCAATCTTGAACAAGATAAGACAGTCCCATCTCCCCCTAAACAGATTGCTAAATCGATATCTTCTTCAAGTTTTAACTCTTCTAAAGAATCTACTCCAACAATTTTAGTTACCTCAATTGAGCGATTGTTCAACGTCTGTCTAACTTCTAAGGCAAACTCTTTGGCCTTTTGTTTGTTTTGGTTTATTAAGATAACTACTTTTTTTACAAGATTACTTGTTTCACTCATCAACTAAAGCTCCTTTACGGAAGATGGCCCACTACACGCTCTATCTGTTCAATCTGATTCTTACTTAGAAATGGATATAAGGGAAACCTTATAGATCTCAAAATTATTGGAATTGCGTTTGGATAATTTTTAAAATCTTCTAGATTGTCCTTTAAAACACAATTTTCAAAGGCCAAAGTTGTCTCTATTTCATGTTTTAGGGCAAATTTCTGACCTTGATCCCGTTTTGCCTCCATTGTGACAACAAAAGAGGATGCATTGGTTATAAACTCGACACCTTTGACTTTAAATAAAGAGTGCTTAGTTCGCATCAAAGCTTTTTCAAAACGGCTATAGATAGCCCTTCTACTCTCTAAGTTTGTATTTATGTTTTGAAATTGAACAACTCCCAAAGCTCCGTTTAGATTTGGAAGACCAATAATGTTTATTAAGGGATCTGTAAGAGTCTCTAAGTGCTTTTGATACTCCTCATTATTGGTGTGAACTATTGCCCCTCCCCCTGTTGAGACAATAGAACCCTCTTCGAAGGTGGCAATCACTATTGATCCAATAGTGCCAGGTTTATCACCATCGTCGTAGTAGGAGGCCAATGAATGGGTAATATCTTCAATAATTGGGATACTAATATTTTCAAAGCCCTCTTTTAAGGGGAAGTTTCCGTATGGATGGTACATCAATATGGCATCAACATTGGATGGGATAAACTGAGGATCAATTGAGTAAGTTTCTAATTCAATATCTAAAATAAGGGATTTTAAATTTAAAGAGTTAAGGGCTTCTAAATACCAAGAAGGAGTTAAAGCTGATATAGCTACTACAGAGTTTTCTTTTAGATCTAAGGCTTTTAAAGCTAAAGTGAGGGCGTCAAAGCCACTACGAAGGGCAATAGTACTACCTTCTAAGTTCGTAAACTCCCTAAAAGCTTGTTCAAACAACTTGGTGTGAGTTCCAACACCAATAACTTCATCAGCCATTGTTTGCAAAACTCCATCCATCTCTTTACGTCTGAGGGTTGGTTTTTCTACTTGGATTATCATACCGATAGGATAAGAAAGAAAGAGGTGTTGCGCAAGTGCAAATAGATAAAAAAAGGCCCGGCGGCTACCTACTCTCCCACGCTTTACGCAGTACCATCGGCGTAAGAGGGCTTGACTTCCGTGTTCGGGATGGGAACGGGTATGGCCCCTCTACTATGGCCACCGGGCCAACTAATTCTAATAGCACAATTGCTAATGCAATTAGAGTTAGTAATTATGCATTGGGATTAATAAAACAATATGGTCAAGCCTCACGGCTAATTAGTACTGGTAGGCTTAATATGTTACCATACTTAGACCTCCAGCCTATCGACCAGGTCATCTTCCTGGTTCCTTAAGTCTCCTTAAAGGAGATGGGATGTCTCATCTTGAGGGGGGTTTCCCACTTAGATGCTTTCAGCGGTTATCCCTTCCGAACGTAGCTACCCAGCAATTGCCGTTGGCACGACAACTGGTAAACCAGAGGTTCGTCCACATCGGTCCTCTCGTACTAGAAGCAGAACCTCTCAAACATCCAACGCTTGTGGCAGATAGGGACCGAACTGTCTCACGACGTTCTGAACCCAGCTCACGTACCGCTTTAATTGGCGAACAGCCAAACCCTTGGGACCTGCTCCAGCCCCAGGATGCGATGAGCCGACATCGAGGTGCCAAACTTTGCCGTCGATATGAACTCTTGGGCAAAATCAGCCTGTTATCCCCGGAGTACCTTTTATCCGTTAAGTGACGGCGCTTCCACTCGCTACCGCCAGATCACTAAGACCTACTTTCGTATCTGCTCGACTTGTCAGTCTCGCAGTTAAGCCACCTTGTGCCTTTACACTTGACAGACGATTTCCAACCGCCCTAAGGTGACCTTCGCGCACCTCCGTTACCCTTTAGGAGGCGACCGCCCCAGTCAAACTTCCCACCTGGCAATGTCCACTACCCAGCTTCATGGGCAGTGTTAGAAACATGAACAAGAAAGGGTGGTATTTCACCAACGACTCAACGCAACCTAGCGGCCACGCTTCTTAGTCTCCCACCTATCCTACACATCCTGGTCCACATCTCAATACCAAGCTGAAGTAAAGGTTCACGGGGTCTTTCCGTCTAACCACAAGTAATCGGCATCTTCACCGATACTTCAATTTCACCGGATTTCGCGTTGAGACAGCGCCCAAATCGTTACACCATTCGTGCGGGTCGGAACTTACCCGACAAGGAATTTCGCTACCTTAGGACCGTTATAGTTACGGCCGCCGTTTACTGGGGCTTAAATTCATTGCTTCGCTAATGCTAACAACTCCTCTTAACCTTCCAGCACCGGGCAGGTGTCAGTCCATATACTTCCCATCACTGGTTCGCATAGACCTGTGTTTTTGGTAAACAGTCGTTCGGGCCATTTCTCTGCAACCGTCAGTAAATTGCTCCACCAACGGCCATACTTCTCCCTAAGTTACGTATGCATTTTGCCGAGTTCCTTAACGCGAATTCTTCCGTGCGCCTTAGCATTTTCAGCTCGCCTACCTGTGTCGGTTTGCGGTACGGTCCCTTTATGCCTAACCTTAGAAACTATTTCTTGGCACGACGACTAAACGCGCTTCGCTTTGCCGTAGCATCGCTCGCATTCATAGCTCACATCAGTTGCCGGATTTGCCTAGCAACTTCAACTGCTTACTACTTAGACCAGGACTTCCATCACCTGGCCGCGCTTCGCCCTATGCTTCATTCCATCGAAACATAAAGAGGTACGGGAATATTAACCCGTTTCCCATCGACTACGCTTTTCAGCCTCGTCTTAGGGGCCGACTAACCCTTGGGTAGATTTACTTTACCCTGGAAACCTTAGGCTTACGGCGGACGGGAATCTCACCCGTCTTTTCGTTACTCATGCCTGCATTCTCTCTTCCGTGTCGTCCAGCATACTTTTCAGTACACCTTCAGCCGCATACGGAATGCTCCCCTACCCACATGTATAAATACATATGCCGTAGCTTCGGTGATACGCTTAGCCCCGTTACATTATCGGCGCTCGATTACTCGACCAGTGAGCTATTACGCACTCTTTTAAGGAGTGGCTGCTTCTAAGCCAACCTCCTGGCTGTCTTCGCAATCGAACTTCCTTTCCCACTTGGCGTATCTTGGGGACCTTAGCTAACGGTCTGGGCTCTTTCCCTCTCGACTACGGCACTTATCTGTCGCAGTCTGACTCCTACGCATTGTATTTCGGCATTCGGAGTTTGGTTGAAATTGGTACCCGGTGAAGGGCCCGCATCCATCCAGTGCTCTACCTCCAAAACAATCAACGTAAGGCTAGCCCTAAAGCTATTTCGGGGAGTGCCAGCTATCTCCAAGTTTGATTAGCCTTTCACTCCTATCCACACCTCATCCCAACCCTTTTCAGCGGATTTAGGTTCGGTCCTCCACCTGATTTTACTCAGCTTTCAACCTGGACATGGATAGATCACTTGGTTTCGGGTCTACCACATGTAACTATTCGCCCTATTCAGACTCGGTTTCCCTACGGCTCCAAGACTCCTATCTCTTAACCTCGCTACATACGGTAACTCGCAGGCTCATTCTACAAAAGGCACGCCATCACCAGCATAAACTGGCTCTGACCGCTTGTAAGTCCACGGTTTCAGGTTCTATTTCACTCCCCTTCCGGGGTCCTTTTCACCTTTCCCTCACGGTACTATGCGCTATCGGTAGCTACCTCGTATTTAGCCTTGGAAGGTGGTCCTCCCAGATTCCAACAGGGTTTCTCGTGCCCCGCTGTACTTGAGATATGTATCCACGCAGAGTTAATCATTTCAACTACGGGGCTTTCACCCTCTTTGACCAACTTTCCCAAATTGTTCGTCTATAATTAACTTTTATCACTGCGCGAGGTAAATCGACTTACCTCCAATACACACTCGCAACCCCCACAATGCAACGCGTCGATGCTTACACACTATAGGTTTAGGCTCTTTCCCGTTCGCTCGCCACTACTAAGGAAATCTCTTTTGATTTCTTCTCCTGCAGGTACTTAGATGGTTCAGTTCCCTGCGTATAGCTTTTATACACTATGTATTCATGCATAAATGACGATCATCATTAATCGCCGGGTTACCCCATTCGGACACCCGAGGATCATAGGATATTGGCTCCTACTCTCGGATTTTCGCAGCTAATCACGTCCTTCTTCGCCAGGTAGCTCCAAGGCATCCGCCATGGACTCTTATTCGCTTGACCATATTGTTTTATCAATCCCTTCGCTAATTATGTAAAAAATCGTTTGGAGGCAAGGGGATTCGAACCCCTGACCCTCGGCTTGCAAAGCCGATGCTCTAGCCAGCTGAGCTATGCCCCCGATTTATTAAAGATAAGTGGAAAGAGAGAAGAAAAGGTCCAAAGGTTATATTCGACAGACTTTCACTGTCGTGGTCAACGACCTATTTGGATGCAAAGCTGTGAGACTTTGCAATATACCTTTCTTAATAGAAAGGAGGTGATCCAGCCGCACCTTCCGGTACGGCTACCTTGTTACGACTTCACCCTCCTTGCCAAACACACCTTCGGCGCCGTCCTCCTTGCGGTTAGACTAGCGACTTCGGGTGCCCCCAACTCGGATGGTGTGACGGGCGGTGTGTACAAGGCCCGGGAACGTATTCACCGCACCATGCTGATGTGCGATTACTAGCGATTCCAACTTCATGGAGTCGAGTTTCAGACTCCAATCCGTACTGAGACCGGCTTTTTGCGATTCGCTTCACTTCGCAGCTTCGCAGCGCTTTGTACCGGCCATTGTAGCACGTGTGTAGCCCAGGACATAAGGACCATGATGACTTGACGTCGTCCCCACCTTCCTCCGGTTTGTCACCGGCAGTTCCATCTGAGTCCCCAACATTACTTGCTGGCAACAGATAGCAGGGGTTGCGCTCGTTGCGGGACTTAACCCAACACTTCACAGCACGAGCTGACGACAGCCATGCAGCACCTGTACACCGGCTCCGAAGAGCTGAATGCTTTCACATCCATTCCAGTGTATGTCAAGCCCTGGTAAGGTTTCTCGCGTATCATCGAATTAAACCACATGCTCCACCGCTTGTGCGGGCCCCCGTCAATTCCTTTGAGTTTCACCCTTGCGAGCATACTCCCCAGGCGGTACACTTAATGCGTTTGCTTCGGTACTGAGCAGTAATGCCCAACACCTAGTGTACATCGTTTACTGCGTGGACTACCAGGGTATCTAAACCTGTTTGCTCCCCACGCCTTCGTGCCTCAGCGTCAGTACATGGCCAGAAGTTCGCCTTCGCCACCGGTGTTCCTCCAGATATCTACAGATTTCACCCCTACACCTGGAATTCCAACTTCCCCTCCTGTACTCAAGCAACCCAGTTTCCAATGCGTCTTCTCAGTTGAGCCGAGATATTTCACACCAGACTTGAGTCGCAGCCTGCGCACCCTTTACGCCCAATAATTCCGAACAACGCTCGCCCCCTACGTGTTACCGCGGCTGCTGGCACGTAGTTAGCCGGGGCTTATTCCTAGGTTCACGTCATCAGACGACCATTTCCTGCCATCCTTATTCCTCCCCTAGAAAAGAACTTTACAACCTCACGGCCTTCATCGTTCACGCGGCGTCGCTCCGTCAGACTTGCGTCCATTGCGGAAGATTCTTAGCTGCTGCCTCCCGTAGGAGTCTGGGCCGTGTCTCAGTCCCAATGTGGCCGGTCGCCCTCTCAGGCCGGCTATCCATCATCGCCTTGGTAGGCCTTTACCCCACCAACAAGCTAATGGAACGCAGACTCATCCCTTAGCGGCGCCGTAGCGCCTTTGCTCATCCACACTTGTGTGTAAATGGGCATATCCAGTATTACCCCATGTTTCCATAGACTATCCTGAACTAAAGGGTAGATTATCCACGTGTTACTCACCCGTTCGCCACTCTAGGGGGGTGCAAGCACCCCCTTGCCGTTCGACTTGCATGCTTAAAACGCGCCGCCAGCGTTCGTTCTGAGCCAGGATCAAACTCTCCGTAATTTAAACCCGACTAATTAAAGTCGGAAAATAACTTCAAGTTTATTAATTTCCTAGCAATCTTAAAAAAACGTTAGCTTTCGCTTCGTCAAGAATTGACTTGGAAGCCTCTGCACCTGCGTAAGATTCACATCTTACAACTTGCAATTGCTTACAATAACTTCTCTCTTTCCTTCGCTTATCAATGTCATAAATCAGTTTATTTGGAATGCCTTACAGGGATTCCAAAATGGCTCTTGGCCGAGCACCCTGCATAAGCGTGCCCAACTACGATACTACATCTACGATTCAGTGTCAACCTAAAGTTCAATTTCGCACTTCGTATCGTTTAGAACCGAAGGGGATATTACCCTCTTTTATAAATAACGTCTAGTAGGTTTCATAAAATAATTAAAATATTTTAAAGGGGCGACAAGATTGTTTCAATTTGTTAATGTGTGACTATTCTTAAAAGGGAAAGGGGAGCAAATTATGAACCTTGTCTTTTTAGGTCCTCCAGGTTCTGGTAAAGGGACTATTGCTACTATTGCTAAAGAAAAACTTGGCTTTGTACACATCTCTACTGGACAACTATTTCGAGAAGAGATTAAAAATGAGACACCACTAGGAAAACGAATTAGAGACTTAATAGCACAGGGGGAACTAGCTAGTGATGAAGATACCATAGAAATACTTCAAAAAAGACTAGAAAAAGATGACGTTAAACAGGGGTACATATTAGATGGCTTTCCCCGCACTATGGCACAGGCTGTTGCCCTTAGTGAAATGGAAGAGATCGATTACGTTGTAATTTTTAAACTTGAAAAAGATGAGATAATAAAGCGCCTTTCAGGTAGAAGAATATGTCGCTCCACTGGAAGAACTTACCACATAATTTATAACCCACCAAAAGTTGATGGCATTGATGACGATACTGGTGAAGCTCTAGTGCAACGCTCAGATGATAAAGAGGAGGCTGTATTACACCGGTTGGATGTATACAAAGATGAAACTGCCCCTCTAATTGAGTTTTATCGGAAGCAAAACTTAATTAAAGAGTTGGATGCTAAAGAGTCTCCTGAAAAAGTGTTCCAACAATTGGTAAAAATTATAGGGTACGGATTATAAAGAGTAATCGTTATAAATAACTTGCCAAACTTCTTTATCCTCTGCTAACTCAACCAGCTTCTCAAAAAGTTGGTTTGAGTAGAGATTTAACTCAAAAGCTTTAAGTGCTACCTCATACGCCTCTTTAAACCGATTTTGCTCTTCATAAAAAGTAATTAAATCTAAATAGTTGTTTTGTTGTTCTGCCTGTTTTTGTAAAAGAGACTCCACTACCTTCTGATCGCCTGCAATTTTAGCAATTTCCAAATAAGATTTTAAATAAGAGTCATCTAAAGCAACTAATTTGTCTAATAAAGAGAATGAGTATTGGTATTGGTGATCTAAAGCAGCAACTAAGACTAAGTTGTACATTAAGATTTCATTGTTGGGATTTTTAATTAGAGCTTGTTGATAAAGTTCTATAGCCTTGGAGTACTCTTTTTGATTTGTAAAATCATTTGCTTGATTTAAAAGGATATTTATCTTTTGAGTTGAACTACACCCAACAACTAACAAAATGAGAATTATAAATAATGAGAGTTTTAAACTCTTTTTAATCATTTTAATTTAAGTTATTGCGCCCTAGTACAGTTGCCTCAATTTCTCTAACTTGCTCCCGATACAAATTGGTAATATTTGTTCCGTAGTCAGCCATCAATTGAATCATATTTCTTGGATTATCTTTACTATCTAATCCATTTAAGCGATCTCCAGCATCTCCAAGACCTGGGAGAATGTAAGCTGCATCGTTCAAAACTGGATCCATCCACAAGGTGTAAACTTGAGCACCCTCAATAGCCCTCACTACCCTCAAGGCCCCTTTAAGGGCTGAAACTACCGTAATAAATTGAATCGAACGAGGTTTTACCCCTTGTTCTAACAAGTACTTAACGATAGTTACTAGTGAGCCCCCAGTTGCATTCATAGGGTCTGCAAAAATTAAATCTTTTCCCTCTAGTAGCTCTAAATCGAAAAAGGAGCGATCTAAATTGAGTAAGTAGTCCATATTTCTTTCAACTTTAGTATCATCTCGTTTGATACTAAAAAGGGCAAATGGTGTTACATACCCATTTGAGCTGTACTCTTGGATCTCTTTACTAATAATCATCGAGGGTAAAAGAGCCCCTCTTAACATTACACACATAACAGAGTGCTCAATTAATTGATCCACATCGGGGATTTTGTGCACTGCGTAGTTGGTAATTGGAACTGTAACTGGGGTTTCAGTCACTAGTGAACGTTTATTGGGAAGAGCTTTGTCTGAATAGACGTGGGCGAAGAGCATTTCATAAGCTCTTTGGATATAGTATAAAAACTCAGCTTGACTGGTTGATGGGTTTCGAAGTTTAGAAATAAGGCGTGAAGCTGCTCCATGTTGCACTTGAGGAGTCTCAAAAGGATAGACATGAATCCCACTCTCTTTAGCAACCACCTCTTGTAAAAACTTTCCAGTTTTTTCGAAGATAGGAGTTAGTCTCTCTTTTGCTCTATCTTGCTTTTCCCCTTTGGAACTCTCTATCTCTTTAAACAAAGAAATTGCCTCATCGTAATAAGAGGAGGCAGTATCTAAATTCTTCTTATCTTCTTCTGTCAAATAACCATCTAAATCAGTTGCGTGTAAAACTACTTTATTCATATAAATCTCCGGCTGCTAGTTTACTCTATCGTAACCCTTTTAACAACGCCAAATAAAGAAAAAGCCGCTTCAAATTTTGAAGCGGCAACATCTCCAGGGGGAATTGAACCCCCGTTGCCGGGATGAAAACCCGGTGTCCTAACCACTAGACGATGGAGACTTGAAAAACGCATAATCTTTTACCACGTGTAAGAGAAAGGGTCAAGTCCTTTGGGCTAATTACTCAGTTGCAATGTTAAAAATGTCGATAATCTCCTTCTCTCCAAGGGGAATATAGGAGCGAACCTCTCTGGTTCCGCCACTAGTAGTCATTTTTGCCAGTGTTGCATAGTCGGCTCTTTTAACTCCAAGTTCTCCCATTGTGGTGGGCATTCCTATCTCCTTAAAGTAGTTTTTCATCGCTTTAATTCCCTCTTTGGCTGTCCACTTTAAGTTGTTTAAATCTAGTTCTACTTTCCACACCTTATTTGCAAATCTAGCAAATCTATTAACATCGTATTTGTAAACATATTTGGCCCATGCAGGAAAAACCACTGCCATCCCTGCACCATGGGCAACATCGTACAAACCACTTATGTCGTGTTCAAGTTTATGGACAGGGAAATAATGACTTTTACCAACTCCAGTAAGACCGTTGTGACTTAACGAAGAAGCCCACATTAAAGTTGCCCTACTGTCGTAGTCATTTGGATTTGCCATAACTTTCTTTCCAGCATTTTTAACAGATATTAAAAGAGCTTCTGCAATTGAATCAGTTAAATCACTATTTATATCGGTAGTAAAATAGCGCTCTAAGGTGTGCATCATTGTATCAACAATTCCGCAAGCTGTTTGGTATTTATCAACACCAATGGTGTACTCAGGGTTTTCAAAGGCAAAATAGGGGCGTAAATAATCACTATTTACCGATCTTTTTAGTTTCGAGTCTTCATCGGTTAAAACACAAGAGTGACTCATCTCACTTCCTGCAGAGGCAATTGTTAAAACTGCTGCTGTAGGAACTCGTTTAGTGGGATGAATCCTCTTTTCAATCATCTCCCATGGATCGATATTGTGACTGAGAGCCAACCCTACTGCCTTAGCTGCATCAATAACAGATCCTCCCCCCACAGCTAACACCAACTCAACATCATTCTTTTGGGCAACTTTTATTGCTTCTCGAACAAAAGAGACTTTAGGGTTTGCTTCAACTCCCCCCATCTCAACATATTCAATACCTGAATCTTTCAAACTTTTAATGACACGGTCTAAAAGACCGCTGGCTTTAACACTCCCTTTACCGTAGAGTACTAAAACCTTTTTGAAGTTTGCTTCAGCTAATTCTTTTCCAACCTTGTTTTCTGCACCAACACCAAAAATTACTTTTGTTGGTGCATGATAGACGAAGTTATTCATAGCCTCTCCTTCTCGATTATTGATTTAGTTAAATTCACTGCATCGATTATACACCCTTCACAACTGCGTAGCACAATATTGTTATCTAAACCTTTTAAATCTCTGCAGATTGAACTTTTATTTTTGTTTTTAAATTGAGTTATTAAAGATTGAGCTAAGGTGTATGTGTACTCCTTAGTATTTCCTATCTCATTATAATCGCTACTTAAATAGGATAAAATTAACAAGCCTCCACTAATAGCACCACAAATTTCACCGTAAGAGCCCATTCCCCTTCCTAGTGCTTCACTAAGTTTGTACAAAAGAGACTCTTCTAAATTGACATAGGGGGCAAAAACAGCAGCTACTGCTTGAGCACAATTGAAACCCCTTGATTGTAATTCTAGGGCTTTTAAGTCTAAATCTTTATCCATTTTCGCTCCTCATACTCTAATAAAGCACATAAAGTGACAAATAGGCAAACTCTAAAGTAATTAACAAAATATCGCACTCTTCAAACACTTCTTTGTTTGATAATACATCTTGCGGAGTAAGTTGAGCATTTGCACCAGGGGTAAATAAAATTGAGTTTTGACCATTTTTATCAACCATTATCATTGCAATACCTGCTGTCCCACCTTTCAGTTGGATATTACGATCCATATTTACACCACTAGAGGACATAACAGCTGTTAGTTCTTCAGAAAAACTATCGGTCCCTAATTTTGTAAAATAGGTTACATCTGCTCCCAATTTTGAAGCTGCAACAGCTTGATTTCCCCCCTTTCCTCCAGGGAAAGTTTGAAAATTGTCGGTCACTAAGGTTTGTCCAGGAATTGGGATACTCTCTGCAAACATAACTAAATCCATGTTTACACTTCCCATGCAAACTATTTTTTTCATTTCAGGTTGCTCCTTAAAAGTTCAACTTCCTTCATAAATGTTCTTGTCCGCTCAAAATCAACTCTATTTTTCCATTGATTATCTTTTTTGAACCAAGAGCCCACTATTGCCCCATCAGAAACTCGAAGCAAAGATTGAACATTGTTTGTGTTTACTCCACTGCCTAAAATAACAGGCAACGTAACCTCTTTTTTAACCAACTCAACTTTTTCAGCTGTTGGTGGAGTTCCGGTTTCAAAGCCAGTTACTATTAAGACATCTCCCCCCTGTTGCTCTATATCTCGAGCCTGCTCCTCAATACTTCGATCGCTAATTATGAAGTGAGAACCGTGTTTAACATTGACATCACACATGCTAATTATCTGATGTGCCCCTAGATGAGATCTTTTAGTTGCAACTTCGGAACCTACTGCATCAACAAATCCAACTTGTGAAATATAGGAGTTACACCACTCAAAAACGCGTATCCATTGTGCTTGAGATGCAATTGCACTAACTAAAGCTTCTACTCCACCGTTCATATGGGCGTTAACACCAATTGGTATTTTTACATTTGAACGAACTTCATGGGCGGCGACCGCTAATGTATATTGTTATATTGTCTATATAATTTTGTAGGAGAATTGGATGCCTGAATTACCTGAAGTAGAGACAGTGGTTCGTGATTTAAACAAAGCAGATGTTGTTGGTAAAAAGATTCTAGACATTAGTGTTAATTGGCCAAAAAGCATTAACAGCCACACCCCAAAAGAGTTTAAAGATCATTTAATAGGAAAAAATTTTGACAAAATTACTCGCCGGGGAAAGTTTATTCATCTTCATTTAGATGATGGATACTCTTTATTAATCCATTTGAGGATGAGTGGACATATTCTAATTAAAGAATTGGATGAGCCAATAAATAAGCATGAACAAGTTTTATTTCACCTATCTGATAAATTAATCTCTTTCCACGACCCTAGAAAGTTTGGAAGAATCACCTTAACAAAGAACCCAAATACCATTTTAGATAAGTTGGGAGAAGAACCTTTTAGTGAAAAGTTAACTTCACTTTACCTTTATGAGAAACTTCAATCTAAAAAGAAGAATATGAAAACTTTGTTATTAGATCAAAGTTTTATAGCAGGTATTGGTAACATCTATGCAGATGAAATCTTATTTGATGCAAAGATAAGCCCACTAAGAATTAGCAACACAGTAACTAAAAAAGAGTCTGTTGCCCTTTTAAATTCAATTCAAAAAATATTAAAAGTTGCCATTGATAAAAGAGGAACTAGTTTAGGAACTGGTGAGAGCAACTTTCGTAGTGATGGGAAGTTGGGCGATCATGGACAACAATTGGCAGTATTTAGACAAACAGGGAAAAAGTGTATCAACTGCACTACCCCTATAAAGAAAATAAAGGTAGCCCAAAGGTCGACTCACTACTGTCCAAAGTGTCAAAAATAGTTGCATATGTTGTTTGGATAAAAAAAGAGTTTGAGCCACACTGGATTCGAACCAGTGACCCACGCCTTAAAAGGGCGTTGCTCTACCGACTGAGCTAGTGGCCCAAACGAACGAGTGGATAGTACCAACTTGTTGAAAATGTGTCAACCTGATGAGGAAAGTTTTTCCATTTCTTGTTGAACTAAGGTGTCACACCTCTCGTTGTGTTCAACTCCAGAGTGCCCTTTGACCCACTTCCACTTTATATTAAACAGTGTGGTTAGTTGATCTAACTCCTTCCAATACTCTTGGTTTTTAACTGCTTTTTTGTTTGCAGTTTTCCATCCGTTCTTTTTCCAATTATTAATCCAATCAGTTATCCCATTTTTCACATATTGGCTATCGGTGTTTATTTCAACATCTATCCCTTTTTTACCAATTTTTTCTAAATATATGAGTGCTTTAATAACTGCTGTTAACTCCATCTTATTATTTGTGGTATCACCAGATGAGCCACTATCATAGAAGATCTCTTTGTTATCTTCTAAGATAATATAGGCCCACGCCCCAATTCCAGGGTTTCCTATACAACCACCATCACTAAATATTGTTAAACTTTTTGCCATGTGTGTATCCTAAACAATACCAATATTGTGGTCAACGAAAAAATGGAAGGTTGACAACTACAACTTACTTCTCTACATTTGAATTGAAATGGTCGAATAAGAATCTATTCGCTAAGAGGGAAACAGGTGAAATTCCTGTACGGTCCCGCCACTGTAAATGAGTTGTGATGATTTTTAACCACTGGAAGTAGTTTCTGGGAAGGTGTTATCACTTAAATCTCTAAGTCAGGAGACCTACCATTTTAGAACCTGTCGATCAGTTTGATCGGACCTACGGAAGATAGGTCGGGTGTGCAGACTCATACCCAATCATCTAAATTATTTGGAGGTGAGGGTATGAAAAATAAAATACTCTTAGTATTAGTTACACTCTTGTTAATGACAACAACACTCTTTGGCATGGGCTCTAATGAGAATTTAAGTAGCTTAAACAAACCAATTAGTGTCGTTGATTCACGCGGTGTAGAAATTCAGTTGGAAGCCTACCCTACTAAAATTGTCTCTTTAAGTCCTAACATCACTGAGACTCTTTTTGCACTAGGATTGGCTGATAAGGTTGTTGGTAGGACCGATTATTGCGATTGGCCTCTTGAGGCATTAGAAATTGAATCAATGGGAGATTTATTTTCTCCAAGCATCGAAAAAATTGTTGCTAGTGGTGCCGATTTAGTAATTAGTGGAAATTTTGGCCAAGCTCTAATTTTAGAAGCAGTTGAACAAGGGGGAGTTAATATTGCCCTTTTTGATGAAGATCAAAGTATGGAAGGTACTTACACCCTTATTGAAAAAGTTGGTCAAATAACTGGCTCTAGTGAAAAAGCAACTTCTTTACTTAATGAGATGAAACAAACAGTAGATAAGGTAGTTGCCTCTATTGATGAGAAAAACAGACCAACTGTTTATTATGTTGCAGGTTTTGGAGAGTGGGGAGACTTTAGTGCAACTGGAGATACTTATATCAACGATATTTTAAATATTGCTGGGGGGATAAATATTGCTTCTGATGCTTTAAATTGGACTTTCCAACAAGAACTTTTAATTCAAAGTGATCCTGATATCATCATCCTACCACCCAATGTTGGTGCTACTTTTGAACAAACTAAAAATGAGTTTACTAGCCATCCAGTTTATTCAAACCTTTCGGCAGTAAAAAATAACAAAGTTGTCTCAATAGAAGAAAACATTTTAGAACGCCAAGGTCCACGAAGCGCTAAAGCGGTTGAACAATTAGCTTCTTTGTTTAAAAGCTTAATGTGAGTTAACAATGGATAATAGCAGAGTCCATAAAGGGTTGTTTATCCTCTTACTGATACTTTTAATTGCAACGGTGGTAATTGCTCTAACTAAAGGGGCCGCCTCAATAGAGCTATCAATAGTTGTAAAAACTTTAATAAACGGACCTGCAAATGACACTACCTCTCGAATAATTTGGCAACTTAGATTTCCAAGAGTCTTAACTAGTGTAGTAGCAGGAGCCATTTTAGCTGTAAGTGGAATGGTCTACCAAGCTTTGTTTCGCAACCCCATGGCAGATCCTTATGTTTTAGGAATCTCTAGTGGAGGGGCTTTTGGAGTCTCTATTGCCGCCTATTTTGGCTTATTAGGGGCAGCTGGAGGGATTTGGAAAATTCCAATTGCTGCCTTTGTTGGAGCTTTTGGTTCAGCTACGTTGATTTTACTATTAGCAAATAGATCGCGTGGCAATCAAACAACACTTCTTTTGTTTGGAGTAGCATTAAACTTTTTATTATCAGCTTTAATGACACTATTTATGTTTTTAAATAGGTCGCAACTTCAATCAATTTTACAATGGTCGATGGGCTCTTTTGCTACTGCCTCATGGCAAAAAGTAGCAATTATTACATCTATCGCTATTTTTTCATTAATTCCAATTCTCTTTTTTACCCGTGAATTAGATATTTTATTAACTGATGAGAGTTCGGCCCTCTCAATGGGAGTTGAAATTAACAAAGTTCGCACTATCTTGTTGCTTTTTACAACATTAGCAACCAGTGTAACTGTCTCCTTTTGTGGAGTGATTGGCTTTGTGGGGTTAATGGTTCCCCATATTATGCGCCTTATTGTGGGACCTCGTCACAAACGCCTTTTTATATTCTCACTAGTTGGAGGGGCTTTAATTACCCTTCTTTCAGATACTATTGCTAGATTAATTGTAGCCCCATCAGAGTTGCCTGTTGGAATTATTACCTCTATTGCAGGCTCTCCTTTGTTTTTCTTTTTAGTCTTTAATAGTAGGAAAAGGAGTTCAGTATGAGTGAAAGTATAATTACAATTAAAAACTTAGTTCACTCTTACCACCTTAAAAAGCTTTTCGATAATTTAAGTCTTCAACTTCCTAAACACACTTTTATCTCAATTGTTGGTCCCAATGGTTCAGGTAAAACTACACTACTACGCCATTTGATTAGGTCTTTGCCAACTGAAAAAGATAAAATATTTTTGATGGACCAAGATATTAGTTTTTACACACAAAAAGAGTTGGCTCGAAATCTCTCATACGTTCCTCAACAAAGTAAGTTGGAGTACGATTTTACAGTTTATGAGGTGGTTGCTATGGGGCGTTATCCTTATCAAAAGCCTTTAAATCTCCCCTCTACTGAAGATCATAAGATTGTAAATGAGTCATTAAAAGCGATGAAAATAGAGCACCTTAAAGATCAAAATGGGACTCAACTTTCTGGTGGAGAGTTTCAAAGGATGTTAATTGCTCGTGCACTAGCTCAAGATTCTCCTCTGATTTTGCTTGATGAGCCGGTAAGTCATTTGGATGTACACAACCAAAAAGAGATTCTTAATTTGTTAAGAAATTTAGTTGATAGCAACAAAACTACAGTAATCACAGTATTACACGATTTAAATGCAGTTAGCGCCTTTAGTGATTTAGTTGTGATGATGGATAAAGGAAAAATAGTAGCAGAGGGAAAAGTTAGCGAAGTTTTAACTGCCCAAAAAATTGAAGAGATTTATAAAGTTAAAGTGAGAGTTGAAAATAACAACGAACGACCAACAATTTTGCCTATTTGGAACTAACTATCTTTGACCTGTCTTTTTAATTACGTGATACCCAAATTGAGTTGCAACAACTTTACCTATTGAGCCAACAGAGATTCTTTTAACCTCTCTTTCAAAGGGAATTACCATATCTCCCTCTTTGAAAAATCCTAAGTCTCCCCCTTTACTTTTGCTTGGACAAGTTGAGTATTGGCGAGCTAAGGAGGCAAAACTAGCTCCCTGTTTAAGACGTTTTAATATTGATTCAGCTAAAGCACGATCTTTAACTAAAATATGTGATGCTCTATACTCCATTTTCTTGCTCCTTCAACAAATGTAAGTAGGGCCTTTTTTCTATCATCTTTTCACTTAATCCAAATTGGCCTACTAGTTCTTTAAGTTCTTTCTCCCTTTGCGTTTTAAGTTTTTCATCTATATTCTCAGCTTCAATAAATTCAGCTTCCAAAAACCATCCAAGTGTATCAACTTCAACTAACTCAACACTCAAATTCTCTTTTTGCCACAAATACCCTTTTTTCTTTTTACTTTTGTAAAAGGTGTATCCCAATAAAGTGAGTATTGACTTCCCTTGATTTTTAAACTCTATTGGTAATAAGAGTTCTCTCTCTTTATTTAATTCAATGCCATCTTGATTTCTACTACGCACTTTAGTTGTCAGAAACAGTTTCCCATCAACTTCTCGCAAACGGACAAACTCATCTTGTTTCTTATAATAAAAATCTACTTTCTCTTTTTTTAAAGGCTCTAAAGTAAAATAGGAGGTAACTTTTTCAATTAAATTATTTAGATAATTTTCATTTATTGCTACTTTTAGCTCAATTTCTAAGTACACCAGCTTTTTTTACTCCTTCCAAGGAAATATTGTCCCTTTGAATGTCCTCTTTCCAACAAGTTGATCCTCTTCATAAAGAAGTTCATACCAATCTAACTCTTTTCTTTGCTCGGGAAACTCTTCTAAAAAGTCGTACTTCTTCATTAGAATCTTCATTGCGACATGCCTAGAAAGGGCAACTCCGCTAACACCTGGTATCAGTGTAGCAAAAAATAGTGAAATTATGAAGTTAACTAGGTGATATACACCAAAACCTAGTGTAAAAAACAGATTATCTACAACTACAACAAAACTCTTTTTCAAACTCTTTAAAGGGCGATCTTTATCCATAATTAAAGCTAAAGGGTAAAAGTAAAAAAGAGCCATCATAGTAAAAACTAACAGCCAGATAAATAAAATTGAGATTACATAAAAGAAAATAGTTTTAAAAGAGAGATAAAAAGGGAGAACGATAGTTACTAACGTTATTGCACCTAATTGGATGATGAAGTGACTTATAATATGTCCTTTTATCTTAAACAAAGAGGTTTTAAAACTCTCTTTGTCAACCCTCTTATAATCTACATACCCTTTCATAATTATTGAGATAATTGCTTGATAAATAGAGTTTAGGGCTAAGGTTAATATAATGATGATTAAGCCCAATGAAAAGATAATGCCTAAAAACGTTATGCCAAAGTAGAGGGCAAAAATAAGAGCTATGTTTATAAAGTTATAAAGAAGCAGAGATAAAATATTATCCCACCCATCAAAGAACGATTTTTTTATAAAAAAGCTAAACATATAAAAAGAGTAACCCTCTTTACTAAATATTTCAATTAAAGCGGAGAAAAAAGAAAAAGGGAGGAAACAAATGTAACCTCCCTTTTAGCGGCGAAGGGACTCGGACCCCTGACCGAACGGATATGAGCCGTTTGCTCTACCATCTGAGCTACGCCGCCATGCATCTAATAGATGACAAAGGCAACTTTACCTATGAAATAGTACTTAGTCAAGAGGTTTCTACTTTATGTTGATGGCAACTATTAGAGCTCTTTTATCCTCTTTTGTTTCCCAAACAAGATTTAAAACACTTTTATTATTTACGACAACCTTTATCGATGTTTGTGTATCTAACTTTTTAGATCCCCCTATTAAAACTTTTGCAGGAAGTTCAGCAGCTAAAAACTCGTTGTACAAAAGATTGAGATGATAAATTGATTTAGGATCAACATAAGTTTCAAACCAAGACTCATCGTATACAGAAGTTAGTGCTTTATAAGTTAGTTTTTCCTCTAAGGTGGTTGTCAAAAAGGGGTCACTAACGTAATTTACTAAAGTTGAGTGAGGATAGAAACCTAAAAAGCTCTCATTTAATTGTGCTTCGTTTCTAGTTTCATAAGAATGAAGTGAAAATAAAGAACAAGTTGTTAGTATAATAAATAAGAAAAGGAGCTTTTTATTCATCAATTTATGATGCGTTACTATTAGATGTTTGTCAAATGTTGACTAGACAACTGTCAACTAATTTAGTTACGATACAACCGATGAATTTAAAACAAATTAGTATGTTAACAACCAATTTTAATCACGTGGTGCGAGATCCTTTGTGGAAAGATATCTATTTATCACAACCTTTTAAAAATCTTTACACCTCCCCTCCAATGCAAAAGTTACACAACATCAAGCAACTAGGACCCACATACTTACTTTATCCTGGAGCAGTTCACACTCGTAATAACCACTCTTTGGGTGTTTTCCACCTTAGTAGGTTGATAATTTTAACACTACTACATGAAGGAATTAGTTTAAAAATTGAAAACATTAACGCCTTTTTAGCAGCTTCATTGTTACACGATTTGGGACACTTCCCCTACACCCACGCCCTTAAAGATGTAGTTAAACAAACTCATGAAAAATTGGGTGCAAAGATTATAAAAAATGATCCTTACATAAAAGGCATTATTGAGAATCAACTTAACAGCAGTATCGATAGTGTCATTGAGATTTTAGATTACCAAATTCCCACTTTTGATAAAGAGATTTTATTTTTTAGATCAATTTTATCGGGAGTATTAGATCCTGATAAACTAGATTACTTAAACAGAGATGCTTTTTATTGTGGGGTTCCTTATGGGATGCAAGATGCCCCTTACATAATTAGAAACTTTACATTTACCGACGATTTACAATTTGCTTTAAAAGCAGAAGCGACTACTTCGATACAACACCTTCTTTTTTCAAAGTATTTAATGTACAAAAATGTTTATTGGCACCCTGTAACCAGAAGTGCAACAGCAATGATTAAAAAAGGGGTTTTGTTAGCTTTAAAAGAGGGGCTATTTAAAGAAGAGGATCTTTATGATTTAGATGATTACTCTTTTAGTGAGCTCTTTAGACCCATAAAAGGGACCTTTAGTGAAAAACTTTTCAGTTCTGTTAAGCAAAGCAACCTTCTTTTACAAAAAGGCACTACCCCTGTTAAAGAGGAAAAAATCTACACTCACCAAGAAAAAGAGAAATTGGAAGAAATAATTTTCAAAGAGATTAAAAAAAGTTTCCCTGAATTACAAAAATGGGAAGTTGTTTTAGATATTCCAGAAAAAGTCTCATTTGAGGCAAATATCCCTATTGTTTATGAAAATGGGAAAGTTGAAGATTTTAATCTCTCTGATACTCTTTTTAGTGGCAATGTAGAAAAGAGTTTTTCTTCTTCATTACAAAAGGTTAGTTTGTTTTTACCTAAAGAGGTAAATCAAAATCTTTCTCACTCTATTTTAACGGAGATTTTCAAATAAGATGGATAAAATATACGATGTTGAGGATGAAAAACTTACCCCTTTTGCCCACCGTTTTATAAAAATGGTGGGTAAAGCAATTAATAAGCATTCGATGATTAGAGAAAATGAGAAGGTTTTATTAAGTGTATCGGGAGGAAAAGATTCTTTAGCCCTCTCCTTTGCTTTGGCAAAGAGGTTGAAGTGGCTACCAATCTCCTACCACTTAGAGGCTTTGATGATTAATTGGCAAGAGAGTTCAATTACAGATATAGAGCGGCAAAACTTAATTGAGTTTTATAAAAAGTTAGAAATCCCTTTTACAATTTTAGATCAACCAAAGTATCCAGATAGTTTTAAAGGGGATTTTAACTGTTATCTTTGTTCACGTAACAGAAGAAGGATTTTCTTTGATTGGGCTAAAGAGAATGATTTTAAATTGATTGCTATGGGACATCATTTGGATGATTTAGTTGAGACTACTTTGTTAAACTTAACTAGTAGGGCAACTTTTTCAACAATGTTACCTGTGCAAGAGTTTTTTAAAGGGAGTATTCATGTAATTAGACCCTTAATAGAGATCCCTGAACACACCATTGTTCAGCTAACAAAACTCTACAATTTTCCTGTTTCTAAATCTACTTGCCCCCATGACCAAACGAATATTCGTTCTCAACTGAAGCCCATTGTGAGAAGTTTGGTCAAAATTGACAAAAATGCGCGCCAACACCTCTATAATGCCCATCAATTTTCGTATCAAATACCTAGAGAAAGGTAATTTAATTTGTCAAACAGTTGCGATTTGACTATTTTTACTATAATCTTAGAAGAAGGAAAAGAAGAGGATACCATACGTGAAAAAACTGACATTAATTTTAGTGTTGTTAACGTGTTTATTTGTGCCCCTTTTTGCCGTTGACTATCTACGTGTAGTTGATGGTTCTGATGACTTTTTTCAATTTGATGAAAAAGGTTTATTCGTGGAACAAGGGACAACTCCTGTAGAGTTGAAAGAGGGCTATATAGTTCTCTCTGGAAAAACACCGTTAACATTAGAAGGACCATTTACTACAATTGTTTTACAAAGTGAATCAATTATGGCAATTGGTAAAAGAGTTGATAGTAATCCAACCTTCTACTTGGTAGGTGGTTCGGCTTCATTTTTAACCACTTCCCCATTTAGTGGCAAACTTGATGTTACTACCCCTGTTGCCCGTTACACTTTAGATGGCGCTGGTGAAATATTTGTAACTAGTGATGCTTCTGAACTTGTGTTTGCTTTATCGGGTGTCGTTAAAGCAACAAACGCAATCACTCGTCAAGTTACAACTTTAGGAAAAAACACCTATCTAAACATGGCAGACCCATTTAGAACATTAAAGCCAATTACAGAGGAGTCTTATCTTGCCCTCTCTATTGGTGATAGGCCAGTTAAAGAAAAAGAAGTTGCTAAAGTTGTAGAGGTAAAAGAAGAGCCTAAAGCTGTTGTAGAAGAAGTTAAGCCTGTCGAAGTTGCCAAACCGGTAGAAGTCGAAAACCCGTTGATTGCCAAACCTGTAGAAGTCGAAAAGCCTGTTGAGGTTGTAAAGCCTGTTGAGCCTAAAGAGGTAACTACCCTTTACATCGTTCACACAGCAGATACCTTAGGTGTTGTTAATGAGAAGGGAATTGGCTTTAGCAGATTGAAGACCCTTTTAGATTGGTCTAAAGAGTACTTTGAAAACACTTTAGTTTTAGATGCAGGAAATGCTATCAGTGGAACGCCTTTAGCAGATGCATTTAAAGGGGAAGTTATTGGTCAACTAATTGAGATGGTTGGCTACGATGCAATTGCCCCCGGTCCTGCTGATTATGCATTTGGTGAAGCTTATTTAATTGAGATGGCTCAATTGGCTAAAGATTACTCTGATTTAAGTGTCTTAGCTGCCAATAGAACTGAAGATGGTTTTGACCCTTACAAAATTTACAACTTTAATGGTTTGAAAGTTGGAGTAATTGGTGTTTCATTAACTGATGATCTTGAAGTTGATGATTTTATTATCACAGTTGCTCAACAACTTGTTGATGAAGTTGCTTCTCAAAGTGATGTTGTAGTTGCTTTAGGAAACTTCCCAACCAACTCGCTTTTAACTAGTACCAATGTTGCTTTAACTCTAAACAACATCGATTTAATCGTTGATGGATCTAGTGCAAACTTAGGACCAGCTGGTAAAGTTGTTAATGATACTTTGATTGTTAGTTCAGCCAAAGAGTTGCAAAGCATTGGAGTTGTTGAAGTTATCACTGAGGATAAAGCAATATCCTCAATGATCCCACTTCAAATTAGTGCCCAAGAGGTTAACGATCCAACTCAAAGTTCTTTAGCTCAAGCTTTAGGAATTTATACAGTTCCTTACGATCCACAAGTTGATTCATTTGTTGCTTCAGCCAAAGCTCAACTAGAAAAAGATCAAGAGGTTGTATTTGTTTCTTTAGACCCAGAAGCAAAAGAGATAAAAGTTGAAGAAGTTGCTGTTAGAGATGATGATGCAATCACCATCAAACAACCTAGCGGTGTAGTTTCTGCCACTGAAAGTGGTAAAGGGAGAAGCGACTGGGGAGTTAGTGCAACATTTAACTTAACTAGAGATACTTTTGATAGTGGAACTGAACCTTTAGTTGGGTTCTCTATTAATCCATTTATTAGAATTAACAACTTTGCTTTAGGACTTCAAGCTTTCTTCTTAACAAAAGATTCTCTATTCACCCCTGCAACTTATGATCCTAATTATACATCACGTGTAGAAAAAGGACCTACCCTTCCACTAATCTCCTCTTTAATGAGGTTTATCGATTATGTTGAGTATGGACAACCTGGCGATAAATTCTATCTTCTAGCAGACGATTCTACCCCAATTAACTTTGCCAACAGAATTTTGGTTAATAATTACGGTGTAGCTAGCGCCCCTAGAGAAGAGGCTTTAGGTTTTTATTCAAATCTTAAGTTAGGAATGGTTGGCATTGAATCTTTCTTTGATAACCTCTACTTAGATAATTTAACAATTGAAGAGGTACAAACTGGTGGTTTAAGAGTTGCAATCAACAGTGATGGTGCTTTTGAATTTGGTGTAAGCTCTTTAATTGAGTTTAACTTAGCAGATCAGTTAAAACTGTATCCTTCACTAGATTTTATTTGGAGAATGAAGAACGAAAGAAAAATTGGTGTTAACCTCTTTGGTGCTTTAGCAACTAAAGTTGATGCCAAAGATCTTAAAGTTGAAGATTTCTTTGATAAAGATAGTGCAAAATTATTAGAAAAATTCCCCAACTTCCTTTTAGCTGGTGGATTAGATGTTAGAACTTTAAGGTGGAACTTCCGCTTTGTTGGATCACTACAAAATAAAGTTGATGATGAAAATCTTTTAACTTTAGGCTCAGTTGGTTCAACACATAGGAATGTTAGCTACCAATGACTCACCTCACTACCTATTTGGTTTTGAGTCATCTTATGCTGGAAATCTGTTTAACTTCACCGGTTCTTACTACATTCCAGTTAATTCCTCTTTTAAAGATATAATTACCCTTAGTGATGTTCCTACCGTTGGAGGAGACTCATTAACTCTTGGTGCTGGTTTTAGTGCCAAAGGCTTTAGTGTTTCTGCCGGTTTACAAAGAGATGGCTTTATTGATGCAATAAAAGATATTGTTTCAACGCCTAATCTCACTACATTTAAAGACTTAATTCTTGCTGATGATTTAGCTTATCCTTATGTGGCTCTTAGTTATGCCAAAGGGTTGTACGCCCTTAGCGGAGAATTATTCATAGTTGATAATAAGCCAAGAATTAATTTAGCTGCTACAGTCACTATTGGAAAAGAGGCTCTTAAAGGGGCAGCTGATCCAAAAGCAGATGAGAGTTTAGTAGCAACAAAACAAGATAAAGTAAAAATTGGCGCATCACTTACAACCGATTATGTGAGAGACATTGTATTTGGTGGTGATGATAACAACTACCTCTCAATTAAACCAACTGTGACTATCTCAAAAGATGATAAATTCTCAATTGGTCTTGGTCCAAGAATTAGTGCCGATTTAAATATCTTCGAATTATACCCCTCTTACGCTGACCCATTCTCATTTGGTGTTGGTAAAGACGGGGTGTCTAAATACTTCGATATTGGAAGCGATGTTCTTAATTTCATTGATCACATCAAAGTTGGTCAAAAAGATGATCCTTTCTATTTAGAGTTAAGCTCTGATCAGATTGTCTTCTTTGGTCCATTAGTGAACAACCTTCGCTCCATAGAAAACCACTCAATTTATGAGCCAAAAACTTTAAGTGCTAAATTTAAAACTTCAAACGTTAATGGTGAGCTTTTTGTTAACGACATTAAGCAAATGCAATTAGCTGGTTTAAGATTTGGCGTTGTTCCCTTTAAAAAATACAAAATGGAGTTTGGTCTTTCAGCTTTAGGAAACTTTGAACTTGGTGATGATAGTCGTATTTTCTTAGTTCCAGCTGTTGATTTAACATTCCCAATTTATCAAAAAGGGGATAACAAAGTAGCCCTTAGAACAACTGTTGGTGCTGCTTTAGGTTATGAAGATAAGTTTAAACAACTTCTATTTGGGGAAGATGGAAACGTATTCCAAAGATTTGAGAACTTCATTGGTTCAGTTGGACTTGATTTCACCTTTAAGAACTTCTTCTTTGGTTTAGATGGCTCTTATGGTGATGGTTCTCTCTCTTATGGAATGTTCAACTCTTTCTACAGCCACGACCGCTCATATCAAGTTTCAGATACAATAGCTGATGCTTTTGCTGGCACAGGTGATAAAAAGAGTCTCACAGCTAGTGCCAACATGGGTCTAACTTCTAAGAGATTTGATTTTACAACAAGCTACTCTTTAAATCTTAGTGAGACATTTGCCTTTGATTTAGACAACGATTTATTGAGCTTTGATGCAAAAGTAAAGTTTGATTGGTTTGATCTTCTTTTCTCCTACAACCGCAAAGGTTTCATTGATGGAGTTAAGACCTTAGCTACAGGTAGCGATTCTATAGTTGATCGAATTAAAGATTTCATAGTGGACAACGACAGTGTTATTAGTGCCTCTGTTGCTTTAAGACAAGGTCCAATGACATTTACAACATCTGTATCTACTTACACTCACTACACACAAAATAGTACTTACAGTAATAGCTACGATGTTAGTTCTCCAAACTTAGCATTAACTTTAGGAGCAACTATTAACTTATTTTAATTAGTTGAAATTTAATGTACTGTGCCCCTCCCTCTGGTGAGGGGCGCTTTATTTATGGTAGAGTTAGTTATGGCAAAGATACATGTTTTAGATCCTTTAGTTGCTCAAAGAATTGCTGCTGGAGAAGTTATTGAACGCCCCTCTTCAGTAGTGCGCGAACTTATCGATAACGCTATTGATGCAGAGGCTACTGAGATAACTATTCAACTAGTTGATGGGGGAAAAGAGCGTCTCACTGTTATTGATAATGGTAAAGGGATTAGTAAAGAGGATCTTCCATTAGTTTTTCAATCCCATGCAACTAGCAAGGTTGCCACTTTAGAAGATCTTCAAAAACTGTTCACCATGGGCTTTAGAGGTGAAGCTTTGTATGCAATTGCCTCCAGTGCTTTGGTTAATATAAGTAGTGGGGAATATACCTACTCAGTTAACAATGGAACTGAGGGGACACTCC
This sequence comes from Sphaerochaetaceae bacterium, assembly GCA_050950065.1. Classification (GTDB taxonomy): domain Bacteria; phylum Spirochaetota; class Spirochaetia; order Sphaerochaetales; family Sphaerochaetaceae; genus JBAYOE01. Next base: position 153,406 of record JBMNGX010000002.1, on the reverse strand, counting down.
TACCCTCTTCAAAAATAGAGGGAACTAAAGTAGTAGTAGAAAAGTTATTTGAGACTATCCCTGCTAGAAGATTGTTTTTAAAAAGAGGTGCCACTGAGTTTTTAATGTGTCGCAACGTTATGATTGAAAAGGCAATTGCTTTTGAAAACATTACTTTCAAACTTTATGATGGGCAAACCCTTAAGGTTGAACTTTTAGCAAAAGAGAAAAAAGAGCGTATTTTAGATGTCTTAAGCAACAACAAAAATGTTACCCGAGGGGAGTTTGTTGAGATGAATAAAGAGCTTAAAGATTTCTCTTTATATGCTCTCTCTTCCATTGGGGGAAGTTATCGAAGTGATCGTTCTCACATAAAAGTTTATATTAACAATCGTCCAGTAGATGAGTATTCGATGGTGCAAGCTATCACCTACGGTTATGGAGAAACTCTACCTGGAGGTGCTTATCCTTACGCTTATTTATTTATTGATGTTGATCCATCCTTAGTTGATTTTAATATCCACCCAACTAAAAGGGAGGTACGACTACGTAACAAAGCTGAAATTCACCACCAAGTTGTAGTAATGATTAAAGAACAACTTAAAAAAGAGCTCCCTACTGCTACTTTTAAACAACAAGAGGTAAAGCAATTTAGCTTTGAAACTTCAAAGCCAACTTACTCTCACACACCCTCTTTTACTAAAGAGGCTTCTATTTCTAAAGATAAAGTTCCCCAAGATGATTCATGGTTTGAAAAAGCTCGCCAACTTTTAAGTGATAAAGAGGAGATTTATCACCCTAAAGAGACGCAGGCGTTAGTTTATGATTTTAGATACTTAGGGCAAATCTTTGACACCTTCTTAGTTGTTGAAAAAGGCTCTTCATTATATTTAATAGATCAACATGCAGCTCATGAAAGACTACTTTACGATCAAATAAGAGATGAAGGGGGAATCCAAAGATTAATTGTCCCCATTGAATTTGAAGTAGATAGATCAATTGATGATTTTCTTTTAGAAAATGGATCATTGTACAGTTCTTACGGTTTAGATTTAAAAAAAGTTGATGATCTACTTTGGGCATTAGAGTCCCTTCCCTCTTTATGGAAATCAATAGAAAGTGATGTAATTACTTTTTTACAAGGTAACAGTAGTGGTGTTATAAGTGAGCTTGAGAAAAAGTTGTACTCCAACATCGCTTGTAAAGCTGCTATTAAAGCAAACGATAAAATTGATTATACAGCAGCACACCACTTAATTGAGGGGGTTTTCAACTTAGATCACCCAGTTTGTCCTCATGGAAGGGTTTTTGTCGTTGAGATTACTAAAGAATCTTTGTATAAGAGTGTGGGAAGAATTATTTAAATATCGTTCTAATAACCATTAAAGTGTTACTACTTTGATCAACTCTTTTGGCAATTAAACTATTTTGATCTTCTTCTATTAACCATTTTTCTTTCTCTTGTTCAAATTTAGTTAATTGTAAGATTAAGTTGTTGTAATTATTGGCCTTAGTGTAGTTAAAAGAGCTCTCTAATTTTCTTCCATCGGGCAAAAGTAGTTCAACAGAGTAAGAGCCCTCTTCAGCTTCTAAACTTGGGGGATATAAAAGATCAGTTTTAACTAATGCTTTCAAAGAGGCCACTAAGGTTATCTTTGTTGTATACTCCCAATTAAAATCATTTGATGGACTAGTTATACTAACTAAATACTCCTTATCCTCTTCAAAGTTTTCACTAAAAATAAATAAACTGATCCCTTCGTTAAATGTTGTAATGTTGTTTGTTAAATCGGTAGAGAGAACAATTGTTGAGTTTGCCTCAATGGCATTAAAATTAAACTCCCCTCTGGTACAACCAACTAATAAGATTATTGGTATTAGTAGAAAGGGGAGTTTTTTCATCACAATCCAAGGGCTTCAAGTTGCATCACTACTGGGTTTGCATAAGTTCGTAGTACTGTTTGCTTAACTTCGTCGTTAAGCCCTTTGTAGCGCTCCATGAACTTCTTTGTGTTTAAAGAATCATAATTCTCCCTAAAGCGAGTTGGACCTTGTAGTAAGTCGTATGCGTAGTAGTTTGTATCCCACAACTTATAGTTGACATGAATCTGACGATCTATTTCGGTAGCTACACTTTCAGAGGTGAAGTAATCTTGGGTTAACCTTTTACCAAAGTGAAGGTGAACATTCCCTTTGTACCGTTTAAGGCCTCGTAACATGTTAACCAGGTCTTCATACTTTTTCTTCTTATAAGTGCCATAAAGGCGCTTAGAGACCTGTTCTCGCCCTTTATTGATGTCGTTTGGATCGTACTGATAAGAGATTGCTACAGGGACAATATTTAGAAGTTTCATCAACTCGTTAAACTTAACTCCACTGGACTTATAAGAGAGGTGGAGCATTTTAATAATAGCGCTGTTTGTTTTATCAATACCATCTTTAGCTCTACCACTTTTTTGAGCTACCCAAATAGATTTTTTAGCTTCGGTTATAAGTTCAACAAAGTAGCGTGATAATCTTAAAGACTCTTGGTACTGTTGTCTCATTGGAAGATTTCTTTTAACTGTTACTCCACCGTTGAGTTTAAACATATCGGTAGTAAATTGGTTAACAAGAAGGTTATCCCCTATTGCCATCTCAACAAATGGCATCCCTATTTTCATTAAAGCGTAATCTAAAAGAGCACAATCTAAAACTATGTCACGGTGATTACTTATAAAAAGATGGGGTAATGAAGGATCTAAATTTTCTTGGCCACTAAAAGTGAACTCTTTAATACTCCCCTTCTCAATAGCTGGGATAAATACACCTGCAGTTATTAGACGCTGGAAATCTTCATAGCTTTCTACTTGGTCCAACAAAGGGGGCAATGCCTCTTTCATTTGATGAGCTTTCCACTTTGTTTTGATAATATTGCCTGAGTAGAATATTTCACCCAAGTTGTTTAAGAAGTTGGGATAAGCTTTAATCCGCGCGATGGCATCTTTTACATCTTGACCTGAGTAAGGAGCAATATCTCTGTACTTCTCTAAATCCATTAATTAAAACTCCACGTTTAGAGACTTCATATATTGGGCTCTCTCCCACTTAGTGGGATCTTCAATTCTCTTGTGAGCCATCTTGCCTCTGAAGTCGACAAAATCTTTATAGTCGTGGCGATCCATCCATTTAATGAGGACATCTAACATTTCATTAATAACTTTGTGTCCTCCTCTCATGATAGCTGAGCAAAGTTGAACAGCTTTTGCCCCTGCTAAAAGCATTTTAATTAAGGTTTCACCCGAGTGAATTCCTGTGGAGGAACAAATGTCGCTATTTAAATAGGCACTTAAAAGGGCAGTCCATTGTAATGCTATTGGATAATCGTTTGGTCCACTTAACACAATAGAGGACTTTGTCTCTAATTTTTCAATGTCGATATCGGGTTGATAAAAGCGGTTAAATAGAACTAACCCGTCAACTCCGATAGTATCAAATTCTTTGACGATATTTGCTAAGGCTGTGAAGTGATCTCCCATCTTAATCGATAAAGGTAACTTCGTTTTTTCTCTAGCAGCTTTAACTACAGATAGATACTCCTCTTCAATTTCCAATCCGCTTCTTTTAAAATCGGATGGAAGGATGTAGTAGTTTAGCTCTAAAGCGTCAGCACCAACTTCTTCAAAACGTCCTACGTAATCTAACCAGGAGCCTGGTTTTTGACAGTTTATAGAGGCTATAACAGGAATATCTAAAGCTGCTGTTGCCTTTTCAACTAGTGATAGATAGTTATCTAAGTAGTAGTTTTTAGATACTTGGGCTAAAAAGTCATCTCCATCAGTGTGAGATACAAACCCTTCACTCTCTTTAATCATAACAGCTGCATCGTGATCAATTTGCTCTTCGAAGATTGACTTCACGACCACTGCCCCTGCTCCATTGTCTTCACACTTTTTAAGTTTGTCTAAAGAGGATGTTAAAGGGGAGCTTCCCACAATAATTGGGTTTTTTAACTCAAGTCCTAAATAAGTTGTTGCTAATCTATCCATCATCCACCTCCACATTAATCCATAATAGCTAAAAACTACTACCTTGTACAGTAAAACAGCCGTCTCTCACTGAAGAGAAACGGCTGCTGGTGTAAATTAATTCTTATTTTGCGCTATTTGCCAACAACTAAGTCTACTAAAGCATTTAAGGCTGTGTTGTAATCTTCTAAAGCAAAAGAAAGAACCATCTTAATTGGACTCAGTTCGCTGATAATCTCAAATGGGACATCAACTTTATTACTGACTCGTTTAACTAGCTCTTTTTCGTTTGCCAAGCCCTCTCCAACAACACCAATTAAGACCAATTCATCGCTAATTGTACAACTTTCGACACTCTTAAGAAGTTCCTCATTAATTAGCTTTAAATCTTTCTCTTCCAAATCTCCATAGATAAACAAAGTCATTGTATCAAATGCCTCTATAACAACGTCTACTGTGTAGTTGTTGTGTTCTAGGAAATTGGAAATAGCTTTTTTGGCGCTGTTGTCTCTGTTGAGCATATACTTCTCTAAGACAACTTTGCGGTAAGGCTTTTTGCCTGAAACTCCAACTAAGTTAGCTAACTTAATATCACGAGTTTCACTGATAATTGTCCCATCAGCTGTTGGGTCGTTAGTGTTTCTAACGTTTATTGGGATATTAGCACTTCTAACTGGGGCAATTGCATCTTCGTGTAAGACACTAGCTCCAATAGTTGCTAATTCTCTAATTTCTGAGTAGGTAATATTTGCCACAGGTCCTGCATTTACTGCAAAACGGGGGTCTGCTACATAAATTCCCGATACATCTGTCCAGTTTTCATACTTAGTAGCTTTCATAGCTTTAGCTAAAATAGCGCCACTAATATCTGAACCACCTCTACTAAAGGTTTTAACAGATCCATCTTCACCAGTTCCGTAGAACCCAGGAACTACAATACGGCCTTCAATATTTTTAAGTCTTTGGGCCACTTTGTCGTAGCTTTTTTCATCCACTTGCCCTTTGTTGGTTAAGAAGATGATTTCAGCAGAGTCAACAAAAGTAGCGTCGAAAGCCTCTGCAATCATGATTGCATTGAGATACTCTCCCCTACTACCAGCATAGTTGGCACTTTTCTCTTTAGGAAGTTGAACATAAATAGCGTCTAACTCTTTTCCCATTTTATTTTGATTAACGTTTAAAGCTTCTGCTATTGCTAAGATTCTTTTGCGAACAACGCTAAAAAGTTCATCAAAAGGTTGCCCTTTTTCAATTAGACGGTGACAACTTAAAAGGATGTCTGTAATCTTTGTATCCTCTTTGTGCTCTTTTCCAGGAGCAGATACAACTACAATCTTCCTTCTTTCATCAGCAAAAACAATATCGCGAACTTTCATTATTTGTTGGGCATTGGCTAATGATGTTCCACCAAATTTATTGACCCAAAACTCTTTTACACTACTCATAATTACCTCTAACTCTATTTAACAAACAATTTCTCTGGATACTCAATAAATTTTTCAGCCCCAGTTTCAGTTACTAAGAATGGTTCACTACACTCAAATCCGTATGTGTCTAACCAAATACCAGGCATAAAGTGGATTGTCATGCCAGGCTTTAAGACTGTTTTATCACCAGGACGAAGTGAAACTGTATGCTCTCCCCAATCTGGTACAAATGAAAGACCAAATGAGTAGCCCACTCTGGAGGGTTTTTCAACCCCAGTTCCAACTAAACAAGATCTCCAAAGTTCTTCAACTTCTTCTGCTAACATTCCAGGCCCAATTCCTTCTAGTGTCTTTTGAAGACCGTTAACAACTACATCACTGACGTGTTGTAGGTCTTTTGGAGGTTCTCCAATAAAGACAGTTCTAGATAGGGGGGCGTGGTAGTGGTGTCTTGAAGAGCCCAACTCTAAAAGAACAACGTCGTTCTTTTGATACTTTCTTTCACTGTGGAAAGTAAGGTGAGCTGTTGAAGTTCTTTCTGCACTTGGAATAATTGGGAAAATTGCAGGAGAATCTCCACCATAAGTTTCAGTTCCCCTAATTTGCTCAGCAATTACTAATGCAGCAACCTCTTTCTCCCAAACACCCTCTGCAATTGTGTTAACAGCTAAATCCATTGCAGCTTTCGTAATAACTCCAGCTTCACGGATATACTTAATCTCTGCTTCACTTTTAATAGTTTTGACCCATCCAACTAAGTTTTCCGAATCAACAATTTCCACCCCTGGAAGTTCTTTATGAAGTGTAGCTAACATTTTTGGGGTTACCCAATAGCCATCCATCTCCATAGCCAAGGTTTTTCCTTTGCCTTTTAATAAGGTGGCAATGAACTCTCCGGTGTGGATATAGCGACTTTGAACGTACTCATCTTTATAACCAAAGATATGGTCATCAGGAAGGTATGTTGTCATGCGAGCAGCGTTTGAATCTTGCATCCTACCAAACCAAATTGGTTCAGGATCTTTAAGATCAACAATTAATCCTTGGTGGACATAGAATGACCACCCATCAAAGCCTGTTAAGTAGCTCATGTGGCTAGGATCCATGATCATCATCAACTCAATTCCACGATGATCCATCCGCTCTTTAACTAAGTCTAATCTTCTTTTATACTCTTCTTTTGAAAATGCTAATTGTGCCATTTTAAATCCTCAAAATTAATTGCGAGGAACAACAAGTCCTGCCTTTTCTCTTTTTGCAATCTCGTAAGCCATTAAAGCAATCATAGTATCTTGAACACCAACACCAGTTAAATCACAAATTGTTACCTGATCGTCACTTGTTCTGTACTTCTTACCAGATTTAATAACTTCACCAACCTCATAAACTACTGTATCGTCGTTTACAAAGCCCTCTTCTTTTGCCCCTCTTAGTTCCCCTAAGCGGAAACTTTGAGTTTTAAGGTCACAAACAATAACATCAGCTTTTGAGAATACTTCCCCTTTAAGCTCTTGTTTGTCCTCAGCATCAGAACCCATTGAGGTTATGTGTAAGCCAGGGTGTACCCAGTCAGCTTCAAAGTACCCTTTGCGTGAAGGAGTTGTGGTAACAACAACTTGACATTGGCTTACCATCTCTTTTCCATCATCAATGCTTTGAACTTCAATGCCCAATCTATTGGTCATATCATCAACAAAGTCTTTTTTGCGCTCTGGGGTATCGATGCTGTACATCAACAATTTTTTGTATGGTTTAACGAGCATTAAAGCTTCTGCTTGGTAGCGAGCTTGAACACCACATCCAACAACACCAACGGTATCAACTTTCTCTGGTGCTAAGTATTTAGCTGCAATAGCACCAGCTGCTGCAGTTCTTACTTGGGTTAAATAACCATTATCTAATAAAACAGCCTCTAAAAAGCCAGTTTCTGCACTTATTACTAACATTTGTCCACTTTGTGAAGGGAGGCCAATGTCAGGGTTTTGGAAAAACCCAGAAGCAATTTTAACAGCCATTGAAGGAAGCCCTTTAATAAAAGCACTTTTAATATCTACTTCACCCTCTTTTTCATGGACAGGGAGCATCATAATTGGAGGAACATGGGCGTTACCTGAAGCTAACTCTTTAAAGCCAACTTCAACTTGCTCAATTACTTCCAAATCTAATTTTACGAACCTTCTTAGCTCCTCTTCTGTTAGAACGACAATTCCATTACTCATCGCACTTACTCTCCTTTTTGTACAACTGAAAAATAGATTTTTTTATCAACATTTCTGCCGGTTAGTGGTAAAACCACGTTTTTATTTTTTACATCGACTTTGTTGGTTAACAAAGCAGCGACCCCTACACTAGCTGCCCCCTCGGCAACAAGGCCGTGGGTATTAAATAGGTAGCGCATCCCTTTTTCGATATCATCTTCATCGACAAGGATATGTTCATCTACATATTTTTTAATCAGCTCCATTGTGTAGTGGTTTTCTCTTCCAATTCCCCCTAATAGAGAATCGGCTAAGGTATCTTTTTCTTCGATATCTGCAGGGCGGTTTAACTTGATACTCTCTAGCATAGCAGGAGATCGCACTATTGAGACCCCAATAATCTTAACAGAGGGTTTTAATGACTTAATAGCCATTGAAATCCCTGCCAAAAGGCCTCCCCCACTTAAGGGGATTAAAAGGGTATCAACATCAGGATTTTGGGCTAAAATCTCAAGTCCAATGGTCCCTTGTCCAGCGACAACTCTTTTATCATCAAAAGGTACTACGGGGATATAGCCGTGCTCTTTTGTTAGTTGAGCATAATGATCTTCAGCCTCATCTTGACTATTTCCGTAAACAACGGGTGTTCCTCCCAACTCTTTAATCGCATCAACACGATACTGTGGGACCCTCTTTGATAAACATACATAAGAGTCTACTCCAACTTTGTTAGCCACATAGGCTACTGCCCTTCCATGGTTTCCTGTTGAGAAGGTGATAACACCTTTTTTCTTCTCTTCATCACTTAATGAGAGAATAGTGTTAGTTGCCCCTCTCACTTTGAAAGAGCCTGTTGGTTGGAGTAATTCAAGTTTTAACTCTACAGAAAGAGCCCCCGCTAGGGTCGCTAGCTGGGGGGATTCAATCAATGGAGTCTCATCTACTACTGAGTAGACTCGCTCCGACGCAGCATATACATCTGCAATTGTTGGTAATAAATCTTTCATCTAATATCTATTATACATAATTTCGTATGGGTACTCGAAGAAGTGTTCGATCCCATTTTCGGTGATTTGGAATGAGGCATCAATCTCAAATCCAACATCATCATGCCAGATTCCTGGGATTAAGTGGACAGCCATATTAGGTTGCATCACTGTCTTATCCCCTGGGCGGAAACTGATTGTGTGCTCACCCCAATCTGGTGGATAGTTAACACCAATTGAGTAGCCTAAGCGAGACTCCTTAACAACGCCAGATGCTGCAATGGCCTCTCTCCATCTTGCTTCAATCTCTTCAGCTGTTACTCCAGGTTTAATGAAATCTAATGTCTCTTGTAAACCGTCGATAACTACTTTAGCAGTGTCGGTCATTAACTTAGGTGCTTTATCCCCTAAGAAGATAGTTCGGGCAATAGGACAGTGGTAGTGTTTATAAACACCACTGAGCTCTAATAAAACAGCCTCATCTTTTACAAATGGTTTGTCGGACCATGTTAAGTGGGGAGTCTTTGTAGCCTCACCAGGCATAATTAGGGGGACAATTGAAGGATAATCTCCACCAAATTCTGGTGTTCCTGCATATTGTGCTCTAACAATCTCACTTGCTGCGTCACACTCACGAACTCCAACTTGGATATGAGTTCGAGCAGCCTCAATTACGTTAATAGCAATTTTACCAGCACGTCTCATAAACTCAAGCTCTGCTGGAGATTTTACAACTCTTACCCAGTTAACTAATGAAGTTGCATCTTTAAAAGTTGCGTTGGGAAGATTTTTTGTTAAGCTCAAATAAGCTTGGGCTGTGAAATAGTATTGATCCATCTCAACACCAATGTTTTTGTTCTCCCAACCATATTTTTTGATGATATCGGCAACAAAGTCCATTGGGTGTTTAACTAGTGACTGTACATAGTCATCAGCATATTCGTAGATGTTTTCGTTTTTGAGGAAGCTGGTAATGCGACAACCGTTGGCGTCCATTCCTCTTCCAATCCAAACTGGTTCCTCTTTATCTACACCAACTAAAAGTGCTTGGTGAACATAAAAAGACCACCCATCATAACCAATTAAGTAGTTCATATTAGCTGGATCAACAACAACTAATACATCTACCCCCTTCTCTTGCATCGACTTTTTAGTCTTTGCAACTCTCTCTAAATACTCTTCTCTGGCAAATACTCCCATGAGAAACACCTCCCATTTTACATATATCCGTCGTATCGCCGTTTCACAACGACGCTGTAGACATAATCAATCATTGTTATGTAATCAAACACTGGCAATTTTGTTGCTTTGTAAACTGCATCACCATAAGGGGGAAGCATGCTACACTCCAGCAAAATAGCACCTAAATTTGGATTCTCGTCTACTAATTTAACAGCTCTTTCAACCACCGCTTTTTCTACGAGTGTGGGATCAATCATCCCCTTCTCTACAAAAACAGCGTCGTAAAAGTGCTGATCATCTTCTAGACCAATTGAACGTAACCTTTTTTCTAAATTCTCATCTACACCGGAGGCCCGCAATAAATTAGAAGTGAGAGATTGATTATTTGCTGTTATAACCCCTAGTGTTTTCTTTTTGCCAACTATTTGCCCCATAAAAGGGAGTTGGAGCAAACTAGTTAAAAATATTGGAAGATCTAAATCTTCACTGAGTTGTTGTTGAAAGAGGGCCATAAATCCACAGTCCCCTGTGATGGCACGAACCCCCTCGCCTTTTAAAGTTAGGGCAGCTTCTTTTACAACGTTGTACATAGATGCATCTTGTGCAAATATTTTTGCTACTGACAATCCCGGCACCCGCTGAAATCTAACAGGATACCGGTATGTCGTAGCGTTAGCAGTATCTCCAGGGATGTAAGGGACAAAGTTTTCTAATAACAATATCCCAATACTCTCCCCGTAACTAACTTGATTACCTTTAACAAAATACTGCATAAATACCCTCTTTATCCTTAAATTCCAGCTATCCTTGGGATGAATAGTGCAATGTCAGGGAAGGCAATAATCAATATTGTTGCCAATACTAGTAGTGCAATAAATGGTCCAATACTTCTAATAACTTCGAAGTAAGGCCTTCTAAAGATCAGCTGTGCTGTAAATATGTCACACCCAAATGGTGGAGTTGCAGAACCAATAGCTGATTGTAAAACAACCAATGTTCCTAAGAATACGTGGTCAATACCGGTGATTGCTACGTAAGGTTGGAAAATTGGGCTAAGAACGTAAATAGCAACAATTGGGTCAACAAACATACAAGCTACGAAGTAAGCAATAACAACAACAATAATTAATTGTAGTTGTGAGGGGTTTGTACCAATAATTGCTGGCATAACTGTTTGAGGAATTCTTAAGAAGCTAATTGTCCATGAGAAAACTTGACCTGCTCCAACTAAAATAAATACAACACCAGTAACAATACCAGTATCAAGTAGGAGGTTTACAAGTTTTTTCCATGTCATAGTTCTATAAAGAAGTGTCTCTAAAAGAAGTGAATATAAAACACCAGCTGCAGCAGCTTCAGTTGGACTAAAGAGTCCACTGTAGATTCCACCAATAATAAGAACTGGGAAACCCATAACTGGAAGACCCTCAATTAAAGCCTTCTTTTGTTCGCTTCTGGTTGCTTTTTCCAAAATTGCAATATTATTGATTTTTGAATAGAAGAATGAATAGATTGAGAATAAGACGAAAATCAATAATCCAGGACCAATTCCTGCTAAGAACAACTTACCAATAGATGTTCCAGTAACTACCCCGTAAACAATAAATCCAATTGAGGGGGGAATTAGTAGTGCGATGTCACTAGCGTTAATAATTAAAGCAAGCGACCATGAAGATGAGTACCCTGCTTTTAAGAGCATAGGTCTCATCGTTCCACCAATAGCTGATACTGTTGCTTGTGTCGATCCAGATACAGCACCAAATAAGGTACAAGCAGCGTTAGTAGTAATAGCTAGTCCACCAGGAATATGACCAACGAAAACTCTGATCATCTCAACTAGGCGGTTAGCAGCATACCCACTGGTCATAATATTTGCTGCAAGGATAAACATAGGAACAGTCACTAAGGAAGGAACTGCAAAACCGTTAATCATTTGTTGAATAACGATTTGTGGGTTTACCATTGGTAAACTAATATTTAAATAGACTAAAAGCGGAGCTAAAAGGGTTACTACAAAAGGGAACCCAAGCATTAGCATCGCTACCATTACGATTCCTACTGTACCCATTATTTTTTCTCCTTAATTTTCCAGTCTTCTCCACCAGCTTTCTCAATAACATCTGCAACCATTGCATCTTCATCTTCAAATTCACTTTGTTGTTCTGGTGATAGCCAAACATCTTCTTCTACAAAGTTCTTAATAATAGTTCTAAAGAACTGAACTGCTGTAATAAACAACATTACAGGAGCTATAGCTACGTAGGTCCAATAGCGCACACCTAAAGCTTGTGTTCTAGTTCCTCTGAATTTTAGAGTCTTAACATAGTCAAAAGCAACGTAGGCTAAGTACAACATTACAATTGCACTGATAGCACTGATTATAATAACTATAGTTTTCTCAACTTTTGGCGGTAATTGTTCTAGTATTGCACCCATGCGAATGTGACGTGCCTTTCTAGCTGCGAAGCTAGTACCAGTAAACGTAATTAAGATGATAAAAAGTTTACTCAACTCTTCAGCAAAATAGATACTCATACTTACGTTTCTAGCAATAACGTTGATTATCAGAAGGATTGCCAACAAAGCAGTTCCCAATGATAACACAGCTACTTCAAAGGTATCTAACGCGCGGGAGAAGACGTGCCCTATTCTCATGATAATATTGGCATCACCTTTCTTTTCCGTTTGTGGTTTACTCATAATCTTTAACCTTTATTAGGATATTTTAGATAGGTTTCCCAAATTGCTTTGGGAAACCTAAACTAAGTTAGTTCTTGAAAATTATATTCCAAGAGCTTTCTTTGCATTCTCAACGTCGTTAAGTAATGTTTTTAACAACTCGTCTGACCCTGGTCCACCAATTGATCCCCAGTTAGGCCATACTTTCTCTTCAGCAAGCTTTCTGAGTTGAGCAATTTGAGCATCGTTCATCTCATAGAAAGTTGTGTTTGGTCTTTCACGAATAATTCTGGCTCTGTGTCCTTCGTTATTTTCGTTTACCCAAGCTTCGCTGCTGACGATTTTGTCGTGCCACCAATTCTCAATTAAATCTCTGTATTCTGGTGGTAGGCTCATCCAGAAGTCGTAGTTAACTGAAGGAAGCCTAAGAAAGGCTCTGCCCAAAGTTGTACAAAGTGTTGAGCTACTTCAAAGAATCCCATTGAGCTGTTAGCAAACATTGGTTGGCTTTGAGCATCAAGAAGACCTGTTGCTAATGCACTGTAAATCTCACCATAAGCTAAAGGAGTAGGTACAATGTCATAAGCTCTGTAGTCCATTGTTAACATGGCTGAACCCATAACACGAGTTTTTAATCCTCTAAGATGACTAATTTCGGTAACAGGCTTTTTACTTGTCATCCATTGCCATCCCTCAAATAGGATACCTAATGGATATAAACCTTGTTTGATAAAAGCATCTTTGATGATTTCGTAAGAATCCCCATTTTTTACAACCCAGTGTAAAACTTCAGGAAGTCTCTCATAGGGCCAAATGTAGTGAAGAGCCAATACGTTAGCAAGATCAACAAAAGCACTGATCCAACCGTAGTCAGCAAATGTGAACTCGTTAATACCAAGTTGTGCTTGCTCTACGATGTCATCGTTCTCACCAAGTGATCCATAAGGATAAACTGTGATGTTAAACTTTCCGTCTGTTGCTTCTTTCATGTAAGCAGCAAACTCGTGGGCCCAAACTGTCATTGGATCCCCTTCAACTTCGGCGGTAGGCATCTTTACGTTGTAAACTTGGTCTGCAGCTGGAGCAGCTTTTTCACCTTGAGCGAAAAGAGCAGCTGTTGGCAGTAACAGAGCTACAATCAGAGCCAATAGGACGATACGATTTTTCATAAAACCCTCCTAATTTTCATACGGATATAACCTCTTTCCGTATGTTGTCCTTTTTTAAATAGCTTTTTTTTAGCTATCTTAACCATTATAACACACTAGCTTTTAACTTTGCTAGCAAAATAACCTAGTGCTCCCTCAACTAAGAATTGTACCCCTATTGGAAGGGTATCTTCGTCGATTGTGAATTTTGGGTTGTGGTGAGGATAGGTACTTTTTGCCTTCTCACTAGCTGTTCCAATAAATGTGAAAACAGCAGGAACATTTTCACCAAAAGCGGCAAAGTCTTCACAAGCCATTGAGGCATGTTCAATAATGTTCTCTTCCCCTACGATTTTTTTTGCAGTTTCATAAGCTAAAGCTGTCATTACTGGGTCATTAATAACTGCATCATTTTCGTGATCAAATTCAAATTCAACTTCACAACCATAAGCATTTGCAATATCTTCAACTAATTTCTTAAACTTATCAGTTGGGTGATCATATGCACCTGGTTTGGTTGCATAAAGGTATCTTAATGTACCTTCCAATTCTACGCTGTCGGGAATAATATTGTTTTTTGTTCCACCAGCAATGCGACCAAACATTAAAGCAATTGGTTTCATTGGAGAAACAAAGCGGGTTTGGATTGCTTGCACTTGTTGCACAATGGCAGTAGCACAAACAACGGGATCCACAGCACTATCAGGATAACCTGTATGCCCCCCCTTCCCTTTTACGGTAACTTTAAAGACATCCATTGAGCTCATAACAGCACCAGATTTAACACCAATGGTACCACTTTCTAGTGGTGTCCAAATGTGTATTCCCATTGCTGCATCAACTTTTGGATTCTCTAAAACACCATCATCAATCATGATTTGAGCTCCAGCGATCTCTTCATTGGGTTGGAATACAAATTTAATAGTTCCATCGAAGGAGTCTCTTTTATCTGTGAGAATTTTTGCTGCAGTTAACATCATAGCCATATGGGCATCGTGACCACAGGCATGCATTAACCCCTCTTCTTTACTTGCAAAGGGGAGTCCGGTCTCCTCTTTAACAGGCAATGCGTCCATATCTGCACGCATTAATAAGACCGGACCTTTGTCCGTTCGTCCAGTTAGAGTTGCAACAACACCAGTTTTAGAGATTACTTGTGGTTTCATCCCTAAAGCTTTTAGGTATTCTTGAATCTTCTCAGACGAACGGAACTCCTCAAATCCAAGCTCTGGATGAGCGTGGAAGTCCCTCCGTAAAGCTACAAGTTCATCATTTAATGATCTAACAGCCTCTTGGATACTCATAAACTATACCAAATTCCTCTTAATTAAGGTTTCAGCAATTTGAACTGCGTTCAATGCAGCACCTTTTTTAATATTATTGGCAACACACCATAAGTTAATCCCGTTCTCAACAGAGAAGTCTTCTCTAATTCTACCAATCATAACGGCATCTTCGTCGTTACTTTCAATTGGTGTTGGATAGAGGACGTTAGCAGGATCATCCATAACTTTAATACCAGGAGCCTTTGATAATAACTCACGAACCTCATCAGCTGTAAGTTTTTTCTCAGTCTCGATATTGATGGACTCACTGTGGCCATAAACAACAGGAACACGAACACAAGTTGCTGTTACAGCAATATCTTTGCTGAGCATTTTGTGTGTTTCGTTAATCATTTTGTACTCTTCTTTGGTATACCCACCCTCTTCGAAAACGTCGATGTGGGGAACTAAGTTAAACATAATTTGTTTAGGATATACTCTAGGGGTAAGTACTTCACCTTTTTCTGCGTACTCATCAGCCTCTTCTTTTAGACCAGCTAATGCACCTTTTCCACCACCAGAGACAGCTTGGTAGGTTGAAACTACAATTCTCTTAATGGTAGCTGCATCGTGAATTGGTTTTAAAGGAACTAACATTTGTGTTGTTGAACAGTTAGGGTTAGCAATAATTCCTTTGTGCCAATCTAAATCTTGTGGGTTAACCTCAGGTACTACTAAAGGAGTATTTGGATCCATTCTCCATTGACTACTATTGTCAACAACAATGGCTCCCTCTTCAGCAGCAATTGGAGCTAAAGCAGCACTAGCAGCACCACCAGCGGAGAAAATAGCAATATCTACTCCAACGAAAGCACCTTTTTTGGCCTCTTTAACACTCCATTTTTTACCTTTGAACTCAACCTCTTTGCCAACTTGGCTGGCAATATCTAATGGTACAAGCTCTTTTGCTGGGAAGTTCCTTCTTTCCAGCGTATTAATCATCTCGGTGCCGACGGCGCCCATGGCGCCGACGACTGCTACAACATATTCTTTACCCATAATTAAATACCTCTTTAATTAAACTTCTAATTTGCCTTTTTCTAAATCGGCAATAACGCTCTCAATAATGTCAATTCCCTTCATTAGGTAATCCTCAGGAATCACTAAAGGAGGTAGTAAGCGGGCAACGTTGTTGTGGTGTCCACCAACTTCAATCATAACACCTCTTTGGTGAGCATACTTTCTGATAGCTTTTGCTAATGCAGGAGCTGGGTTTTTGCTGGCTCTATCGGTAACCATCTCAATAGCAAGCATTAAACCAATACCACGAACTTCACCAACGATGTCGTACTTTTTCTCAATCTCTTTCATGCGTGGAAGAGCTTTTTCACCAAGACGTGCTGCACGCTCTGGAATTTTGTGCTCTTTCATCCACTCAATAGCTGTGTGCCCAGCAGCAAATGCAATCATGTTACCGCGGAAAGTACCAATTGATTTAGCTGTTGGCATTGTGTTGAGCTCTTCAGTAAATGCGATAGCAGAAATTGGGAATCCAATTCCACCAAGAGCTTTACTCATTGTTACGATATCTGGAACGATATCACCATGTTCGAAGGCCCACATTTTACCAGTTCTACCAAGACCAGCTTGGATTTCGTCACAAATCATGATAACACCATATTTCTTTGTGATTTCACGAACTCTTTGTAAGAAACGTTTTGAAGGAATGATTGTTCCACCTTCACCTTGAACAGACTCTAAAATAACTGCTGCTGGAAGGTCATAACCAGAGTGTGAGTCTTCTAAGATTCTCTCTAAGAAGTCAGCTGCTTGGTCTTGAACTTTCTCATCTGGACATCCGAAGGGGTTTCGGTACTCGTAGGGGAATGGGATGTATTGAACGCCAGGAACTAATTGTCCAACACCTTCGCGGTGGCCAATATCACTAGTTAATGCTAATGACATACCGGTCATTCCGTGGTATGCACCCTCAAAAGCGATGATAGCATTTCTTTTTGTGTTGTATTTTGCCAATTTAATAGCTTGCTCAACAGCGTCTGATCCAGTTGGACCACCAAAGAAAACACGACTTAATTCTTTAGGAAGAACACTTTTAAGTGTTGCAACCATTTTTTGTCTTGTTTCAGAAGGAATATCAAGAGTGTGAGTAACTTTATCAATTTGTTCGTGGGAAGCTTTTAAAACTTCGGGATGCCCATGACCAAGGGCCATAACACCAGCACCACTAAACATATCAATATAGACGTTACCGTCGACGTCTTCAATTGTTGCACCTTTACCTCTAGCAATTCCCATTGGCATACCTTTTGAGTATGAAACTGCGGAACTTTCGTTGTCCCATTGGTATTGCAAAATCCCTTTTGATTTTGGCCCTGGTGGGACTGCTACAATCTTAGGAGCTCCTTCGATTGACATCTCTTGAAACAGCTTCTCATTATCCATAACGACTCTCCTTTTGCCCTGTTTTTGACTTTTCGTCTGGGCTATTTTTTTAACTCATGCTATTTGTTATCTGATAAGCCACCTCACGCAGTGGATCTATCAGTTCTTGCATCCTTTGTTCTGTAAATCGCATAGAGGGGCCTGAAATTGCTATAGTAGCAAAGACCTCTTGATCCCTATTATATATAGGTGCAGCGATTGAATTTAAATGATTCCCGAATTCCATAAGTTCGGTTGCGTACCCCTTTTGACCTGCCTCTTTAACCCTTTTTTTGAAAATATTTTTATCCATTATAGTGGAGGCAGTTTTCTGGATAAAAACCACTCGATCTAAATAACTATCAAGCTCTTCTTCACTCATACTAGAGATGAGCAACTTACCTGATGCGCAAGTGTTCACTGGATAAGTATAAGTTACATCTGGATTGAGCACAACAGTGTGAGAGCTTTTTACCTCTTCAATTGCAATAACCATGTCGTGGTACAATACAGTTAAATAGATATTCTCTTTGGCAATTCGCTCCAACTCATACATTTTTGATTTAGCTGACTCTCTAAGTTGCTCTTTAATAGGGACAGTACTTCCTAGTTGGAACACTTTCAAAGATAGTTGATATCCCATCCTAGACTTCTCCACATAGCCTAACGTAACTAAAGTGTATAAGAGCCTATGTACCCCTGCACGGGTCATTTCCAACTCTTTACACATAGTTGATGGAGAGACAGGCTGATTAACTGAGATGAATTCTAAAAGGCGAAACGCCTTAATCACAGTGGTAGCCAGCTGGTAAGATGTTTCAATATTTGAACTTTTGTTTGTTTGTTGAAACATATCATCATTATTCTATAGGTTTTACAATATGTCAACAAATATTTTTAAACTTTCTATTTCTTAATAGATAAAGAAATTATTCAATATATCAGTAATTAAATAGCGATATAATTATGATAACCTAAATATATGGTTTGTCTGACAATTTAAAAAAGAGGAAAGTGATGTTAGATATCCCTTTTATAAAATAAAGGGGACTCTGTAGTTAAATGATTGGTAAACTACAAAGGTTTCCACCTCTAATATCTCAGAAACCTTAGCTAGCTCTTTGTTGAAAAATTCAAGCAAAGTTAAATCATCTTCTTCACTAACAATTGCTTGAACAATCAAATCGTACCTTCCAGTAACAACTACAGCAGAGACAACCCCTCTGAGGCGGGAAAATTCTTCAGCTTTGCGTCCTAGATCTAATGTTCTAAGTTTAACACCCATCATTACAACTTGAACTCCTGGGACGCTAGCTGGATTAACAAGACCGGTAATTTGTAAAATCCCCTCCTCTATCAACTTGTTAACACGGGAGCGAACAGTGTTTTCAGTAATGGAGAGCTCATCAGCAATAGCACTAAAAGGTTTTCTCCCGTCAGCTAATTGCCTAATAATTGCTTTGTTAGTCTCGTCAATCTTCTTAATCATCCTTTTATCCTTTTAAACTCATTCATGAAATCACTAAGAGCTTTAACGTCCTCTACAGGAAGTGAGTTATAAATACTGGCCCTTAGTCCACCAACACTTCTATGCCCATTTAACCCAACCATGTTTGCCTCTTTGCTCATTGCGACAAACTCTTTTTCCAACTCTTCACTAGGAAGTTTAAAAACAACATTCATCTTAGATCGATATCTCTTATCGACTGGGCTAATGTAAAATCCACCACTACCATCAATTGTATCATACAACATAGTTGATTTAAGAGAAGCTCTTTTTGCCATCCCTTCGGCTCCTCCATTAGCTTTTATCCATTGTAAGACCAATTTAACTGTCCAAATGGAAAAAATTGGGGGTGTATTGGTTAAGCCACCAGTTTTTGTGTGGCTGTAATAGTTTAAATAGGTTGGCAACGATTTATTTTGCCTTTCATACATATCTTTGTTTAAAATAACTAAAGTAGCCCCTGCAGGACCTAAGTTTTTTTGAACACCTGCAAAGATTAAGGCAAACTTAGATACATCTACTGGGCGTGATAAAATATCGCTGGACATATCTGCAATCAAAGGGGTCTCTTTTAAGTTAGGGAAATCTTGCCATGCTATTCCCCCTGTAGTCTCATTTGAACACAGATATAAATAGGAAGAATTCTCTGAAGCTCTTACACTTTTAGGATCAGGAAGTGTTGAGTAGTTACTCTCACTACCATCAAAGTAGATGTTGATATCTCCTATCTTCGCAGCATCACTTGCTGCCTTGTTGGACCAAGTACCACTTTTAATATAATCGGCAACAGTATTTGGCTTTAGATAGTTTAAAGGAGCCATTGAAAATTGCAATGTAGCCCCACCACCTAAAAACAGGATGTCGTAATTATCATTAATATTTAACAACTCTTTCACTAAATCTAGAGTTTCAAAATACATGTCGGTAAAAGGTTGGTCTCTATGACTCGCCTCTATAATAGAGAGCCCTTCATTGTTATATTCACCAATTTCTCTTTCTAGCTCTTGTAAAACTTCAATTGGGAGCACCGAGGGCCCTGCAAAAAAGTTCTTTTTTCGATTATTTGTCATAGATCACCTCGTCCAATTAATTCTTGTAAGATAGTACAAATCTCATCCCCTATTCTTAAAAGGTTCTCTTCACTATTTGCCCCAACGTGGGGAGTGAGTGTTACCCGATCTGAAGCAAGAAGTGGATAGTCTTCATTGGGGGGATCTGTTAGATAAACATCGGTAGCGTACCAACTAATAACACCGCTGTTAAGAGCTTTTAACATCGCATCTGCATCTACACATCCACCTCTACCGGTGTTGATAACAACAGGGGAATTCTGACATTTGTTTATAATGTTTTCACAGAAAATATTTTCAGTTTCATTGGTTAAAGGAAGATGCATTTGAATGTAGTCTGCTGTAGCAACAGCCTCTTCAACTGTCCCCACCATTTTTGCAACATTGCTGTTGTTTACATACTTATCGTAAGCAACAACATCCATTCCAAAAGCAACTGCCCTTTGGGCCAACTTTGTGGCAATATTGCCCATCCCTAAGATGGCCAATTTCTTCCCATAAAGTTCACTTCTTTTTAATTTCTTAAGCCACTTTCCCTCTTTCATCCCGTTGTGATACTCAATGAGGCGATTTGGGACACTGAGCATTAAAGCAAAGGCTAATTCAGCAACAGCAATTGCTGAGGATTGAGGGGTGTTACGCACTATAATATTTTTACTTTTAGCATAAGAGACATCGATGTTATCAACACCAACTCCGCCACGTAAAATTACTTTTAGGCTTTTTGCAGAATCGATATACTCTTTGTCACAAGTGGTCTTACTACGCACTAATACTACAGTAGCTTCAGATAAACGACTTTTATCTGTTGTCACTTCCCCAAACGCCTCAAGCTTCTTTGCTAATGAGGGGTCGAATGCATCTGAAATTAAAAGAACCATCGCCTTACTCCTTGTTATTCTGACTAGAACCATCTTATAGATTTATTGCCTATTTGCCAATTATCTTGGTTCATTTTTACAATTATTTAAATTTAACTCTTCTCAATTTCCCTATTACTATCCAAATCAATCCTCTTAGGCTCTGCAGGAGATCCTTTGGGGTTGGGAAGTAAGTTTAAATCGTACGGTGTTGTTTGATAAACATAGTAGTTTAACCAGTTGGTGTACAACAGTTGAGCATGACTAAACCACGTAACATTTATCTCATTAGCAGGATCATCATCAACAAAGTAGTTAAATGGAATCATTATTGGTTGATTACTCTCAACATCGCGTAAATACTCATCTTTTAAGGTTGTTTTTTCATACTCTGGATGGCCAAAAACATAAACTTGTCGATCATCCTTAGTTGCCACTATGTACAACCCTGCCTTTTCACTCTCACTTAAAATCTTGAGGTTTTTATTTTTTAAAATATCCTCTTTTTTCACATATGTGTGACGTGAATGGGGAGCTTTAAACTTCTCATCAAAGCCCCTTAATAGGGGGCTGTTCTCTTCACTAACAGTGTGATCAAAAATTCCAAAAATTTTCTTATCGTTTAAATATTTTGGGATTTTGTAGTAGTGGTATAAAGCTGCTTGAGAGCCCCAACATAAAAATAAAGAGGCAAAAACATTTTTAGTTGCCCAGTTCATTATTTCAACTAACTCACCCCAATAATCGACCTCTTCAAACTCCATCAATTCAACAGGAGCTCCAGTAATAATTAATCCATCATAAGTTGAATTTTTAACCTCATCAAAAGTTTTATAAAACTCATTTAAATACTCTTTTGAGGCATTTTTGGATTGATAAGTGGCCGTTCTTAAAAAGTCCACCTCTATTTGTAGTGGAGTATTACTCAATCTTCTTAACAAGCTAGTTTCAGTTTTAGTTTTCAGAGGCATCAAATTTAAAATAAGAAGTTTTAGGGGTCTAATATCTTGACTTAAAGCCCTTTTCTCAGTCATTACAAAGATATTTTCTTCTTCTAAAATTTTCCTTGCTGGAAGTGCATCTGAAATTTTTACTGGCATACTTAATTCCTTAAAGCTTGATCTAAATCTTCAATGAGATCATCAATGTGCTCAATTCCAATTGAAAGTCTCACACTCCCTTTTTCAACCTGTGCTTTAAGTAAATCTTCATCGCTTAGTTGAGCGTGGGTAGTTGTAGCTGGGTGAATTACTAAAGATTTAACATCGGCAACGTTTGCCAATAGGCTAAATATTTTTAACTTATCAATAAACTTTGTTGCCCCTTCGATTCCCCCCTTCACCACAAAGGTGAAAATTGAGACTCCCCCATTGGGAAAATACTTTTCATAAAGGGAAAAGGAGTTGCTACTAGGTAAAGATGGGTGATTAACTTTTTCTACATTTGGGTGATTTTTTAAAAAATCGACAACTTTAATACTATTTTCAATATGCCTTTGAACCCTTAAAGAGAGGGTCTCTAACCCTTGTAAAAATAAAAAGGAGTGAAAAGGACTCAAAGTTGCACCATAATCGCGCAGTAGAATAACTCGAGCACGCCCTATGTAGGCACTTGGTCCCATCGCTTTTGTATAGCTAATACCATGATAAGAGGGGTCGGGATTAACAAAATGATTAAACTTCTTAGATTTTTCCCAATCAAAATTACCCCCATCAACTATAACTCCCCCAATAGTGGTTCCGTGCCCTCCAATAAATTTAGTGGCAGAGTGAACTACTATATTTGCACCGTGCTCTATTGGGCGCAGTAGGTATGGGGTAGCAAAGGTGTTATCAACCATCAATGGGATTTTGTTTTGATGGGCAATTTTAGCAATCTCTTCGATGTTAGCCAAATTCCCATTGGGATTTCCAATTGATTCAATAAAAATTACTTTTGTGTTTTGGCGAATTGAGTTTTTAAGTTGCTCTAAATTATCAACATCGAAGAAGGTTGTCTCAATTCCTTGCTCCTTAAAAGTTCTCCCAAAGAGGTTAAAAGTTCCCCCATAGATAGTACGGGCAGCAACAATGTGATCTCCTACTCTTGCTAAGTTCTGAATAGCTAAAGTTATAGCAGCTTGACCACTAGCGGTAGCTAATGAGCCCACTCCCCCCTCCAAAGCTGCCATCCTCTTTTCAAAAACATCGGTAGTGGGGTTCATTATCCTGGTGTAGATATTCCCCTCCTCTGATAAATCAAAAAGATTAGCTGCATGTTGTGAGTTATCAAAAACGAAGCTTGTAGTTGCATAAATAGGGACAGCTCTTGCGCCAGTTGCTTTGTCGGGCTCCTCTTGTCCAGCGTGAACTTGAAGAGTTTCAAAGTGGTATTTGTTTCCCATTACTTACCCCCTAAAAAATTACAAAAAGTAATTTATATAAAAAAACCGCCGGCTGTACACCGACGGTATCTATGCGTCCTAATGTACAGAGGCGATTAATAATTTCTCATAGAGTTGATTTTTCGAACTTTTTTCATCTGCTTTCTTTTGAGAGCTTTTTTCTTTCTGTTCTCAATAGTAGATGGTTTTTCGAAATATTCTCTTTTTTTGTACTCACGAATAATGCCCTCTTTTTCGACCATTCTCTTAAACTTCTTGATCGCTTTTTCTAAAGGCTCATTATCGTCTACTCTTACATAAGCTATGGAAATCACCCCCTTACCATAAATGGCAATAATGTAGTTGTATCTTTACGAAATAGGACCTCTTTGTCAAGAGCCTTCCAATCTCATAATCTTTTCTATTGGTGTTTTATACTTCTCAATGGCAACAACTGTCAGTTGAAGGGTTTCACTATTTCTAAAGTAGTTGCGCCCTAAACGGAACACTAAATTAATTTGGTCCCCTTTGTCGTAGCTGTTTTCAATCACTTCCGATCCATTCCAATACAAAGCTGGCCATCTGTGTTTTCCAAACTGAACTAACAATTTTATATGATTAGGACCACTTCCTTTAGAACTATTTAGAAATTGAATATCTTCAATAGTGGCATTTTGAATTAAAAAGTGTAAAGGAGGGTTACTCTCCCCATATGGTTCAAACACTTCAACAATATCAATGAGTTGGGGATTCATAAACTCACTAGGAAGTTCAGCATCAATTAAAATAGGATCTTCAACATCCTCTTCTAAGTTTTGTTGCATTTTTTCAATTGCACCATGCAATCTTTTTCTAAAAGAGTCTAATTTATCCCTCTCTATACTAAATCCCCCAGCGCAATCGTGTCCCCCATAATCTATAAACAAATCATCAAACAGCGCTAAAAATTGAGTTACATTGAAGTTTTTAGGAGAACGCATTGATCCAGTTATTCTTTGATCGTCCAATTGGGCAATTACTAAGGCAGGGACATTGAACTCTCTTAACAGGCGCGATGCCATAATCCCAGTTAATCCTCTACTTATAGTTCGGTCTTCAACTACTAAAAACTTGTGTTCAAAATCTTCAAAAGAAGTGCGTGCCTTGGGCAATATCTTTGTCCAAAGTTGCTCCCCTTGGTTTTGGCGCTCTTTATTTAAACTTAGTAGCTTTTGGGCATAGTATTCACTTTTAGATGAGTCGGTAGCCAAAAGCATCTCAACAGCAATTTGTGGCTCACCTAAACGCCCAGAAGCGTTGATTATTGGAGTTATTTGCCACCCAATATCGTTGGTGGTTAATCTTTTACCTAATAGGTTTTGATGAGTTAAAAGTGGTAATAGCCCCACCCGCTTACCTAAAGGAAGCTCTTTAAGGCCAACTTTAACTAATATTCTATTCTCATCGTTCATTGGCATAAGATCACCAATTGTCCCTAGTGCCACTAAATCTAAAATCTTCTCATAATCGGTAGAAAGAGAACTCTCACTTCTAAATAAAAAGGCATTAAACAAGGCTATTAATAGATCAAGTTCACTGCTACGATGAGAGTAACGGATACTTCTACTTAAATTTTTTAAAGCAAAAAGGCTCTTTCCTTTCACATGGGGCAAAGCTTTTTCAAAGTTATCTTTTAATTCAGTAAGGTGGATTTCAACCTCCTTACCAAAAGCTTTTTGTAAAAACTTTTTTTCTGTCTCTATATCGTAGGCAAAAATTGGTAAATTTTTATCTAAGAACTTTAACATCCTTGAGTGATGAATTTCCAATTCCCCTGGAACTACCTCTTCAACTATTCTCTCTTGTTCTATGCAGTTGTATAACCTAACAGCTTCAACAATTACAGTTTCACTGTCAACTTTTGTACTTCCTGGATAGGCGTGGAGTAAAATAAAAGACTCTTTGTAAAAAGGAGTTGCTGCAAACCTTAAAGCCCAAATAATTTTAGCCACAACACCACAACCTGCTAGGTGGGCAAACGGGTAGCCACAAGTGGGCACTTTTGGATTTATAGTTGCAACACACTGAGGAAGAGTATCACCTGGAAGGTGGTGGTCACTAATTAGTAAATCGATGTGGTTTTTATGAGCATATTTGGCCTCTTCAATGTTGGAAATACCACAATCAACACTGATAATTAAAGTTACCCCCAATTCGACCATCTTATCAATTGCCTCAACGGTTAACCCATAAGGTTCATCGCCTTGAGGAACCATCCAATGGACATTAATTCCCATTGAAATTAACTCTTCAACTAGTAAAACAGTTGCACTAATTCCATCAACATCACGATCACCAAAGACACAAACAACCTCATTTTCCTCTTTTGCCTCTAAAATACGCTCAACAAAACTCTCCATTTCGTTAAACAAAAAGGAATTATGTAAATAGGCAACATCAGATTCTAAAACGTATCTTATGTCGTTAGGCTCAGTGACATCGCGACGAGCTAATAAGCTAGCGGTGATGTAATCAACTTTGTATCTTTCGTTCAGTTTTCTTATCAGTTCAACCGATACTGGCTCCTTATGCCATTTTCTCATTATATATAACCTTCAATAATTTAATCAAAATCAGTAAACAAGATTGATCGATCTAAACTCTTTAGAGCTACTCCTAATATGCTGTTAAAGTAGGCTACAATATACCTAAAAAGGCGCTCTGTAGCTCGAGGGGACAATTGCACAGTAGATGCCACATCTAAATCTAACTCTTGAGTAAGATCTAAGTAGCGCCTAGCTCCCGGAGGTAAGATAAGTTGATCAAACTCATCCTCTATTTGTGCACACTTTAAACAACATGGAGACTCTGTTTTATAGTTAAAACCTAAAATCTCATCATCTTCGTACACTTTAGAACAATTGGGGCACATTTTCAAATCACTTTGCAATCCACTTATTGCTAAAAGTGCCCACCCGTAGAGGATAAAAATCTTTTTAGGATCATTTTGTTTTTCTTCAAGCAAACTTAAAGAGAGTTTTAAAACTGAAAATAGTTGATGATAATCTCCCCCATGCATCTTTAAAGCTAGTTCAACCATCATCTGAGCAATGTAATAACTCACTAAATCTTTTTTAATCTCTAAAGCATCACTTTTTAGTTCAACATCTTTAATTGAGTAGTGCCCTTTAGCTTTGTTGTGGTAGATGTAATATGTTCCTGAAACTAATGGCTCAATAGCACTAGCTAGTTTGCCTTTCCGAGCTCCATAAACCAATGCATTAAAGACACCAATTTCAGAAGATAAAAGGGTTACTAACCTATTTAACTCCCCCCATCTTTTAGTAGATAGAACTATAGCTTCAACTTTAATGTCTCTTTCCATTTTCTTCAGAGTAGCTATACCGTTAATAACTGTCAACTAAACTAAATTTTGTGCTATATTAGCTCTATGTTGAAAAAAGCAGTCTTAGCAACTATTTTCATAACTCTAATCTTTAATCCTCTATGTAGTGCCTCTTTTACAAAAGAGAAGTATGACGATCCAAACAGCTCAGAAAAACTTCTCCAATATAGAGACTTTGATGTTCCTCTAAGTGAGCAACAACGCTCTTTAGCTGATAACTTACAAGTAAATTTAATTACCATGGGTAAAGGAGATCAACTTTATGTGTGGTTTGGGCACACAGGAATTGAGATTAAAGATTTAATTAGTGGCCAATCGGTTATGTATGATTTTGGTATTTTCAGCTTTAATCAAGGATTTTATCAAACATTTGCTTTGGGAAATTTGAATTATGAGATATGGGCAACTTCAACTGAGATGAGAAAGCAAATAGCAATTAATGAAAAAAGAGATATCTCAATAGTGGAGCTAAATCTCTCACCCGAAGCTAAAATAGCTATCTTGGAGACTTTAAATTACACCGTTGAAGAGCCAAACAACGTTTACAGGTACCACCACTACTACGAAAACTGCTCTACCCGCATTAGAGATATAATCGATAAAGGTGTTGGGGGACAACTTAAAGCCTACAGTGAGGCTATAGATGAAAAAAGCACCTTACGAAAAAATGTAGTTAGGCACACTTACGCCTCGATGTTTATAAATTGGGTTTTAAACTTTGCCCAAAATGGGAAAATTGATTATCCAATAAATAGGTGGGAAGCAATGTTCTTACCATCTGTTTTAGAAGATACTATTAGAGAGTTTAACTATGTTGATGAAAATGGTTCTTTAGTACCATTGGCTAAAAGCTACACAGTAGTAAACAAAGAACCTGTTGGATACCGTTCTCCTGTATTAAGCACTTACCAATCTCAGTTTTTTAAATATTTAGTGTTTGGATTATTAGCTGGTTTAGTGAGCTTGATTTTAAAGTTCTTGAGACTCAACAAATTAAGGGGATTTTATACTTTTGTTATCTACCTCTTCTTTGCAGCTGTCTCATCAATTTTACTATTTATGATGGTGGCAACTAATCACGATGTTACCTACTTCAATGAAAATATTCTTTTTATCTCCCCCTATTTGTTTGTCTTAGCTATTCAAGCTCTCGTTGGTGGTTTTGGTAAATCAAAGAGTTTTAAAAAGGGAAACTTTATCTACACTTTCTTATTTTTATTATTGTTGATAATAAAAAGCTCTTTTAGCCCAATTTTTGCTCAACAAAACTACGAAGCGATAGTAGTGCTCCTACCGCTTCTACTAGCCAACTTATTTTAAAATAATTTTAGTCCCTTTGTTGTGATAAATTGCATCGTAAAGATTTTCGTTACTGGTAATAAGGGCTACCCCTTTGGTTGTTTCAACAAAATCAATTGCTGAGAGAACTTTTGGAAGCATACTTCCAACAGCAAAGTGCCCTTGTTCTACAAACTTTGCAGCCTCTTTTATAGTGATTGTTCCCAACTCTTTTTGATCTGCTTTACCATAATTTAAATAAACATTATCGACAGCTGTAGAGACAACAAAATAGTCAGCTTTTAACTCTTTTGCCAACAAAGCAGCAGCTGAATCTTTATCAATTACCGACTCGTTACCTACTATTAAATGATTGTTGTTAACTACAGGGATTCCTCCCCCACCAGCTGCTATTACTACAATGTTACTTTCAACTAAACTTTTAATAGTTTTTAGTTCAACTATCTTTATAGGTTTTGGAGAAGCTACAACTCTTCGATACCCTCTTCCTGAATCTTCAACTACACTCCACCCCTCTTTCTCTTTTCTACTTTGTGCCTCTTGTTGATCCATAAAAAGTCCAATCGGTTTGGTTGGGTTATCAAATGCAGTGTCTGTAGGGTCCACTTCAACTTGGGTGACAACTGTAGCAACTTCTAAATCTAAATCAATTTTAGTTGCCTCATTTCTAATTGCCATTTGTAGTTGGTACCCTATAGTTCCTTGAGTATTGGCAACACAAGTATCCAGTGGCTCACTTTCTAAAAGTTCTTTAGCCATCTCACTGCGTAGCAAAGCATGCCCCACTTGAGGCCCATTACCGTGAACCACTACAACTTTTAATCCCTCTTTAATCAATTTCACAATAAATGAGGCTGTTTTTCTTGCTGCCTCATACTGATCAGAAACACTAGTTTTACTATTATCCTCAATTAGAGCGTTGCCCCCAATTGCGATAACAATTAGCTTCCCATTTTCCATATTTATCTCCATCTATTGAATTGACTTTACACCAATATTTTACCTAGAAGCAACTATTTTTCTAAGATTGACACCTATTATGGATGATGTTACCGTCAATTGTATGGATAGTAACACCCATCAGCGGTTAGTGATTGGGGGGCAACACCTAGTTTTAGGATTAGAGGGAACTTCCTTAGATGAACAATTCATTAACCTCATAAAAAATTATAAAATCTCCAATGTAATATTGGAAGAAAAGAACTTTGTTGATTGCAAACAAGCGCGCTCTTTGTGTAGTGAAATCTATTCACTCATAGAAGCTGAATGTGGAACAAATCCTTTAATTATTGCTTCTTTAGATCGTCTTAAAGTTCCCTTTTGTACTGAGGCAACTCACCTGCCTTCGTTGATGAAAATAGCAGCAACAGGAGATCTTACTAATGCTTACAGCGCTGCTAAGGTGATAGCAACTGAACTTAGCAGTTTAGGGATTAATATGATCTTCACAAGTGCTTTGGAGGTTTTAACTAATAGAAGTAATAAAGAGGGGATAAACTACTTCTCTGACTCAGTTGATGTAGTTAATAAGTTTGGCTTTTCAATGTTAAGGGGCTTTAAAGATGCCTCTTTAGCAACAGGCTCTATGCACTTTCCTGGTCTTGGCTATAGCGAAAAAGATCCATATACAACCTTTACGACAATTAATCGCAACATTGAGCAATTAAATGAGGCAGAGTTAAAGCCCTACTTAGATGCCGATTACTCCCTTTTAGATGCTGTTATGCTCTCTCCTGCCCACTACACAAGTTACGATGAATCTGATGTTAGTGCTTTTGCCTCATTTGAAATTACAACTCGACTTTTACGTGATTTATTAAATTTTGATAAACTAATTTTTTCACCTAACTTAGCTAAAGTTACCTTTTTAGATCAACAAGGCTTTATTGATTACAGTTTTGGTTCTTTGTACAGCGGCTCTGATATGGTCATTGTGGGAGATAACTACCAGGGTGCTGCCTTAGTTGCTAAAAAGCTTTACAAAGAGTTACAAGAAGATAACCTTAACAGTTTGTGGCAAACTCTTTCAATTAAAAGAATTCAGCAGACCAAAGAGATTGTTTTTAACAAACCTCCGAAGGTGAGCAAAATAGGAAGTGAAGAGCACATTTCAATTGCAAAAGCAATTAGTGAAAGGGGTATTTGTGTTGGAAATCCATTAGATTCCAAACTCCCCTCTTTACAAAAAAACAGTCTATTTTTAGCTCCTAGTGGATCTAGTTTTAGTTACTGGATGGCTCAGCAAACTGATGCAAAAGCTGTCGTTTTTTCATTAAATCCTGAAAGTGAAGAGATTTTAAACTTAGTTGAAAAAAGTGCTGCTTTTGATCTTATTGTGATAGCCTTAAAAGATGGATATGTGAATAGTGGTCAATTATCGTTAGCTAATGCCCTTGGAGCAACTGGTATTCCAACTATTGCTTTAGTGATGGGAGTGCCTTATGATATCCCCTTCTTAGCTGAAAACATCTACTCATTTGCCCTTTTTGACGATTCAGTTTTAAGTTATGAAACGATATTATCAATTCTTAAAAAAGAGAGAGCTGCCACTGGCATTTTACCTATCCACAACCAAATTGAACACACTTTACCATTTGAGTAAAATTAGTTAGTGTGTCATAAAAAAAAGGAAGGTATCTCAATGGAAACTCAACAAAGGAAAAAGCAAATTTTGTTTGCCCTTTACATCACATCTATGGTTTTGGTCAACACAGTTGGTTCTAAGATAACAACATTAGGGTCTGTAAGGGTCTCTGTTGGAATTTTCTTTGTCCCAATTCTTTTTTTAGTTACCGATATAATCAGCGAAGTTTTTGGAAGAAAAGAGTCAACTCAGTTTGTAAATATCTCAACAGCAATGTTGGCTTTTATGTTTATTATGATGTGGGTTTGTATAATCTTACCTCCCAACCCCTCTTGGGGCTTACAAGACTCTTATGTGGCAATCTTTAGCTCTTCAATGAGAATGACTATTGCTTCACTAATCTCCTTTTTCATAGCTCAACACGTTGATGTATTGACCTTTAGCTTCTTTAAAAAGCTCACAAAAGATAAACACCTTTGGATTAGAAACAACATCAGTACGATTTTCTCTCAATTCATCGATACAACTATTTTTATGTTTATCGCCTTTTACCAAATCAACGACCAATACACTGTTTCCTTTGTTTTCGGCCTTATATTTCCCTACTGGGCTTTTAAGATTATCTTCGCCTTAATTGATACCCCATTTTGCTATTTGGGAGTTTGGTGGTTAAAAAAAGGAGTAAAGGCTAGTGAATAAAGTTGCCCTATTTGGCGATAGTATAACCAATGGGAGAATTGGGATTTCTTATACCCAATTTCTCGATTTTGAGTATGACTCGTATGCTAAAGATGGACTAACTATAAATTCAATATTTAAAATAATTGAAAGAACACCTATTGATGAAAATCAAATAGTCTTAATTCAAGGGGGAGGCAATGATTTATTGATTCCCCATATGGCTAATCTCTCTTCTGTTTGGGCTAAAAGTAGTAAGTATATGCTACAAGGAGAGAATTACCCTTTAGAGGATGAAAAGCAGTTTTTAGAGTTTGTTGAACAAAGTTTATCTAAAATTAAAAACAAAATACTGTTTTGCTCGTTGCCTATCTTGGGTGAAAACTTGCACTCCTCTTTAAATCAAAAAAGAAAATTAAGAAACAACAACCTAAAATCTTTAGTGAGCTCTTTTGAAAACATTAAGTGGTGTGATATCACCAGCAACTTAGAACAAATCAGTTCAGAATCTGATTATCTTTTAGAAACACCTGCCCAAATGGCTCAAGATGCTTTGAAAGCAGACCAGGTGAAAGATGCTTTATCTAGTAAGAGAGCTTTAAAAGTCACCATTGATGGAGTTCATCTAAATACTCTAGGGGCAAAAAGTGTGGCAAATGTGATTAATAGTGCGTTTAATCAATTGTCACTACACGAGTGAACTATCTTTTAGTACATTATAAGAAGCACATTTTGCGCTTGCAAAGCGTATCAATTTGATAGTGGAGGAACATTTATGGCAGAACAGGAATTGATGCCAGTTGAGCAGACGCTGCCTCGCAACTTATTTATACTTCCCTTAGTGGGAAACCCAATATTTCCAGGACTCTTCACCCCACTGGTGATTGAGAGTCAAGAAGATATTGAAATCGTAAATCAAGCAATGGCTCATGGGGGAGATTTAGGTCTCCTTTTAGTTAAAGATGAGAGCAAAGCTGATTACGATTCAGACAATTTATATCGCGTTGGGACAGCAGCTAAAATTATTAAAAGGATAAAACTCCCCGATGGGGGGATGAATATATTCATCTCAACTGTAAAAAGATTTCAAGTAAGGGACTTTCACCTTAGTGGCAAGTATATAGTTGCTGATGTAAAGTATTTAAATGATATTGAAGACAATCCAACTGAATTAAAAGCTTGGACCCGTCAACTTATAACTGAAACTAAAAAGCTCTCTAAAGGTAATCCCTTATTTACTGAAGAGATGCGCCTTAATATGGTTAACATTGATCAAGCTGGTAAGATGGCAGATTTCATTGCCTCAATTATCAACATCGATCGGCGTCAACAACAAAGAATTTTAGAGACTTTGAATGTAAGACGGAGGATGGAGAGAGTTTTAGTCTTCATCAAAAAAGAGCAACAAGTTTTACAGATGCAAGCTCAGATTCGTAAGCGGGTAAATAGTAAGTTGGAGAAAAACCAAAGAGAGTACTTTTTACGTGAAGAGTTAAAACATATTCAACAAGAACTTGGGCTAACTAGTGATCCCCGTACAGCTGTTTACAATAAAATTGCTGAAAAGATTGCCTCTTTTAAATTGGAAGGAGAAGTTGCTGAGGCTGTTAATAATGAGCTGGAGAAATTTCAATCACTCGATCCAAATAGCCCAGATTACTCAATCACTAGAACCTATTTAGAGACTATTGCTTCTTTGCCTTGGAACAACCCAAAGCCAGAGAATTTTACTTTAGAGTCTGCTAAAAGAGTGTTGGATAAAGATCACTACGGTCTTAAGGATGTAAAAGATCGGATTTTAGAGTACTTAGCAGTTAGAAAGAAAAAAGAGGATACCAAGGGCTCTATCATCTGTTTAGTTGGCCCTCCTGGAGTTGGTAAAACAAGTGTAGGGCGCTCTATTGCCAGTTCACTGAAAAAAGAGTTTTATCGCTTTAGTGTTGGTGGTATGAGAGATGAGTCTGAAATTAAAGGGCACAGAAGAACCTATATCGGAGCTATGCCTGGTAAAATTATTCAAGGTTTAAAGACTGTAAAGAGTAAAAACCCCCTCTTTTTAATTGATGAGATTGATAAAATGGGAATCTCTTTCCAAGGCGATCCAGCTTCCGCACTCTTAGAAGTTTTAGATCCCGAACAAAACATCGCTTTTAGAGATCACTACTTAGATCTTCCTTTCGATTTATCTCAAGTGTTGTTTGTCTTAACAGCAAACACCTTAGAGACCATCCCTCGTCCATTAATTGACAGAATGGAGATAATTCATATCGCTGGTTACACAGCTCAAGAAAAGCTCTCCATTGGTAGAAGATACTTAGTTCCAAAATCTCTTAAAAAGCATGGTTTAGAGCGTAAAGAGGTCTCTTACACCTCAACAATCTTAAAAGAGATTGCCGAATCTTATGCTCGTGAAGCTGGAGTGAGAAACTACGAAAAATCGTTAGATAAAATTCACCGTAAAGTAGCTCGTGAAATTTTAGAGAAAGATCCTGAACTACCAATTAAAATTACTCAACAAAAAATGATTGAGTATTTGGGTCAACCAATCTTTAAAGAGGATGAGATACTCAAAGCAGATCGTCCTGGAATGGCTATTGGTTTAGCTTGGACTAGCTTAGGGGGAGATACCTTGATGATTGAGGCAGTCTCTTATCCTGGTAAAGGGGAGTTAAAGCTAACTGGTAAGTTGGGAGAGGTGATGCAAGAGAGTGCCTCAATTGCCCTAACCCACTTAAAATCCATTGCCACCCAATACGATATCGATCCAACTTGGTTTAACCAAAATGCAATTCACCTCCACGTTCCTGAAGGGGCAACTCCTAAAGATGGTCCGTCGGCAGGTATCACAATGGCTAGTGCCCTTTTCTCACTAATCAGTGGCAAAGTTATTAACAACAACTTAGCTATGACTGGAGAATTGGATTTAGTTGGTAAGGTTATGCCAATTGGTGGTCTTAAAGAGAAAGTACTAGCAGCAAAGAGAAATAAGATTAAGACAATCTTAATTCCAAAGTTCAACAAAAGGGATTTAGATGAGTTGGATGAAGAGGTTACAAGTGGAATTACTTTCCATTTAGTCTCCACTTTTGACGAAGTTTTAAATCACACCTTTAAAAATCTTAAAACAAATGGTAAAAAGGGGAAATGATTGAACTACTAAGCCCTGCTGGGAATTTAGAAAAATTAGAGTACGCTTATAAATATGGATCTGATGCAGCCTACGTTGGGTTGCATCAGTTCTCTTTACGTGCCCGTGCTGGCAATATTGGCATTAACGACATAGAAGAGCTTAAAAGAATTAAAGGTTCTAAAAAGCTTTATGCTGCTGTTAATACTTTTTTTCATGAAAATAACATAAATGATTTAAAAAACTCTTTAGATGAGATTGCCCTATTTCCTTTTGATGCTTTTATCGTTAGTGATTTAGGGGCTGCTTTTATCTTAAAAGAGTACTTTGGGAAAAGTAGATCTTATCATCTCAGTACCCAAGCAAATACGTTAAACAGCGCAGCTGTAAAAGCGTACAAAGAGTTGGGCTTTTCCCGAATCATTTTAGGGCGTGAGGTTCCATTAAAAGATATAAGGGCAATAAAAGATCAAGTTGAAGATATTGAGATAGAGACCTTTGTTCACGGTTCAATGTGTATGGCTTATTCAGGAAGGTGTTTCATCTCAGCTTTCTTAAGTGAAAGAAGTGCCAATCAAGGCGATTGTGCCCACTCTTGTCGTTGGCAATATTCGTTAAATGAGCACCATCTGTATGCTTTAGAAGAGGCAACCCGTCCTGGTGAGTACTTTCCTGTTTTTGAAGAGGATGGATTAACAACAATCCTCTCATCCAAAGATCTATGTATGATAGATCACTTAAAAGAGTTAAAAGATGCTGGGGTAGACTCTTTTAAAATAGAGGGAAGGATGAAAAGTTTATACTACGTTGCCTCAGTAACTCGAGCTTACCGAAAAGGCCTTGATTTGCTGGAAAACAAGATCTCTTATGATGAGTTCAAAGGGTATCGGGATGAACTTTTTAATGTAAGTCACCGCGAATTTTCAACTGGATTTTTCTTTGATAAAGAGCAAATTGCAAAACCTACAGAAAGAGAATATTTACGTGATTATCTCCTAATTGGGACTGTTGGAAAGAAAATTAAAGGGAATTTATACGAGTTAAAGTTGAAAAATAAACTCACTATAAACGATGAAATAGAGTACATAGGAGCAGATATCCTCTCTTTAGATGATAAGAATTTCACCCTTTTTGATGAAGAGGGAAATAGTGTAGATTCTGTAAATCACCATCAAAAACCCTTCATTCAGACAAAAATTGAGCTTCAAGAGGGCTTTATTATTAGAAAAAGGCTCTAAAACACCTTAATTTTGCTATTTTTGTTGTTATTTCACCTCTTTATGATAAAATTATGATAACAAAACTGAGGAGGTTTTTAGATGACAATTCATGAGCAAATTGTAGCTCAATATGAAGCTTACATAGCAGAGAACCAAAAGTTTAGCGAAAAAGGGATTAAGGCTTCAGCAGCTAGAGCCCGTAAGGCACTTGGAGAGATGGGCAAATTAGCCAAAGAGCGCCGCAAAGAGATTCAAGAAGAGAAAGCAGAAATTTAACCTTTAAGAAGGAGAACAACAAGGGGGCTATTAAAAGGCCCCCTATTTTTATTTAGCTAATGAGCTAAGAAGTTGTAAGTGTTTTTTACTTTTTTCAATGACACTAACAAATTCAGCTCTTTTTTTATGCTCTTTATCAATTGCCTCTTGTTTGGCATTGTTGATAAATTTTTCGTTGGCCAATTTGTTTAATGTTTGTTTTAAAGATTTTTCAGCTTTAGCTAACTCTTTAGTCACTTTATCTATTTCAAATACAACATCGATTGCATCTTTAACAAAGACAAAGGCTTCAAAACCAACAGAACCAACTGGGATAGCCTCATTTACATCTTTAGAACCATCTAAATCGACTACCAACTCATTAGAGCCAATAAACGAACTTATAAGGGCGTTATTTTCTATAACGAACTCTTTTGCACTAAAGGTTGCTTCGGGTCTAAAAACTACCTCTATTTTGCGCTCAGGTGGGATTTGAAGTTCACTACGAAGGGTGCGAACACTTTTAACAAAGCTTTGCATCGAATTTACTATTGAACTCTCTTTATCCCAAACTCTATCAGAGGAGTAAGTGGGATAGCTTTGGTCGATTATCATAGAGGTTGTGCTAGGAAGATTTTGATAAATCTCTTCGGTGATAAATGAGACAAAAGGATGCATCAACTTCATCAACTCCCCTAGTAGGTGCATCATAACTGATACTTGGTGATCTTTTTGTTTATCATCAAAGTTTTTAAGCTGTGCTTTAGTTGCCTCAATGTACCAGTCACAAAAATCGTTCCAAAATAGGTCGTAAATGGTGGTACTGGCATCGTTAAATCTAAAGGAGGCAATTGCTTTCTCTATTTTCAAAGCTGCCTCATTTAAACTGTGGTACATCCATTTATCTAAATCGGTTAAGTCTCTCTTTCTCTATTTCAACTAAATTTCGCCCCTCTAAGTTCATCAACAAGAACCTACTGGCATTCCAAATCTTATTGGCAAAGCGCGAACCAAATTTGAAAGAGTCAAAGTCAACTAAAATATCTTGTCCTTGAGCTGCCATGTAAGAGAGGGTGAATTTCATCGCATCAGCCCCATACTGATCAACTACATCGAGTGGATCAATTCCGTTACCTAAAGATTTAGACATCTTGCGACCAGATTTATCACGCACTAAGCCTGTGATATAGATATCGTTAAAGGGGACCTCCCCTACTAACTCCAATGAGGCCATAATCATTCGAGAGACCCAAAAGAAGATGATATCGTAGCCTGTTACTAAAGTGTTAGTTGGAAAAAACTTCTTCAAATCTTCAGTTTCAGAGGGCCACCCTAAGGTACTAAATGGCCAAAGCCAACTGCTAAACCAAGTATCTAAAACATCCTCTTCTTGATATATGTTTGTTGAGTTACACTTTGAGCAGTAAGTTGGGTCGGTTCTTTCAACCATGACGTTATCACACTCATTACAATACCAAACAGGTATTCTGTGCCCCCACCAAAGTTGACGGCTGATACACCAAGGACGAATGTTTTTTAGCCAGTGGGTGTATGTGTTCTCCCACCTTTTTGCATAGAAATTAATTTTACCCTCTTCCCAAGCTTTTAAAGCTTTTTGGGCCATCCCATCCATAGCAACAAACCACTGCTGACTTAAATAGGGTTCAATTAGAGTTGAACAGCGATAACATGTCCCAACATCGTGATCGTGCTTTTTCTCATCGAGTAAGTACCCTTGTTCTTTTAAATCTTCAACAACAAACTTTCTAGAAGATGTTATCTCTTTGCCTTGGTAGTTTGATGGGACATTTTCATTAAGTGTTCCATCTTCATTTAAGATGTTCACTGCCTCTAATGAGTGTCTTTGTCCTATTTCCCAGTCGTTAGGGTCGTGAGCAGGTGTTACTTTTAGTGCCCCTGTACCAAATTCCATATCTACATAGCTATCACCTATAATAACAATCTCTTTATCTGTTAATGGAAGAATTACTTTTTTACCAATTAAGTAGTTGTAGCGATCATCTTCTGGATTTACTGCAACAGCTGTATCTCCAAACATTGTTTCTGGTCTTGTAGTGGCAACAGTTAATGAAAATGAGTTATCTTTAGCTGGATATTTTATTTGATAAAGTTTTCCCTCAACTGCTACGTGTTCAACTTCATCGTCACTTAAAGCTGTTCCACAATGGGGACAGTAGTTAACTAGGTAATTTCCTTTGTAGATTAACCCTTTTTCATAGAGGCGGACAAAAGCCTCTCTAACTGCGTCACTAAGCCCCTCATCCAAGGTGAATCTTTCACGTGACCAGTCACAAGAAGAGCCAATTTTTTCTAGTTGTTTTTTAATAATCTCGTGGTGGCGCTCTTTAACTAACCAAGTACGTTCAACAAACTTCTCTCTTCCTAAATCTTGACGAGTTAGGTTCTCTTTATTCAACTCTCTTTCAACGACGTTTTGAGTAGCA
Source organism: Sphaerochaetaceae bacterium (assembly GCA_050950065.1). GTDB lineage: Bacteria > Spirochaetota > Spirochaetia > Sphaerochaetales > Sphaerochaetaceae > JBAYOE01. The sequence goes on along the minus strand of JBMNGX010000002.1, from coordinate 115,281 downwards.
ATTCCTGCATGATCAGTTCCAGGAAGCCAAAGGGCACTTTTACCTCTCATCCTCTCATAGCGGATTAAGATATCTTGTAAAGTGTTATTTAAAGCGTGTCCCATGTGCAAAATACCCGTCACATTAGGAGGTGGCATCACAATTGTGTAACTTGGACTGTTATCTAAGTTGGGCTTAAAATAGCCCCCCTCTTTCCATTTTGTGTAGATGCGATCTTCAAAATCTTTTGGGTCATAAGTTTTGGCTAGCTCAACTGCTTTCACTCAAAGCCTCCTTGGATTGAGCAATATTACCAAAATCATGTAGTAGTTACAACAATAAATAAAATGGCCTACCCGTTAAGAGTAGGCCGATGAGCTGCATGGGCTCAAAGTTAATTATATTTATAACGTATGTTGATCTACAAAGCAAGCATTATTTACATTTCTTCGCTAAAAGATTTAATAGTCCTCAATTTTAAATCAACATCGTACCCTTTGGAGTCTAAGTACTTTAAAATCTCCTCTAGAGTGAAGTTCTCTAAGATTTGATCAGCAGCTAAAGCATCGGTTGCCTTAACTTGAACAACAGAGCCCTCACTAGATGGAAGAAGGGTTGGAATTATTTGGTTACTATCTTGTTGAATTCCCCTTCCAATGAACAACGCTCCTACTAAAATAAAGACAAAAGCTGCAGCAGTAGAAAGTAGTATTGGAGTCTTTAATTTAAAATCTCGGTGCCAAAAAGAGACTTTTTTCTCATCCCCAATAACATTTTTTTCAATGTATTGGAGAACTCTCTCTTTGTGAGACTCAATTTGATCATCTTCAAGTTTAGACTGACTAACTAGGTGATGAATTTGATCTAGTTGTTCGTGACGCTTTTTACAAGCGGTACAATAACTTAGATGCTCCTCCACTTGAGTTTTCCAAGGTTCAGTTAGTTCACCATCTAAATAGGTGTTAAGGATTTGGTCATCAAGACACATGCATTTCCTCCCGGTCGAGCATCGTTTCCATAAGTTTACGGGCCCGATGGACTCTTACTTTTACATTACTTTCAGTAATCTTGAGAATTTGCCCAATCTCTTTGTAGTTCAAATCGGCATACTCTTTTAAAATCAACACCGACTTAAGTTTTTCAGGCAGCTTCTCAACAGCTTCGCGAACCAAAGCTTTAGTCTCTGCATCTAGGAGGGTCTGTTCTCCACTACGAATTGGAACTTTTGGGATCTTCTTGATTTTATCAACCATAGCTTGCTCCCTTGATCTCCGTTTAACAACGTTAATAGCTAAGTTCTTAGTTACCCTTATCAACCAGTACTTCGCCTCCTCAACGCTCGGAAACTCAATATTCCTTTCGTAAAATCGGATAAACGCCTCCTGACAAATATCTTCAGAAACATCCATATTGTAAGTCACATGGTATGCAACTCTCATTACAACTGGGAAAACCTCCTCATATACTTGTCTGAACGATTCGCTATCGCTGCTTTTTACTTCCATATGCTTAACAACTTACCCCTATTTATGGTTACACCTTTTTACTAACTTCTGTTCCACTTGGAGTATCTTTAAGTTGATACCCCTTGTTTTCCACTATATCACGCAACTTATCAGCAAGGGGATAATTCTTTTGCTGTTTTGCAACTCTCCTTTGTTCAACTAAATCTAAAATTTCTTGATCAATTTCTAGATTTTCACTTTGATCTTTAAGAAGGTCTAAAGCAAATATTTTATCAACTTCCCCTATTAGAGTTAATTTTTCATCATTACTAAGTTCTTTATCTTGTAAGAAGGTCCAAACAACAGCTAAAGCACGTGGAGTGTTAAGATCATTTCTAACATGTTTGTTAAACTCGTCTAAATACTGGTGCCCCTTTTTACTTAGTTCAACATTTAAATTTTCATCTTCGCTACGTAGAGATTTGATGTGTCTCATCAAGGAGCGACGACCATTTTTAGCTCCATCCATTGAAGACCATGAAAAAACCAATTGAGAGCGGTAGTGTCCCCCTAAACAGAAGAACCTATAATCTAAAGCATCGTAGCCTTTCTCTTCCAATAAAGGTAAAGTTAAAAACTCCCCTTTAGATTTAGACATCTTTCCTGTTTCGTTTAATAAAAACTCCCCATGAACCCAATATTTAACCCACTTTTTTCCAGTCGCTGCTTCACTTTGAGCAATCTCGTTAGTGTGGTGAACTGGGATATGATCAATGCCGCCACAGTGGATATCGAATGAGGGACCTAAATATTTCATGCTCATTGCTGAACACTCAATATGCCATCCAGGATACCCATCGCCCCAAGGGCTAGGCCAAATCATCGCCTGATTTTCAAACTTAGATTGGGTAAACCACAAAACAAAATCTCGTGGGTTCTTTTTATTGGTATCTACATCAACTCTAGCCCCTGCTTTTAGTTGGTCAGCTTTTAAACGAGCTAATTCTCCGTAGCGAGGAAAAGTATCAATTGAGAAATAGACGTTCCCACCAGCAATATAGGTGTGCCCTTTCTCTTCTAATACCTTTATAAGGTCAATCATGTCTGCTATGTGATCTGTTGCGTTACAGACGATGTTAGGCTCAATGATGTTTAGTGCTTTGGTATCTCTAAAAAAAGCATCTGTGTAGTACTTAGCTAACTCATAAACATCTAGTTTTCTCTCTCTAGAGGCTTTGAGCATTTTATCTTCACCATCATCTCCATCATCAGTTAGGTGTCCCACATCTGTTACGTTCATAACGTGTTTGATATCAAAACCGCTATTTAAAAGGACTCTTTTTAGAAGATCTTCAAAGATATAGGTTCGAAGGTTTCCAATATGGGCATAGTTGTAGACAGTTGGACCACAACAGTACATTCCAACATTGGAGCTTTTTAGAGGTTCAAAAACCTCGACAGCTCTACTAGCGGTATTATAGAGATAAACATTCATCAATAGCTCCTATTTTAGCTCCAAAGTGTTTTTCTATTGTCCCTAATTGGGCAATAAGTTACGATAACCTATAAATAATAGAATAAGCAAAGGAGGCTAAAAAATCAATATCGACCAAATTATCCAACAAAATGTCCCTTTAGCCCCTTTTACCTCTTATAAAAGTGGTGGAGAAGCCGATTGGTACGCAACACCCAAAAGTGTTGAGCAGCTACAAAATTTAATTATCTGGGCAAATAATAAAAAAATCCCCATCACCTTTTTAGGAGGGGGAACTAACGTCTTAGTCTCTGATGAGGGTGTCGAGGGGTTGGTGATTTCAACTTTAAAGTTAATTAATCACCACATCAGAGGAACTCTGTTTGTTTGTGGCTCTGGCCTTTTATTAGATACTGCAATCAACATTTCAATTGAAAACTTCTTAAGTGGCTTAGAACCTTTAGGGGGACTTCCAGGTTCTGTTGGAGGAGCTGTATGGGGAAACTCTGCTGCCCAAGGAGTTTATATAAGCAACTTTATTGAGTGGGTTGATTATGTTGACTACAACGGTTCATTAAGAAGGTACCACATAATAAGTGGAGGATTTTCGTACAAACAATCCCCATTTATGGAAGATTTAGGGGTCATTGTAGAAGTAGCTTTTCGTTTAAAACCAAACAAAGATAGCTCTCAAGCTCGCCTTAACAAAGAGACTAGTAGAAAAATAAGGTTAGAAAAGGGGCAATTTGATTACCCTTCTGCAGGGTGCTTTTTTAAAAACCAACCAAATTTTATCGTTGGAAAAGAGGTTGATAAAGCAAATCTAAAAGGTTTAACAGTTGGAGGTGCTTCAATTAGTCCCTCTCATGCAAACTTCATTGTTAATAAAAACAAAGAGGCGACAAGCTCTCAAATCGATCAATTAGCTACCCTTATTGAAAAGAAGATTTACGAACTACATAAAGTTAAATTAACTAGAGAAGTACAACTCATTGGTAGGTGGACAAAATAAGCTTTTGTCTATTTTCACTACTTAAATTCAAATCGATAGAGTTTTTATTACCACTAAAAATAAAATGGTAAGTTAACCTAAAACTATTTTTCAACTTAGTAACAACCATTTTTCCCTTTAGATTCTCACTCATTTTATACATCAATGTAATATTTCCCCCTACCCAATTACCACTGGTGGCAATTGTATATTTACCATCAATTAGTAAATCGACCCCTTTTATTTTAAAAAGTGTTTTTGCCCCCATTTCATATCTAATGGAAACTTTCCCCCTCTTATCCATTTTTGCACTGTAATTAAAATTCCCCTCTACACTAAAAGTATTAAATTTTAGTGAAACATCAGAACTTACCTTTTTATCCATCGGTTGGTAATTAGCTGCATAAATTGGATGATCATAAACTGTGTTACTAAAACTAATCTCCCCTTTTAATATTTTCCATTTAAGTTGAAAAATAAATTGATCTTCTATTAAAGGTTTTTTAACAGTTGAGTAAGTTAGTGGAAGTAAAAGATCTCCAATTCTATTTTTATTATAAATTACTTCTAAAATTTTGTACTTATAAGCTAGTTCAACTTGGTAAGTGATGGTATGTAAATAAGAGTTCTCAAAAGCTACTCTACTAAACAGCTTTGTTTTCAGAGTTTGTTGTTTAGTTAAGTTAAAAACTGAATCCCATTTTAAATAAACCATAAAACCTTTGGATAAGGGGATATTTTTTAAATCAAAGGTGTAGTAGTTTTCCAATTTTGTTTGATTATCAAAAAAAGCTAAGGCAGTTAAGAGCTCTTTTGTTTTATAAGATGAACCAACAACCATAGCGCTGTTATAAAAAAGAGTTAAGCTTTTAATTGGAGTGATTAATAAAGTAGATTCATCAAAAAAGCTGTCATCGTTTAATAAAGCGAGTTCGTTTTTATTTGTTAAATTACCATACTCAAAATACTTTGTTTTAAAATTTAAATTACTATTTAAGAGAAAACTCTCTTTAGTAAAGTCGTAGTTTATTTTTTGATTAACTTTAATAAAAGTGAAATTTTCATTTTGGTAAGTGAGGTTGTATTTCAAAGATATTTTATCATTATCACTGCTTAATTCTACAAAACTTTTAGCCCACATGTTTTGCATAAAAGGGCTGAGGGTAAAAAATAGAAGAAGATGTAAAAATATAAACTTCTTTCTCATACAATACTTATGGTAAAAAGAGAAGATTTGCATTGAATCGATTGCAATTTTAATTGTGGCGTGTCAGTATGTTAGGTGGTAAATAATTACATGATAAGCTAGATGGAGGAAGTAAAAAATGGTCATTCTAACGCTCAATTGCGGTAGTTCGTCGGCAAAGTACCAAGTATATGATTGGGAAAAGAAAAGTGTTTTAGCAGTAGGAATTGTGGAGAGAATTGGATTAGATTACTCTCTTTTAGAGCATAAAACTGCAAATAATGGTCAATACAATGAAAAAGTCTCTTGTCCCACTCATAAAGAGGCTATTGAGCTAATTATTAAGATGTTACTCGATCCCCTTTACGGTGTTATCTCAGACATTGGTGAAATTAGTGTTGTTGGACACAGAGTTGTCCACGGTGGTGAAATCTTTAAGAAGTCAGCCTTAGTTGATGATGAAGTTTTAGGTGTTCTTAAAGATCTTATCCCCTTAGCACCGCTACATATGCCTGCTAATATCATGGGAATTGAGGCTGCCCGTAAAGTTATGCCCTCCATCAACCACGCAATTATTATGGATACAGCTTGGCACCAAACAATGCCTAAAGAGTCTTACCTTTATGCTGTACCAATTGAGTGGTACAAAACTTACAACGTGCGGCGCTACGGTTTCCATGGAACAAGTTTTATTTACACTGCTAAAAGAGCAGCAGTCCTTCTTGGCAAAGAACCCAAAGATACTAACTTAATTATTTGTCACATAGGTAATGGTGCTTCTGTTTCTGCTGTTAAAGATGGTGTTGGATACGATACCAGTATGGGATTAACCCCCTTAGAGGGCCTTGTGATGGGAACTCGTAGTGGAGATTTAGATCCAGCTATATTACCCTTTGTTATGAAAAGAACAGGGATGAGTGCCTCTGAGATTGATTCAACATTAAACAAAAAAAGTGGCTTATTAGGCATTTGTGGAATGAGTGATCGTCGTGATGTTAAAGAGGCTGCCGATGCAGGCAACGAAAGAGCCCAATTAGCAATTGATTTAGAGGTTCACCGCCTTAAAAAATATATTGGAGCTTATGCTGCCTTACTAGGAAGAGTTGATGCTGTTATCTTTACAGCTGGTGTTGGTGAGATGGCTCCTCATATCAGAGAGGCTGTTACTAAGGATTTAGGAAATCTTGGGATAAAACTTGATGTTAAGAAAAACAAAATTGCTTTTTCACGCAACAGCGAGTTTGAAATTAACGCTAAAGACTCCCCAACTAAAATTTATGTTATTCCAACCGATGAAGAGTTGGTGATGACTGAAGATGCTTATGCACTAGTTAATGGAAATTATGATGTTCATATGAACTTCAACTACTCATTCCAAAATAAAGATTATGTGAATAAAGCTCGTGAAGTTGCATTTAAAGAGGATCTAGTAAAAAGACCCGAATTAGAGAGCATCGTTGCTAAGGCAAAATAAGTTTAAGTTATAGCTTTTTATTAAAGTCTAAAACAAATTGAGATATGAACTCTGCTGTCCCTTCTAAACCTAGGGTGGCAGAGTTTATTGTTAAATCGTAGTAAGTAGCTTCGCCCCAAGTACCAGCTGCGTAGTAGTCGTGGTACTTACGCCTTTGTCGATCGTACTTAGAGAGCTCTGACTTAGCTTTTTCTACACTGATGTTTTCGTACTCAGCTACCCTTTCAGCTCTAAAGTCTTCAGGTGCATGGATAAAAACTGCTACGTGGTTTTTCATCTCTTTTAAGATGTAATCGGCACACCTACCCACAATTAGTGCAGCTCCCTCCTGAGCTATTTTTTTAATGATCTCATACTCAGTTAAAAAGAGTTTGTCACTTAAGGGCATATTATAAATTGATGTTGAAGGGTGAGAACCAATATTTGGAAGAGTTGATGGGACAGTGTACAAAAAGCGATTTCCCGCTTTTTCGTCCAAGTTTTCCAATACCTGTTTACTCATTCCACTCTTTTCAGCTGCTAAATTAATTAAAGCACTGTCGTAGTAGGGAATCTCTAGTTTATCAGCAATTAAATGTCCAATAGCTCTTCCACCACTACCAAATTGTCTACTCAATGAAATAACTGTTTCAAATGCCATTAGCACCTCCAACTCTATTGTACTGCCATTAAACAAGAAATTCAAAGTAGTTTATAACTACTCATCCAATAAATTTGCTGTTGGGAATAGTGGCTCACTAGTCATATTAACCCCAAGTTTTCTTAGCCCGTTACTATCACCAGAAGTGGGAAGGTGGGTTAAATGAACCTCACTTCCTTTCAAAAGGGGCAACTTATCTAAGGCAGCTTGAGCTGCTGGGTTTATTGGGGCACTCATTGCTAAACAAATTAGTGTCTCATCTAAATCGAGCGATCCTCTTTTCCCATTTAAAATAGACATCTTTAAATTGCCAATTGATTCAATTGTCTGTTTAGGGATTAAGTGGATTTCCTTTGGAATTCCTGCCAACTTTTTAACACTATTTAAGATTAAGGCACTTGAAGCGTGAAGAGTTTCAGAGTTGCTTCCTGTTATTATAGTTCCATCTTTTAACTCTAAGGCCGCAGCACACACTATCCCATCGCGTCCTTTGCCTTTTTTAACTGCCTTCTTTAAAGCCTCTTCACTAGCACCAACACTTTTACGCATCTTTAAATCTAAATTTAAACTCTCCATTAAAAGTTTAATTCTAGTTATAGCCTCTTGAGTGCCAAAGCCCCTAATATAATCGCTAGTGGCATTGTAGTAGCGCCTAATAATCTCTTGAGAGGCTGCTTCTTTAACTTTGTAGTCGTTAACTATTCCAAAACCAACCCTATTTACCCCCATCTCTGTTGGAGAGTGGTAGGTAGAACTTTCAAGAGTGATTTTTTCTAAAATCCTTTTTAAAAGGGGGAAAGCCTCCATATCACGGCTGTAGGAGACAGCATGGACGTTGTTGTATTTAAGTTGGTAGTGATCTATTTGAATAACATCGCCAATGTCAGCTGTAGCTGCCTCGTAGGCGATGTTTACTGGGTGATCAATTGGCAAGTTCCAAACAGGGAATGTTTCAAACTTTGCGTAGCAACTTTTTAAGCCCCTATTGTAATCGTGATAAAGTTGACTTAAACAAGTTGCCATTTTACCACTTCCTGATCCAGGAGCTGTCACTAATACAACCCTTTTATCACTTTCAATGTAGGGGTTAGAGCCATACCCTTGGGGGCTAACTATCACATCGACATCTGTGGGATACCCTTCAGTGGCTTTGTGGGTGTAAACCTCAATGCCCCTTCTTTTAAGTCTATTTTTAAAGTTCAAAGCTGATGACTGACCATTAAAGCGGGTTATTACAACGCTACTAACGTTCAATCCCCAACTGTTAAAATCATCGATCATCTTAAAAACGTCGGTATCGTAAGTAATCCCAAAGTCGCTACGGATCCTTCTTCGCTCAATATCTTCTGCGTAGATACAAACTATTACATCTATTTGATCTTTGAGACTTTGAAAAACTCTCATCTTCACATTTGGGTCAAAGCCAGGAAGAACTCTTGAAGCATGGTAATCGTATAATAACTTACCACCACACTCTAAATAGAGTTTACCTTCGCAACTTTCTAGTCGCTTTAAAATAGCCTCTGTTTGCTCTTTAAGATACTTATCGTTATCAAAGCCGAAGATCATTTTTTTATTCCCCTATTATCTAAGAACTAACATCTGTTTTTCTAATGTCTCAGCTAACTCTCTATTTGATAATTTTTCAACAATTGCTAAGGCAAACTCAATTGCAATTCCAGGTCCACGAGCTGTGATTAGATTTCCATCTACGCAAACACGCTCAGTTCCAAATTCAATATTTGGGGCATTCTCTTCAGATCCTGGATAACAAACTGCCCTGCGTCCTTCTAACAATCCTGTGGGGGCCAATACTACTGCAGGGGCTGCACAAATAGCTGCAACAACTGCTCCACTATTGGCAATAAGTAGAAGTTTTTCATTAACATCCCAACTGGCAGCTAAATTTTTAGAGCCAAGACCTCCACCTGGAAGTAAAATAGCATCAAAATCGGTCCCAACATTATCAATTGTCTCGTCAGCAACAACTTTGATGTCGTGCGCTCCAACAATCTCTTTTTTACCAACTCCAGCTAAAACAACTTCATAACCTGCCCTTCTCAGGACATCTGCTGGTGCTAGGGCCTCAATCTCTTCAAATCCATCAGCCAATGTAATTAAGACTCTAATTTTCTTACTCATCTATTTACCTCTTTTACAAGTTTCTTTTCTCTTAACGAGTCGGCAACCTTCAGTAAAATCTCTTCACTCTCTTCCCAACCAATACACCCATCGGTGACCGACACCCCATATTTTAGTTCACTAGGATCATCGCCTATTGTTTGACACCCTTCAAAAAGGTTGCTCTCCAACATAAATCCTTTAATATCTTTATTTCCATAAATCACTTGATCAATTACTGCTCGTAAAACTCTTCGTTGTCTTTTTGGATCTTTACGACTATTAGCGTGAGAACAATCAACAATAATAGCTCTGTTTAGTTGGTGTTTATCCAACATATTGGTAGCTGCCTCAATATCCTCTTCGTAATAGTTAGGACCAAACTCGCCCCCTCTTAAAATGAGGTGGCCACAGTCATTTCCAGTTGTCCTATAAATAGCCGAATTCCCATCTTTATCAATTCCAATAAAGGCTGCAGCCTCTTTTGCACTCTTTATTGCATTAACTGCAGTAGCATACTCCCCTTTTGTACTGTTTTTAAAACCAACAGCTACACTCATTCCACTAGCTAAAGTGCGGTGAGTTTGACTTTCACTAGTGCGTGCTCCAATAGAGGACCAACTAAGTAGTTCGTCAATGTATTGAGGAACAATTGGATCTAACATCTCACACCCAACAGGCAATCCAATTGAGGTGATATCTATTAAAAGTTTTCGAGCTAAAGAGATTCCCCCCTCAATATCGTAAGAGCTATCTAAATGAGGATCTAAAATTAACCCTTTCCATCCCCCAATTGTGCGAGGCTTTTCAAAATAAGTTCTCATCACAATTAGAAGCTTATCGTTAACTTTATCGCTAAGTTCTTTAAGTTTTTGGGCATAATCTAATGCTGCTACTGGATCGTGGATTGAACAAGGGCCAACAACTGCAATTAGACGATCATCTTTTCCTAAGATGATGTCGTTTACTTGTTTACGATCATCTAAAATTTTGAGCATAAGTTCTTTTGGAAGAACATATTTTTGTGATAACTGAGACGGGCTACTTAGCTTTTCAACTTTGTTAATTCTAAGATCAATGTGTTTTAACATGGCATAAAATCCTCTGCCTTTGTATAACACAAACAACCTTTGTTTACAACTCAGAGCCTTATTCTTGCTCTTCTTTATTTTGGGTCAAACTTTGCTTGAGGTTGTACAAATAGCGCTTAATTTTTAGCGTTGGAGTTCGTTGGAAAGGCTCCTTTTGAAGCTCAACTTGGCGCACTCTACTAAATGAACTTAACTCTTTGTTAACCTCTTCTTTAAGTTGGCTTATATAAGAAGCTGCATTTTCTTTAGCATCAACAATTGAGATTTTAAGATTTTCTGCCATCAACTCTAAATCGAGTCGAATCATTGCAGCTAAGCCCCCTTCATCACTTAAAACTAATGACTCTAATACATAGGGGCGGTTGTTGAATAAGAACTCAATAGCTTCAGGGTAGATGTTCTCCCCCCCTGGTCCTAAAATCATAGTTTTAGAACGCCCTTTAATAGAGAGGCGGTTCCACTCAATAAGACCCAAATCCCCTGTTCTAAAATAGCCATCTTCGGTAAAAGACTCATCTGTTAGTTGTTCATTTTTATAATAACCAACCATGATGTTGTCCCCTTTGGCTACAATCTCACCAACTTTGGTTTTTTGATCTTTATTAACAACTTTTAGTTGAACCCCTTTTAGAGGATAACCAACTGTTCCAACTTTAGTTTGCTTGGGACCGCTACCTGCTAATAGTGGGGAAGTTTCAGTTAAACCATACCCAATAGCATAGGGAAATTTTGCCTCTTTTAAAAACTTTTCAACTTCTAAATCTAAAGCAGCTCCCCCCACTCCAAAGAATTTTAGTTTTCCACCAAAGGTTCTTTTTAGCTTTTTACCAATTACGCTGTTGATAAATTTTCTAAAAAATGAGCGTTTGTAGAGTTTTTGTAAGCGTTCATTCTTTTCAATTTGGGGAACAACTGAGGAGCGGTAAATCTTTTCAATCAACAGTGGAACTGAGAGCATCACATGAGGTCGATACTCTTTTAAAGCAGGTAACAACAATGATGCAGCAGGAGGTTTTCCTAAATAATTAATTTCACACCCTGTTAATATGGGTAAGAGCATACCAATGGTAAACTCATATGAGTGCGATAAGGGTAATATTGATAAAAACCTCATCCCCTTTTTAATTTTAAAGAACTGCTTAATTGAGGCGTGGGCGTTACTTGTTAAGTTTTTATTAGTTAGCATAACCCCTTTAGAAGCCCCTGTTGTCCCACTTGTATAAATAATTGAGGCAATTTCATCTTCCTCTGCTACTAACTCATTTATCCTTTTTTTATTTATTTTTGTCCTTAAGAGATCTCTTCCAGGAGCATCACTAAATTCAGAAGAGCTTTTTAATGTGGTGCTAACTGTGTAAGGGATATGAAATAGATCATCAAGACGAATTAAAAAGTTTTCTTCTTCAGTTCCAAAGGTGGAAATTTTATCAAACAACTTAGTTGAAACAACAACTCCTTTAGATTCACTGTGTTCTAAAATAGTCTCTATCTCTTTAGCTGAAAACTCAGGTAAAATTGGGACAGCTACTGCTTTACAACTTACGATAGCAAAGTAAGCTATTACCCAGTGGGGGTGAGAATCACCTAAGATTGCAATTTTATCCCCCTCTTTAATCCCATTGTGAAGTAGGTATGTTGCCATTGCATCAACACTTTTAAGAAGTTGAGTGTAAGTGAAAGTGAGTTCTTTATCGGTGACTATTCTAAGAGCACCCCTTTTATTGTAGTTCTCACCTGAAAATTCCAATAAACTTCTTATTGTTTGACTTTTTAGTTTATGACTCACACCACTACTCCTTTTACCCCAATTGCACCTTGGTAGGTTACACCATGTTGGCAAATTGTTGTACTCCCCCCCCACCTTAGGTTTTCTGAACTTTGCTGCACCACCTCTACACTGTTGTTGTTCTTTGACAAATGGCAAAAGTAGATGTGCCTTAGTTTCTCTAAATTACAACTGTTTAGTGCCTCAATAGTTTGATCGTTAGAAAGATGCCCCTTTTTACCAGAAATCCTCTTTTTCAAAAAGGGGGGATAGTCCCCTTCTTTTAACATTTTATCGTCGTAGTTAGCTTCTACAAAAAGGATATCTGATTTCTCAAAATAGTAAAGCATCGATTGATCAACTAACCCTGTATCTGTAACTAAGGTGATGTTAAAATCTCGCACACTTAAGTTAAAACCAACTGAGTGGGGGCTATCGTGACTTGTTTCAAAACTTGTGATAATAAATTCCCCTATTTCAAAAGACTTTAATGGCTCAAATCCTTTAATTAAAGAGGGAGGAATTTTTAACATCTTTAATTCAAAAATATCTTGATCAATTAGTTTTTGGTTTAAATAAACAGGTTTGTCCATTTGACGGGCAAAGACTCCAGACCCTTTTGCATGATCGGGATGAAGGTGAGTTAATAAAAGAGCATCAATTTTATCAAAATCTAATGATGCTTTTTTAGATCTCTTTTTTAACTCTTTAAGTGAAAAACCTGCATCGATTAATATTGAGGAGTTTTCTGTAGCAAAAAGGTAGCTATTGCCACTTGAGCCACTTCCTAATACTGAATAGTTGACCATCTTAACTCCTAAATTGCTCTATAAAAGTTTCATCAAAGCCAACTGTGGCCCTATTTTTATCTCTAAGAATGGGAGTCTTAAGAAGCTCTGGGTGTTCAACTACCTCTTCGGTAATGTCGTACTCTATATATTGATACCCATTTTTTACATAGTAGTTACTTTTAGTATCTATTAAATCTTCGAGCTCTACATTTTGAAATATCTTTTTATAAACGCCATCTGAAAGTTTATCCACTTTCAAATCTATAAACTGAAAATTAATTGAGCGCTCTTTACAATATCTGATTGCTTTTTTAGTTTCGTTACACGATTTTGTTCCAATTATTTGTAGCACAAAAGCCTCCATTACAAGCCACTATAACTACTAGGGCTGTTGTGGTCCATATCTGAGGTGTGTAAAACATCGTAAAAACAGTTTAACTTATTTTAAGCTAAAGGTTTGAGTAGATTTGAAGGAGAAAATGAGGTTGACAAGGTGCCTCTAAAAGTGAAATAGTGGCGCAGATAGAAGGAGTTGTTGAATGAATCAGCGCATCATTGAGTTATTAAAAGAGAGTCCCTCAGAAAAAGAGATTGTTGTACAGGGGTGGGTTAAAACTAAACGACAAAGTAAAAGTGTATGCTTTTTAGAAGTTAGCGATGGCTCAACTTTAAAAGGTTTACAAGTTGTAATTGATTTAGAGAGCTTTGACGATGTTAAACTACTCGATTCAGTAACTACTGGATCTTCAGTTAGTTGTTATGGAAATCTCGTTGCCTCTCCAAAATCGAATCAAAGTGTTGAACTAAATGCAACTAAAATAGATCTACACGGAACTGCTGATGTTGAACAGTACCCTCTTCAAAAAAAGAGACACACATTTGAGTATTTAAGAGAGATTGCCCACCTTAGGGCTCGTACTAATACAATTGGGGCAGTAACTCGTATTAGACATGCTGTTAGTTATGCTATCCACTCATTTTTCAACTCAAAAGGGTTTTATTACATCCACACCCCAATTATTAGCACCAGTGATGCTGAAGGGGCTGGTGAGATGTTCACTGTAACCACTTTAGATTTAGACAAGCTTCCTAAAACCAAAGAGGGTTTAGTTGATTACTCTAAAGATTTCTTTGGAAGAAAAGCTTCTTTAACTGTTAGTGGACAACTACAAGCTGAAAGTTATGCTTTAGCTTTAAAAAATGTTTATACCTTTGGTCCCACTTTTAGAGCTGAGAACTCAAACACCAAACGCCATCTAAGTGAGTTCTGGATGGTTGAACCTGAGATGGCCTTTTGTACCTTAGAGGGAAATATGGCTTTAGCTGAAGAGTTTTTAAAGTACATCTTTAAATATGTCTTAGAGAACTACAGTGACGATATGGCATTTTTCAGCCAATGGGTCGAAAAGGATATTACTTCAACTTTACAAACAGTTGTTGAAAAGCCCTTTATCCAAATTAGTTACACTGATGCAGTTAAAGAACTTGAAAAGAATAATAAGAATTTTGATTACCCTGTTAGTTGGGGAATCGATTTACAAACAGAGCACGAGAGATTTTTAAGTGAGAAGGTTTTTAATGGACCTACAATTGTGACCGATTATCCTAAAGAGATTAAAGCTTTCTACATGAAACTCAACGATGATGAAAAAACTGTTAGGGCAATGGATGTTTTAGTTCCCCGTTTAGGTGAAATTATTGGGGGAAGTGAAAGAGAGAGTCGCTACTCAGTTTTAAAAGCTAAAATGGAAGCAATGAATCTAAACTTAGATGAGTATTGGTGGTACTTAGATTTAAGAAAGTATGGAACAGTGCCTCACTCCGGTTTTGGTCTAGGTTTTGATCGGGCAATCCAATACATAACTGGGATGCAAAACATCAGAGATGTCATTCCCTTCCCACGCAGTGTTAAGCACGCTGATTTTTAGAACTATATGTTGAATTAAGGTGCAATGTTGCGTAGAGCACCAGTTGCTGCAACGTTCGTGCCCCTGTTTTTAAATAGAGACTTCTACGATAAGAGACAACTGTGTGACGCGATATGGTGAGTCGAAAAGAGATCTCTTTTAAAGATAAGCCTTGGGCTATTAACTCTAACACCTCTTTTTCACGAGGTGTTAGTTCGTTATTGTAGTAATCGCTTAGCCCCATCTGATATGGAACTTCCCACCCAATTAAAGAGAGCACTCCCCTTATAGAGCCCTTTAAGTTGTAACAAATTGAAAAACTCTCCTCTATCTTATTTTTTAACTCTATTGGAAGATCGGGTGTTAAAATTGCTACGTACTTTTCAACTAGTTTTGTCTTTATTATCTGTAAAGCTTTAGATAACTCTTTTTCGTTGAGGATAAAAAAGATTGTTATTGAATTTAAAGGAAGGGGGGAAGAGTAATCGCTAGTGTAAATAGAAAGGCTTTCGTTTAGAAACGATAAAATCCAGCATCGGTAAGTTTCACTAAGAGTTGATAAAGTTGCTACGACTGTTATTGTTTTCTGCTTCACATAAATAGAACTAAGAGTTAACTATTTTTGCTTCATTTTTTTATCTAATAAAGTTAATTGATAATCTAAAGCGTTGGCAAAAGCTTGCACCTCTTTAACGCCCATTGCTTTTGTTTTTTCAGCAAAAATACCCCACTGGCGCATTTGAGTCATCACATTGCGTTCGCTTAATCTACTTTTGATATTCTCTGATGTGTAGATATTTCCTCGATCATCTAAAACAGTTAACCCTTTGTTTATTAGTCTATCTGCTAAGATGATATCGCGAGTTATTGCAATTGAGCCCTCTAGTGCCAATTCAACAAGCTTATCATCGGCACTATCCTCTTTGTTTTCAACAACTACCATTTGCACTAAGGGAACTTTATTTTCATCAACTAACTTTTTATCTTCGATCTTAGTTACATCAGGTAGTGGACGATTAGCTACAAAAACAGAGCTAAAGAGCCTTTTGACAACAGCTTTTAAAATAATTGAGCGTATTTGGCGCGGACAAGAGTCGGCATCTATGTAAAGATATGGGCCACTATTCACCCCTTTAAACTACCTTTTATAAACGATATGCGTCAAGTTGCACCTATTGAAATGATTACAACAAAATTTTATAGTTAACCTATTAACCAACCTTAACTATTCAAAGGAGTAAAGTATGGAAAAATCTCCCTTACAAAAAATTCGTTACACTTATCAACCAAAGGTTCCTTCAATTTTAAGAGAGGAAATTAGGACGATAGAAGCTGTGAGAGGGGAAGTAACTGAATCTGAAGAGGATAAAAAGGCTATTAAAGAACTTTTTCCTAACACCTATGGAATGCCAGTAATCTCATTTAGAAAAGGTGAGAAAGCTGTAGAGCACAAACCTATAAATGTTGGTGTTGTCCTTAGTGGTGGACAAGCTCCAGGTGGGCACAACGTCATAAGTGGTATTTTTGATGCCTTAAAAAAAGCTAATAATGATTCAAAACTATTTGGTTTTTTAGGCGGTCCTGCTGGTATTTTAAACGACAAGTTAGTTGAATTAACTTCCGATGTAATTGATGAGTATCGCAACACTGGTGGTTTTGACATCATTGGTAGCGGAAGAGACAAACTAGAAACAAAAGAAGACTTTGAAACTTCACGTAAGGTTTTACAAAAGAACAACATAGAAGCTCTAGTTATCATTGGTGGAGATGATTCTAACACCAACGCTGCAGTTTTAGCTGAATACTTTTTATCAGTTGATGCAGGAATAACTGTTGTTGGATGTCCTAAAACAATCGATGGAGATTTAAAGAACGAATACATTGAGATCTCTTTTGGTTTTGACACTGCAACCAAAACTTACAATGAACTAATTGGAAATATTATGAGAGATGCCAACAGCTCTAAAAAATATTGGCACTTCATTAAACTCATGGGGCGTAGTGCCTCACACATCGCTTTAGAGTGTGCTTTAGAGACACAACCTAACATCACATTAATCAGTGAAGAGGTTGAGAAAAACGGCACTTCTTTACATGATATTGTTGAGTACATTGCTGAAATTATTACCAAAAGAGCCGACAAAGGGCTCAATTACGGTATTGTTTTAGTTCCTGAAGGGTTAATTGAGTTCATCCCTGAGGTAAAATCTTTAATCAGTGAGTTAAATACCCTATTAGCTAAAGGGGCAAACGAGTATGCAACTCTTAATAGTTGGGAAGCTCAAAGCCAATTTGTTTTAAAGTATTTAAAAAATACAAACAAAGAGGTTTTCCTCTCCCTACCCACCTCAATTCAAAAGCAACTTTTAATGGATCGTGATCCTCATGGAAACGTCCAAGTTAGCCGTATTGAGACAGAAAAGCTTTTAATTAAGATGGTAGAAGTTAGATTAGAAGAGTTATCTGAAGAGGGAACTTTCAAAGGCTCATTTAGTGCCCTTAACCACTTCTTTGGTTACGAAGGGCGATGTGCCTTCCCATCAAATTTTGATGCCGATTACACCTACTCTTTAGGTTACTCTGCCTACCTTTTAGCCGCTAATAAAGCTAGTGGTTATATCTCTAGTGTTAAAAACTTAACTAAAGAGGCTAACTCATGGCTTGCTGGTGGAATTCCAATTACCATGATGATGAACTTAGAACAGCGCCATGGTGAGACCAAAAGTGTTATTAAAAAGGCTTTAGTAGATTTAGAGGGCAATCCTTATAACTACTTTAAGGAAAACAGAGAGCGCTGGGCACTAAATGATTGCTTTTTATTCCCTGGTGCAATCCAATACTTTGGGCCTGCCGAGGTTGCCGATCGAGTAAACTTAACTTTACAGTTAGAACACAAAGACAAGTAATTGTTAAAAGAGCCACCGTTTTTGGTGGCTCTCTTTTTGTTAAATTTTAATTTTCTGTTTGGTTTTATCATCTGATGGGCGATAGATAATTGCTATGTGACCAATTACAGTAACTAATTCAGCTACTACACTCTCAGCTAACTCATTGGCTAACTCTTTTGATTGCTCTTTAAAATCTTGAAAGCGCACTTTGACCAATTCATGATCATTTAAAGCCTCATCTAAAGCACTAAAGATTCTTTGATCAAGGCCCATCTTACCTACTGTAACAACTGGTTTTAAACTATGGGCCTGTTTTCTTAAATAGTTTCTTTGGCTACTAGTCATCATCTTACCAAACATTCTCATACTGTTTTTGAATTACGTGGCGTTTAATCTTTTTAGTACTTGTCATCTCCATTGGCTCTTTAGCAATGGTTACGCGGGTAATTCTCTTATAAGGTAAGAGCTCTTTATTAACTTTATCAACAACACTTTGCATATGCTCTTTAACTTTTTCATCTTTGCCTTCCACTGAATCATTAAAAGCATCAGTAGGATAGATGATTACTCGGATACCTTCAGCTTGAGTCTTCTTATCTTCAATAAAGCCTAAGACACAAATTTGCTCAATCTCATCGTAGAGTTGGAACATATCTTCAATCTCTTCAGGGAAGACGTTCTTACCACCATCGGTGACAATTAAAGATTTTTGACGACCAGTTAAATAGACGTAGTTGTTTGCATCGATGTAACCTGCATCTCCAGTGTAGAGCCACCCATCTTTATCCAACACCTCATCAGTTGCCTCTTGGTTTTTGTAGTACCCTTGCATCACCATAGGTCCTCTAACTGCAATTTCACCAATGTTACGTGAATCAGGGTTAATAATTTTCATCTCAGTTTCTGGGACGATTTTACCAACAGATGTTTCAATGTAAGCATCAACTGGGTTGAGGGTAATAATTGGGCTTGTTTCTGTTAGTCCATACCCTTGAACAAAGTCAATTCCCAATTGGTTAAAGAGTTTAAAGGTTGATGCAGGAAGTGGTCCTCCCCCACTAATACAAATTCTAATGTTATCCATAGAAAGTTTGGCCAAGATTGATTTAAACATCTTATGCCCTGGGTTAACCTTAAACACTTTCTTAATTAGACCACTAATTGACATTAAGAATCTAATTAAGGCGTAAACAACGATTCCTTTCTCCCTAATTCCATTCATAAGACCTTTAAGCATCTTATTAAAGAGCATTGGGACAGCTAAGAACATTGTAACTTCCCCTTTCTTAAGCTCTTTGAGAATTTGAGAGACAATAAGTTTTTTACCAAAAACAATCTCTGAACCAACACTGATTGCCTCAATAAAGACTGCTAACATTGTGTAGGAGTGGTGAATTGGTAGTAAAGCATAAAAAACGTCGGTGGGATAAACACTTAAGTGTGCTTGTGATAAATAACAATCTGAAACTAAGTTTGAGTGGGTCAACATAACCCCTTTAGGGTTTCCTGTAGTTCCACTTGTAAATAAGATTGCAGCTAAATCCTCTTCACTATTTTTAGGAAACTTTTGTTTTTTAGAAGCTTTTAAGTTGAAGATATAGTTAGCACCATTTTCTTCTAAAGAAACTTTTTCAATTAAGCCAATCTTATTCTCTTTATCAATTGCATCGATTCTCTCGTGATCGATGAAAAGGAATTTAACTTCAGAGAACTCCAATAAGAAGTCGATCTCTTTGTCGCTTAGTTGGTAATCTAGGGGGACAATAATAGCTCCAGCATACAAAGCTGCTAAGTAGGCAACTGCCCATTCTGGGCTGTTTTTACCAGTTACACCAACTTTTGTCCCTTTGGTGATCCCTTTTTCTACCAAGTAGTGGGCAACATCCAAAATCTTCTTTTGGGCTTCACTGTAAGTGAGGGTGAACTCTTTGGGGGCAAAGGCTGTAAAACATTTGTTGTCAGGGTAGCGGCTAGTTGTGATATCAAAAACTTTATCTAAAGTTGGCCATCTTCCTTCAAAAACATCTCCTCTGTACTTATCTAAAAAATCCCAAGGGTTCTCTTTTATTTTTTTCTTTCCCATTAAATACTCCTTTTGTTCAAGGTTAAATTACATATTAAAACTATCTGTAAATAAAGACAATAGTTAGATTACACTATTTGAAATTATGTTATTATTGACCAATTTGATACACTGTAATAGAGTAGCTTAATGCAATTTACTACCTTTGATCAATTTTGTAATTACGCTGAATCATTTACCAACCTCGAAAGACAAAATAGTAACTACACAGTTAGAAACTACCGTTTGGATCGAATGGAGAAGTTGCTTTCTCACCTTGGAAATCCTCAAAACAACTATAAAACTATCCATATTGCTGGAAGCAAAGGGAAAGGCTCTACAGCTAACCTTCTTTCCAATGCCCTTAGGGCAATTGGATATAAAACTGCCTTGTACACTTCCCCTCATCTGGTTGACTATCGAGAGCGCTTTACCTTAAGTGGGCAGTTTTTTGGTGAACAAGAGTTGTTAGATGTTAGTAATCTATTAGTTGAAAAACTACAAGAGTTCACCTTTACCGATAAATGGGGAACAAGTAAACCAACTACTTTTGAACTATTAACTAGTTTTGCTTTTTTACTATTTTCAGAGACTAAGTGTGATTGGGCAATAATTGAGACAGGATTGGGTGGAAGGTTGGATGCAACCAATGTGATAAAACCTCAAGCAACAATATTAACTTGGATTGAGTTGGAACACATGGCTATCTTAGGAAACACTATTGAACAAATTGCCACAGAAAAATCTAAGATTATAAAGGCAAATACACCAGTATTCATCTCTCACCAAAACCCCATTAGTAGAAAAATCTTTTACGAAGAGGCCAAAAGTAACAACTGCCCTATTTACGATTTAGAAAACGAAGTAGAAAGTATCGTTACTAATACAACTTTTGAAGGGGAGAAGGTTTTTATTACTTGGAGTGATAAAACAACTACCAACCTAGTATTGTCGATGTTGGGTAAAGCACAAAGTGAAAATGTTGCATTAGCTTTACTAACACTAAAAAAATTAAATCTTTATAAACCAGAAATCACCGAACATGGGTTAGAAAAAGCTAAAATGAGAGGTAGGATGGAAATTTTAGCAACAAATCCCACCTTGTTAATTGATGGTGCTCACACTGTTGAATCTCTAAAAACCTTAACAAAATCGTTTGTCCAACTCTTTGGGACAAAAGATAACACCTTAATTTATGGTTCTTTAGAGGATAAAGATCACATTCATATGGCAGAGCTTATTCTACCTATTTTTAAAACGATAATTGTCTCAACTCCTGGAACTTTTAAAAAAAGTAATCCTGATTCTTTATACTCTCTTTTAGTTACTGAATCTAAAAAGCTACAAAACCCTCCAACAATAATTTTGGAAAAAGAGCCTTTAAAAGCTTTACAATTAGCTTTAGAATTAACACCGAAGGAGAAAGCTATCTTATCAACTGGGTCGTTTTACATGGGTGGAGAGATCGTCAAATCTTATAGAGAGCTTAATTTAGAAAAAGCATGTCCTTAAACTACAAAGAAATTGAGTTAATAGTTAGTGAACTTCCCCTTGCACAAAGCTTAATTCAAAAAGTTCACCAAATTAAATTCAATACCCTTATTTTCGAACTCTACTCTAAAGAAAGTGGTTTTTGGGAACTCTATGTTGAAATAGGCAAACCTAGTAGCACCTTGTATCGCCTTAGTGGCCCTCCTAGAGCTCTTAAAGGTAAAAAGCATGCTAAGTTGCAACGCTTTATCCAATACATCAGAGCCCATATAGAGGGCTCTCAAATAGAATCTTATTACCAAGTTACTGAAGATCGGATTTTAGTTTGGAATTTAAGTAGAAGGGGTGAAACAAAGTATCTTGTATTTAGATTATTTAGTGGACCTAAAGCTAATGTAATTATTTGTGATGAGAATATGGTAATTGAAGAACTTTTATTTAGGCGTCCTAATATTGGTGATGTCAAAGGTTCAACTTTAGTTTTAGCTTCACAAAACAAAAACTCTAAAGAGTTTAGCGTTCGTCCCTACCCCCCTGAGAGCTCTTTTAACGCTTTTATAGAAAATTATTATAAAAACATCTCTAGTGAAAAAGAGGTGCAACTCCTAGAATCTTTAATTGATAAATTTGCTGCCGATTTAAATAGAAAAAGAGAAAAAGTTTTAGCAAATCAACTAACAATACAACAAACATCCAATTACCATATCTACAAAAGCAGTGGTGATTTATTAAACAGCTACCGCTATTTAGTAAAGGAGGGAGATGATAAAGTTGTCATTGATATGGGTGAAGATAAAACTACTATTTTATTGAATCCAAAATATTCACTAAATGAGAATGTAGATAACTACTATAAAAAGTATAGAAAAGAGAAAGAACGCCATTTAAGAGTTACTCAAGACAATAAAGATCTTGAAGCTGAAATTGCAAAAGAGAGTATTAAAATCGATGAGTACTACAAAGTTTTAGACTCATCTGATGAAAAGGCAAAACAAGAACTTCAAAGAGAGTTAGAAAAAAAGTTTACTAAAGTTGAGAAAGAGAAAACTTCAGTAGGATTAACTTTTAAATCAACTATTTTTACTTTGTTAGTTGGGCGTAATAGTAAAGAAAACGATCAACTACTACGTAAAAGTGTTAGGGGAAATGATTGGTGGTTACACTTACGAGATCATCCAGGTGCATATGTTTTTATTAAAAATATCCCCAATAAAAGTGTTCCCAAAGAGACAATCATAGATGCAGCCAATTTAGCTATCTTCTACTCTAAAGGATCTAAAGGGGTTACTTACGATCTTTACTACACTCAAGTAAAATACCTTAAAAGAGTAAAAGGGGATAAACTAGGTTTAGTTATCCCAACAATGGAGAAAAACATTATTGCAAAAATTGATGAAAAGCGTCTTAATCGCCTCTTTGCAACTAAAGGGTAATTAGATGGATAGAATTAGTGTTGAATATAAAACAATTGAAGAAAAAGAGTTTACTCTAATAAAAATTGGGGAATCTAGCGACTCTTACCCTAAACACCTCCTTTCTGGTGAGAAAGAGCCCACCTACATTTTTAAAGATGGGAAAATAGAGAGTTTATATTGGTCAAAAGTTTCTGACATAGGCTCTTATCGTTATATTATTCTCCCTAAAGTTGAAATACTTAGCTTTGACCATATTGCTACCACTTTAAAAAACGATGCTCTTTCATATATTCGCACTTTAGCCCAAGCTTTTATTAAATTGCCCCAAGATTATTTAAATCCTTTTAACGGTTTTATAGAGAGCTGGAGAATCTATTTTTTAGTTGGTGGAGGTGTTTTAATTTTACCTCAACAACTTTCTCAAATAATACTTTTAGAAGCAAGTGCCACTATACGCCAATTTTATTACTACGATTATCTAGTGCCAAATACCCACCCACCCTATGGTCTTATCACTCAATTCACCCAATTTTTATATTTTAGTGCCACAGGCTTTCTACCTTTTGAAAAAGAGGTTGTTAAATTAAATAAATTTAAAGTAATTCCACTAGAGTTGGGTTTTAGTGGCTTAGATAAAAGTTGCACCTCTTTTATAGATAAACATCTTCAACTAAAAGCAACAGAGCAAAATCTAGTTGCCTCAGCTGCCTACAGTGCTGAAGAGAACCTTAACTACTTTTTAAAAGAAACTGAAAACTTAAAGTGGGAGTTTCACACAAAAGAGTTTGAAGCATATGAGAACTATTTAGATCTTTTAAATAAAAAAGTTGAGAAGAAGAAGTATTTAAAAGCAAAGGGACCTTTAATTGGCTTAATAACACTAATTCTTTTATTAGCACTCTCTGTTGGAATAAGTGCTATTGCATCTTCTAAAAGTAGAGCAGCTATTCCCTCATTAGAACCTCTTTCAGTAATCACCCACTTTTATGAAGCTAATAACCAACTAGATCTTTCACAAATGTCTCTTTATTTGAACAAGAGAGTTAAAAATCCCTTTGAAAAAGAGGTAAGCACCCTTTTTGTTGCTCAACAGATGAGGAAAGCTTACCAGAGTGTTGAACTTAAACCTTTAGATTTAGAGAAGTGGGCTTTAGAAGGATATTATCCAATATCGATAGAAAATCCACTTTGGGGAATCTTCAACCTTCAAATAAGGCAACTCGATTCTGAAGTCTTTGTTGCTACTTACGATAAGATTGAGCCCATTGGAGATAAAGAAGTTGATAATAAAGAGTTTCTAATTGCAAATCATCTTAGACAAACAGCTCAATTTACTATTAAAGAGGTTAAAAACAAGAACCTCATTGATAAAATTGAGATTCTAAGTACTACTTTAGTTGAAACTATTGAGGTAGAGATCTACTAAGTTTTTAATTTTTGTAGTTTCAGAGGGGTGGACCCAATTAACATTGGGTAAGCTTTTAAAAAATGTGAGCTGCCTTTTAGTATATTTTACACTGTTAGAGACTATTTTAGGGGCAACTATTTGTTGATCAAAGATGTAAGAGCCCTTTTCATCAAAGAACTCCCGATAACCAATACCTTCCATCCCGGGCCAGTTTTGTTTTGCCCCCATTTCTTTTAGCTTTTTAATCTCGTCAACAAGACCTTCAGCAAACATTTGATCAACTCTTTTAGTAATTAGCTCTTTTAGCTCATCACGCTCTCTATTAAGACCAATTAAAAGAGGCTTTAAGTTATTACGAGGCTCTTCTGATAAAACAAAAGATGAAAGAGGTTTTCCGGTAGCATAATAAACTTCTAAAGCACGAGTGATACGATAAGCATCTGATGGGTGTATTTTTTTAACAGCTATTGGATCTATTTGTTCAAGTTGTTGGTACAACCATTGTTGTCCATGTTTATCTAAAAGCTCTTTAACATAGGATCTACTAATTGGATCGCTTTTAGGAGATGGAGGCAAACCAAATAAAAAGTGTTTGAAATAGTAGGCAGTTCCTCCACTAATAATGGGAATTTGCTCATCTAAGTAAATTTTAGCAACAGCTTCATCGGCTAATTTTACAAACTGCCCTACTGAAAAACTTTCAGAGGGATCGATTATATCTATGAGGTGGTGTTTAATTTTTTGTTGAATCTCTTTTTCTACTTTGGCAGAACCAATATCTAGATGGCGGTAAACTTGTTTTGAGTCAGCACTAATTATTTGGTAGTTCTCACTAAAAAGTGAAGTTATTAGTGAGCTTTTGCCAACTGCTGTTGGGCCAAATAAAAAGAGTAGCGGTTGGCTACTCTTTATCATCACTGGTGTACTCGACATCTTCTAGTAGCACCTGCTCTAAGACTTTTGAGACAACCTTTTCGTTGTTGTTTTCAAACTCCTCATCTCCGTCAGCAGCCATAATGTTGGCTAAGCTTATCGCAACACAAGTCATTTCATAAACATTTTTTTCTTTATCGACTAATACGTCTAACGGAATACTCAAGGCAGTTCTCCTTATAATTATTACTATAGCGTTGCTAGCATATGATATTTTAAACATTTTGCCAAGGCGCTAAGGGTTAGAGACTATATTTAAGCTTTTAACCTACCACTCTCTTTTAACCAAGAAATTGTATCTGCAATAGTTTCTTCTAAAGGCCGAGTTTTAAAGCCAAGCTCTTTTTCAGCCTTTATTGAAGAAAACTCATTGTTGCGAGTTAAATTATAGAGGGTAAATTTGCTAAACCATGGTGGTGTTTTTGTAATGGTACTATAAAGCAATCCAAGATTTGCAAAAGGGTAAATTAACCACAATGGAAGTTTAAGAAGATGTTTTTTAGTTCCCATCTTTTCAAAAATTAAACGTATTAGGTGATCAAAGGTGTGCGTCTCACCAGTCATTATGTAAGTTTCACCCTTTTTCCCTTTTAAAGTGCAACTAATTATCCCCTCTGCTAAATCCCTTACATCTGCAGAGCTAATTGTTCCATCCAATGTAATGGGGATGTTTCCAGATGCTACCAACTTTAAAGTTCTAGTAATAATTCCATAACGGTGATCATTTGGCCCTAATATAGCACTAGGATAAACAACTGAAGCATCTAAATCATTTTCCCTAGCGGCTTCTAACACTAAGTTTGTAGCCATTGCTTTAGTTTTAGAATAGTACCCAATCACTGCATCTAGATTGTGCTTTGTAACCTCTTCAATTACTTGACCATGAGGAAGTTCTTCGATAGCCCCAGTAGAACTTATATAAACTAATTTTTTAATTTTGTGCTTTATGCAATTTTCAACAATGCTTTTAGTTCCACCAACGTTTACTTTATAAACATTGTCGTTGGGTTTAGGGTCCATTGTCACTACCCCTGCACAGTGGATTACAATAATATCAACATCTTCATCAACAGTAAAAAACTTCTCTAAAGAGTCTTTGTCCAACAAATTGCCAAATACTAATTCAGCTTCTTTAGGCATTCTAGGAATAGCTGGGTTATTTAAAGAAATTAGTACTCGTACTCTCTCTTTTTTCTCTACTAATTGAGTTAATATGTTCCCACCCAAAAATCCACTAGCACCAGTAAGTAAATACAATCTTTGTTTCACAAATTCTTTTCCTTATAAACATGTGTAAGCTTATTTCTAATACAAAGTAGTTTCACAAAGAAAATCAAGAAGGCCAATATGTTGAATACCTTCTATTGAGTCTTGGAAATTAGAATCCATTGTCACTACATATTTTGGATATGAGTCTCTAATAGCAAGCAATGGAGCAAATTCTCTTTCAATTGTTTT
Source organism: Sphaerochaetaceae bacterium (assembly GCA_050950065.1). GTDB lineage: Bacteria > Spirochaetota > Spirochaetia > Sphaerochaetales > Sphaerochaetaceae > JBAYOE01. The sequence goes on along the minus strand of JBMNGX010000002.1, from coordinate 88,762 downwards.
TTCCAACTCTAATTTATAAGCAACTTGCACATAAACTTTCTTATTACCTTTTTCAGCAACAAAGTCAACTTCCTGGTTTCCTATCTTTCCAATGAACACTCTATAGTCACGTCGAATTAGTTCATGATAAACAATATTCTCTAAAATACCTGAGATATGGCGATCCCGATACCCAAATACAGCATGTTGAATACCTGGATCTGCTAAATAGTACTTCTCTTGTGTCTTTAACAACTCTTTTCCTTGGATATCATAACGTTGAACCTTGCTGATTATATATGAACTTACCAGAGCATCCAGATAATTATAGATTGTGTTGATATCTACAGACCTGTATTGGTTTTTAAAGTAATCTGCAATGTTTTTTGCCGAAATTGTGCTACCAACACTATCCATAATGAACTGCATGACTCTACTTAGAACTTCTATATTTCTAATTTTATGTCGCTCTACTACATCACGTAGCACAATAGAGTCATAAATATTATTAATGATTGAATACGATGTCCTTTCATCATAATCAGCTAGATGGACGCTAGGAAAGCCTCCTCTTCTAATATAAGTCCAAAGAAGTTGCTCTAGTGGTTGCCCATTTATTCTCTTGGTTCTAAATGTAACCATTTCATTAAAAGAGAGTGGCATCATCTCTATGTGAATAAATCTACCGGTAAGTAGTGTTGAGAGTTCTGACGATAAAAGCTGAGAGTTTGATCCCGTAATATAAATATCTGATGGAAAATCAATTAAAAAAGAGTTAATCGCCTCTTCCCATTTTTCAATAATTTGAACTTCATCAAAGAACAAGTAAACTTTTCCTTCAATATTTTGTACAGCTTTGGTGATGTAGTTGTACAAAGAGTGAGAATCTCGTAAATCGTAATAGGACATACTTTCAAAATTGATTGCTATAATTTGATTTTTATTGATTCTACGCTTTATTAAAAGTTGTTGGATAAGCAACATCATTGTTGATTTTCCACACCTTCTTACACCAGTTATTACTTTAATAAATGGTTTATCAATAAACGGTTCAATTTTTTCATAATACTGTGGTCTATCAATCATTTAAAATGCTCCTAAGTAAGGATTATACCCATAAAAACTTCTACTGTAAACAAGTTTTTAGGGTTATACCCATAAGAACTTTTAATTTTACCAAGTTTTTGGGGTTATACCCGTAAAAACTTTTACCTTTAGTTTGAAATCTAAGCAGTTGACTACAACTGTTCTTATAGGTCATATGTATGTATGCAAGTCATCTCAACAATCAACATTCCTGCTTTGTTAGCTTTTACCATTGCTGCCTCTTTTAGCCCTGGTCCTAATACAATCTCAACTGCATCAATGGTTTTAACTTTTGGTTATAAACGCTCGCTTAAATACCAAGTGGGCATTTTGAGTGGATTTTTTTTAGTTATGGTTGTTAGTGGCTTTGTTGCGTCAACAATCACTACCCGCTTTCCATATTTAATTCCTTTTATAAGAATTGCTGGATCTTTATATATTCTCTATTTAGCCTATTTAATAGTGCGCTCTTCAGTTGTTGTTACTAATGAGATTGGTAAGCCTTTAGGATATTTTCAGGGGATGTTTTTACAATTTTTAAATGTTAAAACTTTGTTGGTTGGACTTACAGTCTATTCAACATTCTTAGTTGATCTTCCCCACACATTATTTTGGAGAGTAGCTAGTGCCTCTTTTTTCACCTCATTAGCTATAGTGGCATTAGCTTTATACTCTTCATTCGCCCTCTTTTTATTGAAAATTCTTAATTCTCCAAAGATAGCTAAGGTTATTAATATAATATTTGCTGTTGCTTTGCTTTACACAGCAATAGAGCTTTTACGCCCTTTATTCTAATCTTTTTTTAATCTCTTTTACGATGATGTTGGCAACTTCTTCAACCGACAAATCATCACTTTCAATAACTAAATCGGCAACAGATGTGTTGTTATTATCGATGTTATACAACCTTTTAAAGCGCTTTGTGTCGTTTTTATCTCTTAGTTGGGTCTCTTTTAATCTCTGTTCAACAGAACCCCCCTCTCGTTGGAAAATTCTCATAGCTCTAACTTTTTCAGATGCGGTTAAGTAAACTTTTAAATCGGCCTCTTTTAAGACCCAGATGGCTAACCTACTTCCTAAAACACAATTTTCATGACCCATCGCCATCTCAACTTGTTTCTCATCAAGTTCTAAATCGATTGAATCATCCTTTTCAGCCATCTTACAAAATTCCCAAAAGTCGATGTTGCGCTCTTGGGCCATCATCCTAAAAGTGTAGTTTATTAAAGGGTACCCCATAATTTGGGCAACTAAAGTGCTAACAGTTGTATTGCCACACCCACTTTTTCCAGATATTGCTACTCTCATATATTCCTACTCAACATTTCTAATTTGTTCTCTAATATTCTCTAAACTCTCTTTCATCTTAACGACAGTTTGATTCACTTCAACAATAATACTTTTACTACCAATGGTATTTATCTCACGATTCATCTCTTGAGTTAGAAAGTCGATTCTTTTACCCACTGCTTCTTTTAATTCTACCAACTTGTTAAACTCAACAATGTGGGCTTTAAGGCGCTCCAACTCTTCGTTAATTGAGTACTTAACTAACAAAATAGCCACCTCTTGTAAAAACCTAGACTCATCATATCCTCGATTACCAAGTAACTGGTCAAACCTTTCTAGCAGTTGATCTTTAAGTTTTGTCTCTAAAGAACCTGCATAGGAGTTAATAATATCTAAGTTGCTACTAAACTCTTTAATCAAGAACTTTAAGTTTTGCTTTGTCGCTTCTCCCTCTTTTTCTCTCATCTCAACTAATTGAGTTAATGCCTCATTTAAAGAATCAAGCAGTTGCTCTTTGTAAATTGAAGGATCGCTGTTGTACAAAGTATTTATTAGTCCCTCTTGATTTAAGTAATCAGAAATTGAGGGTTCAACTTTTAAGTTAGTAACACTTTTAATTTTTTCAAACGCTTTTTTGTACTCATCTAAAAGAGCCTGATCAACAACTAGCTTTACATCGCTAGTTAGGTTTTTGAATCTGATATAAGTTTCGATTTTGCCCCTTTTAACTTTTTGCTTAATTAAGGTGGAGATTTCATTCTCATATAAAGAGAAAATTGGAGCTGTTGTGTAATAGAGTTCTAAATAGCGGTTGTTGTAAGATTTTAATTCAACACTTAGTTGAAAGTTCTCATTGCTAAACTCACTAAATCCGTAACCAGTCATACTAACCATTTAATTTTTCCCTTTTGGATGCAATTTCTTCAGCTAAAGCAGAGTTATTGCCTGCCCCCATCGTAACGCACACACTATTAGCTTGCAATCTCTTAGCAACTTCACTAACTAAGTTCTCTTTATCTTCAATAAAAGTGCCATTACTCTTAGTAGCTAGGCTTTTGCTAATAGTTATCAGTTGGTCCTCTTTACCATCATTGCGTGAAGATGCAAATACTTTTCTAATAAAAAGATTTTCTACTTGTTTTAACTCTTTAACAAACTCATCAAAAAGGGCAATAGTGCGAGAAAGGGTGTGAGGATAAAATATTAAGAACAAAGTTTTGTCAGGATAAAGAGATTTAATGTGTTTTAGAGATGTTTTTATCTCTGTTGGGTGGTGAGCATAATCATCGATGAAAATTACACCCTCTTTTTCAAATAGTTTCTCAACTCTCTGTTTGCACCCTTTGTAATTTTCTAAAATCTTTAAGGAGTTTTCAAAATCTAAGTTACTAATTTGATTAACTAATAAAGAAGCAGCTACTAAATTTGCTATTAGTGGGTAAGAGTGAAATTGAGAGCGGTATGTTTTAGTGCCCACTTTATATTCCCCCTTCCCGATATACTCAATTCTTACATCACAAGTACTATCTTTACCGTAAGTTATTAACTTCTTATTTTTAATATGGCCAATTAGTTTTTTAGTTAAAGGATAGTCGCTACACAATATTACAAAGGAGTTCTCTTCAAGGAGCTCCACCCTCTTTTTAAAAGAGTTAAAAAGCTGCATTTCATCTAAAAAGAAATCGGGATGTTCAAATTCTATTGAAGTGATTACTAAACCTTTAAGTTTATAAAGGTGGTAATGGTCTTTGTACTCACACCCCTCAATTATTGCAAAGTTATCTTTTTTATTAGTGTTACTTTGCTGTTGTAACTGACACCCACCTAAAATTATAGGAGAATTATTATTTGCAATGTAGATAAAACTAGCAGCCCCTAAGGTACTACTTTTACCGTGGGTGCCGCTAATTGAGTAAGTGGGATAACTTTCACTTATGTTTTTTAAAAATTCAGGATAGCTAAAAGTGGGAATTTTATATTTAGCAGCCTCAATTAGTAAGGGATTAGTTGCTTTAGGGTAAGCTGCTGAATGGATTACTAAATCACTACTTTTAAGTGCCTCAAAGTTAGTGAAGTTTTCATCCCAACTAATGTTGGCCTCTTTTAAAAGATCTTCACTTTTATAATAGGTGGGATAATCACACCCAGAGACTAAAGAATTCTCTTTTTTAAGAAACAGAGCTAAATTGCTTAACCCAGTTCCTTTTATTCCAACTATATAAATTCTTTTGTTGGCATAGTTGTTTATCAATACCTACTCCCAAGGTTAAAAAAAAGACTGCCTAAATCGACAGCCCTCTTTTATTTAGCTAAATGGTTAACTATTTTGCATTTCTAATTGAAGCGTTACATTGCTTACAAACCATAACTTTAGCTTCATCAATCTCTTGTTCATATAGAACTTTAATTGCTGTCCTTTTACAAACTGGGCAAGTTCCTCTTCCACCCGATTTTTGATCTCTAATTCCAGCGCCTCTATGTGCTTTTGCCATGAACTTCTCCTTACAACAAAAATAAGTACGCTCTGATAATAGTGACCAAAAAAATCATTGTCAAGGTCTCTTCATGACTTCCAAAGACCAGTTGTTTTACAATACTCCAAATACCCTTCTAAATTTTCCTTTAGATATTTATCCTCCTTATAAGTTCTAAAAATTATCAACACTATTATAAAAGATGCTACTACAGATGTTAAAACAGTTTTAAAAATTAAAATAAAAGAGAGACAGTGGAGAATGATAGACAAATAAGTGGGGTGCCGAATCACTGAATAGATGCCACTGGTAACAACAATTTGTTCCTTCTCTTTTTGGACTGTTGAAAAAGTCCCCATAAAAGGGTTATCACACATCGCTTTGGTGCCAATGATAAAACTGATACCCATAATAAAAAAACCAATAATTACTGTAACATTTAATTTACTAAACTCATTTAATTCAATTCCTGCTACTAGATAAAGAACAATAAAATTATAAACCCAAAATATTGGTAAAACAATTTTATCCCAAAGCGGTGTCTCTTTTGAACTCTCCTCTCTAAAAGCTAGGGAAGCTGGATTAACTAAGTTAACAATGAAAAGGGAAATTAAGGAGAAAGTATAAAAAAGAATAAAATAAAAAATAGCAACATCACTAACAACACCTTTAGAGCCAATTAAGAACATAATAAGAGTTAACAATCGTTGTAAAAGAACTTTTACACTCTGTTTTAACGCTTTTTTGTTCATACTTTATGGTATCACTAATATGAGTTGAAAGCGATAAAGTTTCTTAGAATCCCCAAGTTAATCCTGTGGCAATACTTATGTATTGCTTATCTGTTGGGATAGTGACTGCTACATCAACAGCCCCATTTAAAAATCTAATTCCTAAACCAACTGTTCCACTTCCACTTCCATCAAGTGCAAAAAGAGAATTCTTACCCCCTCTTTTCTCATGGTAGCCTCCTCTGAGTGCGACAGAGAAGTTGTTTGTAAATTGAAATAGTGTCTCTAAGCCAATATGAAGTGAACCATCATCAATATCTCTGACCTTTACAAAATCAGCTCCTCCATTAAAGACAATTCTTTTTAGTTCATTATCTTTGTTGTAGCTGGGAGTTGAAAAAGCTAAACCAACAGAGAAGTTTTGTAAGGTTTGTTCGAGGTCGAAGTTTAACTCTCCACTGTCGTAATCGTATTTTAAAAGTGAGTCACTAAGAAGTCCTATAGAAATAAAATTATAAGAGAGCAGCATCCCTATTGCCGAGTTAAATGTTTGATTATCTTCATCACGAGCGTAGTAGCGTTCAAAGTACGTTCTATTAATATAGTCACTAAAAGAGGTCTTTTGACGCACTACAACATCTCGGGTGTTAAATGTGGAACCTTTGGCATAAAGACCGAAGGCAATTGATTGCCACCCATATGCTAAACTAAGTTGCAACTCACTTTCGTTAAAAGCGGTAAATTCAACCTCATTACCAACAATGGTTCTTTGGTCTAAGTAGTTACTTAAAGCTAACGATAAACCCAAATAGCGGTTTGTAAAAAGAACTTCAATAGATGTCGTAGGCTCTTGAAGCCAAGGGATTGGATCTTCTTCTCTTTGTTTGGTTAAAACTTTTTCACTTTGACGAGTTCCCACTCTAAAAAGTGGTTCTTGTTGGAAAAAGATTGAAGCTGGGTTTGTTGGAAAAAGGAGGTGACTATTAACTACACCAATAGAAGTTGAACCCATAGCTACTGATCTGATATCTGTAAGTTGATTCGACCAAAGTGGAACAAGTGTTAAAATAGCTATTAGTAGTAATACAAAACGCCTCATCTTCTACTTCCTTGATTTATCATATGCTAATTGCTTTATCTGTTCCACCACCCTCTTATTAACTTCACCCTTTTCACAAATATCTACTATCTTCTTTATAAAACTTTCATCTTCACTTAAAAGATGGTTTGCTACATCGACAACTTTTTTCTCTATTCTTGATCTTTGTTGCGCTGTTATTTGGGTGCTCTTTAAACTCTTAGCTAAAATCTCTAAAGCCTCAAAGCCATCTTTAGCACTATTTTCTTCTAGCTCTTTAGCCCACTTATTTAAAGTATCTATGGGATATTTAGTAAGAAGATCTATTGGTAACGGTGTTTTTAATAAAACACCTCCAATAAACTCTAGTGGACCTTCTTCAATCCCTTTTCTAAAAATTGAATTAGTTAATTGATCAAGCTTTTTAAAACTCTCTAACATAGATAAATCTATTTCACCAACTGAATAAGAGTGTGCTGTTTTAGTTGCCACAAAAACTTGGGTAAGGTTTTGAGGCCCTTTATTACTTTGTTTTCCCCCTTGGTTTTTTTGGTGTAGCACACTTAGTTCAACTTTTTTATAACGGTTAGTTAATAACTCTTTAATTCTCTGTGCTTCAACAATTCCTTTTGTTGGGTAAGTTAAAACAACATGGCGTGAATCTAAGTTGTTTATAAGTTGCACCATTGCTAAATCTGCCTCTTTTAAGGAGCAAAACTTACTTTTAGTCTCTATCCAATCTTCTCTAATTCCACCTCGATCTTTTAAATTACCATTTTCATCAACTTCATTTGAGGGTTTATAGTAATCCCACTTAGCTACACTGTTAAGAATATGGTAATTGTTTGAATATTGGACTACTGATGAGGGAGGATCTAAATAAATTACATCAGCACTGTGTTGTTTTAAAAATTCTAAGGCATCTAAGTTGTATGAAGAGCCTTTAGGAAGAGCGTCATCACTAAGGATAGGAACATTCAGTTGAGCTAACTCTCTAATTCTTTTTCGACTATTTTTCAAATCTTTAAGATAGCTGGTAAAAGTTCCACTGATGTTGGCCTTTCGACTAACTTTATATAATAAAGAGGCTACAACTAAAGCTTTTTCATCAAAGGTCAGCCTTCCTTCAAAAAAGCTACTTTCAACTTCTTCTCTAACAGCATCAAAAAAACGCCCATTTTCTGGAGAAAAAAATAATCGCTCTTTGTTTTCATCGTAGTTATCAACATCATTAGGTGCATAATACCGACTCAAATAGGGTTCGTTGATTCCCTCCTTGTTGTAGGCAGCAAACATTCCGTGTAAGTTTATTAAAGAGTAATAAGCATCCACTCCCCCAAAACTTTCAAACATACTTTTTAATGAGTTATCATTTAATGAGAGATAGATATGGTTAATTAAATACAAAAAGTATTGGTTATCGTTGGCAATTACTTGATGCCCTAAGGCTTTTATTTGTCGGCTAATGGCACCTGTGCCACTAAAGACATCTAAGAACTTAAGATTTCTTTTATTTCCCACCAAAGAAGAAAATATTAGTTTTAGTTGTGGTGCAATTACCCTTTTAGAGCCAATTAAACTTATTAGTTGATCATCTTCAAAGGATTTTAAATTTAGCGCCACTTTGTTCTCCTTGTAAATAGTAAAAAACGTTGTTACGATGATAAAAAAAGGGTTACTAATGAAAAGAGTATCAGCCTTATTTACAAATAACAAGCTAATTTCTGAATGTACGATAATTGGCAATAGTGACCCTTTGGTAGGAAACATTAGCTTTGTTGCCTCTGAAATTGATAAAGGGGGCATCTATATTGCTGTTGTTGGTCTTAATGTTGATGGTCATATTTTTATTGAACAAGCAATCTCTAACGGAGCTGTTGCAATAATTCACTCTAACAACCTTGAATACTACGATCCAACAATCACCTACATTAAACATCCCAATGTACGCCTAGTTGCTTCCCACTTAGCTAGCAATTTAGAAAAACCTGTTGTTGAAAATGTTATTGGGATAACTGGAACTGATGGTAAATCAACAACTAGTCAGTTTTTATGGCAAATATTAAATAGAGCTAATCATAAAAGTGCCCTTTTAACATCGGTCACTTACGATGATGGATCGGGTGCTAAATCCTCCCCTTTTGCTCAAAGTACCCCCGAAGCTCCCACTTTACACAAATTTCTAAACAGTTGTTATAAGAACAGAGTAAAAAGTGTTATTTTAGAGTCCACCAGTCACGCCTTAAGTGATGAAGGATCACGATTAAAAGATATAACTTTCAATGGAGCAATTTACACCACTTTCACCAATGAACACATGGAGTTTCATAAAACTCTTGGAAACTACTTAGATGCAAAGCTCAATTTAGCACGTCAGTTAAATGAGAACTCTTTTGTAGTTATGCCTTACAACTTTGTTAATAAAAAAGAGGTTCTCTTTGTAATACCCTCAGATGTTAAGGTGGGTTTTTACTCTTTGGACAATTACATTGATGATGGTGTTTTAAATGCCAAAAGTGTTGAAGTTGGCTTTGGTTATAGGAAAGTTCAACTAATTGATCCTGAAACTAAAAAAAGTTATTTAATAGAAATCCCTTATGGAGAGGATGTTTATACTAAGAATTTATTAGCTGCTATTTTAGCTTCTAAATACCATTTAAATTTAAGTTGGCCTGAGGTATTTGAAAAAGCTAATAAAATAGAGAAAGTAAAAGGGCGTTTTGAGACAATAGAATTTGATAAAAGAACAGTTGTAATTGATTTTGCCCACACAATAGACTCATTTGAAAAAATATTTAACCACGCTAAAAAGTTTTTAAATGGGGGAAGAATTATTGCAGTTTTTGGTTCTGCTGGAGAGCGCGATCGAGCAAAACGGTTTCCAATGGGACGCTTAGCTGCTAATAATTGTGATATAATATACCTTAGTGATGAAGATCCACGAAACGAAGATCCCCATCAAATAATTGAAGATCTTTATCAAGGGATAATCTCAACAGGTGAAAAAGTTCCAACTTATAAGATACTAGATCGAAAAACAGCCATAAGAGAGGCCCTATTAAATAGTAAGCCCAACGATATAATCTTACTATTAGCTAAAGGGCATGAACAAAGAATCCTCTATCCTGATAAGAAAATTTGGTGGGATGAAAAAGAGATTGCCATGCAACTAATAAAGGAGTTAGGTTTTAGTTATGAGTAGAGCAATAGCCCTATTTTATGGGGGAAAATCGACTGAACACGCTGTTAGTTGCCGATCGGCTGCTAACATTGCCAATAAGTTAATTGCATCTAACTACCATGTAATTCCTATAAGCTGTGATCGAGAGGGAAGATGGGCTTTACAACAAGTCGATTTTTCAAAAAAACAGAGCTCTCTACCATCAAATTTTAATAAAGACGATCAAGTAACTTTCTTTTTGGGAGATGGAATCTTTTACAAGGGGAAAAAGTTAAACATTTACAGCTGTTTTCCCTTAATACATGGAAATGTTGGTGAGGATGGGAAAATACAATCTTTATTAGAATTGACAAACCTTGCCTACATCGGCTCTAACGTTAAAGCCTCTTTAGTTGGAATTCATAAAGAGTTAACTAAAGAGGTTGCAAAAATCAACAATGTCCCCACTTTAGATTATATTGTTGTTGATAAGAGAAAAATAGATTCACATTTAATTGATAAACTTTGGAATAAAGTTATGGTGAAACCTGAAGATGGGGGATCTTCAGTTGGAATAACTCCTCTAACTACAGTTGATGAAAATAATTTAAAAGAGGCTTTAGAAAAAGTATTTAAATTCTCCAACAAAGCTATTTTAGAGCCCCTTTTAACTAACTTTGTTGAACTGGAGGTGGCTGTTTTAGAAGTTGAGAATTCTTTAGCTGCCTCACTACCTGGTTTAGTTGTTGATCCTTTAAAAGACCAAAATAAGTTTCTAACTTACCAACAAAAATACTTGGGCTCTAATGTTGCTTATATAGAGTACCCCGCTCCACTTGAATACTCAATTTTAGAGAAAGTTAAAGAATATGCATTGGTAGTTGCCAAAGCAATTGGGGTAACTGGTTATGCTCGAGTCGACTTTTTTTATAATTACGACGATCAAAAAATCTACTTTAATGAGATAAATACTGTCCCAGGTCTTAGTGAGCAAAGCCATTGGCCAATATTAGCCTCCTCTTTAGGATACGATTGGAATAAACTTCTAGAACTTCTTATAATAGAGAGTATAGAACGCTTTAATTTTAACAGTCAGTTAATTTACAAGGATATTGAGTAGCGATGGAGCAAGTTTGGTTTCATGTTGACATGGATGCATTTTATGCAGCTGTGGAGCAAAATGATAATCCAGAGTATAGAGGAAAACCTTTAATAGTTGGGGGAACTAGTAATCGAGGTGTTGTCTCTGCTTGCTCTTATGAAGCACGGGAATATAAAGTGCACTCAGCAATGCCAATGTATAGAGCAAAACAACTTTGTCCTCACGCCATCATCGTTAGAGGAAATTTAAAACGATACAATGAAGTTAGTAAAGAGATCTTAAAGATTCTAAAATCTTTTAGCCCCACGGTGCAACAAATTTCAATTGATGAAGCTTTTTTAGATATGAGTGGCACTGAGCGTCTTTTTGGAAAGCCTCGCCAAGCTGCTATTTTATTAAAAAATGAGGTTAAAAACCAAAGTGGTTTAACAATCAGTGTTGGAATAGGCCCTTCTAAGTTCATTGCAAAGATGGCTAGTGGATACGACAAACCAGATGGCTTAGTGCGTGTTTCTAAAGGTAATGAGATAAACTTTGTCGATACTATTGGTTTAAAAAAATTGTGGGGAATAGGACAAAGCACCTTAAATGATTTATATAAGCACAACATAACAACGGTTAAACAAATTAGAGAGCTCTCTTTAGAATACTTGCAAACTACATTTGGTACCTCTACAGGTCAATATTTATACAAAGTTAGTAGAGGAATTGATCCAGGAATTCACACTGGAGTTACTAAATCACGCTCTATAAGTACAGAACGAACTTTTGTAGTTGATGTTGATGATAAAGAGACTTTGCTAGAAAATCTTTTAGCAATGAGTCACGAGGTGATGTTTCGCCTTTTAGAAGAGGATTTAAATTCTTGCACTGTTGCTTTAAAAATTAGACAAAGTGACTTTACCACCAACACTATTCAAACAACCAGCGATTCTCCAATAAACTCAGCAGATCAAGTCTTTGCAATGGGAAAAGATCTTTTAGAGAAAAGATTTAAAAGTGGTGATAAAATTAGATTGTTAGGAATTGGCCTTTACAATGTAAAAGAGCGAGGTGAATTAGTTCAAAGTGAGCTTTTTGATGATCCGTATGAGAAAAAAAGAAGTTTAGAAAAAACCATCTTAGAGTTGAGTAAAAAGGGACAAAAATTACAAAAAGCAACCTTAGTAAAACCGAAAAACAATAAATAAGCTCCCCTTGAGAAAGAGCTTATTTTGGTGGTAAAGTAGATGCTTTGTAAGAGGAGTATGCAGTGGCACTACATATAGTTTTATTTGAGCCAGAAATACCGCAAAACAGCGGCAACATTAGTCGCACATGTGCTGCTTTAGGTGCTACTTTGCATTTAGTACACCCTTTGGGATTCTCTCTCGATGAGAAACGAATCAGAAGAGCTGGGTTAGACTACTGGTCCCTTTTGACGATAAAAGAGTATAACTCTACTAGTGAGTTTCTTGAAATAAACGGGGATAAGAACTTGTGGTTTTACACCACTAAAGCTCATCACACCTACAGCGATGTAGATTATGAAGATGATTCTTATTTGATTTTTGGAAAAGAGACAGCTGGCATTAGTGAGTCAATTTTAGTTCAGTACCCCGAAAGGTGTGTTAGATTGCCTATGGTTGATCAGGCACGCTCAATTAATTTGGCTAACAGTGTTGCTGTTGCTGCTTATGAGTGGGAAAGGCAACACAACTTTGTAAACTTACAAGCTAAGGGCCAGTTACACAACTTAAGTTGGCCAAAGGCAAAGTAAAGGGAGTTTATTATGGATAAAATTGGTTTTATAGGAACAGGAAATATGGGTTCAGCAATAATTAGAGCCTTAGCAAAATCTCCTAACAATAAAATTTTTATCACTGATGTAAAAAAAGAGGTAGCTAAATCATTAGCAGATGATACTAAAACCACTTTTTTAGAAACTAACCAACTACTTGAAAGTAGCGATATTATATTTTTAGCTGTTAAACCTCAAATTCTCCCCTCTTTATATCCCATTTTAGTTAAACACAAAAACAAAAAATGGATTTCGATGGCAGCAGGAATCTCTTTGGAAACTTTGACTAAAAACTTAGAGAGTAACGATGTAATTAGAATTATGCCAAACATCGCCTCTTCTGTTGAAAAATCGGTAACAGCTGTTGCTCCTTGTAAAGGTGCTAATGATAGTTTTGTAAAAACAGCAGTGAAGTTAGTTAACTCATTTGGTTTGGCAATTGAAGTTGATGAGAGTTTAATAAGTGCCTTCACTGCTATTAGTGGATCGGCAATAGCTACTGTCTTTGCCTTCTTAAATGGAATTGCTTTAGGGGGAGTAAGAGAGGGTTTTGGTTACGAAGAGGCATTAAAAATAATTAGTTTAACCACCGAAGGTGCTGTAAAATTACTACAAGAGTCTAAAATTCACCCTGAGCAGCTTATAAGTCAAGTTTGCTCTCCACAGGGGACAACAATAGAGGCGATTAAAGTTCTTGAGTCTTCCAATTTTAAAGGAACTTTAATGGAGTCGGTTCGCTCCACTACTTTAAGGGCAAATCAACTAGAGGCCGATGCAAAAAAATAATTGATAGAAAGAAGGAACAAAATGATTGATTTAAGAGAGCTCAAAGCGAACAGAGATGAGATTGTTAAAAATGTAGCTAACCGTGGGATGAGTGTTGATGTTGATAAAATTATTGAGTTGCAAGATCAAAGAAGCTCTTTATTAAAAGAAGTTGAAGCTTTAAGGACTCAAAGAAATGAAAATGCTTCTAAAATGAAAGGAAAATTAGAACAAGAAGTGCGCTTGCTTCTTATTGAAGAGGGAAAGAGTCTAAAAGAATCTCTTGTAGTTAAAGAGGCCCTTTTAGATGAGATTTCTACCAATTACTTTGAATTGGCAAAAACACTTCCCAACTACGCCCACCCAGATATCCCAATTGGAAAGTTAGAAAGTGATAACCGCCTTCTAAAAAAAGAGGGAACTATTAGAGAGTTCTCCTTTCCAATTAAAGATCACGTTGAGTTAGGCCAAGAGTTAGATATTATTGATTTTGAAACAGCAACTAAAGTTACCGGGCCTAAATTTTATTATTTAAAAAATGAGGGGGTCTATTTAGAATTAGCCCTTCAAAGATTTGCCCTTGATACCCTTAGAAAATACGGCTTTGTCCCCATTATGACTCCCGATTTAGCTAAAGAGGAGATTTTAGAGGGAATTGGATTTAATCCTCGCGGAGAAGAGTCTAATATTTACACCATAGAGGGGACCGATACATGTTTGATTGGAACAGCTGAAATTACTTTAGGTGGTTACCATGCAAACGATATTTTAAATAAAGAGGATCTACCCATTAAGATGGCAGGTTTAAGTCACTGCTATCGTCGTGAAGCGGGAGCAGCAGGACAATACTCTAAAGGGTTATACCGAGTACACCAATTTACTAAAGTTGAGATGTTTGTCTACAGTACCCCCCAAGAGGCTGAAAAAATCCACGATGAGCTATTAGGTATTGAGGAGGAGATTTTTAACGCTTTAGAACTACCTTATCGTGTTGTTGATACTTGCAGTGGCGATTTAGGAGCTCCAGCTTATCGTAAGTACGATATTGAAGCTTGGATGCCAGGAAGAGGTGAAAGTGGAGATTATGGGGAAGTTACCAGTACAAGTAATTGTACCGATTACCAAGCTCGCCGCTTAAATACCAGATTCAAAGATGATGATGGTAAAAATAAATTTGTATATATGTTAAATGGGACTGCAATTGCTATCTCTCGTGCCATTGTTGCTATTTTAGAGAACTTTCAAAATGAGGATGGTTCAGTAACAATGCCTAAGGTTTTAATCCCATACCTTGGTTTTAGTGAGATAAGAAGATAAAAAGGATTTTAAAATGAAAGTTTCAGCTCTATCTGCCGATTTTTATGAACTAACGATGATGCAAGGCTATTTTTTAACTCAAAATAACCCAACTGTAATCTTTGATATGTTCTACCGATCAAACCCCTATAAGGGGGGTTATGTGGTTTTTGCAGGAATTCATGACTTGTTAAAGAAAATTGAGCTGTTCACTTTTAGTAAAGGTGATATTGAATTCTTACGCTCTTTAGGGCGCTTTGATGACTCATTTTTAGCCTATTTAGCCAACTTTAGATTCACTGGAACGATTTTGTCTGTTGATGAGGGAACTATTGTTTTCCCGGGGGAACCTTTGATAAGAGTTGAGGCAACTATGATGGAAGCTCAACTTATTGAGGGTATTTTACTTAACACAATCAACTACCAATCTTTAATTGCAACTAAAGCCTCAAGACTTTACCAAGCCTCTAACAAAGGGGAGATTATGGAGTTTGGCTTAAGGCGTGCCCAAGGTCCTGATGGGGCAATTAGTGCCTCTCGTGCTTCTTACATTGGGGGAGTTAGTGCAACTAGCAACACTTTAGCTGGAAAAGTTTTTAAAATACCAATTGCAGGAACAATGGCCCACTCTTGGGTTATGAGTTTTGACTCTGAACTGGAAAGTTTTAGAGCTTTTACTGAAATATTCCCCAATCAATCAATATTGTTAATTGATACTTACGATACTCTAGGTTCGGGAATAGAAAATGCAATCATTGTTGGACAAGAGATGAAAGCAAAAGGTAAAAGCATTGGGGTAAGAATTGATAGCGGAGATTTGAGTTACCTCTCTCGTGAAATAAGAAAAAAATTAGATGCTGCTGGTTTAGAAGATTGTAGAATCTACGCTTCAAACGATTTGAATGAGGAGATTATTGAGACTTTAGTAAAAGATAGTGTTCCTATAGACTCTTGGGGAGTTGGAACAAATCTAGTTACTGGAGGCTCTCAAAGTTCTTTAAATGGTGTTTATAAACTCTCTGCACGTAAACTTAGTGATAACAGTTGGCTTCCAACAATGAAAATTAGTAACACTTTTGAAAAAGCAACAACACCAGGGGTGAAACAACTTTGGCGTTTTTTTGATGAAACTGGGGGGCCTTTAGGAGATTTAATCACCTTAGAAGAGGAGCAACTCGATTTAAACAACGATGTTGTCTTTTACCACCCTTTCAGTGAAGCAGACTTTTTTACAATGAGAAAAAGCAGATTTGTTACTGCCCAAAAGCTCTTAAAGCCAGTTATGGAGGAAGGAAATAGGTTTAAAACTACCATTAGGTTGGATAGAGTTCGTCAAAGAGCAATTGATGGATTAGAGACTTTTCACCCCTCTTACAAAAGGATGATCAACCCTCACATCTACAAAGTGTCGTTATCTAAACAGCTTAAGAGTTTGAAAACTAGGTTGGCAATTGAGGGAAGAGAGAAACTCAATTCCCACTAATATAGTTTAAGATTCCATTAGCAATTGAAGAGGCCATCTCATCGCGCCAGCTTTTTGTGTACATATTTAGTGCATCCTCTTCGTTACTCATAAAACCAATTTCTATAAGAGCTGAAGCCACTTTACTTTGGTTTAAGACCCACAAATCTTGCTCTTTGATTCCCCTAAAGCGGTGATTTGGAAAAGACTTTTCCAGTGAAGCTTTTAAACTTTTAGCTAAAACTAAGTTCTCACTATTTAAGAAGTTGTTTAATTGAGTTGGGGTGTAATTGGCATATCTAAGGATTTTCCACCCTTCACTATTGCCATCTAAAAAGGTTACCCACTTTTTATTCTCTTTGACTAAAATTTCTAAACCGCTAGCTAATGGGGTATCAGCACTATTGGCATGAATTGAGACAAAGATTGCCGATTTGTCACTTGAAAGGGGGTATTTAGAGACAAGCTGTGCCCGCTCACTTAGTGTAGCAAAGTAATCGCTATCTCTAGTTAATAAAACAGTCACGTTTCTTCTTTCTAATCTCTCTTTAACCTTTTTAACAATATCTAAGGTGATTTCTTTCTCATAAAGGGTAATTTGGTTATCCCAATGATAAGTTGCTACAGCTCCAGGATCTTCGCCTCCATGTCCTGCATCTAAAACAACTAGTTCAACAGGAAAGGCAAAAGGGTTGGCAAATAATGAAAAACTAAAAAATAAAACAACAACAATTAAAAAGCTCTTTTTAATCATCTACCACTCTCCAATTATCGATCAATTCATTGAGATCTGTTTTATACAAAACAAGGCGTTGTTTTATCTCTTTAAAGGTTACTGAATCGTAATACTTTTTTGGTCTAGTGACGACAAACTTTGAACCCACTTTTTTTACCCCGAGCGCTTTAGTTAACGAACGCTTAATTGTATTAGTGGCACTACGATCTTCAATGACCAATTGCCGACTAAAAAACTTCGCCTCCATTGAGTTCAAGTTTAAGATAGGATACCCGTAAAGCCAACTTTTAATTCCAAAATCCAACAACTGCCACCAAAGTCCCTCTATTTGTTGATCAAAACCCCTTAAACGTTGAAATAGTGCCCTCTCATAAAGTCCCACTCCAAAAAATGGGTAGAGAGTTTGGTTAATTTGATTAGTTGGTGAAAATGGAAGAGGTTCAATAGTTTCTTTATTTAAATAGGGGACAAAGAGCGTTGGAAGCACCTCATCAATCTTGTTTTTAAAAGAGGGAACTACACAACTACTTTTAGTCTCTAATTTAAATAGGGAAATAGCTTTTTCCAATGAGAGTTTCTCAAAGACAACGTCACTTCTACTTAATAAAAAATAGGTGGTGCGACACTCGTTGGCAAAGGTGTTTGCCATTAAAGCAAACGGGGCTACCTCATTAAACATTATGTAGTTAACTTTTGGGTATTTGGCACTTAACGATTCGTAGTTGAATTGATTCTCTTCCCCAATAAAATAAATTGGTATTTCATCTGCCAATTTATTGTAGTGCTTTAATGCCTTTTCTGCTTCAACCTGGTCTGTTACACCTACCACTCCAATAGAGAGGTTTTGTTGTCTATGAAGAAGTTTTATCCTTCTAGTTAAATCTTGCTTGCCTTGATAGAAGTGGTAATTAGCTTTCATACTCTAAAAATACTATATCTTCAGGTCTAAAGATCATATCCTTCTTTCCATGGCGCACTTTGGAAGGGATATCTTTCGATTGAAGGCCTACCATTGCCAATATCTCACTACTGTTGTAGTAGGGAACAGCTTTTGCAACATCGTTAATGTTAACAACATCTCCAGCATTGAAAATACCACTAACATTAATTACCCCTGAAGGTAGTAGACTTTTGTGATTTCTCAAAGCTTTAACTGCCCCCTCATCAACCCAAATAGTCCCTTTTGCATTGCTATTTAAAATCCACCTAGAGCGTTGGTTTATGGCTTTTTTCTCGTGGATGTAAGTGCCTATTGCCTCTCCGTTGATGATTCTTTTTAAGACATCGTTTTCTTTTCCATTGGCAATAACAGTTGCACAACCAGCTGTTGAGGCAATTTTTGCAGCGAAAAGTTTGGTCTTCATCCCCCCAGTTGCAAATACTGAGCCCTTGGTAGATTTTGCATAAGAGAGGATTTTATCATCAACTTTTTCAACTTCACTAATTAATTTAGCCCCATTTCCTTTTTTTGGATCAGAGGTGTACAGCCCATCAATATCGGTGAGAATAATCAATAAGTTGGCATCAATTTTACTAGCTACATAGGCACTCATCCGATCGTTATCACCAAAGGCAGATCCAATTTCAGCTGTACTGATTGAGTCATTCTCATTGAATATAGGAAGCACGTTTAACTCTAAGAGAGTATCGACAGCATTTTTAAGATTTACAAAAGTTTTACGCTCATTTAAATCGGCACGGGTAATCAAAAGTTGTGAGCAAATTATGTTGTGCTTTTTAAAAGCTTCACGATAGTGGCTCATTAAAAGGGGTTGTCCTATTGAAGCACAAGCTTGGCGCATAGAAACTTGAGTTACTGCAGTTTGACGAAGTAACTCTTTTGCCCCTAACCCTATTGCACCAGAAGAGACTAAAAGAACTTGTATTCCCATCTCTCTCAAAGTTGCAATATTTTTTGCAACATCTGCGATGCGCTTTATGTCGATGCCCTCTTTATTACTTAGAAGGTTAGTTCCAACTTTAACAACTACCCTCTTTACCTCTTTAAAATTGCGCCCCATTTTTTACCCTTCTAGTATTGAATCGCCTTCTAAGTCTAAATCTTTGTGCTTGTAAGTACTCACACCTTTTTCGTATGAGTCTACTATTTGACCAGATCCTTTAATTAGCCATTTATCTGTAATTAGTCCATTTAAACCAACTGGTCCTCGTGCGTGAATCTTTTGGGTACTTATACCAACTTCAGCACCTAAGCCAAACCTAAATCCATCTGCAAATCGGGTACTAGCATTCCAAAAAACATCTGCTGAGTCAACTTCTGTTAAAAACCTTTTTGCTACCTCTTCATTGGTGGTAACTATTGCATCGGTGTGACCTGAGTTGTAAGTGGCAATGTGTTCAATTGCTTGATCTACTGAATCAACAACTCGAATTGCTATTTCGTAATCTAAATATTCAGTTGCCCAATTTGATTCAGTTGCTTTTTTACCATCAATGATTTTCAAAGTCTCCTCATCTCCATAGATAACTACGTTGTAAGGAACAACGCCCTCTTTAAACTTTGGTAAGAATGTTGGAGCAATATCTTTGTGTACTAAGAGTGTTTCAATGGCATTACACACTGCTGGATATTGGCACTTTGAATCAACTGCAACTTTTACTGCCATCTCTATAGAGGCCTCTTTATCAACATAAAGAGAACATATTCCATCTGCATGTCCTAATACTGGTATTTTAGTGTTATCCATGATGTAGCGGACAAACTCATTAGAACCCCGAGGTATTAATAGATCAACGATCTCATCAAGTTCTAAAATCTCACCAACCTCTTCTCTACTTGTTAAGTGGACTATCCAATTTCCTTTAGCATCAAAGTCTTCTAAAGAATCTTTAATAATTTCGACTAAAGCTATGTTGGTATTTAAAGCCTCTTTGCCTCCTTTTAAAATTATTCCATTGCCACTTTTCAGTGCTAATGAGATAATTTGCACTAGAGCATCGGGTCGTGATTCAAAAATCATCCCAATGACCCCAATGGGAACTCCCACCCTTTCGAGTAAAAGACCTTCATCCAACAATCGTCGTTCTCTTACTATTCCAATGGGATCTTTTAAGGTGGCTACTTGTCTAATACCTTCACACACCCCTTTTAGCTTATTTTCATCAAACAACAGGCGTTTGATCAGAGGTTGGGCAACGTTTGCCTTTTTAGCCTCTTCAATATCTAAATTATTTGCCTTCTCAATCTTTGATAGATTGGCTTCAAGTTCATTGGCAACTGTAATTAACATCCTATCTCTAACCTCTTTAGATGAAGAGGCTAGAATACGTTGATACCTCTTTAAATTGGTAAAACGATCACTATTCATTGTGAACCTCACTTGTCAGAGATTTACCTTAGATTACCCTTAAAGAGGATGTGATGCAAGGGAAGGAAACTTTACTTTACGATTGTATTTTCAATAATACAATGGTAAAATTTTGTATCAAGGAGTTTTCTATGTTCAATAAAAAATCTTCCCTAATTTTCCTATTATTTACCATTTTTAGTGCAACTTTGCTATTTTCAGCAGGCTACAAAGAAACAACTTCTGCTGACGATATTAGAGTTGCAACTGATGCATTAAACCGAGAGGTTACTTTAACTAAAGAGCCTCAAAGAATCTTAGTTGTTGGAAGAGCTGCTATTATGCCAGCAGATGCTTTGTACCTATTTCCCTCTGTTTATGAAAAAGAGATCTTTTTAGCCACCACCGATCAAGGTTTAGGAGACTTTTTCACTCTAATCATTGATGACTTAGAGTCAACTAAAAGATTGGGGCAACAAGTTAGTGCTGAAGAGATAATAGCTTTAAAACCCGATTTAATTATTACTAAAAGCAGTAATTACGACTCTATTGGTAAATTGTTAGAGCCTTTTGGAATTCCACTGTTCATAATGGACTTAGAGACTAGCGATGCTTGGAAAAGTGAAATAGTAGAACTGGGAAAATTGTTAAATGATCAAGAAACTGCTTTAGATGTTATAAAGAAGTTTGATGAACGGGAGAAAAAGGTTACTGAGAAAATTTCTACACTAAGTGAAAGTGATAAACCAACAGTTTTAATGACCCAAGTAGCCTCTAGTGATGGAACTAACTCTTTTAGTGTCCCCCCAAAAGGGTGGATACAATCGATGTTAGTTGAAAAAGGGGGAGGAATTCCAGTTTGGCTGGATAACAATGTTACTTTAAGTGGATGGTCAAAAATCTCTTTTGAACAAATTGCTCAATGGGATCCAGATTACTTTTTCTTAATTAACTACCGCTCTAAAGTTGACCCATTTTTAAAAGCAATCTACACAGATGCCAAATACCTTTACTTAAAATCTTACAGAACACATAAAATACTACCTGTTGCAGCTGATTACACTAACTATTTTCAATCTGACAGTAGATGGATTTTAGCATTACAATGGTTAGCAGCAACATTACATCCCAACTTGTTTGAAGATTTTGATATGGAAAAAGAGATTCGCTCTTTTTATAAAGACTTTTACAACATCACTGATCAAGAAATTTTAGATACACTCGTTGCAGCTTACAACAACTACATAACCATATGATAAAAAAACTAGCCCTATCTTTGGGGATACTATTTATCCTTTTCTATTTCGCACTAACTTTAGGACGCTATCCTGCTAGTGGCTACACACTATTAACAAAACTTTTATCTGATAATCTTTCAACAACTGTACTATTAAGTGTTAGACTTCCTAGGGTAATTTTAGCTGTATTGGGGGGTGCTGCTTTAGCTACTAGTGGCTATGTATTTCAGATGATTTTTGGAAACCCATTAGTAGAACCAGGATTTTTAGGAGTTTCTCAAGGTTCTGCTTTTGGGGCAGCTTTAGCAATATTCTTACTTCCCTACTCCTCCTACTTAGTTCAACTTAGCGCCTCTTTATTTGGCCTTATAGGGCTTTTTATGTCTTACTCATTATCTCGTAAATTTAAATTTGGGGGCTCCATTTTAAGGTTGGTCTTAGCAGGGATTGCTGTTAGTTCAATATTTTCAGCAGCACTATCACTAATTAAGTTAGCCTCCTCCCCCTCTTCAAAGTTACAAGATATTACTTTTTGGCTAATGGGAGGGTTATACAACAGCAGTTGGCAAACTTTGTTAACTGTTTTTCCCCCCATTGGATTAGCTTTAGTTTTGCTTTATTTATTCAGGTGGAGAGTGAATCTCCTTTCACTAGATGATAAAACTGCCCACTCAATGGGAGTTAATGTTAAAAGAGATAAAACTCTTTTACTAATCGTCTCTACAATTGCAACAACATCTTTTATCTCAGTTAGTGGTCTTGTTGGATGGGTTGGTTTAATAGTTCCCCACTTAGGACGAGCTATTTTTGGCTCTGATGGAAAGTATGCTCTTCCTGGAACAATGCTTTTTGGCTCAATGTTCTTATTAGCTAGTGACACTTTAGCTCGCTCTTTGTTGCCAACAGAGATTCCTTTAGGGGTGGTAACTTCTTTATTTGGCTCCTTTGTCTTCATTGTAATTTTATCTAAGGGAACTTTTAGGGTGAAAGTATGAGCGATATTTACAAACTAGATTCAATAGATTTCTCTTACCAACACCAAGGTGATTTTAAGATTAGAGAGTTTTAACTTAACAATAAAAGAGGGAAGTATCACAACCCTTTTGGGACCCAATGGTTCTGGAAAGTCCACTTTAATGAATCTTCTACTTAAGTGGTTAAAACCAACAAGTGGTTTGATAACCCTCTTAGATAAACCACTATCTTCTTATAACCAAAAAGAGTTGGGACAATTAGTAGCATTGGTGCCCCAAAGTGAAACTTTTAGATTCGCTTTTAGTGTGACTGAATATATTCTTTTGGGTCGTTTTTCTCACTTAAAAGCTTTAGAGAGTCCAACAACTAAAGATTTAGATATAGCCTATGAAGCAATGGAGAGTGTTGGTATTACAAAACTTGCAAATCGAGAGATAACCAACTTAAGTGGAGGAGAACAACAGCTAGTTTTACTAGCTCGCTCTTTAGCTCAAAATCCTAAAGTTTTACTTTTAGATGAACCAACAAGTAGCTTAGATCCTGCTAATACAGCCAGTAGTTATAAAGATTTTAAAAGAGCTCTCTAAAAAGGGGATAACGCTCTTTTTTACTACCCACGATCCAATGGTTAGTGCCAGGTGTGCTACTGATGTTGTGATGATTAATAAAGGTAAGCTGTTGTTTGCTGGTGAAACAAAAGAGGCTTTAACGTCACAATTATTGACAAAATTGTACAACTGCCCAATGGAGTCTCTGATATATAATGGGGAAATTGTTGTTGTCCCCTCTTTTTAAAAAAATTTCCTCAGGATAGCTCAAATTTGCAGGTTTTCGGGTTGTTATAAGTGACAAATTCCTGTACAAATGGGGTATCTCCAGATAAAATGGAGACATAGAAGAATACCTAAAAAGGAGTTATTCAATGGAAAAGCTATTTAAACTCTCCGAACACAAAACTAACGTCCGGACCGAGGCATTAGCTGGTGTAACAACGTTCCTAACGATGGCCTATATTCTCATCGTTAACCCCCTTATTCTATCAGATGCAGGGATGGATTTTGGGGCAGTGTTCACCGCTACCGCACTCTCAGCTGCAATTGCAACGCTGGTAATGGCATTTTTGGCAAACCTCCCATTTGCATTAGCACCCGGTATGGGTCTTAACGCATTCTTTGCCTATGCTGTTGTAATCTCAATGGGTTATAGTTGGCAACAAGCTTTAGCTGCTGTTTTTATTGAAGGAATTATCTTCATCGCGTTGACAGCATTTAACATTAGAGAAGCTATTGTTGACTCGATTCCACTCAACATTAAAAAAGCAATTAGTGTTGGAATAGGATTGTTCATCGCCTTCATTGGTCTACAAAACTCCGGCATCATTGTTGGAGGTGCAACTTTGGTAGAGCTTGGTGACATTACACATGGAACAGCTTTAGTAGCTATTTTAGGTATTGTTATCACAAGTATTCTTCTAGCTTACAAAGTTCGTGGTGCTCTTTTAGTTGGTATTGTTTTAACAACACTTGTTGGAATTCCTTTTGGTGTTACAACTTGGGCAGGCGGAAGCTGGTTACCCCCTTCATTAAAGCCAACTTTCATGCAATTCTCATTTAAAGATATCTTTCACAGTTGATATGATTATCATCTGTTTCACTTTCTTATTTGTTGACATTTTTGATACTGTTGGAACTTTAATTGGGTGTGCTACTAAGGCTGAAATCCTTAGACCCTGATGGCTCTATTCCAAGAGTAAAAGAGGCTTTCTTCGCCGATGCAATTGGAACCACAGTTGGAGCTATGCTTGGAACCTCAACAGTAACTACTTATGTTGAGTCTTCTGCTGGTGTCGTTGAAGGTGGAAAAACAGGCTCTAACATCTTTAGTTGTTGCAATTCTTTTCTTAATTTCACTTTTCTTATCACCACTATTTATTGCAGTTCCTGGTGCAGCAACTGCCCCAGCATTGGTATTAGTTGGACTCTTTATGATTGGTCCAGTTAAAGAGATCGAATTTGAAGAGCCCACAGAGGCTATTCCAGCATTCTTAACCATTTTATTTATGGTTACCTCATACTCAATTTCAAACGGAATTATGTATGGTGTTTTAAGCTGGGTCTTAATTAAACTTTTCAGTGGTCGTTACAAAGAGATCACTATCCCAACTATTGTTGTAGCAGTATTATTGTTCATCAAGTTATTTGTTGGTTAATAAAACCAATTGCTGAAAATAAAGGGCCGTTTTGCACGGCCCTTTATCTTTTAGTTCTCTATAGAGACAAACTCATTTTTCTCTACATCAAACAATCCCATATCGGTAACTTTTAATGAGGGTATAACTGGCAAAGCCATAAAGCTTAAGGTGGTAAAAGGATCTCCGTCGCTATCCATTCCCAACTTCTCTATAGCTACTTTATGTAAAGCTTCTAATTTATCTTTAACATAAAGGCCCCCTTTGTTAGTCATAAGGCCTCCAATAGGAAGTTCTAATGCTTCAAGGACCTTTCCATTTTGGACAATCAAAAGGCCTCCACCAAGTCTTTTTAACTCTTTAATGGCAACATCGATGTCAACATCGTTATCCCCTGCTACAATCACATTGTGTGAATCGTGGGCGATTGTAGTAGCTACTGCTCCATTGTTAAGATTAAGGCCTCTTAACAAAGCCAATCCAACATTACCTGTCGCTCTGTGGCGCTCTAAAACAGCCAACTTTACAATATCTACATCAGGGTCATTTTCATAATAACCATCTTTGTCCACTTTAACTGTGGCTCTTTCTTTAGTGGTAATTAAAGAGCCTTTTTGAATTCCGATAACTTTTACATCGGTTGAGTTTAGTTTCAATTTAAGTTTATCAGCTGAGTAAGAGCCAATATTAACCTTTGATAACACCGATTTACTAATTGGAGCCTCTTTACTTAAACTCTCTTCTTTGTACTCTTTTCCACCAGTGAAAACTTTAAGAACTTTAAAATTCTTTAAATCTTCTAAAATAACTAGATCTGCCCTTCTTCCTGGGGCAATTGCTCCTCGATCATTTAATGAGTAACACTCTGCAGCATTTATAGTAGCCATCCTAAGAGCCTCAAGAGGATCTAAGCCCTCCTGTACTGCAATTCTTAAATGATTATCAATGTGTCCCTCTTCTAGGATGGAAAAAGGTTGGCGATCATCGGTACAAAATAGGCAGTAACGACTATTTTCTTTAGTCACTGCAGGAAGGAGTTTTCTTAAATCTTGAGTTGCTGAACCTTCACGCAGCATCACATACATTCCCCTTTGAAGACGATCGGTAAGTTCTTCAGCTGTTGTACACTCGTGATCTGTTTTGATGCCTGCTGCAGCAAAAGCATTTAACTCCAAATCTTTTAACATTGGACCGTGTCCATCTATCATTTTGTTGGCATTGTGGGCAACAAGGAGTTTATCCACTATGTGATCTTGAGCTTCAATAGTTCCCACCATATCCATCATCTCACCCAATCCTAATACTCTATCTCGATCAATTCTTTGGGCAACCTTTGAGGCATCTAAAATCGCTCCTGCATGTTCAAAGACAGTGGAAGGTACGCATGATGGAAACATTACAAAAATAGAGAGAGGGAGGTTTGCTGAGTTTTCCAACATGTAATCAAAACCATCTAAGCCAGCTACGTTACATATTTCATGCGGGTCAACTATTGCTGTAGTTGTCCCATGGGGAACTAAAAGTTTAGAAAAAGAGGCAGGATCTACTAAAGAGGATTCGATATGTACATGGGCATCAATAAAGCCACTAGAGACGTAGGCCCCTTTTGCATCGTAGATCTCTTTTGCTTCATAGTTGCCAATTCCAGCAATCACTCCATCAACTATTGCAATATCACCAGAAACTATTCGTTTATTGAAGATATCTACAACTTTACCATTTCTAATTACTAAGTCGGCTTCAATGCGACCACTAGCAACTTTAATAAGTTTTTTTATCTGTTTGCTATTAATCATCATCTCCTCCTCTTTTTAAGATAACACCTCTAAGCTCAACCTACAAATAAAAACCCCGACAGTTTTCACCGTCGGGAAAAATATTTTCGTGAAGTTGAATTACCTCACCCTTTTACTATCTCTTTGTAAAATCTCATGAAGTTTCTCAGTTGGGTTTTTAAATTTTGATAAGAACATCATTGCAGCAATAACGTAAGGCTTATAAGAGGCCTCTTTGTACATATCTACTCTGTAACGATTAAATACTGAAGGCACTACCTCACCCTCATCACAACTTACTTTGCTTATATCAGCTGGAAGACAGTGCATATAAAGTGCTTTCTTATCTTTGGTGAGAGCCATTAACTCTTCGGTACACTCCCAATCTTTATACTTAGCATTATTTAATAAGCACTTTTGCTCTAAGGCATCGAGTTGATCAAACTTTCCATCGCTAACTAATTGAGTTCTCTCTTCCATCACAGCAAATGGGGCCCAGCTCTTTGGATAAACAATATCAGCATCTTGGAATGCTTCAGCCATTGAATCGACTCTCCTAAAGCTTCCACCAGAGGCTGTTGCGTTTCTTTTGGCAATATCTTCAACATCTTTCATTACGTTGTACCCTTCAGGGTGGGCTAACACAACATCCATTCCAAAGCGGCTAAACAATCCAATTACCCCTTGAGGTACTGAAAGGGGTTTTCCATAAGAGGGGCTATAAGCCCAGCTCATGGCAATTTTTTTCCCTTTTAGGTTTTCGATAGAGCCAAAGTGATTGATTAGATGAAGCAAATCTGCCATCGATTGAGTTGGGTGGTCAATGTCACATTGTAAGTTAATTAAAGTGGGTCTTTGTTCTAAAATTCCATCGTCAAAACCCTCTTGTACAGAATCGGCAACCTCTTTCATATAGGTGTGCCCTTTTCCAATGTACATATCATCTCTAATTCCAATAACATCGGCCATAAAACTGATCATATTGGCTGTCTCTCGAACTGTCTCTCCGTGGGCAATTTGAGAAGTGCTCTCATCCAAATCTTGCACCTCTAAGCCCAACATATTACAGGCACTAGCAAAACTGAAACGGGTCCTTGTGGAGTTATCTCTAAAAATTGAGATTCCTAATCCACTGTCAAAAAGTTTAGGTGAAATATTTTGGCCTCTCATTGACCTAAATATCTCAGCTACCTCGAAAATAGCTTTTAACTCATCAACACTCTTGTCCCAGGTAAGGAAAAAGTCACTAAGGTACATGTTTTTGGTCTCAAACCTGTTTAAGTCGTCGATCATTTTCTTAATGGCTTTAATTTCTTTCATAATTCCTCCATCTCAGTTTTTCTTGTAAATGTAAGTTATATTATGAATTATATCACGAGGGAAATGGGGTGTCTATTGAATTTGTTGCAATTTGTTGCACAAATAAGAGGGGCAGACTCCCCCCATTTTATAGAGGGAGTCTGCCTAAGATTATGAGATCTTCCCCAACTCCCTTAAAATTTTCTCAGGAGTAAAGGGCCACGAGCGCATCCAAATACCAACGGCATCGTAGATAGCATTAGCTATAGCTGGAGCTGCACCGTTAGTAGCTATTTCGCTGATTGACTTTGCCCCAAATGGGCCAAATTCATCATCTTCATCAATTAAAACAGCCTTAAAGTCCTCAGGTTGTTCAGTTACCATTGGAATCCCATAACGGGTGAAATCAGGCGTTATACAAACTCCGTTTTCATCTAAGACCATATTCTCATATAAGGTGTGTCCAATCGACTTCAAAGCAGCCCCATACATTTGACAAAGAGCTAACTCTGGATTGATTGGAGTTCCTGCATCTTGAAGGGCATAAAACTTGTCAACTTTGATTTGTCCGGTTCTAATATTTACAGCAACTTGGGCAAAGTGAGCCCCATATGGTATAGCAGCATTTTCAGTCGCAAACGAGCCATAGCCCATAATTTGCCCTCTTCCAACTCCACTGGTTGCTTGGTGACTAATTTGATGATAAGTTAGCTCTTTTTTGCTTTTTGCTGAGTAGACAACTCCAGGGGCTCTTAATTCAAGATCTTCAACTTTTTCATCCATCTGTAGTGCAGCCTCTTTTAAAACTTTATCTTTAAGATCTAAAGCTGCTTTTAAGGTTGCTCCTCCGCTGAAGTAAGTTCCACTGGAGGCATAAGAGCCTGTGTCAAACATAGTATTGTCAGTATCACCAGAGATGATTGAAACTTTATCCATCTCAACTTTCATAACTTCACTAACTATTTTCACACTAATTGTATCTAAACCAGTTCCAATATCTGCCCCACCTGAGTGGACAATGAAAGTGCCATCGGTGTGCATTACTACGTCACACATTGAGTGATCTAAACCGGGAAGACCTGATCCTTGTTGAATCATGGCAAACCCTTTACCAACTTTCCACTCATCACTAACACCTTTCTCTTTTTTACCCCATTGGATCATTTCAGCACCTTGTTCTAACGCTTTACGTAGTCCACAAGAGCCAACAGGGACAACAGTTCCCTCTCTTCCCTCTCCTAAACTTTTAAGAATCTCTAACATAAACCCTTTTTCAACGTGGTTCTTTTTAGCCATCTCTAAAGGATCAACACCTATTTTAGCTGCCATTTCAGCTAAAGCAGTCATTAGAGCATAAGAGCCTTTGGGAGCACCATAACCTTGGTAAGCTCCTGCAGGGGGGATATTTGTGTAGTATGTTGTCACATCAAATTTCATATTAGGACAATTTAAAAGAGGGAGAGTTTTGGAACAGGCGTTCATTGGTACAGTTAAACAGTGGTTTCCATAAGGACCTGTGTTGGCCCTAACATCCATGTAAACACCAGTTAGTTTTCCATCTTTTTTAGCTCCCATTTTAACCCTTATTTTCATTGGGTGACGGGTGCTGTTAGCGATAAACTCCTCTTCGCGGGTGTTACGGTAATAAATTGCCCTCCGTGTTAGCCAAGTTGCATAACCAGCTACATCTTCAACTAAGATATCTTGTTTAGAACCGTAACCTCCCCCAACCTTCTCTTTAATAACGTGGACTTTGTTTTCACTTATTCCACAAACTCGAGCCACTATTCTTCTGGTATGAAATGGAACTTGAGTTGAGGCGTGAATGACCAATCGGTCGTTATCAATTTTGGAATAGACTAAGTGAACTTCCAATGGGGTACACTGAATTTGAGTTGTCTCATAAATTTCATCAATAATTTCATCAGCTTCGTTAAACCCTTTTTCAACATCTCCAATTGCCCCATTGGCATGAGAAGCAATGTTTTTTCTAATATCACCATGAAGGGGGAATGGATAAACTACTTGCCCCTCCCTTGGATCAACACCTTTGTTGTACTTATCTAAATCACTAGGCGCTCCACTTAGATAAACTGCTTTTCCATTTTGAATTATTGGAGCATCTTTAGCCATTGCTTGATCAACAGTAAAAACAGGTTCTAAAACATCGTATTCGACAACAATTTTACTTTTAGCTTCTAAAGCTTGCTGTTCTGTTTCTGCCACTATCGCAGCAACCCGATCTCCAACGTGACGTACTTTCCAGTTAAATAGGCGCCTATCATAAGGAGAGGGTTCAGGGTTTCCTTGTCCTGCTGACATATAATAAACATCGGGACAGTTTGCAGCTGTAATAATTGTTACAACCCCTTCAACTTTCTCAGCTTCAGTGGTATCAATTTTTGTAATGTAGGCGTGAGGATGGGGGCTACGAAGCATCACTAATGAACAAGCACCTGGTTCTACCCTATCTTCAACAAAAGATTTCCATCCCGCAACTAACTGACGTCCATCAACTTTTGGTTTAACCTTTCCAACATAGTCTAAATGATCTCTAAACTCAGGAGCTATTTCACTAGTGTAAGATCCTTTTTCTAAATATTCTTGGGCAAGTTTTACAGCTAAGTAGTAGTGTTCATACCCTGCATCTCTAATTAATATTCCTGAAAGGGTATCTTTAATATCTTCTTTAGTTGGTTTTGGGTTGTTCTCCAATAGCCAAGTGAGCAGAAGTGCTGCAGCTGGGGCGTTATAAGCAGATTGGACAACTCCAGCATCAATCATTGCCTGTTGAACATGATTTAGTTTACCTAAAACAGATAATGAGTCGGGTGTTCTGATATCACACCCATCAGCTTCGAGTGCCAACATCAAGTTTGAGTAGATAGGCTTATTATCAACTATGACAGTATCACTACCGGCAAAGCCCTCCCCATCATCACTATCTCTAACTGAAAAGTGTCCCAGTTCAACTAATACTTCTCTTAAAGAGGCGTTAACTTTTACCTCTTTTTTAATTTTTTTGCCATTTATTGTGAAGTTGACAATCATGCGATGCCTCCTTTCTCAATAGCTTTCAAACATCTGTTGTATAAATCGGCAACTGCTGTTGCTAAAATATATTTTTTATAAGAGCCTTTGCCAGTTATATCATCTACAAAAGCGATATCATCTCCAACATGGATTGCAATATCTTCAGCTTTTACAACTCTTTGGCCACTGAGCTCTTTCTCTATCTCAGTTAATCTAACCACCCCACTTCCTTTAATGGCTGCAGCAATTCTCACATCGCGCACCTCTTTGGAAGAGATATCTGCTCCAAATGAGAGAGTTAGGGCAGCCAACGATTGGGCAGTAATTGCAAATCTTTCACTGGCAACAAATCTTCTTGGCTTATTTAAAATTATTGCCAATATTAGAGAACCATCAAAATGTTCTTTAAAACTGTGATACTCTCTGATTGGGATATCTTCTTCACTATAAGTGCCCTCTTGGGTGACGTTTCCTAGCACAAGACGTGCTTTTGCTGCAATGAGGGTGCTCATTAAGTATGAATCATCTCTACTTAGAGCTATATTCCCCCCAATTGTAGCTACACTTCTTTTTGGGCGAGAGTTCATAAACAACAAAGCCTCTTTTAGATATTGGGGAACATCCGATGAATCTAAAGCTTGTTGAAATGTAACTGTTGAACCAATTCTAACTACATCATCTTTTTTGCTTATTTCATTTAACTTCAAATCTTTTAAAGAGACAACTTTAGTGACTTTAACACTAGAACCTAGGCGCTGAATCTCTGTTCCGCCAGCAAGGAAGGCTGCTTTGTTTTGCCCTTTTTGAAGTTCAAGCAGAGCTTCTTCAGCTGATGATGACCTTATATATTCGGTTATCATAACTTCTCCTTTAGCTCCCTTTACGGAGCATATTGCTACTTATTAAGTTGGCTTTATTAAATATTTCATCTTCATCAAAGCCAACTAATCTCCTATTTTCAACAACAACTTTTCCATTCACAATGGTGTACTCAGCTGTGTGATCAGAGCCACAAAATATTAGAGATGCTACAGGATCAGATAACGCACCCCCATAATAGAGGTTGTGCACATCAAATAAGGCAGCATCAGCAGCCCACCCCTCTAACAGTTTTCCAACTTTGTTGTAGTTTAAGATTTTGGCCCCATTTACTGTTGCCATGGTGTAAGCTTCACTGGTTGTTAGAGCATCTGCCCCTTTTTCTACCCGCTGTAATAACAAAGCTTGGCGAACTTCCCCTAACATATCAGAAGAGTCGTTGGAAGCAGATCCATCTACTCCCAATCCCACGTTAATTCCCATTTCTAACATTTGATCAACTTTACAAATCCCTGAACCCAATCTCATATTTGATGAGGGGCAGTGAACTATATGAGATTTTGTCTCTTTGAGGATCTGAAGTTCTTCATCGTTGAAGTGAATTCCGTGAGCATAATAAACGTCTTCACCAATAAATTCACACTCTTGCATTAAGGCAACAGGTCGTTTGCCATACATCTCAATACAAAAATCGTTCTCATCTCTGGTTTCAGCTAAGTGGGTGTGTAGCCTAACCCCATATTTACGAGCTAAACGGGCACTGTCGCGCATTAACTCTTTAGTCACGCTAAAGGGACTACATGGGGCAAGGGCCACTTTTCTCATCGAAAACTCACTGCTATCGTGATATTTATTGATAATTCGTTCACTATCTTTAAGAATTTCATCGTGTGTTTGGACAACCGAATCGGGAGGAAGACCCCCATCCTTTTTACTTAGAGACATTGAGCCTCTGGTAGGAGAAAAGCGTATTCCTAACTTTTCTGCAGCTTCAAATTGTAAGCCAATTAAATCTTCATCTACACCTTGAGGAAAGATGTAGTGGTGATCAGTTGTTAAGGTACACCCTGTTTTTAACAGCTCCCCCATTGCCAAAAGGGAGGAGTAGTAAATAGCATCTGCATCTAAATGTTTCCAAACATCGTACAAAAAGCGTAACCAATCAAATAGCTCAACGTTTTGAACTGCAGGATGGTTACGCGTTAATGTTTGATAAAAGTGGTGGTGGGTATTTACAAGCCCTGGAACCATAACCAATTTAGAAGCATCAATAATTTTTGATTTTTTTTCTATTGGTAAAGTGGAGGTAGGGACAATCTTTTTGATTACATTCCCCTCGATGAAAACATCTACATTGCTAAGAGCCTCCTTAGTTGGGTCAGCTAATAGACGATAGACGTTCTTGACAACTAATTTATTCTCTTTCATCGTAGGTCCCCCCTTTATCTGGTCGGCCTTTTTTAATTATACACCACCATTAATGGTATTTCTACTTTTTACCCTCTAAAGCGTAAGGTAACATTGCATAAAACGCACTACAAATTTCTAGATCATCAATTCTGTTAACTTCGTTAGGAGCGTGTGCTTGATCTTCATCTCCAGGTCCAAATCCAATTGCTGGTATTTTGTGCCTTCCAGTTGTCGCAACTAAGTTAGTACTGAAAGTCCACTTATCAACAACTGGTTTTTTGTCAAAGAGTGCTTCATAAGCTTCAACCCCAGCTTGAACAAAGTAGTGATCTTCATCAATTTTCCATGTTGGGAAATAGAGTTCTTGTGAATACTCTTTTTGAGTCCATCCCAACTTCTCATATTGAGGCATCTCAGCAATGATATCTTCCTCTTTGTCTCCTGTTGCTTTAGAGATGTACTCTTTAACTTGTTTGATTGCAAAATTGGCATCTTCTCCCCAAGTTAAACGGCGATCTAAATAGAGCA
The DNA here is from genome assembly GCA_050950065.1 of Sphaerochaetaceae bacterium. GTDB lineage: Bacteria > Spirochaetota > Spirochaetia > Sphaerochaetales > Sphaerochaetaceae > JBAYOE01. The sequence goes on along the minus strand of JBMNGX010000002.1, from coordinate 55,250 downwards.
TTGCATGATCTGCTACTGCACATTGAGAGGGACCATGAACTTCCATTTGAGAAACTGTAATAGTCCCTTTTCCTAAGAAGTTATCCTCATCAGGAAGCAAATCTTCATTTAGTTGTTCCATTGCTAATGCAGCACGGGCTGCTTTGTAAGCAGCACTTACTCCCCTTTCAGGGGCACTACCGTGGGCACTAATTCCTTTAAGGAAGGTTCTAATTTCCATCCTTCCTCTGTGTCCTCTGTATAGGCGACAACTTGTGGGTTCAGTGGAGACTACTAAATCTGGTTTTAAATTCTCCTCTTCAATGAGGTATTTCCAACACATTCCATCACAATCCTCTTCCATAACTGTGAAAGTGAAATAGACTGTGTACTCTCCATCATATTTAAGATCTTTAAGGATTCGGCCAGCTGTAATCATAGCAGCAGCCCCCCCTTTCTGGTCGGCAGAACCTCTACCCATTACTAATCCATCTTTAATCTCACCACTAAAGGGGTCAAAGTTCCAGTTATCTAAGTTTCCAACTTCAACTGTGTCGACGTGGGCATCAAAGGCCAACTCTTTTGGTCCATTACCGATTTTAGCAACTACACTTCCTAGTCCATCAATTCTCACCTCGTCAAAACCTGCCTCTTCGCACATCTTAACAATTAGGCGACAAACATCTTCTTCTTTGCTGCTATAAGACTTTACCTTTACCATCTCTGATAAAAGCTTGGCATTATAATCTCTGTACTCAGCTGCTTTTTCCCTAATGATCTTCTCAATACCCATATTATCTGCTCCTTTCTATATTCGTCGCTATGCGACATATTATTTTAAAATTTTAGGGGGCAATAGTGTCAACTTTTGCCCATACTCTTTTAGCCTCTTCAGCTGCTTTGGCATAAATCTCTTTTACGTCAAATGGGAATTGCCTATTTTCCATCACCATTTTTCCATCAACCATCACCGACTCAACTGCGTTACTACTAATTCCCCAAACCACATGAGTTGCACCATTACCATCAACTAACGGAGTTGGAGAGTTGTAATCTAAAACAACCAAATCGGCTTTGTAGCCTTTTTCTATTCTTCCAAACTTCCCTTTAAAATAGAGTTCTAAAAGTTTGTTTCCACGAGCTAAAATTGAGACAAAGTCACTTGGCCACCAAGGGCCACCAATATCTTTATGTTTAAAGAAAGCTAACTTGATCTCCTCAAACATATTTCCACCACACCCGTCAGTTCCTAAAACTAAGTTGTCCACCTCTTTAATTAAATTGAAATAACCAACATTGTTGTTCATGTTGCTTCTTGGGTTGTGGGCTAAAAATGTTTTTCGCTCATTTAGTAGTTCAATCTCACCCTCATTTAAATAAAGACCGTGGACCAATAAACTTTTCTCATCCAATAGCCCAAATTGGTCAAGGCGTTGCATAATATCTTGATGATAAATGTGGTGTGAGTGAGCAACATCGTAACGATCTTCAGCTACATGAAGATGAAGACCTCTATTAGTAACTTCAACAGCCTCTCGAATTAGCTCCAATGCTTCGTTGGGGACGGTAAATGGGGCATGGCCCCCTATCATAGCCTCAACTAAGTAGTTTTTATCCTCTCTCTTTCTTTGATCAACGTATTTAGCAAAATCGATATTCTCTTGTACGCCACTACGAGCTTCACCCATTTTGGCGTTGCGATCGGTCACTTCGTAACAAGTCATTCCCCGAATACCAACCTCTTCCATCCCTTTTGCAATAGTCTCTAATGAACCACTAATAAATGAGGGAGAGGCATGGTGATCAATTGCACTAGTTGTACCAGCAGCAATTGCATCGATTGAACAAATTAAAGAGCTGTAGTAGATTGCTTTTTCATCTAAAGCACGATCAAGGCGCCACCACCACTCTTTAAGAACTTGAATAAAATCGTTTTGGGGACCTGAGCTGACCAACATTCCTCGTAGAAAGGCCTGAGTAGTAGTGATGATGTGAACAGACGTTTCCTGGAATTATTGTTTTTCCACCAACATCGATAATTTTAGCTTCTGGATAAGAGACTGCCATGTTTTTACCAACATCAATGATCTTATCACCCTCTATAACTATATCGAGCCCATCACTTACAGTAACTGGTTCCATAGTTTGTAAAATGCGACCATTAGCAAGTATTGTTTGTTTCATAACTTCCCCCTTACTCACCAACTTCTGTTAAGAGGTAGGTGTGGTTAGTTAAAATCTCTTCAATTATTGAAGCCACCTCATCTGATTTAATGCCTTCTAAAGAGCCATCTGAGTTAACCCTACACTCTTTTATTTCCCCTTTAAGTCTCACAACAACAGCCCCATCTTCATCAACATAAAACCCACTATTTTTAGATGATTCAAAATCATCAACTCTGTTGAATAAAGTTAACTTATCTTTATAGGGGGCCCCTTCCCATGGACAGAAGGTTTCACAGTTGCCACACTCGTTACAAAAAGCATCTAAGTGGACTATTTGGAAAGGGTTGGCAAAGATATCGTCTCGATGGCGCATATCGATTGTTACGTTTGCTCTATTGGGACACACCTCAACACACTTATCACAAATGTAGTTACACTCTAAACACCTTTTTGCTTCAGTTTGGGCAAATACTTCTATCGAGCTTGTTAAAGGTGCTTTAGGAATATAGGTCCCTTTTTTCTCTCTGATCGAGGCAAAAAATTGATTCTCTAAAAACTCCAACTGATCATCAAAAGGCTCTTCAACTAAATCTAGTTCATCATCATGATGATGATCATCGTCATGAGGGTATTCATTTTCATAAGAGGCAAGTTCTTTATCTATAGCAGCTTCAACTGCTTGGTTTGCTGATGCAATACACCTAACAACAGTTGAAGGTCCAGTAACGGCATCACCTATTACATAAACATTCTCAACTTCACTTTCTAGGCTATGTTCATCAATAATAGCCCATCCTTTTTCGTTAATTGGAATCTTATATTTATTGAGTTGGACTTTATCAACACTCTCACCAATTGCTGTAATTAGGGTATCTACTTTTAATGTTATAAAATCATCGCTTTCAATTGGACGACGGCGGCCTGAAGAATCTAGTTCTCCTAAGACCATCTTCACACACTTAATATTGCCATTTGCATCAAGCTCTTTAGGTTGGGTTAAGAAGTGGAACGTTACTCCGTCGGTTTTTGCATTGCCATACTCTTCACGATCTGCAGGCATCTCTTTTTCGGATCTTCTGTAAACAACGCTCACCTCTTTTACACCATCAACTCTAATAGCTGCTCGTGCACTATCCATTGCAGTATTTCCACCACCAACAATAACTACCCTCTCACCTAAATCTAAACTTTTAGGATCTTCTCTAAATTGGGTTAAAAATGGGAGTGAGTGGCGTACTTTTTCTTGTGGTCCTTTTAGTTCTAAAACATTGTCTATCTCTGCACCTATGGCATAGAAGATATATTTAAAACCTTGTTTTTTGAGAGATTCAACATCCAACTTCTCTGTATCGACACCAAAGTTAAACTTAACTCCGTGTTGAGCAATAAAATCAATATCAGCTTGTAAAGCACTTACAGGAAATCTAAATTGGGGAATGACGTTACGGGTAATTCCACCAGCATCTTTCTCTTTTTCAAACACTGTCACATCAAAAGCTGAACGGGCTAAGAAATAAGCTGCACTTAATCCAGCAGGACCTGATCCTATAACAGCAGCTTTAACATCAACTGGTTCAACTTTTTCCCACGTCTTAACATATTCACTGAACCCTTGTTCTGCAGCTATTTTTTTCATCTCCCTAATTTGAACTGTCCCTTCGTAATCTAAACGGGTACAAGCAAACTGACACTGGTGATCACAGATGTAGCCGGTAAGATTAGGCAGAGCATTTGTTTCATAGATCACATCTAAAGCTTCACTGTAACGCCCTTGTCCAACTAAATGGATGTAATCAGGGACATTTTGATGAATTGGACAAGCTTGAACACATGGGGCAATGTAACAATCACTTAATGGTAGAGCTCCACTAACTTTAACCTCATCATCTCCTCTAAACTCTTTTTGTAAATACTCTTTATCTAAATTTTCTGTTGCGAGTTTAGTTAATTTAGCCTCATCAACTTCTTTAACAGACCAACTGTTACTTTGTTCTTCTAAAATAGTTGCTAACTCTTTTAATCTAATATAGCCACCCGGTTTTAATAAATCTGTGGCTAAAGTGATTGGCCTAATTCCTGTTTCAAACAACTCTAAGATTGTTGGTCCACTAGCTCCACCACTGTAGCTTATGGGAAAGCTCTGTTTAACATCTTTTAATAAGGCAGAGCCAACTAAACAAGTTAGAGGTAATAAAGAGCGGCCAGACATATACATCTCATCTTGAGGAAGGTTACCTTGATCGTTAACAGTTCCTAAAGTGTTAGTTAATTTAACACCAAAACCTAAATTCAACTCTTTAGCTAAAGCCAACAGACGCTCTAACATCTTAATAGCAACTGGGTACTGTAAATCGTTATCAAACGACTCTTGCTTTAAAGTAACATAATCAAAGCCTAAGGAATCTAAAGTTGAACGAACTTTGTCATAGCCTAAGAGAGTAGGATTTAACTTAACAAAAGTGTGAATCTTCTTCTCTTTTAACATGTAGGCACAAATTGCCTCAATTTCATCACTTGGACAGCCGTGCATTGTACTTAAAGTGACACTTTTACAAATCTTAGGATCTATTTGGCTAGTTAGTCCCTTTAAAGAATCAATTTTATCTTCCCACTCAGTTCCTTCTAAAAAACTCCCCTCTTTAATTAAGCTCTCTAGCTCATCTGCTATCTCATTAAATGAGGTGCTCTTAGAGGCATCAATCATTGAGTTGATAAAAGTTTGCATTTTTGCACTTTTGATCCCCTCAAAGTTATATCCAACAGACATGTTGAAAATAAAAGAGGGCTTTGTTGGATCTACATCAAACATAAGTTTATCCAACAAAGAGAGTAAAAAGTAGGCCTTAATATACTCATCTAGAGCTTTTGGGAGGGTGTACTCGGTAGACCACTCAATGTTGTAAGCCTCATCTTGGGCGTAGATACAAGGTTTTTCAATCTCTAATGTATCTAAAATTTGAACAGTTTTTAGTTCAATAAAACGGCCTCCCATCAAATAACTAGCCACAATGTTTTGGGCAAGTTGGGTGTGAGGTCCTGCTGCTGGTCCTAGTGGTGTTGCACACTCTTGTCCAAAAACTTCAATGCTATGTTCGGGATTTGGATAGAAAAATTGATCTTTATGAAGGCCAAAAATTGTTTCACTTTGACGATACTCGCTGAAGATGCGATCGACTAGGTTTCCAAAAGGAACGGGTCGCATAATGTCTCCCATTGGTTAGACTCCTTCGGATTGTAGATTTGGGCCCTTTAGGCTCCTCTTTCATTGTAAAACAGATTCACTCAAAGTCAATTATAAATGCAACATTTTGCAACAATGTTTGCCACTTTTGGCTTGTCGTGGTACTCTGAAGATATCATCTAAAATGGGGGAAATTTATGAAATTTAGTTATATTTGTAACGAGTGTAACAAAGAGTATAAAAGTGATGAGATTCTCTATACTTGTAGCAGTTGTGCATCAACTAATCAAAATAGCGGTGAGTTTCGTAAAGGAAATTTAAGAGTTGTCATAGATCCTAATTACCTAAAATCTTTAAAAGATAAAAAGGATTTGACCTACTTAGATTTCTTTCCCTACCAAATTAACAATGATGATCCTTTAGTGATTGGCCCTACCCCTATTGTAAGACCTCTAAATTTGGGTAAAAAGTACTCTTTAAACAATTTAAGTTTTAAATTGGATAGCCAACTAATATCGGGCTCTTTTAAAGATCGAGCTAGCCAACTTGTCGCTTTTCAAGCATTAAAGCACAACGTTAAATCTATTGCCCTAGCTTCAACAGGGAATGCAGGAGCTGGGATGAGTTGTTTAGGTGCTGCTTATAACTTAGATGTAATTTTATTTGTCCCTGAAAATGCCCCATTTAATAAGTTGATGCAAAGTGTCCTCTACGGAGCTACTGTAGTTCCAGTTAAAGGCTCTTACGATGATGCTTTTAATCTCTCTTTGTACTACACAGAAAAGTATGGGGGAATTAATAGAAATACAGGGTACAACCCAATGACTGTTGAAGGAAAAAAATCAATTTCTATAGAATTATACCTACAACTTAAAGAGAATATGCCTGATGTAATTTATGTCCCTGTTGGAGATGGTTCAATTTACAGTGGAGTTGTCAAAGGGCTCTTTGATTTACAAAAAGGGGGATTTATAGAAAAAATACCTTACGTTGTTTGTGCCCAATCTCAATTAAGTGATGCTATCAGTAAAGCTTTTGAAACTAACAACTACTTAAATGTTGAAGCAACTACACGAGCTGATTCAATAAGTGTCAGCTCTCCTGCCAATGGTAGGATGGCTGTCTCTTACATAAAAGAGAGTAACAGTTGGGCAACTGTAGTTTCAGATAAAGAGATTTTAGACTCTCAGTTGGAGTTGGCAAAACAAAGCGGGATTTTAATTGAACCTGCTGCAGCTTGTGCATGGGCTGCAGCTAAAAAGGATAAAGAGTATTTAGTTGATCAATTTGGACAAGAGGCAAATATTTTAGTACTTTTAACTGGCAATGGATTAAAAGATATGGCCGTTTTTGATAATGTAATAAAAAAGCCAAAGGCTATTGAAAACTCTAAAGAGGGTGTAGATAAACTTTTTGGCACTATGGTATAATTGAAAATCAGGAGTTTTAGATGAAAAATATTCTTATTGGTGTAGCAATTGGGTTTGTCCCAATGTTGATTATCCTCTTAGTTCAGCTAGTTAAAAAAGCTAACCTTAGAAAAGATCATAAAGTGGAAGTTGCCCGCTTAAAAGAGATGTTAACAGATCGGATGGACCTTGAAAGTGAGGGACTTGGAAAGTTAAAAGTTCAACTTGAAGAGTTAAAGGCCCAAAATGAGAATTTAAGAATTAGCTTAAGAACTTACTCTCAAAAACCTGGAAGAAAAGAGGTAGCACGATTACACGTCTACCAACAAGCTGCTGACCGTTTAACAGTCAACAGCCCCGGTTTCGGTGCTGCATGGCAAGCAGCTTTAAAAGAGAGTGAACAAGAGTTTGAAAAAACCTTCTTGGGGTTCCACCCCTTTGTTAGAAAGGTTATCCCCCTTAAAAACTCCGAAGTGAGCATTGTAGGAACTGTAGAAGAGAGTGACGATTAATCATCCTCATAAAGTTCATAAACTATATCCCAAGCTTCACTATCACCCTCTCTGAGGCGTCCTAGAAGTTGGTAGTGGTACAATAAAAGCTCTTTTTGTTTTGCCACTACCTCTAAAGGTTTTAAATCTTTTACCCCACTGAGTTGGGGATCCTTTTTATCTAAAGAGTCGAGTCTTTTAAATTCTTTAACTAAGTCTTCATTTTTCCACTTTAAGAAATCGGGGGCATCTAAAATTAAGATTGGATCGTAGTTGTACCCTTTAAGAATTCCTAAGGTTTGTTCAATCTTTTCATCACTACTGTCGATAGGCAATTGTTCCAATTTTTTATTGAGCTCTTGCACATCAGCCCTCCTTATAGACTATAATTAGTTTCATCATACCACACTATTTACTTCGAGGTTAAAGATGGAGATAAAAAAAGAGATTTTAAGTTTTGAAGATCAATTAATAAATCTTAGAAGAGAGTTTCACAAAATCCCTGAATTGGGTTTTGAAGAGTTTAAGACTCAACAAAAGATTATCGAATATTTAGAGAGTATAAATTTAAAACCTCAAAAATGTGCAAAAACTGGGGTTGTTGTAACAATTGAGGGAGCCTCAAAAGGAAAAGTAGTAGCCTTACGTGCCGATATTGATGCTCTACAGGTAAAAGAAGAGACAAACTTACCCTTTAGTTCAACACATGAGAATTTAATGCATGCATGTGGACACGATGGGCACATTGCAATCTCTTTAATAGCTGCTAAATATTTTGCCCTAAATAAAGATAAGTTTAATGGCACTGTAAAAATAATTTTTCAACCAAATGAGGAGAACGCTGGAGCCTATTTGATGATTGAACAAGGGGTGTTAGAAAACCCCAAAGTTGATGCAATTTTTGCCCTCCATCTTTGGGCAGAATTGGATAGTGGATTTATAGATATAGTAGATGGTCCTCAAATGGCAGGTGCTTACGATTTTACCATTGAGGTAAAAGGATCTGGTGGGCATGCTGGATTTCCTTATAAAGCAATTGATCCAATTATGGCAGCAACAAGTATTATTCAAAATGTGCAAGTTATCCAAACTAGAGAAAAAGATGCTTTAAATCCTGCTATTGTGATGTTTACCAAATTAGAAAGTGGCACTAGTCAAAATATAATCAGCGACAAAGCTATTTTAAGAGGAACTATTAGATACCTTTATGAAGATGCAAAACCTTTAATCGACTCTTTTAAAAGAGTTGTCACTAAAATTAGTGAAGCTCATCGTACTAAAGTTGATATCGAACTTACTTTAGGAAATAATTTACTTTCCAACGATCCTAAAATGGCATCTTTGATGCGCTCATCAGCTGTTAAAACTTTAGGAGACTCATCATTGGTTCAACAAAATATAAGAACAATGGCTGGAGAAGATTTTAGTGAGTTTTTAAGAGAAGTTCCTGGTTCTTTTGCATTTGTGGGTGCTCGAAGTGAAAAAGCAAAATCAACCTACCCTCACCATCATAGTAAATTTACAATTGATGAGGGGGTTTTAAAAATTGGCTCTGAATTGTTAGTTCGTAGTGCTTTAGATTTTCTTAAATCTCATTAGAGTTTATAAAAGTAACTTTTCCATCAAAATGATCCACTGGCCCATATTTACTCTTATCTACTGAGTAGATTAAATCTTTGATGGCGAAGTATTTTTTCTCAGGGTGATACTTTAAAAGATCTTCTAAAGCAGCTTTCACACAATAATCTCCAGCTAGACCTAAAACATAAACTTCATCACCTAAAACCTTATCAATATCTCTTCCACCAACAAAGGGGCTAAACTCTTCAATACCTTTCTCTTTCCCTTTTTCAATAAGGATATCACCATTTTTAATGGTTAGAGCAATTTCACCACCAAAAGTTCCCTTTACACAGTGGGGTGGAAAGTCACTAAAAGAGATATGATTTTCAGGATGCGCATCTGCTGTAAAGATAACTTGGTCAAATTTATCTCTGATGGCATCGACCTCTTTAACAAAGTTCTCATCAGCTGTGTCTACAGCCAATGCTCCCCCTTTAAGAAAGTCGTTTTGTACATCGACTATTATTAATGTTTTTTTCATACAAATATTATCAATAATGTAGCAACAAATTACAAGTCTCTTGACATCAATGTTGGCTGAAGTATACTTAATCCATCTTATCTATAAAGGATGTTTCGATGGAAGAGAGTTATTATGATGATGAAGGTATGACTATTAAAGAGCTTTTTACTACTATTTTTAAACACTTTAAACTCTTAGTAATTGTCTTTGTAATAATTGTAGCTATTAGCCTAATCTACATTGTTTTAAAGAGTCCCACTTATGAGGTCACTACCACCGTCGCTGTTGATTCAATCACTAATTTGCAAACTTTTACATCACCTAAGAGCACTCCTAAAGTCCTTACCCAAGAACTTGAGTATTTAATTACAACTGACACTGTAGTTGGAGCGTTAGAGAGGCTTGATTTAAATAGTTATGTTGGGAAAAAAGGGGCAACTTATGCAAATTATTTAACTGATCCTAAGAAAATAGAATCGCTAAAAAATAGTATAAAATCTGAACATAAAAAAGATACTAATTTAGTTGTTTTAAAATTCAAACATACCAACAAACTCTTCTTATTTGATTTTATAGAGGCTTTAACAAAAACTTTTAATGAAAAGATATTGCAACTTGCCAATCAAAGTTTAGCTAATAGTAGAAAAGATATCAATCGAAACTTAACTGTAGCAACTGAAGCATTAGAACTTTATACAAACCGCTACGAAGCTTTAATGAAGCAATTTCAACTAGACTCTACTTTGAAGAATTTGAGTACAGAAGAGACCTCTTTCTTGTTTTTACAAAACCCAGAACAGGTTGCAATATCGAGTCAAATATCTAGTTTATATACTCTGATCATTAAATACAAATCTGATTTAGAACTCCTCGATTATTACCTAGGTCAATCTAAAACTGCAGTACAAGTAGTTGACGAGGCTAAATTAGTTAGTGAAGCAGGAGATTTAAATAAAAAGCTTATCTTAGCTGTGGCAATACTTTTAGGTGGAGCTTTAGGACTGTTGGCAACCTTGGTTGCTGAATTAGTCAGTGATTCAATTAATGATAAACAAGTACTTGCTAAAGTTGTTGGAAAAGAGAGCACAATTATTGGAATTATCCCATTGGCAAAAAGTGGTGATAAAAGCAAATTTGAGGTTTTGGAAAACAAGGAGTCTTTAGCAACTGCCTCTTACAACACCCTAGGGGGAGTACTACTTCACTATGGAGATAAAAATGTATTCACTATCTCCAGTTTAACTAAAAGGGATAATAACTCTTATACCGTTGCCAATTTAGGGCTATCACTATTGGACAAAAAAGAGAAAGTTTTAATTCTCTCTTTAAGTAAAGGGGATGATATTTATAAAAACCTTAAAGATAAAGCTATTTTACAACCTTATAAAGAGAACCTCTCTTTAAAAGAATCAGATAATTTAGAGAAGATAACAGTGATAACTTCTAACAATGAGTCAAAAGTTGTAAATCAAAAAGGGTTTAAAAAGTTTATTGAAGATGTTAAAAGCCTTTATGATGTGATCCTTATTGATGCTCCATCTTATTCAAATACATCGGAGTTAATTACAGTTTCCAGTATCACTGAAGGTTTAATCTTAAACATTAAATCTTATAGTAGCAGCAAGAAAACTCTATTATCTTTAGTTGAGACTTTTAAGTTAATTAACATCCCAATATTGGGCCTTATCTACAACAACCAATTTGGAAAAGGGAAATAAGAAGATTTGGGACTTCAGCTAGTAGTGGAGTCCCATCCCTATTGTTAAAACAAACTCAATATCGGTAAAACCAATATCTCCTTTAATGTGGCTAACAATATCATCAAAGTTAAACCCTAAAGAGGCTCTGATTGGATATGAAGGATAGCGCCGAACAATTCCATAACCTTCAAATCCAATTGTTTTGAAAACAATTAAATCATCTTGTGTAATATCATTATTTTTATCACCAGATTTAGTTACTACTGCAATATCACTAAATACATTTATGAAGCCATCAGCAAACCTGCCCAACTTTAAAAATAGCAAGGTTGCATCTAAGTTTATAACAGCGCCCAGTTTATAGTAATCAGTTTTACTTGGGTTTGTTCCAACTCGATCATTAAAGCTACTCTCTAAAATACCTCTGACTAACCCAATGACACTTTTATTCCCATTGGGCATAAATCTTGGGAAATTACTATTTGGGTGATTATCAAAAGAGGGGTAAGAGGAGTAGAAGGCTAAAGTTCTGGTGCTGAGTTGCACCTTATTACCACTTTTGTAAAAACCAGTGAAATCTAAATAGGAGTACCAGTTGAAGTGCTCTTTGTTAAATTTATCTGTATCAAAAAGTAGATAATCAAATGTTCCGCCTAAGGTCCATTTTGTCCCATGACGCAAATTTCCTCTCCAGTTAATTGCACCAGAGGAAAATGAGTGAGTTGTTGATAACATAGGAACATGCTCTAAATTACTCTTAGAGGTGTAGTTGTCCCTTATAGAGAACTCAAAGGAGGGGATATAGGAGATTGAAAATGGGAGTTTGAAGGTAAGAGATGTTCCAACTAGAGTAGGTGTTGTCGTAAAAGTGTTGATCTTTCATTCTGAAAGTAGTTATCACTACCAACCCAAAACCCAAATGGTATATTAAATACTCTCTCCCCTATTAAATTGAGTTTACTTGTTGAACGGAAATAGTTGTGGGGAAATCTAACATAGAGTGTATTGCTTAAAGTATATTTACTTTCGTTTATCTTTAATGGGACTTATTGAAGTGTAGAAAGAGCCATCGTATGCATACCAAGGAGCCTCATCATTGCTCTTGCCTTATTTGTATTGTTGGTCTAACAGTTAAACTTGAATTAAATAAGGGTAAATTTGACCACGTAAAACTTGCAGTTAAAATCTTAGGAGTTTTATCTTCGTAAGTGAGATTAAACCTTAAAGTAGAGCGATCTAGTTTAATATTTCTCCAATCAACTCCTTTACCAACCCGAAGTTAAATCATCCAATTTCTTACCATGTTGAGTAGCACTGGCGCTAAAGTTTAAATTGAGGGTGCTAGGACCAAAGGGAATGCTAGTTACTGCAAGTTCTGTATCCCACTTATAATCGCTCCAGCTACTATCTATTTGAGTTGTGTTGATATAAAAAGTAGAGATCACTAAAAGTTCCTAATAAGTTAGTGTCGTATGCTTTAATACCCAACCTAAAGCCATAGTTAGAATCATATTTAGGATATGGGATAGCTAAAAAAGTAAAAGCATCTTTAATGTAGAAGTTAACTTGATAAAAGAAAGTATCATCTTCATACCTAATTGGTTCATAAGTATAAGAGATCTCTTCGAAAATTCTTTTATTATTTAAAATTCGTTTTTTATCTTCTAACTCTTTTTCTAAATCTGCTACAGATTTAAAAACTGGCTCTCCTCCACTAGGTGAGATGAAACTTTTAATTTTACCCACATTACTTGAGCCTTTAACTTCAATGTTGTACGAATCGATAACGTGGTAGGAGGCTTGCTCATCTGATGCAGATAGAAAAAAAGGAATTAAGAGTGTGAGAAATATTATTATGATTAAAGACTTTTTCAAAATCTTGTGTTACTCCAAGTATACTATTTATATATAATAACTAAACAAAGTTAACCTTGTTACAAAGTAATCTAATTTAAGTAGATGTTCAACTCTTTTTCTTATCCAAAAAGTTGGCTCCCAACACTCCCCCAACAATTAAAATTGAACCAATAATGTGGTACAAATACAACCTCTCATTTAAAAGAATGACAGAAGCTGCAATGGTAACAATAGTTCCAAAATTGGCGAAAACTGCCATCTTTGAGGCTTCAAGATGTGAAAGGACATAGTTAGTTAAAAATGAAGTTCCAAATGTTGATAACAAACCCAAATAGAGGACACTTAAAATAAATTCAAACTCTTTAAGGGGTCTTAGAAATTGATTTAAGGTGTTATTTCCAATATTTTTAAACAACGCAATTGCTAAAAAGAGGACAAAACTTAAGATAACCATCACAGCTGTTAGCTCTTTACTACTAAATTGTTGAGTTAGAATACGGGCTAAAATAGTGTAAGCAGCAAAAGAGATTGTTGATAAAAGGATAAATAAGACCCCATTGAATGAACCAACTTCTACAGAGGAGTTTTTCATCACCGTTAAATAGATTACCCCACTCACTGAGGCAATAATTGAAATAACTTGCCACTTATTTGATCTCTCTTTTAAAAAGATTGTGGAACCAATTAAGGTGAAAATTGGAATAGCTGCTGTGATGATACCCGCTTCTATAGCTGGTGCTGATTGTAAGCCAAAAGTTTGGAAGGTGAAAAACAAAAATGGGTATAAAAGAGCTAAAGGAGTCACCTTTAAGATCTTTTTAATATTGAGTTCAATTTTTATTACTTTAAATAAAACTAAAAAGAAAACCCCAAGTACTGAAGCAAGAAAACGGTAGGCTAATAAATCGATGGGGTTGCTAAATTGCAATGCAATTTTTCCAAATATAAAAGAAAGACCTGTAATAATTGAGTACGTGAACGCAGCTAAATAGATTAAAATAAATTTATTCTCTTTTTTCATGCCTCTAGTCTACTCAAAATTGAGAAATTTAAAACCTCCTAGCTTTTATTGACAATTATCTTCTATCTGCCATAATCATCTTTTAGAACTATTTTTTAGGATAAAATTGTGACACCACCATTTGATTCAGTACATATTCACTACTTCACAGGCACTAACAATACCGCTAAAGTAGCCTCCTTAATTAAAGAGAAATTTGAAGCAAAAAATATTAGTTGTACAATAGGCACCACTTTACCTCACGAAATACCAAAAAATAGTTTAATTGCCCTTGGCTACCCCATTCACGCTTTTAATCCTCCAAAGCCTTTTGTTGAGTCAATTAAAAAACTTCCTTCTGCAAGCAATAATGTGTTTATCTTTAAAGTTTCAGGAGAGCCATTAAAAATTAACAAAGCCTCTTCAAAGCAAGTTATTAAGATTTTACAAAACAAAGGGTACACTGTTGTTCGAGAAGATCACTTTTTAATGCCTTACAACATTTGGTTCAAGTACTCAGACCAATTAGCTAATCATATGAACTACTATGTTAATCCCCAAAGTGAGTTGGTTGTTAATAAATTATTAGCTGGCGAAACTAACCTTCCAATTAAAATGCCTTTAAGGGCCCACATCTTCTCTTTTATTTTTAAAATACAGTGGCCAGCAGCCCCAATTAATGGGAAGCTGTACACCGTTGATCAAAAGAAGTGCACCTTGTGTGGCATTTGTGAGAGAGGATGCCCTGTAGATAACATTAAAATAGAAAACGGGAAGGTGAACTTCTATAACAAGTGTGCAATGTGTATGTATTGCTCTATGTATTGCCCAGAAGATGCTATCAACATTGGAATTTTAAGATGGTGGAAAGTTAATGGACCTTACAACTACAAAAAGTTAGCCTTAAACAAAGAACTTCCAATCCCTTTTATTACTAAAGATACTAAAGGATTCAAAAAAATATTTATAAATCACTACGAAAATTTAAACCAAGAGTTGGCTAAAAACAGATCCAACACCAATGTTGACACTCAAAAGTAAATTATTCAGACTTGAATTTATGAACAAGAAAATTTTAATTATCGCACTTATAGTTTTAGTTCTGTTTGCTAGCTGTTCTAAAGAGCGAACAGAAGAGGATGGGAAAGTTACTGTTGTAACAACAATTGGGATGATTGGCGATGTTGTTAAAAACATCGCAGGCGAATATGTAAATGTTAGTTCATTGATGGGACCAGGAGTGGATCCTCACCTCTATAAAGCAACTGCCAACGATGTAAAGCGCCTCAATAATAGCGATTTGATTTTATATGGTGGTTTACACTTAGAGGGGAAGATGGGAGATGTTTTAGGCTCCTTGTCTAAGATTAAAAAGACAGTAGCTGTTAGTGAAACAATTCCTAAAGAGTACTCTTTTTTATTTGGTAATTCCAAATATACAAACTTCTCAGAAGATCAAAGAGAGGTCTCCTACTACTATGGACAAAAATTATTAACCCATAATCTCTTCTTTTTATACGACACAGATGATGCTACAAACCCCAACGACGCATGGCCATATAGAGCTTTTGGCTCTTTTGGGGGTAACAACTGGTCTGTTCAAATAGGACGTGATAGACTTTCGTGGGGACCAGGGATAACTGGAAATTTCATGTTAGGAGATCACCTTTCTTACCATAATATGGGACGCTTAAGCGCCTACCGAAACAACTTTAAATACACTTTAGTAACTTCATTTTTCCCCCACCCTGCTCAATACTACCCAATAATGGATGAGACAGGAAAGTTTCTTAAAGATACCGAAGAGTTCTTAGATGGGATTAACATGTTTTTAGGACACCGCATTGAGTGGTCTTTATTTTCCAATAGAGTGGGATTTGCCCTCTCTGAGGCTATTATGTATCAATCAAAAGAGAATTACTTAGATTTAAGGATTCTTAATCCCTCAATGGTTTATCACAACTACTACATCAGTAATAATGCAAACTCACTTCTCACTTTAGAAGTCAACACCTCCCCTTATAAATGGATCAACCTGTATGGCCAGTTAGCGATTGATGAGTTTGCCCTCCCAACCGAAAGTCAACCCGGAATTGATTCTTCAGCAAACCCATCAGCTCACGCGTTCATGGTGGGAGCTAAGACAAGTTACCCCATTAACAGTGGTTTTGTGTATGGATCATTTGAGTGGGTATATACCAACCCATACATCTACCTAAGAGGCAAAACAGGAAATCAAGGTGATAGTGAATATGGAATAAATTATGTTGTTGCCATAAGAGAGCAATTTCGCTCATCAAGGGTGTTTGATGAGCAGTTTCTTGGCTACAAATATGGTCCTGATGCAATTGTTTACAACTTAAATGGGGGTTACAGGAAATATGGGAAATGGTTTGTTGAGGGAAATCTTTTTTATATGGTACATGGTACCCACGATAAAGGGACGCAATGGTCTACCGTTGGGACCAGCGTTGATTATCTAAAAACTCCAACCATCAAGCATGAAACAAATAACAATAGAGATATAAAAGCGCATATTGATCGAGATAGTGTTTCTAAAACTTTTGTTGTTGGTCTCAAAGGGGAGTATCAGTTCCCATTTGGCATCTCCCTATTTGCACAAGGAGATTACATTTTTATAGCTAACAAAGATAACCGGAAATCGACATTGCCTGTTAACGATTTTCAGTTTTCATTTGCTATTTCTTATAAGTACTAAGATTTTGTTGAGTTATAAAGTGAGCATTGATAAGATGACATTATATATAAAGGGAGTGTTAATAAAGTCATGAAAAAAGTTTTAATAATTGTTTTATCTGTTTTACTGTTTTTGTCACCATTGTTTTCTCAAAACCTACAAAAAATCCATCCGGTTAACTCAGAGGTTTATGAGATAATTACCTATTTATACATAGAAAGTGGATTAGCACTTCCCTCTACCAGTGGCCCATACAGTGCTGATGAGTTACTAAAGATGTTGGATAAAATTGATCGGTCTTCTTTTAGTGGCTATCCACTTAAACTTTACGATGAAGTTGAATCTATCTTACACAAAGAGGCAAAACCGTTTGAATTCTCTTTGAAGCTGCCATTGAGGCTTATCTCCACATTGATAAAGAGAACTTTACAACTGAACAGAGGTGGGTTACAGGCTATGATCAACGCAAACCCCTTTTTAAAGTTCAACTAGATACCGCTTTAGCCAAATATTTTTATGGTTATTCGGAAATAGGTTTGGGAATAACTAGGTATCAAGGTTTTGACGATAATATAGGGGGAACTTCAGTAATGTTTGGTAAAGATATTATTGGTTCTAACTTTTTCTTATTTAACAACGGTTTTGATGTTGAGGATTTAGACTTTTCAATTCCCAATAGAGCGTTTGCAGCTTTTGGGGGTAAAAACTGGTCAGCGCAAATAGGGCGTGATAAACTTTCATGGGGCCCAGGTGTAAGTGGAAACTTTATGCTTAGCGACCACCTAAAATACCATAACCTAGGACGTTTTACAGCCTACTCCAATAATTTTAAATATACTTTGGTCTCATCATTTTTCCCCCATCCCCAAGACTATTATGATTCAAGTGGGACAGAACCAAAACAGTGGCAAGGAGATACTATTAATGGTTTAAACATGTTCTTAGCTCACCGTCTAGAGTGGAGAATGTTCAAAGATAAAGTTGGCTTTGCCCTCTCTGAAGCAATAATGTATCAATCCGATGATAACACGTTAGATTTAAGAATCTTAAATCCCTCAATGATCTACCACAACTACTATATTCGCTCTAATGCCAACTCCCTACTCTCATTTGAATTAAACTACACCCCAATCAAAAGATTAAATATTTATGGACAACTAGCCATTGATGAGTTTGCCCTTGTGGGAGAACCAGTTCCAGGAAAAGACGAAGGTGCTTTTCCCTCAGCTTTCGCTTATATGTTAGGAGTAAAGGGTGACTATCCCCTTAAAAAGGGGCTTTTATATGGTTCATTTGAATTTGCCCTAACAGATCCATACCTCTATTTAAGATATGGAACAGATACTGATCACAACTTAGGAGAGTCTGGAATTAGCTATGTTGTTGCAATGAGAGAATATTTTAGTGGAGGATACATATTTTATGATGAGCAATTTGTTGGCTACCCTTATGGTCCTGATGCTATTGTTTTAAATGCTAACGTTGGTTATAAGGAAATAAATAAGTGGAATATTGAAGGAAATATTTTCTTAATGTTCCACGGAACTCACGACCAATGGACACTATGGACTAAAGTTTATCCAGATGAGTTGGCAGATGATCATCACCCACCCTATTTAAGTACTCCAACTGAGGAGCATTTAACAGGAAACAACTGGGATGATAATGCCAATTTAAGAGATGCGATAAGTAAAACTTTAGCTATCAGTGTTAAAGGTGGTTACACCTTTATTGATTCTTTAGATGTTTATGGGCAACTCGATTTTATAAATATTATAAATCCTGGTAATAGAAAATTGAATTCCTCCATAAGAGATTTACAATTTACTTTAGGAGCTTCCTACAGGTTCTAAATTGATAAAAGTTGGGTTAAACGCCCAACTTTTTTTTAACTAATGTTATTATACCCCAAATCACTTTAATGACTTCGCTACAAAAAGCTAAGAGATTTATCGAGCTGAATGACTTTTGTGATGGAAAATGAACTGCCTAGACACAGATCTCTTGTCATCGTGCTATAAAATCATACTTACTTTTGAATTAAATTGATGTGTCTACTTTTCTTGACCAGTACAACTATACTGGACAAGCTCGCATAATCATACGGCCTGAAACGAACTAATCATACAGGTTGGTACCACCTAATCATACGGGTTAGTACCACCTAATCATACGGGTTGATACCACCTAATTATACGGGTTAAAGTTGCAAATTTTATTTTATCATGCTAATTTAGATGAAAGAAGAGATTTTAAGATGGCAAAGCAAAAATATATTCCTCGTTTAATAGATAAAAAAATTGAAAACTTTCTTAACGCTTTTGGAGCAATTTGTATTGAAGGTCCCAAATGGTGTGGAAAAACAATGACCTCTTTACACCATAGTAAAAGTAGCTTTTATGTTGGATCTCCTAGTGCAAACTTTAGTAACCGAACTTTAGCAATGGTAGACCCTGTAACAATCTTAGAAGGAGATACCCCCCGATTAATTGATGAATGGCAGGAAGTTCCACTCATCTGGGACGCTGTTCGCCATGTTGTTGATCAGCGAGCTGGTAAAGGACATTTTATTTTAACAGGTTCATCAACTCCTAATTATAAAGGTGTTTATCATAGTGGTGCTGGGCGAATAGCAAAGTTAAGAATGAGACCTATGTCTTTATTTGAGATGGGGGAATCTTCAGGTGTAGTTTCTTTAAAAGGATTGTTTAAAGGAGAATTAGAACAAAAGCTGACTGGTGAAGTTTCTCTCAAAAAAATTGTTGAATTAATAATCCAAGGTGGTTGGCCTGAAAGTGTAGGAATGCCTTTTGAAATGGCAAAATTATTGCCGAAACAATATATTGATGTAGTGATTGAAAATGATATAAGAAGAGTTGATAATCGTTCCCGAGATATTAATAAAATTACCTTACTACTTCGCTCATTGGCTAGAAATGAGAGCACAACTGTCACTAATAAAACTTTAAAAGACGATATTAAAGAAATTGATGCAGAAGATATCAATGTTGATACTGTAGCTGAATATCTCAACCTTTTTGATAGATTATTCCTAACAGACAATCAGCAGCCATTTAGTTTTAATATTAGATCCCGCTTAAGAATTAAACAGAGTGTTAAGCGTCACCTTGCAGACCCATCATTAGCGTGTGCACTTTTAGATGCTTCTATAGATTCCTTACTTTTAGATATGGAAACATTAGGATTTTTATTTGAAGCACTTTGTGAGCGAGATTTAAAAATTTATGCTGAGGCTAATGGAGGTAAACTATTTCATTATCAAGACTACAATAATAATGAAATTGATGCTGTTGTTCAGATGGAAGATGGTTCTTGGGGAGCTTTTGAAATTAAATTAGGAGCCCATGAACTTGATAAAGCTGCTCAAAATTTGTTGCGTATAAAAGCAATGATTGAAGAAGATCCCAAAGGAAAGCCCCCTGTAGTTATGGGTGTTATATCAGCAATGACTAATTCCACATATCTCAGAGACGATGGGGTGTATGTAATACCCATTACAACCTTGAGACCCTAAAGTTTACAATTTAGGATTATTTTCTAAAAAATCGTTAAATAGAAAAGAAGTCTGACTTCCAAGTGAAGTTGTATCATGCCAACCTTGGTATAGGTAATGAATCCACTCAATTAGAGAGCTAAAATTTACTCAGTATATTTTACAAATTACTCAATACGATTTAACTTCTGCTCAATATGATTTTAAGCTAACAAATCACTAAAAGCAGGTTTTTCAGTGATTGAGATTATTATGAAGATAATGGGATTTGCCGAAGACGAGACTTGAACTCGTACGTCCCGAAGGACAAGGGATTTTAAGTCCCTTGTGTCTACCTATTCCACCACTTCGGCTCTCGGATATACTACCGACATAAATATAATTCGTCAACCTCAAAAAGGGATTTTTTAATAGTTGTCTATTTACCAATTATTGGTTAGCTTTGTCTCTAAGAGGATAATAAAGTGGATACAGATGTAACTTTAGTGAAAATAGGATCTCAAACTTCTATTAAAATTGAGCTTGACAGCGATGATTCCGATCGTTTTTTAGTCAATTTAGATCACGTTACCGTTGTCTCTAACGATAATAAAGATTTTGTCCTCTCCCTTAAACAAAATAAGTTAAAACCCAAGCCTAAGTTTTCTACTAAATTATTGGGCTAAACAGCTTACTTGTAACACAAATCTAAATTATTGTATTATTGAGTTTAAGGAGTAAGTGATGCTTGAAGCTAACGATTTCCAAGCTCTAGAAGAGAACTTCCCTTTTTGGAAAAAGGTTACAGATAAAGAGAGAGAGATATTAAGTAACGGAACACTCCGTTTCACCCACCCCAAAGGGGCAATTGTCCACGAAGATCGAAATAAGTGTACAGGATTATTGATGGTTGTCTCAGGGCAACTAAGAATTTATATAATTGGTGAAACTGGCAAAGAGATCACCTTGTATCGCCTTTTTAACCGCGACATCTGTGTCCTTTCAGCATCTTGTCTAATAAGGAACATCACTTTTGATGTTCATGTGCAAGCAGAAAAACCAACTACAATGTTAAGAATCACTACCGATGCTTACCAAGAAGTTGGTAAAACAAACGCTTTTGTCCAAGATTTTACAAATCAACTTGTCTCTTCTCGCTTTAGCGATGTCATGTGGGTTGTGGAACAAGTTGTCTTTATGAAATTTGATCGCAGATTAGCAATGCACCTTTTAGAACAAGCAGCCATTGCAGGCAATGATTCTTTTAATATAACCCACGAAGCAATAGCTAAAGATTTAGGCTCTGCTCGAGAGGTTGTCACTAGGATGCTCAGTCGCTTCCAAGATGACCATTTAGTAAAACTCTCTCGTGGTGGAATAAAGCTGATAGACCGAGATGCCCTTTACGCTTTGACATAAAAAAGTTGCCACTTAAGGCAACTTTTTATATACATTATTTGTTTAATTAAACGCCCAACATTGAACGTAATTTATCATCATTAGAAACACCAATTTGTTTTGAAATCACCTTTCCATCTTTAAAAGCCATTAAAGTTGGTATTGACATAATCTGGTACTCATAAGCAAGAGACTGCTCTGTATCAACATCAATTTTTACAATTTTAGCTTTATCTTTTCCTAAGGTTCCAACAAATTTTTCTAAAATTTCTCCTTGCATTCTACATGGAGCACACCAAGCTGCCCAAAAGTCAACTAAAACAGGTACATCTGATTGAATTACCTCTTTTTCAAAATTATCTTTAGTTACATTAATGATCATAAAATCCTTCCTAGTTTTCTATTTAATTTACCTAAAATATAAATAAAGAGAGTGGTAGTGTCTGTGACATAGTCACTTGCGGAAAGAGCTTAGCGCTTGACAATAATAGTAATCGGTACTATTATCATAAATGTAAATCAAACAAAATATTTAGGAGTCAAAAATGGAACAAGTACAAGAACAACGCTATGCAATGCCACTAATTGGTGAGCCAGCACCATCATTTACCGCAATTACAACCCAAGGGAATATGAATTTCCCAGAGGATTTCAAAGGTAAATGGGTAATTTTATTCTCACACCCTGCAGACTTTACACCAGTTTGTACAACTGAGTTTATGACCTTTGCGAAAATGCACGATGAGTTCAGAGAACTCAACACCGAATTAGTTGGTCTATCTGTAGATTCACTTTATGCTCATATTGCTTGGTTAAGAAAAATCCAAGAGTTAGAGTGGAAAGGGATGAAAAACTTAGAAGTTCAATTTCCATTAATTGAAGACATCAAGATGGACGTTGCTAAAGCTTATGGAATGATTCAACCAGGACAATCCAACACTCAAGCTGTTAGAGCAGTATTCGTTATTGATCCAAAGGGATTAATTAGAACTATCTTATACTACCCTCTTTCAATGGGAAGAAACTTTGATGAAATTAAGAGAATTATCTTAGCTTTACAAAAAGCAGATAAAGACAACGTAGCAACCCCAGCAGATTGGAGACCAGGTGATGATACAATCGTCCCAACTCCAGGTTCATGTGGAACAGCTAAAGAGAGAATGGAGAGCAAAGATAAAGATATCTACTGTCTCGACTGGTTTATGTGTTTCAAAAAAGAGAAATAGTTTTTGAAGTAAATGTTTTAGGGTCTAATTTTTTAGACCCTATTTTATCCCCTTGCTAAATCAGCACCTAAATCATTACACTTACTAAATGAATAATTTGATTGATTCCCATTTTCACCTAGTAGCTATGGCTGCTAAGGGTGTCGATATTAAAAATTTCTTAGATAATTTTAATCTTTTTGGGGGAATTGACATTGGAACAAGTGTCGATGATTTACCCACTCGTAACGAATTACTTAAAGATTATAAGAATATAAAAGTGGCTACAGGAATTGGGCCTTGGGGGGTTGAACTTGATGTAAAAGTTGCCTCTTTTGCCTCTTTTATAAAAAAACACAACTTTGATTTCATTGGAGAAATTGGCCTGGACTTTTATTGGAATTATGGAACAGTAGAGCAACAAGTCGATTTGTTTCAACAACAAATAGATTTAGCTGACGAGATGGGCAAACCAATTATTATCCACTCTCGTGATGCTGATAAAAAGATGGGCGAAGTTTTAAAGAGCAATGCTTTTAATAACAGCGGGATTATGCACTGTTATTTGGGAGAGAAAGAGTTGTTAAAGCAAGCTTTGGATAGTAACTTTTATATCTCATTTGCGGGCCCTATCACCTATAAAAAAAATGATTGGCTTAGAGAGTTAGTAAAATATACTCCAACAGATCGTCTTTTGTTTGAAACAGATAGTCCTTATCTCTCCCCTGAACCTTATCGAGGGAAAGTTAACACCCCAAACAATGTTGAACTGATATATCGCCAAGGGGCAAAAATAGTCGATATTGAGTTTGATAATTTTGTCAATAAAATAAAAAATAATTGGCTAACTCTAATCAAAAGCTGAAGTTATAAATTGGTGTTAAAAAAGGGCAACGGTTGACCAACACACTCTAAAAGGGCTAAATTTAAAGTGTAACTAAGATTAAATTATAAGGAGTGAAATCGGTATGGTTTCCTACAAAGAACTTGGTTTGGTTAATACCAGAGAGATGTTTGCTAAAGCCTTTAAAGGTGGCTACGCTATTCCTGCTTACAACTTTAACAACATGGAGCAGCTACAAGCAATAATTCAAGCCTGCGTTGAGACCCGTTCTCCCGTTATTTTACAAGTATCGAGAGGGGCTCGCGATTATGCTAACATAAACTTATTACAGGCTATGGCTAAAGGTGCTGGAGCCTATGCTAAGGAACTTGGATACGAAATCCCAATTGCCTTACACTTGGACCACGGTGACTCTTTCCAAACCTGTAAAGAGTGTATCGACAGCGGATTCTCTTCAGTTATGATTGATGGTTCACACCTTCCTTACGAAGAAAACGTTGCCCTTACTAAACAAGTTGTTGATTATGCAAAACAATTTGATGTAACCGTTGAAGGTGAGCTTGGAGTTTTAGCTGGAATTGAAGATGACGTTGTAGCTGAACATTCAACATACACCGAGCCTGAAGAGGTTATCGACTTTGTTGAAAGAACTGGCGTTGACTCATTAGCTATCTCAATTGGTACTAGCCACGGTGCTAACAAATTTAAGCCTGAACAATGTACACTCAATGAAGAGGGAATTTTAATTCCTCCCCCACTAAGATTTGATATCTTAGAGGAGATTGAGAAAAAGCTTCCAGGTTTCCCAATTGTTTTACACGGAGCATCATCTGTACCTCAAGAGTATGTAAAAATTATTAACTCCAACGGTGGAGCACTAAAAGATTCAGTTGGAATTCCTGAAGAGCAACTAAGAATAGCTGCCAAATCTGCGGTATGTAAAGTTAACATCGATAGTGATGGAAGATTAGCTATGACTGCTATGATTAGAAAGACTATGAACGACAACCCTGCAGAGTTTGATCCACGCAAGTACTTAGGACCAGCTAGGTCTGCTCTAAAAGAGATGTACATGCACAAGAATGAGAATGTTCTTGGTTCTGCAAACAAAGCTTAATATTAGTAATTAAATTAGCAAGGCCCCCTTTGACGCATTTAGGGGCCTTATGCTATAGTTTGTTACAGTAAGGTTTAACCTTGCAAATTTCCATCATAGCAGTTTCGAAAGAGACAAGGAGAACGATTGGCTACGAAAGATTTAAGAATCAACCGACAAATACGTGCACGGGAGATTCTAGTTATTGACGCTGAAGGGCAACAAAGAGGAGTGATGGGTGTTAATGAAGCTATAGAGATAGCTGAAGAAGCAGGCCTTGATTTAGTAGAGGTCTCCCCCAACGCTAACCCTCCAGTATGTAAGGTTCTAGATTATGGTAAGTATCGTTATGAACAACAAAAAAGGAACCGTGAAGCAAAGAAAAATCAGAGTGTTGTAAAGCTAAAAGAGATTAGAATGCAACCTAAAATTGAGCGCCACGATATGGAGTTCAAAACAAAGGCTATTGCTGAATTTCTAAAAGAGGGAAACAAAGTAAAAGTTTCAGTCAGATTTAGAGGAAGAGAATTAGCCCACACCAATTTAGGTAAAGTTGTCTTAGATACTATTTTAGGTATCTTGGAAGAGAAAGAGGTTGCTTTCAATTTAGATCGCCAAGCAATGATGGAAGGGCGGATGATGAGTATGATAGTATCACCCGCCAAACAAAAAAAGTAATAATCCTGTATGGGTTAAAATAAAAAGCTGCTACAAGGATTTCTTGTTCCTTGAAAGCGCAAAAGAGGTTTTATTATGCCAAAGATGAAAACAAGAAAGTCTGCTGCTAAGCGGTACAAAGTAACCGCCACTGGCAAGGTTCTATACAAGAAACAGGGCCTTAGACACATTCTTACTAAAAAGAGCTCTAAACGGAAGAGAAACTTGCGTAAAGCTGGAGTTCTAAGTGAAGCGGAAGTCAAAAAAAATCAAAACACTACTTCCCTACGAGTTTTAAGAGGAGAATGAGTTATGCCTAGAGCAGTAGATGGAACAAAACACAAAGATCGCAGAAGAGAAAATTCTCGATCAAGCTAAAGGATACTGGGGACGTAGATCAACTAACTACCGTATCGCAAAAGATGCAGTTACAAAAGCTGGACAATATGCTTATCGTGACCGCAGAAGAAAGAAAAAGGGATTTTAGAGCTCTTTGGATATTAGCAGAATTTCTGCTGCCGTTAGAGAAGAGGGGCTCAACTACTCCCAATTTATGCACGGCCTTAAATTAGCCAATATTGAAATTAACCGAAAATCACTTTCCAACATGGCTATTGAGGATAAGGTAGCATTTTCTAAACTTGTTGACCAAGTTAAGACAGTGTTGAATTAGGTTATGTTTTAAGGAGGTGTAGGAGTGACTACTCTCGATAAAGTCCAACTATTGGAACAGAGAATAATAAAGGCTGCTTTACTAATTCGAAAACTAGAGAATAGGATTGTAGAATTGGAAGAGGAAGTTAGTGTACTCACAGTGCACAATACTGAACTTCAAAACTATGCAGATAGTTACAGTGCCGACCAAAAAATCATTGAAGAGTCTGTTACTAAAGCTCTTGATACTCTTGGTTCTATTGAGGGCCTTGATGAGATTGATTTAATGGGTACTATGGCTGAAGATCTTGCTGTAGCGGATCAATTCACTGCTGGTGGTGGAGTGGCTATCGATGAGGTTACTCTGGACGACTTAAACCCTTAGATAATCTTTTAAAAAATTAGACGGAACCCCAAACGGTTCCGTTTTTTTACTGAGTATGCTACCATCAAGGTAGAAAATGATGAACCTACGGTGTTTGCGAAGAGCACATTCTCTTGGCTCAAACAACATTCATGGGATTCGGTATAGCTGAGTTGAATTGCTCCTGGGGACTTCGGTCCTTTCTAAGGTACAGAATGCTCAGCACCTAGTTGCCCACTTGAACCACAGGTTCAAGAGACCCTCTAAGCGACACCGTAGGCTTTTTTTACACTAATAGGATTAATCCAATCATGGAAAATAAAGAAAAGTTACAAGATATAGTTTTTATTAATATTGCTGATGCCATCAAAATTGATGAAAATACCTTTGATTTAAAACCTGAAATACCACTACCAGTACAACTACCAGATGGAATTGGGGATGTGGATTGGGACTCTGGCATTAAAGTTGAGATGATTGCAGCAGGGTTAATAAGGGTTGTTGCCCACCAACCAGAAAATGAGAACTCTGAATATTACCGCTCTTTATTATTAGCAATGCAACCAGACATTGTTCATGAATTGCAACTAGGAGCAATTGCCAAAGCCAATAATGGGGAGTTAGAGTTTGCAAAAGAGCTATTTTTAGCAGCTAGCTACCTTAATTCAAACATTCCAGAAATATTTGTCAATTTAGCAGTTATCTTTGCTCAACAAGCTAAAGAGGCTGAAAAAGAGGGCCTTGAAGAGAAATTTGAAGAGGCTATCACCAACCAAATTGGGGTTTTAAATAGAGGCTTAGAGGCCAACCCCCTCTCAGAACTTTTATTAAGTGAGATTGGATTATTACATCTATACTTACAAAACTTAGAAGTTGCTTACGATTATCTTCAAAGCTATTTAAAACTTGCCCCTAAATCAGATAAAAGAGATTTGATTGAAAAAGAGTTTGCCAATTTAGAGCATAAAGTTGAAAGTGATCAAACACTAAATGCTGCTTTTGATGAGATGCAACTGGGTAATGAACAACAAGCACTAAAGCTAGTCAACTCTTACATTGAGACAAATCCTAAAGTATGGTCTGGCTATTTTATTAAAGGGTGGGCCCTAAGGCGCTTAGAAAGTTACGAAGAAGCTCGTGAAGCATTCTTAAAGTGTTTGGAACTAGGAGAGAAAAATGCAGATATCTACAATGAGCTTTCCATTTGTGCTTTAGAGATGGATCAAAGAGATCTAGCTAAAGAGTACTTAACAATTGCCTTAGAACTAGAAGAGGATAATGTAAAACTTCTAAGCAACCTAGCCTTTTTAAACTTACAAGATGAGTTATATGATGAAGCAAGCGAACTATTAGAGCGCGCTTTAGAGATTGATAAAAATGACCCAGCAATAATTCATTTAAAAGAGGAACTAGCTAACGAATTGGTTATGAAGAGGATGAAGATCTTATTGAACTCTGATAATAAATTAAAAATAGAAATAAAAAGTGAAAAAGAGGCCATTGAACTTGGTTTTAAATTGGGTCTTAAAGCACCTAATAAGAGTTTAATCATCTTAAGTGGCCCTTTAGGATCGGGTAAGACTGTTATAACTAAAGGGATTGCTAAAGCCTTAGAGATAAAAGAGCCAATAGTGAGCCCCTCTTTCACACTATTTCAAGAATACAGTGGAACTAAAGAACTTCGACATCTCGATTTATATCGGATAGACTCAATAGAGGAGTTTGATTCTCTTGGTGGAGAAGAGCTTTTTTATTTGGATGGATTAACTGTAATTGAGTGGGGAGAGAAAATAGATGAGCTACCCTACTCCAAAAGGATTAGAGTAACTATCGAAGTTGATCAATCAAACAACCGCCAAATTGAGATTGAGGGGCTAACCTTATGAATGTTTTAGCTTTCGATACTTCTAGCGATGTTTTATCCATCGCCATTGAATCTGATAAAAAGTACTACAATCTAACTTACACTATTGGACGCAATTTCAGTGAGCAACTTGTAAATCAATTAAAAAGCTCTTTAGAGAGTGTTAATCTTAGCTTTAAAGATCTCGATTTAATAGTTTGTTCAAAAGGACCAGGTTCATTTACTGGTCTAAGAGTTGGGATGGCTGCAGCCAAAGGAATTGCTGTTGCCTCTTCTAAACCTTTTATCTCATTAAGTAGCATGGAAATTTACCAATACCCTCTAAGTGAAACTAACCAAGTAATCTTATCTGTTTTAGATGGAAAAAAAGAGCGCTACTACAACGCCCTATTTATAAATGGGAAACGCCTTAGTGAAGATAGCGATTTAACAATTGGTCAAATAGTTGATTTTTTAGTAAATTACAAAGAGGTAGTGGTAACTGGTTATGATGCACAACAAGCTTTTAAGAAGCTTTGTGATGAAGTCACATCTAGAAACTTAAACATAAAATTGCTACTAGATCCCACACATATGGGCTCTTATGGGCAATCGATGATAGAATTGGGTAAAAATTTGTTTTTAGAGCAAGGAGGAGACCCACTTGGTGTTGGCCCAACCTATGTTCGAAAAAGTGATGCTGAGTTATCTTTAGAGAAAGCAAATAATAATTAATACTCCAAGAGGTTTAAAATGAGTAATAAAGAGAAAAATGTTGATATCATTATCGTAGGAGGGGGAGTTGCTGGTCTTTCAGCAGCACAATATGCAGCTAGAGCGAACCTAGATGCACACGTTTTTGAGGAGATGGCTCCAGGTGGAACCATTTTAAACGTAGATGATTTAGAGAACTACCCCGGCTTTGAGACCCCAATTAGTGGTTTTGAACTTTCAGATAAGTTTGCCCGCCAAGCAGAACAATTTGGAGCTAAAATCCACTACGGTTCTGTCGGCAATGTGCAAAGAAACGACGATGGCTCTTTTACCATAGAAACTGAAGATGGCATATACACTGCTCCTGCAGTTATTGTAGCCACTGGAGCTAAAAGAAGAGAGTTAGGAATTCCTGGAGAAGTTGAATACCAAGGTAAAGGAGTCTCTTATTGTGCCACTTGTGATGGTCCTTTTTTCAAAGGGAGAAAGATTTTAGTTATTGGTGGTGGCGATGCCGCTTGTGGCGAGTCTTTGTTCCTCTCTAAACTCACTGAGGATGTTGTTATTATTCACCGTAAAGAGCGCTTTAGAGCTCAAAAGAGTATCGCCTCAATGGTTGAACACAACGAAAATGTTGAAACAAGATTTTCACACATTGCCAAAGAGATTAAAGGCGATGGGAACAAAATTTTAAAAGTTACATTACACGATCTTGAGAAAAATAAAACTTACGATGAAGATTTTGATGCTGTCTTTATTTTCATTGGTTCTGATCCAAGAACTTCATTAGTTTCCTTTGCAAAAACTGATGAGTCTGGTTATATAATCACTAACGAAAAAATGGCAACTAATATTCCAGGTCTATTTGCTGTAGGTGATGTTAGAAACACCCCATTTAGACAAATTGTCACCTCTGCTAGCGATGGAGCAATTGCAGCCCACGCTGCAAGTGAATACATTGACGAATTAAAGGGTCAAGCATACGTTTAACTACTTCTAGGGGGCTGTTACAGCCCCTCTTTTATAAATATTCCTTGACGCCACTTTACTTATAATGGTCTAATAACTACATGGAAATATTAATGGTCTCAAGTGAAGCAGTTCCCTACTCTAAATCGGGGGGACTAGCTGATGTTACATCTTCATTGTCGACTGCTTTGGCCCAATTGGATCACGATGTGAGGTTGGTTTTACCCAATTATAAGCTAACTGATCATTCAACTTTTACTGAAATGGACTTAGAAATTGAGGTAAAGTTGGCCAACAAAGTTGAAGTGGTAAAAGTTTTAGAAAAAAGTGTTAATAAAGTTAAAATCTACTTAATTGACATAAATGGTTTAACAGTAGAGAAGGTCTTTATGGGCAAACTTCATTTACCCCCTACCCCGACAATCTTCTTAGATACACTTTGATCTCTAAAGCTGCCTTAGAGCTTTGTAAGGCTCTTAAATGGGCACCTAGAATAGTTCATGCTCATGACTGGACTACAGGCTTTTTACCAGCTTTAGTTAAAAATGATAACTCTAAGTTCTTTAATAAAACTAAAACAGTTTTCACAATCCACAACCTTGCCTACCAAGGTGAATTTGTTCGTCTCGATACTCTTTTAGCAGACCTTCCTTTTAGTGAAGGCGATTTTATTGGCTTTGGAGTTAATAAGAGAGTTAACATGTTAAAAGCTGCACTCGAACAAGCCGACTTAATAACAACTGTTAGCCCCACTTATGCCAAAGAGATTCAAACTGCCAAGTTTGGAATAATTTAGATTATTTATTAAAATCCAGATCTGAACATTTAGTTGGAATATTAAATGGAATTGATATTGATGAGTGGAATCCTGAAACAGATCAATTATTAAAACACCACTACAGTAAAAATGATTTATCTAATAAGGCTTTGTTAAAAAAAGAGCTTCAAAGCAAGTTTGCCTTAGAAGTGAATGAAGATATTGCCTTAATTGGGATGATAAGTCGCATTGCTGAACAAAAAGGGTTTGTTGAATTGTGCCAAGGCACTCCCTGTTTATTAGAACAAATTCTTTCAGATATGGATGTTCAAATTGTTATAGTTGGAACTGGTGATAGTGCCTTAGAAGAAAAGTTAGCCAATTTAGCACAACTACACAAAAATCTTTCAGTCAATTTCATCTTCGATAACGAAGCTGCCCACTTAGTGGAAGCAGGAAGTGATTTCTTCTTAATGCCAAGTCGTTATGAGCCGTGTGGATTAAACCAAATGTACTCTTTACGGTATGCAACACTTCCAATTGCCCACAGAACCGGGGCCTTGCCGATTCAATTATTGATGTTGACAACTCTAATGGGACAGGATTTTTATTTGATGAGATGAGTAGTGCCACAATCTATGGTACAATAGAGAGGGCTCTGAAGCTCTATTACGAAGATAAGAAGTTGCTTGAAGAAGTTCGTATAAGGGCTATGGAGCAAGATTTTTCTTGGGAGCATTCGGCGCAAGAGTATATTAAAAGCTTTGAGAAAATTTTAGAGGGGTGATGATTATGCCAAAAAAAAGAACAATTGCTATCGTCTTAGGGGGAGGCAAAGGGACAAGACTTTATCCATTAACTAAAGATAGGTCTAAACCTGCTGTCCCTTTTGCTGGGAAGTATCGTCTTGTCGACATCCCCATTTCAAACTGTATTAACAGTGGTTTTAAACAAATTTACATTTTGACTCAGTTTAATTCAGCTTCACTGCACAACCACATCTCCAACACCTACATATTTGATACCTTCTCATATGGGTTTGTTGAGATTCTAGCGGCCGAACAAACTTACCACAGCAACGACTGGTACCAAGGTACTGCTGATGCTGTTCGTAAGAATTTAAAACACTTTGCCGATCAAAATGCAAATTACTACATCATATTATCGGGTGATCAACTTTACAGAATGGATTATCGGAAGATGTTAAAAACTCACATTGAAAGTGGAGCCGTTTTAACAGTAGCTGCAAAAACAATCAGTAGAGAGCAAGCTACAGGGCTAGGAATAATTGGCGCTGATGATAATGGAATTATTAAGAAGTTCTATGAAAAACCTGCTCCAGATTTAGATATTAGTGAGTATCGCATCCCAACTAAACTGCTCAAAAATAGCTTAGGACAACTTCCTAACGATAGTAATGAGTATTTAGCCTCAATGGGGATTTATATCTTTGATGCTGAAGCGATGCACCAAATGCTAGAAGGCAACGATTCAACCGACTTTGGTAAAGAGGTTATTCCTGAAGCAATTAAAAATCAAAAAGTAGCAGCATACTTGTTTGACGGGTTCTGGGAAGATATTGGAACAATTAAGGCATTCTACGATACAAACTTAGATCTCTCATCTGTAACCCCTGCTTTCGATTTTTACAACGAAGAGATGCCAATTTATACCCACAGACGCCACTTACCTGCTACTAAGGTGAACTTTTGTAACATTAGCACCTCTTTAACTAGTGAAGGATCAATTATCACAAATGCCTATATCGTTAACTCAATCATTGGAGTTAGAACTTTAATTGAATCGGGTGCCTCACTGGATGGGGTTTATTGTATGGGGGCAAGTTACTACGAAACTGTTGAAGAGAAGACAGAGAATGCTAGGCGCAACATCCCCAACATTGGAATTGGACGTGCTACGATCATTAGAAGGGCAATCATTGATCAAAATGCCCGCATTGGTGATGGGTGTCGTATCGGTATAGATGATATTGAAAGAATTGATGGAGATTATTCAAACTACTCAATTCACGATGGAATAATCGTCATCCATAAAAATGCAATTATTCCTCACGGAACAATTCTCTAAAGGAGTATTGCCGTAGGAAATAAAAAGTGAAGTGAGGCTATAACCACCAATAAAAGGCCTAAGTTCTTTTTGTGGTTCTCAATAAGTGAGCCAGTTTTATGGATAGCCTCTGCTTTTATTTTAACCGGCTTTTTATCTGACATTTTTCGTCTTACAAAGAGTGTCAGATTGTACAATGAACTAACTAAATAGACCAAAAACAACAAAAAGGTCCCCCAATAGTGGGGGTCCTGGTTTTATTGGGAAAAATATTTTAACAACTGCTAAAAGTAAGCCAACTACAAAGAGGATAAATGAGTTTACCCCTTTTGTTGTTACAAAGTTTTTCCACCTTAGTAAAATCAGGTAACGCCCCCCATAGTGATCTACTAACAATAAGAGCAGCTCCTAAATAGATGTAAAAAATTGTTAACAAGTAGATTTGATACACTTTTACTACCTCTGTGCTTTGCGGCATACTTTGCCAATATATGTTATTAAATCATCTGAATCAAAATAGCCTAAATCATCTTTAGCTACCTTTCCCCCTTTTTGGTGAATCAAGTTCCCATAAAGGGCAGCTAAATAAGTTGAATAGCCTTGTGCCAATAGAGACCCAATGATTCCACTGAGAACATCACCACTACCAGCAACTCCTAATGCATCATTTTTCCCCTCTACTGTGCTACAAGTTCCATCAGGTTCACTTATCCAAACGACGCTACTTTTATAAACAACTGTTGCATTTAACTCTTTAGCTACTTTAGTTAGCTTTTCAACTAAACTCTTCAAAACTCTCATCCATGATTATCAATAGCCTAAAAGCTTTAAGATCTTATTAAATTCACCCGCATGGGGTGTTAAAATTAGTTTCCCCCTTTTTTGTAAATCTACTCTTTTTTCTAAGTGGAGATTTAATAAAGAGGTTATCCCATCAGCGTCAATAATTATTGGTAGGTCGGTTTTTAATAGTTGTAGTAGTTGTTCTTCTTTTTTCTCTCCCCACCCCATTCCACAAGCTATCGCTTGGTATTTAGTTAATTCAGTAAACTCAACTACCTCATTTTCTTTTAGGGGATGAATAATAGTTGAGGGGCTTTGATCGCTAAAAGAAGAGACTATTTGTTGATCACTAAAAAGAGTGACTAAGCCTACTCGAGAGTGGAAAGCACTTTTAGATGCCAATCTAACAGCCCCTAAGTAGTTTTTACTTCCTCCAAACAAAGCAAGGTGCCCTTTTTTATTTTTATAAACATTTGGTTCAAATTTAAAAAGCTCTAAATCATCTTCACCATAAAGTGTTGCCACCTCTTTTTGCTGTTCTATTAAAATAGGGGCAAAAGGAATTTTTACTAAGTGGATATCTCCCCAATAGTGGTTTGTTAAAGGATTATAAGCAATCGCTTTTTTTACTCCTATAGTTATCGTTAGATTTGCTTTTACAGTAAGATCTTCTGAACCTGAAGGAAGATCGATACTGACAACAAAAGAGTTACTAGAGTTAATTAAGATTAATTAAAGAGGCTAAAGGTTCTCTCACCTCCCCTTTTAGACCTGTTCCACTAAGACCTTCAACTATTAAAGTTGAACTATTTATTAAGGTAGTAATCTTTTCATTTATAGTTTCAGAAACAGTTACTTCAACATTAAATTTCTTTAAGATGTTTAACTGGCGTAAACAGCTATCGCTAAATTTAGAGGCCACAATGACAACATTGATATCTTTATACCCTTCTAAGTAGGCTTCACGAGCCATTACAAGGATATCACCTCCGTTATTGCCGCCCCCTCCAATAAAAAGGGTTTTCTCTTTACTAAGGTCTTTAAACTCTTTTAAATTGAGATAACATTTTAATCCAGCTTGCTCCATTAAGACTAAAGGATCTACTAAGTAATCTTTTTGGGTAGCTAAATCAATTTCTTGAGCTTGTTTGATAGAAAACAACTTCTCCATAACTTCATAGTAACTACTAAAGAGGTTGTTATCAATCAAATTGAGTTGTAAGGTTATTGTAGTTATCAGGAGGAGAGTATGGGTAAATTGATTCGTTTTGGGGTCTCTATGGAGAGCGAATTGGTAAAGCAGTTAGATGAATTAACTGAAAAACGCCATTGGCCAAATAGGTCAGAGACTATCCGCTCCTTAGTTAGAGATCGTCTGGCACTAGAACAAAGTAAAGATCCAAATAGCAATGTTGTTGCTACTATCTCTGTTCTATTTGATTATAAAACAAAACTAGATCGCAACCCTATCAAAGAGTACCCCTCTTTAAAAATTGTCACAAACCTACAAACCCATGTCTCTGATAATTTAGTTATTAAGGTTTTAATTGTTACAGGTAAAAGTGGTGAAGTTGAATCTTGGTCTGATAAAATCTTAGGTCAAAAAGGGATTGTAGGAGAGATTAGTATTGGCTCATTAGAGCTTTTTAACAGGTAAGTTGACAACTTTTTTAGATAGTAATAGATTTAAAGGGTCTTGGGGTGGTCACTTTGTGGCCTGAGATTAAACCCGTTGAACCTGATCTGGGTAATGCCAGCGAAGGGAGAAGTTCTTTAATCTAAATAAATCCCCACAGGCAGAAATTATTTTTATGGAGGTGCTATTTTGAAAAAGCACACAATCTTACTGTTTCTGGCTGTTGTTTTACTTCCATTTGCCTTATTTGCAAAAGGAAGTAGTGAGAGTGTTGATACTAACACCCTCACAGTCTACTCCTACGACTCATTCGTCTCTGAATGGGGTCCAGGACCTACAATAGTTAAAGATTTTGAAGAGGAAACTGGAATTAAGGTTAATTTAATTTCAGCAGGGCACGGAAGTGAATTATTGTATAAACTCTCATTAGAGCAAAATAATCCACGTGCTGATGTAGTTGTTGGAATAACCAATGAACAGCTAAATGAGTCAAATAAGTTTAACTTATTTCAAAGTTACGATTCCCCTGTTTTAAAGGATATTGACTCGGAACACATCTTCGATAAATCGTTAACACTGCTACCTTACAACGTTGGCACTTACGCCTTTGTTTACGATTCAAATAAGATTAGTAACCCCCCTACTTCGTTAGAACAACTTTTAGATCCAAAGTACAAACGCTCAATAATTTTAATTGATCCACGTACCAGCAGTGTTGGGATGGGCTTATTGCAATGGACAATTAGTGTTTATGGAAGATAACTACCTACAGTGGTGGGAAGCTATAAAACCCAACGTCTTAACTATTGCTGATAGTTGGTCCAGCGGGTATGGCCTATTTACTCAAGGGGAGGCCCCTTTGGTAATAAGTTATACAACTAGCCCCATCTACCACGTTATCAACGAAGATAACGATCAGTTTCGTTCAGTTGTCTTTGATGAGGGTAATTTAGCTGTAATTGAGGGTGCTGCAATTTTAAAGAGCTCTAAAAAAGTTGAACAAGCTCAAATGTTTATCGATTACCTATTAACCGATGGACAACTCGATATTGCTATAGCTAACGTTATGTATCCAGTAAATCTTAAAACTGAGTTGCCTGAGGCATTTGATTGGGCCCCTGTAGCTAAAAAAGAGTTGTATCTGCCTAGTGAAATGATTGCAGAACATCGTGATACGTGGCTTAATGAGTGGGTAGAGGTAATGAGTAGATGAGAACAACTCGAAAAGGTGGATCTTATGTTTTAGAAAGTTCCCCCTTTTTTAAGATTCTTAGTACACCAGCAATAATAGTTTTATTGTTATTGCTGGTTGTCCCTTTAATAATTATCTTAAGCAAGGCCTTTATTGGCTCTGAGGGCTCTTTAACACTAGATCGAGTTATAACCTTATTAAAAAGTGAATACACTTGGAGAGTTGTTAGATTCACCTTCTTACAAGCTTTTATAAGTACAGTTGTCTCTGTCCTTATAGCCTTACCAGGTGCTTACATCATTGCCAATTACCGCTTTAAAGGTAAGCGTTTAATAAAAGCTATTAGCGTAATCCCTTTTGTTCTTCCCTCTATCTTAGTTGTTTTAGGCTTTGTAATATTTTATGGAAACAGTGGTCTAATAAATCAACTTTTGATGAAACTATTTAATTTAGAAGAGGGACCAATAAAAATATTGTATACCTTCGGTGCTGTTATCTTAGCCCACGCATTTTATAACTTTCCAATTGCTTTAGGATTAATCTCCTCGTTTTGGGAACAATTGCCAATTAGTTACAACCATGCAGCTATGACTTTAGGGGCTAAAAAAAGAAGTGTTTTTAGAACAGTTACCCTTCCTCGCCTTATTCCCCCAATTTTAAGTGCAGCAACTTTAATCTTTTTATTCTGTTTTTCAAGTTTTGTAATTTTGCTTGTTTTAGGAGGGGGACCTAAATTTACAACAATGGAAGTTGAAATTTATCGAAGAGCTCGAATGAGTTTAGATTTAGAGGGAGCTGCAACTTTTAGCTTAATTTCAATCTTTCTAACTCTTATTATTGTTGCAATCTACATCTGGACTCAACGCTTAGTTGCCCACCAAGAGGAGATTGAACTGCTTAATGAGAAGAACTTAGAAAAGAGTTTAAAAACTAGTTTGGGGTAAAATTGGAGTTGCTTTGTATACGCTCTTTGCCGCCTTTTTTGTCTTAGGACCATTGGGGGCAATCATCTACAACTCTTTTACCTACACACCAAGTCGTAGTGGTGAAACAGCTTTCACCTTAAGGTGGTACAAACAGCTTTTTAATATTGAGTCAACAAGTTCTTCAATGATGGGTGTTGCCTTATCAGCTATTATTTTAAGTTTAATTATTGCAGCAATAACTACCATTGTTAGTTTAATATTTACAACTATGTTAAGTGCAAAGCTGCGTAACGATAAAATTAAAGGCTCTTTAGCAACTGAACTTTTTGCTATGTTACCAATGGCAGTCTCTTCAGTAATTATTGGTCTTGGGTACTATTTAATTGCCAGTAGATTACAACTGGGCAATATTGGATCAAGGATCTTGGTGATATTAGCCCATGTAGTAATAGTTTCCCCTTTCATCTTACGTTCAATACTACCTGAGTATAGAAAGGTCTCTTTCACCTACTCACAAGCCTCTTTCACTCTAGGGGCAAATGTAGCGCGCACTTTTTGGTTAGTTGAACTTCCTTTATTAAGATCTGCTTTAATTACTGGGGGTGCTTTTGCCTTTGCTATCTCTTTAGGGGAGATTAATGCAACACTAGTGTTAGCCGATTCATCATTGGTCACTATTCCAATTGTGATGTATCGTTTAATTGGTTCTTATAACTTTGCTGGCGCTGCTGCTTTAGGCTCTGTATTAATTGTTCTATGTGCCATAATATTCTTTTTAACCGAATTAGCTAAAAAAAGGAGTAATTAACAAATGGGTTTAGTCTGTTCACAAATAGAGGTTAATTATCCAGAGTTTAAACTCTCATTAGATTTAAAAGTGGCTAAGGGAGAACTAGTTTCAATAATTGGACCTTCAGGATGTGGTAAAAGTACTTCACTACAGACTCATCACAGGCCTCATTCCAACCGAAAGTGGTTCAATTATATTAAATGATAAAGATATTACCACAACAGCTGTTTGGGAGCGTAATATAGCAATGGTCTTCCAAGATTATGCTTTGTTCCCCCACCTCAATGTACAACAAAACGTTGCCTACTCTTTAAGATTTAAAAAGATAAAAAGAAAAGAGATTAAAGAGCGAGTAAATCAAATGTTATCGTTAGTGGGCTTAACTGGTTACGGAAAAAGAAAAATTAATTCTCTTAGTGGTGGTGAGCGTCAGCGTGTTGCATTAGCTCGTGCTATTGCTAGTGAACCACAACTTCTTTTATTAGATGAACCTTTAAGTGCCTTAGATGCAAGGATGCGTAAACATCTACGCCAAGAGATTAAAAATATTCACCAGGCAACTGGTATTACAACTTTGTATGTAACCCACGACCAAGAAGAAGCTCTTACCATTAGCGATCGTGTTGTTGTGATGCAAGAGGGAAAGATTGTTCAATTTGATTATCCTGAAGTAATTTACAATAAGCCTGCTTCTTTGTTTGTAGCTCAATTTATGGGAGATGGAACTCTTTTACCCGCCTCTATAATTGAAGAGGGACAAATAGAGTTAGAAGAAAAAGATCAATTATTTTTCAGACCAGAAAAAGTTGTGGTTCAAGATGATTTAACTTTACCATTTGCCGATTTTAAAAAGAGTGTTGTTTTTGATGATGTGCTTGTTGACTCTTATCAATATACAGGAGATTCTTATTTAATTAAATGTAAATACAAGAACCACACTATTTTAGCTCGTTGCCCCTATAAACCAAAATCTGAAAAAGTGAGTTTATCGGTCAGAGTTGAGGACATTATCCTCTTTTAGAAGCAATCTAGTTAACAAACAAGTATATTTAAAAGATGTCGTTAAACACTTTTTGGAGTATATTTGGATAACTATGATTAAAGGTGCTCTTCGTTTTGTACTAATTTCCTCTTTGTTGTTACTAATATTTACTATCACTGTTAGTGCAAATAATGAATAAGGGGGGATTTTCGCTTAGTGGGGAAGCAGGTTTATACAGCTCATTTCCATGCTACTGGACACAACGACACTTTGCCAGTTAGAAGTCACATAACTGCTGGTTTAAATGTCTCTTCCATTATTGGAATCACAAAAGATATCGAGGTGGACTTAGGAATAAGTTCTTATTACACCACCTACTCTTTCTTATACGATTTAACAAGGTGGCGCCCATTTATTTTAGTTGGACCTACAGCTGAATTTACATACCACATCAACAATTTGTTTGCCCTCTCTTTTAACAGCTCTTTGATGCTACAAATTTACACCCAAACGTTAGAATTGATCGCTTTTCCTAGAGTTGCTTTAAAAGGTTCTTTAAAGTTCTCTAAGAATTTTGCCTTAATAGTTCCAATAGCTGTCGATATTAGAAAAGAGTATGTAAGTGTAGCCACAACCATTGGCATTAAATGGAGGGTTGGAAAGTACCATGAGTAAAAAGAAAACCCTCTTAATAATCTTAATAATCACTTTAATAGTAGTTCTAAGCTCTTGTGAACTATTAATGGAAAAGCCACAAAAACCCAATGTAAAGGTTTTGCTTGTAGCTTTGGATTATGATCATGATATCTGAGATTAAGTCTTGATGGAACAATTAGGGATGCTAAAGAGTTTAAACAAGCTTTAGCAGAATTAAATCCTAATATTCCTGACTCCTCATTTGTTGAGATGTACCAAGAAGGCACCTGCCCCTGATGAAAAGATCCAAATATCCAACTGTAAACAATGTACTAACTGAGATTGGTAAACAACTTAAGATTTAAATGAAAATGATCTTTTCATTTTCTACTATGCTGGACATGGAGTATGATTATGTTGGGGACTTAGCGTCTTGCTACTTCTAATGAAGATGACTTGTACGAGCCTTTAAGTGTAAAGACCTTATTAGAAAAGTTCTCTAACATTGAAAAAGGGCATGCAGTTTTAATTTTAGATTCTTGTTACAGCGGCCAATATGTCCCCTCTTATGATTTTTTTGATGAATATTACAATCCAAATTTATTGGTAATTGCTGCCAGTAGCCCAGATAAAAAATCTTATGAGGGGAATTTCTCCTATTATGGGGATCCAAACATAGACATGGTTTTTTCACCTACTTCTTTTTAGAAGCTTTAGGTTGGGATCATAGAGGTGGAAAATTGGAAGAAGATGTTGCTAGGTATTATAACTCAAGTTAGTGGAGAGTTGAAAACTAGCCCTGTAATGTCATAATGGGACAATAACTTTTAGTTCAA
Source organism: Sphaerochaetaceae bacterium (assembly GCA_050950065.1). Classification (GTDB taxonomy): domain Bacteria; phylum Spirochaetota; class Spirochaetia; order Sphaerochaetales; family Sphaerochaetaceae; genus JBAYOE01. The sequence continues at coordinate 14,841 of JBMNGX010000002.1, read as the reverse complement.
TATTTAGATACATTAGAAAACACAATGAACTAAACGCCCATTCATAGTTAGAGGTCCAATCGATAAGGTTCTTTATAGCGAGAAGTGGTAAATCAGGTGCTGAACTGACCACTTTGTATTGCTTCAATTTCATCGCGTAGAATTGCAGCTTGTTCGAATGCTAAGTTCTTAGCATGCTCTAACATCTCTTTTTCTAAAACTTTTATATACTTTTTACGATCAGAGGCTATTAGTAAGTTAAACTTGCTCTTAATGAGTTCTAACTCCCCTTTTTGTAGATCCTCTTTCTCTTTTTTCTCTCTGGTAATAATATCTTGAATCGACTTAATAATAGTTTTAGGGGTGATATTGTGCTCTTCGTTAAATTTTTGTTGAATGGCCCTTCTTCTTTCAGTCTCTTCAATTGCCACTTTCATTGCATCACTTTCACGATCTGCATACATTATTACCCTACCACCAACGTTTCTAGCAGCTCTTCCAATAGTTTGAATTAAAGAGGTGGCAGATCTCAAAAAGCCAATTTTATCGGCATCAAGAATTGCTATTAAAGAAACTTCTGGTAAATCTAATCCCTCTCTTAAAAGGTTAATACCAACTAAAACATCGTAAGATCCCATCCTTAAATCTCTAAGGAGCTCAACACGCTCAATAGTTTCAACTTCAGAGTGTAAGTAGCGCACCTTAAGATTCAAATTAGATAAATAATCTGTTAAATCTTCAGCCATCTTTTTAGTTAAAGTTGTTATTAGAACCCGCTCTTTTTTAGCAATGTTCTTTTTAATCTCCCCATAAAGATCTTCTATTTGTCCTTCGGTAGGTCTAACTTCAACTAAGGGGTCTAACAATCCTGTTGGTCTAATAATTTGTTCAACAATTTGAGCCGACTCTTCAATCTCTCTATTTCCTGGAGTTGCAGATACATAAACTCTTTGACCAGTTATTTTATCAAATTCAGCATATTTAAGAGGCCGGTTATCAAGTGCTGATGGGAGTCTAAAACCGTAGTTAACTAGATTTAGCTTTCTAGAGCGATCTCCTTCATACATAGCCCCAATTTGAGGTATTGTGACGTGAGATTCGTCGATGAAAGTTAAAAATCCTTTAGGAAAGTAGTTTAATAAAACTGGTGGAGATTCTCCTTCAGCTCTGTTTCCCAATTGGCGTGAGTAGTTCTCAATTCCTGAACAATAACCAAGTTCCTGCAGCATTTCTAAATCGTACTCAACTCTGGTTTTAATTCTTTCAGCTTCTAAGGGTTTACCACTTTTAACAAAGAAGTCGTATTGTTGGTGCATCTCCTGTTCTATTCTTTTAATACCAGCTTTAACTTGCTCAGGAGGCATTACAAACTGTTTTGCTGGATAAAGGGTCATCGATTTAGTATCTTCAACAATTTTACCACTAACTATCTCAAACCACTCTATTTTCTCAATCTCATCCCAATTTAATCTAATTCTAAGAGCAATCTCTAAGTAGGAGGGAAAGATTTCAATAACATCTCCTCTAACTCTAAAGCGCCCTCTTTCTAAGACCATGTCATTACGTTCATACTGCATTCGAATTAGATCTTCTAAATCTCTTTTATGATCAAACTTTTGTCCAACAGTAAAATGTTTAACCATGTCTCTAACTGAAACTGGAGAACCTAAACCAAAAATAGAGCTTACGGTGGCGACAATTATTACATCGCTACGCTCCATAAGGGCAAAGGAGGCGTAAAGACGAAGACGATCAATTTCATCGTTGATATCGGCATCTTTTTCAATATAGAGGTCTTTACCAGGGACATAAGCTTCTGGTTGGTAGTAATCGTATGTTGAGACAAAGTATCCAACAGCGTTATCGGGGAAGAATGATTTAAACTCTCTAAAGAGTTGGGCTGCTAATGTTTTATTATGGCTTAGTACCAAAGTTGGTTTTTGTACCCTCTCAACAATCTTAGCCATTGTGTAGGTTTTACCACTACCGGTAACCCCTTTTAATGTTTGTCTTTCGTAACCTGACTCTATTCCTGTGACTAGTAAATCTATTGCTTCTTGTTGGTCCCCAGCTGGCTCATAATCAGCATATACTTTAAAGGGGCGACCTCTCATCATTGAACTGTCCATTGTAACCCCTCTGGACGCTCAATAAGTTCAACTTTTAAAGTTTTAGTCTCTTTGTTTCGAATCACCTCAATAGTAACAGTTTGTTGAGGTCTAGTATCAACTAAGGCGCTAAACAAGTCTGTGTAATCACTTATTTTTTGTCCATTTATTTTGGTGATAATATCACCACCTAAATTGATAATGGACTGACCATATTGAACCTGCTTAGTGCCCCCTTTAAGACCCCCTTTCTCTGCTTTGCCACCACTACGAACTTGACTTACTAAAAGACCGTTATCGACAGGAAGTTCTGCATAGTTAACTATTGCAGCATCTAGTTGCACTAAAGTGACATCCAACCACCCTCTAACAACTTTTCCATATTTTAAAAGATCTGGAATAACAGCTATTGCTGTATCAACAGGGATAGCAAAGCCAACTCCACTAGAAGAACCTGTCGTTGAGTGGATTGTAGTAGCAATTCCAATCATCTGCCCCAAGCTGTTTAACAAAGGTCCTCCAGAGTTTCCAGGATTTATAGCTGCATCGGTTTGAATCATCCCGTTGATAATCGTGTTGTTATCTATTTTTACAGGTCTACCTAGACCTGAAACAGTGCCACTGGTCATTGTTCGATCGTATCCAAAAGGATTTCCAATAGTGACAACTTTTTGTCCCACTTTCAAATCTTTGGCACTTCCTAACTCTATTGGTAGAAGTTTAACACTTTGTGGCACATCTATTTTTAAAACAGCTAAATCGTTTTCTGCATCTAAACCAATTAACTGCCCCTCATAACTAGTACCATCGTGTAGTGAGATGGAGAGTTGATTTGCCCCACGAACAACGTGAGCATTGGTTAAAATGTAGCCACTTTCACTAAGTATTATTCCTGACCCTGTCCCTTGAACAGGTAAAATTTCTAAAAAGGTATTTAATGCAGATGAGATAGTAGTTATGTGGACAACACTCTTATTTGCTTTTTCGTAAATTGCGATATTACGCATCTCTTCTGAGCTGTATTGAAAAGCAGATGGTTGATCTAAAAAGATTGTTATCCCCTGCTCTCCATAAAAAATATCGTTAACTTCCACTCCAGCTCTCTCAAGCAGACCAAGTTCACCATGTTTTTCTAAAATCTTTGCTAAAACTTCTCTCTCTTTTTGGTATTGTTCTTTTTTATATAAAGAGCGGGTCCACACAATAATCCCAACACCTAAGACAATTATAATTATCCCAATGACAATGAGTTTAAAAGTTTTTAATACTGATGAACGTTTGATAGGAGAACTTGAGTTCACTATCTACCCCTTTTAAGTTTTGTTTAAGTCTACCCTCTTTTAATCAAATTGCAAACTCACCTTCCATTTACCCTTTAAAAAGAGGATGAATCCCCAAAAGGCAACTACTAAGTTACTAACTAACATAGCAACCCATATGGAAGTTGGCCCTAATTTGAAAATGTAGGCTAAAGAGTAAGAGAGGGGGACTCTCAATACCCATAACCTAAAGATATTTAAGTACATAATGGGCTTTGTAACCCCACCACCTTGGAAAGCTCCTAAGATAACTGTCATTAAAGCAAATAAAATTACCCCAGTAGTTGTGTAGCGGAACATAACCACCCCTTGGGCAACTACTTCGCTATCATCAACAAAAAACCTGATGACACTAGGGCCAAAAATTACAACTAACGACATCCCCACAGTGATAAACACACCACTAATTAGTAAGGCTATCATCACCGATTTTTGGGCATCGTTGTCATTTTTAGAGCCCAAGTTTTTCCCAACCAGAACTGCAGTTCCTTGGCTTATTCCTTGAGCTGGCATATTAAAAAGAGCTTGGATTCTATTCCCAATTCCAAATGCTGCAATAGTTGCAGCACCAAATGAGTTAACAACTTGTTGAATAACGGCAAATCCTAATGAGGAGACCGACTGCCCAAAAGCTGCAGGAAGACCAATTTTCCCCATCATTGTGAGAGTTGGTTTATCTGGTTTTAAGAACTCTTTTCTAACTTGAACTTTTTTAAAGCCCCTAAAGAGGATAGAAACAGAGATTCCACAGCTAAGCATTCTTGCAATAAAGGTAGCCCAAGCAGCTCCAGAGACCCCCATTGCGTTTATTGGACCTAATCCAAAGATGAAGATTGGATCTAGCACTACGTTTAATAAAACAGCAAAGGTTTGAACATACAAAGGTGTAATGGAGTCTCCCACCCCTTGTAAAATACCTCGTAAAATAAAATCTCCAAATAAAAATGGCATCGTTAAAAAGGTGATACTCATATATTGATAAGTGTAATCAAAAGTTAATCCACTAGGAACTTTTAATAAAATTAACAATGGAGTTGTTAGAAAAAAACCAACAACCATCACCAAAATTCCCATTATTGTGTTCACTGTGAAGATTTGAGAAGCTAGAAAGTTTAATCTATTATGATTATCTTTGTTTGCCCCATAAGCTTGACTTAACATAGTTGTTCCAGCGATAGAGAAAGCTGCCCCAAAGACAATGATAAAGTTGCTTATGTTCATTGTAATTGAGGGGGCACTGATAGCCTCTTTTCCCAATTTACCCAAAAAATAGGCGTCAGCCATATTGTAAAGGGTTTGTAAGAGGTTACTTATCATTATTGGTAAAGAGAGCTGCAAAAGCTGTACTACTAAGGAGGAATCTTCTCTGTTTCTCATCTTTTTAATTGTATAGTTTTACACCTTTCTTGTCATCTGATGAACAGAGCTTTTCTTGATACTATTTGTTATGGTAGTATAAGGAAATTTTAAATCCCCCGTTGGAAGGGGAAAAGGAATAAAAATGGACGAAAAACTTGAAAAGAGAGACGAAAGAGTTCTAAACTTTCTAGAACGAATCATAGAAGATGATTTAGCAAACAATCGAGTTCCCAATGGTGAAATTGTTACCCGCTTTCCACCCGAGCCCAATGGATATTTGCACATAGGGCACATAAAATCTATTTGGATAAACTTTGGCCTTGCTTTAAAGTACAACGGCAAATGCCACCTACGTCTTGATGACACAAACCCTGAAAAAGAGGAGATGGAGTACATTGAGGCAATCCAAGAAGATATTAAATGGTTAGGCTACGATTGGGGTGATTATTTATACCACGCTAGTGATTATTACGACCAACTTTACCAAATTGCAGTTAATTTAATTAAAAATGATTTGGCCTTTGTTGATTCGTTAACACCTGAACAAGTTAAAGAGTACCGAGGAACCTTAACTACCCCAGGTAAAAATAGCCCTGATCGAGATCGTCCAATTGAGGAGAACTTACGTCTTTTTGAAGAGATGAGACAAGGGAAACACCCAGAGGGTAAGTATGTATTAAGAGCTAAGTTAGATATGGCTTCTCCTAATATGAACTTACGAGACCCTGCTTTGTACAGAGTTAAGTTTGCTGAACACCCAAGAACGGGAAATAAGTGGTGTATCTACCCGATGTACGATTATACTCACCCCATAAGCGATGCTATTGAGGGAATTACCCACTCATTTTGTACTTTAGAGTTTGAAGATCACCGTCCTGCTTACGATTGGGCAACAACTATTGATGATATTGATCACGCTCCAAGACAAATTGAATTTGCTCGACTGAATGTTAGTTACATGATGATGAGCAAAAGAAGGTTGTTAAAGTTAGTAAACGATAAAATCGTCAATGGATGGGATGATCCAAGGATGCCAACGATCGTTGGAATTAGAAGAAGAGGTTACTCACCTGAATCTCTAATCGACTTTGTTAGTCGTGTTGGAGTTGCTAAAGTTGAATCTTTAGTAGATTACTCTTTGTTAGAGTTCTGTGCTCGTGAAGATTTAAACAAAAGGGCAAAAAGGGTAATGGTTGTTTTAGATCCCCTTAAGGTTGTAATTACCAACTATCCAGAGGGTAAAACTGAATACTTAGATGCAGTAAACAACCCCGAAGATCTCTCTTTTGGTACAAGACAAGTTCCTTTCACTCGTGAACTTTACATTGAGAAAGAGGACTTTAGCTTAGATCCCCCTAAAGGGTACCACCGTCTATACCTAGGAAATGAGATTAGATTAACTCATGCCTACTACATCACAGCCAATGATGTAATTAAAGATGAGGATGGCAATGTGGTAGAAGTTCATTGCACTTACGACCCTGAATCAAAGGGGGGTAGAACTGCCGATAAGAGAAGAGTTAGAGGAACAAGTCACTGGGTAAGCAAGGACTACGCTGTTGAAGCTGAGATTAGACTTTATGATAAACTATTTTTAGCAGAAGTTCCTGGTCAAGAAACTGGCGATTATTTAGACGATTTAAACCCAGACTCTTTAATCATTAACAAAGATGCAAAACTTGAACCCTCATTAAAAGAGGCTAAAGTTGGTCAATACTACCAATTCTTACGTAATGGGTATTTTGTAGCTGACAGTAAAGATCACTCTTCTGATAAGTTAGTCTTTAACAGAACAGTAACTATGCGTGACTCATGGTCAAAAAAAGTTGCTAAAATGAAATAGGAGTTATTGGGGGCGTTTATTAATTGACGCCCCCAAACTTATTGGTATACTTAGCGCATGGTAAAATATTTTTTCGATGCGCATATGCACGCTATGAACTTAACCCACCCCAACTTTGTCTCTTTTGTGGATGGGATAGCTGATAGTATTGGTGAATTTGTTACCAGTGGAGCACTCTCTCCTGGTTATCTATTAACTCCAGCTAATAGAAAACAACAAGGCCTGACAACCCTAATAAATATGTTTAGCCTCTTTGAAAAATCTATTGGCCAAATTTTCTCTACAATGGAAGAGGATTTAAAAGGTGATTATCATGAACGTAAAGAGGGCCCCTATCCCAAAGAACCCTACCTTAGAGATAACAAAATTCACTTCAGATCCAAAACATATGAAAAGTTTGCCCTTATCCCTTTAGTTGTCGATTTTTCAAGAGTCTCTGATGAAGATGAAAATAAAGCTTACTACACGATCGAAAAACAACAAAAGATCGTTAGTTACCTCAATGAGACCATTAGGGGGATAAAAAACTACTACACACACAACCCCAAGGGGCTGTTAGAGTTTTTCCCATTCTTGGGAATTAACCCAGAAATTCACTCACAAGAGTTTATTGAGATGTTAATTGAGACCTATATGGATCACAACTCTCAAGATGAAAACAAAAAGGATCTTTATAAGGGAATAAAATTGTACCCCCCATTGGGGACAAACCCTTGGCCTTCAGATAAATCAAAACTTGCTAAAATTAATCTCATTTACAAATGGTGTGAAGAGAACAACATTCCAATTATTACCCACTGTGACGATCAAGGTTTTAGAGGAGTAAGTGCAAAGTTAGCTCAACAATACACCAACCCTGAATCTTGGGAGATTGTTTTAAAACACTACCCCACCTTAAAAATAGATTTTGCCCACTACGGACGCCAATATAAGACATCAATTAAAAAGGTTTTTGAACGCTCTTACACCGAAGATCCTTGGTTTAACAAAATTATTGAACTGATGATTAAATATGAAAATGTTTATGCAGACTTCTCTTTCAGTGGAACAGAAATCTCTTTTTACAACAATTTAAATGGTTTTATAAACAAATTAAAAGATGATGATAAAGAGCGAGTTTTAAAACGCTCTCTTTTTGGCTCTGATTTTATGATTAACTTAGCTAAGGTTGAATCTTATTCTAACTACCTCTCAATTTTTGAAAATAGTGATTTTGATGATGAGGCAGTAGATTTGTTTGTTTCTGAAAACCCAATGCGTTTTTTAAATCTTAGTTAAAATCCAACTACGAACTCCACTTTTCTTTTTACTAAAGCCTGGAGGTAAAACTTCTTTGGTTATCTCTTTAGCTTCGTAGTTACTTAACTCGCTCTTATTAAACTTAAAGTTTTTTAAATTTGAGATAAACAAAGTTTGTCCCCCTTCATTTAATAAAGGATGGATAAGGTTCAAATAAGTTGTGTAATCTTTTTGAATATCAAAGGTAGTTGTTGTTTTTCTGCTGTTAGAAAATGCAGGGGGATCAAATACAACAAAATCGTATTTTAATTTCTTTGCATTGGCCTCTTTTAAAAACTCAAAGGCATCTTGGTTTATACATTTATAATTATCACCAAAAAAATTGTTAGCTTTAAGGTTATCTTCACACCATTTAGTATAAGTTGCCGATAAGTCGACACTAGTAACACTCTTAGCTCCCCCAGATGCTGCATAAACACTAAAAGAACCTGTGTAAGAAAATAGGTTAAGAACATCTAAGTTAGCACTAACATCTTTTAATGCTCTTCGAGTTAACAATTGATCTAAAAAAAGACCTGTATCAACTCTTTTAGTTAAATCAACTTTAAAAGTTAAACCACTCTCTTTAATACTAACAATCAATGAATCGTCAGATTGAAGGGTGTGTTGCTCAATGCTCTCTCTTTTTAACCTATTGTGATAAACAACCTTGCCCTCTTCGATGTACAACATCCTTTGAACAACATCAACAATTGCCTCTAGATCCTCTTTATTAAACTCATTATTGGAATAGTTGGTGATTCGTGCATAGGGGCCATATAAATCGACGGTAACTTCTATTTCACTCAAAAATCGATCATATACTCTCATCACATCAGTATCACTTCCATCAAGAAGGCGACGCACCTCTAAAGAGTGCTTTTTAAGTAGTTTTCCAAAATCTTTAAGTGTGTATTTATCCATCGAAAAGTTTGCCTTTTTGCTGCGGAGTATATATGATAGAGTTAAAAAAAGATAGTATGAGGGGCCAAATGGATAATGAATCACAACGCTTTATAGAAGAGTTAGAGAGAAAATATGAAGGGAGTATGACCTACCGTACTTTTGCTACTTGGTTTGGTTCGTCTGACAAAGTTGTTAGAGAATTTGGCGTTTTTATTTTCAAAATTAATGAGATTGTTTACTTTGAAGACTTTGAAAGAGTCCCCTCCATTTTAGGTATAACACTCCCCTCAAGTAAAAGAGCTACCCCTTATGTTAAATTAGAAGAGAGCTTTGACCCAAAAAAGGTAGTTCATATCTCAACAGTTACTAGATCTTATGCGACTGATGTTGTTCAGCAAAAAAGAGAGATCGTCCAAAGTGGGAAACTTCCTTGGTACAAAAGCTTTTTTAGCAAGTTAGTTACCCAACTAATTTTTGAAGATGGAAAGGCCCTCTTTTTTGAATTGATAAACCCAAAAGAGTTTATTGGTGCCGTTAAGGAGGCAAAAGGTGAGCGCATTTAAAGCTTACGATATTAGAGGTGTTTATAATAAAGATTTTGATAAAGAGTTAGCCTATAAAGTTGGTTACTTTTTACCTAGACTACTAAATAGTAAAGTTGTCGTGGTAGGTCGAGATGTTAGAGTCTCAAGTGATGAGATTTTTGAGAACCTTAGCAAAGGGGTAAATGATAGTGGCGCTGATGTGTGGGATATTGGATTAGCAACCACTCCAATGGTCTACTTTGCAACAACATTTTTTGATGTTGGAGCATCTGTTCAAATTACAGCAAGTCACAATGCAGCAATCTACAATGGGATGAAGATTTCTCAAAAGGGAGGTCTTCCTGTTGGGCAAAACTCTGGTTTATTAGATTTAGAGAAAATGGTTAACAACGATGAGATTGTTGTTGCTAAAAATAGAGGAAAGGTAATTCAAAAAGAGGCTAAAGAGAGTTATTTGAACTTTTTAAAAGAGTTTGCAACACCTTTAGAGAATTTAAATTTGAGTATCGATTTATCACACGGGATGGCAAACCTCTTGGCAAAAGAGTTGTTAGGGGAAAATCATCACTACTTATATGATCAATTTGATGGAACTTTTCCTGCCCATGAGCCTAACCCCCTCTTAGAAGAGAACCAAAAAGATATAATTGAGGCTGTTTTAAAAAACAACAGTGATTTAGGAATAATCTTTGATGGAGATGCTGATCGGGTGATGTTTGTTGATGATAAAGGAAAATTCATCCAGCCCGATTATGTTACAGCTTTAATTGGAAAATACTTTTTAGAAAAAGAACAAGGTAACGTTTTAGTTGATATTCGAACAAGCCGCTCCACTACTGAGTATTTAAAATCCCTCGGTGCAAATATAACAATATGGAAAGTAGGACACGCCTTTGCTAAAATTAAACTTAGAGAAATCGATGGTATTTTTGGAGGGGAGTTGGCAGGGCACTACTACTTTAGAGACTTTTCTTATTGTGATTCGGGCTTTTTAGCTACTTTGTTGGTTCTTCAAGTAGTTAGTGATCTTAAAAATGAGAAGATGACAATTAGTGAGTTTATGGACTCATTCATTAAATATGCAAACAGTGGTGAAATCAACTTTGTTTTAAATGAAAAAGATCAAGCTATGGAAGCTTTATACAACAAGTACGCTATAAAAGAAAATCCAAATGTAGTTTATAATTTTGATGGTTACAGAGTTGAATTTGACACTTGGTGGTTCAACGTTCGTAAATCAAATACTGAACCATATTTACGCTTAGTTGCTGAAGCAGAGACTCAAGAGCTACTTAATAAAAAGGTAGAAGAAATTAGTTCAATTATTAAGAGTTTTAATTAGAGTTAGGAGAAAGTGATGAGAGTACTACTTTGTGGCGGTGCTGGATACATAGGGACCCATGTAGCTTTAAAGTTTTTAGAACGGGGTGATACTGTTGGTATTTTTGATGACCTTAGTAGTGGTCTAAGTGAAAATGTTGATAAAAGATCGCTCTTTTACAAAGGTTCAATTAACAATCTTGATGATTTAAAAGATGTATTTGAAGAGCAATGGGATGTGGTTGTCCATCTAGCTGCTTTTAAAGCAGCAGGAGAGTCGATGCAAAACCCTGCAAAGTATGCTTATAACAATATCAGTGGAACTTTAAATCTAATTTCAGAGGCTACCAAAGCCAATGTTAAGTACTTTATCCTCTCCTCCTCTGCTGCTGTTTACGGAGAGCCTGAGTACTTACCAATAGATGAGAATCACCCAACAGTTTGTGAGAACTACTACGGTTATACAAAGTTGGCAATTGAAGAGAATCTAAAGTGGTTTGAGAAACTTAAAAATTTAAAGTATGTCTCACTACGCTACTTTAATGCAGCAGGATACGATGTGGAAGGCAAAATGATTGGACTGGAACGCAACCCAGCGAATCTAATTCCTGTTGTTATGGAAGTTGCCACAGGTAAAAGATCCCATATTGAGATTTTTGGTGATGATTATCCAACTGACGATGGTACTGGAGTGCGTGATTATATCCATGTGACAGACTTAGCTGATGCCCATTTAAAAGCTGCCGATTATTTAATAGAGAAAGATCAATCTCTAATTGTTAACTTAGGTAGTGAAAATGGGTTAAGTGTTAAAGAGATTATTGAAAGTGCCCGTAAAATAACAGGCGAACCTATTGAGCAAAAGATAGTTGGGCGTCGCAGTGGAGATCCAGCTAAATTAATAGCCTCTTCATCTAAAGCTAAGGAAATTTTAGGATGGGAAGCTAAATATAGTGATTTAGATACTATTATAAAATCTACTTGGGATGTGTATCGTTTAAACGAGCAAAAATAGGACAAAAACTATATTGACATGAAGTGAAGCTTTCGCTAGACTTCCTATTGCTGTTAAGTATTCCCCTGTAGCTCAGTCGGTAGAGCAGGTGGCTGTTAACCACCCTGTCGGCGGTTCAAGTCCGTCCGGGGGAGCTAGGACCCATCCATTAATTTGGATGGGTTTTTTATTTAATTGTATTTACTCCCCCTAGATGGTAGATTGATATAACATATCTGGAGGGTGCTATGGATAAGGGTTTTAAAAAGCTTGCTAAAGCTAAGCGCTTTAATATGAAAATTAAAGCATTCAGCCAATTAAATATCCTCCGCCCAATCACTTGGTTGTTAAGTTATCCTGAAATTATTGCCCGTAAGTATAAAATTAATAGAGTTAATATGAAGGAGATAAAACCTCCATTTTTACTACTTTGTACCCACCACGCTTTTATCGACTTTAAAATTACTACAGCAGCTCTTTTCCCACACAAAGCTAACTACGTTGTTGCCATCGATGGTTTTATAAAAAGAGAGTGGCTTTTAAGGTTAGTTGGCGGAGTTTGTAAAAGAAAATTTATTAATGATCTTCAGCTAATTAGACAAATTAAACATGTTCTTATAAACAACAAAGATGTCTTAGCCCTCTATCCAGAGGCCCGTTACACCTTAGTTGGAACAACTGCTCCCCTACCAGATTCGTTAGGGAAAATTGCCAAGTTGCTAAACGTTCCAGTTGTAATGCTGAATATGCATGGTCACTACTTAAATCAACCCGTTTGGAACCTTAAAAAAAGAAAAAGTAGAATTGAAGCTGATTACTCTTTAATACTCACACCCCAACAGTTAAAGAATTTTTCAACTAAAGAGGTTAATCAAATAATTAAAGAGGCTTTTTATTACGATGAGTATAAGTGGCAATTAGACAATAAGGTTGTAATTGATTATCCTAAACGTGCAGAAGGACTAGAGAAGGTTCTTTATCAGTGTCCAAATTGTCTAACTGAATACCAAATGGCCTCCTCGTTTGATAAGATATTTTGTAAAAGTTGTCATAAAGAGTGGCAAATGGATTACTACGGACAACTTAAAGCTACTGATGACTCTTTAGTTACCGAGTATCCCCACATTCCCGATTGGTATGAGTTTCAAAAACAAAATGTAATTAAAGAGATTCAAAATGGTACTTACCACTTTGAAAGTGATGTTTATGTTGAAGCTTTACCAAATGCCAAAGGGTATATTCCATTGGGGATGGGAAAACTAAAACACTCTATGGACGGATTTGTTTTAGAAGTTGGGTCCATAAGTTTGAAAAAAGAGCCTTTGGAGATGTACGCTTGTCACATTGAGTACAACTACAAAAGCAAAGGAGATTGTGTAGATTTATCAACTTTGGATGACACTTACTATATCTACCCCAAAAAAGAAAACTTCTCTGTGACAAAAATCTCATTAGCAACTGAAGAATTGTTCAATTTTTACTTCCATAATTCTAATAATTAGCTATTTTCAAAGTATGAACATATTTTTAAAAAGAGCTTATGACGAAATTAGCTCAGATGATGGCATTCGCATCTTAGTAGATCGTCTATGGCCACAAGGTATTTCTAAAGAGAGTTTGAAAGCTGACTTTTGGTTAAAAGAGTTGGGTCCTTCCAATGAACTACGTAAGTGGTTTAACCATGATCAATCAAAGTGGGAAGAGTTTAAAAAGTCTTATTATTCTGAACTTAATTCTAAAGAGAAAGAGATTAATCAAATCTTGGAAATAGGGAAAAACAACAAGGTTACACTACTGTATGCCTCAAAGGAACAACGCTTTAATCAGGCAGTTGCCTTAAAAGAGTATCTCCTTGCATACAAAAAAGATAAATAATTTATAAATAGTAGTAGATTTAATTTTTTCTCTACTGTACTATGGGTCGATTTTAAAACAACTAGAAAAAGGAAAAGTGATGGCTAAAAGAGATATACACACTTGGGATGTAGAGCGCTCTTCCTCCCTATACAGAATAGATCAATGGGGAAGTGGCTATTTCAATATTAATAGAAAAGGGGAAGTAGAGGTTAATCTACGCAACAACAATAAAAGTTCAGCAGTTAGTTTGTTAGAGATTTCTCAAGGGTTGCAAGAGCGGGGTCTTAAGATGCCTGTTCTTTTGCGCTTTAGTGATATCTTAGATGATCGAATTAAATTCATTAACGAAACTTTTAGAGCTGCTATTAAAGATGTTGGTTACAAAGGCTCTTATAAAGGGGTTTATCCAATCAAAGTTAACCAACAACAACAAGTAATTGAAGAGATCTGTCACTTTGGTAAACAATACCACCACGGTCTAGAGACAGGCAGTAAAGCTGAACTAATTGCAGCTTTAGCCTACTTAGATGACCCTGAAGCTTACATTGTGTGTAATGGTTACAAAGATGAGGAGTACATCGATTTAGCTTTAAAAGGGTTGATGTTAGGGATTCAAACAGTTTTGGTGATTGAAATGCCCCAAGAGGCAGCTCTAATTATTGAGCGCTCTAAAGAACTTGGTGTTAGACCTATTATTGGAATTAGGATGAAACCCTCCACCATTGCCAGTGGACATTGGACCGACAGTGGAGGTGAAAGATCAGCTTTTGGCCTTAATACTACCCAAATTATTAATGCTATTGATCTACTTCGTAATGAGGGGATGTTGGATTGCTTACAACTGCTTCATTACCACTTAGGTTCCCAAATTCCAAATATCCACGATATTCGTGTTGGTGCTACCGAAGCTGCCCGCTTCTACGTTGGTTTAGTTAAAGAGGGAGCTAAGATGGGACTATTAGATATTGGTGGAGGATTAGCTATCGATTACGATGGAAGTAGCTCTAACACCTCTAATAGTCGCAACTACACCATGGCTGAGTATTGTATTGACGTCATTGAAGAGGTGATGAACATTTGTAACGAATCAGATGTTGAACACCCAACAATCATCAGTGAATCTGGTAGAGCTTTGGTTGCCTACTATTCAGTTTTACTTCTCAACGTTTTAGATACAAATGTCTTTAAAACTGAAGCTCCATTAGAAATTAGCGATGAGTTAAAGCCTGTTTTAGATAACCTACTTTATGTAAAAAAATCGTTAAGCGAAAAGACAGTTCAAGAGTGTTTGAACGACCTTAATTACTACCGAGAAGAAATCAGGGTAAAATTC
>JBMNGX010000001.1:0-225970 GCA_050950065.1 Sphaerochaetaceae bacterium | reverse complement strand
GCTAATTTAGATAACTACTTAAATAAGATAGATTCTCTTTTTTCTAAGTTGGAAGTTGAATTAGAGAATTTAAGGGGAACCTCAGTTTTAGTTTACCACCCCTCATTTGGTTATCTACTAGATGAGTTTGAAATTGAACAAAAAGCAATTGAGATGGGAGGCAAAGAGCCCACTGCAAAAGCTTTGAGTTCATTAATTGAGATGGCGACGAAAGAGCAAGTTAAAGCCCTTTTTGTACAAGCACAGTTTCCAACAAGTGCTGCTAAAAATGTAGCTGAAGCTATTGGAGCAGCTGTTATTCCAATTGATCCTTTAGCTTACAACTGGTTTGAAAATATTGAGCAAATTAGCTCATTGTTAAAGGAGACTTTATAATGAAACATCCTATAAATCCAATTATCTTAGACTTTAACAATGTTAGTTTCTCTTATGAGGCTACCAAGGTTTTAGATTCTGCCTCATTTCATTTACACCAAGGGGAGTTTGTTGCCTTAATAGGTCCCAATGGAGCAGGCAAGACAACTATTTTAAGGTTGTTGTTGGGCCTTTCTGCACCCACTAAGGGGAGCATTGCTCTTTATGGCTCTCACCCTAAAACAGGAAGAACCAACGTTGGCTATGTTCCTCAACACGCCTCTTACGATCCAAGTTTTCCAATTAGCGTTGAAGAGGTTGTCAGGATGGGTAGATTAAAACCTTTTAAAAGGCGCTACAACCAAACAGATCTTGAAGAGACTAAAAAAGTTTTAGAGGTTATGGAGTTAAGCCATTTAGCAAAACGCCCTTACAGTATGCTTAGTGGGGGACAAAGAAGAAGAGTCCTTGTTGCCCGTGCCTTAAGTGCCAACCCTAAAATGTTAATTTTAGATGAGCCAACAACCAACATGGATGTTGATAGTGAAAAAAGACTTTTTGATGCTTTAGGGAGAGTGAAAGGGAAAACTACTGTTTTAATAGTTACCCACGATACAGGTTTTGTAACTGCTTTAACTGATAGAGTTTTATGTTTAGGTCAAAAAGGGCCTTCAAAACAGGGTTCTAAAGTTGTTCAACATAAAGTTGCCCCAGTTGACGATATTCCTGGTGCAATTTATGGAGGAGATGCTGTTAAAGTACTTCACGATGAACACATCAGCGGTGATCAGTGTATCCAAGTGGGAGGGCACGTATGAGTTTTTTAGAAGCTTTATTTAATCCTTCAATGCCATTTTTACGTAACGCCCTTTTGGCAGCTCTGTTGTCATCTGTTTTATTTGGATTGTTGGGGACAATTGTGACAGTTAAAAGAATTGCCTCTTTAGCTGGAGCTATAAGTCATGCAGTTTTAGGAGGAATTGGATTAGCTTTGTATTTATCCTCCAATCAAATCATCCCCAACTTCTCTCCAATGGCTGGGGCAATCATATTTGCTTTATTAGCAGCTTTTACCATTGGACTTGTTTCAATGAAAGGCAAGCAACGAATTGATACTGTTATTAACGCTATTTGGGCAATTGGGATGAGTTTGGGTGTTTTGTTTATGGCTAAAAGTAGAGGGTATACCGATCCAACTAGCTACCTTTTTGGAAATATCCTTTTGGTCTCTAGTGGAGATCTAATCTTAATGGCTATTTTAGATGTTGTTTTAATTGTTCTAATCTTCCTCTTTTATCCCCAAATAGAATCAACTAGCTTTGATGATGAGTTTGCCCAAGTTAAAGGAATCTCCCCAACAGTGGTCTTTATGATTACTTTGAGTGTCACAGCAGTGGCAATTGTCCTTTTACAAACATACGTTGGAATTGTGATGGTAATTGCAATGTTAACTCTACCTGCTGGAACTGCCAGCTTTTCTTCTAAAAACATGGGGATGATGATGCTCTTAGCTTACATCTATGCAACTTTATTCTCTGTTGGAGGGCTAGTTATTGGATGGAAAACAGATTTACCTGTTGGGGCAATGGTTGTAGTTATTGCTGGAGTTATCTTTTTACTGTTTTCACTTTTTGCTGCAGTTAAAAAAAGGAGGAGAAAAGTACAATGACAAAAGCTCGCAAAGCAACTTTAGGTGTAATTCAAAGCTCCTCCTACCCCCTTAGTACAAACGAAGTTTATGAGAAGATCGATTTGAAATGTGATTTAGCAACTGTTTACAGAGCTCTTACATATTTAGAAAATCGCAACTACCTAAGTTCTTTTGTCCTTCACTGCCAAGATCATGGGACTCAACGCTACTACACAAAACTTAAAAACAAAGATGGTTCTGCTAATCATCACCACTGGTTTCATTGTGAAAAGTGTCATAACTTTATCGATTTAGGAAGTTGTAAGTTAGAGCCTTTAATTGAAAATTACCAAAAGGAGTTTGATTTATCTGTTAGGGAGCACACCCTCTATTTAGTGGGAACTTGTTCAACTTGTCGTACACTCTCTTCAAACAAGTCAAACTGATCTGAAACTATTTCAGCTAAATGGGGAAATACTTCTTGGTCAATTAAATTCCCATTGTAAACTTCTAACTCCATTTTCTCATCAGCCATAAAAAGGACAATTGTTATAGGAGAGAGGTACCCTTTGCTATCCCCTTTAAGTTCTGTAATTGGTTGTTTGGTTAAATAGGCTAACTCTCGGTAATCGATTTGTTCACACGCAACAGTAGCAATATGGCGATCTTTGTGATCAACAACTTTTAACGAGTAGGGAAATAATAAAACCCCCTCCCCTTTATAAGAAGGAACGTTCTTTTGTTCAAAAGCTTTAATGCCACTTTCATCCCAAATCCAAGTTTTTAGGTTTTTTTGGTTAATAAAAGAGGGATTTGGGATTTCTTTATACTTTTCTATGTTAACTTCTTCAAATAAACTTTCCATAATTAAAACCTCTCCTTATAATAGTCGTGTAAACATAAACAGTTCAATACCTTACGAAGGATGGAGTAAAAGCAATGGCGTATTTAACTACTAGACCAATTTTAATGGCTTTAATTACAACTTTAGGCACTTGGGGACTAACGGCCTTAGGGGCGGCATTAGTTTTCTTTTTCAAAGAGATTAAGATGAGCATCTTAAACATGATGTTAGGCTTTGCCAGTGGAGTTATGATAGCAGCCTCTTTTTGGTCGCTATTAGATCCTGCAATTGAGTTAGCTGAACAAATCTCCCCTATTCCAGCTTATTTAGTAGCTGCTATTGGCTTTGTCGCTGGAGGAGCTTTCTTATGGCTTGCCGATAAACTAATTCCCCACATCCACTTTGACTCTAAAGAGGGGGATAAGCCTGAAGGTATTCCCACCTCCTTAAGAAGGAGCATTCTATTAGTTTTAGCAATTACACTACACAACATCCCTGAAGGATTAGCAGTTGGAGTAGCTTTTGGAGCAGTTGCTTATGGAATGGATGGGGTGACAATTATGGGCGCTATTGCTGTAGCTATTGGAATAGGGATACAAAACTTTCCCGAAGGGGCAGCTGTCTCAATTCCTTTACGTCGAGAAGGTTTAAGCCGCTTTAAAAGTTTTATGTATGGACAAGCTAGTGGGATAGTGGAACCAATTGCTGGGGTTTTAGGAGCTTTGTTAGTTGTTGTTATGAAACCAATTTTACCTTACGCTTTAGCCTTTGCAGCAGGGGCAATGATATACGTTGTTGTTGAGGAGTTAGTGCCCGCAAGTCAACAAGGAGATCACCACGCAACACACTTGGCAACTATTGGAGTCATGGCAGGTTTTACTGTGATGATGATTTTAGATGTTGCTTTAGGGTAAAACTAAATTCTCTCAATCAAATTGGCAACACTCAGATTGCCCAAAGAGTCTATACCGTCGCTACAGATTTGAGTAGCTATTGAATCTCCGATGGTATCGATATTTTGTTCTAAATAAACTTCCCCATACAACTTTTTAACCAACTCGATAACTTTTAAGTCTTCTAAAGGTTTAGCAGGAACATAAGCAGTTAAAGATGCATTTACAGCTAAAGTGAACCCATTCTCGATTAAAAGATCCAACACATTAAACAGCTGTTTCTCGTTCATTAAAAGACGATCGGTTATATCTCTAATTCTGGTGGGCCCTTTCCCATCACGATACTTTTGCCCAATGACCATCATCACATTGATTCCATTAGCAAGCTGTTCAGCTGGCGAAATTGGTTTTTGAATTGACTCTTTACCTGGGCGATATTGGTGAACATAACTAAAGACTACTGAACCAAAAACTACAATCCAAATTATGTGCACCCAAAGTAAGAAGAAAAATACTGCAGCAAAAGATCCGTAAATCACTGAGTATCTAATTAAGTTTGAGATGATTTTTGCAAAAAGTGAGTTTACAAAAAACAATCCAGTAGTTCCAACAATAGCTCCTAATGAGGCACTCTTAACACTCACCTTTGCATTTGGGGCAACTTTTATCATAAAGAATAAAAAGAGCCACCCAATTACCCAGGGGGCAAAAAACCTAATTGTTTTTAAAAATGGAGTTTTAAGTAAGTTCCATCCAAACAGCGTTACAGTCCAACTCGATAACAAAGATTTAACACCAAAGTAGGCGCTTAATAAAATAACACCAACAATTAAAGTTGTTAAAAAGACTACAGAACGGCGCACTACCGACATATTTGTGGAACTAGAGCGGTAGATTTGGTTGATGATTGACCACACTTTGTTAATCAACAAAACTGAAGTTACGGAAAAGCTAATAAGTCCAAAAATTCCTAGTCCACTAGCATTCTTACTGTAACTTTCAATTAAAGTAGCAAGTTGTCCTCCAGCTACTGTTCCAAAAATAGAGGTAAAGAGCTCTTCTATTACATCATAAAATGGGCGTAATAAATCGAACACTGACAAAAATGCTACTAAAAAAGAGACAAATGGGATAATTGAGATAAGGGTGGTATAAACAATGCCACTAGCTAAGATAGTAATGCGATCTTTAGTAAACTTACTTAGCCAAACTTGTAAAAAATTTACAACTTTTTTTAGCGCTGAACTATTATTCTCCATTACTGGCAATCTACCACCCTTTTAATTAAGGGGCAACCTCACTTTTAGAAACTAACCATTTTCCTATCATCTGGTTAATCTCTTCTTTATTAGTCTCATTTAATAATTCGTGACGTCCATCTTCAACTAACTCTAAAGTAAGGTCCTTTAAACCAGCATCTTTGTAAAGGGAGTACACTTTTTCCACCCCTTTACCAAAATCCCCTACAGGATCATCTTTCCCACTAATAACTAAAACTGACAACTTCTTTTTAATCTTTTTAGCAAGCTCTAAGTTGTTAGCTATTTGAACTCCACTAAGTAAATCGTAAAAGAACTTTGAGGTACACACAAAGCCGCATAGTGGATCAGAAAAATACTTATCAACCTCTATTTCATCTTTTGATAACCAATCAAAAGGTGTTCTCGTTGGTTTGAATTTGTTGCCAAAAGAGCCAAAGCTCATCTTATCTAAAAGTTGATCTTTACGCTTTGCATTGGTCCCTCTAGATCTAAAATAGGCTAAAGATTTGCCAACCTTTCCTAAAAGTCCTTTATCACTACCAGTACCTGATAACACTACCCCTGTGAATTCTTTATCGTGTTGTGTTAACAAAGTACGCACTAAAAATGAGCCCATCGAGTGCCCAAATAAGAAGATTTTAGCCTCTTTATCTTTTTTAATTATTAGTTTGGCTAACTCATACCCATCATCAACAACCCTTTGCCACCCATTCTCATCTGCAAAGAAACCAAGTTCCTCTTTTGTGGCAGTGTAACCGTGTCCTCTGTGGTCTTGGGCATATACATCAAAGCCTAGAGAGTTTAAATGTTTAGCAAAATAGTCGTAGCGTTCACTATGTTCAGCCATCCCATGAAAGATTAGGACAACTTGGTGGTTGTACGAATCACTTTTCCAATACCGATAAAATATCTCTTTTTTATCGGAAGCTTTAAATTTTAATTTTTCCATAGACCCTCCAATTAAGATTGTAAGAGCACTTTCACCTTGTCTCAACTCTTTTATAACCATTTGCCATCTTTTACTTTTCTTATTAGAGTACCTTTTATGACTAAGATACTAATCTTTTCTGACCTACATGGAGATAAAGATGCTCTAGCTCTTTTAATAGATAAAATTAAAATGGAAAAACCAACAACTCTAATCAACGTTGGTGATTTTGGCTTATTCATGTTGGGTCGAGATTTTGATAAATTAAAAAACCTCTCTATCCCTTTATTAAATGTTCAAGGCAACTGCGACTCTAGATGGGAGTTCAATAAGAAGAAACTCCAAGCTCCCCCTATTTATATCACCAAAGAGTTAAATGATAGAAAAATAGTAGCAACACATGGTGATTTATATTACGATTGGAAACTTTTTCCCCTCTACTTAGATGCAAAAGATATCTTTGTAAGTGGACACACCCATGTTGCCCACCTTTACCAAAATAGCAGCGGTCCAATTTTATTAAATCCAGGATCTGTTTCATCTCCTCGTGATAACAATGAACCATCTTATGCAATTATTGATGAAAATGAGATTGTTATTAAAACTCTTTTTAATTCAATTGTTTTAAAGTCTTTAAAGATTTGAACTCATAATTAGGGCAATTTTCCCATAGGGGTGCCACATCTCAGTAAAACTTAGATCATAGCCACTATCTCTTATTTTACCAAAAGCTCCACGCACTCCCCCACTAAATTCAAACCCATATGCTACCCCATCGTAGCTAAGCTCCCCCTTAGAAAAGAGGCGAATACCCAAAGCTGGATTGATGATAAATCGAACATCATCAATTAAACTCATTCTTTTGTTGTTAGCACCATCTTTAGCAATTAAGAAGCGATCTAAGCCCAATCCCATCGAGACAAAGGGACGTAAAATTTTATACTCAAGTTGTTCTATTTCCCAATCTGCTCCCATTTGCCAAACAGAGTAATTCTCCCTAGCCCAAGATGAAGATTCTAAAGGAACCATCTTAAAAGCGTTACTCATGTAAAAACCGATGTTGTGTTTGATGTTGTATCTTAGAAAAGATGTCAACATATTGTGGGGCATTATTATCCCCATTGAGAAAATGATATCGTTATGAGTCCACTCAGAGTGTTGGCTTAGTCCTATATCAAAACCTAAACCCCCATACCCTTGCAAAGTCTCTAAATACCATTTGTAACTTAAAGCCAAAAACCCAAAGTGAGCTTTAACAAAAGTGGTTAAACCACTTTCACTTTCTACTGTACTTTCATGAGAGGGCCACCCTGTTTCACTAAAGGTCCACTCATACCCCATTCCAATTAGAATTTCACTTTTGTGTACCGTTCTTTGGCCTAAGGCAAAAGAGGTATTAATTTTGGTTTGGTAGTTGATTGTATAGGTGACATCAACTTCCCCTTCAGCCATTAAAAACGACTCGCCAGAAAAAGGGGCTCGAACAAAGGTGTTGTAACTATTTTTAAAAGCAATTTGTGGATAGAACTTAGTTTTTTCTGTCTCATAATGTAAAATCAAATCGCCTAAATTAAAGGTGTCGTGCACCTTATTTTGTACATCTTGAAAACCTAAATTACCCGCTACTAGAAAACCTGCACTCGGAGTTAATCTAATAGTTAAAGGTAATTTCCCTTTAGTGAAGAAGAAATCGAAATTGTAACCACCATTAAAGACAATCTCATCGTATCGCCCTGTCGGTTCAATTCGTTTTGTAATTCCACTAGCTTCTAAGTTTAAAAACCATTTTTGGTTTTGATTATATTGAAAGGAGATCCCATAAGAGCGTAAATCATCTCTGTTTTCTGAAAGACCTAAAGTTAAATTGTCATTTAAAATCTTAATTGATAAACTTGATGGGCGGTGGTGGGCATATAAAGGAGTAAGTAACAAAACAAATAAAATAGCAGTTACAAATTTTCTCACTTCAGAGCTCCTTGTTTAGATACGACAAATCAATCCTTCGTAAAAATTGATACTCGTAAACCATCTTTCTATATGGAACAACATCCTTTTTAGAAAAGTTACTTTTTGGATCAATTATAAAGCGCTGTTCAATTTGACAAAGAAACTCAAGTTGGTTATTTAACTTCCTCTTTATCTCTATATAACGCCTACTCACATCGTTAAACTCTTTTTCACTAAGCTCAATATCTAAAGTTTCATTAACTAAAGTTCTTAGAAGTTTCATTAAAGGGAGCACATTAACTCTATTAAGCATTTTTAGAGGATATATTCTTAAGCTCTCAACTAAAAAAGGGACAAAGTAGGGAACATAAAAGCCTAAAGCTTTTGAAAGTGCAACTAAGTTCTCTTGTAAAAAGACCCATTGGGCAATCTTTTTATTATTCCCATTTTTTAAAAAGTTGAAGTGCGTTTCAGCAACTAAAGGAAGATCCTCTCCCAACCCCATCAATAAAGAGCTCCCATAAGCTCCTCGAGGATCTAAACTAACCATCATCCTCTCATTAACTTTAACTTTTCCTGTAGCAATTTGCTCTACTAATTTGAAAGTACTTTTCTCATCATACCAATTGGAAGTTAACTTAGTTGCTAAGTAGCTACCAGTAGTAATTGGATTTAGACCAAGCTCAATTATTTTATTGTAAAGTTTAATAACTTCATAAATATCGTAGTTGTTTAGATTGGGACCAAGACTAATCATTTCAAAGTATTGAACCATATCTTCAATTTCACCAAAAGGTTCAACTAAAACTCTTAGGCGAACTGAGGGCCAAATCTCATCTTCAGTTTTTGTAAAAGTGAGTTTTCTTTTAAGCTCTCCCAATGTGAGATGACTTAAGCGAGGATCAACTCTTTTGGTCGAATTATCAATAGCTACAAAACCCCTTTTAATTCCATTGTTTAGAAGCCTTAAGTCCCCCTCCTCTTTGTACCTATTTAAAAATCTACTTTTTTTAATTCTCTTTTCAAATTTCTTTTCAGCTTTTATAAGCTCTTCACTTTTTTCTTGTTGTTGTTCTACTTTAGTAACTATTAAGCTTTTAATTTTTTTAGAGCCCATAAGAGAGCCAAAGCCCTTGCGCTCTAATGGGCGAGAATTTTCTAAAATAGTAGCAAAAGGACTTAAATTCTCACCTGCCACCCCAATTGTTAAATAGCTCTCTTGCTCTTTATGATTACTTAAACGGGGATTTAAAAACTCAACCTTTTCTGACCCTATTTTAATAGTTGTGTAGTTATTGGATGAATTTAAAATAGTAATGCCAAGTATGTTATGGCTTTTCAAATTAGTGGCAACATCTGATACATTTGAATCTGACTCTATTGAGGGAAAGTCTTGACTTTTTCCTGCTACTGATAGGGTGTTTGAGTAGTTCAAAATTGATGTTGTAAAAATAAGGGCATTGGAGGTGGGATGATTTTCTGAGGCAACTTTATAAAGGTAGAGTGCTAAAGCCTCTCCTCCCAAATATTTTTTTATTACACCAAGATCTACCTCTTCATAAAAAGAGGATTGCTTATCCATATCTATGGTGAGTAACTTATATTTGGAAACAGTGTGGCCCATCAACTACTCCATTAGTTCTAATCTATCTTTCTCCACTATTGGTGTCAATTATTAACACACTACCATATTATAACAATTTTTTTTAATTTTAATGTTTTTAAAACTTATGTTATGGTAACTAACTAGATAATAGGAGTAATAGAGGATGAATCCAACAATTAAACTAACTTATAAAGAGAAGACTTTTACTCTTCCCACAGCAACAAAGGTTGAAACTATAATAAGAGAGTATTTAAAAATAGAGTGTGATAAGCTCACCTTTTTTGACAACCCTGTTGTGGCTTTAAGGATGAACAATGAGATTTTACCATTTGGGGCAAGGGTTACCATTAATGCAACCATTGAACCTGTTCACCTCTATTCTGATTTAGGTAAAAGAATTTATCGTCACTCTTTAAGCTACCTCTTATCTTACGCTTCTAACCTTTTGTTTCCTAAAAAGAGATTGATTATTGGACACGCTTTAGGTGATGGGTTTTATTTCACTTTCCAAAACCAATCAAAACTTGAAAAAGGGGATGTAATGGCTCTCAGTGATAAGATGAGAGAGTTAGTTCAACAAAACCTCCCTTTAGAGTTGGTAAGAGTTGCTTATCAAGAGGGGGTCGACTATTTCAAAGAGAAGGGTTTTTTAGCAACAGAGCTGCTTTTAAATTACCGTAACGATTCAACTATCCACCTCTACAGATGTGAAGACTATTTAGATATCGCTTATGAGCCTTTGTTATCGAGAACTGGGTTATTAGAAGTTTGGGAATTAAAAGAGTATGGAGATGAGGGGATGCTTCTGCGCTACCCTTTAACTAAAAATAAATTTCAAACGGTAGCCCCTTTTAAAGACAATCCCCTTTTGTTTTCGGTTTTTAGTGAGTATAGAAGGTGGGCAACTTTATTAAAGGTTGATTGCATTGGGACGATGAATCAAATATGTGGCTCTAAAGATATTGGGACATTCATAAGGATGAATGAAGATCTACATCACCGTAAGATTTCAGATATTGCCGATATGATTGACCAAAAAGAGGGGGTAAAAACTGTTTTAATTTCTGGTCCCTCCTCGTCAGGAAAAACTACTTTCTCAATCAGATTAGCCATTCAGCTTAAGCTGTTGGGCTTTGATCCAATTAAAATCTCTTTAGATAACTACTACCGTCCAAAATCTCAAGTTCCCAAAGATTTGGATGGCAATCCAGATTTAGAGATCTTAGAAGCACTCGATTTAGATTTGCTAAGAGAGAACCTTGCTGCCCTTTATAGAAACGAAGAGGTTTACCTTCCCCACTTTGAATTTAGTGGTGATGGGAAGCGCACTTTTGAAAAAGAGCCTATAAGTTTAAAAGAGGATACTATTTTAGTGTTAGAGGGAATTCATGCCCTTAACCCAAGACTTCTTGGGGATATTGATGATAACAGTACTTTTAAAATATACATCTCTGCTTTAACTCAATTGAACTTAGATGACCACAATAGGATTTCCACTACCGACAATAGAATACTACGACGCATAGTGAGAGATAACAAAAGCAGAAGCACCTCTGCTCAACAAACTCTTGAGATGTGGCCCTCAGTTGAAAGAGGGGAATCTATAAACATTTTCCCTTATCAAAATGAGGCCGATATTATGATTAACTCTGCTTTAGATTATGAATTAGCTGTTTTAAAACCGTACGCCGAGCCCCTTTTGAGAACTGTAAAGCCTAGTGCTTACGATGCCTACCCAGTTGCTCGACGTCTGTTGAAGTTTTTAGAGAACGTCTATCCAATTCCCCCAAACCTAGTCCCTAGCGACTCTTTGTTGAGGGAATTCATTGGTGATAGCGAGTTCCACGCTGAGTGTTAAACTACTCGTGATAAATGTGCATTAACTCTTCAAAGAGTTGGTGCACTTTAAATTGGCACTTGCCACAAACTGTTCCAAACCCTGTTATATCTCTAAGTTGGTCGATACTCATTGCCTCTTTAGTTTTAACAAGGTCCTCAATTTGTTGGTCAGTTATGTTTTTACACTCACAAATAACTTTGGCAACTTTCAACTTATACTCGTTTGGTAGATTATTTCTCTCAAGATAATCATCAATTGCTGCCCTTAAGCCTTTGTCGCCTAAAACTGAACAGTGGAACTTGTGTTGTGGAAGACCTCCTAAACTTTCAGTAATCTCCTCTGGAGTTAAAAAGTAAGCTTGTTCTAAAGTTTTACCAATGGTCATTTCACTCATCATTGAGGTGGAGGCAATAGCAGAAGCACACCCGTAGGTTTGCCACTTTAGCTCACTGATTTTCCCATCTTTAACTTTGATGCCCACTTTCATCTCATCACCACAAGTCATTGAGCCAACTACTCCAACTCCATCAGCTTCCCAAGACTCATCTTCCCAAACGTTCATTGGATTCATGAAGTGTTTTTTTACTTCATCCGTATATGCCCAAACAGATCTATTGTTACTCATCTGGTTGATATCTCCCTTAAGCGCTTAATAATTGGCGCTACTTTCTTAATTACATAATCGATTTCTTGCTCAGTATTGAATCGCCCCAAACTAAATCTAATTGATCCATGAGCCATCTCAATATCTACATTAGTTGCCAACAAAACATAAGAGGGTTCTAAAGAGCCAGTGGCACAAGCTGAACCTGTTGAAACTGCAATCCCCTCTAAATCGAGCATTAAAAGAATTGACTCTCCCTCTGCTTTAGCAAATGAGACGTTTAAAGTGCCAGGTAAGACTTTAGTTGGATGTCCATTAACAACCATCTCATCAACAGACTCCTCTAAGCCTTTACGAAGCTTCTCTCTTAAAGTCCACAAGTTAGAAATCTCTTCATCTAAAGTTTCAACAACTAAATCAGCTGCAACTCCCATCCCAATAATTGCACCGGTGTTGTAAGTGCCTGCCCTTTTACCCCCCTCTTGGTGTCCCCCTTTGATAAAAGAATCAAAAGGTTTGCCCTCTTTAACAAAAAGAGCTCCAACACCTTTAGGTCCATAAAATTTATGAGCAGATAAACTTAGATAATCAACATCCCACTTTCGTACATCAACTTCCATCTTTCCAATTGCTTGAACAGCATCGGTGTGCATTAATGCCCCGTGAGCGTGAGCTAGTCGAGTAATAGTTTCAATATCTTGGATAGTTCCAATTTCGTTGTTTCCAGCCATAACACTAACTAAAACAACATCATCACCTAAAAGCTCTTCATAACGATCCATGTCAATAAGTCCATACTTATCAACTGGGATGTAATCGATTTTGTAACCCTTATCACTAAGGTACTCACATGTTTCGATGATAGCTGGATGTTCAATTGTTGATGTTAAAATTCTATTTCTTTTACCATTGGAGTCTATCAATTCCCGCGCCATAGCAAAGACAGCGTTATCTGATTCTGTCCCTCCACTGGTAAATATTATCTCATCAGCACTTGCATTAATCATCTTAGCAACACTTAGTCGAGCTTTCTCAATATCGAATGAGGGTCCTCGCCCAAATTCGTGCATAGATGAGGCATTACCATAAAGTTCTAGATTTGCTTTAAGTGAATCTATCACTTCTGGTGCTAATTGTGTTGTTGCATTGTTATCTAAATATACTTTCATTATACCCTTCTCTTTTGTAAAAATAAGTTAACAGACCGTAAACGGTCAACCCACCAACTAATTTAAAAAGGGTATTGAATCCTCATCTGCTAGATCTCCCCGATCTCCTGTCGCATAGCGGATGAATCGCTTTGGGGCAAATCTTATTTTATGGGAACGGGCCCATTGGACATAGGCACAAGTTTCTGGAAGGTAGGATGCAAACATTGCTCTAAAGCGGTTAACTCTTTTACATCTTGCCTCTTTTTCTAATCTTTCAAAGTAGATTTTACACTCTTTTGTTGTTGGATCGTAGTGTTCACAGTAAGAGGAGAGATCGTAAACAACTACATCTCCATAAACTACTTTGTTGTGGCAACAAAGACCACATCGTGAACATTTTTGATCCCATTGGGAGGAGTGCCTAACTACCATTACTCTCCCTTTGATACTCTCTAAGTTTTTTAGCCACTTTTTGATCTATCACTGGGTGGATGTATAAAGGAGATACTGAAATGATCCCTTTATTTAAAATAGCTAAATCAGCATCGATGGTGTTACCAATTAATCTAGGTAGATCACCACTACCGTAGTTCAACTTCAACTCCAACGAAGAGCCAATATATAGGCCGTTGCTATCAACCTTTCCATTGTTTTGCTCTTTGTTATTGTTGGTGGCATTCCCTTTTTCAATAACATCGAAGAACTCTAAATGCCCCACATCAGCAACTTCCCACTTCCCATCAGTTTTGGGAGGGACGTTAATATTTAGTAAAACGTTTGGAGTACAAAACTCAATAAAATCTTCAAGGTTCTCTGCCAAGAATGTAGCAGCCTCTTTAAAGGGGAACTTATTTATATCATCATCAAGGTGGGCACTTATAGCAATCGCTTTATGATTTCTTAAAGTTGCCTCACGAGCAGCACCAACAGTTCCTGAATAAAGGATGCCGGTACTTGCATTGTAGTCGTGGTTAATACCACTGACGACTAAATCAAACTCAACATCAACAACTTTTCCCATCACTCCGTAAAGAACACAGTCAACTGGAGTGCCACTACAGTAGTAGTGATACTCATCGTAACGGGTAAAGGTAACTTTATCCTTTAAAGTCATTGCATGAGATTGCCCGCTTCTTTCAACAAAGGGGGCACAAACCCAAACTTTGTGGCCAAAGGCAAGGAGAGTTTCCTCTAATACTTTTAGCCCTTCTGCTTGATATCCATCATCATTAGTCAGCAATATGTTCATCACTGATATGGTTCAATCTTTATCTCACCAGCTGGCTTATAAATTGAGTAAGCAGCTTTAAAGCCAAAGATTTGCCCATAAGCCTCCAGTTGAGCAGCATAATGTGTTAAATTCTTTTGTTCCATTAAGATGTAGATTTTTTTACCAAGGCTCCCAATAATCATAGATGCCCCTAAGCACCCACCATTTTGTGAAGCCCTTTTGGCCAGCCAATCTATCTCAGGACAGGTTAATTCGAATACATCGCGTAAACCTGTTTGTACTCTGCTCAGAGTTTTACCATACATCACCAACTCATTTTGTTCAAGCTGACGAGCTGCCTCTTTAGCTAGCTGACTCTCCTCTATTATGTAGCTACAAATCCTTTTTTCATCTTCACTTAGCACCTTTTTTAACCCTTTAATCTCCTCAACTGAGATCTCTCGTAAGGAGGTTTTTGGGTAGGCTAATTTCAACTTCTCAAAAGCGACTGAGGCAGCTTTCTCTTTCTCCTCAATCTCTTGAATAAAAGGGAGTGTTGCAACGTTGGCATCAACAATAAGAGATTTTATTTTTTCATCTATAAAGGGGTAAGTTATTTTTTTAAAGGTGTAAGTACTTAAATCGTACAAAATAACAGAACTGCTATCGATATTAATTAATGCATTGAAGAATGTGAGAGAACTTTTAATTGAAGAGAAAGAAGTTAATGCAGAGTAACTAATAGTTGCACACTCTTTTAAAACTAAATCTAAGTTAAAAAGCTTTTGGAGCGCTATGGTGGTTGCCAATGTGATAGCAGCATCAACAGTTGGACTACTCTCATCTAACAACTTCCCTTGTAAAGTTAAATTAAAGCCTCCAATGGTGTATGAACGACTAATTAAAGTGGCAACTACCCCTTTAATTAAATTTGCCCATCGATCCTCTTTTTTATATTTGATATTTAGATAAGTAAAGCGCTTACGCTCGTTGTTGTTTTTTAAGTAGAGGCGAGAGCTAAGATCTTCTCTTTTAGAGATTGCAACACTTAAAGTCTCATTGGTTGCACCAAAAAGGGAGTATCCTTTACAATACTCTCCAAATTCTCCAATTAGGGTGTATAAAGTTGGTAGAGTGACAACATAAGTTGCACTTGAGTTAAACTCTAATTGGTGGATACTCTTAATTTCTTTCATGCTCCCTCAATGATAATTTTAGCTTCCCACCACCTTAAAAGCAAATAAAAACCGCCATCCATTAGGAGGCGGTCTTTTTTATATACCCTTATGATATAAGTTATTATTTTTCACCAAGCCCATATTTCTTCTTAAAGCGCTCAACACGACCAGTTGTGTCTACCAACTTTTGTGTACCGGTGAAGAATGGGTGACAAGCGCTACAAATCTCAATATCGAGTTTTTTAGCGGTTGATTTGGTTTCAAATGTGTTACCACAAGCACAAGTTACTTCGGTTAACTCATATTTGGGATGAATTCCCTCTTTCATAATCTAATCCTCCAAGTTATATCTGCTACCCTCTGCTACGGCTTACCCTTGACAGAAGGACCAATTCAAACTCATGAAATGACCGATGTATTCATCGATCTTAAAAACGCTTCATTATTCTTTGTTTTCTTCATCTTGTCAATAAGGAGTTCCGTCATCTCAATATCTTCCATTGGGTTGATTGCATTGCGAAGGGCCCAAATTTTAGCCATCTCTTCATCGTTAAGAAGTAAATCTTCCCTTCTGGTTCCCGATTTTTTGATGTTGATTGCTGGGTACAATCTCCTTTCTGCCATTCTGCGATCTAAAACAATCTCGTTGTTCCCTGTTCCTTTGAACTCTTCAAAAATAACCTCATCCATCCTACTACCAGTTTCAATTAAAGCTGAGGCAATAATTGTCAAAGAGCCTCCATGCTCAATATTTCTAGCAGCACCTAAAAATCTTTTCGGTTTGTGAAGAGCGTTTGAATCAACTCCACCAGAGAGAATTTTTCCACTGGCAGGAACTGTTTGGTTGTAAGCACGAGCTAAACGGGTGATGTTATCTAAAAGGATAACAACATCTCTTTTATGCTCAACCAATCTTTTAGCTTTTTCGATAACCATCTCAGCAACTGAGACGTGACGGGTTGCTTGTTCATCAAAGGTTGAAGCAATGACCTCCCCTTTGACTGTCCTTCTCATATCAGTTACCTCTTCAGGACGCTCATCAATTAAAAGGACCATTAAGTAAACTTCGGGATGGTTTTCACTTATTGCGTTAGCTATCTTTTGCATCAAGATTGTTTTACCAGCCCTTGGGGGTGCAACAATAAGGCCCCTTTGCCCTTTACCAATTGGACAAAAGAGATTGATGATTCTTGTGGAGACATCCTCTTCTTCGGTTTCTAAGTTGAGTCTCTCATCGGGATAAAGGGGCACTAGAGAGTCAAATGGAGCTCTAGAGCGGGCAACTTCGGGTGTATCGTAGTTAATAGCTTCAACCTTAATCATTGCAAAATAGCGCTCTGCATCGCGTGGGGGTCTAATTAAGCCCTCGACACTATCACCTGTTTTTAAGTTCAACATCTTAATTTGAGAAATTGAGATGTAAATATCTTCAGGTCCACTAAGGTAGTTGTTTTGAGGTGAGCGTAAAAATCCGTATCCATCGGGAAGTACTTCTAAAGAACCAAAAGCCCTTATAACTCCCCCTTGGGCTGTATGAGCTTTTAAAATCTCAACTGTTATCTCTTGTCTT
Source organism: Sphaerochaetaceae bacterium (assembly GCA_050950065.1). GTDB lineage: Bacteria > Spirochaetota > Spirochaetia > Sphaerochaetales > Sphaerochaetaceae > JBAYOE01. The sequence goes on along the minus strand of JBMNGX010000001.1, from coordinate 208,953 downwards.
TTGAGTTCAATCATTGACTCTTTGGCAATCCCATACTCCTCTCCCTTCTTTCTCAACTCAGGAAGATTTAAAACTGTTAAATCATTAACAGTAATTCTTGGGGCATTTGGATCTCCCATTAAAGCTTCAACAGAGGCTAAATCACTAGCTGCTGAGCCTTTGGGGTTTGGCCTCCCTTGGTAATTCATTTTGGGTTTTCCCCGTTGGCCAGATTGGCGAGATAAGACCTCTTTAATTTGTTCATTGTTAACTTTTTCTACTTCGCTTTTTTTAGAGGGTCTGCCCCTTTTTCTAGGAGCTGGGGAGGAATTTGAAGAGGTTGCTACTTTAACAACTTTTTGTACTCCATTGTCAGCTGTCCTTTTTTTTATAACCTTTTTCCCATTGGTCGCAACTGAATTTTCTTTGCTCTGACCTTCGTCGAACAGTTCGAGATTATTCTCAAATTCTGATGTCATTGATTTTCTCCAAAGATAGTAAACTCACACAGATGTGAACTTATTTTATTTTCTGTTTGGTATGAATTAAATTGATAATCCTTTCTATAATTTATAATAAGGAGTCTCAGTTAGTAACTTAAATATATTGCCAGCTTGTCACAATGTCAAGCAACGACTCACCTCTTATATAGTAATAGGTTAGTAACAGAGCTGCAATTGCACCCCTTTTTCTAACTCCACTTCTACCATAAGAGGTCAATAAAAGTTCAACTGCTTCACTCTTTTTCCCCTTTTGGGCAAATCCAAAGCAAATTGTTCCAACAGGTTTTTCCTTACTTCCCCCGTCGGGTCCTGCAATACCTGAAATTGAAACTGCCACATCGCTTTGAGAAACTTCTAAAGCTCCTTGAGCCATCTCTTTAACACACTCAACTGAGACTGCCCCATATTTTTCTAAGGTCTCTTCTTTTACATTAAGAAGTTTAGTTTTAGCATCGTTAGAGTATGAGATAACAGAACCCCAAAACCAATTTGAAGATCCACTTAAATCTGTTAGGAGCTTACTTAACAAACCCCCTGTACAAGATTCGGCAGCTGAGATTGTGATGTTCTCTTTTTTAAGAAGGTCTACTAATAAATCTAGAATCTCTACATCACCACTTCTTAAAATTCCCCGCCCCAGCTTATTTGAGATACAAAGAGCCATCTCATCTCTTTGAGAGACAGTTCCCCCATTAAGATATAAACTGATGCGATGCTCTTGAACTCTAGTTCCCCACTCAATTCCTTTTATTGCACACTCTTTACTTAAATCTTCCAACCTAGATTCGGGTGTTAAAAAATTTGAATACTCGCTTCTCCCAATTCCTTCATGCCCGGTGAGGCTACTTAATTCGGGAAGTATCTTGTTGTAGAACATCTCGTGCATCTCAATGGGGGGTCCTGGCATTGCATAAAGACGTACAGATCTCCCATCCACTTTAATTTCGCCACTGAACCCTGGAGCTGTCCCTTTGGGATTTTCGATTACTTTAAAACCTTGGGGAATTAAAACCTGCCTTCTGTTAGCCCCATTTATTCTACTACCAATTCTTTTATATAAAGTTTCATAAGCACCCGGATCTTCAACTAAAGGGACGTTTGCCAAATCGGCTACAATTTGACGAGTCATATCATCACTAGTTGGCCCAAGGCCTCCAGTTAAGATAATAATGTCATTTTTTCTAATACACCCTTCTAAAAGAGGTTTTACTGATCCATCATCAGCAACGATGGTAATTCTATTTACTAAATAGCCAATGGTGGTCAACTCTTTAGCAATGAGCTGTCCATGCTTATCCCCAATAATCCCTCGGGTAATTTCAGTACCTATGATAAAAACTGAAACTGAAGAGTAGCTCTCTTGCATACTAATCATCTGTCCTTTTAAGTTTAACGATTTGCACAATACCTCCACCCGCTAGCAAAGCGAGTGAGAGGTAGACAGCCACTTTGGCTAAGATATCTACACTGTTGGTGTAGATGGTAAATTTATCAGATGTGTAAACAGGAACATCATAAATTTTCCACTCTCGGGTGAATGGGTCCATTAAATCAACAATCTTCCCTGTTGGTAAGATAACCCCACTCATTCCACTGTTAGTTCCTCTAACTGTTGATTTTCTGTTTTCAACAGATCTAAAGACAGCTAATGCTAGATGTTGCATTTGGGCACTTACAGCACCAGACCAACTATCGTTAGTCATATTTACAATTACATCAGCCCCATTTTTTACAAAGCCTGCACTTAGATAACCAAAGACATCTTCAAAGCAAATTGGCGTTGAAAAACGCACCCCCTGATCTGTCTCAAAGACAACAGGATCGTACCCTTTCTCCCACCAGTTGTAATCGTTGGCTAATAAAAGTCTATACAACCAAGGAAGCTGCTTTTCATAGGGGAAGTGTTCAGTAAATGGGACAAGGTGTTGCTTACGGTAAGTTTTTTTAATCTCCCCATTTTCAAACATAATTACAGTGTTGTAATCTTTTCTGTTCCAATAACCGTTCTCATCTAAAGGGCCAACAGTTGGATCATCTAAAACACCTTCGGGATTTCCTGTTAAAAGGGGAACCGGTAAAGACTTTCCAAAACTTACAAACTCATCAACTAAATCGGCAGTTCTTTCATCAGTTTTATAGGTGGTGTGCCAATAAACTGAGGGGACAAAAGCTGTCTCAGACCAGATAATCATGTCAGGATTCTCTTTGAGCGCTTGTAAACTCATCGTCCTTAGGTTGTTAAAGTTTCTTTTATAAGTGTCGTAGCCCCCTTTCCAAGAGTCGGCACTGTGTTGCAATGTGGCAACTCTCCACTTTTGATCAGGCTCGGTCTTATTCCACTGCACTATTTTAATAAACCCAAAAGTGAAGGTAAAAACTAAAATAGCCAAGTAAGCAATAACTACACTTTTGTACTCTCTAAAAAAATCTAAAATAGGTCTTTTTGCCCCCATCAATTGATCGGCAACATACTTTCCTAAGAAAGCTTGGGGTAAGATCATTATAAAGGTGATTAACCAAATTCCTGAAAACTCAGCAATTTGGATGAATGGGAGAAATTGATAAACAGCACTGGAGATGGTCCCATAAGGGTAACCAGCAAACCAACTTTGACTTAAGTAGGTATAAGCAACCCAAATGATTGATTGAACTAAAAAGCCAAATCTTTTAAACCACTTATCAGCAGCTTTTAATAGGGGAAATAAAATTATCATCTCTCCCCCTTTGATAATGGGAACTATTAAAATTGCCAAGGGGTGGAAAGTCACTAACCAGTAGTTAAAGAGGGTGTAAAAAGTAAAACCAAATAAAAACCCATAAATTGGAGTTGCTAAAAATGATGTCTTTCTAATTACACCAAAAAGAGGAATTAGGGCAAAAAAGGCAATTATTCCAAATCCGCTGTTTGATAAAAAGCCTGGAAATGCAAAAGAAAAAAGGAGTGCTGTCCCTATTAACAGCACTACCTCGTAAATATAAGAGAGGATACTTCTTTTATAATTTTGATTCACTTTTACTGATTCTATTTTTTGTTTTCTTTATGGCGAAGTTTCCAGACAGAGTCTTTCAACTCCTTACCCGGCCTAAATATTGCTACACCGTGGGTATCGACGGAGACGAGTTCACCTGTTTTAGGATTGCGAGCCCTTTCGCGCCCTTTTCTGGTTCTTACTTCAAAAGTACCAAAACCTCTAAGCTCAATGACGCGATCTTCTTCCAAGGCTTGTTTAATCTCTTCAAAGAACTCATCTATAACATTGTGAACATCAACCCTATTTAGGTCAAACTTAGCTTGAATATTATCTATAATCTCAGCTTTAGTTAGCTTTGTATTGGTCATGTTACTACTCCTTTAATAATAAGTTGCCTCAAGCGAATTTATTCTGCTTGTAAAAATGTATTATATCGGACTTGTAATCTAGACTTTTTGCGAGCAACTGTATTGGCGTGGTAAACACCTTTTGTTTTAGCGCTATCGATTAATTTAATGGCAACATCAAATTTTTCTTTTGCTAAATCTTTATCATTAGCTTGAGCAGCTACTTCAAATTTCTTAACAGCAGTGCGAATAGCACTTTTCGCTGCTTTATTGCGTAATCTTCTTTTTTTATTCTGGCGCTCTCTTTTAGCAGCCGAGCTAGCATCGTGCACGTAACACCTCCAAAGGTTTCTCAATTATATAAGTTCAAATTAATTACTTTGACTTCTGAACTAACGGGTACACAAAATATCATACTGATTAAAATCGGTCAATACAATAGTTTATAGTTTATTTACTCTTTTTAATTTGAAAGGAATTCTTCCAAATAACTCTGTTTAATTTCCCATCTTGAAGATTCTTTATTGTGCTCTACTGCTGAGAAAGGAATTGTTAGATAACGCCCCTCATGTCCTGTTAGTGAAATCTTTTTAGATAAGATATTAACCTCTGTAATTCGCATCAATTCGTGTTGTACTTTTAGCCTACTTCCTTCAGGGGGGAGATTTTGTTTCTCCTCTAAATAGAAGTCGTACTCATACGATAAACAACACAACAATCTACCACATGGACCGCTGATTTTAGTTGAGTTAAGTGAAAGAGATTGCTCTTTAGCCATCTTAATTGAGACCGCCTTGAGTTTATCGGTAACACCGTGACAACAATAATCGCGTCCACAAACTCCCATTCCCCCAAGTAGGCGTGCTTCATCACGCACCCCTATTTGCCTTAGCTCAATTCTGATTCTAAAAATACCAACTAAATCTTTAACCAACTCTCTAAAGTCAACTCGATTAGCAGCGGTAAAGAAAAATAAGATTTTAGGCTCTTCAAAAAGATAGTGAGCTGCAACAAGTTTCATATCTAACTTGTGAGAGTCTACTTTTTCACGACACAAAGTAAGAGCCTCATCCTCCATTTGAGTCAGCTTTTGATACCGTTTGTAATCCTCTTCTGTTGCTTTGCGATCGATCCAATCAACCCCTTTTTCAATTTTAACCTTCTCTTTTTCTTCATCGAGATTAAAATTTCCGTAGCAGTTGGCATTCTCGGAGGTGCAAAGACCCATACATTCAACAGGACCAGGTTCATATTCCCCTAGGCTATTTGCTACACCAATTATCAAACCGTAGTCTAAACCATATCTAGTTGGCGCAATAACATGAGTTCCTTTTTCAAGGTACTGATCAAAGGCACAATAAGACAATTCGTTTGAGGATGGGTTTTTAACTATATAAAGATAACCAAATTCACTGCGAGGTGGTTCTGCCGAACTCTTTGGTTCCTCATTTACAGCCTCGTGGTTCTTTTTATTTTTTTTCATCTATAATCCTATTTACTTAACAGCTAAAACATTACATATTAAATTTAACCTTAAAACTACCACGAGCAATCAAATTTGTCAAACGGAATAAACTTGACGATGCAATTTCTTCATGGTATCTTCTACTCGAAGTCAGAGAGACTAATTTCTCAAATAATCAGGAAAAAGTTAATGAAACTATTTGACACTCATGCCCATATAGGCCTGATACATGAAGACCAGATGGAGCAACTGCTCATCATTCAACTCGCAAAAAGGAAGTCGGTAGTCCATATCGTCAGTATCTGCAATAGCTTGCACGATTTTGAAGAGGTGTACGAAAACCTAAAGACTGCTAGTGGGGTTTACCACGCCGTAGGGGTCTCCCCCTCCGAGGTTAAAAACCCAGGATTGAATTGGGAAAATAGATTACAAAACTTTGCTAAACTAGATCGAGTTGTAGCTATTGGGGAGATAGGGCTCGATTATTATAGAAACTTTGGTGATAAGAACTCCCAAGTTGAACTTTTCATCAGACAACTCGATATTGCCCGCTCATTGGACTACCCTGTTATTATCCACAACCGCGAGGCTGGAAGAGATATCTTAGATATCCTTAAAAGTCGCTTAGGGGAGAAAGGGGGAGTTTTCCACTGCTATTCTGAGAACTGGGAATTTGCAAAAGAGGCTTTAGATTTACCAATGTATTTCTCTTTTGCAGGTAATATTACTTATAAGAATGTGCGTGATTTACACGACACTATTGTAAATCTTCCTTTAGATCGTATTTTAATTGAGTCTGAAAGCCCATTTATGGTCCCTTCAGCTTATAAAGGGAAGAGAAATAAACCTGCTTATTTAGTAGAGACTGCTAAAGCAGTAGCAGAATTGAAGAATCTCTCTTTAGAAGAGACTGCTGAGGCCCTTTTTGAAAATAGCCTCAGAGCATTTTATTTAACTGAGAACGAATAATTGTGCAATCTGTAGAAAATGCCCTCTACCACAATGTCAAAATTGGATCATTGGAGGTGGAGGGTAATCTTTTTTTAGCCCCTCTTGCTGGTTATACTGACCGCGCCTTTAGATCATTAGCTGTAGAACATGGAGCTTGTCTAACTTACTCTGAGATGGTGAGTGCTGAAGGGGTAGCTCGCAACAACAGTGTCACTGATGAGCTTATGATTCGTGAAGACAATGAGAAGTTTTACGCTATTCAACTATTTGGAAATGATGATGATGTTCTTAAAAGATCTATAGAGAAGGTTTTAGAATTCCCATCTGATATCATCGATTTAAATAGTGGCTGTCCAGTACCAAAGGTTGTTAAAACAGGCTCTGGCAGTGCCTTGATGAAAAATCCCGAGATGCTTTATAAAATGGTTAAAGTTTTGAAAGAGGCAACCTCAATTCCAATCTCAGTAAAAATAAGGTTGGGATGGGATTTAAACTCAATTAACTATTTAGAGGTTACCGATGCCCTTTTAAGTGCCAATGTAGATATGATTACAATGCATGCACGAACTCGCTCTATGGGTTACTCAGGAACTGCTATGTGGGATGATTTAACTACTTTAAAAAAATATATTGATAATAAAAGTCCTCATGTTCCCCTGTTTGGTTCAGGAGACCTATTTACCCCTTTAGATGCTAAAATGATGTTAGAACAAACTAAAGTGGATGGGATTATGTTTGCCCGAGGAGCTTTAGGAAATCCTTTTATCTTTGAACAAACGAAAGAACTTTTATTAACTGGAGAAGAGCCACTTTCTGTCCCTATCAAGAAAAAACTAGAGACTATGGTTGACCATTTACACTCTTTTGGTGCAATTGTGGGAGAGGAGAAAGCTTGTCGTGAAATGCGAAAACACGCTGCTGCTTATCTGAAAGGGTTTGCCAAAGTTAAAGAAGCTAAACAAGCTTTAGTTAAAGCCAACACCTATAAAGAGTATCACCAAGTTGTAGAGCATCTTTTAAGCTGAGTTGACCTTATCAATCGTTACATGGTAATTTTCAGATGTCAAAAATGTTGAACTAAGGAGTAGCCATGAGAGTTCTTTTGTTGGGTTCAGGAGCTAAAGATCACGCTATGACGTGGTTGTTTTCTCAGAGCAAATTTATCTCTGGCCTATATGTTGCCCAAGGCAATATAGGGACTGCTGCTATTGCCCAAAACCTCCCAGAGGTTGATCCATCTTCTTGTGAACAAGTCTACGATGCTTGTCTTAAACACGATATTAACTTTGTATTTATTGGAACAGAGGCACCTTTATTAACTGGGGTAATTGATTACTTAAATAGTAGAGGCATCGATACCTTTGGAGCCCCAGGTAAAGCTTTAAAGTTGGAAGATGATCGCTACTTTGCTCGCACATTCACTGCCCGTCACAACATTCCAACTCCCCCTTATCAACTATTTTCTGACGAAAAGGCCCTTTCTACCTATCTCAAAAAACACCCAAATGTGAACTTCGTATTAAAAAGAAATGCAATGGCTCCTTCTAGAATCATGGTTGATTCAAGTGACTACGACACCTTAATGAATTTTGGAAAAAGTATTTTAAAAAGTGACAACCTTTTAGTTGAAGATCACTTAGATGGACTACCTGTTACCGTCACAGTTTTCACCGACAAAGATGGATATTTAATGCTCCCACTATGTTCTGATTACACGAAAAGTGAAGAGGGCACTGAAGGAGCTCCCACTGGTGGAATGGGTTCTGTTTGCCCTGTCCCACTTCAAGATAAAATTCACAAACAACTTGTTGAAAATATCATTGAACCAACTTTATATGGGATGCAAGTTGAAGGATTTGCCTACAAAGGTGTTTTAACTTTCAGCATCATCCTAACAGAAGAGGGTCCTGTATTAGTTGATTACCACGTTAGATTCAACGACCCTGCAACTCAAGCAATAGTCCCTTTAATTAAATCTGATATCATCGATATCTTAAGGGCGATGAAACAAGACAAACTTAGTGATTACGACTTAAAAGTCTCCACTAAATCTACCGTTGCTGTTGTTATCGCTAGTGAAGGATATCCTGAAAATCCTGTATTAGGAAAAGTTGTAGAGCCACTACCCAATTTGATTAGAAATAACCTCTTATCATCAATGCCTCGCATTTTCTATGGTGCAACTGTTGATAAAGGGGGTAAAGCTGTCACTATTGGAGGACGAAACGTCACCGTTGTTGGTGTTGGAGACAACATCATTGAAGCTAACCAACAAGCTTATGATTTTATTGACAATGTGAAGTTTGAAGGTTCATGGTTTAGAAGCGATATTGGAAATAAGTTCTTCGAAAACTAATACTGACGCCTATATTCGTACAACAAGATCCCAGTAGCTACCGACACATTAAGTGAATCTATATTCCCTGTAGTTGGAATTGCCACAATGTGATCACACGTTTTAGTAACTAGTTTTCCTAAGCCCGTTCCTTCAGAGCCCATTACAATTACTGTCCTTAAAGGAAAACTCGTCTCTTTTAAACTGGTGCCCCCACCATCAGCTCCATAGACCCAAAACCCCTCTTTTTTAAGTTCTTCAAGTTCTCGAACTGAATTGGTCACTGTCGCAACAGGGACATAATCACTAGCACCACTAGAGATTCTTTTAACAGTGGCACTCTCTTTAGCACTTTTATGACGTGGCATAATTACTAAATCTACTGAAAACTGATCAGCACTTCTTAAAATTGCCCCTAAGTTGTGGACATCTGTTATTTGGTCTAACACAAGAACTAGGTAGTTTTGCCCCTCTTTTAGCTTAGAGATAAACTCTTTAACTGTTATCTCTTTATTTGCTCTACTAGGGGTGTGTAGTTGTAATAGTGCCCCTCTAGTATCAACGGAGCTCTCCAGTTGTTCCATCCTCTCTTTTGAGATTTTTTCAATGGTAATTCCTTTAGCTTGTTGAGCTAAATTTATTAAAACTCTGTTTCTTTTTTCTGAGTTGTGGAGGATGTAGAGGGTCCCTCTTTTAGGTTTTTGTTTAAGTTGCTCTTCAATGGCATGAAAGCCAACTACATAATCTGCCATTCTTAATTTACCCTATTTGCGGCTAATTGGTTTAGGGTTGCGCTCTTCACCGATAGCTTCTGCAAGATCTTTCATCAATTTTTTGGCTTCTCGTGATAGCTTACGAGGAGTCTCTACAACCAACTTAATGTACATATCACCCCGTTGGTCGCTTGTTGATCTAAGTTTTGGAACTCCTTTGTTCCTTAGGCGTAAAACTTTCCCATTTTGGGTTGCTGAAGGAATTGCAACTTTAACTTTATTCCCATCAATTGTCTCAACTTCAATGTCGGCCCCTAAAGCTGCTTGGGTAATTGAAATTGGTATTTCACAGTACAAATCTACACCAGAGCGCTCAAAGTACGGGTGAGGTCTAACATTGACATAGACAAATAGATCACCTGAAGGTCCTCCGTTAGGTCCTGCATCTCCCATTTGAGACAAGGTGATTCTATTACCTGTATCTACTCCTGCAGGAATAGTAACTTTTAGCTTTTGTTGTTTTCTATTTAAACCTGAACCATGACACTCGGTACAAGGATTTTCAATAATATACCCCTCTCCGTGACATGTTGGACAAGTTGTGGCTATTGAGAAAAAGCCAGAGTTTCGGGCAACTTGTCCCATCCCATTACAGGTGGGACAAATCTTTTTGCCTGAACTATCTTTTGCACCACTACCATCACATGTGGAACAGTGCACTTGGTGCATATAACTAATTTCCACTTTTGTACCAAAGACTGCATCTTTAAAATCGATCTCTATGTCGTAACGCAAAGAGGAGCCTGTTGCAGGACCACGAGAGGAGCGGCGTGTTGTTGAGCCTCCACCTCCTCCAAAGAAGGAGTCGAAAATATCTCCAAGGCCACCGCCAAATAGATCGCTAAAGTCGCGATACACATTTGTATAATCTTGTGGGCCGCCAGCGTCAACGCCAGCAAATCCAAACTGATTGTAAGCTTCCCGTTTCTTCTCATCACTGAGAATCTCATAAGCCTCTGTAGCTTCCTTAAAGCGCTCTTCAGCCTCTTTGTCCCCAGGGTTTTTATCTGGATGGTTAGCTACAGCTAGCTTCCGATAAGCTTTTTTTATCTCATCTTTACTAGCAGTTTTAGAAACTCCTAATACTTCATAATAGTCCCTTTTGGCCACGATGCAATTCTTCCTTTAGTATGAGCAATTAATCAACGACTTCAAAATCGGCATCTTCAACCCCATCATCTTTGTCATTATCATCTGTGGCGGTTGCATCTTGGGCATCTTCACCCTGTTGCTCTGTCGATTTGTACATCTCTTCTGCTAATTTATAAGCAGCTTGTTGTAAAGCTTCACTCTTAGATTTAATTTCATCTATGTTATCAGAGCTTAAAGAACCTTTCAAATCCTCTAAAGCGGTGTTGATTTTCCCCCTCTCCTCTTCTGAAATCTTATCACCATAATCTTTAAGTGATTTTTCAGTTGAGTAGATTAGAGAGTCGGCTTCGTTACGAACCTCGATTTTTTCTCTCTCTTTACGATCTTCTTCAGCGTGTAGCTCAGCATCTTTAACCATCTTATCAATATCTTGATCGCTAAGGCCACTTGAAGATTCAATTCTAATCTTTTGCTCTTTACCAGTTCCTAGATCTTTAGCACTTACGTGAACAATTCCGTTTGCATCAATGTCAAAGGCTACCTCAATTTGAGGCACCCCTCTTGGTGCTGCAGGAATTCCAACAAGGTCAAAGTTTCCTAAAGTTCTGTTTTGGCTAGCCATCTCCCGCTCTCCTTGAAGAACGTGAATTGAGACTGCTGTTTGGTTATCGGCAGCTGTTGAGAAGATTTGACTTTTGCGTGTAGGAATAGTTGTGTTTCTTTCAATCAACTTAGTACTAATTCCACCAAGGGTCTCAATACCTAATGAAAGTGGAGTTACATCCAATAAAAGAACGTCTTTAACATCTCCACCAAGGATTCCACCTTGAATGGCTGCTCCCATTGCAACTACCTCGTCTGGGTTAACACCTTTGTGAGGCTCTTTTTTGAAAATCTCTTTTACTAAAGCTTGAACAGCTGGAATTCTTGTTGATCCACCAACTAAGATAACTTCATCAATATCTTCAGCTTTTAAGCCAGCATCTTTGAGGGCGTTTTGACAAGGTTTGCGACTCTTTTCAACAAGGTCGTTAACCATTTGCTCAAACTTTGCCCTTGAGAGATTCATTTGAAGGTGTTTAGGACCTGATGCATCAGCTGTGATGTAAGGGAGGTTAATTGAGGTATCTAGTGTACTAGAGAGCTCAATCTTAGCTTTCTCTGCAGCCTCTCTTAATCTTTGCATTGCCATCTTATCTTTAGATAGATCTACACCACTCTCTTTTTTGAACTCTTCAACAATCCAATCAATTATTTTTTGATCAAAGTCATCTCCACCTAAGTGGGTATTACCGTTAGTAGACTTTACTTCAAATACACCATCACCAAGTTCTAAAATTGAGATATCAAAAGTTCCGCCCCCAAGGTCGTAAACGGCAATTCTCTCCTCTTTTGAGGCATCTTTACCCAACCCGTAAGCTAAAGCAGCAGCAGTTGGCTCGTTAACAATTCTTTTAACATCCAAACCTGCAATTCTACCAGCATCTTTAGTTGCTTGTCTTTGAGCATCATTAAAGTAAGCAGGGACAGTAATAACTGCCTCTGTGATTGTCTCACCTAAATAGTCTTCAGCTGTTTTTTTCATCTTTTGCAATACTGCAGCTGAAATCTCTTGTGGCGAATATTCTTTATCCCTAATTGAGAGACGAATCTCATCAGAAGGACCAGCTTTAATTTTATATGGAACTTTAGAAATCTCTGAAGGAATCTCTGCAAAGCGGTGTCCCATAAATCTTTTAATTGAATAAACGGTGTTTTCACCATTAGTTACAATTTGGTTTTTTGCGGGTTGGCCAACTAGGCGCTCCCCTTTTGCAGTAAAACCAACAATAGAGGGTGTTGTTCTTTGCCCCTCGGCGTTTTGAATTACTGTTGAATCGCCGTTTTCCATAACAGCTACACAAGAGTTGGTTGTACCCAAATCAATTCCAATTACTCTTCCCATCCTATTTTCTCCTTGAAACAGATTACCTTTCCATTAAAAAAGAATGCAATCAAGTTAAATTATTAATCAAATTATTTAGCAAATACTTGTTACAGAGGTTTGCCAACTTTAACTTTAGCAGTTCGCAAAACCCTATCATGAAGATAATAACCCTTTTGTAATTCGGCAAGAATTGTTTCAGTTTTGTACTCTTTGCCCTCCTCCATCAACAATGCTTCATGTTCATGGGGAGAAAATTCTTTACCAATTAGGTCATCCATCCTTTTTAGACCCCAATTACGATTTAACATATCGAGTAAATGGGTCTGAATTAATTTTACCCCTTCAGTGTGAGAATCACTCTCTGGATCTTTTGATGAGGCCTCTAAAGCCCTCTCAAAGTCGTCCAAAATGGGGATAAGATCGTTAATCAAACGCTCATTAGCAAATTGGATAGCACCCTCTTTTTCTCTTAAGATTCTTTTGCGGTAGTTATCCATATCGGCAGCCCTACGGGTAAATTCCTCTTTTTGAGTTGCAAGTTCTTTGCTAAGGCGTTCAACTTCCTCTTCTAGCTCTAAAATGTGCGCTTGTTCAGCTGTTAGCTCAACTTCTTGCTCATGTTGTCCATCCACAACTTTAGTTTCCACGTCTTCATTCACTTCTTTTGTAACCATAAGTTCCCTGTGTCTAAATTAATCATCTTATTCTGCCAACCAAGGGGCTAATAGTATATCTAATAGCTAATTGGCAGTAGGACAAAACATACTAATAGAGCTAAGGTATCGTCAAGTGGTTTCTATAAAAGGGACAAAGAAAAATCACTCATCTAATAAGATAATTTCCTCTTCATCCTCTTCATCAAATTCATCAACTTCAATATGTTCTTCTATTGGGGAATCTTCGAAGTTTGTATCTTCAAAACTCAGAGTTTGTTCATCTAAAATCTCATCTTCTAAACTCTCAAGTTCTTCTAGCAAATCCAAATCCTCTTTTTGAGCATCATTAGGATCTTCGTCAAAGTTTTCTTCTTCTATAGGCCCATCAGAAGGTGATTCAACTTCCAAATACTCAACATCTTCATCTGAAAGTTCTTCTTCAGCTTCTAGATACTCATCTTCATCATCAAAGTATTCTTGAGCTTCTAATTCATGATATCCATCTAACATCTCTTCTTCAGCTTCTAAATAATCATCCTCATCACCAAAAGAATCTTCTTCTAAGTACTCTTGCTCTTCATCAAAGGGGTGTTGCTCTTCTTCAATTTCTTGATACTCATCTTCATCGTCAAAGTGTTCAAACTCTTCTTCTGTGATACCTTCATCAAAGCTCTCTTCTTCAAGTAACTGTTGCTGATCAATTTCCTCTGGTTCAAATGGGTCATCTTCAAAAGGAAAATCTTCTTGTTGCTCTATTAAAAGCTCTCTCTCTTTTTGAAGTTCTTCTAATGTTTGAACAGCTGTGGCAATAGTTTCATTAAGATTCTCTTTTTGAGTTGCTAAGTTCTCAATTTCTTGGCGCTCTGAATCTGATTGCTCTTTTAATGTTTCTAAGTTTTCTTGTTGATCTTTGATCTCTTTAGCTACACTCTCTAACTCTTGGTATTTTGTATCTGATTGTTCTTTTAAAGTTTCTAGGCTCTTTGTTTGTTGAGTTAGTTCTTCATCTAAACTCTCTTTTTGACTTCTTAGATTTAATAAGATATTTTCAACATCAACTCTTTGTTCTTCTAAAACAGTTAGTTGTTGTTCACTAAGGGCAATATCATTATTAATTTGTTGAACTTTTTCATTTAGCTTATTAACAACTAAATCACTACTACTGTTAAGCTCTTTAATTAAAGTCTCAACGTTATCTGAGCGGTTAACTAACTCATTAAGGTATGAGTTGATAAGTCCCATTGCCCTTTGGAAGTTTGTATCAGCTTTGCTGATCGCTTGATCTCCAAGGTAGTCGATATCGATTTTAGTTTTAGCAATTGCTTGTTCCACTTCCCCTTCGATGATCACCTTTTGTTGTTCTACTGTGTGATTAAGGTTCTCAAAAAGACTCTCCATCATTTGTTGACTGTGATTTATTTTATTAAAAAACTCCTCAATTGTTTGTTCAACTTCTTGTACTCTTTTCACATCCTCATTGACATTATCAACTTTTAGTTGAACATCATCAGTCATAACTCCAAGGTGTTCAATGGCCTCTTTATAACTATTAAGGGTATTTTGAAGCTCACCAAGGTCATCTGAGTGCTCTATTAAGTACTCTTTTTGTTCAATAATTTTATCTAAGAGATCTTTTAGCTCCCCACGAGCAAGTTGGTTTGTAGTCTCTATTTCAGCTTTACGAGCATCTAGTCTCTCTTCAAATGTTCTGATTTGTTGAGTGTAGTTTTGGATAAAACGACGCATGGTAGCTGCGTGGCTACTTCTGTTATCAGAAGAGCGAAGAACAAATATTATAATCAGTGTTAAAAAAAATAATCCAATTGATAAAAAGAGAGGTAACATTTCCCACATAGATTCCCCCTAAGTAAATAAGGTTTCAAAAAGGGTTATGAATTCTTTGTAGGTACTAAAGGTAATATCCCCTTTTTTCCCCTTCTTCCCCTTTTTTCTTTTTGGGACGATGTAGGCACTTTTCATCCCAACCTTTTCTGACCCTATTATATCTTTATCGTAGCTATCACCAACAAACAAAATCTCTTGAGGCTCTAAATTAAGTTTCTTACTTACTTCTAAAAATGGTTTTGGGTGAGGTTTTAAATAACCGCTATCTTCACTACACATTGCAAACTCAAAGTATTGTTCAACATTCCCATAGCTTTCAACTTGTTTTCAATGGGAAAGTCGCTAAGGACTGCCAGTTTCAGGTTCTTTGACTTTAGTAGCTCTAAGGTTTTTATAAGATCTTTGTATGGTGTAAGCTTTTGAAAAGCTTTGGCCCATTTATCGTAAAACTGCTTTTCAATCTCTTTTTCAGTTGAGCCCCAATTGAGCGCGCTTGATACTTTCTAAAGTTTGCAATTCTGGGGGTTGGTGGTTCGCACCTCTTTTCTAAAGCGCGAGTAGCGGAAAGCTAATGACAAAGAGGGGAAAAAGCTTCCCAATCAACTTATAATTAGTCACCCATTTTGGATACAAAGTTCCATCTATGTCGAAACAAACCCCTTTTATTTTCATAACACTACCCTTTACGGCGCTCTTTCAACTCTACAGCAACTGGAACTTGGTTGAAACCTAAATCTCTTCTAATGGCATTTTTTAAGTAATTTACATAAAGCTGGGGGAAATCTTTTTTCCTATTAACAAAAAAGAGGAACCTTACAGGTTTTGCACTAACTTGAGTTGCATAGTAAATCCTAAAGTGGCCTCGAGAACCTCTAGGAATTGCGTAAGCTTCTGTCCAACTTTTGAGGTGGGAGTTTAATAAAGAAGTTTCAACTCTCTTATTTAATTGACTCCAAATAACTTCAACTTGGCTTAGCATCTTATCAACATTGGTCCCATCTTTGGCACTTAAAAAAGCAATTGGGGCAAATGAGAGGATAGGAAACAAAAAGCGAGTTCGATCTTTTATCGCCTCCAATTCATTGCCCACCCCTTTTAATAGATCAATTTTATTTAAGACTAAGATTACCCCTTTACCTCTTCGAACTATTAGTTGGGCAATTTTCTTATCTTGTTCAACTAAGCCAGTAGTTACATCTATCACCAATAAAATTACATCAGCTTCGTCGATACTCTTAATAGCTCTATTTACTGAGTAGTATTCAACATCTAAATCAACTTTAGTTTTTCGTCTAATCCCTGCAGTATCTAAAATAGTGTACTCTTTTCCATTGTGGGTAAAATCGCCATGGATAACATCGCGCGTTGTTCCAGGGATATCACTTACTAAAGAGAGCTCTTTATTGGTCAAAAGGTTAGTTAAAGTGGATTTTCCAGTATTGGGTTTACCCAACACTGCAATTTTTACTTTTCTCAACTCTCTTGTATATATTCACGCTTTTTTTCAAAATCGATGAGCTTTACTAATGATTCTTCAAGTAGAGTCAATTCCTATTCCATGTGCAGAAGAGATTGCAATAATATTGGGAAAGCCGTAACGATAATAATCCCACACTAAATCTTCTCGATTGGGGTGATCAACTTTGTTAACAGCCATAACTGTCTTATCAACAAAAGGGCGCACCTTTTCAATCATCAACTCATCTTCACCAGTTACCTCAGTACAATCCATCAATAAAATGATTGCATCGGCTGCCTCTAAGAGCTCTAAGCTCTTTTTAGTGACTAAAGAGTCTAGACCCTCTTGCTCAAACTTGATGCCACCACTGTCCACTAGAAGCACCTCATTGCCTTCTAAGTCCCACCTTTCAGCTATCAAATCACGTGTAACGCCAGCCATCGAGTCGGTTATTGCCCTTCGGTGTCTTACAAGGCGGTTAAAGAGAGTTGATTTTCCAACATTTGGTCTTCCAATTATTGCTACTATTGGTAAGTTTTCACTATATAGAGAAAAGGTCTGGGAATTTTGCATGCATCCAATCCTTAATGTAGGTATTTATATTTACGTAAGAGCTCATTTTCATCACCTCTTGGGCAAGTAGTTGAGCCTCCTCTAAAGTTACTGAACGGATAATATTTTTTATCTCCAAAAGGCTTTGGGGCGACATACTAAATTCATCCAACCCTAAGCCCAATAGTAAGACTGCAGAGAAAGGATCTCCTGCCATCTCACCACACATGGCAACTTTGATTTCCCCTGCGTGTCCTTTGTCGATAATCATTTTAATAAGGCGTAGAACTCCTGGGTGAAATGGTTGATAAAGATAGGCGATTTTCTCATTACCTCGATCAACGGCAATGGTGTATTGAATTAAATCGTTAGTTCCAATTGAGAAAAAATCGCTTTGATCAACTAACAAGTCAGCACTTAAAGCAGCTGAAGGAACTTCAACCATAATTCCAATCTCTATATCTTCATCAAATTCAATTGATAAACTTCTAAGTTGATCTTTAACTTGTTCCACTATTAAAAGAACACTCTCTAACTCCTCAGTGCCACTTATCATAGGAAACATTATCTTAAGCTTCCCATAAACAGAGGCTCTTAAAAGAGCTTTTAATTGAGTTCTGAAAATATCTTTTTTAGAAAGGCAAAATCGGACAGCTCTCCACCCTAAAATTGGGTTTTCTTCTCCTAAACCTGCCATACCTGGAATTATTTTATCACCACCAACATCGATGGTTCTAATTGTAACCGAGCCAATTCCGTTGAGCTTTTCTAAGACTGTTTTATAAGCTTCAAATTGCTCATCTTCACTTGCCCCACCAGGTTTTAAAAAGAGGAACTCACTTCTAAATAGTCCAACTGAGATATCTTTGTAAGAGACAACAGTATCGATTTCTTCAGGAGTTTCAATATTTACTTTAAGTTTAACTTTATGCCCATCTTTAGTGACACTCTCTTCATTAGCTAACTTTAAAAGCTCTTGCTTGTGTTCAATCCATCTTTGATGACGCAGGCGAAGTCTCTCTGCTGATGAACTTGAAGGTCTAATGATTACCTCTCCCAAATTTCCATCAACAATGACTTGATCTCCGTTTCTTACCTTTTCAGCTAGATTTCCTAAACCTACAACGGTGGGAATTTGAAAAGCACGAGCTAAGATAGCAACGTGGCTAGTTCTCCCACCACCACTAAGGGCAATTGCTTTAACCTTTTTTGGATCTAACAAAAGTGCTTCAGAAGGCAAAAGGTTATCGGCCACAACAACAACTTCTTCATCGATTGTTGTTAAATCGGCCCTCTTTTTCCCTAATAAAGCTCTAATGATTCTGTTGCCAATATCGTAAAAGTCGATACTTCGCTCTCTAAAGGTTAAATCTTCTGATTGTTCTAAGGCACTGATTAAAGTTGCTATGACCGATTCAACGGCCCATTCAACTCCCATCAATTCCACTTCAATTTTATTTTCTACTGAGTCGATGAAATCGGGATCGCTAACCATGAGAAGATAAGCATCAACAATCTCTTTGTGGTTTTGGGCAGTTGGGCTCTCTATTATTGCCTCGAGCTCCCTTTTAACAATTTTAAGGGCGTGTTGAAAGCGAACTTTCTCCCCCTCAACTTTTGACTCTTTTATAAGGGTGCGTGAGATTGTAAGTTTTTCGTGGGTATAGAGAAAGGCTGCTCCTAAACCAATTCCTGCTGATGCTGCGATTCCCTTCATTATTCTCATAGTAAAAATAATCATACGGGGTTTTAAACTCTATGTAAATAGATGGTCGAAATTGTTTGTGATTGTGGTGTATTATTACTTTATGGAAAATAGAAAAAGAACATTCTTGTACACTCTAATAGTTCTCTTGATCCTTTTGTTCTTCACTCTGTTAATCTTTTATCCAAGAATGAAAAGTTCGTTGCAACAATCGGGTATGGTTGAATTTGTCTTCTCCTATTTAGAAAATCGGACAAACGAGACTAGCAGTACAAGAGTCACAACCCTCTATTATCCAATTCCTAATTTGAAAGATAATAGTTTGACTCTCAACCCTTACCAAGTTAGAATCGACAGCTCTTTGTACCGTCACAACAAAATAGAGAGAGGTTTTAAAAGGGCCCACTAAAGAGGCTTTAAGTGAGGGGGCAATTAATATCTTTCCATGTAAATACAACTTTAATTGGCCTTACTGTTTCTCAACCAAGTTGCCTATATCGACTTTTCAAAAGAGTTTTTAGATGAAGAACGAGTGGGATGAAGATCTTTCTTACCGAATACAAGAATTATCAATGAGACTCTTAAAAGCGATAACGATATTAAAAAGGTAATTATTTTAGTTGAGAAAGAGATTCTCGATTATTAATTCAATCTCTTTTAAATTGATTGAACTCTCTTTTTGTTTTAAAAGGGCTAAAAATTCTTGATTCCCTTTTCTCCCCCTTATTGGAGAAGCCACTATCTTTCTCTATTTCAACACCCTCTAAAGTTAGTTTTCTGGCAACTTCTTTTAGAATTTTTATTAAAAGAGCTTTATCTTCAACAACTCCAGTAAATTCAATTCTTTTATCATCTAGTTCAAATTGAGGTTTGATTAAAGCTACCATCCACTTTTGTTTTGTTAATGAGAGAATATGATCTGCTGCATTGACAATTGAGCGAAACGAAAGATCGGCAACTGCAGCGTCGGGGGTAGGATTAAGAGTTTTAACTCTCATAATATTTGTTCTTTCATGAACTACAACTTTTGGATTTGTCCTAAGTTTGTAATCGAGTTGATTATAACCAACATCAACAGCGTGAACTAATTTTGCTCCATGTTGCAATAAAGCATCACTAAAGCCTCCTGTAGAAGAGCCTGCATCTACAAAAATTAGATTGTTAACATTAAGAGACCAACTTTTTAAAGCGTGTTCTAACTTCTCTCCCCCACGAGAGACGTACTTTTGGTGAATTATTTCAACTTCACTGTTAGATGAAAATAGTTGTTTATAATCGACAGCTGTCTCTCCGTCAACTTTAACCTCTCTACAATCAACAAAAGCTTTTAACTGATCTTTGTTGTAATTGGGAAATTCTTTTTCCAAAAGGTTAATAAGGGGTTCTAACTTCACGCTTAAACTCCTAACTTTTCACTGACCCTCTTTATAGATAGGCTTTTACCATTAGAAGCATCTATTGTGATGAAGACTCCCTGCAGTTGAGCTGGCCCTTGGGCAACTTTACTTCGTAATGGAAGTTGAGTTAACTGTCGATCGATGGCAATTTGTGCATCTGATCCAATTACACCTTCAGTGGGTCCACAAAGACCTAAGTCGGTGATATAGCTGGTTCCTTTGGCCAAAATTTTCTCATCTGCTGTTTGAACATGGGTGTGTGTTCCAACTACTGCTGTTACTTTCCCATCAAAATAGAGTCCTAAGGCCTCTTTTTCTTGTTCATTTTCAGCATGAAAGTCGACTAAGATTATTGGAGTCTCTTTTCTAATTTTATCAACAAGATTAGAACCAACTTTAAAAGGGCAATCAATGGGGGCCATTTGGTGTCTTCCTTGTAAATTTATTACCCCAAATTTAAAGCCCTGCTTTTCAATGATAACATCCCCTTTACCAGGAGCTTGAGGGGCGTAGTTAGCAGGTCTAAGTAATCTTTTATCTCTGTTTAAAAAATTAGTTATTTCACTTTTTTGCCAGATGTGATTACCGCTGGTAATTACATCAACTCCTAAGGAGAAAAACTGCAAAGCGATGCTTTCACTAATGCCAAACCCATCAGCAGCATTCTCCCCATTAACAATAACAATGTCAGCACGACTATCTCTAATTAGTTGTGGTAGTGCTACAAAAAGGGCTCTGCTACCCCCATCACCGATGACATCTCCGAGCAGCAGAGCCTTTATAATCTTTTTGGTACCCATATATTCCTTTAATTAACGTGCATACTCCACAACACGCATCTCTTTAATAATGGTTACTTTAATTCTTCCTGGATAGCGCAACTCATCTTCAATTCTAGTTGCAATTCCTTTAGCAATCTCTTTTGCTTGTGCGTCTGAGACGCTTTCGCTATTAACTAAGATTCTTAACTCCCTTCCTGCTTGGATAGCGTAAGCTTTTTCTACCCCATCAAATGAGGCTGCTATTTGCTCTAAGCCCTCTAGGCGTTTGATATAGTTATCGAGTGTCTCTCTTCGAGCGCCAGGTCGAGCTGCCGATATTGCATCAGCTATCTGAACAATAACCGACTCAACACACGAAGGTTCAATATCGTTGTGGTGCGATACTATTGCGTTAACGACTCGTGGATCTTCACCCAATCGTTTTGCCAAGTCTGCCCCAATTTCGGCGTGGTTAGCATCACCATCAGATTCGATTCCTTTACCAATGTCGTGTAGCAATCCCCCTCTACGGGCAATCTCTCGATCTGCTCCAACTTCACTAGCAACCATTCCAGCTATGATGGCAACCTCTTTAGCATGGCTAAGAACGTTTTGCCCATAACTGGTTCTAAAGTGTAATCTTCCCAATGCTCTGATCATCTCTTGGCTTATATTGTGAATGCCAAGATCAAAGAGGACTTTCTCCCCCTCTTCCATCATAACTTGAGAAATTTCTTTTGTTACTTTGTTAACAACCTCTTCAATTCTAGCTGGGTGGATTCTCCCATCTTGAACTAACCTCTCTAAAGCCACTCGAGCAATCTCTTTTCTGACAGGGTCAAAACAAGAAATTACGACAGCTTCAGGAGTGTCATCGATGATTACATCTACCCCAGTAAGGGTCTCTAAGGTTCTAATGTTGCGCCCTTCGCGCCCAATAATGCGCCCTTTCATCTCATCCCCAGGAAGTGAAACTGTTGTTACAGTAACTTCACTACTCACCTCGCTAGCAAGGCGTTGTATTGAGGTGACGATGATATCACGAGCACTTTTATCAGCTTTGAGTTGGGCCTCTTGCTCTATTTTGTTAATGATATGTTGCGCATCGCGCTTTGCTTCATTTTCCAAAGTCTCAATAATAGTTGCCTTAGCCTCTTCTTGGCTCATTTTGGCAACTCGTTCCAACTCACTTATCCACCGCTTCTCCAGCTCATCAATAGCTGCCTCGCGTTGGTTATTAGTAGCCTCTTTGTCAGCTAGCTGTTGTTTTTGAACATCTAACTCCGTTTGTTTTCGTTCTAAATTCTCTTCTTTATTTAACAGTCTTTGCTCAGTTCTCTGAAGTTCAATTCTCCGTTCTCGAGCTTCTCGCTCTTGTTGTTGTTGTTCTTTTAACAACTGGTCTCGAGTTTCAATCAAAAGCTCTTTACTTTGAGCTTCTGCCTCTTTTATTGCTTCCTGGCTCAACCGGGCTGTCTTTTGCTCGATTGAAGTAAGCTTAAACTTTGCATACGTCCACCGCAATAGCCAACCTAGAATGACACAAACTAGACAAAGAGGGATCAATAAAATCAAGTTCATAATATTTCCCCCATTGTAGAAGCTTATAATAGTTGAACAATAGTAAAAGTGTCAAGTGACACTTTTATTGAGAGGTGTATATCTAATATTGTATTTTGTTGTATGACAATAAATTAGGCCGTTATCATAAGATAGCGGCCTTTATAAGTAAAGAGGAGAAAGTTCCCCTCTTTTAAAGTAGTGCTTTACTTATCTTTTTTTGCACTAGCACTTTTTTTATCTTTTGATGTTTTTTCAACTAACTCTAAAATAGCCATCTCTGCTGCATCATTTTGGCGATATCCAGTTTTAATAACTCTAGTATATCCACCATTTCTTTCTACAAAGAGAGGGGCAATTTCGGTAAAGAGTTTAGCCACAATAGCTTTATCGATGATGTCGCGGGCAATCATACGCCTGTTGTGTACCGAATCAGTTTTGGCGCGAGTGATCATTTTTTCAGCCATTTTTTGAACTTCTTTGGCCTTTGCCTTAGTTGTCTCAATTCTCTCATACTTAAACAAGGAGGTTACCATGCTCCTTTTAAGTGCTCTCCTTTGGCCAGAGCGGCGGCTCAGTGCATTAAAACCAATTCTATTCTTCATTCTCTTCTTCCTTGTTTCCTGGTAATCTGATCGACTCCCGTAATACTGAATAGTCGGTCATTCCTAAGCTTAAGTTCCACTCTTTCAACTTATCTTTAATTTCAGAGAGGGACTTTTTACCGAAGTTACGAGTTTTTGCAATCTCCTCTTCGCTCCTTCTTGTTAAATCACCAATAGTTTTGATGTTAGCATTCTTTAAACAGTTGCTAGATCTAACAGTTAGTTCAAGCTCTTCAACTGAGGTGTTAAGGATCTTTTGGATTTGCTCCTCTTGCTCGTCGTACTCTTCATTACTATCGATTAAGCTCTCATCGAAATTGATAAAAATAGAAAAGTGATCTTTTGCAATTTTAGCTGCCTCAGCTAAGGCATCTTCAGGTTGGATTGTTCCATCGGTGAAGAGTTCTAAAATTAGTTTATCGTAATCACTTCTTTGTCCAACTCGAGTTGGCTCAATCTCATATCTTACCCGTGTAACTGGTGAAAAGTTAGCATCGAGAGGAATTGTCCCAATCTCTTCAATATATTTTTCATTAATTTCTGCTGGAATGTAACCTCTACCTAAATCAATTTGAGCTTCAATTTCAAGATTTGCATCTTCCATCATTGTGAACAACTCTAAATCTTTATTAAGGATTTCTACGTTGCTTAACTCAAACTGAGCTCCGGTGACTACTTGAGCACCTTTAGCCTCAACTAAGATAACAGTACTTTCCACCTCTTCAGGAAGTTTAATTTGAAGTTTCTTCATTCGGGCAATGATGTCGGGAATATCTTCAACAACTCCAGGGAGGGATTCAAATTCACTTGAGATAAGGTGGGCAACACCCTCCTCATCAAAACTTGTAATTCTAACAGCAGTGATAGCGTAACCTTGAATTGATGAGAGTAAAATTCTTCTGAGTGTATTGCCTACAGTTGTCCCGAAGCCCCTTTCAAAAGGGTAAGCTATAAAGCGCCCTGAATCGGCCTCAGCTAGGCTGTGCTCAAAAGTAATTCCTTTCGGCTTTTTAAATCCTTTCAACAGATTTTTACGTGCCATGTTTACTCCTTAACGAGAATAGAGTTCTACGACTAGTTGTTCATTAACATCTGCAACTTCTGTTACATCTGAACGTCTAGGTACAGTTAAAAATGTCCCTTTCATCGTATCGGGATCGAGAGATAACCATGGGGAAACTCCCGACTTTGAGAACTCTTTTAAGTTTTCTTTAATAATAAGCATTTTTTGACCGTGTGGCCCAATTGAAATCACATCACCAGCAGCAACTTGGTATGATGGGATGTTGACCCGTTTACCATTAACAAAAACATGTCCATGGTTCACTAATTGAGCAGCTTGGTTACGACTTGAAGCGAAATGGAGTCTATAAACAATGTTGTCTAATCTCCTTTCAAGTAACATGATGAGGTTCTCACCTGTTTTACCAGGAATACGAGCTGCCTCGTTAAATGTTAATTTGAATTGCTTCTCGAGCATGCAGTACATTCTCTTAAGCTTCTGTTTCTCTCTAAGTTGTAACCCATAGTCGGTCATCTTTCTTTGACGTGCCCTTGGATCTTTTCCAGGGGATGACCAATCTTTTTTACTTAGTGGACATTTAGCGGTGTGGCACCTAGTCCCTTTCAAAAAGAGTTTGGTTTTTTCTGCACGACAATACCTACATTTTGGTCCTGTATATCTAGCCATGTTTTTACCTACTTATTATTAAACTCTTCGAGTCTTTCTAGGACGACATCCGTTATGAGGTATTGGAGTTACGTCTTTAATAGAGCGCACTTTCAATCCTAGAACACCTAATGTCCTAATCGCCGACTCACGACCAACTCCAGGCCCTTTAACAAAGACGTGAACCTCTCTAAGCCCATAGTCGATAGCTTTCTTGGTTGCAGTCTCTGTTGCTACTTGTGCAGCATAGGGTGTCGATTTCTTTGCACCCCTAAAGCCTAATCCGCCAGCGCTTGCCCAAGAGACAGCGTTACCAGTTAAGTCGGTGACTGTAACAATTGTATTATTGAAGGTTGCTTGGATATAAACATTACCTTCATATACTGTTTTTTTAGCTTTGCGTTTTGCCTTAGCCACTTTCAAATCTCCTTATTTCTTCTTACCAGCAACGGTCTTCTTTCTACCTTTACGGGTTCTTGCGTTAGTTTTAGTTCTTTGACCACGCACTGGTAGACCCTTTCTGTGGCGTAAGCCGCGGTTGGAGCCAATATCCATAAGTCGCTTGATGTTCAATGCAACTTCGGTTCTGAGGCGCCCTTCAACTTTGTACTCATTCTCAATAAGTTTGCGCAACTCGTTAACATCATCAGCAGAAAGATCGTTCATCTTCTGATCGGGGTCAATGTTACTTTTGCGACATATTTCCAATGCGGAGCTTTGACCGATCCCATAGATATATGTCAATGCGATTTTGACCGCCTTATTTGGTAAATCAATACCTGCAATTCTTGCCATTTAATCGGCCTCCTAAGTTATTTCTGTCTCTGCTTGTGCTTGGGGTTTTCGCAAATAACACGAACCACTCCAGCTCTGCGAATAACTTTGCACTTGTCACACATCGGTTTGACACTTGCTCTTACTTTCATTATCTACTTCTCCTATAAATTCCTTGCCCTGATCTTTCCTCGGCTGCCTGTTAAACCATCATGGTGGTGCATTTTCATGATTCCCTCAATTTGACTCATGGTATCGAGATCAACTCCCACCAAGATAATCAAAGAGGTACCACCAAGAAGCATTGCAACGGATGCAGGGAAGTTAAAGAACTTCTGAACAACAGTTGGAATCAATGCGATGAAGGCAAGAAAAAGAGAACCGGGTAAAACTATGCGGTTGAGAATCTTTGTTAGATGCTCTTCCAACTTTTCAGTTCTGACTCCTGGAACAGAGCCCCCATTTTCCCTAATCTGTTTAGCCATCTCTACTGGGTTTAAAGAGACCTGGGTATAGAAAAAAGCAAATGCAATAATCAACAAGGTGTAGATGATTAGATAAGGGGCACCCTGCGGATTAAGGAAATTTGCTACAGATTGCAACCAGCGAACCTCAGGCCCCAACGATGCCGCAATTTGTAAGGGGAACGAGAGAAGCGCAGATGCAAAGATTACTGGAATTACTCCAGAGGGGTTAATCTTAAAGGGAATGTAGGTGCTTTGTGAGCCATACATCTTCCTACCAACAACCCTCTTAGCATATTGAACGGGGATCTTTCTTTGACCCCTTTGCTCATAAACTACCAATGCTACTACTAAAGCAAACATTGCAAAGACAACAATTACAACAATTGGGTTTAATGTTCCAGTTTGAACACTTCTAAATAGTGTTACAAGTGCGCTTGGAATACGGGCAACAATACCAGCAAAGATTAGAAGTGAAATGCCATTTCCAATCCCTCTTGCTGTGATTTGATCACCAACCCAAACTAAGAACATTGAACCAGTTGTTACTGTCAACATTGCAATCAAAGTGAACGGAAGTAGCCCTAAACGCATTACATCAGGAATAGATTGAACGTAGACTGTTACAACGTATGATTGAATCAAACAGACCAAAATTGTCCCATACCTGGTGTATTGTTGTACTTTCTTTCTTCCAGAGGCATCCTCAGCAAGTTTTTTCAATGTGGGAACAACCAACATTAAAAGTTGCATGATAATCTGAGTTGAGATATAGGGCATAATTCCCAGCATGAATACTGAAAAGTTAGAGAACGCCCCCCCTGCGAAGAAGTTAAGATACTCTGTCAGGCCAATAGTACTCGAGTTACTTTGTGATAAAAAGTAAAGCTTTAACACTTCGGGATCAATTCCAGGGATTGGAATAAAGGTCCCAATGCGGAAAACTACGAGTAACATAAAAGTCCAGAGGATCTTCTTTCTGAGTTCTTCAATTTTGAACATCGCCACTAAGGAATTAGACATCACAATCCTCTTTTACTTTATTTGTCCACCGGCACTCTCAATCTTTTTAGCAGCTGGTGCTGAGATTTTGAGCCCTTCAATAATTACTTTTTTAGTAAGCTCGCCATTGGCAAGAATCTTTGCCTCTGTGGCGTGCCCTTTTATAATACCTTTATCAATTAATGCATCTCTGTTGACAACTTCACCATCATTGAAGTTTTTAGATATCGCATCTAAAGAGATTGCTTGGTACTCTTTCTTAAAAGGAGAATTGGAGAATCCGCGCCTTGCAATGCGGCGGTATAAAGGCATTTGTCCACCTTCAAACCCAACTCTTACTCCACCACCTGAACGGGAGTTTTGACCTTTGTTACCACGGCCACTTGTTCTCCCTCTTGTTGAACCAATACCTCGTCCAACAATGGTCCTTTTTTTATTGGCACCCTCTGGTGCTTTAATTTGTCCCATCTTAAATCTCCTCAACTTTCACCATATGGGAGATCACATTCACCATTCCCATTGTGGAAGGGGTCGCGACATGCTCAACAGAGCTCCCAATCTTTCTGAGACCTAATGCTTTAACAGTTCTTCTTTGAGCTGGAAGAGAGCCAATAACACTCTTAGTCAAAGTAATTTTAACTTTTTTATCTTTCGCTTTAGCCATGATTTAACCCCACATCTCTTTAAGAGTTTTTCCTCTACTTGCGGCAAGCTCTTTGGCATCAAATAAGCTCTCAAGGGCTTCGAAAGTTGCTTTAACAGTGTTAACACTATTTTTAGATCCAAGTGATTTACTCAAAACGTCTTTAATACCACAAGCATCCATAACGTGTCTAACAGCACCACCAGCAATAACTCCAGTTCCAGGAACTGCGGGTCTTAGTAGAACACTAGCCCCTTTGAAGTTCCCAACAACTTGGTGGGGAATTGTAGCTTTGCTCATTGGCACTTCAATCATACTCGATTTAGCTTTCTCAACTGCCTTGCGAATAGCTTCAGCAATATCGTTTGCTTTACCAGTACCGTAGCCAACTTTACCCTCTTGATCACCAACTACAACCAGAGCTGAAAAGGAGAATCTTCTTCCACCTTTTACAACTTTAGAAACGCGGTTCAGCCTGACCAATTTCTCGACAATCTCTTTGTCTTTATTTCTATCTGACTTATCCACCATATCCCCCTAGAATTTGATCCCGGCTTTTCTTGCACCATCGGCAATGCTCTTCACAACACCGTGGAATAAAAATCCGTTACGGTCGAAAACAACTGTATCGATCTTTTTATCAAGAAGTCTTTTCCCAACGATCTCTCCAAGCTTTGCCCCATCTTCTACGTTGTTTTTAAGCATCCGTAGATCAGCTTCCAAAGTGCTAGCCGAAACAAGTGTGTGCCCAGCAACATCGTCGATAACTTGGACATACATCCTGTTGTTACTTCTGTAGACACTCATTCTAGGCCTCACAGCAGTTCCACTAATGTGTTTTCTAATATGATTCTTGCGTCTAGCACGCTTTCTTTTCTTGTCCAAAATTCTGCTCATATATGACCTGCCTATTTACTTCCAGATTTACCGACTTTACGTCTGATATGTTCTGTATCGTATTTAATCCCCTTCCCTTTGTAAGGTTCAGGCTTCCTCAGGGAGCGAATTTCTGCACTAATTTGTCCAACACGTTGTTTGTTACTACCTGAAACTACAACTGTTGTTGGGTTTTCACAAACAATTTGGACATCGGAGGGAATCATAAACTCAACGGGAGTTGCTAAACCAAGGTTAAGATGAAGGATGTCTCCTTTAACCTCTGCTCTGTAACCAACACCATTGATTAAAAGTTTTTTAGAAAAACCTTCTGATACTCCAATAACCATATTGCTAACTAACTGGCGATAGAGTCCATGATAGCTACGCGCTTTAATAGAATCATCTTTTCTTTGTACCACCACCTCATCACCAGAAACAGTAATTTCTACTTCAGGGCGATAATCTTGAACCAGTTTCCCTTTAGGTCCCTCAACGGTGATCACACTATCAACAGCTTTGATGGTGACACCCTTGGGCAATGCAATTGGTAACTTACCTATTCGAGACATAGTTTTACCACCTTACCATATGGAACAGATCAGCTCACCGCCAACCTTCTTTTCACTTGCTTTTCTCCCAGTGATGATACCGGATGAAGTTGAAACTACAACGACGCCATATCCGTTGAATACCCTTGGCATATCACGGTAGCCAGAGTAGACACGTCTACCAGGAGTTGAGATACGATCAATACCGTGTAAAACAGGGTTCTGTTTATCATCATATTTTAGGAAAATACGAATTGTACTGAGTCCATCTTTATTCACAACTTTTTTAAAATTTTTAATATACCCCTCATTTTTTAGAATCTTCACAATTTGAAGTTTCATTTTTGATGAGGTAATCTCTACTTTCTCATGCTTCGCCATGCTTGCATTTCTAATTTTTGTCAGCATATCGGCAACAGGATCACTTATAGCCATACTACACTCCTACCAGCTGGATTTTGTTACGCCCGGAATTTTGCCTTCACTAGCAAGCTTCCTGAAGCAAATCCTGCACATTTCGAATTTCCGCATATAGCCGCGAGGCCTTCCACAAACTTTGCAGCGGTTAACTTTTCTGGTACTGTACTTCGGCGTTCTGTTCGCCTTTATCACCATAGATTTTTTTGCCATCTAATCTACCTCACCTTATTTCGCAAAAGGCATGCCCAACTTCTTAAGTAAGGCGAACCCCTCTTCGTCACTCTTTGCCGAAGTCACGATAGCAATATTCAAACCACTAACACGCTCAATTTTGTCGTAATCGATCTCAGGGAAAATAATTTGCTCAGTAATACCTAAGGCGTAGTTCCCATGTCCATCAAATGCGTTGGGGTTTGTCCCTCTGAAGTCTTTAACACGAGGTAAAGCTACGCTAATTAAGCGCTCTAAGAAGAACCACATATTATCCCCTCTAAGGGTTACCATTGCACCAATTTCCATCCCTTCTCTAACTTTAAAGTTAGCGATTGACTTACGTGCTTTAGTTTTAACAACATGTTGTCCTGTTATTTGCTCTAACTCTTTAACTGCCGATTCTAGCAATTTCTTGTTGACGATTGCATCACCAACACCAACGCTAACTGAGATTTTCTCAACAGTAGGAATCTGCATTTTTGATTTATAACCAAACTCGGTAAAAAGGGCATCTGCAACCTCTTCACGATATTTCTTCTTAAGATTAGGTACAAATTTTTCCATCAGATCTCTTCCCCAGTTTTCTTTGCGTAACGGGTTTTTACCCCTTTATCGTCAAACTTCATCCCAATCCTAGTAGTTTCGCCACTCTTTAAAAGATAGGCAACATTTGAGACATGGATTGGTGCCTCAATCTCTTTGATACCACCTTGGTCTTGCTCAGAGCGTTTTCTCATAGTCTTTTTAACCATGTTTACACCTTGAACAACGACTCTCTCTTTGTCGTGGTCAATCTTGAGGATCCGACCGGTTTTACCCTTATCTTTTCCAGCAACGACTTTAACGTTGTCATTTTTCCTCAGCTTCATCCTTAACTCCTACAACACTTCCGGCGCTAACGAGACAATCTTAACAAAGCCATCTTCACGAAGTTCTCGTGCCACTGGCCCAAAGATTCTCTTTCCACGCGGGTTATTGTTGGCATCAATAACAACACATGCGTTGTCATCGAACCTGATATAAGTACCATCTGGACGGCGGTACTCTTTCTTTGTCCTCACAATTACTGCCTTTAATACGTCACCTTTTTTAATAGCTCCGTTTGGCAGAGCATCTTTAACTGCGACAACAATAATGTCACCAACTCCAGCAACATAGCGGTGGGTACCACCCAACACTTTGATACACTGAACACGTTTAGCACCACTATTATCTGCCACGTTTAAATATGTTTGCATTTGTACCATAATGTTGCTCCTATTTACTTAGCACGCTCAATAATTTGTTCAAGACGCCAGGTCTTATCCTTACTTATTGGGCGACACTCAACCACACGGACTGTATCGCCAATGTGGGCATCATTTCTCTCATCGTGTGCCTTCACCTTCTTGGTGTGGTTTACATACTTTTTATAGAGAGGGTGCAATCTTCTTTCACTAATAGCAACAACAATGGTTTTATCCATTTTGTCGCTAGTTACCAAACCGGTAAATCTTTTTTTATTTGCTACCATGGGATGCTAACCTCACTTCTAATTTGATTTGGTCCGTATGCCAAGTGCATACTCGTGGATGAGGGTGTTAAGCCTTGCAATCTTCCTTTTGGTAGTTCGCACTGCTAAAGGGTTTTCTACATGCCCAAGCACCTTAGTCATCCTTAGGTTTAAAGCCTCTTTGCGTAGCTCTTCCCTTTTGGCAACCAACTCTGCATAGGTCAAATCGGCAAATGAATCTTTCATAACCTACTCCGTTTCTCTTCTCATAATGAACTTCGTTTTGATTGGAAGTTTGGAGGCTGCGAGCCTTAAAGCTTCGCGAGCTAGATCTTCATCTACTCCACCCATCTCAAACATAACGGCTCCAGTTTTAACAACAGCAACCCAACCATCGGGAGATCCTTTACCTTTACCCATCCTAGTTTCAGCAGGTTTCCTGGTATAAGGCATATCGGGGAAAATTCTAATCCAAACGTTCCCTCCCCTCTTAATGTGACGGGTCATAGCAATACGGGCAGCCTCAATTTGGCGGTTTGTAATCCACTTTGGCTCAACTGCAACCAATCCATACTCACCAAAAGCTAAGAAGTTTCCCCTTTGGGCAACTCCATCAACTTTTCCCCGTTGCTTTTTTCTATACTTTATTCTCTTTGGACTGAGCATGATCTATTAACTCCTTGCCTCAACGCCATCAGCTCTTTCACGTGCACTTTTGCGCACTAAAAGACCAGCGTCATCTTTTTTCGATTTGTCAAGGATTTCTCCATTGTAGACCCAAACCTTAACCCCAATCACACCAAATGCGGTTTCAGAACGGGCAAACCCATAATCGATATCACTGCGAAGGGTATGTAAAGGAATCCTTCCCTCTTTTAACCACTCAGATCCAGCAATCTCTTTACCACCTAAGCGGCCAGAGACTTTGATTTTAATTCCTTGTGCGCCAGCATTCATTGCTTTTGAGATAGCCATCTTTAAAGCCCTGCGGTGAGAGACACGATTTGCAAGTTGACGTGCTATGTTTAGAGCAATAAGTTGTGCATCAGCTTCAGGTTTTTTAATCTCTTTTATCTTAATTTGGATCTTCTTGTCGGTTAATTTTTGTAAACGGGCACCAAGTTTTTCAACGTTAGCTCCCTTCGATCCAATAATAATTCCTGGGCGACTGGTGGAAATAGTCAAAGAGACTCTTTGTGGCTTACGAACAATTTCAACATCGCTGATTTCAGCTCCCTGAACTTCAGGACAGCTCATCAACACCTCACGAAGTTTAAGATCTTCATGCAATGTTGCAGCATAATCTTTGGGATCGACATACCACTTAGATTTCCAAGTTTTGTTGACTCCTAAACGAAGCCCAATAGGATTAACTTTTTGACCCATCTATTTGCCCACCTTTTCATCAAGAACAACAGTGATGTGACACTGTCTTTTCAAAAGAATATCGCGTCGTCCATGAGAACGGGCCCAAACTCTTTTTAAACGGGGCCCATCATCAACATAAAGTTGTGAAATTACCAACTGCTCTTCATCAAGTTTAGTGTTGTGACTCATAGCATTAGCAGCTGCCGATTGGACAACTTTCTTTATAAGCGCTGCACCTTTTTGGGGCATTGCATCTAAAATTGCAATTGCCTCAGGATAAGACTTCCTTCTAACCAGATCTGCTACTGGTCTCACTTTTCTTGGTGATGAGGGTAAGTACTTTGCGCTAGCTTTGAAACCTTTCTTTATTTCCATAATCTATACCCTACTTTCTCGCCTTTCTATCGCTAGCGGTATGTCCTCTGAACATCCTGGTTGGGGCAAATTCGCCCAATTTATGGCCAACTAAGTTCTCTGTTACGAAAACTGGAATCCATGTTTTTCCGTTATAAACAGAGATTGTGTAACCAACCATCTCAGGAATAATCGTAGAGGTGCGCGAGTATGTTTTAATCATCGGTTTTGAACCCGATTTGTTAGCTTCTGTTATCCTTTTGTACAGTTTTTTATCAATAAAAGGACCTTTTTTAATTGACCTAGCCACTTTTTATACTCCTACTTCCGCTTCTTAACGATGAAATTGCTCGAAGGTTTATTCTTCTTCCGAGTCTTATACCCCTTCGTTGGAACTCCCCATGGGGATACAGGGTGACGCCCACTGGTTGTTTTACCCTCTCCTCCACCGTGTGGGTGATCGATTGGGTTCATAGCAACACCTCTAACTTTGGGGCGACGTCCTAACCAACGACTTCGGCCAGCTTTACCGATTGTAACGTTCATATGATCTTCGTTTCCTAAAGAACCTAAGGTGGCAAGACACTCTCCAAAGATCATTCTCACTTCACCTGATGGGAGTCTTACTGATACAAAATCTCCCTCTTTAGCAACAATAGTAGCTGATCCTCCAGCACTACGAACTAACTGACCACCTTTGCCAAGTTGCAACTCAACGTTGTGAACAGTTAGCCCTAAGGGAATGTTCTTTAGAGGTAAGGCATTGCCCACATCTAAAGGCGCGTTAGGACCACTCATTATCTGTGTTCCAACTTTAATTCCCTTTGGAGCTAAGATATATCTTTTCTCACCATCGGCATAAAACACCAAGGCGATATTTGCTGATCTATTTGGATCATACTCAATTGTTTTTACAGTTCCTGGAATACCAAATTTGTTTCTCTTAAAGTCTATGATGCGGTAGGCTCTTTTATGTCCACCACCACGACGTCGCACACTAATACGACCGAAAGAATCCCTTCCACCTTTCTTTGAGAGTTTCTTTGTAAGAGACTTTTCACTCTTATTAGTTGTAATCTCATCAAATACTAGGGTCGTCTTTTGACGTTGTGAGGGAGTATTTGGTTTATACTTTTTAAGTGCCATAATCTATCTCCTATACCCCTTCAACAGCAGCAATTGCCTCGCCTTTAGCTAAGGTGACAATCGCCTTCTTCCAATCGCCAGTTGTTCCAGCAATGTGGCCGCTTTTTGTGCGAGTATACTTCGGTTTGCCCTTCACACTAACAATGTTGACTTTAACAACATTGACATTGAATAGCTCTTTAATAGCTTGTGAAACTTCAAACTTATTTGCTCTAGGGTCAATTTTAAAGGTGTACTTCTTAATCTCACCCTCGCGCTCTGCGTTTGTTTTTTCAGTAAGCACAGGTTGAATTATTACTTGATCTGCTCTCACTTTGTGACCTCTTCCTTATCGCTATAAAACTCATTAAGGTTTTTAGCTGCGCTTTCTAACATGAGAATCTTTTTCCCATAGAGAAGCTCTTTAGCTGAAAGTCTGTTGTAAGAGAGCATCCTAAGATTAGGAATATTTCTCCCTGCACGGCGCAACATAGCATCATCATCTTTTAAGATGAGGATTGTTCTTCTGTTATCATCAACAAAGTTTGCCAAAATAGCAGCTAACTCTTTTGTTTTTCCACTTTCAATTGTGAAATCTTCAACAACTGCAAGCTTTTCATCACGAACAGACATGCTTAATAAAGATTTCATTGCCA
This sequence comes from Sphaerochaetaceae bacterium, assembly GCA_050950065.1. Taxonomy (GTDB): domain Bacteria; phylum Spirochaetota; class Spirochaetia; order Sphaerochaetales; family Sphaerochaetaceae; genus JBAYOE01. The sequence goes on along the minus strand of JBMNGX010000001.1, from coordinate 174,462 downwards.
ATTTTTTAACTTTTTTAGGAAGAGTGTAACTATAGTCGCGAGGTTTAGGGCCAAAGATTGTCCCTCCTCCAACCCAAATTGGAGATTTTTTGTCACCAGCGCGAGCTCTACCAGTCCCTTTTTGTCTCCAGGGCTTGGCGTTACTATAATTCACTTCACCACGAGTTTTTGTACTAGCAGTACCAACGCGACGATTTGCAAGCTCATTGTTAATGGCGTGGTAAATCGACCCGTCACTAATCTCACGATTAAAAACTTCATCGTTTAAGGTGATGGTGCGTAACTCTTCTCCTTTTATTGAAAAGACCTTTGTTTCCATTTCTCGCCTCTACTTCTTCTTCGCTTTCTTAACGATGACTACGCTCTGGGCGGGTCCAGGAATAGCTCCTTTCACCAAAAGGACCTGCATCTCTTCATCAACTTTTACAACCCTGAGGTTTTGAACAGTTACCTGATCGCTACCCATTCTACCAGCCATTTTGCGCCCTTTAAAAGTGCGAGCTGGGGATGCACTCATCGCTGTTCCACCAATATCTCTGTGGAACTTTGATCCATGAGAGGCACGTCCACCGGCAAAGCCGTAACGTTTCATCACACCTTGGAATCCCTTACCTTTAGAAACTCCAGTTACATCAACAAACAAGACATCTTTAAAGATATCTACACCAAGAACATCACCAACTGCTGTCTCTTTTTCAAAGTCTCTTAGTTCCACTACCTTTTTCTTGGGTGTGATTCCCTCTTCGAATTGTCCAGCAAATGGCTTTGTTGTTTGGCTCTTCTTTTTGTCGAATGATCCAATGACACACGAGTTGTAGCCGTTCTTTTCTTCAGTACGGTGACCAACAACAACGTTGTCCTCTATTTTTATTACTGTCACAGGGATTAATTGCCCATCAGCATCAAACACCTGTGTCATTCCTATTTTCTTTCCGATAAGCCCTAACATCTCTTACCTCAACTATTACTGCCTAATCTCTACATCGACACCAGCGGGAAGCTCAAGCTTCATGAGGGCATCCATAACCTTTGATGTAGGGTCTAGTATGTCAATTAACCTCTTGTGGGTCCGCATCTCAAACTGTTCGCGTGATTTCTTATTGACGTGGGGCGATCTGAGAACAGTGTATTTGTTGATACGAGTAGGAAGGGGTACAGGGCCAGAGACTTTGGCACCAGAAGTTACTACTGTTTGTACAATAGCTTTAGCGCTTTGCTCAACTAACTCTATGTCAAAACCCCTAAGCCGTACCCTAATTCTATCCTTAGCCATCATTCCTCCAAAAATCTAAGTTTTGCCCGCACTATTTCATGCGGGCAAAACAGAAGCGTTATTTATTCGACGATCTCGATAACTTGTCCTGAAGCAACGGTTTTACCGCCTTCACGGATGGCGAATCTTAATCCTTTATCCATAGCAATTGGGTTGATTAACTCAACTTCGATCTCGGTGTTATCACCAGGAAGTACCATTTGCTTACCTTCAGGAAGGTTTACTGTACCGGTAATGTCGGTTGTTCTGAAATAGAACTGAGGTCTGTATCCGCTGAAGAATGGGGAGTGACGTCCACCCTCTTCTTTGCTGAGTACATATACAGTACCTTTGAATTTTGAGTGGGGAGTAATTGTTTTTGGTTTTGCCAAAACTTGCCCACGGAAAACATCGTTCTTATCAACACCTCTTAAAAGAGCACCAACGTTATCTCCAGCTTGTCCCTCATCAAGAAGTTTGTTGAACATCTCAACTCCGGTACATACTGTATCTTTGGTCTCTCTAATACCAACAATAGAGACAGGATCGTTAACTTTTAAGATACCACGCTCAATTCTACCTGTAACAACTGTACCACGTCCTGAAATTGAGAATACGTCCTCAATTGGCATTAAGAATGGTTTGTCTACATCACGCTCGGGAAGTGGGATGTAAGCATCCATTGCATCAATGAGCTCTTGGATTGGTTTTGTTTTCTCTGGATCATCAATGTGCTCCATAGCCTCATAAGCTGAGCCTTTGATAATTGGAGTGTTATCTCCATCAAAACCTTGAGCGTTAAGAAGATCTTTCATCTCCTCTTCAACCAACTCAATCAAATCAGGGTCGTCAACTTGGTCAGTCTTGTTAATAAAGACGATAATTGAGGGTACCCCAACCTGGCGAGCTAACAAGATGTGCTCTTTTGTTTGAGCCATAGCTCCATCAGTAGCAGCAACAACTAAGATTGCTCCGTCCATTTGAGCAGCACCGGTAATCATGTTTTTGATATAGTCGGCGTGTCCGGGACAGTCTACGTGTGCGTAGTGCCTGTTCTCACTTTGGTACTCAACGTGACGAGTATTAATAGTAATTCCTCTTGCCTTCTCTTCAGGGGCGTTATCAATCTCATCATACTTCAAAACCTTATCCCCACTTAGACGACCGCAATACATTGTAATTGCTGCGGTGAGGGTGGTCTTGCCATGGTCTACGTGACCGATGGTGCCTACGTTTACGTGTGGCTTGGTTCTATTAAATTTTTCTTTAGCCATCAGTTCCTCCTTGTGACCTCTTAGTCACAAAAATTTTGTATCATGCTCCATAAAGGCAAGACGCCTTTACCTTTACAATCAAAAGACAAAACTAATCATTGGAATTTTTAAAACGAAAAGGGGTAGATCCAGAGGTCGACAAATCTCAAAGAAATTGCCGACATAGCACAGATTTAAAAAAAACTCTGCAAACTGGAACCACCTTATCATCTTTTATCCAGACGATCGGTTTGGCTCAAAAGCATCCCAAAGGCAAAGAGCCCATAGGGACACCTTTGCCAATATAGGGATTTTGGCAATCCATGTCAATACTAATACTACAATTAATATTGAATAGAGCCGTTTATCTATTGTGTGAGGAGAATGCTTTGTTAGCCTCTGCCATTCTGTGGGTATCCTCTTTCTTTTTGAAAGCTGATCCGGTATTGGCAATTGCATCCAACAACTCAGCAGATAGTTTCTCACTCATTGAGTTTCCGCTGCGAGCTCTAGCAGCTGTAATAATCCATCTCATTGCTAGTGCTTCACGTCTACTCTCTTTTACTTCAATTGGTACTTGGTAAGTAGCTCCACCAACTCTTCTCGATTTAACTTCAACAGCAGGTTTCACATTCTCAATAGCTTTTAAGAAAACCTCTAAAGGTTTCTCACCACTTTTTTGACCAACTCTTTCTAATGCGTCATAGGTAATTTTAGTACTAACTGACTTTTTACCATTGAGCATCATTCGCCTAATAAATTTCTCAACGACAACACTGTTGTATTGTGCATCGGGTAAAATATCTCTTACTGGTGCAACGCTTCTTCTAGACATAAAAAGACCCCCTATTAAGCCTTAGGCTTTTTAGTACCATATTTAGAACGGCTGCGCATTCTATCGTTAACACCAAGGGTATCCTTAGCTCCACGAACAATATGGTAACGAACTCCAGGAAGGTCCTTTACTCTTCCACCACGTAGTAATACTACTGAGTGTTCTTGTAAATTGTGTCCAATTCCTGGGATATAGGCGGTAACTTCAATTCCGTTAGAAAGACGCACCCTGGCAACCTTTCTTAGAGCTGAGTTAGGCTTTTTGGGGGTAACAGTCATAACTCTTGTACAAACTCCCCTCTTTTGAGGACACCCTTGCAAGGCTGGAGATTTTGTTTTATTGAGTTGGCTAACACGCCCCTTCCTTATTAACTGATTAATTGTAGGCATCTTTCGATACACTCCCTTCTTCTAAATCTTCGCGGGATAATCATCCCAAAATTTATTCCAACTTCCAAAGTCAGCATGTAAAACCATTTTTAAACCTCAGCTAAAAATCGCTGTCGGCAGTTTCACCTTCGGAAATAATCTCATCTGCTTCATCGATATCAAATTGCTCTTCACCCAACTCTGCTCGGCGAGAGCTCATTAACGCTTGAACTTTTTGCATCAAGTCAATTGAACTTTCCTCTTTCACCTTAATATTGCGGTACCGTTTCATCCCGGTTCCAGCAGGAATTAGATGTCCAATGATGACGTTCTCTTTCAACCCACGCAACACATCTCTACTACCAGCAATAGCTGCATTTGTCAACACCTTAGTTGTCTCTTGGAAACTTGCTGCTGAGATAAATGAGTCAATACTCAATGAAGCTCTGGTGATTCCAAGTAGTACAGGTCTTGCATCAGCAGGCTGTCCACCTTCAGCTATTACTTGAGCATTTTCGTCGTGGAATTGGTATTTATCAACTTGTTGACCTTGGATAAAACCTGTATCTCCAACGTTGATAATTTCAACTTTTCTCAACATTTGACGAACAACTACACCAAGGTGTTTATCGTTGATATCAACTCCTTGAAGACGATATACCTCTTGAACCTCATCCAATAAGAACGATTGAAGAGCATTCTCTCCTAAAATATCTAAGATATCATGAGGATCAATTGGTCCGTCACACAATCTTTCTGCTGCCTCAACATGATCTCCATCTCTGACAACCATGTGTTTACTCATTGGAACTAGGTGTTTAAATTCTCGTCCAAAACTATCCTCAATGATAATGATTCGTTTGTTTTTAGCAACAGAACCAAATCTAACAATTCCATCAACTTGAGCTAATACTGCAGGGGCCTTGGGACGGCGAGCTTCAAAGAGCTCTCCAACTCTTGGTAATCCTCCAGTAATATCTTTTGTCTTAATACTCTCTTTGAGTAATTTAGCTAAGGTTCTCCCTTTTTTTATCTCAGCTCCATTTTCAACGTTGAGATAAGAGGAGGCAGGAAGGTAGTAGGTTGCTAAAACCTCTTTATCCTTATCCTTAATTTCTAAACGAGGTTGCAACGTCTCACTGACGTGGTCGGTAATCTTTTTCTCAATACTACCAGTTTCAACGTTTATCTCCTCTTTCAAAGTGGTACCAAGTTTAATATCGACAAATTCAACTTTACCATCGAATTCGGCAATGATTGGTTCACTAAAAGGGTCAAAAATAGCAATAGTCCCATTCTCTGCGACGTATGTATTTTCGTTTACCATCAATTCTGAACCGTTTCTGATATCAATCTTTTGCTCTTGCCCTACGATGTAAACTTTATCATCCAACAGTTTTACAATTCCAATCTTAGTAGCTTCAACAACTTTACCTTTACTATCTTCGTAAAGGGGAACTCCCTTAAAGACTCGATCTCCCTCTTTTACTAAGAGTTTTTGGTTTGCTTTAAGCTTAACTTCGCCAACTACGTTGGAAAAGTGTAAAAACCCTTTTCTGGTAAAGAGGCGTACTCCCTCATCGGTGGTGACAATCGAACCGGTAATTGAGTTAACAATGATTGGGTGGGTAAATGTTAATCTGTTATCTTCGGATCCACTTGTAGCTGTTCCACCAATGTGGAAAGTTCTCATCGTCAACTGTGTTCCAGGTTGTCCAATTGATTGGGCAGCAATAATACCAACAGCCTCTCCAATGTCGACAGGTCTATTAGTTGCTAAGTTACGTCCATAACATTTTTTACAAACACCGTGGTGAGCTTCACAAGTTAAAACAGTTCTGATGTAAACCGATTCAATGCCAGCTTCATCAATTTCGAGAGCTTTAGCTTCAGTAATCTCTTTGTTTACATCTAAGATTGTATCACCAGTAATTGGGTGGATAACTTTTTCTAAAGTGTAGCGCCCAATGATTCTCTCACTTAGTGGCTCAACTATGTCATCCCCATCTTTCATTGCAGTTCTTTCAATTCCGTTAATTGTTCCACAATCATCTTCGTTAACTACAACGTCTTGGGCAATGTCTACCAATCGGCGTGTTAGATAACCAGCTTCAGCAGTTTTAAGTGCTGTGTCGGCTAATCCTTTACGTGCTCCGTTGGTTGAAATGAAGAACTCAATAATAGAAAGTCCCTCTTTGAAGTTAGAACGAATTGGGAATTCGATAATATCTCCTGAAGGTTTTGCCATCAATCCTCTCATTCCACCTAACTGACGAATCTGGGTTTTCGATCCACGAGCACCAGAGTCAGCCATTAGAAATAGAGGGTTAAATCCATTTTGACTCTCTCTAAGTTCATTCATCAATGTTGTTGAAAGTTCTTCAGTTGTTTTACTCCAAACCTCAATAACTCTGTTGTATCTCTCATCTTGAGTGATGTGCCCTTGTCTGTACTGCTCTCTGATTTCGTTTTGTCTTTGGTCAGCTGCAGCAACTAAATCTGCTTTTGATTCAGGAACGATCATATCGGAAAGACCAATAGTGGCACCAAACAAAGTAGCATATTTAAACCCAATATCTTTAATTGAGTCTAACATCTTAATTGCAACCGAACTCTTTTGGTTTTGGATTGCCTCTCCAACTAACTCTTTTAGTTCTTTATCACCAAAACAGATGTTGTGGAAAGGAATCTCAGGTGGCATTTCGGCATTGAATAAAACTCTACCAGCGGTAGTTTCAATTCTTTGGCCATCCTCTAAGCGATACTTAATTAAAGCATTGTAAGAAAGAGAGCCTGTCTCAATTGCCATAATGAGTTCTGAAATATTGTCGTAATACTTACCAGTACCTTTAGCCCCTTTCATCTCTCTAGTTAAATAGTTAATTCCTAAAACCATATCTTGAGAGGGGAAAACAATTGGTTTTCCGTTAGCTGGGTCTAAAAGGTTGTTAGTTGAGAGCATCAACGTCCAGCTCTCAATTTGAGCAGCTTGGGTCAATGGAACGTGAACAGCCATCTGGTCTCCGTCAAAGTCGGCGTTATAAGCGTGACACACTAAGGGGTGTAACTTAATAGCCTTTCCATCAACTAATACTGGCTCAAATGCTTGAATACCTAGGCGGTGCAAAGTTGGAGCACGGTTTAATAGCACTGGGTGCTCTTTAACTACATCGTCCAAAATTGCCCAAACTTCGGCAGTCTCTTGTTCAACTAATGTTTTAGCCTTTTTAATGTTGTAGACAATCCCTTTTTGGACCAACCTCTTCATGATAAATGGCTTGTAAAGTTCTAAAGCCATTTTTGAGGGCAATCCACACTGATGGAGGCGCAACTCTGGCCCTACAACGATAACTGAACGGCCACTGTAATCGACTCTCTTTCCAAGGAGGTTTTGTCTAAAGCGTCCTTGTTTTCCTTTAAGCATATCGGAAAGGGATTTAAGTGGACGGTTACTTGCCCCTTTAACAACTCTCTTTTTCTTTGAGTTGTCAAACAGAGCGTCAACTGCCTCTTGTAACATCCTCTTTTCGTTGCGGATAATAATGTCAGGAGCATGAAGGCTCATTAAGCGGGCTAAACGGTTGTTTCTGTTAATCACTCTTCTGTAAAGGTCGTTTAGATCACTTGTTGCAAAACGCCCCCCATCAAGTTGTACCATTGGGCGCAACTCTGGTGGAATTACTGGAATAACTGTAAGAACCATCCACTCAGGTTTGTTCCCACTGTCTCTAAAGTTCTCAACAACTTCAATTCTCTTTAGAAGGCGTTTGTCTGCTTTATCCCCTTTAGCAATCATTGTTGCCCTTAATTCAGTAGAGAGGGCCTCTAAATCGAGGTTCTCTAAAAGGGTTTTAACTGCCTCAGCTCCCATCATTGCTTGGAATGCTTCTCCAAACTGTTCGCGAGCTTCGTAATACTCATCCTCTGTTAGTAGTTGTTTGTGTTGCAACTCAGTTTCTCCTGGGTTAACAACAACATACTTTTCGTAGTAGAGAATTGATTGTAATGCTGTGCGAGGAATATCTAGTAGAAGGCTCATCCTTGAAGGGACAGAGCGGTAATACCAAATATGGGAAACAGGGGATGCTAAATCGATATGCCCCATCCTCTCACGACGCACTTTAAAGTGGGTTACTTCAACTCCACACCGGTCACAAATCACCCCTTTGTAACGGATTGATTTGAATTTTCCACAGTAACACTCCCACTCTTTGGTGGTTCCGAAAATTCTTTCACAAAACAGACCGTCACGTTCTGGGCGCAGGGTCCGATAATTTATTGTCTCTGGTTTTTTGACTTCACCGTACGACCAAGCCCTAATTTGCTCAGGGCTGGCCAATTTTATCATGATGCTGTCGAAATCCTGAATTTCTCTCATTCGAAATCTCCTGCTTAGTTAATCGGGTTTTGCTTGTTAATCAGCTCTTCGTCCCTCTCAGTAAGGGGAACTTGACGCCCTTTGGCATCATAAACTGACATATCGAGAGCTAACCCGCGTACCTCTTGAACAAGGACGTTAAAGGCTTCGGGCATTCCAGCATTGGTTGCCAACTCCCCTTTAACAATACTCTCATAAATTTTTACCCTACCATTCATATCATCACTTTTGATGGTGAGAAGCTCTTGCAGTGTATTTGCTGCACCGTAAGCTTCGAGGGCCCAAACTTCCATCTCTCCCAACCTTTGTCCACCAAATTGAGCCTTTCCTCCTAGTGGTTGTTGTGTAACTAGTGAGTAAGGTCCAGTTGAACGGGCGTGCATCTTATCATCAACAAGGTGGTGAAGCTTTAAGTAGTAGGTGTAACCACAGAAAACTGGGTTAACAAATGGAACTCCTGTTTGACCATCATATAAGGTAGTCTTAGAAGTTACAGGAAGATTTGCTTCTACCATAAGCTTTTCAATATCATCAACGGAAGCTGATTCAAATACTGGGGAGGAGTACCACTTACCTAATGAGTGGGCTGCCCAACCAAGTTGAGTCTCTAATAATTGCCCAATGTTCATCCGAGAGGGAACTCCTAGGGGGTTCAAACAAACATCCAATGGTGTTCCATCTGCCATGTAAGGCATATCCTCTTCAGCAAGTACTTTGGCAACGACACCTTTGTTTCCGTGGCGTCCTGCCATTTTGTCCCCTTGGCGAAGTTTCCGTTTTGTTGCGATGAGAACTTTAACCATCTCATCAACTCCTGGAGGTAGTTCATCTCCTTCACTTCTTTTAAGTCTTTGGATATCAATTACTGTCCCTTCAGTTCCATGGGGAACTTTCAAGGAGGTGTCACGCACCTCTTTAGCTTTCTCTCCAAAGATTGAGTTGAGAAGTTTAAACTCAGGAGTTGTATCAGATTCACTTTTTGGGGTCACTTTACCAACTAAGATAGAGCCGGGGTGTACTACTGAACCAACTCTAACAATTCCATCCCCATCGAGTTGTTCTAAACTCTTTTCGCTTGTGTTGGGGATATCTCTAGTTAGTTTTTCAGGACCTAATTTGGTCTCTCTAATATCTGTTGTAAATTCTTTAATATGGATAGAGGTGAAAATATCCTCTTTAACTACCCTCTCACTGATCAGAACAGCATCTTCGTAGTTGTACCCATTCCATGGAACAAATCCAACTAAGATGTTTCTACCAAGAGCTAACTCCCCTTTGTGAGTAGCAGGACCATCTGCTAAGACATCTCCCTCTTTAACCTTTTGTCCAAGTTTAACAATTGGCTTTTGGTTGAAGGAGGTATCTTGGTTAGTTCGTTCAAACTTTTGGATGATGTAAGAGTCAACTTCACCTTCAATCTCAGGTTTATCAACTTTAATATCAACTCGTGTTGAACTTACATAAACAACCTCTCCACCTCTGGTTGCCCTTACTAGAACACCAGAGTCGTAAGCGGTAACACCTTCCATACCTGTTCCCACAAATGGAGCTTCAGGGAATAGTAGGGGTACTGCTTGGCGTTGCATGTTAGAACCCATCAATGCTCTGTTGGCATCGTCGTGTTCTAAGAAGGGGATTAAAGAGGCTGCAACACTTATAACTTGCATTGGTGAAACGTCCATATATTTCACCTCTTTTGCCCCTCTAGTTGTGTAATCGCCACTTCTTCTAACAGGAATGTCCTCCTCTAAGAAGTTCCCTTTCTCATCGATTGGGCTATTTGCTTGGGCAATGAAGTACTTTTCTTCATCGTTAGCATCTAAGAAGCGATATTTATCACTAACAACCCCATCAACAACTTTTCTATATGGAGTCTCTAAAAATCCGTGTTTGTTCACCCTTGTGTAGTTTGCCAAAGAGACAATCAAACCAATATTTGGTCCCTCTGGAGTCTCAATTGGGCACATTCTACCGTAGTGGGTGTAGTGTACGTCCCGCACCTCAAAAGAGGCTCGATCACGTGATAATCCACCAGGACCTAAGGCGTTGAGTCTTCTTTTGTGGGTTAGTTCTGCAAGGGGGTTAACTTGATCCATAAATTGGCTCAATTGACTGGAACCAAAGAACTCTTTAGTTGCTGCAACAATTGGCTTAATCGAAACTAGATCTTGTGGTTTCACTTGGTTGCTCTCAAGGTTCATCCTCTCTCGAGCAATCCTCTCCATCCTTGCAAAAGCGGCACTGAGTTGGTTTTGTAAAAGTTCTCCAACAGAGCGCACCCTTCTGTTTCCTAGGTGGTCGATATCATCAACGTTCTCCTCCCCAATGTAAACTTTAATTAAGAAGGCCATGGTATTAACGATATCTTGAACAGTTAAGACAACGAGGTCTGTTGAAGCTTCTTCATCCTCATTTTCCTCATCCGTTCCAAACTTTTTATTAAATTTATATCTTCCAACACTTCCAAGATCGTATCTGCGAGAGGAAAAAAATAGCTCAGGAAGCTCTTTTTCAGCCCGGTCAATAGCGATCATCTCTCCTGGTTGTAAAACAGCAAAGATTGGGGCAAGAACATCCTCTTTAGTAGGTTCATCCATCCCCTCTTGGGTATACTTAGCATCTTCAACCTCAAAGCTGTTGATAATCATCCTTGAGTGAAGTGATTCGGGGTGTTCTTCATCAATAATTTCAATCGATTTTAACCCCTCCTTCACTAAAGCTTCAATGTAAGCAGGAGAGAGTTCATCCCCAGCTCTTAAAAGCTTTTTGCTATTTTTACCCCCCTTGGGAGAGTAGATATCTTTGTAGGCTAAAGAACCAACGTACTCGTTGTTTGCCTCAATATCTTTGTAAAGCTCTACACTTTTACCTTTGTAAAAAGCGTCAACAATCTTTTCACGAGAGTTAAGACCAATTGCCCTTAATAATAAGGTTCCTAAGATCTTCTTCTTGCGATCAATTTTTGCATAGAGCAGCTCTTTTTTCTTATCATCAATTTCAAACTCTAACCATGAACCTCTGTAAGGGATAATTCTTGAAGAATATACCCCCTTCTCGTTTGAGAAGATAACTCCAGGGGAGCGGTGAATTTGGCTAACAACAACACGCTCAGCCCCATTGACGATGAAAGTACCCCTTTCAGTCATTAAAGGGATATCACCAAAGAAAATTTCCCTTTGGCGCAACTCCCCTGTTTGGGTCAACTCTAAGCTGATTGTTGCTTTAATGGGGACAGCATACGTTCTCCCCTTTCTTTTACACTCAATCTCACTAAATTTGATGTTATCAAAATCTATAGTATAGCCGTGATAGTGTAAAACCATCTCCCCATTTTGGCTCTCGATGGGGAATGCTGACTGGAAAACTTGCTCCAGCCCATATGATGGATCGGGCTCTTGCCCGCTACGCACTTTGTCGAGTTGTAAAAACCTTTCGTAAGACTCAATTTGAACGCCAACTAGGTTTGGTAATTCACAAACACTCTTCGTGTGCTTTCCAATGAATTCTCTAATAGTTGAATTGCCTTTGGCAACCATTATTACCCTCCGGAAGGTCTATGTTAAGGAAAAATCGGACACATTGTCCGAAGACCAACACATAATACGGATAAGACACGACCGGCCACCGAGTAAAACGCGGTGGCTGATCCCTCTGGCTTACGCCTTTTAATACAAAAGCTATGCGCTCTATTTAATTTCAATAGTTGCGCCTGCTGCTTCAAGCTTCTCTTTAATACTATTTGCTTCTTCTTTCGAAACGGCCTCTTTAATAGTACCGCCAGCAGTAACAAGATCTTTAGCCTCTTTAAGACCAAGACCGGTAAATACACGAACTTCCTTAATGACAGGGATGGTTTTTCCATCAGCAACACCTTTAAGGACTACGTCAAATTCTGTTTGCTCCTCAACCTCTTCGGCTGCAGCAGCAACACCAGCAACGGCAACGGGAGCAGCAGCGGTAACGTCAAACTTCTCTTCCATTGCTTTGATGAGATCTGAGATCTCCATCACTGTCATGTTTGAAATTGCTTCCAAAATCTCTTCTTGTGTTTTAGTAGCCATATTATCTTCTCCTTCTATTTTCACGACAATAGCAGGTCTACGTTTAATCGAAGACTAGTGTCGTTTTATTCTTGTTTGGCGTCAACAACAGCTTGTAGTGTTCTAGCAAGCTTTGATAAGGGTGCTTTAATAGTTCCCATAAGAGAAGCTATTAACTCCGATCTTGTTGGCAACTTGCTGTAAGCACTAATTGCCTCAAAGTCGAAAAGCTGTCCATCCAAGTAAGCCCCTTTAATTTCTAAAGGGCTACTTTTTGCAAGATCAAATAAAAGCTTTGAAGCTGCATTGGAGGCATCTTCTCCTTTAGTTAAAGTGACAGCTGTGGGTCCAATAAGGTGCTCTTCAAGTCCTTCAACTTTCAATTGATCAAGAGCAATTTTTGCAAAGCGGTTTTTAACAACTCTAAAAGCAGAGTCGTGCTCTTGTAGTTTGCGTCTGAGGGTAGTCACTTGTTCAACAGTCATTCCCCTGTAGTCGGCAAAGATATAACCATCGTAGTTTGAAAGTTCCTCTTTCATCTTATTGACGGCTTCAACTTTATAATCTGCTTTTTTTGTTACATACTTAGCCATATCAATCTCCTTTAGTTCTCTTTGATGGCAACCATCACCCCAGGTCCCATGGTGGAACTTAAAGTGACACTCTTAAGGTAGTCCCCTTTTGCATCGGCAGGTTTTTTACGAATAACTTCACTTAAAACCGCTTCGGCATTTTGGGCTAAGAGGCTGGCATCCATTGAGACTTTTCCAATAGCTAGGTGAACTACACCTGTTTTATCGGAGCGGAACTCCACTCTACCCTGTTTCAACTCAGCTAAAGCACCTTTGATATCAAAAGTAACTGTTTGAGTTTTTGGGTTGGGCATCAACCCTCGGCGACCTAAGATAGGACCAAGTCTTCCAACATCTTTCATCATATCGGGAGTTGCAACAGCAACATCAAAGTCCAACCAACCACCTCTGACTTTCTCAACTAAGTCGACATCTCCAACGTATGTTGCACCAGCGTCTAAAGCTTCTTGAACTTTATCCCCTTTGGCAAATACTAAAACTTTCTTCTCATCTGAGAATTGGTTTGGAAGGACAACGGTATCCCTAACTGATTGACTCTTTTTAAGAGTTAAGTTGAGTGAAATCTCCACTGTCTCATCAAACTTAGCAAAAGCAACCTCTTTAACTAAAGCAGCAGCCTCTTCAAAAGTGTAATCTTTAGTACGATCAACTTTTTTTTGTGCTTCTAAATACTTTTTACCACGTTTCATAACTAAGCCTCCACCTCAACACCCATGCTGCGTGCAGTACCAGCAACAATCTTCTTTGCTGCTTCAATATCGTTAGCATTCAAATCTGGGAGTTTAGTTTTTGCGATCTCTTCCAACTGAGCTTGGTTGATTTTTGCAACCTTCACTGTGTGAGGAGTTCCAGAACCCTTTTCTAAACCGAGGGTCTTCTTAATTAAAACAGATGCTGGAGGTGTTTTTAAAATAAATGAGAATGAACGGTCAGCATAAACTGTGATAACAACAGGGACAATCAACCCACTTTCAATGTTTTTTGTCTTATCATTGAATTGTTGTACAAACTGGGGTGCACTCACTCCATGGGGTCCTAATGCAGGCCCAATGGGAGGCGCAGGGGTAGCCTTTTGGGCTGGGCACTGCAACTTAATAATTGCAGCAACCTTCTTCTTTGCCATAATATTTTCTCCTTACGCAGCAACTTAAAGTTCTGCGCTGGTATTAACGCCCCTTAAACTAAGAGGCTCCCAACACCATAAAATGGTGGGAATTGTTAAAAAATCGTCTTCAGATTTTTTCAACCTGAAGGAAATCTACTTCAACTGGAGTGGAGCGGCCAAAAATTCCAACTAAGACGCGCAACTTACTCTTCTCCAAGTTAATCTCTTCAATAGTTCCAGTGAACGACTCAAAGGGGCCTTCAATAATCTTAACGTGCTCCCCTTCACTAAATGTTTGTAGTGGTCGTAAAGTTTTCTCAGTTTTAATTTCACCAGTCTTTTGTAAGATTCCTTTCAACTCATCGGATGAAAGCGGAGCAGGTTTACCACCCCCTGTAGTGCCAATAAAACCAATAACACCCTGAATTCTCCTTATTTGGGAACAAAAATATTCCCATTGGAATTCGGGCAAATCCATTTGGACCAAAAGATAGCCAGGAAGGACTTTCCTTTTGACACTCTTTTTGACCCCATCCTTTACTTCAACAACTTCTTCAGTGGGAACTTTAGTATCGCTAACGACTTCACTAAACTCCCTGTCGCTCTCCATAATTTTTTGGATAGTTTTTTCTATTTTGTTCTCATACCCTGAGTAGGTATGAACAACATACCAACCTTTAGCCATTACCCTCTCCCTAGAAAATTAAATCGACGCCCTGAACAAGCAGGAAGTCAACTAATCCAAGGATCAACGCAATAATAGCCGTTGAGATTAGAACGACTTTAGTAGAGCTTACTACCTCATCGCGAGAAGGCCATACAACCTTCTTCAACTCGAGATGTGATTCTTTAAAATATCGAAATAACTTCTTCACCAAATAACTCCTTAAGCAGGAAGCCAACAGGCCAGGTAGGATTCGAACCTACAACATCTGGTTTTGGAGACCAGCGCTCTAGCCGTTGGAGCTACTGACCTGTTTGCGTCCCTAGCTATTTTATTTTTGTCTCACGATGAAGGGTGTGTTTTCGATCATGGGGACAAAACTTATTGAACTCTAGCTTACTTGGTAAGTTACGACGATTTTTCTCTGTAGTATAGTTTCTCCGTTTACATTCGGTGCACTGTAAAGCGATTTTCTCAACTGGCCCCTTCTTTTTGCTAGCCATCGATAACTCCTTGCCGAAAATACGGCTAATTCAAACTGCAGTAAATTAAAAAAAGCCCTCGATCGGATTCGAACCGATGACCCCCACCTTACCATGGTGGTGCTCTGCCTGCTGAGCTACAAGGGCGCACTACTGCGGCTAAAAACAAATTAATTACCCGATTTTTCAGTCGAGCAGTAGTCAAAGTAGCAAATCACCATTTTTTTGTCAATATCAAAACTGGTATTTGGCTTAGGTTGCACCTGAAGTGCTATTCAGTTACTATGGCGATAAATATAACCTTTTTACAAGTTAGAGGAAATAGAATGACAACAACAAAAGAGCACACTCGTATCAGCCCTTCTAAAGAGGCTATCGCCTTAGATTTCGCTGAGCACTTAAAGTATACATTGGACGCAGGAGACTTTCATAATAACGACATTACCCGCTACACAGCTTTAGCATATGCAATCAGAGATCGCATTATTCAACAGTGGCAGCACAGTAGAAAAGTTCAGCGTGAAAACCAAGCGAAAAGAGTTTACTACCTCTCATTAGAATTTCTAATGGGGAGAGCTATGACCAACAACATAATTAATCTAAAGTTAGATAAAGAGGTAAAAGATGCCATGTCTTCTTTGGGATATGAGTATGAGCAAATGGCCGATAAAGAACTCGATGCTGGACTCGGTAACGGAGGGCTAGGAAGACTAGCTGCCTGTTTTTTAGACTCAATGGCAACACTCGACATTCCCTCTTACGGTTACGGAATTAGGTACAACTACGGTATTTTCAAACAACAGTTAAAAAATGGGTGGCAAACAGAGCAACCTGATAACTGGTTAAAGTATGGAAACCCTTGGGAAATTAAAAGAAAAGATCTTGTTTACAAAGTTAACTTTGGTGGTGAAGTTCGCCTAATCAGGGAAAAAGGGAGAGACCTTTATAAATGGATCAGCAGCGACCAAGTTGAAGGGGTTGCCTACGATATGCCAATTGTTGGCTATGGGGGCAAAACTGTTAACACCTTAAGGTTATGGTCAGCTCAGGCAACTGAAGAGTTCAACTTTAAAGAGTTTAACGAAGGGGACTATGTTGAATCTGTTAGATCAAAGACTTTAGCAGAGACTTTAAGTCAGGTCCTTTATCCCAACGACACCCTATATATGGGTAAAGAACTTCGCTTAAAACAACAATACTTCTTTGTTGCTTGCTCATTAGCAGATATCATTAGACGTTTTAAAAGAGAGAACGTTAGTTGGCACAAACTTCCTGATTTTGCAGCTATCCAATTAAATGATACTCACCCCTCTTTAGCTATTCCTGAATTGATGAGAATCTTAATTGATGATGAACAACTTCAATGGGATGAGGCTTGGGATATCACAGTTAAAACAATGGGATACACCAACCACACCTTAATGCCCGAAGCTTTAGAAAAGTGGCCATTAAAAATGATTCAAGATATTTTACCTCGCCACTTACAAATCATCTTTGAGATAAACCACCGCTTTTTACAAAATGCTGTGGCATTCTTTCCAATGCAAGCTGATGCAATTGCCCGCTTAAGCATTGTTGAAGAGGGAGATGAGAGATCTATTAGGATGGCAAACCTTTCCATTATTGGATCTCACTCCACCAATGGAGTTGCCCAACTTCACTCCGATTTACTAAAAGAGAGGATGTTCCCAGAATTTTCTGTTGTTTTACCAGATCGTTTTAACAACAAAACCAACGGTATAACCCAAAGAAGATGGCTTTTAAGTTCTAACCCTCTCTTAGCTGCTAAAATTAGTGAAGCTATTGGAGATAAGTGGATAACAGATTATTCAAGAATTGCCGATTTAAGAAAGTTTGCCGACGATGCAACATTTAGAAGTGACTTTTTAAAGATTAAGCAAGAAGCTAAACAAAGTGCAGTTAAGTTTATTGAAAATGATTGTGGTATTGTTTTAAATCCAAATACAATGTTCGACGTCCAAGTTAAAAGAATTCACGAGTATAAGAGACAACTGCTAAATGCTTTAAATATCATTTTGATTTACCAAAGACTCAAAGATGGGCGATTAAAGGATTTCCCACCAACAACCTTTATCTTTGGTGGAAAAGCAGCTCCCGGTTACATCCAAGCAAAATTGATAATCAAATTGATTAACAACTTAGCTCGTACCATCAACAACGATCCAGCAGTTAATAAGAAAATGGCTCTCCATTTCTTGCCAAACTACAGAGTCACAATGGCTGAGTACTTAATTCCTGCAACCGATTTATCACAACAAATTTCAACTGCTGGTTTTGAAGCTTCTGGAACAGGAAACATGAAATTTATGTGTAATGGTGCTTTAACTATTGGAACAATGGATGGAGCTAACGTTGAGATGGCAGAAGAGGTTGGTAAAGAGAATATGTTCATTTTTGGGCACTCGGCTGATGAAGTTGAGAGTATGAGAGCTCAATATTCACCTCAAAGCTGGATTAACCAAGACCCTGAAATTAAAAAGGGAGTTGAACTACTCTTATCTGGTTACTTTAATATGATGGAACCTCATATCTTTGAGCCTCTAATTCAAGAACTCCTTGGCAATGATACCTACTTCCACTTTGCAGATTTACGCTCTTACACCGATGCACACCAGGAGGCTACTAACCTCTATGCAACAGATATTGATAAGTGGGCAAAAACTGCAATTATTAACATAGCATCTTCAGGTAAGTTTTCTAGTGATCGCACTATTACCCAATATGCTAACGATATTTGGAAAGTAAAAAGTGTCCCTGTTGATAAAGATCACTCATCTAGTTCAACTCTAACAAGTGCTCGTAAGAAGTAGCTAACTTAAGAAAGGGAAGAGTTGGACCAAATAGATGGCAACTTTAGAGAAAATTGGGGCAAATAAAAGCGCCGGTAAGAAATTTCCAGTTTTGAACTGGCGCACATCTATTAATCCAAAGGCAATCATTATTAATAACACTCCCCCACTAGCCGAAAGTTCGGCTAACCCCATCTCTCCTAAAAGGGGGGCAATCCAATCTCCTGCTATTACAAAAAATCCTTGGTAAAGCAAAATAACTACAGAGGAGAAAATAACTCCTGCCCCATAAGCTGCAGCAAAAATAATTGCCATAGCTCCATCCATAACAGACTTAATTAAAATCAGAGTATAATCTTGTTGGGTCCCTGCTGCAATAGAGCCAACAACGCTCATTGCCCCAGAGCAAAACAAAACTGAGGAGTTCAAAAATCCACGGGCAAACATAGAGCCCTCTTTTTGATTGCCTTTAGTTGTCTTAGACTCTAACCAATCACCCAACTTTAAAATCGATGGCTCAATTTTTAGTGCGTAACCTAAAATACCTCCAACAATGATTGAAAAAAGGAGGATTAAAAAGCTACGAGTCTCTAAAGCCATCTTAATTCCAATGACTAAAGTAACTAAACCTGAGGAGGCAAAAACAACTTGTTTAAACTCCTCTTTTAAACGAGATCCTATCAGTAGGCCAATTAAAGCGCCCACTACGACAACAATGCTATTGATATAAATGGCAATCATGGGTGTGAGTATAATCAGATGGTTATCTTTTGACAATCGTGTTAAATTATTTTTATGGTCACTATACTTTTAGCAGCAGGTCAATCTAAAAGGATGAACAAGGTTAAACTCCTTTTACCTTATAAACAAAAAACACTTCTGTATTGGTCTTTAAAAGCAGCACTTGATTCGAGTGAAAGCGTTATTGTGGTGACCGGATTTTATCATCAGAAAATAGAAAAAGAGCTAATAAAATACAAAGAACAATTGAATAAAGAGTTTATAATTGTCCGCAACGAAAACTCTGAATTAGGACAGTTCTCTAGCACCCTAGTGGGCCTTAAAGGCATAAGTGAAGAAGATGACTTTGCAATAGCTTTAGCAGATCGCCCTCTAATTACTAAAGAACATTATAGGTTATTAAGAACCCTATTAAATGATTGGGATGCAGTTAGAGTTTATCATAACGATAATCCTGGTCATCCTGTTTTGTGCAGCTACTCTTTAATTAAACCCCTTTTAAATGGGACTCCTTTTGATTCAATGCAAAGCTTTTTAGATACTAAAAACGTTCTTCGTTACCAAACAGATGATAAAGCGTGGGTTACCGATATCGATAACCCCGCCGATTATAATCAATTAGTTGCCAATAGTAAGTTGTGATTTTCATCCAACGATACTACTAAAGTTTGTCCATCAACAATCTTTCCTTCCAACATCAACTTAGCCAATTGGTTTTCTATGACACTTTGAATAGAACGCTTAATTGGGCGAGCACCAAAGTTTGGGTTGTATCCAATATCGCTTATGTAATTTAATACATCGTCACTAAAGGTGAGTGCGATGTTGCGCCTGGCAAGTCTAGTCGCTAATAAATCGAGTTGCAATTTAGCAATTAGTTTAATTTGCTCTTTTTCTAAACGGTGAAAAACTATAATCTCATCAATTCTGTTGATAAACTCAGGTTTAAAAGAGGCGTGGATAACTTGTTGAACAGAAGATTCTACCTCTTTAGTTGTTGGAGCTGATAACAACAACTCACTGCCTAAATTACTAGTCATAATTATAATTGTGTTGGTAAAGTCCACCACCCTTCCTTGTCCATCAGTTAATCTTCCATCATCTAAAACTTGCAATAAGATATTAAAAACATCTGGATGAGCTTTTTCAATCTCATCAAATAAGATTACTGAGTAGGGACGCCTACGAACAACTTCAGTTAATTGACCTCCTTGATCGTAACCAACATATCCTGGAGGAGCTCCAATTAACCTACTAACTGAAAATTTTTCCATATACTCACTCATATCGATTCGAGTAAGTGCTTTTTCATCATCAAATAAGAATGAGGCTAAAACTTTGGCTAACTCAGTTTTTCCAACTCCAGTGGGACCTGCGAATAAAAAGGAGCCTAGAGGGCGCTTTTCTTCCCCTATTCCAGTTTTGTTACGTCTAATGGCATCACTAACTGCCCTAATAGCTTCACTTTGTCCAATAACTTGTTTTGCTAGGATATCTTCTAACTTTAAATACTTTTCCATCTCACTAGAGAGCATCTTAGCAACAGGGACTCCTGTCCAATTGCTAACTATTTGGGCTATATCATCATCAGAGACCTCTTCACGTAAAAGACGACCCTCATCTTGTTTTTCATCTAATTGGCCACTTAAACTCTCCAGTTCTTTTAAAAGTGTTGGAATTAGACCATGTTTAATTTCAGCAGCACGAGCTAAATTGCCTTCTCTCTCACTTTGTACCTCTTCACTTTTTAGTTGTTCTAAAGTAGCTTTTTTCTCTCTTATAGCTTCAATGGAACGCTTTTCATCTTCCCATTTATTTAAAAGAACAGCTCTTTTTTCTTTGAGAGTAACTAACTCCTCTTTGATTTTATCCAATCTTCTTAAAGAGGCTTTATCACTCTCTTTACTTAAAGCTTGAACTTCAATATCGAGTTGTAAAATTTTACGTTCAATTGTATCGAGTTCAACTGGTTGACTCTCAATTTCCATTTTCAATTGACTTGCTGCTTCATCAACTAAGTCGATTGCTTTATCGGGTAAGAACCGAGCAGTTATATACCTATCTGATAATATAGCAGCAGCTACCAAAGCTTCATCTTTAATGCGCACTCCATGGTGCACCTCATACCGCTCTTTAAGTCCCCTTAAAATTGTTATGGTATCTTCTACTGTGGGCTCTTTTGTATAAACAGGTTGGAAACGGCGTTCTAGTGCTTTATCAGTTTCAATGTGCTTGCGATACTCATCTAAAGTAGTAGCTCCAACAGCTCTAAGTTCGCCCCGAGCTAAAGCTGGTTTTAATAGATTTGATGCATCAGTAGAGCCTTCAGCAGCCCCTGCTCCAACTAAGGTGTGTAACTCATCAATGAAAAGTATTATTTCACCTTCTGCTGCAATTACTTCATTAATTACTGCTTTTAATCTCTCTTCAAACTCACCTCTAAATTTAGCACCTGCTATTAAAGCTCCTAAATCTAGCGATAACAACCTCTTTGAAGCTAAAGATTCAGGTACATCTTTAGAGACAATCCTTTGAGCTAGGCCTTCAACAATTGCAGTTTTACCAACTCCAGGTTCCCCTATTAGAACTGGGTTGTTTTTAGTTCTTCTAGAGAGAACTTGCATAACACGTCTGATCTCTTCATCACGACCAATAACTGGATCTAGTTTTTGTTGACGTGCTAATTGGGTCATGTCTTTACAATATTTTTCTAAAGCTTGGTACTGACTTTCTGGATTTTCATCAACGATTCTGTTACTTCCTCTAACTTGTTGTAGAGCTTGAAGCAAAGTAGCCTTATCAATGTGGTGGTCGTTAAACAGTTTTGCCAAAGAGCCTTTTTGCTCAACCATTGCCAATAAAATATGTTCAACACTAATAAACTCATCCTTAAAGTTTTGGGCAACAGTCTCACTAGAGTAAAGAGTGTTAGTTAAGTTGGGGCCAATAGAAGTTTGGGCAGCTTGGCCGTAACTTTTAGGCATCTTCTCTATTAGACGTTTTGTATCATCTTCTAAAGCATTTACACTAACACCACTTTTTTCAAAAATAGATCTAGCTATTCCCTCTTTTTGTTGTAAAAGGGCTAAGAGCATATGCTCATTTTCTATATGGGGGTTGTTGTAGTTGTGTGCCAAGGCACTTGCAGCTTGGACAGCTTCGCGCACCTTGATTGTCATCTTATCAAATTGCATTTTTTACCTCTTAATTATATGGGGGAGATCCACCTATAATATAATTAGAAGGCGCTCTAAAGGCAAATTTTCAATTAAAACGAGGGGGCTCTTTGCATAGGGGGCTTTAAAAGCTCTAAGTAGTTGGCTATTAACTCTTTGGAACTTTCTAAATTAAAGCTCTCTAAGAAAGCTAGTTGGAAAGAAAAAGATTCTAAAAAGAGCATTATGTGGTGAGTCACCTTGCTGATATCAACTTCAACAATCTCTTTGTTTGCTATCCCTAAACGAAGAAGTCTTTTAAAGAGGATGTGCAACTTAGCAGTTCTTTTTAAAATAACATCTGAAAAGTCTTGTCCCTCTTTTTTCAAAATAAGCATTACATCAACTAAGGCAGTTAGGGCATCTTTATGCTCATTTGCCATATCTATAACGTCGTTACATATGTTGATAATTCGATCCACTATAGGGTCTTTTGTCTCCCAAGCGTAGTCGGCATATTTTGTGAACATCCTTCCAGTCACTAACTTTACAGCAAAGTAGTAAATTTCTTCTTTGTTCTTAAAGTATTGATAAATTGTTGGTCTAGATATTTTACACTCTTTTGCTATGAGAGAGAGGTTTGAATCTCGATACCCTTCACGAGCAAAGACTTGTAGTGCCGTTTGTAAAATATTCTCTTTTCTCTTTTCGTGATCAATTTTCTTGGGCATCACAACTCCACAAAGTTTTCTTGTGCTACACTATACCACAGAAATGTAATTCTTGCCATTATTAAGGTATTACCTCAAATAGAGTATTTTTATCGCTAAGGGTGGCAACCATAACAGCTTTAATAGTGTGAACTCTATTCTCTGCTTGATCAAATACTACTGAGTGTTTTCCTCTAAAAACCTCATCGGTAACTTCCATCTCTTTAAGGCTGTACTTTTGATACACCTCTTTACCTATAAGGGTGTTTGTATCGTGAAAAGCTGGAAGGCAGTGTAAGAAGATTACGTTCTCATTGCCACTATTTTCAATCAACTCTTTATTAACTTGGTAGTTTTTTAAAAGCTCAATTCTTTGTTCTAACTGAGATTCTTCTCCCATTGAGAACCACACATCGGTGTAAATTACATCGCTGTTTACTACAGCAACATCAGGATCTTCAATCCATTTTATGTTGCCCCCTTTTTGATTCCAATAATCAATTAACTCTTTTTCCATTTGAAGGGCTTTGGGGCTACTAATAACAAACTCAACACCCAATAAGGCAGATCCTATCATCAAAGCCTTTGCCATGTTGTTACGTCCATCACCAACATAAACAAACTTTATTTTTTCAAAAGGTTTATTAACTTTCTCTTTAACAGTTAGAAAGTCGGCTAAAACTTGAGTTGGGTGATCATCATCTGTTAACCCGTTGTAGGTGGGCACTTTGGAGTATTTGGCTAAAGTTTCAACAATTTGTTGTTCTGATCCTCTGTATTGAATGGCATCGTAATAACGTCCTAATACTTTTGCAGTATCTTCGATGGATTCTTTTTTACCCATTTGGCTATTTGTTAAAAAGGTGACATTTGCCCCCTCATCAAAAGAAGCTACTTCAAAAGCGGCTCGGGTTCTTGTTGAGGGTTTATCAAATATTAAAACTATGTTTTTCCCCTCTAACAAAAGGTCTCTTTTACCCTCTTGTTTCTTTTTCTTTAAATAGGAGGCTAAATTAATTAAATAAAGTACCTCCTCTTTGCTGTAGGTGGCTAAAGTTAGTAAGCTCCTTCCTTTTAAGTTCACTCTATGTTCTCCTCTAACTCTTTTATAGGTTGATCTGTTTCAACTTTGTTGAGCCTTTTTTGAATTAATTCGCTTCGTTTAAATGCTGTATCGAGATCGTTAGTAGCTGAGGTAAGTTTACTTTTAGTTTTATCCAACAAATCCCCAAATTTACTAAATTCATTTTTAATAGTTCCTAAAAGTTGCCAAACTTCAGAAGATCGTTTTTGAATTGTTAAGGTTCTAAAGCCCATTTGTAAACTATTTAATAAAGCTGCTAATGTAGTGGGACCAGCAATAACCACCCTGAAATCTCGCTGTAGTTCATCAACAAGCCCTGCAATATTCAACACTTCTGCATACAACCCCTCGAATGGTAAAAACAGAAGGGCAAAGTCAGTTGTTTGTGGTGGATTGATATACTTAGTACGAATACTGCGAGCTTCACTTTTTAAAAGATTCCGAATTGCTTTACGTGATTTGTCAATTTGATCAACATCACCTTGTTGTTGAGCATCAAGCAATCTTTCGTAATCCTCTTTTGGAAACTTAGCATCGATGGGAAGGAGAACTTCAAAGTTCTCTTCGCCCCCTGGAAGGCGGATGGCAAATTCCACTCTCTCATTTGACCCTTTTTTAGTCGCTATATTCTCATAATATTGATCTTTAGTTAAAATATCTTGCAAGATTGCATGGAGTTGGAACTCCCCCATCATCCCTCTAGATTTGACGTTGCTAAGAACTTTCTTTAAATCCCCAACTCCGTCTGCTAAGCTTTGCATCTCACCTAAACTCTTATTAACTGTGGTTAATTGGTCACTAACAATTTTAAAGGATTCCCCAAGTCTTCGCTCTAATGTGCTTTGTAACTTCTCATCAACAGTAGAGCGCATCTGATCAAGTTTCTTTTCGTTATCAACTCTGATTTGTTCCAACTTTTTGTCAATTGTGTCGCGTAACTCATTTAGTTGGCGGGCACTTCTTTCTCCAATGTTGGCACTTTGGTTGGTCAACTGCTCCAGTTGGTTTTGGGTTAAAGTAGCAAGTTGAGTTAAGGTATTAGCTGAAAACTCTTGGCCACTTTTAGTCTCTTTAGCAACCTCTTCTTTGAGGCTGCTAAGAGATTTTTTAATATTTCTACTATTTATTAGTGAGATTAATATTAAGATAGCAATAGCGGAGTAAAAAGCTATAAAAAGTAGTTGTAACACTATTTACCCCCTTATATCTTTGCACTTGAAAGCTTGTTGTTTTTAGAAAACAACAACTACCTCCCCGTTGGGGTAGTTCTCTTTCACATAATTTTTAATCTTATCACTTTGAAGAGCTTTAACTAAGCTTTTAATAGCTGCATCATTTTCACGCCCCTCTTTAACTGCAACAACGTTAACATAAGGAGAATCGGCACCTTCAACAATAAGTCCATCACTGTTAGCTTTAAGACCTGCTGGAATTGCGTAGTTTCCATTAATAACTGCTGCATCAACATCATCTAAAACTCTTGGTAAAGAGGCTGCCTCAATTTCGTGGAACTTTAAGTTCTTTGGGTTTGTTGCAATGTCGATTGGTGTTGCTGTAATGCCAGCACCTGCTTTAAGAGTAATTAAACCAGCACTCTCTAAGAGTAATAAAGCTCTTCCACCGTTTGTTGGATCGTTTGGAATTGCAATAGTAGAGCCACTAGCAAGTTGGTTTAAAGAAGAAACTTTTCTTGAATAGAGGGCAATTGGTTCAATGTGAATTCCACCAGCGTTAACTAAGTGATAGCCTTGTTCATTGTTAAAAGACTCTAAATAGGGGATGTGTTGAAAGAAGTTTGCATCAATTTGCCCATCTTCGAGTGCTTTGTTAGGTGTCACATAGTCGGTGAACTCTACAACTTTTAAGGTTATCCCCTCTTTTGCTAAATCATCTACAATGAGGTTCAAAAATTCTGCGTGAGGCTCTGGTGTTGCCCCAACAGTTAATACATTGGCTTTCTCTTTTGCACCACCGGCAAATAGTGTTGAAACAACAAAAAGTGATAATGCTAAAATAATACCTATTTTTTTCATTTTTTAAATTCTCCCTTTCTAACGTCTCGCCATCATGCGAGAACTAATTTTATTTCCCACGATTTGTATTAGTTCAACTAATACTAAAATAACAACAACAGCCACTATCATGATGTCGGGTCTAAAGCGTTGATAACCATATCTGATGGCTAAATCACCTAAGCCCCCACCCCCAATAGCTCCAGCCATTGCTGAATACCCTATTAGGTTAATAATAGTCAAAGTTATTCCACTCGCCAACGCAGGCATGGCTTCGGGAATCATTACTTTCCAAATTATTTGATTGGTGGTAGATCCCATTGCGCGGGCGGCCTGAATGACCCCCGGATCCACCTCCTTGATTGCTGATTCTATAATACGGGCAACAAACGGAGCAGCTGCAATCGACAGCGGAACAATTGTAGCTTTAGTTCCTATGCTAGTACCCACAATAATTCTAGATAAAGGGAACAGTAAAATCATTAAGATAATAAAAGGAAATGAACGCAGTACGTTAACGATTCTACTTAATACATTATTTAAAAGAGGTTTTTCAATTATTCCCCCTTGTTCTTCAGGTCCTGTAACACACAATAAAATTCCTAATGGAAGGCCCAATAACAAAGAGAAAAATGTTGATGCAAAAACCATAATTAATGTTTGGGCTGTAGCGCTCCAAACCAGTGTAACTAGTTGGTTCATCTATACATTCTCCTCTTCTACTAAGATTCCTGATAGTTGCAAAGCAGCAACTGCTTTATCAACTTCATCACTTTCCCCTATGATATCACAAACTAAAGTTCCCACCTCTTCGCCCATAACTTTTTGGGTTCCTCCAGCTCTAATGTTAAATTCAACATCAAATTGCTTTTGAATACGAGAGAGCACAGGTTCTCCAGTTTTCTCCCCTCTAAAGCGTAAGGTGAATCTTCCCCCCTCATCACTCCATCTAACAATTCTACCCTCACCTTCTTCGTCGTAATCGGCTAATGGTGTTAAGTTTGCTAAAAAGTCTTTTGTTGTTGGTGCTTGGGGGTTGGCAAAAACATCGACAACTTTACCCTGTTCAACAACTTTTCCATCCTCTAAGACAGCTACATATTCACAAGCATCACGCACCACTTCCATCTGGTGGGTAATCATAACGATGCTTAAGTTCATCCTCTTTTGAAGATCTTTAAGCAAGTTTAAAATTGAGCGGGTAGTTTGAGGATCTAAAGCACTTGTGGCCTCATCACAATAGAGGATATCGGGGTTGTAGGCTAAGGCACGAGCGATAGCTACTCGCTGCTTTTGTCCTCCACTTAAGGTACTAATGGGAGCTTTACCTCTTCCCTCAAGGCCAACAAGCTCCAATAGTTCATCAACACGTTTTTCTATTTCACTTTTAGTTACCCCTGCAATTTCCAGTGGATAGGCAATATTGCCAGCAGCATTGCGAGAACTAAATAGGTTAAAGTTTTGAAAAATCATCCCAACTTTACGCCTTTGGGCAATGAGAAGATCTTTAGGAAGGTTATCAACACGTTTGTCGTTGTAGAAAATTTGTCCGTGATCGGGTTGTTCTAAGAGGCTAATAAGGCGCACCAAAGTAGACTTACCAGCCCCACTTTTACCAATGATACCGTAAATAGTGTTGGCAGGGATATCTAGTGTTACATCGTTAACTGCATGTAAAGTCCCGTAGGAACGGGATAGATTCTTTAGTGTTATACCCATCAACTATTCCCCTGTTTGTTAATAACCGTACCACATCATAGAAGAATAGCTCTTTTGGTGCAATAAGGAGAATATAAAAAAAGGCCCGGTCTCTTTAAACGACATCTACCATGCTCTAAGTATCTTCCCCCGTTGGCAAGAAGATCTATTAGTGCAACTACATAACAAGATGGTTGAACTTTACAACAGGGACTCTACACTACTGTTTTACGATGTAACTAACTACTATTTTGAAATAGACAATGAAGATGACTTTAGGAAAAACGGAGTGAGTAAGCAAAACCGCCCCTTACCATTAGTTCAGATGGGATTGTTTATGGATGATAAAGGTTTTCCTATTACTTACGATTTGTTTGAAGGCAATACTAACGATGGAAAAACTTTTACCTCAATGAGTGAGAAGGTAAGAAGCCAACTTAGTATGGATCACATTATCTTTGTCGCTGACAAAGCGATGATGAGTGGGGAGAATGTAGCTGAAGTTATTACTAAGAACAACGGTTACATCTTTAGTAAATCGGTTAGAGGGGCAACTCAAAAGATTAAAGATGTTACTAGAGATCCTAAAGGGTATTTAAGATACGATAACAATGGCAATGAGATTGCCCCATACGATAGTTCTACCCCTGTAGGTTTCATGTACAAGGTATTTGATGAAGTTAAGGATACCTATGTAAAAGATAGTGATGGCAATAGAAAAAGTGTTAGAGGAGTTGGTCATTACCAAATTATTTATTGGTCAGCTAAGTATGCCTCACGAGCTAAAGTAGATCGTCAAAGGGCAATAGAGAAAGCTGAAGTTGCTTCTCTCACTAACAGCAAAGATGTAATAGATAACAACCATGGCAAAAACAAATACCTTAAGACTCAAGTCTATGACAAACACACTAAAAAGCGACTTGAAGAGTACAATGCCAAGGTAGTTTTTAACTTTGAAAAGCTTGAAGAAGATGAATCTTTGGATGGCTATTACATTATTGAGACCAATGTTACAGGCTTAAGATCTCGTTTAGATGCAAAAGGAAAAGAGAGTGAAGAATTAGAACCTTCTTTTAACAAACAAAGTAGATGGCTTAAAGAAGAGGGGATGTTACACGGCTACCTACTCTCCCACGCTTTACGCAGTACCATCGGCGTAAGAGGGCTTGACTTCCGTGTTCGGGATGGGAACGGGTATGGCCCCTCTACTATGGCCACCGGGCCAACTAATTCTAATAGCACAATTGCTAATGCAATTAGAGTTAGTAATTATGCATTGGGATTAATAAAACAATATGGTCAAGCCTCACGGCTAATTAGTACTGGTAGGCTTAATATGTTACCATACTTAGACCTCCAGCCTATCGACCAGGTCATCTTCCTGGTTCCTTAAGTCTCCTTAAAGGAGATGGGATGTCTCATCTTGAGGGGGGTTTCCCACTTAGATGCTTTCAGCGGTTATCCCTTCCGAACGTAGCTACCCAGCAATTGCCGTTGGCACGACAACTGGTAAACCAGAGGTTCGTCCACATCGGTCCTCTCGTACTAGAAGCAGAACCTCTCAAACATCCAACGCTTGTGGCAGATAGGGACCGAACTGTCTCACGACGTTCTGAACCCAGCTCACGTACCGCTTTAATTGGCGAACAGCCAAACCCTTGGGACCTGCTCCAGCCCCAGGATGCGATGAGCCGACATCGAGGTGCCAAACTTTGCCGTCGATATGAACTCTTGGGCAAAATCAGCCTGTTATCCCCGGAGTACCTTTTATCCGTTAAGTGACGGCGCTTCCACTCGCTACCGCCAGATCACTAAGACCTACTTTCGTATCTGCTCGACTTGTCAGTCTCGCAGTTAAGCCACCTTGTGCCTTTACACTTGACAGACGATTTCCAACCGCCCTAAGGTGACCTTCGCGCACCTCCGTTACCCTTTAGGAGGCGACCGCCCCAGTCAAACTTCCCACCTGGCAATGTCCACTACCCAGCTTCATGGGCAGTGTTAGAAACATGAACAAGAAAGGGTGGTATTTCACCAACGACTCAACGCAACCTAGCGGCCACGCTTCTTAGTCTCCCACCTATCCTACACATCCTGGTCCACATCTCAATACCAAGCTGAAGTAAAGGTTCACGGGGTCTTTCCGTCTAACCACAAGTAATCGGCATCTTCACCGATACTTCAATTTCACCGGATTTCGCGTTGAGACAGCGCCCAAATCGTTACACCATTCGTGCGGGTCGGAACTTACCCGACAAGGAATTTCGCTACCTTAGGACCGTTATAGTTACGGCCGCCGTTTACTGGGGCTTAAATTCATTGCTTCGCTAATGCTAACAACTCCTCTTAACCTTCCAGCACCGGGCAGGTGTCAGTCCATATACTTCCCATCACTGGTTCGCATAGACCTGTGTTTTTGGTAAACAGTCGTTCGGGCCATTTCTCTGCAACCGTCAGTAAATTGCTCCACCAACGGCCATACTTCTCCCTAAGTTACGTATGCATTTTGCCGAGTTCCTTAACGCGAATTCTTCCGTGCGCCTTAGCATTTTCAGCTCGCCTACCTGTGTCGGTTTGCGGTACGGTCCCTTTATGCCTAACCTTAGAAACTATTTCTTGGCACGACGACTAAACGCGCTTCGCTTTGCCGTAGCATCGCTCGCATTCATAGCTCACATCAGTTGCCGGATTTGCCTAGCAACTTCAACTGCTTACTACTTAGACCAGGACTTCCATCACCTGGCCGCGCTTCGCCCTATGCTTCATTCCATCGAAACATAAAGAGGTACGGGAATATTAACCCGTTTCCCATCGACTACGCTTTTCAGCCTCGTCTTAGGGGCCGACTAACCCTTGGGTAGATTTACTTTACCCTGGAAACCTTAGGCTTACGGCGGACGGGAATCTCACCCGTCTTTTCGTTACTCATGCCTGCATTCTCTCTTCCGTGTCGTCCAGCATACTTTTCAGTACACCTTCAGCCGCATACGGAATGCTCCCCTACCCACATGTATAAATACATATGCCGTAGCTTCGGTGATACGCTTAGCCCCGTTACATTATCGGCGCTCGATTACTCGACCAGTGAGCTATTACGCACTCTTTTAAGGAGTGGCTGCTTCTAAGCCAACCTCCTGGCTGTCTTCGCAATCGAACTTCCTTTCCCACTTGGCGTATCTTGGGGACCTTAGCTAACGGTCTGGGCTCTTTCCCTCTCGACTACGGCACTTATCTGTCGCAGTCTGACTCCTACGCATTGTATTTCGGCATTCGGAGTTTGGTTGAAATTGGTACCCGGTGAAGGGCCCGCATCCATCCAGTGCTCTACCTCCAAAACAATCAACGTAAGGCTAGCCCTAAAGCTATTTCGGGGAGTGCCAGCTATCTCCAAGTTTGATTAGCCTTTCACTCCTATCCACACCTCATCCCAACCCTTTTCAGCGGATTTAGGTTCGGTCCTCCACCTGATTTTACTCAGCTTTCAACCTGGACATGGATAGATCACTTGGTTTCGGGTCTACCACATGTAACTATTCGCCCTATTCAGACTCGGTTTCCCTACGGCTCCAAGACTCCTATCTCTTAACCTCGCTACATACGGTAACTCGCAGGCTCATTCTACAAAAGGCACGCCATCACCAGCTTAAAACTGGCTCTGACCGCTTGTAAGTCCACGGTTTCAGGTTCTATTTCACTCCCCTTCCGGGGTCCTTTTCACCTTTCCCTCACGGTACTATGCGCTATCGGTAGCTACCTCGTATTTAGCCTTGGAAGGTGGTCCTCCCAGATTCCAACAGGGTTTCTCGTGCCCCGCTGTACTTGAGATATGTATCCACGCAGAGTTAATCATTTCAACTACGGGGCTTTCACCCTCTTTGACCAACTTTCCCAAATTGTTCGTCTATAATTAACTTTTATCACTGCGCGAGGTAAATCGACTTACCTCCAATACACACTCGCAACCCCCACAATGCAACGCGTCGATGCTTACACACTATAGGTTTAGGCTCTTTCCCGTTCGCTCGCCACTACTAAGGAAATCTCTTTTGATTTCTTCTCCTGCAGGTACTTAGATGGTTCAGTTCCCTGCGTATAGCTTTTATACACTATGTATTCATGCATAAATGACGATCATCATTAATCGCCGGGTTACCCCATTCGGACACCCGAGGATCATAGGATATTGGCTCCTACTCTCGGATTTTCGCAGCTAATCACGTCCTTCTTCGCCAGGTAGCTCCAAGGCATCCGCCATGGACTCTTATTCGCTTGACCATATTGTTTTATCAATCCCTTCGCTAATTATGTAAAAAAACTACTTTGTAAAGTCGTAGCTCAAATAAACTGTGTAGTCTCACTATTTTTGAAAACTAACTACAACTTATATGGGTCTGACAAGACTTGAACTTGTGACCTCTTGCTTATCAGGCAAGCGCTCTAACCGCCTGAGCTACAGACCCAGACAAAGACATTAAAGAAGAGAAGGAATTAGGTTGTGCAAAAGAATTTTTGTTCGACAGACTTTCACTGTCGTGGTCAACGACCTATTTGGATGCAAAGCTGTGAGACTTTGCAATATACCTTTCTTAACAGAAAGGAGGTGATCCAGCCGCACCTTCCGGTACGGCTACCTTGTTACGACTTCACCCTCCTTGCCAAACACACCTTCGGCGCCGTCCTCCTTGCGGTTAGACTAGCGACTTCGGGTGCCCCCAACTCGGATGGTGTGACGGGCGGTGTGTACAAGGCCCGGGAACGTATTCACCGCACCATGCTGATGTGCGATTACTAGCGATTCCAACTTCATGGAGTCGAGTTTCAGACTCCAATCCGTACTGAGACCGGCTTTTTGCGATTCGCTTCACTTCGCAGCTTCGCAGCGCTTTGTACCGGCCATTGTAGCACGTGTGTAGCCCAGGACATAAGGACCATGATGACTTGACGTCGTCCCCACCTTCCTCCGGTTTGTCACCGGCAGTTCCATCTGAGTCCCCAACATTACTTGCTGGCAACAGATAGCAGGGGTTGCGCTCGTTGCGGGACTTAACCCAACACTTCACAGCACGAGCTGACGACAGCCATGCAGCACCTGTACACCGGCTCCGAAGAGCTGAATGCTTTCACATCCATTCCAGTGTATGTCAAGCCCTGGTAAGGTTTCTCGCGTATCATCGAATTAAACCACATGCTCCACCGCTTGTGCGGGCCCCCGTCAATTCCTTTGAGTTTCACCCTTGCGAGCATACTCCCCAGGCGGTACACTTAATGCGTTTGCTTCGGTACTGAGCAGTAATGCCCAACACCTAGTGTACATCGTTTACTGCGTGGACTACCAGGGTATCTAAACCTGTTTGCTCCCCACGCCTTCGTGCCTCAGCGTCAGTACATGGCCAGAAGTTCGCCTTCGCCACCGGTGTTCCTCCAGATATCTACAGATTTCACCCCTACACCTGGAATTCCAACTTCCCCTCCTGTACTCAAGCAACCCAGTTTCCAATGCGTCTTCTCAGTTGAGCCGAGATATTTCACACCAGACTTGAGTCGCAGCCTGCGCACCCTTTACGCCCAATAATTCCGAACAACGCTCGCCCCCTACGTGTTACCGCGGCTGCTGGCACGTAGTTAGCCGGGGCTTATTCCTAGGTTCACGTCATCAGACGACCATTTCCTGCCATCCTTATTCCTCCCCTAGAAAAGAACTTTACAACCTCACGGCCTTCATCGTTCACGCGGCGTCGCTCCGTCAGACTTGCGTCCATTGCGGAAGATTCTTAGCTGCTGCCTCCCGTAGGAGTCTGGGCCGTGTCTCAGTCCCAATGTGGCCGGTCGCCCTCTCAGGCCGGCTATCCATCATCGCCTTGGTAGGCCTTTACCCCACCAACAAGCTAATGGAACGCAGACTCATCCCTTAGCGGCGCCGTAGCGCCTTTGCTCATCCACACTTGTGTGTAAATGGGCATATCCAGTATTACCCCATGTTTCCATAGACTATCCTGAACTAAAGGGTAGATTATCCACGTGTTACTCACCCGTTCGCCACTCTAGGGGGGTGCAAGCACCCCCTTGCCGTTCGACTTGCATGCTTAAAACGCGCCGCCAGCGTTCGTTCTGAGCCAGGATCAAACTCTCCGTAATTTAAACCCGACTAATTAAAGTCGGAAAATAACTTCAAGTTTTTATTTTCCTAGCAATCTTAAAAAAAACGTTAGCTTTCGCTTCGTCAAGAATTGACTTGGAAGCCTTTTGCACTTCCATAACAACTTTCGTTGTCTTCACTTTGACCAACGCTCCCTAAGGAGAATCGTCAACGTGTTATTCCTTCCTTCTCTTCTCTAATATCTCTGTCAAAAATCACCCATTTAAGGGGCATACTGAGGTAAATTCCTCAGAGCGCTCGACCTTTATAACAGATTTTAAACCAGTGTGTCAACAAGGACATAGTGATTTTTTCTAAATTCTAAGAAACTCTGTTATGTGGTGGGCACAAAGAGGATAGTACCTATTATATTTAGTTGCGTCTAGTAGCTAAAATAATTTTTTATCACTAAATTAACGAGACAAGTGCGAAAGAGCCCCCTCTTTGGCAATTCCTTTAGCATATGTGATAAAAGAGCCCAGCGACGCAATGGCTGCAAGGGCAAATATTATCTTAGCAGTTGGCTCTAAAAAGGAAAATTTATCTAAAGAGCCCATCAATCTTTCAGCTGAAACATACAAAATTCCAACAATTCCTGAGATTGCATACAAAACTGCTTTTGCTTTACCCCAAATATTTGCAGCAACTGCTTTGCCGCTTCCCATCATCAACATCCTTAAAAAGACAATGCCAAACTCTCGCCACATGATGATTATAAAGGCCCAAGTGGGCATCACATTAACTGCTGTTAAACATACAAAGTAAGTAAGACGGCTAAAGGTGTCAGCAAATGGATCCATCACTTTTCCCAAGTCAGTCACAATTTTCTTTCTACGGGCAATAAGACCATCCATTAAATCACTTAGCTCAGTAAGAACATAAATAATCAACAAAAGCACTACCGAAACTAAGTTAAGAGATGGCCCAAACCAAATTGGTAAAAAGAAGGAGATGAAAAACAAAGGTGCCATCACCATCCTAGAAATTGTTAACTTATTTGGTAGGTTCATCACTTATCTCCTTGGCGATACTTATTAACTAGGTAACTACTTAAATGAGTGGTACTTAATCCACTACCACAAACCTTGTTTATAATATCTTTTGGTTCATATATAGAACCATACTGCAAGATGTTCTCATTTAACCACCCCTTTATGGGAGAAAAGTTCCCTTTTGCAACCTCTTTTGCCACATCAAACTCTTTATTCATAGTCTCAAAGATTTGTGCTGCATAAAGATTACCCAATGTGTAAGTTGGAAAATAACCCAACTCTCCCATCGACCAGTGAACATCCTGCAATACCCCAACTTTGTTATTGGGCACTTCAACTCCTAAAAGCTCTTTCATTTTATCGTTCCATGCAAGGGGGAGATCTTTTACGCTTAAAGAACCTGATAGGAGTTCTCTTTCCAGCTCAAAGCGTAAAATGATGTGTAAGTTGTAAGTTAACTCATCTGCATCAACTCTTATGCAAGAGGGTTTTACCTTGTTAATTGCTTTTACAAAGTGATCAAGATCAATGTTTTCTGTTTGTAAGGGGAAAAGGTTTGAAAAGGTTGGATAAAAATGGCTCCAAAACTCTTTAGAGCGCCCAATCATATTTTCCCACAACCTAGACTGGCTTTCGTGAAACCCTAAGGAGGCCCCATTGGCCAATGCTGTCCCTTTAGTAACAGCATTAGCACACCCCATCTCATACAAAGCGTGCCCCCCTTCATGAAGGGCAGAAAAAAGAGGTGATGCTACTGAGGACTCAGTGTATCTAGTGGTGATACGAATATCATCATCACCTAAACTAATTGTGTACGGGTGAACAGAATCTCCTAATACTCCCCTTTCCCACTCAAAACCAATGCTACTAAGAACTTCATTTATAAAATATTTTTGTTTGTCGATTGGGTATTTTGCATACAAAAAGGTGTCATCGACCTCTTCAAAGCGTTGCTGATTTTCAATTAGTGGTTGTAAATCCCTTTTTAACTTGTCAAAAAGTTTAGAGACCTCTTTAGTTTTTGTATTAGCCTCAAAATTCTCTAATAGTGCATCGTAAGGATCATCTTCATACCCATAAGCTTCTGCTTTCTCTTTTACCAATGAGATTAACTCTGTGAGATATGGTTCAAAAGAGGGCCAATCGTCCTCTTTTCTAGCTAGTGCCCAAACAGATTGGCTCTTTGTTGTGAGTTTACTGAAGTGATGAACAAAATCTCGATCTAACTTGCGTGAACGCTCTGAAGATTTTTTATAAATTCTAACTAAAGCTTTATCAGGATCTTCTAAATCTTGATCTTCTAGTTGAGCTACTAAATCAACAACCTTCTCACTAGCAACTAAATCATGAACTTTTGAGCTAAGAAGAGCAAGTTGCTCCCCTCTTCGTTCAACTCCTTTAGAAGGGACCTCCTCTTGGTCCCAAACTAAAACACCACTTATTTGTGACAACAAAATAATCTCGTTATCTATTTTCTTTAACTCTTCTAGCGCCTTATTATTTTTCATAACTATAAAAGCTCTTTGTTTTCAATCTTTTTCAAAGTTGAGTCTAAATATTGTTGTAATGGAATTCCATTTTCTTGTTTCCCATCTCGCTTACGTAAGGCAACTGCCTCATTATCCAATTCGTTTTGTCCCAAAATTAACATGTGGGGAACTTTTTGGTTTTGAGCTTTTCTAATTTTTGCATTCATCCGATCGTCACTACTATCTAAATAAGCTCTAATGCCCGCTTTCTTTAAAGCCTCTAACACTTTCTCACTGTAAGGGACAAAGATTTCAGAGACTGGAATTACGGCAACTTGATCAGGTGATAACCACAATGGGAATGCTCCTGCAAAGTGCTCAATTAAAACGCCAAAGAATCTTTCAATGGACCCTAAAAGGGCTCGATGAATCATGTAAGGGCGTTTCTCTTTTCCATCCTTATCAACAAAGGTCATATTAAATCTTTCAGGTTCGTTAAAATCAAACTGTACAGTTGAAAGTTGCCACTCACGTCCTAAAGCATCTTTTATTTTAAGATCGATTTTTGGACCGTAAAAAGCACCACCCCCTTCATCGATTTCATAATCAAGACCCTCTTTGACAATTGCTTTCCTTAAAGCTTCAGTAGCATCATCCCACCTCTTTTGATCACCAACACTTTGTTCAGGTCTTGTTGATAAATAGGCATTAATCTCTTCAAAGCCAAAAGAGCGCAACATAAATAGTGAAAACCTAAGAACTTCTTCAATCTCACTATCCATCTGTTCTGGAGTACAAAAGATGTGTGCATCATCTTGGGTAAATCCTCTTACCCTTAACAATCCGTGTAAGGCTCCCGCTTTTTCATAGCGGTAAACAGTTCCTAACTCGGCCCATCTGTAAGGGAGATCTCTGTAAGAGCGCATTGAGTTTTTATAAATCATTATGTGAAATGGGCAGTTCATCGGTTTAGCGTAGTAATCTGATTTGTCCATCTCCATTGGGCTAAACATCCCCTCTTTGTAAAAACCTAAATGCCCACTAGTTTCCCAAAGCCAGCTTTTACCAACGTGGGGTGTGTGAACCATTTCATAACCGTTACGGTAGTGCTCCTCTTTCCAAAAGTCCTCAATCGCCATTCTGATTCTGGAACCTTTGGGGTGCCAATAGACCAAGCCTGGACCTGCCTCTTCATGGAAGGAGAACAAATCCAGCTCCTTACCCAACTTGCGGTGATCTCTTTTTTCAATCTCTTCCAAATTTTGTAAATAGAGGCGCAACTCTTTAGGGTTGTTCCAAGCTGTACCGTAAATACGAGTTAACATTGGGTTGGTCTCTTTTCCTCTCCAATAAGCTCCTGCAGTATTCAAAAGCTTAAAGGCGTTAGGGTTTAGCTCTTTTGTTGACTCTACATGAGGGCCCCTACATAAATCGGTAAAATCCCCTTGGTTGTACAAAGAGACATCTTGATCTTCTTCAATAGCATCAATTAACTCCTCTTTGTAATTTTGTCCTTTAAAGAGTTTATGAGCTTCATCTCGTGAAACTACACTTCTAGTAAACTTCTTATCTTCTGCGATGATTTTTTTCATCCTATCGC
Organism: Sphaerochaetaceae bacterium; assembly: GCA_050950065.1. GTDB lineage: Bacteria > Spirochaetota > Spirochaetia > Sphaerochaetales > Sphaerochaetaceae > JBAYOE01. The sequence continues at coordinate 137,085 of JBMNGX010000001.1, read as the reverse complement.
TAATTTCATCCAAATCGTCTTTTGTTAATGGACGTGGCAAATCAAAATCGTAATAAAACCCATTTTCAATTGCTGGTCCTATTGCAATTTGGGCACTTGGGAACATCTGTAACACTGCTTCAGCCATTACGTGGCTCATTGAGTGTCTAATTTTTAGCAACTTCTCATCCATCTTTCATCTCCCTTAAAATAAAAACCTCTATGTTCCAATCCACCACTCCCATAAATTGGGATTTGGTAAGGACGAGAACATAGAGGTCTACGTTTCCGCGGTTCCACCTTACTTCCTGCCAAACTGACAGGCTCTCATTTAATCCGTTGCGCCGGAATTACGGCAAGCCTACTAAGAGTCTGTTCGACTTGCAGCTCGGAAGGGGTTTTCACTGGGGGTTGTTAGCTCCTTCACACCCAACTGCTATGCAGAAGAGAAGCCTCTCACAAACAACCTTGACCAACTACTCGTCTTCGTCAACGCTTTTGATTAATAATGTTAATGATTGTTGTTACTGTCAAGTAAGAGGAACAAGGAAACTTACTAATTGACCAACTTTTTCAAAAAATTCAATTTCCTGTTCTTTAAAGCGACTTAGACTTGGAGAGTCGACATCCAACACTCCATATACCTTATCGTTAACAATTAAAGGGACAACTAATTCGCTTCTACTTTTTGAATCACACACTACGTGCCCTTCAAAACTCTCTACATCGTCAACAACAACAACTCTTTTCTCTCTTACTGAAGCGGCACAAACTCCTCTATCTTTGGTAAGTTCGCTACAGGCAACTTCCCCTTGAAAAGGGCCTAGATGAAGTAGATTATCTTCACCCACAAAATAAAAACCAACCCAGTTAATGTTATCGATATTGCTCATCAAAGCTGCAGTTATATTGCTTAAAGCAGAAAGCTTATAATAAAACCCCTCTTTGTTAATAACAGAGAGGAGCTTTATATTATCTAACAGTTCGCCGTACATTGCTAAGTTACGTTGTAAGTAGATTCTCCAAAGCTAATTGAAGAGTCATCAAAGATTCGGCGACACTTTGCTGAAAGAACCGCAAAACTTGTTGCCAAATCTGTTCTTTGTAAAACGATGTGAGCAGGTAAGCGTAAATCTTTGGGGGCAAAGTTCCAAATAGCTTTAATTTTGGCATCAACTAAGAAATCGGCAACATCTTGAGCTGCTTCAGCTGGAACTGTAATAACAGCGATGTTGATTGTGTGCTTTTTAACAAACTCTTTAAGTTGCTCCATTGGGTAGACAATAGTATCACCAATGGTTTTGTCATGTTTTTCAGGATCTTGGTCAAAAGCACCAACGATTCTTAAACCATAACTGGCAAACCCCTCGTACCTAGCTAAAGCAACACCTAGATGCCCTGCTCCAACTAAAATTGCATCGGTGGCGTTATTCCACCCAAGGTTCTCTTCTATAGCTTTAATTAATAAATCAATCTCAAAGCCAATTTTAGGTTTTCCCTCAACACCTGTTCCTGCCATATCCTTTCTAACTTGGATAGCTGTTAAACCTAGTTCATCGGCTAAGCGGGTGGCAGAGACCCATTGCTCTCCCTCATCTTTGTACTGCTGAAGTAGTCTCAGGTATGACGGAAATCTTTTAATTGTAGGAATCGAAATCATTTTATAATCACTCCTTGCCTTGAATTTACTCAAAAGAAGTTGTTATAACAACCCTAATGTTGTGAAAGTTCCAAAGTTGCAACAACTTCATTAATATCAGATGGGGGTGTGCTTGTCCCTGCTGCAACTCCAACTCTCTCATAATTATATATTTCTTTTGGAATTTCAGATGCTGACTCAATGTGCCAAACTGGTAAATTCTCTTTATTTACTATCTCTGTTAATGCGGTAGTATTGGAGCTCATTTTCCCTCCAACAACAATTACTGCATCAACCTCTTTGCACAATTTTATTAAAGCTTCATGGCGCCTATAAGTTGTGGGGCACAACTTATTGCCAATTTTTAAGCGCTCTTTATATTTTTCTTTGATCAACTCTTTTAACTTCTCATACTCCATTTGAGCAAAAGTAGTTTGAGTCATCAATAAAATCTCAAAACCATCAAACAGTGGTAAAGCTTTTACATCCTCTTCATTTTCAACAACTGTTACTGGAATAACACTTTTATTTTCATCCCACACATTTGAAAGGGCAGTTACTTCACTGTGGTATCGTTGTCCCACTATAACAATCTTTTGATCTTTAGTAGATTTTCGAATCAAAGCTTGTGAGTAAGCTACAGTTGGGCAAGTTCCATCTATTAAGGTAAAACCCTTTTTCTCAAACTCATCTCTTAAAGGATCTGATAACCCATGAGCTCTTATTAATGCAACTCCAGCAGCTCCTTGTTCAGGTGAGTCTATGTGTTTCATCCCCTCATCTTCAAATTGTTTAACGACATTGGGGTTGTGGATAAACCACCCAATTGAGTAAGCTTGTTGGTTTATTTCTTTGGCGAGGGCTAAAGTTTCCCACGCTTTTTCTATAACTTGTGATACGCCACTACAGTACCCCATAACATGTGAGCGGGTGACTATCATCCAAATCTCCTTCAAGAAGAGAAAGCCGCCTTTAACAGGCGGCACTCTCTCTAGTATTACTTAAATTACTTTTTTTGTTGCCTCTTTCCTTTTAGTTTTCTCTCAACGGTAGGAATTGGGACTTCAGCAACAGGTTTTTCCTCTTCATCATCAGAGGCAACTTCAACAACCTCTTCTACTACAACCTTTTTAACTTCCCCTTTGATCTCTTTCTCTTTTGAAATCCACATCAAGATAGCTGGGGCGAAGAGGTTACTTGAGTAAGCTCCTACAACGATTCCAAAGACCATCTCAATGGCAAAGAGTTGAATTGTTCCACTTGCAAAAATAGCCAATGGTAAAATTGCTAAAGCTGTTGTTAAAGAGGAGTACAACGTTCTTGTTAACGATTGAGAGACTGATGTATCTAGTAGTTCTGAAAAACTAATCTTTTTAAGAATTACCCTATTTTCTCTAACACGGTCAAAGATAACAATTACGTTGTTTAGTGAATATCCAATGATTGTTAAGATAGCAGCAATGGTTGTTGTTGAAACTTCCAATTGGAATATTACTATAAAACCAATTAAGACAAATGTGTCGTGAATTAAGTTAATAATTGATGCTAATGCGTAGGTTAGTTTAAATCTGAACCAGATGTACAACAAGATTAAAGCAATAGCAACAACAACGATTAAAATTGATCCACTAACTAAAGATGATGAGTACTTTGGTCCTACAAAGTCTGATTGAAGAACAACTATTGAGTTTTTACCAAAGCTATTCTCTAAAGAGTCTAAAACAGATTTTGAGAGCTCTTGTTCAGTTAGGTTATCATCGTTGGATAATCTTAATTGGAATACTTGGCGATGAGCCTCTCCAACAACTTGCACTTGAGCACCGCTATCTAAAGCTTCACGCACTTGATCAATTGTTACGTAGCTAGTTGTCGTTGGGTTTGTCCCATTTAAGCTAAAAGGTTGATCACTTAAAGTAGCAGGGAGGCTAAAGCCTGTAATTAAATCGCTACTTTTGCTATTTGGATCAACAGCAACAGCTTTTACACCACTAACCTCTTGGCTTACTTTATTAGCTAAAGAGCCCACTGTGGGGTACTCACTTAGAGGAAACTCTTGGTATTTAGTGCCTGAAGAGTCTCTAGTAATGAGAGTTAAGATTTGTCCACTTAAGTTTAAAGTTACACTCTCTTCTCCACTGTAGGTGAAACTCACAGCCTCTTGGGCTATTTGAACTCTTTGTGAAAATCCACTTTGGAAGTCGATGGAGAGGTTAAATCCACCAAAAGTTATAAAAGCTACTACTCCAGCGATTAACAATAGTAAAGATAAAGCTAATGCAAAAAATCGATATTTTGTAATTGGGTATATTTTCTTAGCCATACTATTTTTTCCTCCAACTTATACTAAGGCGAGGATTTTCACCTGAGACTGCTGCATCATACATCAACTTAACAACAAATAGGGCGTTGAACATTGAACTAACAATTCCAACTGCTAAGGTGTTGGCAAACCCCTTAATTGAACCAGAGCCAAGTTGTGAAAGAACAAGAGCCGCAATGATCGTGGTAATGTTGGCATCCATGATTGTCCAAAACGCCTTTCCAAAACCAGCTTTAACTGAAGCTTGTGGGCTTTTACCAACAGCCAGCTCCTCTTTGATTCTCTCTAAGATAATTACGTTAGCATCCACTGCCATTCCAACTGTTAAAACTAAACCAGCAATACTAGTTAAAGTTAGAGTTAAGTTGAAAGCAGAAAGAACTGCCAACAATATTACTAAGTTAAATAGTAGTGCTACATTGGCAAAAAGACCTGAGCCTTTGTAAATGACAACCATGAAGATAAAAACTAAAGCGAGGCCTAACATAATTGCAATCAAGCCAGAACGTACTGAGTCTTCACCTAGTGAAGCTCCAATTGATTGTTGGCTAACAACAATTAACTCAATTGGAAGAGCTGCAGTTTTTAAGACAACTGATAAATCATTTGCTTCCTCAATACCAAAGCCTGTGATTTGTACGTTGTTTCTAATTGGTTCAGTGATAGTTGCCATAGCTTTTACTTTGCCATCTTGGACAACTGCCATCATCTCACCTGTATTTGTTGAGGTTAATTTGTAAAAAAGTTCTCCACCATTGCTATCGAGTTCAAAGTTAACAGTTGGTTGACCAGTAATTGGGTTTGAACCAGTCACTGCGTTGTTGATATGTATTCCATCAAGTCCAATCTCTTCATGTAAGACAACGAAGCTAGAAAACTCATCAAGACCATACTCATCATTGACGTAGTGAGCTGTTGCAATTCTTCCTGTTGGCAAAAACTCTGGTTGTCTAATTTGACCAGCATCGGTGAAAGCTTCACCTGGGTTTCTTGTGAAGTATTCATTTAGTTCATTGGTTAATTCTCTATCAACAATTTGGAATGTTAATGAACCTTTACCTCTTAAGAATGAGTTGACCCTCTCTGGATCTGCAGCTCCGGGAATCTCAATTAAGATTTGAGAACTCCCTTGTAATCTGATATCAGGTTCAGTCACTCCAAATTGGTCAATTCTTTCGTTAAGAATTGCAATATCTTCGTTGATTAAAGCACTAATTTCACCACCAGAAAGTTTTGTGTCGTGTTTTTGTTCATAAGAAGCAACATCAGCTTCTAAAAGAATTGACATTCCCCCTCTTAAATCGAGTCCAAGTTGCAAAACTTTGCCACTGAGATTTTTCAAACTCAACAGCTCAACACGGTAGTGCTTTTCTAAAGCGTCAAATAACTCTTGCTCGCTATGATACCCTCTAAAAAGGGCTTCTACACTCCACTTCGATGGGGCTTTTTGTTTCATCCCCTTATAATTCTCTTTTGCTGTAGGAATTAAAAACTTATATTGTGTTGGCAACGAACTATCAGCTTGAGAAGTGATTAAAGATTTGAGTTCTCTCAAATCTCTTGTTGCCTGCCCTAAGGCATACTCACGAATCTGTATTTTAGAACCAGTCGCAAGGTCTTTTGTCTCCTGAGGCACAAAGGCGTACCACTTTACGGTGGGAAAGAGGAATATACCACTAACCACCGCAACCAGGAGAACGATGAACAATCGTCCCCGTTTCTTCATGATGCTCTCCGTATGATTTCGATTTTTCTATTTTTCGTCTTTTTCTGCTTCAACAGCTTCTATGGGCTCTTCTGCTTTCTTCTCAACGACTTTTGCTTCTTCTTTCTTTTTGGCTGGTGTTGCACTCTTTTTCTTTTTAGCAGGTGCTTCTTCCTCTTTTTCCACTTTACCTGCAATTGCATCTTCAGCTTTTTTGTTTAAGATTTGCCCAATAGCGTTTTTAGTAAATTCCAACTTAGTGTTGTCATCCACTTTAACCACTACAGTCAACTCTTTAACATTGACGATAGTGCCGTGTATTCCACCAATAGAGACAATCTTGTCCCCTTTTTTGATGGAGGACAACATATCTTTAGCCTCTTTATCTCTTTTCTTTTGGGGTTTAATAATCAAGAAGTAGAAAATTAAAATAATTAGACCAAAAGTGATAAATGTTGTTGTCATTGACCCTCCAGCTCCACCAGAAGCGGCAGCTGTTCCTTGAGCGCCCAAGGTTGTCAGCAATGAATTCATAATAGTATAACCTCTCTATTTAAATTGCTAATTTTTTCGTAGTGATAAACCTACCACGTTAATCTTGTAGTAGTCAAGTTTGCCTAGTAGATAAAACCATTTGTAACTGTTAATAAGGCCTCTTTTAAGGCCCTCGATTTTGCATCCTCTTCACTTAGTCCACTGACCCTTCCCCCCTCTTTAAAGGTGGCTAAAATTTCCTTCTGATTAGCCAAAGAAATATCTAATGACCAGTTGATATGAACGTACGGCCCCCCTGTAAGAGAACTTAGTTGGTCAGTATACTTTATAGTTGCCAAATAAGGCCCTTTAGCTACTTTGAATCCCAAAGAACTAAAGCGAGCTTTTAAAGTGCTCTCTAACTCCTTTACTCCCCTTTTTGACTCTACAACAATCTCTACACTTATTGAGTTTGCCAAACTGTTTAATAAAGTTTGCACCTCTTTTAGTAAAGAGGGGTGTATTTTTCCACTTAGGACAAAAACTTGTGCAACTCTTTGTTGGTGTCTAGTTGCCATATCCACAACCTTTAGTAGCTCAAAATAACTTTCTAAAGGTTTATCAAAGTCAACTTTTAGTGCCCTTTTTATTGGAACTTCCAACTCTTTAAGTTCTTTTTCGTAAAAGGGAGTTTGTTTTTTCTTATCTAAAACTAATCTCACCCATACTTTGTTGTTTGAATCAACGTAAGTGTTAACAACTTCTGATCCAATAATTGAGTCAGCTTCACTTTTAACCAAAATAGAATCAAAGATCGATTCGCTAGAAAAAGAGAGTTGATCATCTTGATAAACATCGCTTGTTGCCAACAAAGTTGAAGAGATTTGAGAGTCAAATATTTGAGCTAAGTTGCTAAAAGCATTGTTAATGGCATTTTCTCTACTATCAGCAGAACCAACAGCGCTTATGTAGTTCTCTTTGTTGTAGGTGCGATCGTAGGTGTTTTCAATCCACGAAGGAGCTTTAGTTGTACTCGTTACACAACTGCTAAACAAAAATGAGATAAATAGTATAAAAATGGAAATTTTACGAACCACCATTTCTCCTTATCTTGGATAAAAGCTCTCAAACAAGTTTAACCCATTTTTGCTAACTCTTAAATCTTTGATCTCATCAATTGCCATTATTGTCCCGTTACGATCTTTGTAAATTACCTTAGCATCATAAGTGCCCTCTTTCATTGTTACTCCTCCCACCCACACTTGGTCGGGGAAAAAGTGACTCATTCTTAAATCTGCTTGTTCGCTAGCTTCGTTGAAGATTCGAGAAGCTAGTGAGAGTATTGGGCCAAATAAACCTAAGGAGTTGTCGCTATCTTGAGTTGCGACATCGATAACAGCTACCCCAGTTGCCTTTAAGTAGCTTCTAATAATTGTTTTTGTTGTTATAGCACCTAATCTTAATTTAAATGTATCGCGTGCTATTAATCCAATAGACTCTATTGGTTCTAAAAATATTAGCGACCCATCGCTAAAAAGAATTTCAATGGAGTTCACTTTAGTGGCTGAACCAACTAAAGTTGGTAGCGCTATTTTAATGTAGTTGGATGGGCTAAACCAAAACCTATCGACAACTTCAACTTTTTGGGGAGCTGTGCCACTAAAGGCTACAAAGTTTACCCGCTTTGAGCCCCTATCTACTACTAACAGCTCACTTTCTAAAGAGGCAGGAAGCGAAAATGGGTATAAAGAGCTTTGGGTTTTAAAAGCCTCTTTAACTTGGTTGTAGAAAAACAAAGATTCATCGTAATAGCCTAAGGAGCGATTTATAATCATACTTAAGTAACTTCCAAAGGCGCTGTGAGAAAATTTTATACTCTCAAGTTGGGGGAGATTTAACTCTTTGTTGTAAGAATCTCCTTTGCTAATTATTTTTTGGTACTTATTTTTTAGTAGTTGCTCTTTTTCAACTAATCTTCTTAGTTCAACTAAAGCAGCTTCTCCATCCTCTAAAGCTACATAGTTTAGCGCTTGAAAGATGTTTAAATAGAGATCTTCGTAATCTTCTCCTTGGTACGCTTTTGTGTTGTCGCTTACCAAGTAGCTAGAGATATTCTCAGTTATACTTTGGGTATAAAGGTGTTTAATTAAAAGTTCAGATCGCTCTAAATGTTTAATAGATTTTTCATATAAAGAGCCGTAGTGAGCTAAGGTGCCTAAATCGAGGTTGTACAATAGTTCCCCTTCCCCTTTTTGGTACGCTTTTTCTAAGCTCTCTACAAAATCGTATGCTTGGATATAGTTGCCACTGCGAAAACTGCTTTGAGCAGGTCCTATAGGTAATGAGGAGTAACATCCACTAAAAATTAATAGTGGAAGTAGAAGTAAGAACCAAAAGCGTTTAACCACAAATGTTGACTCTCCTACCACCCAAACCTTTGTTGTTGGATAAGTTTTTTAATTGAGTGCTCTCCTACCCAAACTTTGCGGCTAGTTTCAATGTTTATTAACTCTGCACTGACATAATAAGTTCTTGTTGCTTTGCCCTCAATTTGATCAACAACTGTCCTTACTGCCCCTTGTAAAATAAAGTCAGCTCCCAACTCTTGTCCTAAAGCTGATGCACTCTTTTCACTGGCGTAGTATTGTTGTTCTTCTCTTTCAGTGCGCACTTGATCTCTAAAATCGACATCAGCCACCATCTCAACTCTACCTGTGTTGATCAAAGCCATCTCAAATCTTTTAGCAATAATTGCAGTATCTATGTGTTCACTACTTTTATTTAAAATTGAACCAACAACTACTACAGGGTCTCTTCTATTACCCTTTCTAAAGTCGTTTATCCAGTTTGTTTTTAAGGAGGAGTTAACTAGCTCTTTAGTCACTAAAGCGATATCAGTATCGTTCCAATTGCCACTTAAATCGAGTTGTTTTGAACTTTTGAGGCGACTAACACTTAAAGAAGATGTACATCCCACCAATGCTACTACCACTAGTAGTAACAATATTAATAGTTTCCCTTTTTTCATTTTGATAACTCCTGTTTAGCCAACTCTGCTTCTAAATAAGCGATAAGAATTTCGCCACTAGCAATCTCTTTTTTGAATTCTAAAGCTTCACTTTGTTTTTTATAAGCATCTTTTAAGTTTTTTATTGGGAAAGAGGATAAGACCCAAACTCCCCCATCGGGGCTAACCCAAACTTTTTCAACTTCAATTCCCCTTAAGGTGATATCAACTACTTGATGAGAGATGCTCTCTAATAAATCTATATTAACTTTACTCTCTTCACTATCTTCAAAATAGTTAGTTACAGCACCTTGTACTGTGACAGCTGCCCATCGGGCAATGGCATCAGTTGCATTTGCCTCAGCTCGAAGTCGGGAGTTGTGTACATTAGAAAGTTTTCCATAGCCTGAGGCGTAGTAGGTTCTCCAGTTACTTGGCGCTTTTGTTGTCCACTTTGGAGAGCCATCTGCATTGGTGGAGGCACAACCACTAATTAGCAACACTAAGGCAACTATCAAAGTTGTAATTATAACTAAAGACCTTTTATTCATACAAAGCTCCTTATTTCCATAATAAGCAATTTTCTTTTTGATAGCTACAAAAAAAGTGGACCCCAACTAAGGAGCCCACCTAATAATCTAGCGACTATATTTTTTACATCATGCCGCCCATTCCACCCATTCCGCCAGCTCCAGGGGGCATGGCAGGTTCATCGGAAGGAAGGTTTGTAATTGAACACTCAGTAGAAAGAATTAAAGAAGCAATTGAGGCTGCATTTTGCAACGCTGAGCGGGTAACTTTAGCAGGGTCAGTAATTCCAGCTTCAAACATATTTGTCCAAACCATGTTAGCTGCATCAAAGCCCACACCGTCTTTCTCGTTTTTAGCTTTCTCTGCAATGATTGAACCATCCAAACCTGCGTTCTCAGCAATTTGGCGAACTGGCTCTTCAAGTGCGCGACGAACGATTCTGTACCCAATAACCTCTTCTTCAGTTAAGTTACTTAAGTTTTTGTTTGCTAAAGCTTTTGCTGCTTGAATTAAGGCGATACCACCACCGGCAATAACTCCCTCTTCAATAGCAGCTCTGGTTGCAGATAGAGCATCCTCAACACGGTGTTTTTTCTCTTTTAGCTCAACTTCAGTTGGAGCACCAACGTTAACAACAGCAACTCCACCAGCAAGTTTTGCCAATCGCTCTTGAAGTTTTTCACGATCGTAATCGCTTGTGGTATCTTGGATTTGAACTTTAATTTGGCTGATGCGATCTTTAATATCTGCTTGTTTACCAGCACCGTTGATGATTGTTGTATCATCTTTTTCAACTTTAACAGTCTTAGCTCTTCCAAGTTGTGCTAAATCGGTGTTCTCCAATTTTAAGCCAAGCTCTTCTGAGATAACTTCACCACCAGTAAGGATGGCAATATCTTCTAACATAGCTTTTCTGCGATCGCCAAAGCCAGGAGCTTTTACAGCAACTGCTGTTAAAGTACCTCTGATTGTGTTGACGATTAAAGTAGCTAAAGCCTCCCCATCAACATCTTCAGCAATAATTAAAATTGGTTTATTAGCTTGGGCAACTTTCTCTAAAATTGGTAAAAGATCTTTCATTGTTGAGATCTTCTTATCGTATAAAAGGATGTAGGGGTCTTCTAAAATTGAGACCATTGCATCACGGTTAGTTGCAAAGTAGGGACTTAAGTAACCGCGGTCAAATTGCATCCCCTCAACAAAGTCAGTTGTAGTCTCAATTGTTTTGGACTCTTCAACGGTAATAACACCATCTTTACCAACTTTTTCCATCGCGTTGGCAATCTCATCACCAATTTCACGATCGTTATTTGCACTAATTGAGGCAACTTGGGCAAGTTCCTCTTTATCTTTAATCATCTTCGCCTGTTTCTTTAACTCTTTAACAGTATCTTCAACTGCTTTGTCAATTCCACGACGAATACCCATTGGGTTAACCCCAGCAGCAACACTTTTCATCCCCTCTTTTGTAATTGAGTAGGCAAGAACTGTTGCAGTAGTAGTTCCATCTCCAGCAACATCGTTAGTTTTTGTTGCAACTTCTTTAACTAATTGTGCACCCATGTTCTCAAATGGATCTTCTAATTCAATTTCGCGAGCAACCGAAACTCCATCTTTTGTTACAGTTGGTGCTCCAAATTGCTTGTCGATTAAAACGTTACGCCCTTTAGGACCTAGTGTTACTTTGACAGCCTTGGAGAGCTTCTCAACTCCAACAACCAGAGACTTTCGGGCCTCTTCATCAAATTGTAGCTGTTTTGCCATAATTTTCCTCTCTTGTATGTATATTACTTTGTTCTAAAAATTAGTCTTTTAAGACTTTAATGATATTTTAAAGTTTTTCAACTTACCGTTATGTAAGATACAAATAAAATATCAAATCAGCAACACCCTCCTAATGTTTTTCTCTTTTTACCTTATTGTTCTATACTTTTTAACTTAATCGTGGCACATTGCACCTTATGGATAAGAGAATTGTTAGTGCCCACGCTGGGGCCTCAATAACTGTTTTTATTTGGGGCGCAACATTTATTGCTACAAAAATGTTGTTAGACACCTTTAGCCCTATAGAAATTTTGGTTATCCGCTTTGTGGTGGGCTACATAGGACTCTTTTTATACGACTTAATTTTCCTTAAAAAAGTTAAAGGAAAGTTTGTTTTAAAAGAGGAGGCCCTTTTTGCCCTTGCTGGGTTATCAGGTGTTGTAATTTACTTCATGTTAGAGAACGTAGCACTAACTTACACCTACGCATCTAATGTAGGAATCCTAGTTGCCTTAGCCCCTTTAACAACTGCTTTGCTTGTTGCCCTCTTAGTGAAGGATGAGAAACTAAAAATTAATTTTATAACAGGTTTTTTTGTTGCAACATTTGGTGTTGCTTTAGTTGTTTTTAATGGATCTGTAAAATTACACCTTTCACCTAAAGGGGATATCTTAGCTTTAAGTGCTACCTTAGGATGGGCAGTTTACTCAATAACTTTAAAAAGAATTGGACAAACAAATCTCCCTGTAACAACTTTTACCCGCAAGATATTCTTTTGGGGAATCTTATTTATGATTCCAATTGCTTTAATGGGAGACTTCTCTTTATCGAAAGGGGACTTTAGTCCATTAAATACCTCTTTGTTGTTGTTCTTAGGTTTAGGAGCTAGTGCTTTTTGTTTTGTTAGTTGGAACTTTGCAGTGAAGGTCTTAGGAATTTTAAAAACTAGCGCATATATCTATTTAACTCCCTTAATCTCTTTAGTAACTGCTGCCATTGTTTTACAAGAGCAAGTTACATTTATGGCAATAGCAGGCTGTTTTTTAATCTTAGGAGGACTTTACATCTCCGAGAGGTGGAAGGTAAAATAGACTTACTTTATAATTACAGGTGTGTTATATATCACCCAGAGGTTTTAAATGCAAAAGTCTAAGCGGTTTTTAACTATTTTAATTTTAATTTTAGTTGTGGGAACAAGTCTCCTGTATAGCAACTCTTTGAGCCCATTTTGGACCATAGATTTGTATGGCAACGAAGTTGATCAAACTATCTTTAAAAATAGTAAATTAACTTTAATAAACGTTTGGGCAACTTTTTGTCCCCCATGTTTAATGGAGATGCCCGATTTAGCAGAGCTCTCTAGAGAGTACAATACTAAAGATGTCCAAATAATTGGAATTGTTAATGATGTCTACAGTCCAAACCAGAGGGTTTTTGAGAGAAATCTTCAAACAGCTGGTTCAATCATCATGCAAACAGGGGCTCACTACACCCACTTAATCCCCTCTCAAGATCTTTACAACTTACGCCTAAAGGATGTTCAGTTTGTCCCAGAGACCTTTTTTGTTGACAACACAGGTAAGATTGTGGGAAAAACAGTTATAGGTGCAAAAAGTAAATCGGAATGGAAAAAGATAATCGAAGAGAATTTAAAATTGGTCAACTAAAAACTCTTGTAATTTTAGTTGTCGCTGTTGTCGCTATTGGAATAGGTATATTCTACTTCCAAGAGCACTATACTGTTTTACAAAAATCGACAACTGTTTGTTTGGAGTGTATCGGCCTTGGCTAATATTAAATCTAAATTTAAAAGACACGATCGTAATCGCAATCTCTTTCAATTCATTTTTACCCTCATCTCAAACTCTTACATCGTTGGCTTTTTTAAAGGGAGAATCTACCAAGGGAATTCTAAGTTTCTTTGTGTCCCTGGCTTAAATTGTTATTCGTGCCCAGGGGCTGTTGGTTCATGTCCCATTGGTTCTATGCAAGCTGTGTTGGGTAACAGAGTAGACAAAGTTCCTTTCTATGTTGGGGGAATGGTTGCCCTTTATGGGATAGTTGGAGGACGCTACACTTGTGGTTGGCTTTGCCCTTTTGGATGGCTTCAAGATCTTCTTTTTAAAATTAAACTTCCTAAAGGGTTTAGAAAATTTAGAAAACTAAAACAGGAACAATATTTAGAAAAACTCAGATACCTTATTTTAGCTGTTTTTGTAATTATACTTCCGTTGTTTTTAGTAGATTTTACAGGACAGGGCTCTCCTTATTTTTGTAGTTGGATTTGCCCCTCTGGAACTTTATCAGGATTGTTTTTATTGGCTGCCAATGAACCTTTAAGAGGTATAGTGGGCCTTTTGTTTGCATGGAAGAATTTTTTGTTAGCTTTAACAATAATAGGCTCAATAATTGTTTATCGCCCATTTTGTCGCTATGTTTGCCCCTTAGGGGCTATTTATGGCCTCTTTAACAAGGTTGCTATTTACCATTTTGAAATAGATCCAACTAAATGTGATAACTGCCAAGCGTGCCAAAATGTGTGTAAATTGTCGATTAAAGTTTTTGAGACACCCAATTCAACAGCCTGCATTAGGTGTAAAGATTGTATTGCAGCTTGTCCTTCGGGTGCTATCGTTGAAAAGTTCAACTTAAAACTTAAAGAGCCAGTTCCTTTAAAAATCTAAAAAGGTTATCTACTGTTAATTCTAAATCCTCTTTAGAGCGATGAGCTACTTTCTCAAAATCTTGGGCAACTCTGTTAATTGAAAATATTGCACTGAGACCTTGTTGATAAGCTTCTTCAATATTGGGGCCAATATCACCAACGATGGCAATAACTTTTACATTGGCCTCTTTTGATCTTCTACTAATTCCCATTACAGCTTTTCCCTCTAAAGATTGGTTATCAAATTTACCCTCTCCAGTTATTACAAAGGAGGCACCTTTAAGGTGATTTTCAAAATCATAAGCATCTAAAACTACATCGATCCCTTTTTCTAAGGTTGAATTGAAAAACGCCACCATCCCAAAGCCCATCCCACCTGCAGCACCAACTCCTTTAATCTCTTTAAACTCTTCCTTTAAAGAAGACTCAACAACTTCAGCGTAAGATCTCATCCCCTCTTCTAGTAATTCAACCATATCGGGTGTTGCCCCTTTTTGAGGTGAATAGACTTTTGAAGCTCCATTTTCTCCTAAAAGGGGATTCGCAACATCACACATCGTTGTAACTTTTATCCCATCTAAAAGAGGGTTTTTATCACTAAAATCGATAGATTTTACTTCCCTTAAGGTTTTTCCTGTGGGTATAAAGCTTTTTCCCTCTTTATTTAAAAACTTAATTCCAACAGCACTAGCAGCGCCAGAACCCCCATCATTAGTAGCAGAGCCTCCTAAAGCTACGATAATCTCTTTAAACCCTTTTTTTGCAGCATCTAAGATAAGCTGCCCCACTCCATATGTGGTAGTTAAAGAGGGATCTTTTTCTCCTTTAATTAGTGTTAAACCGCTACAACTTGCCAACTCTATAACTGCTATTTTATTATCTAGCGCACCATAATAAGTTTCTATTGTTTCAAAGTTGGGACCACTACAAGTAGCATAAACTTTCTCACCCCCAACTGAAGTAAGAAGAACATCAACAGTCCCCTCTCCCCCATCGGCTATAGGCAGTGTTACTATTTCAGCTTCTTCAAAATAGTATTTTGCTTTTTTCTCAATTATTGAACAAACAGTAGTGCTACTCATACTCCCTTTAAATGAATCGGGACATATTATAATTTTATCCACATCTTCTCCTAAAGTATCAGAGTTGATAAAACAACGCTTAGACCAATAGCAAAGCCGCCACTCACTAAGTTTACTAAATCGTTATCGACCCACCTAAACCCTTTAATCAAAGGAAACTTACCACTATCTTTTTCAACAACCTTATTATTTTTTTCATCCAAGTAGTGGCCTTGTAAGGTAGCTCCCATAAAAGAGTCTATCAATGATCCCATTGTGCCACTTAAAGCTACTATCAGTGCTAAAAAAATTTCCCCTTTTACAAAGTAGGGGCTAAAAGAGGCGTACCACAAAGTTGCCACTACTAAAGAGCCAACAACAGAACTAACAGTTCCTAAAAAGCTAATCCCTCCAGAACTTCCTTTTTCAACTTTTCTAAAATTCAATATTGAGAAAGTCTCTCCTTTAGTAAGATAGCCAACTTCAGAGGCCCAAGTATCGCTAGTGACACTAGCAATGGAGGAACCAAACATTATTAAGGCCACATTGTTAAAGCTATAGTGCCAATAAAGGGCACTAAAAGTAGCAATTGCCCCATTGGCAATAACTTGGGAAAAATCTCTTTTTTCACTTTTTTCTTTTTTAGAAATCTTTCCTAAAACCACTGAGGAGATAAAGAAAAATAGTAAGATTGACCACCCTTTTAAGCCCAAGCTGGTATAGATGAAAAAACCAACTAAAAAAGCTGTGATGGCACCACCTAAGGTTAAAGCTTTTAAAGCAAAAGCTAAGATAGAGAGAACTACGTTGACAATTATATTCACCTTCACCCTCCTAAAAAATAAGTGGCTAAAAGTGTTAAGCCAATTGGGAGGGTAAAGTTGTCTAAACCGTTGGGGGTAAAAGCCTCAATTAACATTGCAACAATGCTTATAAAAAGAGCACGAGCTAAAAAGTTCATACTAATTGGCTCTAGATTATAACCAAGATTGAATAAAATCACTGTAATCATTGAGACAACTAAAACAATTAACGATCCCAATAAACTTTTATTAATGCCAAAGGAAACTCTTCCATACTTTTTACCAATTAAAGCAGCTAATCCATCTCCATAACCCATTACAATCCACCCAATGCCACTTGCCCAAATAGGAAAATAAGAGAGGTAGCTTCCTCCAACTAATATCAAAAGTGAGAGGGGAAAAAATATTAGTCCTAGATTCCTTTTCTCATCATCAATACCCATGGTCTTAGTTAACTTTGTGACAACAAAAAAGGTGTTTACGATGATAAAAAGAATTGGACCAACTAAGGCATAACTAACTTTTTCAATGGTGACTATCAAAATAAACCACCAGTTAGAAACACTGATGTGGACAAACTTTCTTATGAACTCTTTACTATAACGGTTCGACTTTGCTAGAAGAGCCCCACTAGAGAGAACAATGATTATAAATAGAAAAGAGAGGGCCAGCCCCACAATGTCCATTGCTTAAATATAGGTGATAGAGCGCCAATTTACAAGATATTGACACAAATAATGCCCCATGCTACTGTGACCACGCTTACGTTTTTGAGTTGCAGCTTTTTCTTTTAATCTTTCTTTGGTTTTCGAATTTCTGTATTGCAAACACCGATTAAATTGAGTTGAGCTTGCCGCCAAATGGAGCAATTATATTAATACAGATTTTATCTGTGAAGGATGCTTTATGGCAAAAAAAATTTATGTCGGCAACATGAGTTACGCCACAACCGAAGATGAGCTTCGGGATCTGTTTGCCCAATACGGAACAGTATTGAGTGCTAATATCATTATCGATCGTGATACTCGCCGCCCCAAAGGGTTTGGCTTTGTAGAGATGGATGATGATGCTGCAGCAGAAGCTGCAATTTCTCAACTAGACGGAAAGGAGTTTGGTGGTCGCAACCTTCGTGTAAACGAAGCAATCGCTAAATCTCGCCCACAGAGAAATTATCGCAACTAATTGTTAAATATTTTTAACTAAATACCGCCGCTTTTGGCGGTATTTTTTTTCACCAAGCTCCCCCCCCGCCTCCGCCAAAGCCCCCTCCAGCAGAAAAACTTCCCCCACCACCAAATGAGTGACCACCAGAAGTACTCACTCCAGTTGAATAGGCAACAGAGCTGTTAAACTTAGTTAAAAGGTTGCTCATAACTACAGCTGTGAAGAGGGTGTCACTACCTTGATACCAAGATGGTTGTTGTAAAGAGATTGTATTAAATTTCTTAGCCCACTTTTTCTCCAATCCTAAAACAATCGCATAGGAGAGCATCTTGTAGTAAAACTGAGGATTTTCATCAATCATCTTTTTAAGTTGGCCAATTTCTACCTTCTCAATAAACTCTTTAAGGCCCAACACATTTTCTAACATCTTATGACCATACTCAGATCTTCTGTGAGTATGAGAGGCAAAGAAAGCTAAGATTAAATTTGTCCCAAACAACAGTGTTGTCGCAAAAAGTACATCCTCTACCAATAATGTGAAAAAGAGGGTTATTGTAGTTACCACAAAAAATTCAACTGCCACAACTATTACAAGAGCTACAATTAAAAAGAATTTTTTAAAAGCTGAGTGAAGATACCAATACTTTTCGTACTGCCAAATCATTAAAGTTGGAACTAAACTAACACCAAAGCCTATAATTGCAATAATGAAAGTTTCAACATCAACGCTATTTGCTGTTAAAAGTAGAGAGTAGAAAATAGAGGGGATAATCATCAACACCACTGTTATCGATGCAAACAGATCCCCTTTGTAATCATTTAAAGAACGCTTTCCACTGTAATAGCGGTCAATCTTACTTTTGAATTTAGTGTATGTTTTATAAAACTTTTTCTCTAACTCTTTAAGTGTTACTACCGACCCGTCTCCTGAATTAAAAAAGGCGTTAAACAACTCTGTTTCAATTTGAGTTGATGCTTTAGGATCTTCTCCTTTAATGAAAGTAACCTCTTTTTTACTCTCAATAATAGTTAATGAGCCTTTATCAGCCCAATAGAAAATCATTGCAGAGATGTCGTGAGGATCAAGCTTTTGATCAATAAGGTAACCCACATCGAGTGGGCTTTTTTCATCTAAGAGGGTGAAGTTTGGAACTACTATTAAATCTTTGTCTTTGCCATAGCGACTCCACCAATAAAAAGCTAAAGCAATTAACAAAAAGGAGACCAATAGGGAGGGAGCTTTTAAAAGAGATTGCCAGTTCGTTCGCTCTTTAAAGTACCCCTCTTTTAAAGTAATTTTCATACTTATTGCCTCATGTGGCCCTAAATAAGGGATTGCTCCAATAATTCTAGTTCCACTGTGAGACCATTGTAAATTCTTTGTTCCAGATGAACCTTTAGTTCCAACTGCAAACTCAATAGAGCTAGTGGAAACAGGTTCAGGCATATTGAAGATAAATGAAACATCATTTAATGGAACATCCCAATCAGTTCCTACAATGTTAAACAGTAGATCTTCAACACTTTTTTGTAGCTCATACCCCAAATCGTATCTGTAAGAAATTTTATAATTTTGTTCTCCTATCACATATTTATCGGGATCTCCAATTCTGATGATAACGTCGTTACTTTGATGGGACACACTAAATTTGTTATCAACTTTTATTTGGGTCACTTTAACTTTGTTGTTGTCATAGCGAGTTGGGATAGTTCTATAAAACCCGTGTGCCCTCTCATGAAAATTTAAAACGTAGTTCTCTTCAATATGAAAGTAACCCAGTTCATCGACGTTGATAGTACTTTGAAGACTTACAATCTCATAAGAGATTGCAAATAAAGGAAGAGAGAGAACTAAAATTAATAGAAGAAGAGAACTTTTTTTAATCATTAAAAACTTACCTTTACGTTTTGGCGAGCCTCCTCTTCAATTTCTAAGTATGGTTGTTTACTAAATTTTCCAATTTTAGCAACTAAGGAAGAGGGGATAGTTTCAGTAAGAGTGTTAAACTCTTTAACTACTGCATTGTAGTACTTTCTAATTTGCAATAGTTGTCGCTCAATGTTTTGTAACTCTTTTTGTAAATCTAGAAAGTTAGCATTTGCTTTTAAATCGGGATAACTTTCTGATAAGGCAAACAAAGATTTTAAAGTTGTACTAAAAGCATTCGAAGCTTCATTTTTATCAACTAAATTAGTTGCACTAACTGCTTTGTTACGAGCCTCAATAACTGCTGTTAGAGTTTCACTTTCATGTTTAGCATACCCTTTAACAACCTCAACTAAATTGGGAATTAAATCGTAGCGCTGCTTTAAGTGGGCATCAATTGAGGCAGCAGATTCTTCAGTTTGGTTACGCAGACGCACCATCTTGTTGTAGGTGGTCAAAACATAAACTAAAATTAAAACTACTACTAAAATCAAAATTATTATTGTCATATTTTTTACTCTCCATACCCTTATAATAGGGCTCTATTATATTTACGTCTATAAAAACAGGTTGTCCTTAGTCCTTTTGTGCTGTATATTCATACACGTTAAAAGAATAATTATACTGGCGGTAAGAAGATGAAAGGACGTAACGCACGATTGCACACAATTAAAGAACTCATCAGAGATAATAGAATCGACAACCAAGAGATGTTGTTAAATCTTTTAAAAGAGGAGGGATTTTCAGTAACCCAAGCAACTCTTTCACGTGATTTAAAGATGTTGAAGGTTGGTAAAATCTCAGATGGGTGGAGTGGCTACTACTACGCCCTCCCTGATAACGAACTGATAAGTGAATCTGAAAAAAGTTACATCCAAGATGTTAGACGGGGTGTTTTATCAATTGAGTTTAGTTACAACTTTGGTGTTATTAAAACCCGCAGTGGCCATGCCAACAGTGTCGCTTTAGCACTCGATGTCTTAGCTTTGCCAGAGATTTTAGGCACCTTAGCTGGTGATGATACTATCTTTGTAATATTGCGAGAGGGGATGACTAAAGAGGATCTTTTAGAGAGCTTTAAGGTTAGAATCCCCGAAATAGAGGGGTAAAAAGCCCCTCTTGTTGCCTACCTTCCACTTGTTGATTACACTATTTAAGGAAACAAAGTAAATGGAGGAATCCCATGACATTTAAAAATCTCCTTGATACAGAGAGTTATAAGTCTCTAAAGAAGATTAAACCGTTAGCTATCGCTACTAACCTAAATGAAAACAGAATTACAAATTCAACACTCCCTTTAGGAGGAGATCTTTTTTACAACTGGGCAGCAATGCCAATTGATAAAGAGCACATAGAAGTCTTTCAACAAATGGCAAATGAGTTGCAATTAGTTGAAAAATATAAAGCTCTATTAAGTGGAGAGGTTATGAACACCTCGGAAAAAAGGTTAGTTTTACACCACCTAGCCCGCGGTAGAGTTTTAGGTGAAAAAAGTGAAGTCTTTGCCGATGAGGAAGAGAAAGGTCAATTTTACCAACAGCAACTAGAGAACATTAAACAATTCAGTGATGCAGTTCGCAATAAAGAGATAGTTGGTTCAACTAACAAAAGTTTTACCACTGTGGTTCAAATTGGAATTGGGGGAAGTGATTTAGGGCCAAGGGCCCTCTATTTGGCTTTAGAGAATTGGGCTCTGAGTGAAAATATTGAAATTCTTAATAGTAAGTTTATAAGCAACGTCGACCCTGATGATGCTGCTCTAATCTTTAACGATTTAGATTTTGAAAGAACTCTTTTTATCCTTGTAACTAAAAGTGGAACGACTCAAGAGACTTTAACCAACTATGAGATGGTAAAAAAGGCGATTGCTAATTCCAAAATTGAAGGGCTAGATCCTTCTAAACATATGGTTGCAGTAACCAGTAAAACTAGCCCCCTAGCCTCTTCAACTGACTTTTTAAGAGCTTTTTATATTGATGACCACATTGGTGGAAGGTATAGTTCCACCAGTGCTGTTGGTGCAACAATTCTCTCATTAGCTTATGGCTTTGATGTTTTTGCCCAAATTAACCAAGGGGCCCACTTAGCCGATGTTGCCTCTTTAGAAGAGGACGTCACTAAAAATGGCTCTTTGTTGGATGCTTTAATAGGAGTCTATTTAAGAAACGTTTTAGAGTATGGCTCAACTGCAATACTTCCCTACTCTCAAGCACTAATTCGTTTTACAGCCCATTTACAACAACTCGATATGGAGAGTAATGGAAAGCACGTTAACAGAGACCAACAACCAATTGATTATGCTACTGGCCCAATAATCTTTGGAGAACCAGGGACAAATGGACAACACTCATTTTACCAACTGCTACACCAAGGAACCGATATTATCCCATTGCAGTTCATTGGATTTAAGAAGGCACAAAACTCTTTAGACATTGTTACAGCCAATTCAACTAGCCAACAAAAGCTAGTTGCCAACCTCATTGCCCAAATTGTAGCATTTGCTCGAGGTAAAGATGATTCAAACAAAAACAAACAGTTTAAAGGAAATCGCCCCTCATCTCTTATTTTTGGAGATCGATTAACACCTAAAACTCTTGGAGCGCTGTTATCACACTACGAAAACAAAGTAATGTTCCAAGGATTTATTTGGAATATTAATAGTTTTGATCAAGAGGGAGTTCAATTAGGAAAACTTCTAGCCGATAAAGTTCTCAATGGAGCTGAAGATGATGAGAGTTTATCTGCTTACATAAAACTTCTCTCCTAAACTAAACAACAATCCCCTAGTATTTAACTGCTAGGGGATTATTTTATGCAAATAGTTGACATCTCATTTAGATAAAAAGAACCCCCTAGGGAAAAGGAGGTTAAACCTAGGGGGACAAAAAGGAGGTTATGAAAAGTCAACTAATGGTATCCGTTATGGAACATCATCCATCTGCTTTCCTTTCGATGAAAATTTAACGATTAATCTGAAAAGAATCAAGTACTTTTAGAAAAAATATACTTAAATTTGATGTTTTTGTAAGTTAATACTCTAACTTGCCATTTTTACACAAACGATACAGGACTCTTTGGATTTTAATGTGAATACTAGCTATTATAATTCACTAGTATTCACATTAATACTAGTTTCTCATTGAGGCAGGTTGGCGAGTATTCTCTAATACGTCGCGCCACAAACTCCCCTCTAAGTTAATTCTGTTTCTTTCGGCAACTGCCACCTTAATTGGAAGGTGTACGTACTTATTATTTACTAAAGAGACCAAAGCTTGAGTTTTGCCTGCCATTGCAGCGTGAGCTGCATGAGCTCCTAAACGAGAACAATAAATTGAATCATTTGGATTTGCTGGCGCACTCCGAATAATATAACTTGGGTCAATGTACTTTAGGCTCATCGGAATACCCTCTTTTTTAAAGTATTCGGTAATTCGCTCTTTTAAGAAAATACCAATGTCAGAAAACTTCAAATTCCCTGAAGCATCTCTCTCCCCAGTTTGGGGCATCAAGTGTTGTCCTGCCCCTTCAGCAACTAAAATAACAGCATGTCCACGATCTAACATCCTCTTTTTAAGATGTTCTAGTAACCCATTCTCCCCATCTAAGTCGAAGGGATTTTCAGGAATAAGGCAGAAGTTAACATCACTCATCGCCAAGGCAGTGTGAGCTGCTATAAAACCAGACTCTCTTCCCATAACCTTAACTAATCCAATTCCATTAATTGAGGCTTTTGCCTCAGTATGAGCTCCAGTAACAGAAGGGACAGCTTCAGTTACTGCAGTGTCAAAGCCAAAAGAGGTTTGAGTAAACGAAAGATCGTTATCAATTGTTTTAGGAACTCCGATTACTGCAATCTTAAGCTTTCTCTTTTTAATCTCTTCACCAATTTCCCAAGCTCCCCTTAAAGTTCCATCTCCACCAATAGTTATTAAGATGTTGACATTGAGTCTTTGTAAAGAATCAACAATCTCTTCAACTCGATCTCCACCTCCACGAGAAGAGCCTAAAATAGTGCCCCCTTTTTCTTGAATATCATCAACAACATCTGGATCTAAACTCATCAAAGGAAATGGGGAGTTCTCTAAAAGACCTCTATAACCAAATCTAATCCCTGATATTCTTCTAACACCATATCTGTACCAAAAACACCTAACAACAGCTCTAATGACGTTGTTAAGACCTGGACAAATTCCACCACAAGTGGCAATAGCTACATGAACATGGGGAGGATTAAAATATATTTTTTCACGAGGTCCTGCTAGTTCAACAGTATCATGATCTTTATGTATCTCTTTGCCCCGCTCATCAAATTGGGCATAAATTCCATAATAAATGCGATCCAAATCGGTAACATAGTCTGCTAAACCATCATCTGCGTTGGTTGACATCTTAATTGGAGAAATAATTTTTGTTTCACCCAAATTGGGAACTGCAAAGTCGTACTTCTTATTTACTTTTGTATCCATCTCCCCTCTCTCCTTAAAACTTCTTCTCTAATTTTTCAAACTCTACCATAAATTTCTTAAAAGGTTCTTCTAATCTCTCTTTTGCCTCTAATTGAAATTTGTCATATAGGATTATAAACTTTTTGCCAAACTCTGTAAGAGTCGATCCTTTGTGATTAGAACCTCCTTTTTGTCTGTTAATAACATCAAAGCCAACTTGCATTTCTAATTGCTTTACCATCCTGTAAGCCTTTGAATAAGATATTCCTAAATTCAAAGCTGCTTGGCGTAGTGAATTCTCTTTTCCTAATTCTTGTAAAAGCCACAAGACACCAATTCCCATAAACTTCTCACCACTACTATCAACTAAATAGAGCTTTGTTAAGATCTCCATAACTGTTGGCTCCTTTTATAAATTGAACTTATTAAAGTTTCTAACATCGATTGATCTACAGCTGAATAGGCAACTCTTAAATAGTAATCATCTACCACAACCGTCCCTATTTTATCCTCATTTAATAACAGCTCTCTTAATGGATGAGCCCCATTAGGACAATAAAAGGTAAAAAAATAACCCGAATTTGAGTTTAAGGGTATTAAATAGGGATCTTTATCTTTCATATTAACTAAAGATAAAAGTTTTTCATATTTGGTTTTTATAATTTTATCTAACTCTATTTTATATTCTACGTAACTATTATCTGTTAGAGCTTTTAGCAATAACGATTGCCCCACTTTAGATGAAGAAGAGATAAGAGCTCTTATAACTGCAGCTGTTTTTTCTTCTAAAGCTTGATAAAGCTCATTAGTTGCCCCTTTTAAAGAGTACGTTAAAAAGCCAATTCTTAAACCCCAACTGTAATCCTCTTTAGTAGCTCCATCACATTTAATTGCTAAAACATTTGGATGCAAATCTGCTAAGTAGAAAAATAAAGAATTTTTGGAACACTCTTTAGTGTGAAACAATCCCCAGTAAGCATCATCAACAATTACAACTACTTTTTTCCCCTTTTCAGCAAGATCATAAATGACATCTTTTATTTGGTTCATCTGATTAGTAGTGGGAGTGTAGCCAGTTGGGTTGTTGGGAAAGTTAAATAGTAAAACAATTTTTTCATTTTTTATCTTTTCAACACTCTTAGTTAAACTATCTATATCAAAGACTCCATTCTCATCAAAAAGATTATAATTAACTACTTTTGCTTGTTGGTTTATTAAATCGTAGTTATCCCAAGAGGGTTTTCCCCAAATCACTACATCACCTTCATCAACAAAAAGGTGAGATGCTATATAAAGAGCATTTGTTATTCCACTAGTTACCATTGGTAAAGAGAAACTTTTTCCCTTAGCTAAACTATTTTTTTCATACAAAGACTTTTGCCAAACCTCTCGTAAAGGTTTTATCCCCCCAGTTGGGGCATAACCAACAACTTCATCGCTACTTAAACTGACAAACTCGTTTTCTATTAAAGGGTTTGTGTAGTAATTTGAGTTTTTAAGGGCAACTCCAGCAGTTGCATTGATAATTACATTATTAGAGGCAGCTTCATTACTTTGAGCTACTATCCCTTTAGGAAAGTAGGCTTTTAGTCCTTTTGAACTAAACATCTTTAAAATAGAGCTATTTTCAAACTTAAGATTTAGATTTGTTGCCCCTTCATCAATTTTCATCTACTTGCTCCAACATCTTAATAAATTCACTCTCATCGAGTACCTTTACACCTAATTGGCGAGCTTGCTCCAACTTACTACCCGCTTTCTCACCAGCAAGCAAGTAGCTACTTTTTTGAGAAACTGTTGAAGTGACAATGCCACCTCTATTTTCAATCTCCTTGATTGCTAAAGAGCGGGGGGCAAAGTTTTCAAAAGAGCCTGTTACAACCCATCTTTGTCCCTCAAACTGATTCCCTTTTTTCTCATTTGTAATTGTTGTACTAAAACTTAAACCAGCCTCTCTAAGTTTTTCAATAATCTCTCTGTTTGCTTGGTTGTGTAAAAACAAGAAAAGGGATTCTACCATTTTCTCCCCAATTCCTTTGATCTTTAAAAGGCGTTCTTTGTCGTTGTTATCAACAATTTCAAGAAGTTCGTCTATTGAGCTAATTCCATCTTTTAATATTAAATTAACCCCATTTTTACCAAAATCAGGTATTCCTAAAGCAACCAACAAAGAGGTAAATGGTTTTTTCTTACTCTCATTGATGGCTTCAATAAGAGAATTAACCCTCTTTTGTCCAAATCCAGGCTCATCTAAGAGTATTGTATAATCAGCTGTATAAAGATCTGCAATATTTGCTATTAGTTTTTTATCAACTAAAAAGGAGATTGTTTCAGGGCCAAAGCCTTCAATATCCATCTGATTACGAGCTGTAAAGAACGTTAACTTTCCTAAGTTTTGAGCTGGACAATTGTCGTTTGGACAAAAGGTGTGTGCCCCATCAACAACTAAAGTTGTGTTACACGAGGGGCATGTTGTAGGAAGAAGGTACGTTTTATTTCCATCACTATTTTTCTCAATTACTTTTTCAATAGCAGGAATAACATCCCCTCTTTTACTTATTGCTACTTTATCGTTTATAGCAAGTTCTAAAAGGTTTATATAATCTTGGTTGTGTAAAGTTACGTTGGAGACAACTGAATTTCCCACTAAGACACTTTCAACACGAGCTACTGGGGTAATTCTTCCACTACGGCCAACTTGGATATCGATTTGCTTAACTACTGTTTCACTTTGAGCTGCATCAAATTTATAAGCTAAAGCCCATCTGGGATGGTGTGAGGTACTTCCAAAAGCTTCCCTTTTTTCTAGTTCATTTAACTTAATAACTAGCCCATCAATTTCATGATCTAGCTTTTCTCTTTGTTTAGTGATTTTTTCGATGTAAGTGGGAATGTCTTCAAAAGTACCTGAAACAAAGTTATTAAGTTTACTTTCTACTTTTGTTTTTTCAAACGAAAAATAACCTAAAGAGGGATTTATGGTAAAACCAAGTTCTACTAAGTAATCGAGTTGTTCAACTTGGGTTTTAGGAGATATTTCTCTTTCATCAAAATAGGCATCGTAGGGGAACATCCTTAAAGGAAAGCGGGCACTTTCTGAACTTTTTAATCTTCTTAAAGCTCCTGAGGCAAGATTTCTCGCATTGGCATAAGGAGTCTCCTCTGTCTCATTTAGTTTTATAAAATCAGATTTTGTTAAAAAGACCTCTCCTCTAACAGCGACATCAACTTCTTCACTTAGTTTTAAAGGGACATCTTTAATTGTCTTTGCATTGGAAGTTACATCATTACCAACATACCCATTTCCTCGTGTAACAGCTTTCATCAAGATCCCTTTTTCGTAGTATAAAACTAGGGCAACTCCATCAAGTTTCTCTTCAATGGTGAAACTTAAAGGAGTTTGTTCTTTTAGATTAGCTTTTCTAATCCACTCTAAAACAGCATCAGTTGTATTGGCTTTATCGAGGCTCAATACAGCAATGGTGTGCTGAACCTCCTCCATTTTACTATCTAAATCACTTCCAACTCTTTGGGTTGGGGAATCTTCTCTCTTATATTGGGGAAATTCTTTCTCTAAAGAGCTCAACTCATCAAAGAGTTGATCATACTTTTCATCTGAGATGGCAGGTTGGGAGTCAACATAGTAAAGCTTTTGATAAGCAGTAAGTTCTTTTACCAGTTGATCGATTCTCTTTCTAACATCCATTGCAACAACTCCTATTAACTGTAGTGATAGTATAGCCTCTTTGATTATTTTTGCCATTGCACTGGGGTGGGTAAAATGGTATTTTTTAACAAACAAGGAGCATTACAGAGTTTAATGGCTAAAAGTCCTGACGATCTACTAACAGTTTATGGCACTTTAATCACCTCAGATGTTGAAATTGCTACTTTAAAAAGAGTTGCTTTTAAAAAAGAGGATAAGAGATTTGCCCTTCTAACAGCAGAAGATGTTGTTGGGGAGAACTCTATCTCTGTTTACAAAGAGAGTTTTCCCCTTTTTGCTACAGATAAAATCTCTTATAAGGGGCAAATAATAGGAGCTCTTTTTGGCCCAAGCATAGAAGCTGTTGAAGCTAAATTATTAGACGTTGCTGTTGAACTAGAAGAAGATCCCAATGGGCCTGCTTGTGAAATTAATCATCAACCTGTTGAGTATCGGTGGGGTGATATTGACAAATTTTTCAAAGATCAAAGCTTTATTTATGAGAACACCTATTTTGATAAGTTAGAAACTAGTGCCCGCAAAAGTCACATTCAAGTAGAGAGTTGGTTAGATAAAGATCTTTTAAAAATAAAAGCTCCAACTCAATGGCCCTTTCACCTACGTGATAACGTCGCTTCTGTTTGTAACAGAACTCAAAAGAGTGTTGTAGTTTTCCCAATGGATCACTTCTCCTCTAAAGATGAGAAGGTAATTTTCCCCTCTATTGTTAGTGCAATATGTGCTTTAGCAACAATCAAGTTTAAAAAGAGGGTTCAGATTAACCTCTTTTACCAAAACTATAAAAGTCCAACAACAATAAAAAGAAAAACAGAAGTTGATGAAGAGGGTAAACCTGTAGCTGAACAAGTCTCTGTAGTTATTGACCAAGGCTACTACTCCCTTTTTGGCTCTGAGTTAGTTAAACAAGTTTTAGCTGGAATTGTCCCTTTGTACCCCCTTAGTGCTTTTGATGCTTCAATAAGGTTAGTTAGCTCAAACTCTCCAATGAGTCACTTCTTTGGAGATTTAGGTTACTCCTCTGCTCTATTTTCTACAGAGGCACACGCTTCAGCAATTGCCCGTAACTTTAAGACAACTCCAAGTAGCTGGAGAATAAAATATTACCAAGACTCAAAAGAGCAAGCTAAGGTTTTAAAAACTCCCCCTTTAGGAAAGCTTAGAGATTTAATAACTGAAACTAGCAACATCTCTAACTTTGCCCGCCACTGCGCAGCTTATACTTTGCAGCGTAACTCAAAAGACTCTTTTTCAACATTCGTGGGTTATTCACCAGGTATAGGTCTTGCTAGTGGAACTTCCATTAGTGGCTTTAGCTATAACAGTTTTTATTACGGTTCTTCAAAGATTTCAGTCACCTTAGATACAGATAACCAAATTGTAGTAAATAGTAGCTTTTATCCTAGAAAACGAAATACCGATTTGTGGCGTTCAATAATTGCCCATGAACTTTCCGTTGATGAACAAACTGTTAGGTTTACCAGCAATGACACATCAACAATGGTCGATAGTGGTCCGCAAGTACTATCTTTAGATATTGAAAGGGCTGCTAAGGTTATTGTTGAGTGTTGTAGGTTAATTAAAAGTAAAAGGTTCCAAGAGCCTTTACCAATTACCGAATCAGTTACTTTTAAAGGTTTAGTTAGTGGTAGAGAATCTTTTTTCAGTAGCCGTAATTGGGGTGCTATAGTTGTAGAGTTGGGAATTAATACTGTCACTTTAGAGGCTGAATTAAGAAGAGTTTGGGGACGCTTCGCTATAAGTCATCCCCCTGATATCAAAGCTTTAGAACTTAGATACAAACATATCATCAACGAAACTTTGGAAGAGTGTAATATTAAAAGAGTTTTTAAAGAGTCAACAGAAAACTCATTTAACATAAATATTGAACCAACCAAAGAGGGGCAATTCCCCTCTTTATCAACAAGTTCTTTAAGAGCTTTAGTTATGGCTGCAACAGCTTCTGCTTTATCGCAAGCTTTGAATAAAGATATTACCTCTTTACCAGTAAGCAGTGAGGAGCTTCTGCCACACATAAAAGGAGTAAAGGGTGAAAGTTGAGTGTACTATTGATGGAAAGCAACATATTCTCAATGTCAATTCAAACAAACCCCTTAACAGGATTTTATTTGAAGATATTGAACCAGCTTTGATGATTGACAATTGTGGTGAAGGAAATTGTGGCAATTGTGTTGTCCTTTTAAACGACCAAGCTGCTTTAGCTTGTTTAATACCTGCATTTAAACTACGAGGAGCTAAGGTAATGACTTTTAGAGGGTATCAAAAGAGCCGTTTCTGGCACGACATTGAGCGTGCATACGAAGATACAGGAAGCAACCCTTGCCCCTACTGCTATGCCTCGAAGTCATTAATATTTGAGTCCCTTTTACAAACAGTTGCCCAACCAGGTCAAAGTGAGAGTGAAGTTGAGCAGCTTAGCGAGCAAACAATAATTAATGAAATTAGTTTAAACAGGTGTCCTTGTTTAAACCACGATGAGATAATTGAGATTTTCAATCAAGGTGCCATGTATAGGAGGAGAAGACGTGTACGAAGGTATTAGATCTCCTGCAGTCCACCTCCCTCGAACGATGGGAGATCTCATCTCAGTAGCAACGCGCTTTCCAAATGCAATTTTTTGGGGAGGGGGCACTTATATAATGAGTCGCCCCGGTTACTACATAAATGGAAAAGCTCAAGATATAATTTATACTGGAAGAATAGCAGAGTTAAAAAGAATCAACAGAACAGATCGTTATTTAGAAATTGGGTCTGCTGTAACGTTTGAACAACTTTTATCGGTGGGTCGCCAAGCTCTTCCCCCACTACTACACAAAACTATAGAAAGCTCTGCCTCAAAAATAGTTCGCTCTCAAATGTCTGTAGGGGGCTCTTTAGCTACCAAAGGAATAAGGTTTTCTCTTAGCGCTGCATTAAGTGCTCTACAAGCTGAAGCTGAAGTTAAAACTTGTATGGGAATTAGAACTACAACTAGGTGGGTTGAAGTTGGACGTTTGTATGATCGACAAGGTAATTACATCTTAAAAAGCAATGAATTTATTACCCGCATAAGGCTAGCCTTTGATAAAGAGAACTTTTCTTATTTTATCAGAACTGGAAAACCAATCATTGATCCTTCAGATTCAGTAACTTTGGCTTTTGCTTGCTTTTACAACCAATCGGTAATTACCCGCTTTAATATGTGTATTATCTTCCCCTCTTCTTTGTTTTTAGTTCCCCAAGAAGTTGATATTTCAATGCAAGGGGCTCTATTACCCCTTTCCACTCAACAAATTGAGAGGGTAGTAAAATCTGTTACTGAGCAAATAAACTCTGAAATTTCAATCGATGTTTTGCCAATTCAGGTAGAAAGGGCAAAAAGATTTATTGAATCTGCTTTGCACGAACTAAACAGTACCAGTTTAACTTAACCTGTAGGCTTAGCATAACTGCTTCACTGTGGTACAATGCTCTTCGCTAAGGAGTCAATGAGATGGTCCCATTTGTCCACTTACATAATCATACAGACTACTCACTATTAGATGGAGCTGCTCCAATTTCACGCTATGTTGCTAAGGCAAAAGAGCTTGGGATGGAGCATTTGGCTATAACAGACCATGGAAACATGTTTGGTGCATTGAAGTTTTACAAAAGTTGCAAAGCAGCTGGAATAAACCCAATCATTGGGTGTGAGTTTTATGTTAACCCAGAATCTCACACCACTAAAGGGACCACTGAAAGTGGTTCACGTTATTACCACTTAGTTCTTTTGGCCACCAATGAGATTGGTTATAAAAACTTAATGAGGCTAAATTCAATCTCTTATATTGATGGGTACTACTACAAACCAAGAGTTAGTGACAAGCTTTTAGAACAATACAACGAAGGGTTGATATGTCTCTCTGCCTGTTTAGCAGGTGAAATTCCCACCTTATTGATGGAGGGCAATTACAATAAAGCAAAACAAAGAGCTTTATACTACGCCTCAGTTTTTGATAACGAACGCTACTATTTGGAGCTTCAAGATCATAACCTTGCAGATCAAAAAAGGACAAACCCCTTAATAATTCAATTAGCCAAGGAGCTTGAAATTCCTTTAGTTGCCACTAACGATATCCACTACATCGAAAAAACCGATGCGAATGCCCAAGATATTGTTTTATGTATTGGGACAAACAAAAAGAAAAGTGACACCGATCGCCTCAGGTTTGAATCTGATCAGTTTTATATGAAAAGTGGAGAGGAGATGGCCCAACTTTTCTCATACATTCCAGAGGCAATTGAAAACAGCATTAAAATTGCCCAAAAGTGCGATGTTTATATTAGACAAGATGGACCTGAACTTCCCGATTATGAAATTCCTGAAGGTTTTGACAATCCTGATGAGTACTTACGCCACATTGCCCAAACAGGACTAGAGAAAAGATACTCTGTAATTACCGATGAGTTACAAGAGAGGCTCGATTATGAGCTTAAAGTAATTATCGATATGAGATACACAGGATATTTTTTAATTGTTTGGGATTTTATTTATTGGGCTAAACAAAACGATATCCCTGTGGGACCTGGAAGAGGCTCGGGAGCTGGCTCTTTAGTTGCTTATGCGATGACTATAACTGACATCGATCCAATTAAGTACAACTTAATTTTTGAGAGGTTTTTAAATCCTGAAAGAATTTCAATGCCAGATTTTGATATCGACTTTTGTTACGAAAGGCGCCAAGAAGTTATCGATTATGTTACTAACAAATATGGCTCTGAAAGAGTTGCCCAAATTGCCACTTTTGGAACACTAAAAATTAAAGCTGTTTTAAAAGATGTCGCGAGGGTATTAGATATCCCATTCGCTGAAGCAACTAGGATTGTAAACTTAGTTCCCGAAGTTCTTCCACCCGATGAAAAAACAGGTAAGCCTAAAAAGCTATCTGTCCAAGCAGTTATAGATCACACTGAAGAGCTTAGGGAGTTGGAGCAACAAGGGGGAGTTTATTCAGAGCTTTTCAGTGTTGCTAAAAGATTAGAAGGATTTAACCGTCATACCTCAACTCACGCAGCTGGGGTAGTAATTGGGAAAAAAGAGTTAACTGAGTATGTTCCTTTGTACCGTGATGCAAAAACAGGGGCAATCTCAACTCAGTACACCATGGGGATGTTAGAGGGGTGTGGATTAATTAAGATGGACTTTTTAGGTCTAAAGACTCTCACCTTAATTAAACACACTGAAAATTTAATTAAACGAAACGATCCCAATTTTGCCATTGATGAAGTTGATGAATTTGATGAAAACACCTTTGAGATGCTTAGTCGTGGTGATAGTGCTGGTGTTTTCCAATTTGAGAGTATGGGGATGAGAAGAGTTTTAAGAGATGCTAAGCCCTCTAGTATTGAAGACTTAGTTGCTTTGAACGCCCTTTATCGTCCAGGTCCTATGGCATATATCCCCAAATTTATTGAATCTAAAAACAGCAACAAGAAAATAGATTACTACCATAAAGATTTAGAAGATATTTTAAAAACAACTTATGGTGTTGTTGTTTACCAAGAGCAAGTTATGAGAATTGCCCGAGTTATTGGAGGCTACTCTTTAGGTAATGCCGATTTACTTAGGCGGGCAATGGGGAAAAAAGAGCCTGAAGTAATGCTCAAAGAGAAGCAACACTTTATTGAGGGAGCTCAAAGCAATGGGTATCCCAAAAAGGTTGCTGAAGGTATTTTTGAGATGCTCCTTCCTTTTGCAGACTACGGTTTTAACAAATCGCACGCTGCAGCTTATTCTGTAGTTGCTTATCGTACTGCTTATTTAAAGGCTAACTACCCCGCTGAATTTATGGCAGCTAACTTAACTAACGAGATGAACAACCCCGATAAGTTTAGTCAATACTTAAGCGAAACTAAACAAATGGGACTAGAGATTACTCCCCCTTCAATTAACGAAAGTGAGCGTCAATTCACAGTTGTTGATGGTAAAATTATTTATGGACTACAAGGTATTAAGAACGTTGGTGAGGCTGCTGTTGAATCTATTTTAGCTGAGCGAAGAAAAAATGGCCCTTACACAGATTTCTTAGATTTCCTTTATCGTAGTGAACCTCGTGCCTTAAACTCAAAACTCTTAGAGTCTTTAGTTTTAGCTGGCTCTTTTGATAAACTAGGGGTAAATAGACCCACCTTGATGGCAAACTTGGAGATGGCTTTAAAGTATGCTCAAAGAAGGCAGCAAAGTAGTGCCTTTGGACAAGCAAGTTTGTTTGATGCTGAGCAAGAGAAAGAGATGGAGAGCTTTGAGATGGAGGTAGTTAGTGATACAACCCTGTTAGAGAAGCTTGAAAAAGAGAAACAGCTTTTAGGATTTTATGTTAGTGGACACCCAATGGATCTATATCGTCCAATATGGGAAAAGGTTGTTAAAGTTAATCTTAAAGATGAGAATAAAATTCCAACTTCTAGAGCTGTTACTTTAGTAGCAATGGTCACTAACTTAAAAGAGATTACAACAAAACGGGGCAATGGCGATCGAATGGCCTTTATTGAACTTACCGACTTTAATGGTAGTGTTGAAGCTGTGGCTTTCCCAAAGACTTGGAGCGATATTGGGCCCAATTTAAAAGTTGACTCTATTTATGGGATCAATGGTAAGTTTGAAAGGCGCCAAGATAAACTCTCTTTTATAATTGATTCAATAGTTGATCCCGACACCTTAGAACCCACCACTTACAAAGAGGCCCATATTCTACTAATTGAAGATCTTTGTGATCACAACACCCTAAAGTCTGTCTTAGATACTTGTATCACCTACAGTGGCCCTTGCGCTTTAAAAATACACCTAGTTAAAAACTATGAAAAAGTGGCTTCAAAAGAGGTTTCTCAAGTAATTAAGGCGGGAAGAGAGTTCTCTGTAGAGTGTAACGATGAATTTATTAAGAGCTTAAAAGAGCACCACGCTGTTGGTGATATCTGGTTCAATTAAGGAGGTCTGAGATGGCACAATTTGCCCGAATAGCTAGCACACTACTTTCTATTTTCAACATCTTAATTGTTGTTAGAGTTGTTTTAACTTGGACGAGTGCCAATCGTCCTAAATCTGAATTTGAAAATTTATTGAGCTCGATAGTGGACCCCTACTTAAACTTCTTTAGATCTTTTAATTTATTTAATCGAGGAGTGCTCGATTTTACCCCTCTAGCTGCAATTATCTCAGTCTCCCTTGTTCAAAGAATCTTCTATGCCCTTTCACTAACTAGAAAGTTCTCATTCAACTACCTAATTGCAACAATCATTGAAGTTCTTTGGAGTGGTGTAGGCTCTCTAATATTGGGTATTTTAATCATCTTGTTAGGGGTAAGACTCTATTTCACTTACCGAAGAAGTCCCAACACAATTACCTATATCGCAATCTTAGACTCTTGGCTAAAAGAGCCCCTTAATTTTATTCATAGATCTTTTTACAAAGGGGAAGAAGTTAGCGATCGCAACCTCTTATGGACTGCTTTAGGAGTTGCTATTGCTTTATACATTCTGCTCTCTTTATTGATTGGGTATCTAATTTCTCTACTAATGTAGGAGTTTTAAAGTGCTCATCAGAGAGTTCAATCAACCAGTTACAACACTTAAAGGAGTTGGCAAACAACTCAGCTTATCTTACGAAAAGCTCTCTGTTTACACACTAGCAGATCTACTACTACTTTCCCCACGTACTTACGAAGATCGTCTAACAATAAAACCTCTAGGTGAAGTAAATGAGGGGGAGTATGCAAATACAAAAGTTAAAGTAGTAGAACACTCCTATTTTGGTGGTTTTGGTAAAAAGACCCTCAAAGTTACTGTAGTAGATATCTCTTCTTCTATTCCAACTAAAGCCTCCTTGCTTTGTTTTGGAAGAAACTTTTTAGAGCGTGTTTTAACTGTTGGTAAAACTTTCTATTTATGGGGCCAATTTAATATCAACTACAAAGAACTTCAAAGCTCTCAATTTGAGATGACTTTGTTAAATGAGGATGGTTCTATGCCCCCCTCATTTGGAAAGTTACTCCCCATTTACCCCCTTTCTAGCTCTTTAACGCAAAAGATTATTAGACGCGATGTCTCTTCAGCTTTAAAATTAATTAGCTCTTTTGATGAAGAACTTCCAATTAGCTTAATTGAAAAATACTCACTTTACACTATTGATCAAGCTATTAGGAATTTACACTTTCCCTCTTCAACTGAAGCTGCCACTAAAGCTCACAATACTTTAGCTTTTATAGAGCTTTTTTATCTTCTTTTTATAAACAGACAAAAAAGTTTTTTAAAAAGTAGCAAGAAGTTTACTGGTGAATTTAGTTTATCTAAGTTGCAACAAAACTTTTTACAAAGCCTCCCCTTTGAATTAACTGTTGATCAAAAAAGGGTTTTAAAAGAGATCTCTATAAATTTAAAAGAGGGGGGAATGAACCGCCTTTTACAAGGAGATGTTGGTTCAGGAAAAACCTTAGTTGCGTGGCTCACCGCTTTACAGGTTATTGAGAAAAATGAACAAGTTGCTTTTATGGCACCAACAGAGTTATTGGCACGCCAACACGCTGAACAAGCTGCTTTGTGGCTAGAGCCTTTTGGCATCAGGGTCGCTTTTTTAACAGGCTCTGTTGTACAAAGTAGAAAAAAACTTCTTCTAGAAGCTTTAAAGGAAGGGGACATTGATATCATAATTGGAACACATGCCCTCTTTTCAACCGATGTGAAGTTCAAAAACTTAAGTTACATAATCATTGATGAGCAACACCGCTTTGGAGTAGCACAAAGAGTTAGTTTGGTTAAAAAAAGTAGATCACCCGACTTACTTTTAATGAGTGCCACCCCAATTCCCCGCTCTTTGGCACTAACCTTATTTGGAGATTTAAACATCTCAACAATTAAAAGTATGCCCCATGGAAGATTGCCAGTAACAACCTATTTAGTTGCTAATGAAAGTAGAGAGCGGATGTACAAAGCAATTGGAGTTGAATTTGAACGAGGTCATCAAGCCTATTTTGTTTACCCAAGAATTGACGATCAAGGAGAATCAACACTGCGCGATGTTGAATCTATGTACCAATTTTTGAAAAAAACTTATCCCAATGTTCCTTCTAAACTTATCCACAGCCGTCTCCCAGAAGAACAAAAAGTGGAAATTTTAAAAGAGTTTAGAGAGAACAAGTTGGCCTATTTAGTTTCAACAAGTGTTGTTGAAGTTGGTATCGATGTTCCCACTGCCACTTGTATGGTGATTGAGCATGCTGAACGCTTTGGCTTAGCTGCACTTCATCAGCTTAGAGGAAGAGTGGGACGCTCTTCTTTACAATCTTATTGCTTTTTAGTTTACGAAGAGCCTTTGAGCGATGAGGCAAAAAAAAGGTTGATGGTGATGAAAGAATCTACTGATGGATTTTTTATCGCTGAACAAGATCTATTAATAAGGGGACCTGGAGAAGTTACAGGACTTAAGCAATCGGGCTTTTTAAAGCTCCGCTTTGCTTCAATAACAAATGATCAAGAACTTTTAGAACTCTCTAAAGAGGCAGTAGATGCTATTTTAGCAACCGACCCCTATTTAGATAATCATCAAAACAAAGAGATACGAAACGTCTTATTAAAAGCTCCCCCTTTTAGTGAAAATCACATCAACAGTTAACCTTTATCTCTTTTTATTATAATGTAGGTTGTATGAGAATTTCTGGTGGAATTTACAAAGGGAGAAAGATTGTTTGTCCTGTTGGGATTATTCGCCCAGCGATGGAAAAAATGAGAGAATCATTGTTCTCTATCCTTAGCGACATTACAGATCTTAGCTTTTTAGATCTTTTTAGTGGAAGTGGATTGGTTGGAATTGAGGCAGCTTCAAGAGGTGCCTCTTTAGTTCATCTAGTTGAACTTGATCGCAAAAAGAAAAAGACAATTTTACAAAATATCGATTTTGTAGAGAGCGATATAAAGTTGTTTTCAACAGATGTCTTGCGCTTTTTACCGCAAGCCAAAATTAGTTACGACATTGTTTATGCCGATCCCCCTTTCCCAATGTCCAATAAACTTAAGATTGCCCGCTTAGTTGATAAACATAAAGTTCTTAAGCCCAACTCCTTTTTCATAATCCACTACCCCTCTGAAGAGCAAAAACTGTGGCCTGAAGAGATAGGGAATTTGAAATTTCATGATGAGAGAAAGTATGGACGCTCTTTACTTAGATTTTATATTAATGAGGATAAGTGATGGAAATCGTTGATGGTGTTTTCAAAGATGTAGTTAGAATTAGTAGTCATGAAGTTGATCAGCAAAACTCAATTCACCCCTCTGTTTACTTGCTGATGATGCAAGAGGCTGCAGGTTTTCATGCTTATCAAAAGAACTTGAGTATCCCTCAACTTATGAAAGAGGGAAAAACTTGGGTTGTCACTAGAACAAAAATGGAAATTTACAACTACGTTGGGTGGCCTAACTCAATTAACTTAGAGACTTGGCCCCAAAAACCGTGGAGATTTTATTTTCCTAGAGTTTGTAGGGTAAGCCATCCTGAAGTAGGGGCCCTTTTCACCTCTTTATCACAATGGGTAATAATGGATTTAGAAACTCAACGCCCTATTAAACCTCAACAAATTAACTTTATG
This sequence comes from Sphaerochaetaceae bacterium, assembly GCA_050950065.1. Classification (GTDB taxonomy): domain Bacteria; phylum Spirochaetota; class Spirochaetia; order Sphaerochaetales; family Sphaerochaetaceae; genus JBAYOE01. The sequence goes on along the minus strand of JBMNGX010000001.1, from coordinate 99,261 downwards.
AAGGCCCCAGTCAAAGAACCAATTGAGGTAAATCCAGATTTGGGAAGAAAGATCAGATTTGACAAAGAGTCGTATGATAAGATTATCACCTACAATCCAACTATCATGTATGAGGATAGCGACTTAAATCAACACATAAATAACGTCATCTATTTTAAGTGGATGTTAGACTCACTCGATTTCTCTTTTAGAGAGAGTCACAAGTTAGTTGAACTCGACATCTCCTACTTAGCTCAAGCTTACAACACAGATAAAATTGAAGTTTTAACTGCAACTGCCTCTTTAGATGAGTTAATACTACACCACCAAGTTTCCAATAAAGAGAACAAAGTTCTCTCTGTTGCTTCTACTAAGTGGGTCTCTCACTCTTAGTAGTGGGGAGGTTTTTCAAAGGGTAAAGAGGTGTTGTCCAATTTCCCCTCTTCAATTTTATTCTCTATTTTCTTAAGCCGCTCTTTTAAAAACTGTATCTCTTTAGTTTGATCAATGAGTAGCTCATTAAGTGTTGCCAATGCTTCTTCAAGATAAGTTATTTTAATTTCTAGACTAATTAGATCATTATCTGCCACCTAGTTTCTCCTTTTAAATGCATTAAATAACACAATCAGTTTTGCTACAAGAGTATACATGGTATACTTTGGCAACTTGTTGCATTTTGGTGCAACTTTAAAAGGGGATTTTAATGAAAGGAGAGAGGGTCGTTCAATTAAACTTACTCTTACACTCCCACCCTGAGGGGTTGAGGCGAGCAGAGATTGCACGCAGATTAGGAGTGCACAGATCTACTATTAGTCGTTACATCGAAAAACTTAAAGAACATATCGATATTTATGAAGAGAACCACTTAATTAAAATAAGGGGCAACAGTGAAGATGAAAACATCTCTTTAAGTTTATATGAATCTTTAGCTTTTAACCTCTCTGCTGAAAAATTGGCAACCAACAGTGAATTCCAAAATCCCCACTTAGCTAGTGGTTTAAGAAAGATTGCCATGAATATGCGCTCCTATGCCCCTACAATTTCTGATAACATCCTAAATTTAGCTGAGTCAATTGATCAGCAACTTTATAAAAAAGGCTCTAGTGACGATAAATTCAACACTGTTTTAGAAGTTTTAATCGACAGTTGGGTCTCAGGTAAAATGGTTCGCTTAAATCACATCCTTGAAGATAAAGAAGTTGAGACTGAATTTGCCCCCTACTTCATTGGCTTTAGAGAAGATGAGAGTGGGCGAAACCCAATCAGTGTAACTGGGCGCTTACGCCACACCGCTGAAATTACAACAATTGATATCACCTCAATCTCTTCGGCAACTATTATTAACCAAACTTATACTATCCCTGATAACCTTAAACCATTTCAAAAAGGTCCAACTAAAGAATCTTACGATAGTATTGACTTCATCCCCCTTGTTTTAAAAATAAAAGAACAATCGGCTTTGAACTCGTTTAGAGCGATAAACTATAAATCTATTAGGTATGAAAAAAATGAGCAAGGTCAGTTGTTTTGTTATATTGAGGCAGAAAACTCAATCGAACTATTTTTAAGATTGATTCAATGTGGAGATGCTGTAGAAGTTTTAGAACCTAAGAGTTTTAGAAAAAAGTTTGTTGCAATGTTGCAAAATATTTTAAAGAACTACCTCCCAGAGCCCTAATTTGACTGTTTTTTGTTGCATTTTACTTTATACCACGATATCCTAGAGTACCAAGATTCCATATGGAGGAAGAGAATGAAAAGGTACGTATGTGATTTATGTGGGTACATTTACGACCCAGCAGAAGGCGATCCCGATAATGGCGTTCAACCAGGAACAGCATTTGAAGATTTACCAGAAGATTGGGTTTGCCCACTTTGTGGCGCAGCACAATCAGACTTCTCAGTTGAGGAGTAACTCACTCACACACTAAACGGGGCCGAATCTTTTCGGCCTTTTTTTATTCTTAATTCAATCTGATTGATTCACGAGCGATTGCATCTTGCAATCGCTGCTCCTCAGTTATAATTATTGGGGACTCTTTAATAAACAATACTCCTAACAGCGAAGCAAACAACAATCCAACAGACAATATTAAAAGGTGCTCAACATAAGCTCCCCCCATGTAGTTGATGTACATCAAAAATGGGATCGCTAAAAGGTGTCCACCCATTAACAAAACTCCGTGTGAAGAGGACTCTTGAACAGGAGAGCTTAACTCTGAGGCGTATTGGAACCCTAGTGGAATTGCACTTTGAAAGAAAAAGCCCAAGATAAACAAGCCTAAGTGGGCTAACAATATGTGGTTGTATCTACTAACAATAATAAGTGGGATGAAAGCAAATAGTAGTACTCCTCCAAAAATTCCCAACATACAAATCACAAAAAACAGTTTTCTTTTTTTAAAATAATCGGAGGCTAAAGGAATTAATAGCGAACCTAAGGCACCTCCAATTAAAAAGACTATTCCTAAAACACCTGCAGAGGTCTCTATCCCAATGAAGGCACTTAAAGTATCAATTTTAATTATAAAGATGTTGTACAAAGCCCACACCAAAGAGAAAACTCCTATAAAGCCTCCCATGTGCTTTTTCCTTAAAAGAAGGTTAAAGGAGACCACATAGCTTTGTAGTTTAAATGGCTCTTTAGAAGGGGGTGTTAAAGGTTTCTCTTTAAAGAAGAAAAGAACAATAATTGAGGCAACTCCGTTAAATATCCCCAACCACAACAATAAACTCTCTATCCCTTGTCCATAAGAGGGACTATTAGGATCAGTTACTACAGATAGTGGTGCTATAATTAAAACTAAAGCTAAACCTAAATATTGACTTAAAGAGACTAAACCAGTTGCAAAACCCCTCTCTCTAAGGGGAAACCAGCGCGATACTACCAACGTTACGTTGTTCATTATTGCACTGTATGAGATAGACAACCCAACTTGGGCAAAAACTATTATCCAAAAAGAGTGCGCTCCAAAGCCTTTTAAAAAGCTAAAGAATGCTAAAGCTATGGCACTGTAACGGAGTGTCCACTTTAAACTCACCTTAGTCACTACCCAAGAAATTGGTATCGACACTACCACAAAGGCAACAAGGTGAATTAAAGTCAATAAGTCGGGACCTACAAATGAGTTTGATGTAGTGTTGAGATTGTAATAGGAGGCAACAACACGTGAAATTGGGGCCAATGCTAGCCATTGCATTTCAGATGCCATCACAACAGCCATTAGTGCTGCTAAAACAACCCATCTATATCTATATACTCGAATGCCTCTCATAACGTATCATAGTATACCACGAATATTAAATTTGGAGATTAAAATGGATTCAACTATTGAACTACTATTAAACAGAAGAACTCACCGCTCTTTTAAAGATCAACCAATATCTAAAGAGCACTTAAAAATCTTAAAAGAGGCTACCTTAAGAGCTCCAACTGCAGGGAACATGCTCTTATACTCAGTCATCGAAGTTAAAGATCAAAAGAAAAAAGAGTTGCTCGCTGAATATTGTGACGATCAAAGCTTTATTGCAAAAGCTCCTTTAGTTTGGCTTTTTGTAAGTGATGCTCGCAAGTGGGCAAACTATTACAAACTAAGTGGATCAATTGAAAAGGGCTTAAAAGAGGGAATTGAATTTAGAAATCTTGGAGCTGGAGATCTATTATTAGCAAACAGCGATGCCATAATAGCAGCTCAAAGTAGCGTTGTCGCTGCTGAAGCTTTAGGTATTGGCTCTTGTTACATTGGTGATATCTTAGAGGAGTATGAGAAGGTAAAAGAGCTTTTTGAACTTCCTAAGTATGTCTCTGTGGCAACACTAGTAGTTTATGGGTACCCCAAATCGACTGCTCCCCTTTTAGAAAAATCTATTCGCCCCCCTAGTGAATCTGTTTTTATGGAAGATCGTTACTTTGATTTTGGTCTTAAAGAGTTAGAGGTTGCTTATGGAAAACAAGAAGAGAAATTGAGAAGACAAAAAAGGCTCCCTTTTGAAAATCAGGGAACTATTAGTGATTACTTCTACTTCAGAAAACATATTAGTGAGTTTATGGAGGAGATGAATCGCTCTTCTAAAGAGCTGATTAAAGATTGGATAGATCTTGAGTAATTAAAAGGACCACCTTGCGGTGGTCCTCACTTTTTAGTTCATTACTTCGCCAACATCTTGGTAGAATTTCATCCTCTGTTTAGCATCGGCTTCTGCCCTTTCAAAGAGCTCATCTGCTTGAGATGGGTTGGTTTTGTAAAGTGAAGAGTACCTTCTCTCCCCTTTAATAAACTCTTGGTAATCACCACTAACGGTTCTTACGTCCCAGCTGAAGCGCTTACCTTCCTCTAAGGAGGGGTTATATCTAAATAGTGGCCAGTAGCCAGAATCGACAGCATTCTTCATTGTTACTTGGCTCTTCATCATATTGATACCGTGGTTAATACATGGTGCATAAGCGAATACGATTGAAGGTCCATCAAATGCAACTGCTTCTTGAAGTGCTTTTTGTGTTTGGAGGCGGTTAGCACCCATTGCGATTGATGCAACGTAAACGTTCTGATAGCTCATCATCATGAAAGCCATGTTCTTTTTACTGTTTTGCATTCCAGCAGTTGCAAATTTTGCAACAGCTGCAATTGGGGTTGATTTAGAAGCTTGCCCACCAGTGTTGGAGTAAACCTCTGTATCTAAGACTAAGATGTTAACGTTCTTTCCAGAGGCGACTACGTGGTCAAGTCCACCAAATCCGATGTCGTATGCCCAACCATCTCCACCAATAATCCAAACTGTCTTTTCACTTAAATAATCTTTAAGTTCAACAACTTTTCTTAAAGCTGCTTTGGTCTCAGCACTTTTGGCTGCTTTAACAGCTTCATCCAATAGAGCTTGGGTCTCATTTTGAGCTACGATTGAAGCATCAGTTTGATCATCCCACAATTCGATGTTCTTAGCTAAAGCTGCTGCAAGAGCATCAGTTGTACCAGCTTTTAAAACTCTGTCGATGGCACTTCTAAGTTGTCTTCTATTAGAATCAACTGCTAATCTCATTCCTAAACCATACTCTGCGTTGTCCTCAAAGAGGCTGTTACCCCAAGCGGGACCTCTTCCATCACTACGTTTTGCGTATGGAGTTGTTGGGAATGTACCACCATAAATTGAAGAACACCCTGTTGCGTTAGCAGCAATCATTCGATCTCCACTAATTTGAGTTACAAGCTTAATGTAGGGGGTCTCTCCACACCCTGCACAAGCACCCGAGAACTCAAATAGGGGCTTTCTGAATTGCATTCCTTTAATGGTGTTAATTGAAACTCCATCAATGACATCATCTTCGAGCTCTTCAAAGAATTCAGCGTTGATAGTTTCACCAGCATCGCGCTCAACTTGAATTGGGCTAAACTTAAGAGATTTTTCTTTTGTAGGACAGGTTTCAATACAAACACCACATCCTTGACAATCTTCAGGATAAACTTGGATCTTAAATCTTAAGTCGCGATCATTTTTAGTATTAGATTTTAGAGTTTTGAAGCTCTCTGGAGCATTTTCTAAATCTTTTGGATCAATTTGTTTTGCCCTAATAGCAGCGTGAGGACAAGATTGTACACACTGGTTACACTGGATACAGTGCTCATTTAGCCAGTGAGGAACAAATGGGGCAACTCCCCTCTTTTCTAATTTAGCTGTATTAGTTGGAAGGCTTCCATCAAATGACATCTTTGAAACTGGAATATCGTTTCCTTTTAGGTGCATGATTGGCTCAATAACATCTTTAGCAAAAGCATCTGCATTTTCAGGAATAAGTTTTTTAGGAACATAAGATGCACCAACAGCAGAAGGAATCTTAACCTCTTGAAGAGCATCAGATGCCCCATCAACAGCGGCCCAGTTCATATTAACAATATCTTCACCTTTGGTCCCAAAGGTATCTTTAATAGCACTCTTAATTAGAGCAATAGCCTCTTCTTCAGGGAAAATCCCTGAAATCTTAAAGAAGGCTGCTTGCATGACTGTGTTAATTCTTGTCCCTAAGCCAACCTCTTCAGCAATCTTCAAAGCATCGATGTTGTAGAACCTAATCTTTTTGTCGATAATTTGTTGTTGCTCTTGTGCTGTTAGGTGCTCAAATACCTCTTCAGAGGGGATTTGAGAGTTAAGTAAGAATACTCCACCTTTTTTAAGGGGTTTTAACATGTCATAACGCCCAATGTAAGCAGGGTTGTGACATGCAACAAAGTCGGCGTTGTCAATTAGCCATGGCATATTAACTGAGCTCTTTCCAAATCTAAGGTGACTGATTGTAATACCACCAGATTTTTTAGAGTCGTATGAGAAGTATGCTTGAGCATTCATCTCGGTGTTCTCACCAATAATTTTAATTGAGTCTTTGTTAGCTCCAACTGTTCCATCAGAACCAAGTCCCCAGAACATACAAGAAACTGCATCTTTGGGTGTAACGTCTAAGTTCTCTTTCAAAGGAATGGAGAGCTTTGTTACGTCGTCGTTGATTCCAACTGTGAAGTTGTGCCAAGCACCTTCGTTGAGGTGATCAAAAACTGCTTTAGCATGTGTTGGTGTAAAGTCTTTACTTGACAATCCGTAGCGACCACCAATAACAGAGATGCCTGTTCTTCCCATTTGGGCTAAAGCGGTAACAACGTCTAAGTATAATGGCTCGCCAATAGAACCTGGCTCTTTAGTGCGATCCATAACTGCAATCTTTTTAACAGACTCTGGAATAGCCGCAACAAAGTCTTTTGCACTAAATGGGCGATAGAGGCGAACTTTAAGAACCCCAACTTTCTCCCCATTCTTATTTAGGTAATCACTTACCCACTCAAATGTATCGAGAGCACTACCCATTGCAATGACAACTCTATCTGCATCAGCTGCCCCTACATAATCAAATAGGTGGTACTGACGACCAGTAATCTTTGCAACTTTGTCCATGTACTCTTGAACAATAGAGGGAGTTGCATCGTAGTATTTGTTAACTGTCTCTCTTCCTTGGAAGTAGACGTCTTCATTTTGAGCTGCAACTTTAAGCATTGGCTTTTCAGGTCTTTGAGCGCGAGAGCGGAACTGTTCAATATACTCAGGCTCAACTAAGCTTTGCATCTCGTCATAGGTGATTTCTTCAACCTTTTGAATCTCATGACTTGTTCTAAAACCGTCAAAGAATGAGAGGAAAGGTACTTGAGACTTTAATGTTGCAAGGTGGGCAACAAGGGCCAAGTCCATTGTTTCTTGGATACTTGCTGCAGCAGTCATTGCAAAACCTGTATTACGACAACTCATTACGTCTGAGTGGTCCCCAAAAATGGATAACGATTGAGCTGCTAAAGAACGAGCTGAAACGTGGAATACAGTTGGAAGCATCTCTCCTGCGATTTTGTGCATGTTAGGAATCATTAAAAGAAGACCCTGACTAGCAGTAAAGGTCGTTGTTAAAGCACCTGCAACTAAAGAGCCATGAACAGCACCGGCAGCACCAGCTTCCGATTGCATCTCCATTATGTCGACACGCTCTCCTTCTAGGTTTTTTCTTCCTACACTTGCCCAAGAATCGGCATATTCTCCCATGGGAGAAGAGGGGGTGATGGGATAGATAGCTGCGACGTCACTAAAGGCATACGCCACGTGAGCGGCCGCGGTATTCCCGTCGATAGTAACCATTTTCTTGTTACCCATATTGACACTCCATTGAAATTGTATTTACCTGCAGTTCTGTTAAAAACTACAACTATTTGCGCATAACACTACCCTGTATAGAGCACTATACAGGGTATTAATTACCTTATTCACTATACCTTAATCAACGAGTGTTTGCAACCTTTTGCTTTGTTAACTTTTTTTAGTTAACACTCACTGTAGCCACAAGAAAAGCACTTTCTGCACCCTTCTATGTTCATAAATGTTCCGTTTCCACAAACTGGGCAAATATCAGCAACAGCGCTAGAGGAGCTTGTTCCCCCTAAATCTAAATCGAGTTGTTTTGTTGCATCTGCGACATCTTCCTCATCTGGAAGCATTGGGTATTCACGATCTCCGTTTTCAATGCCTAAATGCTCTTCTAAAACTTGAGAAACTGCATCGGGAAGTGACATTACTCGATTCTTACCAAATCCCATTGGACGCCCACTACCAATACCTCTAAGTTGAGCAATAACGTTTTGGGCCCTTTGAGTTGGTGTTAATGGGGAGGGCATCCTTAAAATAAGACTAATTAAGCGCCCTAACCCCTCTGCATCAGCAGAGACATCTGAACCAACTTTGGCAACGTTGATAAAGACCTCAAAAGGATCGCCCCCCTCTTTAGAGGCATCACTGTTGATTGTGATGTAAGCAGTCCCAATTGGAGTTGCCTTTCTATAAGTTGTTCCGTGTAGAACTGTTGAACGGACTCGTGCCTTTGGTTGTTCAACAATGATTGGTTCCTCTTTTTTCTCATCTTCTTTCTTTTTGGCAATGAGAACTTGGCTATCACGAGATCCATCTCGGTAGGTTGTTCCCCCCTTACACTTCAAATCGTATAGAAGTTCAAACAGATCTCCTGTTTGTTCTACAGTGTAATCGTTTGGAGTATTACCTGTTTTAGAGATACTTGAATCGACCCACCTTTGAATTGCAGCTTGAACTTTTACGTGTCCTTCTGGAGCCAAGTCCATAGCAGTTACAAAAAATGGGGGAATTTCTTTATTTGGGTTTGCCTTAATCCATTCATCATAAACAGCAACTCTTTCAACGTTAGAGCCCATTCTACCAACTCGCTCCCACTCCCAGAAATAGTAAGGTTCAATTCCGGTACTTGTTCCAACCATGGTTCCAGTTGTCCCTGTAGGAGCTTGAGTTAACAAGGTGACGTTTCTAATCCCTTTCTTCCTAATATATTCACGTACCTCTTCAGGCATCTCTAACATAAAACCGCTTTGTAAAAACTTCTCTACATCCAAAAGGGGGAAAGATCCTTTCTCCTCAGCTAAATCGGCACTCTCTTTGTAAGCTTCAATTGAGATGAATTTATAAAGTTTGTCGATAAATTTAAGTGAGTCGTCACTTCCATAGGCAAGTTCCAACTTAATTAACATATCGGCAAGACCCATTGTCCCTAGCCCAACTCTCCGCTCCGATAGTTGTTGCTCTTTATTCTCATCGTAGAAGTAGGGGGTATCGTCAATGACGTTGTCTAAAAAGCGGATTGAGCCGCGCACTGTTCGCCCAAGATCATCCCACAACACCTCTTTGTCTTTAACAAATTGAGATAAGTTAATTGAACCTAAGTTACAAACTCCCCAAGGAGGAAGTCCTTGTTCTCCACAAGGGTTGGTACACTGAATTGAGCTGTAGTACCAAGAGTTTGACATTCTGTTGTATTGGTCGATAAAAAAGACTCCAGGTTCAGCAGAGGCCCAAGCACTCTCAACTATTGAGTTCCAAATATCTTTTGCTTTATGAGTTTGATAAGGGATAACTTTTTTCCCCATTGATTGCCATCTTTGAAGATCTCCATCCCACTTTTCGTTGTACTCAGGATCTGAAGTGTCAGGAAAGTATGTTGTCCACTCCCCATCAGAACGAACTGCATCCATAAAGTCATCGGTAATACCAACACTTATGTTTGCATTAACAATTTTATCCATCTCTCTTTTAGAGGTGATAAAATCTAAGATGTCGGGGTGCCAAATATTTAAAATGAGCATCAAAGCTCCCCGCCTTGAGCCCCCTTGCTCAATCAAACCAGTAACAAAAGAGAAAAGTGCTCCCCATGAAACAGAACCACTAGAGCGTCCATTTACCCCTTTTACGTAGGCGTGTTTGGGTCTAAGAGATGAAAGGTTAATTCCCACCCCTCCACCGCGCGACATAATTTCAGTCATTTGCCCTAAGGAGGTGATAATCCCGCCTCTGCTATCTTTTGGGGAGGGGATAACGTAACAGTTAAAATAGGTTAGATTTTGATCAGTTCCTGCTCCAGTTAATATTCTTCCACCTGGGACAAATTTCCAATCATCTAAAAGCCACTTAAACTCTTTTTCCCACTTTGTACGAACCTCTTTTTTCTCTTGTTTTGCAATTCCTTTTGCAACACGACTAAGCATTTGATCGGGGGAGGTCTCAATTGGTTTATCTACATACTCACGAGTAGATTCAACTAATGAACCATCTTCAAGTTCTACTTTTATATCGTCCCCTTTAATTTCTGTTACTTTACCAATTTCTCGTTGCCCTGTTTGTGGGTTACTAACAGCAACAACTAAATCCCCAATTGCTAAAGTATCTTTTTTGCCATCTTTTAAAGCGTAACGATCTAGAAATATCTTTCTCCCTAACGGTGATAACGTACTTTTTTCTATAGCCATCTATGTGCTCCCCAATTCCTATTCACAAATTTTGCCCCCTGATGGAGGCAAAGTTAACCATAGCATACTAATTACTAAAACACAACAATAGATAGCGTAGTTCGTGTTCTACGACACTACATATGGTGTAGTTATATAACTTTTATGGCAGTTCAATATCGCCAATTGTCGCACACACTGTGTACAACAATTGAGTTAAACTGTCGTAATCACCTAATGATATTAACGAGTAAGGAGAGTGGGCATACCTCACTGGAACCCCCACGACAATAGTTGCAATTCCTTTGTGGGCAAGAGCTAGTTGAGAAGCATCAGTACCCCCACCTCGACGAACTGCAATCTGATTAGCAAGCTTATTTTCTTTAGAAATCTTCTTAATCAGTGTAACTAAAGTGGGATTTGAGATGTGCGTTGGATCAAATGCTCGGTAATGGAAACCTTTACCCATAATTGTCTGTTTTTCTAAACCACTGGATGGAGAATCGTCGGCAGGGGCCCCTTCAACAATAACAGCAACATCGGCTTTAAGGTAGTTACTTAAAACTTTAGCCCCTCTAGTGCCAACCTCTTCTTGGACAGTAAAAGCAAGAATAAGAGTTGATTCAATAGGGTATTTTACTACTGCATGGGCTAATTCAATCATTGCAGCAACTCCCACCCGATCATCAAATGCTTTTGACATTACGGTATTGCTTACTTCATTGTAGTGAAAGTTAGTTGTAGGTACTGCAATAGTGCCAACCTCTATTTTAAAACTTTCAGTTACATCTTTGATGCTAGTAGCACCAATGTCGATGTACAAGAGAGTCAACTTCAACTTTTGCATCACCTTTTTTATAGTGGGGAGGAACTTGACCAATTACTCCAGGTATCTTTATGCTCCATCGCTGTTTATTAAAGTGACTGCAGGTTGCTGGAAGGCTCTCTACAACCCACCCTCCCTAAGGTGACAAATCTTAAAAAGCCCCCCTCAATGATGTTGCTTACCATAAAGCCAATCTCATCTTGGTGAGCTGCTAAGACAACTTTTTTGGAATCTTTTTTTGTCCCCTCAATCTCACATAGTATGTTTCCAATTGAGTCGGTTGTAATTTCACCAACGCCTTGTAGGTGTTTTTTTATTATTTCACCCACCTCATGTTCAAAACCACTAGGGCCTGCGGCCAAAGTGAGCTCTTTTAATAGTTCTACCGATTTGTTCATACTCTAGAGTATAAAAAAGAGCGCCCCCTTAAACAAGAGAGCGCCCCAATTAATTTTAACTATTAATTAATAGCCAAGCTCGATCATTGCATCGGCAACTTTCTTAAAGCCTGCGATGTTAGCACCTTTAGCATAGTTGATGTAACCATCTTTATCGGTTCCCTCTTTAACGCAAGACTCGTGAATATTTTTCATGATTGCGTGTAAGCGGGCGTCAACTTCTTCAGCTTCCCAGCTGAGTTTAAGGGCGTTTTGGCTCATCTCTAAACCAGAAACTGAAACACCACCAGCGTTAGCTGCTTTACCAGGACCAAAAGGGATCTTTTGAGCAATGAAATAGCTCATTGCATCAGCTTGGCAACCCATGTTAGATGTCTCAACAACATACTTAACACCATTGGCAACTAAAGCTTTTGCATCCTCTAAAGAGAGCTCGTTTTGAATTGCACAGGGGAATGCCATATCTACTGGAACTTCCCATGGTTTTTTGTTTGCAACAAATTTTGCACCAAATTTTGCAGCATAAGGGGCAACAACGTCGTTGTTACTTGTTCTCAGTTGAACCATGTACTCCCATTTTTCTGGAGTATTGATTCCATTAGCGTCATAGATATATCCGTCTGGTCCACTAATTGTAACAACTTTTGCTCCTAACTCAGAAGCTTTCATAACAGCACCCCAAGCAACGTTACCAAATCCAGAAATAGCAACTGTTTTTCCTTCAAAGGTGTCGTTGTGAGCTTTTAACATCTCATTAGCGAAGTACATTGTACCAAAGCCTGTTGCTTCAGGTCTAAAAATGGACCCACCCCATTTGCGACCTTTACCAGTTAAAACACCAGTGTTTTCATCGCGAAGGCGTTTGTATTGACCATAGAGGTAACCAATCTCACGAGCACCAACACCAATGTCCCCAGCAGGAACGTCAGTTTCAGGACCAATATATTTTTGTAACTCTGTCATATAGGAGCGGCAGAAACGTAAAATTTCGTTGTTTGATTTTCCTCTTGGGTTAAAATCAGCTCCACCTTTACCACCACCCATAGGAAGTGTTGTGAGGCTGTTTTTGAATGTTTGCTCAAAAGCTAAGAACTTTAAAGAACCTAAAGTAACTGATGGGTGGAATCTAATTCCCCCTTTGTATGGGCCTAATGTGTTGTTGAATTGAACACGATACCCGCGGTTAACTTGAACATCGCCATTGTCATCTTCCCACTCAACTTTGAATATGAAAGTGCGATCTGGCTCTGTAATTCTCTCTAAAATTTTACCATTAACGTATGAAGGATTATCGTTTACAACATCAATAATCGACTCGATAACCTCGGTTGCAGCTTGGATGAATTCTGGCTCGCCAGGGTTGCGACGCTCTAATTCAGCCATAAAATCTTCTAGTTTGTACATAATGTACCCCTCCTATTTTTTTTAAAAACACAAAATTGGAGGCAACGGATAGTCGCCTCTAAGTAAGTGTAAACCCCTTTTACCCTTCTGTCAACAAACATTCTTTGATTTGCTTAATTATTATCTCATATATTTGTGGATACAGAAGTTTGACCCCCTCTCATTTGAGATAATATAAATTTAAGGAGCCTGTATTGCTATTAGCTAAATCACATGGGAGGCAAAGAAGTCCCAAAGTGGATCTGATGGAGGTTCTGCTGTTAAAGTTATTTCCTCTTTTCTTACAGGGTGGATAAATGAGATATAGCGGGCATGAAGATGGATTCCTTTATCTTTGTTTGCCCTATTAAAGCCATACTTTAAATCCCCTTTAATGCAAATTCCCAAGTTTGCTAATTGGGCTCTTATTTGGTGATGCCTTCCAGTTAAAAGTTCAATCTCTAAAAGGAAGAAATTGTCACTAGTGGAGAGCACTTGGTAATTTAATTTGGCCAACTTTGATCCTTTTGTTTTCTCACTAACAACAAAAGATTTATTCTTTTCACTATTTTTTTTAAGGTAGTTTTCTAAAGTTCCTTGATTTGAGGGGGGCATTTTATCAACAACAACCCAATACCTTTTTTCAACTGAACCAACATCTTTGAAAAGAGCATTCATCCTCACTAAAGCCTTCTCTGTCTTTGTGTAGATAACAATGCCACTAGTGGGCCGATCTAAGCGGTGAACTAAGCCTAAATAGACATTTCCTTTTTTATCGTATTTTTTCCTTAAATACTCTTTGATAAACTCACTAAGAGAATCATCTCCTGTTTTATCTCTTTGTACTAACTCACCACACTTTTTATTTACTATTATTAAATGGTTATCTTCGTAGAGGATTCTAGAAGCGATATCACTCATCCCCTTTTTCTCCCATCTCTAAATCTTTAAACAGTGTTAACTCATCCTTTTTGTTTGCATCAGGATCACTCTCTTTTTTAATTCTAAGGGTTTGGGCCTCTTTAGTTGTTAGACGTACTCCCTTTGCCCTGACCCCCTTAACTGGATAGCGAGAAAAGTAAGTGACATCCTCTAAGGATCGATAACCTTTCCCTTTTTTGTACAACAAGGTGATGCGAGCATCCTCTAAAGTTGAAAATCCATAAAGTTTGAACTCTCCTTTGGGAAGAAGTTCGTAGTTTTTGTTTAAAATAAATTGGGTGATGCTACACCTTTTTATATAAAGATGCTTTAAGTTTTTCTCTTGGTAGATAATTGTAAAGACTACCTCTTCTAAGTTCTCTTTCTCTGCCAAAACACAGTAGCGCATTTGCTTACCAACAAATAGACGCTCGGGAACATCTGTTACAAAATAAGAGCCCTCTTTTTGGATAACCAAAATACGATCAAAAGTTGAGACGTTGAATTGATTTATCCCTGTTCTCATATCGTATCCAAGATACCCTGTGGAAGGGTCATATTTAAGCATATGATCTCGATTGGCAACTTCTCTAACATCTGTTTTTGTAAATGAACCAAGTTTTGTTAATCTAGGACCGTGTTGCTCAGGGGCAATACTTTTTAGTTCATCTAAAAATGCAAGGGCATATTTTACAAGGTGAGCTAAGTGGTACTCAATTTCACCAAGACGCTCTTTAATATCTTTTATCTCTTTACGGTTCTTTTCAATGTCAAATAAAGAGATTCTTCTAATTGGTATTTTTAGAAGTTGAGTTACATCATCACCGGTTACTTCTCTACCAATTTCTTGCTTATGCCTCTCAAAACCTTTGATAACCCCCTCTTCAATCTCTTGTTGGCTCTTTTTATCCTCAATCACCTTATAAATACGTTGTTCTACAAAGATTTGTTCTAATGTCCTAGCGTGAAGGCGATCTAATAGGTTCTTTTTCTCTAATAAGAGTTCCTCTTTTAAAACTCCAACTAAGTGGGTGGCATGGTAATCGATCATCTCACTGACTGAGACGATTGTAGGAATTCCCTCTTTAATAACTAAAGGGTTAACTGAAATTGATTGTTCACAGTTAGTGAAAGCATAAAGGGCATCTTCAACCTCTTTAGAGTAGGTGTTGCGTGCTAAGGCTATCTCAATATTAACTTTATCAGTTGTGTAATCGTTAATGCTGGAAATCCTTATTTTCCCTTTTTTAGCAGCATCCTCAACAGAGCGAATCATCCTTTCGGTTGTTATTCCAAAAGGAAGTTCTTCAATAATTATCCTTTTTGGATCTTTGGTATTTAACTTTGCCCTTACTAAAACTTTCCCCTTCCCATCATCGTAAGCTGATACATCCATCAAAGCCCCTGTGGGAAAATCGGGATACAATTTAACTTTCTCCCCTTTTAAGGAGGCGGCAACTGCATCAATTACTTCCAATAAGTTGTGAGGGAGGATACGAGTTGACATGCCAACTGCAATTCCTTCAGTTCCTTGTACTAATACAACAGGAAGCTTTGCCAAAAACCTTACTGGCTCTTTATTTCTTCCATCGTAAGATTCAACGTATTGGGTTAGTTCAGGGTTATACAAAACCTTTTTAGCAAAAGGGAGGATACGAGCTTCAATATAGCGTGAAGCTGCAGCAACATCTCCAGTTACTATATTTCCAAAGTTTCCCTGCTTTTCAATAAAAAGGTCGTTGTTAGCTAAGTTAACTAAAGCATCCCCAATTGAGGCATCTCCATGGGGGTGGTACTTCATACAATGCCCAACGATGTTGGCAACTTTATGAAACTTACCATCATCCATCTCAAATAAAGAGTGTAAGATTCTTCTTTGTACCGGCTTTAAACCGTCAGTTATTTCTGGAATGGCCCTCTCTTTAATGACATAGGAGGCATACTCTAAGAAGTTATTTTTAAAGACAGTTTCAGCGTGTGCCATTAAATGAGATTCTCCATGATAAACTCTCTTCTTTCTGGGGTGTTATCTCCCATATAAAATTTCATTGTTTGGTGCATTTGAGATGAGGAGGCAATTGAAACTGGAATTAACCTCATATTCTCCCCAATGAATTGCCTAAATTCTGAGGGGTTAATTTCCCCAAGACCTTTAAAGCGGGTAATTTCAGCACCCCTTATCTCTTTAACTGCCTCATCCCTTTGAGCTTCATTGTAACAATAAAGAGTCTCTTTTTTATTTCGAACCCTAAATAAGGGAGTCTCTAAAATAAAGAGTCTTCCTGCTAAAACAAGATCCTCAAAGTAGGTTAGAAAATAGGTCATTAAAAGATTTCTGATGTGAAAGCCATCAGTATCTGCATCAGTTGCAATGATAACTTTCCCATAGCGTAGCCCTTCAACTCCATTTTCTAGCCCTAAAGCAATCATCAAGTTGTAAAGCTCTTCGTTTTTGTAAATATCTGTTCTCTTTCTTGAAAAGACGTTTAAGACCTTTCCCCTTAAACTAAAGATGGCTTGGGTATAAACATCGCGTACACTAACTAAAGAGCCCGATGCTGAATCTCCTTCAGTTAAGAAGATCATCGAGTTCTCCCCTTTAGCACCATTTTGATTTAGGTGGTATTTACAATCCTTTAATTTAGGAATGTTCAAAGAGATTTTTTTAGCAGCTTCACGAGCTGCCCCTTTTACAGCAGCTAACTCTTTTCTTAACTTTTCATTGCTGGCTATTTTTTGAGAGAGCTTATTAGCTGTCTCGGAGTTTTTCATTAAATGGTCAATGATTGCCTCTTTAGTTTGTTGAACAATCCAAGTGCGTACTTCACTGTTACCAAGTTTGTTTTTAGTTTGACTTTCAAATACAGGGTCTTGCAACTTAATGGCAATTGCCCCAGTTAAACCATCTCTTACATCAACTGCTGTGTAAGATTTTTTATAATACTCGTTGATTCCCCTTAAAATTCCCTCTTTGAATGCAGAGAGGTGAGTTCCTCCATCGCTTGTGTGCTGCCCATTAACGTATGAAAAGTAGTTCTCCCCATAGTTTTGGGTGTGAGTTAAAGCAAACTCTAATTTATCTGATTTGTGATAAATTGTGGGATAAAGAAGTTCAGAGCCAACTTGTTTATTTAGTAAATCTAATAACCCATGCCTACTAACAAAAGATTGTTTGTTAAAAACTAAAGTTAGACCTGCATTTAAATAGGCGTAGTTCCACAATCGTTCAATTATAAAGTCGCTATCAAAAGAGTATTCTCCAAAAGCATCAGAGCTACTGTCGGGAATGAATTCAATTAAAGTTCCATCTCTTTCAGTTGTTTTTCCACTTTTCTCTTTTATAAGTTTACCATACTCAAAAACAGCTTCGCTAAAGCGCCCTTCTCGGTGCGATACAACTCTAAAGAAAGAGGATAAAGCGTTAACAGCTTTTGTTCCCACTCCGTTAAGACCAACAGAAAACTGAAAGACATCGTCGTTAAACTTTCCACCGGTATTGATAATAGAGACACATGCAATTACTTTTCCTAAAGGGATTCCCCTTCCGTAATCGCGCACAGTGAGTTTATTATCATCTAAGGTGATCTCAATTCGTGTGCCGTGGTTCATAATGAACTCATCAACACTGTTGTCGATTACCTCTTTTAAGAGAACATAAATTCCATCTTCGTAGTGAGATCCATCACCTAGACGCCCAATATACATCCCAGGGCGCAACCGTATATGCTCCAGAGCGCTTAAAGTTTGTATTTTGCTCTCATCATAGGCCGCTGGACCTGCAAGTGATTTTTTCTTTGCCATTGGTCTATATTATATACTAGATATAAGGGTGTGAAAAGTATTCACAAATCTTGCAACCTCATCACTCGTTGTGTATTATAGCTGTATGGAAAGTGATTCAGAGAGTGCCACTAGTGGCAATAAGTTGATTTTAGTGGGGCAAATAGGATGAAAATACAATTTGCCTCGATTATACTTTTCCTTTTAGCAAGTGCGTTCTTTAGTGCTTCAGAGACCGCTTTTACCTCCTTATCATTTTTGCAAGTTCGCGCTTTAGAAACAGATAAGAAAAAAAGTAGTCAAATGGCTGCAAAGCTTGCTAAAAGTCCCGATATCCTTTTAACCACTGTATTGATAGGAAACAATATTGTTAACATTGGAGCCTCTGCTTTTACAACAACATTAACAATATCTATGTGGGGTAGTCGTGCTGTAGGAATATCTGCTGGTATTTTAACTTTTTTAATTTTAGTCTTTGGAGAGATTAGTCCAAAACAACTGGCAATAAGTTACAACACTAAATTTGCCCGTATGGCAGCTTACCCAATTAAAGTTCTCTCAATAATTTTATACCCAGTAATTGTAGTTACCCGCTTTATAGGCTCTCTTACCACCCGCTTTTTCACCAGTGAAGATAAAAGAACTTTATCATTAGAGAGTTTAATGCACGTTGTTGATATAGCTGAAACAGAGGGAATTGTTGATGAGTTTGAAGGGGCTTTGTTCCAAAGGGTAGTTCACTTTAGTGAAGCTCCAGTTAAATCAATTATGACTCACAGAACAGATATCTTCAGTTTAGAAGAGTCAACTTTAATAAAAGATGTCTTTGGTAAAATTGTTGCCAGTGGTTTTTCAAGAATCCCTGTTTATAAAGAGGATTCAGAGAACATCATTGGAATTTTACTTTTAAGAGATATTCTTCAATACAAAACCAGAGGTTTTGAGAATAGAACAGTTGGGGATTTTATCCACAAACCAATTTTTGTCCCCCAAGGGAAGAAGTTAAATGATATGGCCCTTCAATTCCAACAAGAGATGCTTCAAATTGCTGTTGTGTTGGATGAGTATGGGGGGTTGTTGGGTATTGTCACAATGGAAGATATTGTTGAACAACTTTTTGGTGAGATTTACGATGAGCATGAGACCGATTTGGCAATGAGAATCCAAGTTGATCGCAACAACTCCTACTTAATTAAAGCCGATACAACTATGCAAGAGATTAAAGATGAGCTCGATTTAGAAATTGAAAGAAACGACCTAGCGCGCACTTTAGCCTCATTTTTAATTGAAGAGTTGGGAATGATTCCCACTGTTGGGCAAATTATCCCATTCGATTTTGGAAATTTTGAGATTGTCTCAATGAAAGATAAAAGGATAAATCTAGTTCGCTTAGTAATTAAGCAACTTCAACAAGAGAATTGAGTTAGAGCTCTACATTGACACCATTTGAGCGTAACGATATCATGCGCCCATGAGCACCTATTTATTTGATTACATTGAGAAGAAGTGGCAAAAGTATTGGGATGATAACAAAACTTTTGCTGTAAAAGAAGATCCCTCTTTTCCCAAAGAGATGAGAAGGTATGTTTTAGATATGTTCCCCTATCCTTCAGGAGAGGGGCTCCACGTTGGACATCCAGAAGGGTATACAGCAACCGATATCTACTGCCGCTACTTGAGGATGAATGGGTACAATGTTTTACACCCAATGGGGTTTGACTCATTTGGTCTTCCTGCTGAAAACTATGCAATAAAAACTGGAACCCATCCCCGCACAACTACTGAAAAAAATATAGAGAACTTTAGACGCCAAATTAAAAGATTGGGCTTTTGTTACGATTGGGATCGAGAAGTAGCAACTCACTCAGTTGAGTACTACCACTGGACTCAGTGGATTTTCCTTCAACTCTATAAAAAGGGTTTAGCCTATGAGGCAGAAACCCCCATCAACTGGTGCCCAGATTGTTTGACAGGCCTCTCTAACGAAGAGGTAAAAGATGGTAAATGTGAACGATGTGGAACCTTAGTCACTAGAAAAAATATTAGACAGTGGCTTTTAAAAATAACAAAGTATGCTGAAAGGCTTTTAGACGATTTAAAGTTGTTGGATTGGCCTGAATCAATTAAGGCAATGCAAACTAACTGGATTGGTAGAAGTGAGGGAGCTTCAGTTATTTTTGAAATTGAAAATTCAGAAAATTCATTAGAAGTTTTTACAACTCGCAGTGACACCCTTTTTGGAGCGACTTATATGGTTGTTGCTCCCGAGCACCCTTTAGTAAAAGAGTTAACTACTGACGATCAAAAAGAAGAAGTTGAAAATTACATTGAGATGGCTTCTCACAAATCAGATTTAGAGAGAACTGATTTGGCAAAAGATAAAAGTGGTGTTTTTAGTGGAAGCTATGCAATAAACCCTGTTAACAATAAACGAATTCCAATTTGGATTGCTGATTATGTTTTAGTCTCCTACGGAACTGGGGCAATTATGGCAGTACCTGCCCACGATACTAGAGACTGGGAGTTTGCTAAAAAGTTTAACCTTCCCATTATTGAAGTTCTCAAAGCTGAAGTTGATATCCAACAAGAGGCTTGGGTTGGAGATGGGCTCCACATCAACAGCGACTTTTTAGATGGATTAAATAAAGAAGATGCCATTAACACAATGGATAAGTGGCTCGAAGATAACAAAAAAGGTGAAAGGAAAATTAACTACAAACTTAGGGATTGGCTTTTCTCTCGCCAAAGATATTGGGGTGAGCCAATTCCTTTAATCCACTGTGAAAAATGTGGTGTAGTTCCTTTAAAAGAGGAAGATCTTCCTTTAACACTTCCTGAAGTTGAAAGGTATGAACCATCGGGAACAGGGGAATCTCCATTGGCAACAATAGAGAGTTGGGTCAACACAACTTGTCCCACTTGTGGAGGAAAGGCTCGAAGAGAGACTAACACAATGCCTCAATGGGCAGGCTCTTGCTGGTACTATTTAAGATACTTAGATCCCCATAACGACACAGCCTTAGCTTCAAAAGAGGCAATCGATTATTGGATGCCTGTTGATTTATATGTGGGGGGAGCTGAACACGCTGTGCTTCACCTTCTATATGCCCGTTTTTGGCATAAAGTTCTTTACGATTTAGGTATTGTTAATACAGTTGAACCTTTTGAAAAATTGGTAAACCAAGGGATGATTACCTCCTTTGCCTTCCAAAGAAAAGATCGATCTTTAGTTCCTACCGATGAGGTAACTGAATTAGATAACGAAGTTTTCATTGAAAAAAGTAGTGGAGAAAAGTTAGAGCGAGTTATCGCTAAGATGTCCAAGTCCCTTAAGAACGTAATCAACCCCGATGAAATAATTGCAGTTTACGGTGCTGATGCAATGAGAGTTTATGAGATGTTCATGGGTCCCCTTGAAGTCTCAAAACCTTGGTCTACTGCAGGAATTGGGGGTGTATACCGCTTTTTAGAGCGTGTTTGGCGTTTAAGTGACCACGAAATTGTTAATAAAGAACCCGAACAAGCAATTTTGAAAACCCTACATAAAACAATTAAAAAAGTTACCCATGATACAGCTAACTTAGAGTTCAACACAGCAATTGCCCAAATGATGATTATGGTTAATGAACTTTACAAAACAAAAGAGTTAAGCCGATCTGTTTGGGAGCCCTTCATCTTACTACTTAGTCCATATGCTCCCCACTTAGCAGAGGAGCTTTGGCAAAAAGCAGGTAACAAACCCTCAATTGCAAATCAGAATTGGCCCACCTATGTTGAAGAGTTGACTGTTGATGATGAAGTTGAAATTGTTGTTCAGATAAATGGAAAAGTTAGAGATAAGATGCACCTTTCCAAAGGGATTGCTAAAGAAGAGCTAGAGAAAATGGCTTTTGATTTAAAGAAGATTCAAGAGCGATTAGAGGGGATGAGTGTAATTAAAACGATTGTTATTAGTGACAAACTAGTTAACATCGTTGTTAAACCTAATTGAGTAAATTAAAGTAATCTTGATCACTAATTGATAAGATTGGATCTAGAGGACCCACATAATAAAATGGGTCCTCATTTTTATCTTCTGAGATAAAGAGTGTTAATTGGAGTTTCTCTTGTATGTTTAAATAAGAGAGCGTCGTTGGAGGTATATCTTCTAAAATAAACTCTTTGTTATCATAAAAGTTAAATGGGGGATAACTACTTAACTCACACACCCACCTTCCTTGAGGAATATCGGTTATAACAACATCTTTTGTTTTAGCTTTTTTAAAAGAGCTCTCTTTTAAATTTCCACTAACAATATCGTTAGCTAAATGATTCCAATCTACTTTAAAACAACTCTCATCAATTTCTTTAATCATCTCAAAAACTCTTTGCCCATTTACTGAAGCAACACCTTGTTCCCATTTTTTACTAGATAGAAGCATCATCTCACACATTGGACCTTTTTTAGAATCTAGTTGAACTACTCTACTTTTCTCCCAAGGAAGATAAAACCCTCCTAAAGGAATTTGTTTTCCTAAGGGATAGGCAACAAAGTAGATTGCCCCTTTTGTTTTAATTGGAATTTCTATTTGCCTCACTCCCACTGGAATATTTAAACTAATAATTTCATTGTTTTGTTGATAAGCAATTGTGTACCAAAATTGGCGGGCACTTAGTTGTTCCCATTGGTGTACTTCACCAATTTTTATTAAAAGGGTCTCTTGTTGGCATGAAGTAAATAGTAGAATAAGAGCTAAAAGTAATTTTATCCTCATATTAAGAGGACTATTTTAAAATGAAAGTTGCTTTAAAAACTCTTTACGAACCTCTTCAAAAAGGTGTTTTACTTTATCTTCTTTGTAATCGGGGTAGGTCCACTGAAAATCATTATATTTTTTCCCTTGGTACATTAAAGTTAACTCCCCATAGATTCCCTGCTGTAAAGGGATGCGGTGACTTCTATTTTTAGTAGTTGCTAATATGATATTTGCACTAGTTAATATTCCAGGATCTAAGTTAAAGGTTCTGTTGCCCTCTTCTAGGTTTTCTTGTTCAATTGAGTTTGTCTTAATTTTTATTGAAGCAAGAGAGCTTGGATCAATTAGGTTTTCAAATAAAAGAAAAGTACGCCACAGTTTTTTACCAAACTCTTTTTCATAATAGTTGGTGTAATTAAAAAGAAAGCTCTCTCCTAGAATCCTAAAAGGGCCAAACTCTTTTTCTAAAATTTCTTGTAAAGATGTAGAGGGGCCCCCACTTTTAGTAAGGAGCCCCATTATTAAACAAGCTTTGGGAAACAAAGTCTTCTCCTTTAGTTCCTATCACCTGCAAAAGTACCCAATACTCTAAAGGTAGCACTCGCTTTTTTAAGTAGCTCTACAGCTTGTTCAAACTCTTTTTGATCAGCAAGTTCTGCTTCCACAAAGAAAGAGTACTCCCAAGGTTTTCCAGCAATTGGGCGTGATTCAAGTTTTTTCATGTTCATCTTGTAATCTGATAAAACTTGTAATACTTCAAATAAAGAACCTGGTCTATCTTTAACACTAAACACCATAGCAACTCTGTTAATTGGACCCATTGATCTAAAGAAATCGGCATTCTCTTCTCTAGTTACCACATAAAAGCGGGTAAAGTTACTGCTATCGGTTTCAATAGCCTCTTGTAAAATCTCCATCTTATTAACTTTAGCTGCTTTAGAAGAGGCAATAGCTGCTATTGTGGGATCTTGGAGTTTGGCTATGTGGGTTACTGCCCCAGCGGTATCAAAAAATGGGATAGCAGTTGCCCCCTTTAATTGGTTTTCTAAAAATGAGGCACATTGAGCTAAACCTTGTGGGTGACTATAAACTTCTTTTATTTGATTAATAGAGGAACCAGGAAGGCCAATTAAGTTGTGCACTACCCTAATTTGTTTTTCTCCAACAACTGTTAAATCGGGGTAGATGTTCAACAAATCTAAAGTTTCGTTGATTGTTCCCCCTAAAGAGTTCTCAACTGGAAGCACCCCATAACGAGCTTCCCCTTTTTGGATAGCTTCAAATACATCACTAAACTTTTTACAAGGCAAAGTAGCTACTTCATCATCAAACAAAAATTCAATTGCTTGTTCACTGTAAGCACCTTTTTCACCTTGGAAGGCAACTCTCATTTGAGAATCTTGCTCAACAACAGAGCTTTCTTGTTTTATATCAACAGTTGGAATGCGCTCAATAGATTTGCCAATTACTGGACTTAAAACTTGTAAATCCCTCATCAATTTCTCAAATTGCTCAGGATAAAGAGATTGGGGCCCATCAGAGAATGCTTTATCAGGGTTGTTGTGAACTTCAACAACTACACCACTAGCACCAGCAGCAACAATCGAAAGTGACATTGGAATAACCATATCTCTAATTCCTGTTGCATGAGATGGATCTCCAATTACTGGTAAGTGGGTCAACTTTTGAACCACAGGGATTGCAGAAATATCTAAGGTGTTGCGAGTTGCTTTTTCATAAGTTCTAATACCCCGCTCACACAAAATAACTTTATCAGTTCCACTGGACATCAAATACTCTGCTGCCATCAGCCACTCTTCAATAGTGGCAGAAAGGCCTCTTTTTAAAAGAACAGGAAACTCAGTTTTCCCAACCTCTTTTAAAAGTTCAAAGTTTTGCATGTTGCGTGCCCCAATCTGAAAGATATCAACATAATCGCTCATCATTTCAACATCTTTGGGGTTAACAACTTCACTCATAACAGGCATTTTGTACTTTTCACCTGCCTCTTTGAGATAACTTAATCCCTCTTCCCCAAGGCCTTGGAAAGCATAGGGGCTAGTTCTTGGTTTAAAAGCCCCCCCCCTTAAAACAACAGCACCAGAAGATCTAACTAAGCGGGCAATCTCCATGATCTGCTCTTTAGATTCAATAGCACAAGGGCCTGCCATCACAACTACTCTGTTGCCCCCAATCTTTACATTGCCAACCTCTACGACGGTATCTTCGCTTTTTAATTCTCTAGAGGCAAGTTTGTAAGGTTTGGAGATTGGAATAACTCTGGCAACACCCTCTAAGATTTCAACTTCTCGAATGTCTACTTGGCTAATTCCAACAGCCCCTAAGACTGTCTCTTCTTGTCCCACAATTTCTTTTACTTTAAAGCCTTTCTCTTTAAGAAAGCCTTTAACAGCAGATTTTTGGGAACTACTAATTTGTTGTTTTAATATTATAATCATGGTGGCATCAAACTAAATCTTTTCACAAAAGGTGTCAAGTTTAATCAATAGAAAGAGTTGCAACAAACTAAATGAGTAATTAAGATAAGTTCACTATGGATTGGGATCTAATATTTAATAAAATTAAAGATATCTTAAAAGAGAGGGGTAAAGAGCTCCCCTCTGTTTCAATAATTGCCAACCAATTACACGATCCTTTCAGAGTACTAGTTTCAACTATAATCTCTTTAAGAACTAAAGATAGTGTCACTATTGCCTCTAGTGAAAATATTTTTAAGTTGGCAGACACCCCACAACAGATGCTAAAACTAACTAATGAGGAAATTGAACAAGCTATCTATCCTGCTGGTTTTTACAGAAGAAAAGCTCAAAACATTTTAGACATTTCTCAAATTCTAATTGATAAATACCAAGGGAAAGTTCCATCCACCCAAAGTGAATTATTAGAACTACCTGGAGTTGGAATTAAAACAGCCAACTTAACTTTAAACCTTGGCTTTGGAATTGATGCAATTTGTGTCGATATCCACGTTCATCGTGTCTCTAACAGATTGGGATGGATTAGAACAAAGACCCCTGAGGAGTCAGAAAAAGCTCTGCAACTAGTGATGCCCCAAAGATTTTGGATTCCACTAAATGAGATTTTAGTCTCTTTTGGACAAGAGATTTGTCGACCTGTCTCCCCGTTTTGTTCTTTGTGCCCATTTGACAAAGAGTGTCCCAAAGTTGGGGTAACTAGAAGTAGGTAACTACTTACCAAAGGTCTGTTCAACTATCTTCACAAAAGTATTAGCTCGCCCTTGAGTATAAAAGTGAATTGAGGGTACTGATGAACTTAAAAGATCATTAACTTGTTTAATTGTGTAGTCAATTCCAATTTCACGCACCTGCTCATTACTTTTAGCCTCTGTCACCTCACCCACTAAATCATTAGGAAGATCGACGTGAAAGGTGTGTGGCAACAAATCTAAATCAGATTTTTTTTGAATTGGTTTGATCCCTGGAATGATGGGAACATCAATTCCCTCCATCCGGCACTTTTTGACAAATGAGTGGTAATGTTCGTTGATGAAAAACATTTGAGTTACGATGTATTCTGCACCCATATCAACTTTCTTTTTAAGCATCTTTATATCGTACTCTAAATTTGGGGCTTCACTATGTTTTTCTGGATAGCCTGCAACTCCGATACAAAAGTTCGTTGCAATGGGTTCTCTTAATGTGGGATCTAAATATTTACCTCTGTTTGCATCGGCAATTTGACCTACTAAAGCGTCGGTGTGTTCATACCCATCAACAGCTGCTTTAAAGCGCCTCTCTCCATGAGGGGGATCTCCACGTAGCGCTAAAACGTTCTTTATTTGAAGAAAGTTTAACTCCACCAATTGGTCTTCAATTTGATGGTCACTTAGTCCCCCACAAATTAAGTGGGGCACTACAGGGATTTGGTACTTATATTGAATTGCAGCAGAAAGACCAATAGTACCAGGGCGTTTTCTTGTTGTCCTTCTTTCAATTAAACCATCCTCTCTTTCAACATAGATTGTTGTCATCTGGTGGTTTGTAATATTTATATATGAGGGATTAAAGGGGATTAGTTGATCTATCATATTGTTAACAGATTCAACGGAGCGCCCTTTTAGTGGGGGGAGAATCTCAAAGGTAAACAATGGCTCTTTAGCCTTAGCCAAAATATCAGTCACTCTCATAATCAAACCCCCTCCACCAACATTCTCTTCTCTAAATCGTTAATATTAACGTCTACAAAATTAGCATACTCACTTAATTGCTCTTTTGAAATACCTTTAAGGGGAAAGTACTTAACCCCCTCTCCCACAAAATAAAATCCTGCTACTGAACTTACAGGATCCATTGCATAAGAGTCAGTTAATTTTACCCCAATAGTTTCACTAACATTTAAAAGGTTAAACAAAGTCTCTTTTTGTTGATGGTCAGGGGCTATTGGATACCCAATAGCAGGTCTAATAATTGCACCCTCTTTAAAAGCCCACAATTGATCTCTCATAAAATTTTCTAAATAGAGGCTAAAAGCTTCAACTAAGCGATCTGAGACACTAGTTAATAAAAAATCATCGTAACTATCCCCTTTTGCTTTATACCCACTAGTTGCAGCAAAAAGGGCAATGGTATCTTTTTCACTTTGGTGAACATAGTCAGCTAACGAGCGACACAATTTATCGTGATCTGCTATTTGAGAACGGAGAAATTTAAATTTAGCCACCTCTTTGTTTTTATCAAACAAGGTAACTACATCTAATGGGTCTCTAGTTACCTCAAATATTCCCACAACCCCTTTTAATCCTTTGTTAAACTCTTTTTTAATTTTATCACTATTTAACACCTTTTTAGCTTCATCAATTAACTTTTTCCCCTCATCACTTTTAGAGGGAACTTTCCACTGTGCTAAAAAAGAGCTCCAATTAATGTGGGGTATAAGATCATCAACTTTGACATTGTCGATAATATGGACCCCATAACTTTTTGCTTTAGGGGCACTTTGTTTTTTAATAAAACCTTTAGAGCGGGCCTCTTTTAGAGTAAAGATATTTTGTATAGATCTTTCTTCTTGATGGTGTTTTTGGTAAATGTTTTTAATCTCTTTTTTATAAGAGGCGTGGTTATTTATAATTTGTTGAATTGCTATAACACCATTAGAAGCATCAGTTACATGATAAACACCGCCTGAATAAAGTGGATCCAATTTTAATGCTGTGTGGCGCTCACTAGTTGTCGCCCCTCCAACTACAATGGGAATTTTTAACCCCTCTTTTTCAAATAATCTGCTTACATTTGCCATCTGAGTTAAAGATGGGGTTATCAAACCACTTAGGCCAACAACATCTGCTTCCTCTTTTAAAGCAATGTCTAAGATAACTTTCTCATCAACCATCACACCCAAGTTTATTACTTCGTAGTTGTTACTCTCTAAGACTAGCCCAACAATATTCTTCCCAATGTCGTGAACATCCCCTTTTACCGTTGCCAATACAACCTTTTTACGTCTTTTTCTACTTTCATCAATTTTGATTCGAGGCTTTATAATATCGACCCCTTTTTTCATTGTGCGAGCAGAACGAATCACTTGAGGTAAAAACAGTTCCCCCTCTTGAAAAAGTTTACCAACTTGCTTCATCCCTTCCATCAAAGGGCCTTCAATGAGAACTAAAGGATCTACCTCTTCAACCTCTTTTAAATCACCCTCTAAAAATTTATCTTCTCCAATTAGCAAAGAGTGAGAAAGCCTTTGATAAACATCCCAAGATCTCCACTCGCTTACTTCACTCTCTTTTTGTTGAACTTTTGTGTCGCTACTTTTTAATGCAAGTTTAATCATCCTCTCTCGATCACTTTCCACATCATCCGAAGTGGCTAAAATAACTTTTTTGATTGTCTCAAAAAGCTCTTTATCTAAAGTGGTGTAATCTAAAAAAGTTGCTGGATTTACTATTGCATAATCTAAGTTTGCTAAATGTAAAAAGACTGCGTGCATCGCCTCTCTAAAGTAGTTGTTTCCCCTAAAGGCAAAAGAGAGGTTACTCACTCCCCCAATAACAGAAACTTGAGGCAAGTTTTCTTTAATCCACTTAGTTGCATCTATAAAATCTTTAGCATAGTAGTCGTGCTCTTTAATTGAGGTTGCTATTGTTAAGATATTTGGATCAAAAATAATTGAAGAGGGATGGATATTGTTCTCAATTAAAAGTGAATAAGAGCGCTTAGCAATGTCAATTTTTCGTTGATAGGTTTCTGCTTGCCCATTTTCATCAAAAAGCATCACAACCATGGCAAAGCCCATCTTGTTGATATGATTAGCTTTTCTTAAAAACTCTTTTTCACCCTCTTTTAAACTAATTGAGTTTACTATCCCCCTACCTTGAAGTTGCTCTAAAGCTGCTTCAATAACTGTCCAATCAGAAGAGTCAATCATAAAGGGAACTTTGGCAATCGTTGGATCACTAGTTGCCATCCTTAAAAAATCTACCATCGCCTCTTTAGATTCAATTAGAGGTTCATCCATACAAATATCTATTATGTTGGCTCCAAAAGAGATTTGTTGGCGTGCCACTTCTAAAGCACTTTCATACCTCTTTTCTCTTATTAAGCGGGCAAACTTTCTAGAACCTGCAACATTAGTTCGCTCTCCAACTACAATTGGTTTTTTAATGTCTAGATTTAAATTGTCTAAGTTTGATAAAGAGATAGAACTAAGTTTTTTTAACTCTCTTTGTTTTCCCTGTTTCACAATTTTAGCTAAGGCAGCGATATGAATTGGAGTTGTTCCACAACACCCTCCAACTATATTTAACCTTCTTTCTTTAATTAGGGGTTCTAACAAAGTTGTTAACTCTTCTACACTTTGAGTGTAATTCCCATCTAAGTCAGGAAACCCTGCATTGGGGTGAGCACTGATTCTAAAAGGGGAAACATTATCAAGTCTTTTAATAAGTGGAATCATCTCTTGAGCTCCTGTAGAGCAATTCAGCCCTATAGAAAACAGCTCATAAGAGCTTAAGGAGGTAACAAATGCCTCTAATGTTTGTCCCGCTAACATCCTGTCACTTTGGTCACTAAAAGTTGCACTAACCATTATTGGCAGTTTTTTTCCTTTAGAATCAAAGACATCGTTAGCAGCTTTTAAAGCTGCTTTGGCAACTAAAGTATCAAAGGCTGTCTCAATTAGAAGTAGATCAACTCCCCCATCAACAAGGCCCTCTATTTGAGGGATAAATGAGGCAACAAAGTCTTTGAAAGTGACGTCACGAAAAGTGGGGTCATCAACAACTGGTGAAATAGTAGCCATCTTCCCAGTTGGCCCAACCACCCCTGCAATAAACCTTTTCTCATTTGAGTAGCTTTCCACAGCTGCTTTAGCAATCTCTGCTGCTGCTAAGTTTATTGAGTAAGTGTAAGAGCCTAAGTTGTACTCATCTAAACTGATAACATTTGAATTGAAGGTGTTTGTCTCAATTATATCGGCTCCAGCTTCTAAGTATGAGAGGTGAATATCATAAATAGTTTCGGGAGTTGTTAAGTTTAAAATCTCATTACACCCTAAAGCAACATTGCCATCTAAGGTAAAATCTTTATCACTAAGGCCTTTTCTTTGAAGCTCTGTCCCCATAGCCCCATCTAGCAAAATAACTTTTTCGTTTGCCAATTGTTCTAATGCGGCTAATTTACTCAAGGAGTGCCCCCTTTATTGGTGGGTGAAGTGTATCAATTAGTCGCTCTATTCTCAACTCCCCACTTTAATTAGGTGGTATGAGGGCTCTTCATAAGGGTGAGATTCTTTTAATGCTTTGATTACCCTTTTAACATCTTTTTCTTGAACTGTTGTTTCAACTCTTAATTCATCAACAATTTCTAGTTTATCAACTGAACCTATGTGGGGATTTGATCCTTTTAAAGGGCGAAATTGCCCTTTACCAACTATATCAAAGCTACACGCTTCATAATTGCCCATTCTCCCAGCACCCTCTTTGAACACAGCCTCTTTAACTTTCTCACTATCACTAATGGGAACGTGAAAAACTAAGATATACATTTAAACCTCCTCTATTGCCCATTGTCAGTTAAACAAAGTATCATATGATTATGATACGCTTGGTTGTTCTCCTTGGCAATAAAGGCTCTCTTTATTCAAAAACTCGCCACAATAGTGGGTGGATGGTTGGAGATCTTTTAGTTAGTGGCCAGTGGCAAACAAAGTTTAATGGACAATGGGGTAAGTTCCCCGTAGGAAATGGAGTTTACTACTTTTTAAAACCGATGACCTACATGAACGTTAGTGGTCACAGCCTCTCTCAAATGGCCTCTTATTTTGATATAAAGGCAGATGAGATTTTAGTTGTTCACGATGATTTAGAACTCCCTTTTTTAAGTGCAAAATTGCAACAAGGGGGAGGACTAGCTGGTCACAATGGCCTTAAATCGATTGTCCAACACCTTAAAAGCGATCAATTCTTTAGATTGAGGATTGGAATAGGAAGACCTAAGCATGGTTCAGTCTCCTCTTTCGTCCTTTCAAAGTTTACCCCCGATGAACAAATTTCAATTGGCCCATTTTTTAATAAAATCAAAGATCAGTTAACAAGGTGGCTTAACTCAAATCAAAGTGTTTCTTCATTGCCTTTGGAGATAAAAGGTTGACTCACCTTAGATAGGCTGGGATACTTTAAAGATAAGATATAGGGAGTGTGATTATGGAAAAACGTGATATGCGGATAGCCCTGAAGACTCGTAATGAGATCAACTACAAAGAGCCCCTTTTTGTTGATTCAGATTCACTTGATGAAATTTATGAGCAGGCAAAAATTGTTGCCCATACCTACAACAAAAGGATTAAAGATGTTGGCTCTAGTGATTTTGTCTCTGCCTCTTTGTTAAATGCTACCGCCCTATTACATATCCTCTACCAAGAACTGGTCACAAACTATTTAAAAACTAAAAATAGCCGCTTCTTTTCGAAGATGGTTTTACAAATAAGTGAGCAAAAACCTGCTTATGATCTACTTCAATTTTACAGCGAAAACTTCCCAAGCCCCCTATTAGAGACTTTAAAGCCAACTGCCCCTCACCTTTTAGAAGAGTCTTCTCGAGGTTTTTTCCTCCATAGAGTTATGGTTGAAAACAAAGCTTTGGTTAAAGCAGCTAAACCTTTTATCTCCCCTTCAGGATTAATTTTTCCTAGTGAGTTAAAACTTTTAACCTCTTTAATTGAAGAATTTTCCTCTAATGAAGAGCTCGTTGATGAAAGTGAAGATCTATTTCAGTTTTTAACAGCTCCTAGTAGAATGCACCCCACCTCTTTAACTGCCCAACTTGAATACATTTTAAGAAATTGGGGAACTTTAATTAGCCCTAAATTGCGTCAGTTTTTACTTAGATCAATAGACTTTATAAAAGAGGAGGAGAAAGGGGGGCATTTTGGGGGTGGTCCAGGGCCTCAAAAAGTTCACTCATACGATTTATCAACTTTACAAGAGGTTGAAGCATACAGTTCAGATAGAAACTGGATGCCCAACGTTGTGATGATAGCGAAAAGTACTTTGGTTTGGTTAGACCAATTATCTAAAACTTACGGTTATCAAATAGATACTTTAGACAAAATTCCAGATCGGGAGTTGGACCTTTTAGCAGAAAGAGGGTTTACCTCTTTGTGGTTGATTGGAATTTGGGAACGCAGTAGTGCCTCTAAGAAAATTAAAAACCTTTGCGGAAACCCAGAAGCTGAAGCTTCAGCTTATTCGCTCAAAGGGTACGACATTGCAACTTCCATTGGAGGTTGGGATGCTTTACACAATTTAGATTATCGATGTAAACAGCGGGGTATCAAATTAGCTAGCGATATGGTTCCCAACCACACAGGTTTAGATAGCGATTGGTTGTTACACCACCCTGAACGCTTTGTTCAAGTTAACCACCCCCCATTTCCCTCTTACACTTACAACGGGCCCGATTTATCGACCGACCCTCGTTACGATATTAGAATTGAAGATCACTACTACGATCGTAGCGATGCAGCTGTTACCTTCAGGTTTGTAGATAAAGAAAAAGAACAAACTTCTTATATCTTCCACGGTAACGATGGAACAACAATGCCCTGGAATGATACTGCCCAACTAGATTTTCTCAATCCACACACTAGAGAGGCTGTTATTCAACTCATTTTACACGTTGCTCGCAACTTCCACGTAATTAGATTTGATGCAGCAATGACACTAGCAAAAAGGCACGTACAGCGCCTTTGGTATCCAGCCCCTGGTAGTGGTGGAGATATTCCAGGAAGAGCTAATCACGGTCTTAGTGATGAAGAGTTCAACGCAAGAATGCCTATTGAGTTTTGGCGAGAAGTTGTTGATCGGGTAGCACAAGAGGTTCCCGATACCCTTTTGCTTGCTGAAGCTTTCTGGATGATGGAAGGGTATTTTGTCCGCACTTTAGGGATGCACCGAGTATACAACAGTGCTTTTATGAACATGCTTAAAGATGAGGAGAATAAAAAGTATCGAGATACAATTAAAAATACCCTCTCTTTTGATCCAGAGATTCTTAAAAGATTTGTAAACTTTATGAACAACCCTGACGAAGAGACTGCCATTGCCCAGTTTGGTAATGGTGATAAATACTTTGGTGTTTGTACCTTGTTGGCAACAATGCCTGGTCTTCCAATGTTTGGACATGGTCAAATTGAGGGGTTCCATGAAAAGTATGGGATGGAGTACCAAAGAGCTTATTGGAATGAGTTTGCTGATGAACACTTAGTAAATGAGCATTACAAAAGAATATTCCCCCTATTAAAACTCAGATACCTTTTTAGTGAGTCACAATATTTTGAACTTTTTGATTTGAACAATAACGGCTCTGTTGTTGAGTCTGTTTTTGCCTATGTTAATGGAGTTGACTCTTCTAAAGCTTTAGTGTTGTACAACAACCAGTATGAGAGAGCTCAAGGTCATATTTTCCACTCAACTGCGAAAATGGTTCGTAACGAAGATGGTTCAAGAAGTAGTCGTAAGATCTCTTTAGCTGAGAGTTTAAACTTAACTGCACAAAGAAGTCGTTTTGTCTTATACCAATCATTTGTTGAAAACTTAACCTACATAATTCCTTCAATGGCTATTTTTGATGAGGGGTATTGGGCCTCTTTAAATGGTTATGAGGTGAAAATCCTTCTAAATATTAGAGAAGTTGTTGATGAGGATGGAACTTACGAGCAACTTTATCAGATGCTTGGAGGCAATGGGACAGCTAACTTAGAGAATGAACTGCGTGCTATTAGATTAAAACCATTACATAAAGCTGTTGAAAATTTTAGCAGCGAAGATATGATTTCAACTTTAAAAACTATCTTCACAACAAACCAAGTTAAAGGGAAAGATGTTAGAAAATTTGTCCTTTTAGCAGGCGAAGCTTATGCGAGATTGACAGCTTTGTATGAATCTTTGACACCTCAAAAACTAAACAACCTCCCCCCTTTAAAAAGGGAGGTACAACCTCGTGATATCTTAGATAGCATGGAGAGTTTGGTTGAGTGTTTCTCCCTAGAGGGATCTTCTTCAATATTGATTAATGGGGCAAAGGTGATGGAAGAGCTGGCTTTGATGTATCAAACATCACTACTTCTTTTACCTTTCATAGATCAACAAAGTAGCCTTTCAGAAATAATTGGCGTGATTGAACAACTTATGGTGGAAAGACTATTTTACTACGGAGCATCTCAAAATCACCTTAATGATTATGAGTTTGCCCTCCATTTGAAAAAAGCAGCCCTTTTAACAAAAAGTTTTAGTAGTGTCGAAAGTGAATTATCTAAAGAAAATCCAAACTTCAAAGAGTTGTTAAAATTGTTATTAGAAGAAGAGGATTTTAGAGCCTTAATAGGGTATAATTTATATAACAATGTAGCGTGGTACAAAAAAGAATCTTTTCAAGAGACCATCTACTTAATTGGCTTAAATGCGTGTCTACAAAAGCTAGCAGATAAGAAGATTATTGCCGAAATGGTACGCTGTTGGCTCGAAGGAGACCTCTTTTCAGACTATAAAGTCAATCAGTTAATTGATTATGTTAATTGACTTATAGATTATGATGGGATACTGTTTCTAGTATGAAAACTTGGATTACTTATCCGTCTGCAATTCTCGTTGGCTATGCTGCACATCTTCTTTTAGGAGATTGGGTGTACTACGATCAATTGCTTCAAGTAGCGGTACCATTTGTTAGAGAACTTGCTCTTTTCATCCTCTTTCCAGTGGTATTCACCCTATTTGCAGGGGCAACTGCCTCAGCAAGGCGTCATAAAGAGACTACTGTAGTTTTTTCGCTAACTGTTTTGTGGGGACTTTTAACCACTTTAGCTCTTAGCTTTGGTGCTATGGGATTAACAATGGTTTTCCCTCAAGGCTTTGCATCTTTTAGTGGAGGATCTGCAAATTCTATTGCAACAAACTTTTTTGACTTTTCAAATTTAAAACCCCTCTTTTTATCTGAGAACGCTTTTACCCAATTTACTGTCTCCTCAATTTCTCTTATTCCTGTAATTGTTTTAGCTTTCTTAGTTGGAATTACACTACGTCCTGATAAAGAGGAGATTAGACCAGCTTACGTTGTTTTAAACTCTTTTTCAGAGGCAATGGTTCGCTTAGCTAAAATATTTACAGTATTAGGAATCTTCTTCTTGATGTTAATAAGCGCCCAGTGGTTTGACTCACTCTCTTTAACTTCTCTTTTAAGTAACTCTTATTGGTACTTGTTGGGCTTAGCTACTTTATTAGTGGCAACCTTAGTTGTAGTTTTACCAATCATCTACGTCATATTTACCGGCTTTAGAGGTGGATCTCCTTGGAAAGTTTGCTTTGGTGCATTTGGTGCAATGTTAGCAAGTGGGTTCTCAGGAAACTTGTTGTATGGAACTACTACAATGATGGCCCTCTCTCACCAAAACAACAAAGTTCGTAAAAGAGCTAATGGAATTAGCATTCCCCTATTTACCATCTTAGGTAGAGGTGGTAGTGCAATGGTTGCAACCTACACCACAATTGAAGTACTTAAAGCAATTCAAGGGCCATTATCACAACAAACAATGATTTACATTGCTCTGTTCTCTGCCCTATTCTCCTTTGCTGCAGCTTTTTCACCAATGTTTGAAGTTCCCTTTATTGTGATGATGATCTTACAAGGATTTAACTACCAATCACTAGAAGTTGTCATTGGTGGCTTAGTAATCCTACTTCCAGTTATTAGATTAACTTCAATCTTTATCGACTCTGCAATTGCTGCTTATGGATCTGCTTTCTGTTCAAGGGTCCTCTCTCCAAAAGATCGGGTCCCTTATCGTGAGATGATGTAAGTAGATGAGAACCACTTTTTTAAAAGTTCCTTTTCTGTTGATACAAGCCTCATTAGTTTTTCTAATGGGGCTTTTATCTTTTATACCCTATTTAGCTAATCCCAACGCCTTTCCTCTAAATCCAATAGTTGTTGTTATTGTTCACCTATTTTTAACTTTTATTGGCTCTATTCCCGCTTTAAGACTCTCAAGTAATTCAAGAAATGAAATTGATCGAATGTTGTTACCACCCTATTTTCTCTCATTAACACTTTTAAATGTTTTCACTTTAGCCTCTTTTGCAGTTGCTACTTCAACAACGATTTTACCCTTTTCCTTAATTGGTAAGTTTTACACCTTTGCCTTAGCTTTCTCATCTATCATGCCAATTCTAATTGGATTATTTCATGTTGGAATTAATAAAGGGAGGTTGGCCCCTTACCTTTTTTTAACTTTCCTAAGTTCCATTTTAATTGCTAAAATGGTTCCCCTCTCTGTTGCTTTAAATCCAACCCAACCACATTTATGGTTTCCTATCAACAAGTTCTTATTAGTGCCTGTAGGGCTCGGGGTGATAGCTTTATTGACATTTGTCTTCTTATACTTAAGAGAACCATCACGTCAAAGTCTTTTACGTCTAATTAGCTTTATTGCGATAGTTCTAGCAAATGTTATTTATATTTTAGCAACTACTTTAGTTTTAAGTTGGGTCGCAATTGTGGTCTTTGCATTGGGAATAATTTTATCTATCCCCAACACAAAGTTTACCCAATACTACACCTAATTCATATTAATAATAGGCTTGTCGTAGAAAGAGGGCTCTTCAAAACCCATCAAGTTAAAACATGTCGCTGCTATTGAACTAATTCCCAACTCTTTGTTAAATGTTAGCGAGTATTCATTGTTGTAGTTGGGGTCATAAATGATAAAGGGAACTGGGTTTAAAGAGTGGGCTGTCTTTGATTGATAAGAGCCATCCTCTTTAGTTTTTGGTTTCCCATTTTTATCGTGTTCTACCATATCATCGGCATTACCATGATCGGCTGTTAAAATTAAAATTCCACCAACCTCTTCAATGGCAGCTTTCAATCTTCTTAGTTGAATATCCATCGCCTCCATTGAACAAATTACTGCTTGCATATTCCCTGTATGCCCAACCATGTCTCCATTTGGATAATTTAGTTTAATGAATTGGTATTTACCACTTTTAATTGCCTCAATAACACTGTCTGTTATCTCAGCACTTTTCATCCAAGGGCGTTGCTCAAAGGGAACTATATCGGAAGGAATTTCCACGTAAGTCTCTAGCTCTTCACTAAATTTGCCAGTTCTGTTTCCGTTAAAAAAGTAAGTTACATGTCCATACTTTTGAGTTTCACTAATTGAATATTGAGAAACATTTGAAGCTACTAAGTATTCAGCCATTGTTCGATCGATAGCCGGTGGTGATACTAAGTATTGCTTTGGAACGTGTAGATCTCCATCATACTCCATCATCCCAGCATATTCCACTTTTGGATGGCGCTTACGATCAAATTCAGTAAGCTCGTCAGCTTCAAAAGCTTTAGTGAGTTCTAAAGCACGATCTCCTCTGAAGTTAAAAAAGATTACACTATCATTATCTTCAATTGTTCCAATAGGTTTTCCATTCGCTCCAATAACAAAAGGGGGAAGGTCTTGATCAATTGCTTTACTCTCTTTTCTTAAAGTCTCAATTGCCTCAGTTGTTGAATCAAATAATCTTCCCTCTCCTAAAACGTGGGTC
The DNA here is from genome assembly GCA_050950065.1 of Sphaerochaetaceae bacterium. GTDB lineage: Bacteria > Spirochaetota > Spirochaetia > Sphaerochaetales > Sphaerochaetaceae > JBAYOE01. The sequence continues at coordinate 61,837 of JBMNGX010000001.1, read as the reverse complement.
TCCCACCCTTTACGAACCATATCCCAGTTGGCGTTGTAGCGATCCATGGTTATAACCATTCGTCCCCCACCACTGGCAATTCTTGCATCAAAGTTATCGTCGTTTAAATTCTCTAAAAATTGTTCGAAAGGTTGAAAGTACTCTAAAGCACTAAGTTCTCCAACATCTCGCCCATCTAAAAGGGCATGAACTCTTACTTTTTTTACGTCGTTCTCTTTAGCTACCTCAATCATTTTTTTGAGGTGGTTAATATGGGAGTGAACATTCCCATCAGAAAGGAGTCCTATAAAATGTAAGGTAGTTTCATTGTCGTTAACATTTTTAACTAACTTATTCCAAGTTTCTCCTTTGAAAAGTTCCCCTTTCTCAATTGAGGTGTTAACAAGTTTTGCCCCTTGGGCAAAGACCCTTCCACACCCAATTGCGTTGTGACCAACTTCACTGTTTCCCATATCTTCATCACTAGGAAGACCAACGGCTGTTCCATGTGCTTTTAGTTTTGTCCAAGGAGCTATTTTATAAAGGGCATCTAAAGTATCTGTCCTTGCTTGAGCAACTCCATCCCCCTCTTTATATTTTCCAAAACCAACTCCATCCATTATTACCAATACAACTGGTCCATCTCTTTTAATCGAATATTTCTTTTTCAATGGCTCTACCATCATTTTCTCCTTAAAGCTTGCTAGTTGCCTCTTCAAGCCACTTTTTAACATCATTATCTACTAAATCTTTCACTAATGAATATACCCAACTATGGTAGTTATCGACCATTGCTATTTCACCATCGGTTAACAAGCTTTTATCAATTAGTTTCCGTTCAAATGGAGCTATAGTTAAGACTTCAAATTGGTAAAAATCTCCAAACTCTCCACTTTCAGACTTTTGGACAACTATTAGGTTTTCCAACCTAATCCCATAACGCCCCTCTTTGTACAATCCTGGCTCATTTGATAAAACCATCCCCTCAACTAAAGGCTCTTCAACAGCCCTAGGGGAGATATTTTGAGGCCCTTCATGGACGTTTAAACAAAACCCAACGCCATGACCTGTTCCATGACCATAATTTAGTCCCATTTGCCACAAGTATTGGCGGGCTAAGATATCTAATTGGTAACCGTATGTCCCTTTAGGAAACTGTTGGTTGGTTAAAGCTAAATTTCCCTTTAACACCAAGGTGTAATCAATTTTCATCTGATCTGTTGGTTGCCCAAACAAAAGGGTTCTAGTTATATCTGTTGTTCCACTTTTATATTGTCCCCCACTGTCTAAAACTAATAACCCATCACCCACTAAATCGTATGAGCTTTGATCAGTTGCACTGTAGTGTGCTAGTGCTCCATGTTCTTTAAACCCTGCAATAGGGCTAAAAGAGTTCTCTAAGTAATCGGGAGATTCTTTTCTAAACTCTTCTAATTTATCGGCAATGGATAATTCACTAAATTGTTCGTTTGAGTTTTCTAAATGGGCTAACAGTTTTATTACAGCAATTCCATCGTATAGATGGGCTTTTCTCATCCCATCAATCTCTTTTTGGTTTTTAGCTGCTTTTAAGTGCGTTGTGATATCAACTCCTTCAATTAGTTTAGCTTTTGAGTTAATGCTATTTTTTAAAGCAACTGTAGTTTTAGCAGGGCTGTAATAAATAGTATCTTTTTCATTGATCTCTTTTTTTATGAAATCAAAAAAAGATGAGTAGGGATGAACATTTATTACGTTATCTAATTGATCTTTAATACTTAAATCGTACACAAATAAATCAACTCTTTCTAAAGAGAGGACAAGGTAACTGAAAAAGAGGCGGTTGTGTTTAACATCATCACCTCTAAGATTTAGTGTCCAAGCAATATCATCTAAAGAGGAGATAATGGTTTTGTTAGCATCTCTTACTTTCAACTCTTCTCTTATTTTTCCAATCTTTTCAATAGCTGAAAGTCCTGCAATACGATCTTCAAGAACCTTTATTTTATTGTTTGGAATATCTGGCCTATTTTCCCAAATATCTTCAAACAAATCTTTAACATCAACAATTTCAATCTCTGATTGTTCAAAGGCCTTAGTCATCAGGTTATAATCATTTAATGGCGTAATATTACCATTTATGCCAACTTTTTTACCTTTTAGTTCTTTAGCAAGCCACTTATTGGGATCTAGAACACCATCACTACCAAGTTTCATTAAGATAAACTCGCTACCTTCAATCTCTTTTGCACCTTGGATGTAATAACGGGAATCTACCCATAAAAGGGCCTTATCTTTAGTGACAACTATTGATCCTGCAGAGCCACTAAATTGACTTAGGTAAATTCTGCTTTGGTAGTAGGGGGCAACATATTCACTAGAGTGAGGGTCATTTCCACTAACAATGTAGGCATCTACATTTGCCTTTTTCATCTGGTCTCTTAATAGAGCTAATTTTTGATCTACACTACTGTTCATTACTTAGCCTCTTTCTAATAACTAAAAGTAATACTCCACCTACTATCATCAATAAACAAAATATTTGTCCCATTGAGATATTTAATGGGGAGAGAAATAGAGCTGCAGGTTCGCTATTTGCCCCTTTTATTATAAATCCAAGAGCTGCATCGGGTTCTCTAAAATACTCAATCACATAACGAACTGCCCCATATCCAATTAAATACCAACCTAAAATAAAGCCTTTAAACTTTTGTCTTGGTTTTATAATAAACCAAATGAACAACCACAAGATAACTCCCTCAAAAGCAGCTTCATAAAGTTGTGATGGGTGGCGTGGTAGATTAATTAAAGGGGTGTTGGCAATTTCCATTCCCACTTTAGATGCAATCTCTTTTACCCAGGTGTAACTGGTAGAAAAAGAGGGTGCATCGGGAAACACTATCCCCCACTTTGCACTGGTGACTCTTCCCCATAACTCTCCGTTTATAAAGTTGCCCAATCTTCCAAAGGTGTAGCCTAGTGGAATTCCACTAACTAAAACATCACTAACTTCAAAAAAGGAAAATTTATAACGACGGGTGAAAATTAGAGTTCCCACTACAGCCCCGATTAACCCTCCATGGTAGCTCATCCCCGGTAGCCCAACAAATTGTCCATTGTAAAAAGGCCAAAATATTAAATGAGGGTGAGTCCAGTAATAACTAGAACCCTCATAAAATAGGGCAGAAAAGAGGCGAGCTCCAATAATTAGTCCCCCAATTGCAAATAAAAAGAGGGTAGAAATATCATCATTGGAGATTTTAATTAAACCTTTGTTTCTTTGGTAAACAAATAAAAGGAACGTTATTCCAAAGGCAACTAAATACATCATGCTATACCAACGTATTGGTAAGCTTTTAAAAATTGTTGGTGAAATCCATGATGGATAGTCTATATAGTGTAGCATTAAAGAAGTTTACGTCTAGATTTCGTGATGGTCAACACTGCTGTGTGGTCGCAACTATTTAAATCAATTATACTAAAGGTATGAAAAAGCTAAATACCATCATATTGGTAGTTGTTTTGATCTTGTTAGTTGGTCAAGCTGCTACAGCAACTGGAATTGATGAAAGAATGCTACCAGCATTTTTAACAGGATCTCCTAACTCCACCTCTTATAGTAAAGATGAGATTGCTCAAAATATGCAAAAACTTGAGCTACTATACCGTTTGGTAGATCGGGACTTCCTTTTTGATATAGATCATAAAGAGGTTTATGAGAGTATGGCTAAAGGACTCTTTACTGGTCTAAAAGATGAGTATTCTGCTTATATCGTTAGTCAAGAAGCTTCAGATTTTAATGAGGATACTACCGGTATCTATGCAGGTATTGGCGCTTACATCTCTAAAAACTATTTGGAGTACCGCGATTTTAGTAAACCCTCTACTTACATGGTGAACATCAGTAGTGTCTTTCCAGGCTCCCCTGCTGAAAGTGCAGGATTAAGATCTGGTGATTTAGTTAGCCATATTGATGGAGAGGCTGTTGATGACTGGGAAGCTACCGATGCCTCTAAAGCTTTAAAAGGGCAACCCGACACTCCAGTAGTTTTAACTGTTGTTCGAGGGGATAACACCTTTGATGTTACTGTTATTAGAAAGATTGTTAGTGTTCCAACTGTCTCAGTAGATTGGATTGAGGATGGTATCTTCTATTTAAGAATTACTCAATTTACAACAAAGACTGCCGAGCAAGTTCAAAAAGAGTTATCAGACGCTCTTAAAAAAGGGATGAGTGCCCTTATATTAGATTTAAGAGAGAACCCAGGTGGCATTGTTGAATCTACTTTAAACATTGCCGACATGTTCTTAAAAGATCAGGTTATAGTTCAAGTTCACAGCAAAAATGAGCACTCCAATAGAGTTTACACCTCATCTGCTCAAACTCTTATTCCAACAGATTTGCCAATGGTTACCTTAGTTAACAAAGGCTCAGCCTCCTCTTCAGAGATCCTTTCAGGTGCCTTAAAAGATAATAAGAGAGCGACTTTAATAGGCTCAACTACCTTTGGAAAGGGCTTAATTCAAATAGTATCCCCCTTTGGAGATGGTTTTTATACAGTAACAACAAGCCAATACTTAACTCCAAATGGAGATGATATCCATAAAATTGGTATTAGTGTCGATATTGAAGTTAATGAGCCTCATGTTGATGTTGATCAAATGGACGACTACTTAGACTTCTTAAACAGTGGTCTTATTGATAAATTCCTTGAAGAGAATGAAGTTTTCACAGAAGAGGCAGTAAGAAGTTTCATAGATGAAAATATTGGAGAAGAGAAACCTTTAGATGATGACATTTATCGTTTGGTCTTAAGACGTGAGTTCTTGGCTAAAATCAGTTTAGAAGATCGCCCTATTGCAGATCCCCAATACGATCTAACTTTAAATCGAGCCCTTAAGTTTTTAAAAGAGGGACAATAAGGAAAGTGTCCCATATGTGGGACATTCCTTATTATCCAAAATCACTTTAAAATTAAATAACCTTCACAAATTACTAACATGTGCACGAGGAAAAGTGATGGCCCTCTACCTAGTTTCTAAAGATGGAAAATTAAAAGGTTCTTTGGATAGACAGTTAACTTATGGTTGCAACTGGATAAACTCCCCCAATCGATTAAAAGATTTAATGGGACAAATTAAAAATGACTTTGAACCAATTTTTTTAATTGATGAGAACTTTAATGAGAGAGGGGGTTTTTACCCTATCTTAGAGCTTCTTCTCTCTTACAAAGTTCGAGGCTCAAAAATTTTATTAACCAACAAACTAAATAACTCCTTAGAGAGTACCCTTTTTATAGAGGGGGATTTAGGGTTGTTGTATAAACCTTTTTCAGTTGTATCTTTAGTTGAAACGTTGGCGAAGATGGGTAAAGGGTTAGCTTTAATAGAACATATAAAAAAAGAGAGCCTTCAAAGTCTTTGTAAAGTTGAAGACTTATATAAAACAACTTTAGTGGGAAAATCTGCTGCAATGTTTTTAGTTAGAAAAGTTATTGCAAAAGTAAGTCCCAACTTTAACTCAATTCATATCAATGGGGAAAGTGGAACTGGAAAAGAAGTTGTTGCAAACCTTATAAAAATGAGTTGTCAAAACAAAGGTCCCTTTATCCCTGTTAATTGCTCTGCAATTCCTACAACCTTGGCTGATACCTATCTATTTGGAAATGTTAAGGGAGCTTTTACCGATGCTAAAGAACAAAGAGAGGGGGTAGTTGCTGCAGCAAATGGAGGAATTTTGTTTTTAGATGAGATTGAAGATCTCTCCTTAGAGGTTCAAGGCAAGCTTCTACGTCTTTTAGAGAGTTATCAATTTCGGCCAGTAGGAAGCGTTACAATGAGCAGCTCAAATTTTCGCCTTATCACAGCTTCTAACATACCCTTAACAAAATTAGTCAAAGAGGGGAGTCTACGCTACGATTTGTACAATAGAATAAACCAAGTAGTGATAAACCTCCCCCCTTTAAGAAAACATAAAGAGGATATTCCCCTTTTAATTGAACACTATTATAACCAAATTGGCGAAAGCAGATCTTTGGATGAAGAGACTTTCAAAATGGTTATGAGTTACAGCTGGCCAGGCAACGTTAGAGAATTATTCAAAGAACTCAATCTTCTTTCAGTTTTTGCCCCTAGTGAGGTCAAACACCTCTCATTCAGAGAAATTCTTACTGAGAGTGCACTTTTTACACCTACAACAGAGCAGTTATATTCTTTAGTTTCAGAGCCAGAATTACCATTTAATTGTAATAAAATTACTTGTGGATAACCTGTGTAATCTTGTGTATTATTTTTAGTTTTCTATCCTATATTGAACCCTATAATTCTTATATAATTATAGGGTAAAAAAACTTCTAACTTTTTTAATATATTTGTTTATAATATAATGAATTAAAACTACATTTAAAGACTGTTTTTATCTTTCTAAACAAATATACTATTGCTAAAGGGGTAGCTCCTTTTTGCCTACCAATCTAATAGGTTGTGGATAAGTTGTGTAATAGTGTTATTTTTATTGTTAAATTTGTGCACTTAAAATGACTAAATTACTTAATTATAAGAAACTAACCCTCTTTTGTTATATTAGCCCCTACCCCTACCAATTTTTGTTCTAAGTTTTCATAACCACGTTCTAATTGGTAAATATTTTGGATAGTTGAGGTGCCTTGGGCACTTAGGGCAGCAATAACTAGCGCCATAGCAGCTCTTATGTCTGGACTGGCTAATTCAATTCCTTGGAGCTTTTTAGGCCCATTTACCAAAGCTCGATGAGGATCACAAAGAATAATGTCACTTCCCATTCTTATTAGCCAATCGATGAAAAACATCCTAGCTTCATACATCTTCTCATGAATTAAAATTGTCCCATCCATCTGGGTTGCTACGACTGTAATTATACTCAATAAGTCTGCTGGAAATCCTGGCCAAGGGGCATCCTCAATTTTATGGGTTTGGCCACTAAAAGTTTTTTGGATAACCCTCTTTTGATTTTTAGGGACTAGCAATGTTGAATTATCTAAAAGTTTCCACCCAATTCCTAAACGTTCAAAAGGTTTAGTAATCATTGGAAGGTGATCTTTTTCAATATTCTTTAAAATAAATTCACTGTTGGTTGCTGCAGCTAATCCAATGAATGAACCCATCTCCATATAATCTGAACCAATTGTGTAAGTTGCCCCTTTTAGTTTTGAGGTTCCTTCAACTGTTAATAAGTTAGAACCTATCCCATCAATCTTTACCCCCATGGCAACTAGTAAGTTACACAGATCTTGTACATGGGGCTCACTAGCACTATTTAAAATAGTTGAAACCCCTTCAGCTAAAACTGAAGCCATCACAACATTCTCTGTTGCTGTTACGCTAGTTTCATCTAAATAAACTTTTGATCCTTTCAAAGAAGATTCTCTTTGAACTACTAAATAGCCATCCTCTTGGACGGTGCACTTAGCTCCTAAAGCCTCAAGGGCAATAATATGGGTATCTAATCTTCTAAAGCCAATTACATCGCCTCCAGGGGGAGGAAGAATAACTTTATTAGCTCTACTAACTAAAGGTCCTAAAAGGAGTATAGAGGCTCTTATAGCATCTACTAGAGCATCATTAAGGATTATCTGTTTAGTTGTGTCTAAGTTTGTTTTAACTTTTACGCTATTTTCAGCTATCCACAAGACATCTGAGCCCAAAGATTCTAAAAGCTTTATCATCACCTTCACATCTTCAATTTTAGGGATGTTGTGTAAAGTAACACTGTTATCACTAAGTAGTGTTGCAGCTAAACATGCTAAAGCCCCATTTTTGTTACCACTAATTGAGATAGTTCCCTCTAATGATTTTCCACCGTTGATTACGTATGAACTCATAAGCTAATGGTACACTCGATGAAAGTGTTTGACAATCGCATTGATAAGCACATACATTTAGTTCATGGGTAAAGTTTACGGAATTGGGAACCCCCTAATAGACATAATTGTTGAAGTTGATGATGAGGATCTTAACTCTTTAGGAATTTATAAGGGGGCTATGCACCTCATTGATGAGAAGCAGAGAGAAAAGCTGTTAAATTTCATCTCCCCTTTAAACCACCTTTTATTTTTAGGTGGATCGTGTCCCAACACGATGATAACTTTGGCCTCTTTAGGTGTTGAAGTTACCTTAGGGGGAAAAGTTGGTAGTGATAAATATGGGAAAATTTATCATCAACGCCTTAAAGAGTTAAATGTAAATGACCAACTAGTTGATAGTTCTCACCCTACAGGCTCTTCAATCATCTTAATAACGGAAGATTCTGAAAGAACAATGAACACCTATTTGGGAGCTAATCGCCTTTATAACAGAGATGATGTTGTTGTAAAAAGTTTAAAAGCTTCCGATTATCTCTATTTTACCGGTTACATGTGGGATACAGAGAACCAAAAAGAGGCCCTTAAGGAGGCTCTTAAAATAGCAAAGACAGCTAACATCAAAGTTGCCTTTGATATTGCAGACCCTTTAGTAGTGTCGCGCAACAGAGATGAGTTTTTACACCTCATTGAAGATTATATTGATATTGTTTTTGCCAATAGTGAAGAGTCTAGAATTCTTTTTGATAACTACGACCCTTACGAGTGTTGTAAATCGATGGGAAAACTTTGTGAGACAGCTATTGTTAAATATGGTAAGCATGGCTCATTTATTTCCCACAATCAACAGATGATGAAAATTCCAGTACATGGACCTCAAAGCGCACTCGATACTACAGGAGCTGGTGATACTTATGCTGCTGGTTTCTTATTTGGTTTGGTTAATAATCTTTCAGTAGAGAGTTCTGGTGAGATAGCATCCTACTTAGCTGGAGAAATTATTCAACAACAAGGAGCTCAATTTAGTAAAGAGAAAGCTCAACAACTATTAGATTATTTAAGAAAAACTTATCAACTAAAGAGAGGCAGGTTTTGGTAGCACTTGCTCCCAGGAGACGCCCTTTTTACCAAAATGACCATAGTTCATATTAGCTTGATAAATTGGCTTTAAAAGATCTAAATACTCAATGATTGCAGCAGGTCTTAAATCAAAGTTATCGACAACTAATTTTTCAATTTTTCCATTATCTAAAAGCCCAGTTCCAAAAGTATTTACGTTAATAGAGATTGGATCTACTACTCCAATTGCGTATGAGATTTGAACTTCACATCTAGAACAAACACCCCAGTGAACTAGGTTTTTAGCAACGTGGCGAGCCATGTAAGCAGCTGAACGATCTACTTTTGAGGGGTCTTTACCACTAAAAGCACCACCTCCATGTCTTCCCATGCCACCGTATGTATCTACGATTATTTTTCTTCCAGTTAAGCCACAGTCCCCTGCAGGCCCCCCTATAACAAATCTTCCAGTGGGGTTAATGAAGTATTTAGTCTCTTTAGTAATTAAACCAGTGTTCTCTAAGGAGGGGATAATTACCTCATTTTTTAATCTCTCTTCAATCTCTTTTTGACTAACATCTTCGGTGTGTTGGTGAGATAAAACTACTGTATCAATGGCAACAGGATTATCACCTTGGTAAGCTAAAGTTACTTGTGCTTTAGCATCGGGTAAAAGCCAAGCGATCTCTTTGTTTTTTCTTAGCTTGGCTGCCTTTTGTAAAATCTTGTGGCTGTAAGTGATGGGAGCTGGCATCAACACATCGGTCTCTTTGCAAGCATAACCAAACATCATCCCTTGGTCCCCTGCCCCTTGAGTTCCCTCTTGTTGATCTACTCCTTGGGCAATGTCACTAGATTGTTGGTTGATGCGCTCAATGAGTTGTAGAGTTCTATAATCAAACCCCCCCTTCTCATTGGTGTATCCAATTTGTTTAACAACATCTCTAACAATTTGTTCAACATTTAAAGTTGCTTTAGTTGTAATTTCACCACTAACAACTACTAAATCTGTTGTTGCTAAAACTTCACAAGCAACACGAGACTTTTTATCTGCTTCTAAACACCTATCCAAAACAGCATCAGCAACCTGATCACAAACTTTATCTGGATGTCCTTCACTTACCGATTCACTAGTAAATAGGTGTTTACCAACTCTACTCATTGTTAATACCTTACTGTTGTTGGCTTCTTAAAGGGGGAAGATTTGGGTCAACAAGAATTCTTACTTGTTTATGAAGACCATTTCCTTCACTTTTAGTAGTAACTCCCTCAAAGTCGTTTAAAGCAGTGTGAATCAATCTTCTTTCGAAGGGGTTCATTGGGTCTAACAATTTAGAACGACCACTTTTTTTAACTTGATTAGCAGTTCTATAAGCCAATCTTATAAGTTGCTCTTCGTGGCGTAAACGGTAGTTTTCACTATCTATGATAACTTTTAATGGGGTACTTAGTTGTCCTGAATAGACATTAACTAAAAGTTGAACTGCATCTAAGTTTTTACCCTTCTTTCCGATGATTATTGCTGAGTGATCAGAAATAACATTTAAAGAGATTTTATCTTTTAATCTGTTGGAAACTTCAACTTTTGCCGGATAGCCCATTTTATCAAACAAGGTTGTGGTAAATTGGATTAATTTTTGCTCACTCTCATCTGCTGCTAAAGGAGTATCTTTATCTAAGTGTACCCTTATTTTGACACTCCCTTTTTTGAACAATCCCCTTTTACCACGATCTACTACTTCAATATCGAGTTGCTCTTGGTCTAAGTTGAGTTCAGCTATTGCTAAAGCAATCGCCTCTTGCTCAGTTTTTCCTTCAAATTCTCTAACCATTTCTATTCTCCTAGGGACGCTTAACTTTTCTTACCTTTGTAGACAAACTTTTTAGGCTCTGGATCTAATTCTCCTCTGCTTTTCTTCCTGTTAACAAGAAGCTGTTGTCCAATTGTGATAAAGTTCATGACCATCCAGTACAACAACAAGCCTGATGGTGCGTTATAAAGGATAAAGAAGAACATTATTGGCATTCCTAACATCATCATTTTACCGCTCATTCCACCCTGTTGGGCTCCTGTTTGGTTAATTTTGAATGATAAGATCATTGATGTCACATAGAGGATAGGTAGGAGTCTAATGTTGCTACCAATAACTGGTAGGCTCAAAGGAGCAAAGTTAAATATTGTCTCTGGAAGCGATAAGTCTGTTATCCACCCTGGGATGAACATCGCTCCCCTTAATTCAAAGTGTTTATTCAATAAGCCGTAAAGGGCAATAAAGATTGGAAACTGAAAGAGCATTGGTAAACATCCACCTAAGGGGTTAATTTTCTCTTTCTTGTAAAGTTCACTCATCTCTTGGTTTAATTTAGTTGGATTATCTTTATATTTCTCCCTAAGTTCGCTCATTTGGGGATTTAGTGCTGCCATCTTAGCAGTCGATTCCATACTCTTTTTACTAAATGGTTGTAAAACCAACTTAATTAATATTGTTAAGAGGATAATAGCTACACCATAGTTTGGAATTAAACTGTAGAAGAATGTTAGTAGCCACTTAAGAATTGATTCTAACCATCCTAACCAAGAGTTGCTATCTAAAGCATTCTCTAAGTTAAGATCGGAAATACCAAAGCCGTTATCATCAGCTTTGTTGTACTTAACCATATCTTTTTTAAGTTGAGGTCCAACGTAGAATCTAAATACATCTTTACTTGAAGCTGTCCTTAAAGCGGGACGAGAAAATAAAATACGAGATTCTAATAAGATGTTGTCAGATTTACTTTCAACTAACTTAGTTCTGTATTGAGTTGCATCGGTAATACCAATGACTGAGAAGTATTTACCTGTAACAGCAGCCCATGATAAATGGTCATCTGTTTGGTAAACTCCATCTTTTAACTTCGTTTTAACTTTTTTACCATTTTGTTCGTAATAGAAGCGGCGGTAAGTGTAGTTCCCATCGGGAGTTTCGTGAAACTCTGGGCCCAATTGAGGCTCAAAGGCCAATGTGTAGGCAAATCCATTGTAGTTAAGTGGAATCACCCTATTTTGGCTATTTAGAAGTTCAATTGAAATTTCGAAAAGATAATCATTTGGATTAAAGCGGTACTTCTTAGTTAAGGTAAAGTGTTGATCAGTAACTTCCCCATTTTCATCCAATAGAGCTAGCTTTTGGCTAAATTCAACTCCATTGCTAACTATTTTATAATTAAATGTTGAATTTATAGGGGTGGAGATATCATCTCCAAGGTACATGCTAAAAGCTGCAGGATAAGAGCCATCATTAAAGATTAGCTCTACAGGATCACCGTTATCAAGGTGGTTTTTCAACCTTAAACTTTTAATACCAGCCCCTACTGGATCAAATTGGGCAATAAAAACGTTAGTTTCATAAATAAAGGGCTCTTTAGAGTCCCCATCATCCAAACTAATTAGAGAGTTTGGCCTCCCACTATTAAAGTCACTAGTGGCTACTACTATTTGATCGTCCAATAAAGGTTGTTCAACAACAGTTTCAACTACTTCACTCTCTGCAGAAACTTCCACAGCCTCTGGTGCAAAAAACTTTGTTTGAATACCCATCCCAACTGTAATTACTATTACAGAGAGGACTATTGCAAGAATGGTGTTCTTATCCATATCTACTCCTGAATTTCTACAACAGAGATTTGTAGTTTATTGAAAAGGATTAAGATTAGATTTTATAAAGGTTTGCTTTTTCAAAAAGGGTAGTTAGGTTCCCCTTTTGCGTCCAATAATCTAAAGCCTTTCCAGGATACACTACAAATGCAAAATCGAGGCCCGATTTGAAATTAGGATTTTCAACTCTCCAAATCTCTTTTATTTGACGCTTAATTCTATTTCTCTCAACTGAGTTTCCATAATTCTTAACAGGAATTACAATTATCCTATTAATCTCTAGGTTATTATCAGCTACTAAGAGCTTAACCTGCTTAGCTGAGTACTTTTTACCATTACGGAATATAGCATCAATTTCAAGCCTCTTTTTTACTACCTGTTTTCTAGTAAGGCTTTTTCTCATCACTGACAGAAAGCTTCTTTCTCCCTTTTGCCCTTCTTCTAGCTAAGATCTTTTGGCCCGACTTTGTGGCCATAAGGGCACGGAATCCAAATTTTCTATTTCGTTTTGTTCTACTTGGTTGATAGGTTCTTTTCATGAGGAAATCTCCAAATATGTATCGCTTTACGCGGATTTAATCTACTTAATGGGAACATACTCCCGAAAGGGCAGTATATAGATTGAATTAGATGAGTGTCAAGCAGTTAGCTACTTGTTCTAACTTGTATTTTACTAATATTAAGCTGGGGGTAAAGGCTATTAATTCTTTTCAAAATAGACTTTCTTCTCATCATCACAATCTGCGACCATGTGCTGTGGTTGCTTTTAACAATTAAAACACCCCTTTTTACCTCTAAAAGGCGTGTATGGGTTGCTAAATCACTACCAACAATCTCTATCCAATCTCGTTGAACATTGGCAACTGGGTTGCTTTGGTCAACTTTTAGGCGTGCTAATAGGAGATCTAAAACTTCGTTGGTAGTTTTTTCTTTCATTGTTTAATAAAATTTCCCTCTTCTACTTTGTATGTTAACCCATTCTCCTCTTCATTTGGGTTAAAATAACTCTCATTTGGTAAGAATGTGAAAAATGCTTGGTTGTACCCCTCTAAAAGTTTTAAAAACTTACCCCTTTTTTTAATATCGAGTTCTAATAAAACATCATCAATTAACAAAATCGGATCTCTTTGTCGATTTTGCCGATAAGTTTGAATTTGAGCCACTCTGAAAATTAAAGAGGCTAAGCGCATTTGCCCTGTTGAGCCACTTTGAGCAAAGTTTAAGTTGTTACGCATCACAACAAATTGATCGCGGTGAATTCCGCTAGTTGTTGTTTGCATTATAAAATCGCGCTCTAAGTTTTCTGATAAAACTTGTTCAATCTCTTCAACTGTCGAACACCCTTTCCAAGAGGGGCGGTAGTTAATTGTTAGTTGATCATCTGTTTCAGAAATCTCTTTGTAAAGTGTGCCAAATATCTTATTAAAACTTTCAACTTCTTTAGCTCTTTTTTTTTGGATAATTAAACCTAATTCAGCTAACTTTTTATCATAAATAGGGATTAAAGAGGTAACATTTTCTTTAATTGCTGCATTTCTTTGTCTTAATACAACTTTATAACGACGTAAATCATCAAAAAATAGATTATCATAAAGGCTCATTGTTTGATCAAAAAACCTTCTTCTATTTTCAGGAACTCCACGAACAAACTCAATATCATCGTGGGAAAAGACGATGCAGGGGATATTGTAAATTAGCTCTCTTCGATCTCGAACCTCTTTTCCATCAATCCTTATTTCTCTTTTGCCTTTGGTGTAACTAAAGAAAATTTGTTGTTTAAAATCTTCATCAAATTGGACAATGGCATTTAAACTAAACTCTTTTTTGTCGTGGTTACACATCTCTTTAATATTATTTGTTCTAAATGAAGAGCCGTAACAAAGAGTATAAATAGCCTCTAGAAAGTTTGTCTTTCCTTGCCCATTGTCTCCAACTAAGATTACATTTTTACTCTCAGTTGGAACAATTGAGTCTACGAGATTTCTAAAGCCATAAAATCCTAATGAGATAAATTGCATTAATCTATTTGCATTGGCATTACAATATGAAAGTAATCTTTTTGAGGATCTGGAGCTAAAGTAATTGCTTTATTGGAATCTGTAAAAGATATTGATCCCATTTCACCTTCCATATTTCTTAGTGGGGTAGTGAGATAGAGGTAATTCAGTGCAATCTCACAACTCTCACCTTCATACTCACACTCAATTATCTCTTGAGCTTGTCCATATTCGCTCTCTTCCGAACTAACAACAATTTCCCCCTCTTTAATGTTGATAAATAATCTTTTAGCTTTATTTTCAACTAACAAAGAGACCCTTTTTAAAGCTTCGTTCATATCGTTAATTGAGAATTTTGCAATATTTGGTTGAGAAGCAGGAATAACTCTTCTGTAGTTTGGAAATTGTCCTTTAATCAAATTGGAATAGATTAATTGAGTTCCCATTTTAACAAAGATGATGTTTTCATCTAAGGCAATTGCCAGTTGTCCCTCTTCAGTTCCCTGTTTTTTAAGAAGGTTTAAAAACTTACCAGGGATGATAACTGGTGCAAAGGAGGGAATTCCATCTTCAAACTTACGATTGATGTATGAAAGTCTTTTTCCATCAGTCCCAACCATAACTAAACCGGTAGATTCTTGCTCTAAATAGAGACCATTCATAAAATATCTTGTTTCATCATCACTAATTGCAAAGATTGTTTGTTCAATCATCTCAAAGAAATCTTTTTGTGATAATGAGAAGTATGTGTGATTAGTATCAACTTGAAGTGGGGGAAACTTCTCTTTACCAACACTTCTTAAATCAAATTCAATTGGTCTAGATGCAGAACTAACTGTTACCAATTCCCCTTTCTCTTCAAAGATGATTGTATCATCGGGCATGTTTCTTAAAATACCCAATAGTTTGTCACAATAGAGGCATAACGATCCCTCTTCAATAGTTTCAACTTCAATAGATGAGGTGAATCCCATCTTTTGATCTGTTGCTTTTATTGTTAGTCGGTTATCAACTGTCTCTAATAGTACATAAGACAAAATAGAGAGGGAGTTTCGTTGACTAGTAAAATCTAATGCTTGGGCAATCTCTTTTAATATTGAATTTCTTTGACAGGCAAATTTCATTTTACTACTTCTCCTATTATCTTTATTAATTCAGTAGTTATAGTAGTAGTATCGTGTATAATGTGGAAAACTGCCATAACTTGTTTACTTAAAGGTTTATAAGATTTTAAAAACTGTGGAGAAAAATGGCTTTTATCCCAAATCTTTCCACACTAATCCACAAGCAAAATCACTTATCCACATCGACTCACAATTTATACCCACTATATTAACAACTTATTAATTACCTCTGTAAGTTTTGTATTTGCTGAATTAAGTGTTGAATAGAGTTATTTACAGCAATATCATTTTGACTAAGACCCTCAATTTTTTGTACAGAGTGCATCACAGTGGTGTGGTCCCGTCCTCCAAATTCATACCCAATTTCAGTAGTTGAGTAATCTGTTATAGATCTCCCTATGTACATAGCAATTTGACGAGGTAAAACAACACTCTTAGTTCTCTTTTTACCTTTAATGTCGTAAGGAGAAATATTAAAGTAGTCTGCTACTACTCTGATAATGGTATCAATTGTTAAAGATTGATCTTTAGCTAAAGAGTAAGTTCCCCTTAGCTGCTCTTGAGCAATTTCTAAAGTTATCTCTTTATTTAAAAGGTGAGAGTAGGCAATTAACTTAGTTAGGCTCGCTTCCAAATCTCTAACGTTGGTATTAATAGTGCGAGCTATGAAATCTAAGACCTCTTCTGAAAGATGGCAATTTTGTATCTCACACTTCTTATTTAAAATAGCTAAACGGGTCTCAAAATCATAAGTTTGTAAATCTACGTTAATTCCTCTAGAGAACCTATTTTTCAATCGATCAGCAATATCTTTTAACTCGGTAATAGGGCGGTCACAAGTGAACACTAGCTGTTTATTTGCTTCAAAGAGATTGTTAAATACGTGGAACATCTCCTCCTGGGTTGAAGCTTTCTTTTGTAAGAAGTGGATGTCATCAATTAGAAGGACATCTGCCTTTCTATACTTGTTTCTAAATTGGGGTGTTTTATCACTTCCGATGGCCTGAATGAACTCATTGGTGAACATTTCTGCTGTCACATAGACGACTTGGAGCTCTGGAGTGTTGTCTTGGATGTAGTTTCCAATTGACTGAATTAGGTGTGTTTTACCCAATCCAACCCCTCCATAAATAAGACAAGGATTATAACTTACACCAGGATTTTTAGCAATTGCGATAGAGGCATTGTAAGCAAAAGAGTTGTTATCTCCAACAACAAAAGAGTCAAACTGATAAGTTGGATTGATGTTTGTATCTTTAGGTTTAGAACGTGCTTTTGCAATTGGGGCAGCAACTTTTTTTACAACTTTACTGTCGGATGGAGTTTTGTCAGTAGATTGTTTTACAATCAACTCAACATCCATTTTTTCCCCTGTAAGTTCGTTTAATATTTGTCCAATTGAGTCTAAGTATTGGGTTGAAATATAGTCGCGTACAAACAAAGAGGGGACTCCTAAAATCAAGGTATTCTCCTTCGATCCTGCATATGAGACTCTATTTAACCATGTGATAACATCCTGTTCAGAGATAGTAGCTGCCATACGGGCAAATACCTCATCCCAAAATGGACTGTAGTTATACTTTTGTTGAGACATGTATGTTATCTTATATCAGCTCAATCGACTTGACAAGTCTTCTCCTATTATAGTTTTAAAAAGGGACAAAAGAGTTGCTAAATATTTATAATACAATAAATAATAGCAGCTAAAATTTTGAGCCCGCCCTTTACATAAAAGGGCAAATATGGTACTATACTTAGTGATTTTATTTTATATCTTATAAGGACATACAAAAAAATGGATGAGAGCGTTTTACACGACGCTGAGGTGAGTAAAGAACCAGCCTCGGCTCAAGCTTATACTGCAAGTAACATTCAAGTATTAAAGGGTTTAGAAGCAGTAAGAAAAAGACCCGGAATGTACATCGGTTCTACCGGTATTGATGGTTTACACCACCTTGTTTATGAGGTTGTTGATAACAGTATTGACGAAGCAATGGCCGGATATTGTTCAAAAATCTCAGTTACAATCGAAAAAGGAAATATCATTAGAGTTGAAGACGATGGAAGGGGAATTCCTGTAGAGCTCCACCCTGTCGAAAAAGTAAGTACCCTTGAGGTTGTTTTAAGTCAACTTCACGCAGGGGGAAAGTTTGATAACAACTCTTATAAGGTATCTGGTGGGCTTCACGGTGTCGGAGTCTCTGTTGTTAATGCTTTAGCCGAATGGTTAGAGGTTACAGTACATCGCGACTCTAAAATTCACTACCAGCGCTACCAGAAGGGAATTAGCCAAGGTCCAGTGTCAACTATAGGAGATACTACCACTAGTGGCACTATCGTCCGTTTTAAGGCCGATACGACGATTCTAGAGGGTGATGACTACAGTTATGGAGTGTTGGCAGAGCGGCTAAGAGAGCTAGCTTTCTTAAACAAGGGAATTGTTATTTCGATATCCGATCAACGCCCTGAAGTACCGAAAGAACAAACCTTCCACTTTAGTGGGGGTATTAAATCGTTTATTCAACACTTAAATAGCTCTAAAAAAGCTCTCCATGAAGAGCCTGTTTACTTCGATACTCAAAGAGATGATGTGAAAGTTGAAATTGCTTTACAGTACAACGATCGTTATGATGAAGTTCTTTTCACTTTCGTTAATAATATCAACACTCGTGAGGGGGGGACCCACTTAGCTGGCTTTAGAAGCGGCTTAACACGAGTTATGAATGAGCAACTTAAAAAATCTAAACTCCTTAAGAAGTTTGAAGATCCTTTAGCTGGGGATGATTTAAGAGAGGGGATGACTGCTGTTATATCAATTAAGATTCCTGATCCTCAATTCGAAGGCCAAACCAAGATGAAACTTGGAAACCCTCGAGTTCAAGGAATAGTTAGTTCACTTGTTTATGAAAGGTTTAACGACTTTTTTGATGAACACCCCACAATTATTGAAGCAATATTAGAAAAAGCAATCTTAGCGGCAAAGGCTCGCTATGCAGCTCGTGATGCTCGAATGAGAATTAGAAAAAGTAGCGAGGGAGTTGGCCTTCCTGGAAAGCTTGCCGACTGTTCTGAAAAAGACCCCTCTTTGTGTGAAATCTTTATTGTTGAGGGAGACTCAGCAGGAGGAAGTGCAAAGCAAGGGCGAGATCGAGCAATCCAAGCAATCTTACCTTTATGGGGAAAGATGCTTAACGTAGAGAAAGCTCGTGAAGAGAGAGTTTTGAGCAATGAGAAACTGCAACCAGTTATTGCATCTTTAGGAGCTGGCCTTGGTGCCCACTTCGATGTTGAAAAAGTGCGCTACCATAAAGTAATTATTATGGCAGACGCAGATGTTGATGGATCGCACATTAGAACCCTTTTACTAACATTCTTTTTCCGCTATATGAGGCCCTTAATTGAAGCTGGCTATGTATATTTTGCCATGCCACCTCTATATAAGATTACTATTGGAAAAAAATCGTATTATGCATACGATGAAGAGGCACGCGAAAGAATCATCGCTGAAAACGTAAAAGAGGGAGATGAATCTAAGATTCCAATTCAACGTTACAAGGGTCTTGGAGAGATGAATCCAGATCAATTGTGGGATACCACAATGAACCCTGCAACTCGTTCTTTAACTCAAGTTACTTTAGAAGATGGTGTTGCAGCAGATGAGATCTTTACGATGTTGATGGGTGAAGAGGTAGAGCCTCGTAAGAACTTCATTGAAGAGAATGCACTTTATGTCTCTAATTTGGATGTATAAGGTTAGTTGGTGAATATAATGGAAGAGCAAACCACAAAAATAATAAAGGCCAATATTGGCGATGAGATGAAAACGTCTTACCTCAATTATGCGATGAGTGTAATTGTTAGTAGGGCCCTACCCGATGTGAGAGATGGTCTTAAGCCTGTTCACAGAAGAATCCTTTATGGGATGTACGAGATGGGCCTTAGGTACAACACTCCCTTTAAAAAAGCGGCTAGGATTGTTGGAGATGTTTTAGGAAAGTATCACCCACACGGAGATTTATCTGTTTATGATGCTTTAGTTCGTTTAGCACAAGATTTCTCACTTAGAGCTCCGGTAGTTTTCCCTCAAGGAAACTTTGGTTCTATTGATGGAGATCCAGCTGCAGCGATGCGTTACACCGAGGCTAAGTTAAGTCGCCTTGGTGAAGAGATGCTCAGTGACATCCAAAAAGAGACTGTTGATTATGGTCCAAACTATGACGACTCAATGGTTGAACCAAAGGTGCTCCCTGCAGCTTTCCCATTTTTACTAGTTAATGGTAGTAGCGGTATTGCCGTTGGAATGGCCACTAACATGGCTCCTCACAACTTAATTGAAGTTTCTAACGGAATGGCAGCTTATATAGACAACCCAGAGATTTCTTTAATGGAGATGATGGAGATTGTCCAAGGACCCGATTTCCCCACATCTGGGATAATCATGGGTAAAAGTGGTATTTTACAAGCTTTTGAGACTGGTAGAGGCAAAATCGTTGTCAGAGGACGCTACGATATTGAAGAGGGTCCTGGACAAAGAGAGCAAATTGTCTTTACAGAACTCCCCTACCAAGTAAATAAGTCCGATTTAGTTAAAAAAATCTCAGATTTACGTAGAGGCCCAATACCTTACATAAGTGAAGTTAGAGACGAAAGTGACAGAGTTGGTATTAGAATAGTAATTGAACTTAAAAGAGGGGCTGTAGCCCAAGTTGTTGTTAACTTGCTATTCTTACACACCCAACTTCAGTCAAACTTCAACGTCAACAATTTAGCTTTAGTTGATGGACGTCCAACCCAACTCGGTTTGATGGATATGATTAAACACTACGTTAATCACCGTCATGAAGTAGTTGAACGAAGGACAAAGTACGATTTAAGAAAAGCCGAAGAGCGAGCTCATATCTTAGAAGGGCTTAAAATTGGTTTAGATAACATTGATGAAGTTATTAAAATCATTAAAGAGTCAGCTGATAACACAATAGCCTCTAAAAGCTTGCAAGATCGCTTTGGCTTAACAGTAATTCAAGCCCAAGCAATTATTGATATGAAATTGGGCCGTTTAAGCCATTTAGAGACTGAAAAAATCTTAACTGAGCTTGGTGAACTTCATGCTAAAATCTTATATTATAAAGAGTTACTATCTGATGATGACAAAATTCTACAAGTTGTCAAGAAAGAATTGTTAGAAGTCTCAGAAAAGTATGGAGATCCTAGAAGAACTGAAATTACCCTTGAAGAGCTTGGTGGTATGATCATTGAAGACTTTATTAAAGAGGAAGATGTGGTAGTCGTCGCCTCCAATAAAGGATTTGTAAAGAGAGTTGTTGCTGAAGAGTACAGAAGCCAAGGAAGAGGAGGTAGAGGGGTAAGAAGTGCCGTCTTAAGAGATGAGGACTTTGTAGAGAACATCTTTATTGCCTCAACACACGATTATGTATTGGTAGTTACCTCTTTGGGTAAAGCTTATTACTTAAAGGTTCATGAAATACCAGTTGGATCAAAAACCTCTAAAGGAGAGTCTATTAAAAAGATTCTTCCATTAGAAAGTGGCGAAGAGCTTACAACATTTACTACCTTTAAAGAGTTTGATGAGCACCTCTATCTCCTTATGATAACAAGAGATGGAGTTACTAAAAAAGTAAGTCTACCCCTATTTGTCAACGCTCGAAAGAGAGGTATTGCTGCTATTAACTTAGATGAAGGGGATGTCTTGATTAACTGTGTATTAGTTAATGAAGATGATGAAGCTATGATTATTACCCGTAAAGGAAAAGCATTAAGGGTTGCTGGAAAAGCCATCAGAGCAATGGGTAGACCTGCTCGTGGTGTTAGAGGAATCCGCTTAGTAGGTAAAGATGTCGTAGTTGGACTAATGAAAGTTGACGATGCTAAGAAGATGTTGCTTGTCACCGAACAAGGGCAAGGTAAGCAAGTTGAGTTTAGTGAGTTTAGGCCTCATGGTAGAGGAACAATGGGCCAAAAGATTTACACGTTCCGTAACAAGACTGGATACCTAGTTAGCGCCTTAGCTGTTGATGATAACGACGATCTAGTTTGTATCACCTCAATGGGACAATCCATTAGAGTACCAGTAGAATCTATTGCAACTCAAAAAGCTTACGCTTCCGGAGTTAGTGTTACTAGATTAAGAGAGAACGATATAATTGTTGCGATTGCTAAAACAGAATCTGAAAAAGATGAGGAAGAGGAAGCACAACAAAAATAAAGCGAAAGCGACCAACAAAAAGAGAGCCACCCAACAAGGGTGGCTCTATTGTTTCACGTGAAACAATTTTGAATGCTCACGTAAAACATTTTAAATGTTTCACGTGAAACACTATTTATCAGTTTTCGCTGATAATATTGATGTTAGGATCTACGATACTTCTAACGTAGCGCTCAACACCATTCTTTAAAGTCATTTGACTCATTGGACAACCAACACATGCACCCTTAAGACGTACATGAACATCGTTGCCGTCGACGCTGACCAGCTCAATATCTCCACCGTCCATTTGAAGGTCGGGACGAATATTTTCAATAGCATCTTTTACTTTATCAACCATATGATTGGCCTCCTCGTAATTACTTAATAAAAGATACATCTTAGATCTTCATTGGTCAATACCACAATTGTTGGTGACATAAGCAGGTGGTTTATGTATTATAGGGATTATGGCAACAAAAAAAATTCTATTTTCGAACCAAAAAGGGGGAGTTGGAAAAACAACTACCGCCGTTAATTTGGGGGCTTTTTTAGCAGAAAGGGGCAATAAGGTGCTCCTTGTTGATCTCGACTCACAAGCTAACCTCTCTAGTGCTGTTTCTGCAGATACAAAAATGGTAGGAACTTACGATGTGATGGTTGGTAAATGTGAACCAAAAGAGGCAATTCAAAACACCCCTTTAGATAACTTGTTTGTGATTGCTGGGGGAATTGACCTTGCTGGGTTAGGAGTTGAGTTAGTAAATGAGTTGGCTCGAGAGTTTTTTCTTAAGAACTCATTGGCTTCAATAGAGAAAGAATGGGACTATATTTTAGTTGATTGTCCCCCCTCATTAGGCTTATTGACTATTAATGCTATGTGTTGGGGAGATTATGTAATAATCCCTATGCAAGGGGAGTACTTTGCAATGGAGGGATTGAATTTGTTGATGAGAACAATAGGGAATGTGAAAAAACAATTAAATCCACGCCTTCAGGTGCTTGGAATATTGTTTACAATGTTCTCTTCTAGAACAAGATTGGCAAACGATGTGGCTGAAGATGTTACCTCCTATTTTGAGAATTTAGTCTTCGATACTAAGATTCCTAGGAATATCAGATTAGCAGAGGCCCCTTCCCATGGGTTGCCAATTAACCTCTATGATGCTTCAAGTACAGGAGCTGAGGGGTACCGAGATCTTACTGAGGAGGTACTTAAACGTGTCGGCAACTAAGAAAAATAGATTAGGAAAGGGGATTGGGTCGTTAATGGATGATTACTCTTACGATGCAGTCTTTACAAAAGGAGAAGAGGTAGAATTAAAAGGGGAAGCTCTTTTCACCCTTCCTATTAATAAAGTGCACCCAAATCCTAACCAACCCAGAAAGCAATTTGATCAAGAAACATTGGATGAATTAGCTGAGTCAATTAAGAACCAAGGAATACTTCAACCTCTGTTAGTAGAGAAAATAAGTGACGATGATTATGCAATTGTTGCAGGTGAAAGAAGATATAGAGCTGCTTTGGCTGCAGATTTGGAAGAAGTTCCTGTAATTGTAAAAGAGTTCACCACATTGCAAAGGATGGAAGTCTCTTTAATAGAGAACATTCAAAGAGAGAACTTAAATCCTATTGAAGAGGCTCAAGCATACCTCTTTTTATTAGAGAAAGCTGGAATTAAACAAGAAGAGTTAGCTCAAAGGGTTGGTAAAAAAAGATCAACAATTGCAAACTCTATTAGATTATTACAACTAGATCAGCAGCTACAAAATGCCCTTTTGGATGGAGAGCTTACTCCAGGACACGCCCGAGCTCTGTTGTCAGTTATTAATCCTGCAGATCGAAAGTATCTGTATGAAAGAATAATAGAAGATGAATTGAGTGTTAGAAATGCTGAAAAGTTAGCTACAGAATTGAACTTAGGTAAAAGAGGGTCTAAAGAGAGAGTTAAGAAAAGAGAGAGCGATAGACCTGTTGATTTAATAGTACTAGAACAAAAATTCCTAGAAGCAACCCAAACTAAAGTTAAACTAAAAGGGACGTTAGAAAAAGGTAAGATTGAGATCTCCTACTACACCCAAGATGACTTGGAGCGTCTTTATAACCTGCTAGTTGGCGAAGAGTCGATTGAGTTGTAACTTAGGTATTTATAAGGAGATTTCATGAGTAACGAATTGAAAGATGGTTTGTATGCAAAAATCACCACAAATCGTGGTGATATAATTTTGTCTCTAACTTATAAAGAGACACCGATGACAGTGAGTAACTTTGTTGGATTAGCTGAAGGGGCTTTAAATTTAAAGGCAGAGGGAACTCCCTATTACGATAACTTAAAGTTTCACAGAGTGATTCCCGATTTCATGATTCAAGGGGGATGTCCCTTAGGAACAGGTACCGGAGGGCCCGGATATAGCTTCCCAGATGAGTTTATTGCCACCCTAAGGCACGATAAAGCAGGGATTCTCTCAATGGCGAACGCAGGACCTGGGACAAATGGGAGCCAATTCTTTATAACACATGGACCTACGCCTTGGTTAGACGATAAACACACAGTCTTCGGATTTGTCGTAAAAGGGCAAGATATTGTAGATAAGATCGCTCAAGACGATAAAATAGAAAAAGTTGAGATTTTAAGAGTTGGAGAAGATGCTGCATCTTTTGAAGTAACTAAAGAGAGTTTTGCATCTTTAGTAGATGAGAACCAAAAAGTTGAAAAAGAGCGTATAGCTAAACTTCAAAAAGAGGTCTTAGATATTATCAACAAAAGATACTCTGATGCGACAACAACCGACAGTGGTCTAAAGTACATTGTTGATAAAGAAGGTGAAGGAGATGCTACTCCTAAGATGGGGACAACAGTTACTGTCGATTATACCGGTAAGCTCTTAGATGGAAAAATCTTTGATAGCTCTATTCACCGAGGCCAACCTGCTCAGTTTGATGTTGGACAAGTTATTGAAGGATGGAATGAGGCTTTAGTAACGATGAAAAAAGGAGAAAAGAGAACTTTAATAATTCCACCAGAATTAGGATATGGAGAACAAGGATACCCAGGCGTTATTCCTCCAAACTCTTATCTAATTTTTGAAGTTGAATTGTTAGACTTTTAGAGGTTTAAATGAGTAATTTTACCACTATGTATGTGTGCTCAGAGTGTGGCAGAACTGAGGGCAAATGGCTAGGAAGATGTCCCGATTGTGGCTCATGGAACTCCTTTGTTGAAGAGGTAGTTCAAAAAAGTGGTAAGAGAGGTAAAACTAAGTTAGTTAGCGATACTAACAAATCACAAACTGTTGCTCTAAAAGAAGTTATAATAGAAGATGATTTTCGTTTAACAACTGAAATATCTGAGTTTGATCGGGTGTTGGGAGGCGGAATTATGAGAGGAGCAACAGTTTTATTAGGAGGAGAGCCAGGTATTGGAAAGTCGACAATTATGTTGCAATTATTGGCATCTATTCCAACTGGCTCTTTCTTATATGTCTCTGCTGAAGAATCAGCATCCCAAGTGCGTTTAAGAGGGGATCGACTAGAATTAAATTTAGATGATATCGAACTGTTTAGTGATGGAAGATTAGAGCCCCTATTAACATTGTTAGAGAACAATAAATACAGTGTTGTTGTTATTGATTCACTCCAAACCCTTTATACTAATGAACTTCCCTCAGCTGCAGGATCTGTTAATCAGATGCGCTATTGTGCAATGGAATTAGTTAGTTTGGCCAAAAGAGTTGGTTTTAGCCTCTTTTTAATAGGTCATATCACTAAAGAGGGGCATATTGCTGGTCCTAAGGTGATAGAACACCTTGTAGATACTGTTTTGTACTTTGAACAAGCAGAATCTGATGTGAGAATAATTAGGGCTGTCAAAAATAGATATGGCTCTGTTGATGAGATTGGGATCTTTTTAATGGGAGAAAAAGGTCTTATAGGGGTAACAGACTCTGCTAATTTCTTTGTTAGTAGCAGAAAAGAGAAGAGTTTACCCCCAGGAATAGCTTTTACCGTAGTTGTAGAGGGTTCTAGAGCCTTTATGGTTGAAATACAAGCTTTAGTAGTCCCTTCCAAATCAAACTCCCCACGCCTTTATTCTGAGCGAATAGAATCCTCTAGAGTAATGAGAGTTGCTGCTGTATTAGAGCGGCATGCTCGGGTACAACTACTTGATAAAGATATCTATGTGAATGTTGCTGGTGGTATAAAACTAAGTGAAGTTTCTATTGAACTTCCTTTGGCATTAGCTTTGTATTCAGCAGTTAGTTCACTGCCGTTACCAACCTATTTAGTCTCTTTTGGAGAGGTTAGTTTAGCAGGTGAAATTCGCCCTGTTAAATACTTAGAAAAAAGGATTAAAGGTGCAACTGAGATGGGGCTTAAAAAAGTTGTTGGGCCTAATCTAAATATAGATGATACAACAATTAAAGGTGTTGAAGTAAGAAGAATAGACCAAGCACTAGAGGTTGTAAAACACCTTTAGTAAGAAAAGCTAACTAACTTAGTATGCCCTGCTTACTAACCAGCTAATTTGCTAATTAACATTGGGAAAGCTACAAATGTACCTATAGAGGCAAAGATGCTTGTTGACATGAAAATGAATAGGGCGTGAATGATTCTATTTGAGAACCACTTTTTAAACTTTAGAATATCATCACTAACATTTTCAAAATCTTTCACCCTAGGTTTACGCACTGTAACTTCAACTAGGGCTGCAACCATCCCAACACCCAGTGTTGGACTTAAGGCAGTAATTGGGGCACTAAGGGTAGCTAACAATATGGTTAGCGGATGAGCTAAAGATAAAATAGCGGCAACTGCAGTTAAAGAGGAGTTTAGTGCAAACCAGTATAAGAACATCTGAAGTCCTTGGTTCCATCCACTTTTAATAAAGCCAATTGCAATAATTGCCAATAGGGCTGCAACTATCCCCCAAGAGAGAACTTCGGTGAGTTTTGTTTTAGGAGGAACATAAACTAATTGGGAGGTATCACTACTAACCTCTTTGGCTTCCAGTTTCTCCATATGGCTAATAAGACCTGGAACGTGACCTGCTCCAACAACAGCAACAATGTTAGTTCCTTTAGCATCATAAATTTTTGAAGCTAGATATTGATCTCTTTCATCAATCAAAACTTTTTTAATTGTGGGGAGTTCTTGGGCCATCTCATCTAACAAAGATTGTAAGATATTAGTCTCTTTTAATTTTTCCAACTCTTCAGAGCTAATTTGTTCATTTGAGAAAACCGCATCCAATAAAGCAGCTATGAGTTTAGCCTTGTTCCACCAGTTGCTTAATCTCCATGCCCTTTTAAAAGTTGTTTGAATTTCACGATCACAAAGTTCTAAGGGGATCTCTTTTTCATTGGCAAGTTCAGTTGCTCTCATGATTTCATCCCCAGGGCTTATCCCCAGTTGATCGCCAAGTTTTTTTTGGTAGGAGGAGAGGGCCATGTTGGCCAATAAAAGGAAACCTTTATTCTCTTTAATCACATTTTTGAGATCTAAGTTTTCCCAACTCTGTTTTTCTGTTTTAGAGCGATAGCGCCCTTCGTCCAATTCAACACAGATACAATCAAAATTGTTCTCTTCAATAATAGTTGTAACTTCCTCTACCGATGTTTGGGAGACGTGGGCAGTTCCTATTAAAGTTATACTCTTACCATTTTTAAATTGAAGCTTTTGTACTGTATCGCTAATTTTCTCAACTCTCACTCAATCCTCCACGTAAAAAATACTATAGCCACGATAGTCAAAAGGTACAACCGGTTAGTTGAGCAACACCCCACTTTAATGTACTCTAATTTTATGGGAACACTACTCTATCTTGCACAACTTTTTGGCTCCCTTTTGTTAGGAAGCCTAACAGCCAAAGTGATAGGAAAAGATAAGCTCAATAGCCTCACCACAAAAGCCCTTAACATCACTTTATATATGTTGTTGTTCTTTATGGGGGTAAATAGTGGCTCAATTGAGAACATCTCAGAAAAGCTTTTGACAATTGGTCTTGATGCCTTAATTGCAACAGTTTTTGTAATATTAGGATGTATTGTTAGCTCTTTTTTCTTAAGTCTTTTATTAAAAGAGAAATTTAGTTCTAAAAAGAGTACGCCCCAAAAAGGGAGTTTAGGTCGCTTTAAAACCCCCTTGATGTTAGTTGGGGTTGTCATATTAGGTTTTATAGCTGTAATGACAACTAACTACTTTAACTGGTTTGACTCCTCTTACATTGAAATAATATTGTACGTCCTTCTGTTTTTTGTTGGAATGGAGATGGTACAAAACGGGGTTAATTTAATCCCAATTTTAAAATCTCCAATGATGTTATTACTCCCTATTTCAACAATAGTGGGAACTTATTTAGGAGCACTGTTTATCCCATTTGCAACCTCTTACACTGTTAATCAATCTTTAGCTTTGGTGTCGGGGTTTGGATGGTACTCTTTATCGGGAATATTAATTAGTGGAATGGGAGATCCCCAACTGGGGGCTGTCTCATTTTTAAGTAACTTAATGAGAGAGTCTTTTGCATTTTTATTAATTCCCCTTTTAGCCTCTTTTTCAAGAATATCGTATTCAGCTGTGAGTGTTGCTGGGGCAACAAGTATGGATGTAACTCTCCCACTGCTTAAGCGTTCTTTAGGAAATACTATAGTTCCTTTAGCAATTACTCATGGGGTAATAATGTCTTTGTTAGCTCCCTTGTTTATTCCTCTGTGGCTATAGGGGTAAAAAACTGAACAACAACTTTCTTAGGAGCCTCTTTGTATATGCGAACATAAGCTGCCTTAGTTTGTCCTTTAGGGGGAGCTGCCTCACTAGCAAATCTAGTAAGGGGAGGAATTAACTCTTTACCACTTTGATAAACATATGGAAGTTGATAAAAAAGGTAAGTACCAACATCTAGCTTAAATATGATTTCATTTTCTGTTTCAGGAAGACGATAAACTGCTTTTACTCCTTTTACCTGTAGTAGATCGCTAGAGAGTGTCACATCACAAACAATTAATGAATCAGTTCCCACAGGCCAAGTTTCTAAATTTTTAATCAACTTATCATAAAGGTTAGAACACCCTTGTACTTCAGAAGAAATAAGTTGAGAATAGAGAAGATTTTGGTGAAGGTGCAATTTTAATAGATTAGGTTTTTCCATAAATGCAGTTTAGTGAATAGGGCAATGAAAGTACAGTATAATATTGTTAGAAAGAAAGGATTAAAAAACATAAGCTTAAGAGTTAACAACAACAAAGAAGTTGTTGTTACTGCCTCCACATTAACCCCAACTAAAACAATTGAGAACTTTGTCCAAAAAAAGCAGAGTTGGATTGAAAAAAGAGTTAATTACATAAACACTCTCTATCTTCCACTAGAAGATAAAAATAGTTACATGCTCTTAGGTAAGGTAAAAACATTAGAGGTTGCAAAAGGTAAAAAGGCTCTTCATTTAAAAGAGGATAAATTTCTTTTAATTAACCCAACTAAGCCAACAGACGCAGTCATTAAAAAAATGATAGACACATGGTACAAAGAGTACGCTTTTAATCTTTATAGAACTCTAGTTGATAAATGGGTAGAAAAACTTAACTTAATTAAAGAGCTTCCCATTACAATAGTTAACTTTCCTAAAAGGTTGGGAAGTTGCTCTATTAAAGGGGAGTTGAAGTTCTCCATTAGATCTCTAATTTTACCAATTGAGATTGTCGATTATTTAGCACTACACGAAGTTGCCCACACTCTTTACTTTAACCACGGTCAAGAGTTTAAAGCTCTTTTATCTAAAGAACTACCTAATTGGAAAACATTGCAACAAGAGATGAGCCGTTATCAACTACTTCTACAATCGTTTTAGTTTTTGTGTTATAACTAAAAAGCAGGAGAGTTAATTATGAAACCAAACGAAATAAGACCACAAATACATAGAGTAGCTGCAAAAATTGGTAGCAGAGACCTCTTTGAGGGCATTTGGCCCATTCCAGATGGAGTTATGCTTAACTCCTATGTTGTTCAAGGAACAGATAAAGTTGCTTTTATCGACATGGTAAAAGATTGGGAAGGAGCTTTTGGTGAAGTTGAAAGTCAATTAGACCAACTTGGTTTAAGTTTTGATAAAGTTGATTATCTTATCTTAAACCACTTAGAACCAGATCACACCGGAGCTTTAGGAAAAGTTATTGAGCGCAACCCAAACATCCAAATCTTAGCAACAAAAAGAGGTGTCGATTTAGTTCGAGCTTTTTATAAAATAGAGAGCAATGTTACTGCAGTTGCTAGTGGTGATAAAATTGATTTGGGGGGAAAGACTTTAGTTTTTGAAGAGACCCCTAATATCCACTGGCCTGAGACAATGATGACCTACGCTGTTGAAGATAAGATTTTGTTTTCTTGTGATGCTTTTGGCTCTTTTGGAAGATACGATAAAACATTTGACGATGAGCTTAATGAGAAAGAGTGGGATCTTTTAATTGAAGAGACCTATCGCTACTATGCCAATATCGTCTCCTCATTTAGCCAATTTGTCTTAAGGGGTATTGATAAGCTTGCCACTTTAGAAGTTGATATCGTCGCTCCAAGTCATGGGGTGGTGTGGCGTAAAGATCCTTCTAGAATAATTGAATTTTATAAAGATCTGGCTTCATATATGAATGGCCCTGCAGAACCTGTAGTGACCTTTGTCTATTCCAGTATGTATGGCAATACTGCTAAGTTAGTTCCAATCATCAAAGAGACAATAGAAAAAGAGGGCTTAGAGGTGCGTCTACACGAAGTACCTCAAGAACACGCCTCTTTTGTCCTTTCATCTGCTTGGCGTTCAACTGCTTTAGTTATAGGGATGCCAACATACGAGTATAAGATGTTCCCACCGATGTACCACATTTTAGATATCTTCGAAAGAAGTCATCTAAACAACAGAATTGTGATGCGCTTTGGCTCATTTGGATGGTCTGGTGGAGCACAAAAGCAGTTCGATCCCTTTGTTGAGGCTTTGAAGTGGGACAAAGTTGGAGTAGTTGAGTATCAAGGCTCTCCAACAGATCAAGATATACAAAAGGCAGTAGAAATTGCCAAAGAGTTAGCCAATAAAGTTAAAGAGCTACACAAAATTTCCTAATAAAGTGGGATAGGCGCTCACTGGAAGAGATTGAAAGGCGCTCTAATGTTGAGTGAATATCTTTCATATTTGGACCAATTGAAATTGAGTCCATCCCCTCTATTAGGGAGTTAATGATTCCACACTCTAAACCGGCATGGATAGCAGTTATCTCAACGCTGCTATCCATCTCTTTTTCCCAAATCTCTTTTGCTAGTTGTGCTAAATGAGAATCTAAGTTGGGAGTCCAAGCTGGATACCCATTTTCACTAATTGTTTTAGAACCAGCTAATTCGAAGTTTGCACACCAACGGCGAGCCACCATATCTCTCATAGATGATAAAGAGGAGCGGTGGGAGGCAACTACCTCAATTTGTTTGTCACCTGTTTTTACTGAGGCTAAGTTTGTTGAAGTTTCAACAACACCCTCTATCGTTTCACTCATCCTTTCAACTCCGTGTAAGGAGGTGAATAGTGATTTAATAATTGTACTACTTTGTTGTAGCGAGATAACTTTTCTATTAGTAAGTTTAACTAACTTAAAAGAGACATTCAAAGCTGGATCTGAATCAGCATACTCTTTTTTTAACTCCTTAGTTAGTTTTTCAACTGCCTCTGCAGCCTCTTTAAGGTTGTTTGAAGCAATAGCAATAGTAGATTTACAATACGAAGGAATTACGTTGCGTTTAGTTCCCCCCTCAATACTTTGTAGATAAGTTGTACTAACTATACTTATTGCATCAAGTATTCTAGCATTTAAAGTTATAGCATTGGCTCGTTGTTTATGGATTTCTGCACCTGAATGACCCCCTAACAACCCATCAACGATTAATTCAAAGCCATTAAAACCATCTTTTAGGCTCTCTTTTGTCAAATTAAAGATTGCCCTAGTTTCAACGCCACCAGCACACCCGATGTAAATTACACCCTCTGTGTCGCTATCAAGGTTAACCATCAATCTACTATCTACTAAGGTGGGATCAAGACCAAAAGCACCCTCTAAGCCAGTCTCTTCGCTAACAGTTATGATTGCCTCTAAAGGTCCATGAACAGCTTCTTTGTCGGTAAATAAATCTAATATAAGGGCAATGGCAATGCCGTTATCAGCACCTAAGGTAGTGCCTACAGCTTTAATCCAATCCCCATCGACAACAACATTAAGGGGGTCTGTATCAAAGTTGTGTTCAACTCCCTCATCTTTAACACATACCATATCCATATGCCCTTGAAATGCTAATAGGGGAAGATTTTCATATCCCTTTGTTGCTTTAACTTTAATTATTACGTTGCCAGTTTTATCAACGGCATACTCAAAGTTGTTCTCTTTGGCAACTGAGATGAGGTAGTTTCTAATCCCCTCTTCATTGCCCGATTCACGAGGTATTTGAGTTAAGTGATAAAAGTAAGTCCATAAACTTTTATTATTTAATTGGCTAATTGCCTCTTTAAGAGTTTTATTCATATTGATGCTCCTTAATTTAAGCTTATCACAGTTGCTCAGTAATGGTGAGTCTGTTAATCCACTTTCCACTACGTACTCTAAATAGTCCCATAATCACTTTGTAAAGCTCTTCCATCCCAACAAAAAGGTAGAGGTAGTTTAAAGGAAGACGTAACAGTAAAACTCCAATAAAAGCAGCAGGAACTCCAATTACCCAAACACCAAACAACTCTGTAAACATTGAAAAGTGGGTATCTCCTCCACTGCGAAGTATTCCAACAATGATAACCATGTTAAAAGCTTTAATGGGCAACAACAGTCCAACAGATACTAAAGTTAAACGAGTCATCTCAACACCAACAGGGGACAATTTAAAGGGTATAAGGAGAGCTGAGGAGAAGGTGATTAAAACACCAGCTAATATTGAGCCCATTATAAAGGCTATTGTAAGTAAGTTTTTAGCATAAGTGCGGGCTAAAGGAATCTCATTTGCACCAATTTTATTGCCCACCATTATTGCACTAGCGTTGCTGATTCCCATCAATACAACAAAGAATAAACCTTGGATTGCTTCAATCACATTCACAGCTGCAATTACTTCAACTCCCATCCTAGCATAGGCAACTTTGTAAGCAGTCATTCCAAGTGACCAAAAAATCTCATTTAAGATAACTGGAGTACAAGTTATTAAATAGAGTTTCACTAACTCTTTATCAAAGGAGAAAAGATCTTTTAAGGAAGCTGCAACAGCTCTTTTTTTACCATAAATTAAATAAAGGAGGAGGAGCATTTCAGCTAAGCGAGCAATAGCAGTAGCAATGGCAGCTCCAGCAACACCAAGTTTTGGGAAGCCCAATTTACCAAAAATTAAAACGTAGTTTAAAATTACGTTAACAATAATTGAAAGGGCAGAGGTGTACAAAGGAGTTCGAGCATCGGTTGTACTTCTTAAGGCAGCTGAGTAGATCATCACTACTGCTGTAAAGAGGTAACTAACAGCAACTATCACTAAATATTGACTACCTAGTTCAACTACTAAGGCATCTTTGGTGAATATCATCAGTAGTTGGTGAGGAAAAAAAAGACTTCCAATTGTTGCAACTAACGATCCTACTAAGTTGGTTATCAAAGCAATTCCAATTACTTTGTGCATCCTTTTAAGATCTTGAGATCCCCAGTATTGGCTAACAAAAATTGCAGCACCGCTACTAACACCAAAATAAAAAAGTGAGATTAAAAAAAAGAGTTGGTTGGCTAGTCCTACAGCAGCTAGTTGCACCTCTCCAACCATCCCAATCATTAAGGTATCAACAAATGAGACTGAAGATATTAAGAGGTTTTGCCCCATGATTGGCAGGGCTAGCATTAGCAGGCGTTGTATAAACTCTTTATTTGAACTATTTAGGGGTTTGAATAACTTAGCTTTCATCTATGTTAGGCACTATATTAGATTGCTTAGTGAGTGTAAATAGAGTATTATTTTGTCCAATTGAGGGTATTAAAATGGGAACTGAGGCATCAAAGAAACCTCTTTACATTATTTTGAATCCAAATGCATCAAAAGGTAAAGCAGCAACGAAGAGGCAAGAGGTTGAGGATTGTTTAAAAAAGAGTGGTGTCGCATATGAGATTGCAGAAACCACTAAGGCTTTTGAGTCGATTGAACTAAGTTACAATGCAACTAAAAATGGGTATAAGCGTATTGTCGCTGCTGGAGGCGATGGAACTGTAAATGAAGTTGTGGAGGGGCTAACAAGAGCCTCTAATGACTTAAATTTAAGTTTTGAAGATAGACCAGAAGTTGCAATCATTCCAATTGGACGGGGAAATGATTTCTCTTTCATTGCCAAAATACCTAAAAATCTTAATGAAGCTTGCAAATTAGCAGTTAAAGGTGAGGTTGTCCTTACCGACTATGGTGAATTTTTTGGGGGCCTTTATCCCGATGGGCGCTGTTTTGTTAATGGAGTAGGAATAGGTTTTGAACCATTAGTTAACTACAAAGCATCCTCTTTTAAAAAGATTGGGGGGATGTTAAGTTATATCTTAGGTTTTATTAAAGTTTTTGTAGATTATCCTGAACCTTCAGAAATTATATTAAAAGCAGATGATAACAAGATAAAGATCTTCAGCCAACAAATTTCTATTTGTAATGGACAGAGGATGGGCTCAACTTTCTACATGGCCCCAAATGCTAAAATTGATGATGGGTTCATTGATGTAGTTTATGCTAATGGGCCTATAAAAAAATCTCAAATCATCGGCTTTGCCTTGAAGTTTATGAAAGGGACCCAATTAAAGAGTGAACGCTTCTCCTCTTTAGTTGCCACTGAGGTTAGTGTCACTACAAATGGGCAAGATAGTTTAGTAGTTCATGCCGATGGCGAAGCAGTTTCCTTAGGTTGTGCATCAATTAAGGTGAAATTGTTTTCAAAACAATTAAAATTAGTAAGAAAAATTTAGTCCTTATTTGACTAATGCCATCTCTCGTTGTATTCTTTACCGTGCGTGAGTTTGTATTTTTTTTCGTATTGAGACTTTTAGGAGCATATGTTGATAAATGATTTAGTACCGTCGGTACATTTTTACGACCAAGATTTTGTTGACGTTTACAACAGAACTTGGGTCTGGATTGATGAGTTTTGGACACAGGGGACAAAGGGAAACAGCTTCAGCGGAGGATACTTAAGTTATCCTAAGCAGAAGACGTTTAACCAACTGTATAGTTGTATGTCGGCCCTCTTTTTAGTCTATAGCAATCAAAACTACTCTCCATTCCCAGCGCTCGACTTTTTTTATGCCAAACAGACTGAAGATGGGGCAATTTATAGTGACTACTCAATTGAAGATGGTTCGCCTGTATTAAGTGATGATAACCCTCTAGGAGTTAGCATCCCCCTCTTTGCATTTGTTGAACACGCCTTTTACCACAAGATTGGAAACAAAAAAAGGCTTAAGGAGATTGTTGAGCCATTAGAGAAACACTTTGATTGGTTAAAAGATAATTTTAGAAGGGAAAATGGATTGTATTCAGTTCCCGTTTCTGCCTTAAATAGTGGTAATATAGATCGTTCTCAAGTTTACTACCCAGTTGATTTCAATGCACAGTTGGCAGTTAATGCCCTCTATATGTCGGCCATTGGTGATATCTTAAACGACAAGGAGTTGAGCTTTAGATACAAAAGGCTCTATTTCTCTCTTAAAACAAGAATAAATGCCTTGATGTGGAATGGTGATGAGCAATTCTATTTCGATTTAGATATTAAAGAAAAACAAGTAATTAAAAAACACATTGGCTCTTATTGGACCTTGTTAGCAGAAATTCCAAATGAGGAAAGAGGGGATGGCTTTATTGCACACCTTAGTAATCCCAACTCTTTTGGTACAGAAAACCCTTTCCCCAGTATTCCAGTTGATGATCCTCAATTCTCTGAAGAGGGTAATGGATTTTTAGGTTCAGTAATCCCATTTAATACTTTCATGGTTGTTAAAGGACTAGAACAGTATGGGAGATTTGAGTTTGCCCGCGAGTGTGCAATTAGACACCTTTACTTCATCTTAGATACCCTTCATCCCAATGGAGAAGAGGGAGGAGATGTTTGGGAAGCTTATCAAGCAATGAAAGAGGGTGCTGCAACTAGTGGGAATCTTAAAAACTTCCCTAAAAATAGGTTTTTACCAATGGTAGGGTTAGCCACAATCACCTTGATGATTGAAAACATCATTGGGTTGGATATCTCCTTACCTAGAAAAACTGTTGATTGGACAATGGCGACCTTAGAGACTATGGGAATAGAAAAACTCTCTTTAAAGCGCAACATGATTACAATCTTAAGTAATAAACAAGCTAGAGGGTGGGAAATAAGATTAGAGTCTGAAAAACTTTATTATTTTACAATTGAGATTCTTGCCGATAAGAAAAAGAAGACACTTCCTATTCCTAGTGGTAAGTGTTCAATGTTAATTGACAAGTTGTAATAATGGGAAAATGGTTAGGTAAAATTATTGGCGGTGCCATTGGACTATCCTTAGGTGGCCCATTAGGGATGATTGGGGGAATTGCCTTTGGCAATCTTTTCGATAGCGCCTCACAAATAACAACTACAACAAACAGTTTTGATTCTGTCCAACAAGAGGGGGAAGCTATCTTCTTTATAGCTACCTTTTCAATGTTGGCTAGGATGGCTATGGCTGATGGCAGACTCTTAAAAGAGGAAATAGAGACTGTAAATAATTTTATAGATCACGATTTAAAACTTGATCCACAAAGCAAAGTTGTTGCCCAAAAAATATTTAATACCTCATTATCACAAAAAATTGGCTTTGAAGAGTTTGCAAATCAGTTTTATCAAAAGTTTGCCAATGAAAAAGAGATGCTTTTATTGATGGTTGATATCTTAGTGCGAGTTGCATCCAGTGATAAAACTATCAGTGAGAAAGAGCGCTATTTTATAAATTACGCAGCAACATTGTTTAGAATAAGTGACAATGAATTAAACAGAATTATCACAAAGTACTTAGGCTCAACTTTAGATTTAGATAAAGCTTATTTAGCTCTTTCTTTAGATAAGAGCTCTTCAATTGATGAGATTAAAAAAAGTTATCGTAAATTAAGTCGCGACTTTCATCCCGATATGATTGCCTCTAAAGGTCTGCCTGAAGAGTTCACCCTTTTTGCCACTGAGAAATTTCAAGAAATCCAAGCTGCTTACGAGTTGATTAAAAAAGAGCGAAACTTCTAATCACCAAAGTCGATTCTTCCTCTAAGAGAACGTGCTAAAGTAAGTTTATCAACATACTCTAAATCCCCTCCGATAGGGACACCAGAGGCTAACCTAGTTACTGTAATCTCTTTTCCTTTAAGAAGGTGGCGTAGATACATCGCAGTAGTATCACCCTCTTCAGTTGGGTTAGTGGCAATTATTATTTCATGAAAAGAGCCCTCTTCAACTCTTTTCATTAGACGATTAAAGTCTAATTGATCAGGTCCTATTCCCTCTAAAGGAGAAAGAGCTCCACCTAAGACATGAAAAAGACCGTTGTAAGCACCACTGGAAGCTATCGTTACTACATCTTGGGGTTCTTCAACAACACACAATAAGCTTCGATCGCGCTCAGAGGATGAACAAACAGGACATGGATCTACTTCAGTGTAAGAGCCACAAATTGAACATGGCTTTATCAGTTGTTGAATTCGTTCAATTAAAGAGGCTAGTTGCCCATTGTAAGAGGGATCAGTTTTTATTAAGTGATAGGCAAGGCGAAAAGCGCTCTTAGGTCCAATTCCTGGTAGACGGGTTAAGAGTTTACTAAGTTGCTCAAGGGAGTTCATCATAGGCCCCCTTGGGCCATTGTTGCTGCCTCATCTTTTAAAAGATTTTGCACCTCTTGTGCTGCAGCATTAAAAGCTGCTGCAACTAAAACTTCTAAAGTTTTAACATCGTTTGGATCAACAATTTCAGGTGATATCTTTAAAGAGATTATTTGCATCTTCCCATTAACTACAACTTCAACCATCCCAGCACCACTGGTCCCTTCTGCTCTTAAGTTGTCCAATCTCTCTTGCATCCCTTTCATATGTTGTTGGATGTTTTGCATATTTTTAAATAAATCAAAAGGATTCATTACTCCTCCGTTATAACTTCGCCTCTAAACATTGAGGCTATAGTATTTGCTAATTGACTATTATTCTCTTTTTTCTCTTTGCTCTGAGGTTGCTCTTTGAAACGAACAAACTCAATAGGCCCACTGTAGCCAGTACTCTCTAAAATAAGTTCTTGCAATTTTTCCTTATTTTTAGAGGCGCTGTCTAAGGCAAAAGGGGAACCAAATACAAGCTTTAAAGATTTATCATCTTGGGTAAAGCTAATTATATGACTTAAATAAACTCCCAGCTGATCTCGTTGAGTGGAGAGTTTTTGAATAATTTCTGTTAAGTCATTTTGTGTAAATGGGCGAACCTCTTTTTGTTGTTGTTCAACTTGCTTTACTGGCTCTTGCTCTTTTGGTTTTGCTTTTAAAGCTGTTGTTGAAACAACATTATCTCCAATAAAATTTTCTTTAATATTTTCAAGTTTTCTAATTAAGGTAAAAGAGGAGGCCATCTGATCTAAGTTGGTTAATCTACTAATTGCCAACTCCAACTCAAAACTTGGGTTTAGCGAATAGCGAATATTGCGATAAAGTTCTAAAAAGAGTTCCAGTGCTGCCTCAATTTGTTCAGTATTAAATGCTTTAGTAATAGTTGGCGGTATTTGTGAAACTTGAATGCCTAAGATAGTTTCACTACTAATGTCTCTGTTTATTAAAAGGAGAGTTCTCAAATAAGTTGCCATCTCTTTTACAATTTGTTCCACTGAGACCCCTTTTTCTAAAAGGGTGAATAAAAACTGTAAAGAGGTTTTCTTATCTTTAGCAACAACTGCTAAAAAGAGCTCATTGAGTTTATCCAGCCCTGCTAATCCAAGTTTCTCC
This sequence comes from Sphaerochaetaceae bacterium, assembly GCA_050950065.1. Lineage (GTDB taxonomy): Bacteria > Spirochaetota > Spirochaetia > Sphaerochaetales > Sphaerochaetaceae > JBAYOE01. The sequence goes on along the minus strand of JBMNGX010000001.1, from coordinate 23,027 downwards.
TCAATGAGCTTCATTGTGATGTTGTTGTTGCTAAAAGCTACAACTTGATCAAATAGGGTGTAGGCATCTCTTAAAGAGCCTGTTGCCTCTTTGGCAATCCAAAACAGAGCTTGCTCTTCGTAGGTGACATTCATCTCTTTAGCTGTTTGTTCTAAAGAGTCTTTAATAGTCTCTAAAGGAATTAACTGAAAGTGAAATTGTTGACACCTACTGGTTATAGTAGCAGGTACTTTATGTATTTCAGTAGTAGCAAAGATAAACTTAACGTAAGAGGGGGGCTCTTCAATAGTTTTTAAAAGGGCGTTAAAGGCACTAGTTGAGAGCATATGAACTTCATCGATGATATATATTTTATAACGAGATGAAGTTGGTGGGAAAAGAATCTCATCTTTAATAACTCTAATGTCGTTAACGCTTGTGTTACTAGCTCCATCAATTTCAATAACATCGACAGAGTTGCCAGCAGTTATTGCTAAGCAGTTGGAACAAACTCCACAAGGATAGGGAGTGGGCCCTTTTTCACAGTTTAAAGCTTTTGCCAAAATACGAGCTAGTGAGGTTTTACCAACTCCGCGTGGACCACTAAAAAGATAGGCGTTGGCAATTTTGCCCATCTCAATCCCATTTTTCAAAGTTGAGACAACAAATTGTTGTCCAACTAGGTTATCAAAGAGTTGAGGACGCTTTCTGGTTGCTGTTACTTCAAATGCCATTTTGTTGCCACTATCCCTTTTTTATCGACATAGGAACTATACCACGGCTAGTAGATAATTAAAAACCCCCTCAGCATGATAAATCACCTGCGTCTCACCGTTAAATCACTTACCGCTGCTACCTTCCGGTCCTGACGGATTTAGGCGATCAACGGTAGCGCAGAATCTACCATATAGCCAAGGGGGAATACGGAGAGGGGGGGATTCGAACCCCCGGGGCTTTTAGGCCCATACCCTTTCCAAGGGTACACCTTCGACCACTCGGACACCTCTCCAAATAGAAGCGGAGAGAGAGGGATTCGAACCCTCGGTACCGCAGAACGATACAACGGATTTCGAATCCGCCTCCTTCGACCACTCGGACATCTCTCCCGACAGAATAGGCAATTTTCGTAGCCAAGAGGATTCGAACCTCCGACCTTCAGATCCGCAATCTGGCGCTCTATCCAGCTGAGCTATGGCTACAAGAGATCACTAAGATCTCGATATAAAAAACGGAGAGGGGGGGATTCGAACCCCCGGTACCGTCACCAGTACAACTCCTTAGCAGGGAGCCCGATTCAACCGCTCTCGCACCTCTCCTAAGTTACCTTTCCTGATGGGGAAAAACGCAAACGGAGAGAGAGGGATTCGAACCCCCGGAAGCTCGCGCCTCAACGGTTTTCAAGACCGCCTCCTTCAACCTCTCGGACATCTCTCCAATCAGAATTTTCACTATAATGAGGGGGCTAATCTTTGTCAAGGTAAACACGCTTGACACTAAAAAACACAAAGAGCATCATTGTAATATGAGTAAGGTAAAAATGGAAAAGCTCCTTGGTTCACACATGGCTGAGGAGGCGCTAAGAGTAACTACAAATCTCATTGATAAATACAAAGAGCGCCCCAGTGGTTCTGATGCCACTTTAGCTGTGGCTAAAGAACTTGCAAATACCTTAAAAAACTACTCAGATAAAACTGAAATTGAATACTTCCCTTTTTACCCAAAAGCCTTTTATGCCTCAGTTAAAATAGTTGCTTTAACTTATATTGTTGCCCTTATTTTTATGTGGCTATCAATTCCTTTTATCCCCTCTATTTTATTAATTACTTCTCTTGTAGTTAGTGGTAGTCAATTTGTTTTATACAAAGAGGTAATTAATCGCCTTTTTCCTTTAGAGGAGGGGGCTAATGTATATGCAGTTATTGAAAGTAGTGAGAAAAGTTATCAAACAGTAATCTTTAGTTCTCATCACGACAGTAGCCCAATTGTTAATAGTGATGAAAAAGAGAAACAAAATAGAATAATAGCCTTTGTCTCTTATGTAGCTTTAATTGCTCTAAGCTTATTTCAAAGCTTCAACCTTTCTAAAAAGTGGATTATTTATCCTTTGTTAATAGTTGCAACAGTAGCTTTGTATTGGGTTGTGAAACTTTTTAAATACCATTTAAAAGAACACTCTTCTGGTGCTGGTGATAATTTAATCTCCAGTGCAATGGGATTAGAGATAGCCAAATACTTTAATGAAAAGAGGCTAAAACATACCAAAGTAATAGTTGCCTCTTTTGATGGGGAAGAAGTTGGGTTAGCAGGGTCACGCTACTTTTATAAAACAAACAGAGATTTATTTAGTGGCACTGTTTATAACTTCAATGTTGATTCTATTTACAATGCTAAAGATCTCTCATTTTTAACTAGTGATATCAACGGAACTCTTAAACTCTCTCAACAGATAGCCACTAGCTGTGTTGAGGTTGCTAAGTCGATGGGTTATGAAACTTTTAGTCAACCAATTCCTTTTTTAGGGGGCGCAACAGATGCCTCTGTTGCTGCTAAAGAGGGGTATGAAGCAACTACTTTAATTGGCTTTGATTACGATGATAAAAATGTCCCCTTACACACTAAAGAAGATTTACCTAAAAGAATTGAAAAAGAGGCAGTTAAAAGAGTTCTCTCTATAGCAATAAGATTTATTGAACGAGTAGATAACAACCTTATTTGATTATAGCTTTTCCGTTACTTAAATTTATAATCTGCTCTTTAACTTTTTCAACATTAATTGTTGGTAAAGTTAGTTCAATAGTTACATCTGTTTCAAACTTCTCATCCATAGATGCATCATTTTCTTCAAAGATCAGTTTAGCTTGTTCATAAAACTCATAACCAATGATTATTGTTAAACTACTTTTTTCAATTAGCTTTTCAGTTTTAAGAACTTGTAAAACTTCCCTAGTTGCATCGCTGTAGGCTCGCACTAAGCCCCCAGTTCCCAATAAGGTTCCCCCAAAGTAGCGGATTATCATAACAAGGATGTTGGTGATGCCACTTCCTTTTAAAACTTCAAAAGCAGGTCTACCAGCGCTGTTTTTAGGTTCTTGATCATCACTGTAACTAAATTGATCCCCTTTTTTACCAACTACAGCAGCGTGCACTACATGAGCTGCGTGAGGGTGTTCATTTCTAGTAGCAGTTATATTCTCTTTAATTTGAGTAACAGAGGCTATTGGTTTAGCAATAGCAATAAAGCGCGATTTTTTAACAAATATTTCTACTGTTTTCTCTTCTAAAGGGATTCTCATAACTCTATCTTACCACTTATGAAAGAAAAAATTGTCAACATCTTCATCTAAAAGAGCATTAAAAGAGGCACTAGCGCTATTTAGACTCTTAAAATCATCATCATTAAGGACAAAGTTGTAAGAGTTAATGGTTTTTTCAAGTTGCTCTTTAGTTCGTGAGCCACTAAGAACAATATCTATTTGATGTCTTAATACCCAACTTAAAGCAATGGTGGCGTTATCAACACCATTTTTAGTGGCAATTTCATCAACTAAATCTAACAGTTCGTTAAAAGAAGTGTTGTACCTACTTTCAAATGGGAACAACATCTTCCGCCAATCATTCTCTTTTAAATCTTCAACTTTTTTGTATTTGCCACCTAAAAGACCCACTGCTAGTGGACTGTAGCTAACCATCTTTATGTTGTTATCTATACAAAACTCTTTTTGCTTAAAATATGGACGAGAGTACAATAAAGAGTGGTGAAATTGAGAGTAATCAATCTTAGTAACTTCAGTTGCCTCTTTTAGTAATTTTAAAGGGAAGTTGCTAACTCCAATTGAGCCAATTACGTTTTCTTTTTTTAGTTTATCTAGTTCAACTAAGTAGGGATTAATCTCTTTTTTAGAAGAGGGCCAATGGATGTATAAGAGGTCAATAGAAGAAGTGTTCATTCTTTTTAAAGACTTATTAACTAAAGAGGGGATTTGAGAGGCACTAGGGGGAAGTAGAATTTTAGTTGCAATTGTGAACTCTTTTCTATTTATTTGGTTGGAAAAGCGGCGTAGCTGCTGAGAAACAATTTGTTCACTAATGCCCTTGCCATAATTTTGGGCACTATCAAAATGGCGTATGTTATTTCTTATTGCCCAGTGGATAGTTTTAATTGAATCTTTATAGTCTTGGTCCCAGAGATTGCCTCCAAAGGACCAACACCCTAAAGCTAATCTCATTGCACCTCAAACACCGAATGGCTAACCATTTTATTATCTTTAAAGATGAATCTACCTTCAAAGACTTTCCCCTCTAGGGCCATAGGGAGCCATAAAATATCATCTTCCCACATTCTGTCGTAAGGAAGTTCTTCTATTGGGCACCAAAATGGCTTTGCTTCATCACTTTCTTTCAACTCTCCACTAAAAGTGGAGGTAAAAAAGACTTGTCCTTTCATAGCCATTCCATCATCAAATTGGAACTGTAGTAATCCTCGATACTCTAAATCGGCAACTTCTAAGTTAACTTCCTCTTTAACTTCTCTAATAGCAGCTTCCATAGGGCTCTCGCCCTCTTCAATGTGTCCCCCTGGGGCACTTACATTCCCTTCTCCAAAGCCACTTTTTTTGTTGATAAGTAAAACTTGCTCTTTTTGGCGATCAACGATGTAACAAAGAACTGCATCGTCGGTGATGGGCCAGTTTTCCCAATCAATTTGATCTACATCAGTTGCTTCTATTGGTTTTTTATACTCTTTAGGGCGACAATCGTAACAAAGGTTGTCATCAAAATATAAAGTTACTTCAAAAGGAAGTTTAGCATTACAACTAGCACACTTTGTTTTGAAAATAAAGATTCTGTCTTGAAAGGCATAAGCTATCGCTATAGGTATTAACAATGTTACTATTGCTAAATAGTGAGGCCATCCTTGTTGTAAGATGACGGCTATTGTTAATTGCCAAATGAAAAAGAGAACAGCAATAAAAAGAGTTGCCTTTCTTTTATTATTGCTTTTAGGAACATACTTTCTTTGAAAGATGTTCACTAAAAGGATAACGATTAAAATAAAAAGAAAATTGTCAGCTATTTTTTCTAGTATCATGGTGTTGACACTACATTGCACTTCGACAAAAATCAAGTCAAAGGAGATCAGATGGAACTCTCTGATGTTAAAAAAGATAACTTTCTAAAGAGCTTAGGGTTTCCCACCTTAAGGATAGAATCTACCTACACCCATTTTGATTTTAAAACTGCCTCTAGAAGAATTTTAATTATTGGACCAATGGGATCTGGTAAAACTGAATTCGCTGCCAGAATTTGGCGAGATGCAATTGTTGCTAGAAATAAAAGTTCTTTAATAAAAGATCAAACTACAACAAGTGGTGCTGATCGCCGCAATATCTTTTTCATCAGATCTGTAGTTGATAAAGAGCGCTTTAAAGAGTACCCCGATGATGCTTTAGCTTACAGAGGTGGTTACATTCAATGTGGAGATAACATAGCAACGATTAAAGACTCTTTTGATTTAGAAAAAGTTATTGAAGCTAATCCAACAGTGGGTACCTTTATAATAGATGAGGGCTCTTTTTACGATGAGAGAATTGCCTACGTTGTGCAAAAACACTCTGTTAGTAGAGGTGTTATTTTTATCTTCCCAACCCTTATACTAAATTTTAGGCGCGACATTTTTAATACAACAGCACGTTTAATGTTAGATATTGCAACAGATGTTCTTCCAGTTAGTGCCTATTGTGAACACCCCGATTGTTTAAATGAGGCTTTTTACACCTACCGCTACTACTTAGTGGATGGCACAGAGTGTCCTGCTTTGTACTTTGATTCACTAATAATTGTTGGAGGAGATAGTGTTGTAGATAGCCCCGATTATCCTAACTACTGTGCAAGATGTGAAGAGCACCACTACCTACCTGCAAAAGAGTACACTTTCTTAACTTTAAAACCGCTAGGTGAAAAAGCACTTAAAAATGAAATTGACCCTTTAGTAAAGGAATTGAAGGCTCTAAAAGAATCAATCGAAAACTCACTACTTTATGAAAGCATCAAAAATGAGAAGAATGAATCTCATCTAAATAGTCTAAAAGTTGGCAAGCTAGCAGAGAAAGCTCTTATCTACCTATTTCATGAACAAAACATCTTAACTGAAGAATTATTGGTTTATTTAGCTTATAAACTGGACTTAGATCGCCCATACATGGAGAAAATTCTCAATGATAATCTAAGATCTGTCACATTTAGTCAGCCTACTCTCTCTTTAATTGAGTAAGGTGTCATAAGTTGCTTTTCCTAATAATTGAATTAAATGCTTGCTAAACATAAAGTTGACTAAATAAAGAAAGTTGTAAGAACAATTTTATTATATAAAAGCATCAAAGGTGTTGACACATGCTTTGACATAAGTTATATTAGTTTTACTAAGGTAGACAAGGAGATAAGTGTGAAAAGAACTATAATAATCATTTTAATAACAATGCTTGTCCTACCTATGCTTTTTGCAGATACATCACCTGTAGCAAATGCAACCTTAACTTTGCAAACTAAAGTTAGAGATATCGTCATGCATGGGTTTTCAACACAAATTCCACCAGCTGGGGATTCAGGAGTTTTAGAACCAATTGATATTTTTGGATATTTAATAAATCAACATGGAAACTCAGATGAGTTTGATGGAAATTATAATCCTATTAGCTATGCTAAAGACAATACAATTGACTACAATGACATAGGAGATTTTGATTTTGGTGATCCTGATTACGATATTGGTTATTATATGTTCCTTGGAAACGCTCCAACTGGTTTTACAGTCTCATTTAAAGTTACTGACTTTATTCAAGATGGGGTGGGAGCGAATGCCGATACTGTTTCATGGGGCTTTGGGTATGAGCAAATAGGCGGTTTTAATATGAGTACTTCTGGTACCAAAGTCTCCTCTGGTGGAGCTAGTTTTACTCCAGTCATCTTCTCAACAAATAGTAATAGTATAAAATGGGCTATCTTAAAGCTGGAAGCTCTTTTTGAATTTGAAGAAGAAGTTTATGTTTCCTCAGGTACCTACACAGCAACAGTTGTTGCCCATATAACTACTAATTAGATTTTTTTAAAAGTTAATATAAACCGTCCGATTAGCCTATGCAAAACGGGCGGTATTTTTTTGTACTATATGAGCTATAGCTCATCATATAAAAGTTAACTAGAATTGCCCTTAGATAAATTGTGAGTTACTCTATCTATCATAGGAGAGTTTTCTAATGATAGAGCAATTAAACCAATCAGCTTCTTATGTTTTAGAACAAGCAGGAAAAGAGCCAATTTTTTTGGCAATAGTGTTAGGTTCCGGTCTTGGAGATTTAGCAGACACCTTTTCTGATAAAATTATAATTCCTTATAAAGATATTCCAAACTTCCCTCAAACAACAGTTGCAGGGCATGCAGGACAACTTGTTGTGGGAAATCTTAGTGGTAAGCGGGTAGTTGCAATGCAAGGAAGGTTTCACTACTACGAAGGACACTCTATGGATAAGGTGGTCTTTCCAATCCAAATGTTTGCTGTCATGGGGATAAAAAACCTTTTAGTTACCAATGCTGCTGGGTGTGTAAATGAGAAGTGGCAAGCTGGGGATTTGATGTTAATTAGCGATCACATAAAACTCATCGCTGATAACCCTCTAAGAGGAATAAACATTGATCAACTTGGAGAGCGGTTTTTTGATATGAGCAATGCCTACGATTTAGATCTTCGAAAGATGGCTAAAGCAGAGGCTGAAAAGCTCAACATAGATTTGAAAGAGGGTGTTTATCAACTATTTACAGGACCCTCTTATGAAACTCCTGCTGAAGTTAGGCTTGCTAGGGTTTTAGGTGCTGATGCTGTAGGGATGTCAACTGTACCAGAAGTTATTGCAGCTCGCCACGCTAAAATGAGAGTTTTGGGAATCTCTTGTTTAACTAATATGGCCTCTGGTGTTTTAGATGAGGTATTAGACCATCAAGATGTATTAGAAACTAGTAAGAGGGTAAAAGAGAGCTTTAGCTCTTTAGTTAAGGGCGTAGTAAACTCGTGGCAATAGGAGTTTTACAAAGATTATTCTCTACATTCCACTAATTTCAAAGGTTATTGTGTCTTGGTAACTACCTGCAGTATATCCACCATCAGTTGTCTCAATGGTGATGTTTCCACTTAAATCTTCATAGCTGCTTGCGGTAAAGTTTGCAAAAGCACCACTGTTGGCTTTATTCCCTTTTGTATTATTCCCTTGGTAATCTACATATAAATCATAAGGGATGTAGTACGTAGCACCAGTAAATTTAAGTCTGAAGTTTACTCCACTGGCATTTGCACTAGTTACTTTCAATTGTATTGTGTTAGTGCTAGTTGATTGAAGGTGATATCGTAAGACTAATGGCTCTCCCAAAGTGAAGTTTATTGTTGTGCCTTCAACTGGAGAGCCGTTGTAAGTTATGTTGAAAGTTGACTCTACAGGGACACTTGTAGTTAGGATAATTGTCTCCGAATCTAGTGATTGAGCGCTAAAAATATATGAAATGGGTACAAAAAGTAACAAAATTGTTACCAATATAACAAATTTCGAGAAAAAATATTTACTAAAAGGGAGAGTTGCTCCCCAGTTTTTGCCGTTTCTCATAAGAGAAATATAACAATAGGAAGCCACTTATGTCAATAGTTGTGGTAATGATTTTAATATTATTCCCCTATATATGGTAAAGATGGGGGTTTTATGGACAAATTTAGCTGTAGTCATAAGGTTTGAATTTGGCCTTATGTCAAAAGATTATCAATAAAGTAAGAAGTTATGTTGGATGTTACAACTATATATCTTTTTTCTGAAAAATATGACAATATATATGTATAAGAAAAGGAGCTAGAAAGATATGATTACTTCATTTAGTTCAGAAACAAAAAGCGCCCAAATTGCAAGACAGATTGAGGAGATGATCCTCAACAAAGTATATAAAGCTGGAGAGCCACTTCCTTCACAACAAGAGTTAGCTGATGAGTTCAACGCCTCATCCCGTTCTATAAGAGAGGCATTTAAGCAACTTGAGGCAAAAGGGTTGCTTGAAGTGAGCCAAGGAAAAAGGGCAGTTGTAAAATCAAACAACTTAGAACAGTTTGTAGCCTCTTTGTCTTCCACCCTTATAAGCAAACACACAACAGATAAAAAGTTGTTGATGGACTTGATGCAAGTTAGAACAACTGTTGAAGTTTCTGCAGCCAGGGAGCTTAGTAGAAGTGACCACAGAAATATCTTGGTCCGTTCATTAGATAACCTCACATCCAAAATGGAACAATTGCTTCCAAGAGTTGAAGCAGGAGAGAGTGATGCTTTTGGTCAGTGGAACCAACACGATTTTAATTTCCATAAAACTTTAATTGATTCAAACGAAAACGTAATTCTTACTGCTATATATGAAAACCTCTCCCCACTTCTGTATCAAAGCATGGATCAAATAACCAACAACTACATTGAATTGGAGAAAGCAACAAGAGAACACCGCTACTTAGTTGAAGCTTTAGAGCAAGGTCAAACAGATTTAGCTGTTGCTTTAACTTTAGTTCACTTAACTGCCATAAGGACCAAGTTAGAATCTGTAATTGTACAGTGATGTCACATTATAACCCATACTTCTGACACCAGATATTACTTTTTTAGTAGTACTTGACCCATTTTGTTATATGTACTACACTAGTTTTGTCTACTTATGACAACTCTATTATAAAATCTGTCATAAGTGGTAGGAGACATCAATTGGTAAATTTAGAGCAAGTATCAAAGCAGAAGCTTTATGGAAGAACAAAGTCTGCGAGAATTGCAAACTATTTAGAAGATTTGATTTTAACTAAGCAATTGACTGCAGGACAGCTATTGCCTTCGCAACAAGAATTAGGAAAAGCCTTTGGAGCATCCTCTAGATCCATCAGAGAAGCTTTTAAAAATCTTGAAGCTAAAGGACTTTTGTCTATTAGCCAAGGAAGAAGGGCAACTGTCAAAAGTAATAACTTAGATCAGTTTGTTGAGTCGATGACTAACTCGATCTTGCGTAGTGGTTCTACCGATATTAAGTTGATGCTCGACTTGGTTCAAGTTTTAACCAGTGTTGAAGTCTCCGCAGCACGCGACTTTTCCAGAAATGAGAAAAGAGATGAAGTTGTTCAGTGGTCTTTTTGAATCTGCAAAAGGGATGGAAAAAGAGATTTCCAATATTGAATCAAAAGAGCCCCATGCAATGGAGCGCTTTAGACGTCATGAGGGAGATTTCCACCGCCAACTAGTGCGTTCCAACGGAAACATCATCTTAGATGCTATTTATGAGAACCTTTCACCACTATTAGAAGATTCATTGGCTTTCAGTCAATTGACTAACCACGAGTGTGAAAAGAAGGTGCGTGAATATTTTTATATCGCTGAAGCTTTAGAAAATGGGCAAACAGATTTAGCTGTTGCTTTAGTTCTAGTTAGCTTAACCGATTTAAAACAGCGCATAACTAGCCAAATAGATAAATCTAGAGCTCTCTCACTAGCTTAATGTTATTGCAACAATACCTCATCCTCTTTATATTTATTTAATGGAGAGAATAATATCCTTAAACAACGTCACTGTACGGCGTGAAGGTAAACCCATAATCGATAATATAGATCTCACTATTAATAAGAATGAGCATGTAGCTATTATTGGCTCTAACGGGGCGGGTAAATCTACTTTAGTCCAACTTCTTAGTTTAGAGGTCCACCCTCTTTATTCTCCTATCACCAAAAGAATACTCTTTGGGCAAGAGAGATGGCATGTTTTAGAACTTAGAAAGAGGATGGGAATTGTCTCTCAAGCTTTACAATATTTAGTTACTACTAATTATCCAGTGCTTCACATAGTTCTTTCAGGTTTCTTTAGCAGTATTGGTTTAGATTTTCACCACCAGGTAACAACTGAGATGGAGCAAAAGGCTTTAGAGAAACTTAAAGAGCAAAAAATAGAGCATTTAAAAAATAGGCGCTATGCGAACTCTCTCTTCAGGAGAGGCTAGAAGAGTTTTATTAGCTCGAGCTACAGTTCACAATCCATCGGTGATGTTATTGGATGAGGCAGTTTCCAATTTAGATATGCCTTCTAGATCTTTATACCGTCAATCAATGAAAGACTTTGTTAAAGAGGGAAAGACTGTAATTTTAGTAACTCACGATTTATCTGAAATAATTGAAGAGATAAACAGAGTAATTATTTTAAAAGATGGGAAGATTTTAGCAGATGGTCTTAAAGAAGAAGTGTTAACTGAAGAGATTCTAAGTGATGCTTATAAAACGAAGATATTTTTAACTAAGCGTGAAGGTTTATTTAATGCTTGGTGTTAGACGATTGTGTTACTATATTAATTAGTAATTGGAGGGAAAAAATATGCAAAGGTGTTCAATCGTAGTTCATAGTGTTAGTGGTAACAGTTATATAATTGCAACTTATCTACAAGAGTTGCTTGCAAGAGCGTAATGTTGATGCTCGTTTATATAGGGTTGAAGATGCAGATTTACACATTTGGGCAAACAAAAGTGATGCTGCTAACGATTTTTATGAAGATATTCAGGCTCTTCCAGTTGCTAATGAGTCAACACTTCTAAAAAGTAAGATGATTATTTTAGGCTCTCCCACTACTTTTGGTAATGTGAGTGCCGAGATGAAAGCTTTTATGGATTCAACTTATAGACTAGCTGAATCTAGAGAGTTAAGTGGGCGTTACTTTGCCTGTTTTACCAGTTGTGATCACAGTATTGCTGAAGGTGCTTATTGTATTGACTCAATGGTTCACTACTCTCAAACTATGGGATTAATCCATATTCCTTTAGGGATGCATGCCGATTTAGCTTGGGCAAATCAACCTGTTAGTGGCATTGTCCATCTGGCTGGAAAAGAGAGTTCTATTCGCCCATCTCAACAACTTGGAGAAGTTTTAGAGCTCTACGCTGACTCTTTAGCCAGCTATTTGAACTAAAGAGTTGACATAAGGTGTAACTAAAAAAGCAAAAAAAACTAAGAAAAAACAAAAATATTAATAAAAAGGAATATGTTTCAACTAAAATGTCATAAGATAGAAAAAATAGTTACAAGTTAAATTGTTATGATAACAAATTAAATAATTTATCAAAAATAAATAAAATTATTTGATAAAAAGTTAAACATTCTATTGACATAAGTTGAAAGTTTTAGTATTCTACTATTGATGATAAAAAGAAGATTAACCGAAAGGAGAAATAAAATGAAAAAATTACTTACAATCTTACTAGTCCTATTAGTAGCAGGATTTGTTTTTGCAGATGATGAACCGTGTTAGCAGGTGATGCTACATTGACGCTTCAAGTCCTCTGTGATAGGGTACACTGTTCATGGGTTTTATGGTGAAGCTAGTGTTGAGGAAGCTAGTGGTAATTCACTAGGTAGGACTTTACTATGGTCAGGAATGTCTGATTGGCAAATAATAGTCGAGAAGTCTATCATGGTTTGATATGACACTCATGATATTAGTTGGCTATTATTCTTTGATCTAATAGTGCACTTGGTGTTAAAATTACAATATGCGGGGACCACTTGCTCTTGAGACTGGTAGTCCAATGCGGTTAACGTCCCTTATGAGTTGTTTTTAGCAAAGACAGATGTAAACATTTACATGCAGCAAATGCTTGTACTTGGTCAGCTGGTGCTCCTTACCTTCTGCGAAAACTCATATGATGATTTAGAATTATTAAGCTGTACAATGCGGTGGAGAGAAGTGGGCTACTTATGCATTGCAGGTTAGTTTTGGTGATGCAATGCTGACTATGGCTTCCCGAAGGCGAATACGAGGCTAGCATTACTGCTACAATTACAGCCAACTAAGATTGTAAGATCTTTATAAATGAAAAAGCCCTCTTATGAGGGTTTTTTCTTACACAATTTAAACGGAGATTTAGATGAAGAAAGTATTAGTAATCCTATTAGTTTTAATACCTCTTATTTCTTTAAGTGGTGCTATAGGAACTAGTACTTTAAACCTTGTAGGGACAATTGAATCTAAATCTCTGTTTGATTTAACTGGATATTTTAGCGGGGATGAGTCCTTAAGATTAGATGAAGGTGATATCCTTGTTGATGCTGAAGGACCAGGAGTAGAAGTTGGCACATGGGCTGTTGCTGCTAATAGTTCTGCTGACTTAACTTTACAATTAGACCTTAGTGCTACTTACCTAGATGTTGAAGGCAATCCTGTCTTTACTGGTAATGTAAGTGGTGTAGATATTAAAATTCCATATGTTATTAATAATGGTGAATCTACTATTGAAAATGGAACAAACTTTGCTACTTTAGTTAAAGTTAATGGTACTTACTCCGAAGAAAACAATAATGGATCTGTCTTCATTAAAAGAATAGATGACAACACTTATCCTCCATTTGATAACTACACAACTGAAATACAACTTACTTTAATTACTAATTAAAATTCTCATATGACATAGTGTAAAACTCTTTTTTGTCAATTTTTGGTTAAAATTGGGCTTAATTTAGTTATTTAATTGCTAAATGTCTTTCAGATGTCATATGCAGAGAAAACCATAATTTATTATAATTTATTGTAAGACAATGGTTTATAATTGTTTTTCTTTAAAATTTTACATATTTACATTTTTTGTATCTATTCTGTTGACATAAGTTACATCTATGTATATATTATTATTAACAGTAATTGACTGTAGAGAGGTGAGATTATGAAAAAAGTATTAGTTCTTTTAATTGCATTTGCAATTGTTGGTGGAGCATTTCTTTTTGCTAATGATGGCATAGTTGAAAACAGTAATACATTGAATGTAACTGGTTATATTCTCAGCCCAGAAAAATTAGCAGAATTGGATGTTAATCAAACATTAACTGAGCCTATCGATATAGTTGGAAATTCAGATTTTCAAGAAGATGGCAATGGAGTATTAATAGGTAACTGGGTAGTTAGTACTTATGCGCACGTCGGTGATGAGGGTTATAAAGTTACTTATACATATGGTGATTTAGAGAGTGCTAGCACAACACAGTCCCTCGAATATAAAATCGTTGTTCATACTGATGCTACTGGTAGTGGTGGTGTTGATAAAGGAACAGGAGAAAGTACTGAATTTGTCGCTGGAGAAGGGGAAACTACTGCTAAGAGGTACGTAAGAGTTAAGTTAGTTGAAGATGAAGATCCTACTTTGTTGGATCCTGCAACAGACTTTACATCAACCATTACTTTAAATCTTACCACTAATCTTTAATATATGGCTTTTTAACACCTGAGCACCCCTGTTCGGGGTGCTTGGTTGTAACTTGAGAAAGAAGGTTTGTTATGAATAAGAGAATTCTTGTTTTAGTTACATTATTAATTCTCTTTGTTTTATCTTCATCGTTTGGGGTGGAGCCTGTTAGAAGAACTGGTGAGATTACTTTTTCGGGTTTTATCCAAGATGAAATCTATTTCAATGTAGAACCTTTGCATCCTGAATCAATTAACCTTTTATCAGATGAGATAATGCCTGGATCTAGAGGTGTTGATATCGGTACGTGGACTTTGAAAATAGACAATCCACCTGTTCAACAAACTAGGTTTGCTATTCAATACGATTACAATCCATTACAAAGTCCAAACCCACTTATCTCAGATGAAATTGCCTATGTCTTAATAGAAAGAGATGAGTTAGGCGATAGCTCTTCATTAACTCAAAGATCTAGTGGGGAGGAGATTGTTATTATCTCTTCTTTAAAAAGTGGTTCTACTTTAATCAACAAAGTACTCAGCGTTGCTTTGACAGATGATGGTAGAGCAACAGCTTTAAGAGCTGCTGCAACCAATACATACGAATCAAATATTACCATATCCTTAAATGCTGACTAAGTTCTCTTCTATTGATTGAATTAACTTCAAATTCTTAATATTTAAGGGTTTCCCCCTTTCCTTCTCTCTCAAGACGTGTAATAATGTGTACCGTGGTTGCTCTGCGCTAATAGTGCAGAGCGGAGGCATAAGGTCGCTCCTTATGCTCTGAAGGAGGTGCCGCTTTCCCCCTCAAAGGGAAGCGGTTTTTATTTGCTCAACTAGTGAGCGTCTAAATATTATTTGATCTAATGCTAAAGCCCCAGTCCCCATAATCCCTATTTGTTCTTTATAAGGAGTTAGTTCTAACTCTATTTGCTTAAGCTCTTTAGGAGCTTTTCTCACAAAAGTAGCTTTTAGGGAGTTGAAGAACCTTTGATCAAAGATTGTGTTGATTAGAATCTTTTTGGGCCTTACTAAAGAGGCAGTATAAATTAAAGCTAAAGCTAAATATTCACTACCATTTAAAATATCATTTTCTATGTTACTATCTGTTTTAGAAAGAGTGTTTAGCTCTTTTAAATTGGTAGCTTCGGAATAGGTCTCTAAGAAAGACCATCCTGCAGCTTGGGTCTCTAAACAACCAACAGCTCCACAACGACAAACTCCACTATTAGCCATTGGAATGTGGGCAATTAAACTATTATCTAAAAGGATATTTCCCCCATCTAAATAAGCTACTTGAATCTCATCAGCCCAATTAACAAATAATGTTTTGTTGTTCTCTTTTGTATTAAACCATTTATAACCTAGACCCATCGCTTTAACGTTATTCTCTAAGATAATGGGATAATCCAAATGCATTGCTAGAACTTCTGCTAAATTAAAGTGATGTAAGTCCCACTCAAAGTGACTGATGATTGTTCCCTGTTGGTTATCAACTTCACCATTTAAAGAGATTGCTAAAGCTTTTATTAAAGAACTTTCTCTCATTTTAGAGGTGAACTTATTTGCTAAGTTTATAATTGTTGCAGCAAGAACTTCTTTAGTGGGTTCTTTTAAAGGAGGTTGGCGCTCGAATCTTAAAAGCTCCCCTTTAAGGTTAACCAGGGCAACGTTAGTAGCTCTACTAGTTAATTCTATAGCTAATACCATTTGAGAATCTTTGTTTAACAGAAGAGCTGTAGGGGGCCTACCAACAGCAGTAGTTGTTAACCCTTTTTCATAAATCAGTTCTTCTTTTATAAGTTGATTAACAATTTCACTGGTACTAACCTTATTTAAATTTAGATGACGAGCTATATCTGCTCTAGATAAATTATCATTATTTGCAATCAAATTAAGAGCTCTAAGTCTATTAAGTGTCCTAGCTGACGATGGTTGTGTAAAACGCATACATAACAATACCCCAGAATTATCAAAATGTTAATCTATTGATTGCCGAAGAGGTTAAATTTAGCTACCTTATTTAGTGGTATATATAAATTGGAGGACCTCATGGAACGAAAGAAATTTAAGACCGAAGTGTCTGAACTGCTGCATTTGATTATCCACTCACTTTATTCTCATAAAGAGATATTTTTACGTGAGTTAATTAGTAATGCATCAGATGCTTTAGACAAACTTAAATACTTAACTTTAGTAGATGAAAATTTTAAAGACTTAAAGTACGACCCAAGAATCGATATCTCTTTTGTTGATACAGAGAAAGAGAAGCTATTGATTATTAGCGACAACGGAATTGGGATGAGTAAAGCCGACTTGGCCGATGATTTAGGGACAATTGCCCGCTCAGGAACTAAAAACTTTTTAAAGAACTTAAGTGATGAGCAAAAACAAGACTCCAACCTCATTGGACAATTTGGTGTTGGATTTTATTCCTCTTTTATGGTTGCTAGCCATGTTGAAGTTGTCTCCAAAAGGGCAGGCAGTGACGAAGCTTGGGCTTGGGCATCAACAGGAAAAGGCTCTTTTACTCTACAAGAATCCCAAAGAGAGAGCCAAGGTACAACCATCACATTGACCTTAAATGAAGATGGGGAAGAGTACACCAACAGATGGACGCTAGAGAATCTAGTTAAAAGATACTCTGATCACATCGCTTTTCCGATTTTCTTAGCTTATGAAGAGACCCAATACGATGATAAGGGGAAAGAGAAAGGCAAAGAGGCCAAAGTAGAACAAGTCAACAGCGCTGCAGCTTTATGGAGAAGAAGTAAGAGTGAATTAACAGCTGAGGATTACAATGAGTTTTATAAAAACACCACTTACGATAGTGAAGATCCCCTTTACTATATCCACACTCAAGCTGAAGGGATTCAAAACTACACAACACTCTTTTATATCCCATCTAAAGCCCCATTTGATTTATATAACGCCGATTACCAACCGGGGGTGAAACTCTATGTCAAAAGAGTCTATATCACCGACGATGAAAAAGAGCTTTTACCAACTTACTTAAGGTTTGTTAGAGGAGTTATCGACAGTGAAGATCTTCCTTTAAACGTAAGTCGTGAGATTTTACAACAAAACAGGGTGATGAGTAACATTCGTAGCGCCTCTGTTAAAAAGAATGTTCACCCAATAGAATGAAATTAAAGAAATTACAAACGGCTGAATTGTTAGATTTGCTTGAATTTACAATAAAAATAGCAATCTAACGGTTTGCAAATAAAAGCAGTTTAATATGGAAACAATAAAATTTACAAAAGCAGAATTAAACCACCTTGCAACATTGATAGCAGACAATGAACGAGATGGTACTTATTACGGGAACAGAAAGCAGTATTGGAAACGCTCGTTTGAGTTGAAACAGAAATTGCTTTTATTTAATGTTAGCAGTTCGTGTTGTCCTCAATGTGGAGTTGAACATAGCACGACTGCTTATATTGGATTTTGTAGTGAAAAATGCCTAAACAAGGATTATGGAAATATGACGGCTAATAATTAGGCAACCCAAACTCCATTTGACAACCAAACGCCATTGGCGTTCCAAACTCCGCTCTGTAAAATCCAAACCCCGTCCGCAATTAAAGAATCTATTGCAGGTTGATAGAATAAATTTGCATTGTATTCATTTTTATAAGGGGATAAATTTGAAAGTATTACGCCTTTTCTATCATCAAATTCATCGCTTTCAACTAATTCAAATTCAGTATTTTCAGTAATTTGTAATATTTCATCATCTAATGCAAAATAATCCATTGAACGCATAAGAGACATTAACTCTTGTGTATATTCATTCAATCCATAAATATATCCGATATTCAATGTTTTTAGCGAAATTGGGTATGTATCAACAATTTCATGTCTCCCCCAACCATTATCGAAAATTATATTATTAACACCAAATGTTTTATTCTTATATGTTGCAATATCCAAACGTTTGGAAAAAACAAAAGAGTTGTTGTTGGTATAAAGTTGGTCAAGGTTATATCCTAACCATTTGCCCGTTTTTTTCCACGATAATAACCTTGTATATTGCAAATTATCGGTACAAACAATTTTTTTCAGAATAATAATTTACAATACCCTCTAAATTGTCTATCCATAAGATTTTTATCCAAAATTTACCAATTCCGTATATCATTGGCACTTCCGCTGAATAAAAATTACCTGCGGTAACTAAATGAGTTGCTGTGTGGTCAATTTGCGTTCCATTTTCATCAAGTACATAAACTCTAAATTCTCCCATTATTGCACTTTTTACAAATAGACAAAAAGAAATCTTTTCATTTTCGCCAATTATAAAATTATCTCTACAAGTATTATAGTTTGTAAAATCTTTTTCGTAATTTTCCTCAAAATGAGTGTAACGAAATTCTATCGGATTGAATTTTGGAAAAATAATCATAGCTTTATTCTATTAAATCGTTAATATTTGTTATTGTTGACGTTTCTATTGCCTCAATTTCTATTTCTTGTACTTGTTCACCGAAAAAAGTTTTGACAACGTTAGGATAGCCTATAATCGTTTTCCCGTTGTATGTGAATCTTGCTATCGCTTTTCTTCTTGCTTGTAAAAATTGAGAATAAATTGGAGTTTCAACTTTAAACTTCAATGGCAATAAGTGTCCGTTTTGGTCATAATTTCTAACTCCTACTCTTACATTTGTTGTTGAATTTGGGAATCCACCTACAATTGTATTTGAATTGTTGAAATATACATTAAGCCCATTATATTTATATATTTTCATGTAAGGAAATTGAATTAGCATTAAGAATCTGGGAATTACATTAATAAAATTTGTATCACATTTTATCATTTTATATTGCAGGTTATTTGGCGGAGTTGTTATATATCTTCGCCAACGTTCAAATTGAGCTAATGGAGATAAAAATACATTAGTAAAATTTCTTGTTGTAAAATTTGTAAAATTCGGGAATGGATTGGATATTGTTTCTCCGGTTTTATTAGGAGTTATTTTTGTTGGTTTAACAACATTCAATGAAACAGTGTTTCCTGTTGTAATTGTTTCAATTAAACATTTTTTGTCCCCTGTTATTGTCTTTGCCATTAACATCCAATCAATAAATTGTGGGTCTGTACAAATTGGACATAAAATATTTAATTCAGCTCCATCAAGTTCCGTTTCAAGTTCCCAAGTACATTCTGTGTTTGTGCTTTCTTTGTTTGATGCAAATTGCACCTCATGACGAACACTTCCTGCATAAATCCTTTTTATAAATTTTTGAGGCATTATTTCTATAACCCTATTTACATCAATCATTCCTTTTCCTCCCAAAGCTAAATTTACAAAATAATCTCTTGTTGTAAGTGTCAATTTATTGTTTTTATCAATATAAATTGATAAACAAAATTGTGTATTTAGCCAATCTAAAATATTTTTTAGGCTACAATTTTCTATTTTTTCCAAATATTTATCATCCGAAATTTGCCTTTCGCTAAAATTTAATAAATTCTCACTTGAATAAAGGATATTGTTTAAACCATAATCGATTAAGGTTGGATATGAAACATTGACCCCTACTTTATTTGCAATAAAAGAAAGGTAATCTAAAAGTCGTATTCCGAAAAGTTTATTTTTTGCATCTTTTTTTGAGTTGCAAGCCGCATCTATTATCGCATCACACCTAAAAGAATATCCCTTTGTTGTTACTGTGTTTTCAACAACATAAAAATCATACTTATAAGCCTCATCCCCCAATGAGGTATCTACTTGGGTTGGTTTTTCTATATCTTGTGGAAATCTTATTGTAAAATATCCCCTTATATTATAAGGCAGAGGTGCTGAACTGTTGAAATTTAAAACTTTTCTATATGGAAAATCGTTTATTTCATAAATTTCATATTCTCCCTCTAAACGAACACTAATTGCCTTTACCAAAACAGTTGTTGTATTATTTGAATATTCATCGTAAGTTGATAGATAAAGATTTAATATGTATTGTCTATAAGCTGATACCGTCCCCATCACTTTTACAAATCTCTTTCTTTTTAAATAAAATGATATTTTTAGGTCTAAAACAATAGACTTATTCATATCTTTTATTGTAAATCCCCCCACGTTTGTCGTTGTTACATGTATACCCCTTAAAACTTCAATAACCCCTTTCCCAGCATATCTTCCCCACATTTCTCCACTTGCATAAATGCCAACATCGGATTGTCCCTCAACTGCTAAATATTGTCTTGGTTTGAAGTACCATTTTTCACCTACTTGATAAACTGTACTTGAATCCATATTGCTTGCACCTCCCCAACTGTCATCAATCATTCCAACTCCAAGCAAAGACGCTTCTTCAATAACGTCATTTCCGGCATAATTTGTTGTATCAATTTCAATAACTGAATTTTTAATTTCTTCCAATGAATAAGAAATTTCATTTTCAATTTTTTCTTTAATATCAACATTTTCAATTAATGGTATTTCCAAGTAGAATGGAGTTATTTTTTGTCTGTTTAAATCTAAAAAACTTTCCAAAAACACTATATTTGTATGATTATCAATAATTTTTATATTTATTTTATCAGAAGCAATGTAAGAATGGTCTTGTATCCTATTTCCACCCGAATCAACAACATTATTTCCTGTTGAACAATTCAATATTTCACGCATATCATCTTTAATAAACTGTAATGTTGTTTCCGAATGTCTATACGCATAAGAAAAATATTCTTTATCAAATTCCAAATTAAGGACTAATTCTTTTAATCCGCCTATAATATGTTTACAAGTGTAAAGATATGATCGTTGTGTTGCACCAACCCCTGTATGAAATAACGTTAAAACAACCCTGTATTTACTATTCATTATTTAGAAAGTTTTAATGTGTTTTGAATATATGTATCTCTGTCAATTCCATTTTTAGAAACATGATAAATTCCATTCCTATCAAAATATAGGCTTATAGATGAACGATTTTTTTGAATAGCATTAATTATACCAAAATCATCAAAAGTATCGCCATTTGTTTTATTTTGAACCCATTTTTTAGAAACATAGTCGTTATAATCTTTATAAACTCTTGCACCTCTTGGCAAATCTACCAATGTGGCTGATGATGGAGATAAAAACGTTTTTCCACTTGCCTCAATAACTTCTTGTTTTCCGCCATCCCCAACAATTGCAAGCCCTCCTTTGTGAAAATTAGTTCCTTCTGCATATTGAGGCGGTGTTGGTTTTTCTGGTAATGGTTGAGACATAATTGCTGCCAATTGTGCCGTATAAACAGCAGTTGCTAAACCCATAACAAGAGGAGCTAATGTTCCATATTCAAGTGCTTTTATCATTGCAACTGCATAAGAGGATGTTGCCGAAGCTGCATCCATAACTTTCTTTCGTTGTGCTGCTTGTACCTCCAATTGCCATTTAGCAACTTCAATTTTCATAAGATTTTTTTGCTGCCTCTTTTTCAATTTCAGATGTTTTTGCAATCCTATCTTCATCGCTCATTGCAGTAGCTTCAATTGCTTCTAACTGTGCAGTTTTCCACGTTTCAATACGTTCTAATTCTTTATCTAATTCGGCTTGTCTTGCCGCATCATAATTGTCCCAAATTGCATTAATTTGTGAAACAAGTTCTCTTGTTAGGTTGATAGATTCGTTAATCGCTTCTGCACGTTTTTCATTTTCTTCTTTTTGTTTCTCTAATCTTATTTTGCTTGTTTCATTGTCATTTTTTATCAAATCATTACTCAAATTCTTTTCAACATCTTTAATGCTTTCAATTGTTGCATTAACTATTGACAACCTATTCTCGGCATTTATTCTTTGAGCTTCATCAATTTCTGGATTATTAATAATTGAAATTAGCGTTTCTTGTTCTTTTTCATATTCCTGTATTCTTAATTCAGCATTTCTTGTTGCATCTAAAATTCTTTCTCTATCTAAATTTAATTCATCAAGTCTTTGTTGCCGTTTAATATCTGTAATATCTTGTGAATAAGTACCCAAAATTCGACTTAAAACGCCATGTTCTTCTTCATATTCAGCAATTTTTTCTTGATTTGCATCTTCTCTTAATAATTTTTCACGTTCAATCTCCCATTCAATTATTTTGATACGCATTTCACTCTCCATTTGCTGAATATCGTTCGTTGTTTTTTGGTGTTCAAACCTCAATTTTTCGAGATTCTGCAAACTTTGGTCAACTTCTTTTTGCTCTTTTTGTAGATTTTTTATTTCAAATTCAATTGCTCTCGCTCTTTCCTCTGTTATATTTCCATTATATTCTTCTTCCAATTCCTCCAATTTCTTTACATTGTCCGCTTTTTTCTTCAACATTGTATTTTCTTCCCCTGCGTAAGTTTCCAATGCTTTTTCTTGCAAGGATTGAAGTTTTTTAAGACGTTCAAGATTCATTTTCTCTTCCATATCTGCAACTGATTCGGAGTATTCACCCTGAACCTGCAATAAAGATGTGAACATTTTTTCATTTTCACCTGTAAATTTAGTGCTACTCAAAGACATTTGTTCAAAATTTTCTACAATTTGCCCCGATAATTGTTGAAAAAGATTGTAGTCTAAAAACTCTGACGGTTTTAAACCCATGTCTTTCAAATCTTGATAGGTCTTTAATATTTGATTTAATTCATTAGCATAAATTTGATACAATTTTGAAAAATTTTCTTGTACAAGTTTTAAATTTTTAGTCCATTCTTTTGTTTTATCCCCTTTTACGACTTTTTCTGTCGTTTTCAAATATTCAGCATAAGTACCCATTAATTCACTAATAGATTTTTTATTTTCATCAAAAGTTT